>NZ_AFPJ01000020.1 GCF_000220505.1 Microbulbifer agarilyticus S89 | reverse complement strand
CTGGTGTTGGTAACACTGAAGGCGTCGTAAGTCTGCTCGTTCTGACGGAAGCCTACGCCACCAACAAAACGCTGGTTGTCCAGCAAGATGCGCTGGCGACCAAACTTCGCTGTGGTGGCGCCCGTGGTATATGCGAGATAGGCCTGATTCACCTCGGTACCTTCCGGGTCAGCAACGCCACCTTCGAAATCGGTGATGTGCGCTACATCATCCATTTCAATCAGCGTGCTGAAGCCTTCATACGAGGCGGAGGAGAAGGTCAGTCGGGTTTGCAGGCTGGTAAGGTCATAATCGACGCCGTTGACGTCAACCATTTCGGTACGTGCACGCAGGCCCAGGGTCACGTCGGCTTGTGCCAGCGCATCGGCAAAGCTCGCCACTTGCGGTGCCTGCTCTTCGGTCATCTCCTGGGAGAAGGCCGGTACGGCGATCAGGGCGCCCATGGTCAGGGCCAGCACGTTTTTAGTCAGAAGCGGTTGCATGGAGGTTTTTTGGTTTTTCATATTGTGTTCCTGTCAAGGAGGGTAAAAGTGTTTGGTTATTGCCCTGAGGAAACGTTACCGCGTGTTAACTTTTGGGCTCACGCCCACGCACTACAAAAGTGTGAGCGGGAAAGCGAAACTTCTGTATGGTCGCCGGGCGGATTCAGGCCGCGTTATCGACGGTCTCTTTGATATCCGCGCCCGCGTGCGCTGGTACAGCATCTGATTTGGCCGGTGTAGATTTTTTGGTCGGCACATCCGGTTTGCTGTGTCGCTCGTGCAAGAACTTCAGTACCTTGGCCCGGTATTGGTTGTAGCGTGGGTCATCTGCCAGTTCCAAACGATGGCGCGGACGCTCGAGGTCTACCTCGAGGATTTCACCGATGGTGGCGGCCGGGCCGTTGGTCATCATCACGATGCGATCGGACAGCAGTACCGCCTCATCCACATCATGGGTAATCATGATCACGGTATTGTTGAGCTCCGCCTGGATTTCCATCAGTGAGTCCTGCATGTGGGCACGGGTCAGTGCGTCCAGAGCACCAAATGGCTCGTCCATCAGCAAAACTTGGGGCTGCATGGCCAGAGCCCGGGCGATGCCTACACGCTGCTTCATGCCACCGGAAATTTCGTCTGGTCTTTTATGCATGGCGTGGCTCATGTGCACGAGATCGAGGTTATGTTCGATCCATTCGCGCATCTCTGCCTTGGATTTGTTTTTGCCGAACACCTGCTTTACTGCAAGCTCGACATTTTCGTAGGCGGTAAGCCAGGGCAACAGCGAATGGTTCTGGAATACAACCGCCCGCTCTGGGCCCGGCTCGGTCACTTCTTTACCGCTCAGGATGACACCGCCGCGAGTTGCCTGATAAAGGCCCGCCACAACATTCAATACGGTGGATTTACCGCAACCGGAGTGACCGATCAGGGACACGAATTCGCCCTGGGAAATTTTCAGGTCCACGTCGCGCAAGGCGGTAAACGGGCCTTTCGGGGTCGGGAATTCCATATCGATGTGACTGATATCGAGAAGTACGCTCATTGTCTCGTCTCCTAAAAAATTGTTTCGTCTGCTGCCGGGTCAGTTTGCTGCTTTGTCCCAGGAGACTAGTTTTTGCAGTGCCAGCATGCCGCGGTCGAGCAGGAAGCCAATCAAGCCAATGACCAGCACTGCGGCCATGATGCGAGCCAGGGAGTCGGAGCTACCATTTTGGAACTCGTCCCAGACAAACTTTCCAAGGCCCGGGTTCTGCGCCAGCATTTCCGCCGCAATCAGTACCATCCAGGCCACTCCGAGGGAGAGGCGCATGCCGGTAAAAATCATGGGTACCGAGGCCGGTAGAACAATTTTTTGTACGTGGCGCAGCGCTGGCAGTCGCAATACCTTGCTCACGTTCACCAGATCTTTATCAATGCCGGCAACACCTACCGCTGTGTTGATAACCATTGGCCACAGGCAGCACAGGGTTACAGTGATTAGTGAATTCAGAAATGATTTGGCGACGAGCGGGTCCGGCGATGTATAGAGTGCGGAGACCACCATGGTCACCAGCGGCAGCCAGGCCAGCGGCGATACCGGTTTGAAGATCTGAATGATCGGGTTGATCGCGTTGTTCAGTGCCTGGCTCAAGCCAATGGCGATGCCCAGGGGAATGGCAATGGCCACTGCCAGCAGGAAGCCGCTCATGACGGTTATCAAGCTGGTAATAATCTGGTCCAAAAAGGTTTCTTTACCGGTGTAGGCACGGATCTTGGGCTGATAGTTGGGATCTTTGGCTACACGTTCCGCATTGCGTTTTTCCTGGCGTTCATAGAAGGCTCGCTCTTTTTCACGGGAGCGCTGGTGCTCATCGTACAGGGCGTTGAATTGCTCCATGACTGCGGCGGGACCGGGGAACTTACCCAACGATGTATCAATATTTTGCGCGGTGACGGACCACAGCAGCAGGAAGGCGAGTATGCCCGCGACTGGCAGTGCCACCAGTCGCATGGCATTGCTGAACAGAGTTGCGTCCAGGTGCGGCAGCTTTAGGCTGCTAAATTTTGTGGCGATTACCGTAGTGGTGTTCATTCCTGTTACCTCAGCACACGAGTTGAGCGTTAGGGTTGAGCGTGAGACAAAAGCCTGAAAAATTTATTGTTTTGTGGAGCGCACTGGCCTGGACTGCAGACCAGTGCTTTTCGAGGCTTTATTACAGTTTTTGTCCGGACTTCAGGCCAATATCGAACTTTTCGATGTAGGCATTGGGTTCTTTACCGTTGTAGACGATGCCGTCAATAAAGTGGGTCTGCGGATTGCGGAAGCCATCTTCGGTTTCGAAGTCGGGGAACTGCTCGGCAGTAGCCAGTTTTTCGTCAATCAGAGACTTGGCGGCTGCCTGGTAAATGTCTGGGCGGTAAACCTTGGCTGCCAGTTCCTTGTACCACTCATCAGGCTTGTCTTCGGAGATCTGGCCCCAGCGACGCATCTGCGTCAGGTACCAGATAGCGTCGGAGTAGTAGGGGTAGGTCGCGTTGTAGCGGAAGAATACATTGAAGTCCGGTACTTCGCGCTTGTCACCTTTCTCGTACTCAAAAGTACCGGTCATGCTGTTGGCAATTACGTCGTAGTCAGCGCCCACATAGTTAGACTGGGAGAGAATCTTCACCGCTTCCGGACGGTTTGCATTATTGTTCTCGTCCAGCCACATGGCGGCGCGAATCAGGGCGCGGGTAACACGCACGGTGGTGTTGGGGTATTTTTCCGCGAACTCTTTGGTGATGCCGAAAACCTTTTCCGGATTGTCCTTCCAGATTTCGTAGTCGGTTACTACCGGTACACCAATGCCTTTAAATACTGCCTGCTGGTTCCAGGGCTCACCTACGCAGTAGCCATAGATAGTGCCGGCTTCCAGAGTGGCAGGCATCTGCGGTGGCGGGGTCACCGAAAGCAGGGCGTCCGCATCAATCTGACCGGAGATATCGCCTTTGTGCGGTGCGTAGTAGCCCGGGTGGATACCACCAGCGGCGAGCCAGTAGCGCAGTTCATAGTTGTGCGTGGATACCGGGAATACCATACCCATGTTGAAGGGCTTGCCTTCTTCTTTGTATTTTTCAACAACCGGCTTCAGCGCGTCAGCCTTGATCGGGTGTACCGGTTTGCCATCCGCCCGCTTGGGGATGTTTGGCTTCATCTCTTCCCAGATGGTATTGGAAACGGTGATGCCATTACCGTTCAGATCCATAGAGAAGGGCGTGATGATTTCGGCTTTGGTGCCGAAGCCCATGGTGGCGGCGATGGGCTGGCCCGCGAGCATGTGGGCGCCGTCCAGGCGTCCATCGATTACGCCGTCCAGCAATACTTTCCAGTTGGCCTGCGCTTCGATGGTCACATACAGGCCTTCATCTTCGAAGTAGCCCTTTTCGTAAGCAATAGCGATGGGGGCCATATCAGTCAGTTTGATAAAGCCAAACGTCAATTCTTCTTTTTCCGGGTAGCCCAGCTCCTCGGCGGTAGCGGGCACAATGCTGAAGCTCACTGCCAGCGCTAGAGACGCTGCAAGAGTTTTGAGTGGCTTGTTCCAGGTCATGGTGAGTTTGCTCCAAGTTTTGTCAGCGATGTAGTTGTAAAACTCTGTGTTGAGCGGCCGGTGAATCTGGTGACTGCAATTCAGGCCAAAAAAAAACGCTCACCGACTACCCGTTACTGTGGACGGGGTCGGTGAGCGCCTCTGCTCGAAGGCATGCACCGGGGTGCGTTGCCTGACTAATTTTTCGTGAGCTATCGGTAGCTCGTTGACCGGCAGCTGGATATGCGTGCGGTCATTTCTGGTGCGCGTGGTTGTTACGCGCTCACCTTGACCATTGCAGACTCCGTGCCAACTTTTTCTTCCGCGTATTTGCCTGGTCAGTTATTCGTTGGCTATGTGGGAGGTGATTGTCGGGGGGAGGAAATATTTATATTGCAGTAAAACCCCTGTTTTTAGAGGGTTTTCTGCTCAAATTATGCTGTATGCCCGTCGGCTGCGGCGGGTGGTCGACGCCGTACACAGCGCTATGTGGGTGCGAGGAATGCTGCGCCATTACACGAGGTATTCAGTGCACTCTGGACTTTGTTGGGTTTGGCCCCGGCGGCTGATTCAGTGCAGTAGGATGCATGTGGGGAAAGATTTGGTGCAGGCTGCTGTGCAAGGAGGGGCATAAACAGTGCGCGGGCGGGATTGTTTTGGTGCGCATGCCGATACGCCAGGCATTACCGGCCAATAAAAAAGGCCAGGTGTCGCCACCCGGCCTTTTGAACATCAAGCGCTAATCGTCGGATTAGAAACTGTAGTTCAGGGACGCGCCCACCAGCCAGGCTTCCAGGTTGGTGGTGCCACCATCAAAGTAGGTGCCAAGGCCGATGTCTGGAGTCAACGGCAGGGCCTGGAACTCCTGAATAGGCTCGTCATCACCCCAGATGTAGGCCAGACCACCATCGACGCTCAGCTGGTCGCTGAATTTGTAGGTACCGCCGAAGGTAACCCACTGACGGTCGGCATCTGGAATGGACAGGGTGCGCCAGGTTACCGGCAGACCAAGACCACCATTCAGGCCCACAGCAGCAGATTCGATACGACCATCTTCGTTCAGGCCATCGCGCGCTGCACCGTTGTCGTAGGCGTAGCCCACGCGCCAGGTGATTTCTTCACACGGGTAGTATTCCGCACCCAGGCTGTAGCGCCAGCCGCTCTGGAAGTTTTCTTCCTTGATCAGCAGCGGGTTGTAGCGATCTACCAATTCGTTGTTGACGCGCTGATCCGGGAAAAACGCTTGCAGACGCTCGAAATCGTCCCAATCGGTCCACAAAGCGCCCATGGCGATGCCCCAGTGCTCGTCAAAGCGGTGGTAAACACCGATTTCGAACGTGTCAGGGAGGTCCAGGGTCAGTCGTGCACGCTCGTTGTCAAACGGGCGTCCATCCACGAAGGAGGGCAGCAGATCGGAGTTTACGTCCGCGTCAATTTCAGGGCGCAGTTCGGACTGGTAGGAAACACCTACATGGGTGTGGCCGTCTGCACTGCGCCACAAACCACCAATGCTCCAGCCCACGTACCAATCATCGCCATCGGCGTCGAGGATTTTGGCGTTGGAAACCGGGAAGCCCAGCAGCTGCTCGGCTGCATCTTCGAGCACAAAGTTGTTCGGCACTTTGGTCTTCAGTGTGGCGTCGCCGTACAGGAAGTTTGCAGAAACTCCGATACTGAACTGGTCATTGAAGTCGAATGCCACGGACGGTGCGATGGTTACGGACAACAGCTCGGTCTTGTCGGAGATGTGAGTCACCGGCCAGCTGGAGGCGAAGTCGGTTTCCAGGCCGTAGTCGGTATTCATGGCAATGCCGAAAGACCAGCAATCGTCCAGCGGAATCGCCAGATAGGCGTTAGGCACGAACGCGGAGCTGGCGTAGTCGTCTGCCTTGTCGAAAACAGACGCTGCCAGCACAGGGCCTTGCTGGGTAAGCAGGTAGTAGTCGGTGTTGCCGGCGGCGTCGATTTCAGGGTTTACGTAGGTCACGCCTACGGAGAAAGCCATTTCATTGAACAGCGCAGAACCTGCCGGGTTGCGAGCCAGGATGGCGGCGTTATCACCAATGGCATTTTCCGCGGCAAACGCGCGGCCCAAACCGGAGGTGCTGGATTCCTGGAGGGCGAAACCAGCGGCAAACGCACCGCCCGAATAAGTACCGGCGGTTACGGAACAGATCGCTGCGGCTAATGCGGCTTTACGCAGAGTTTTAGTGTTCATGAGGTCCCACTCAATTACTGAAATGAATGCCAATTGGTGTGGAAGCCCACTCCGAAACTTGGCTGAGAATCTATTCCGGAAAAAGTTTGCATGCAGCAAACATGTTCCTAGTAGATGGAGTCTAGCAGTGTCAAATTTACCTACTAGACAAATGCGGCGTCTTTATAGAGACGAATTGCGGAAAAATCTACGCTTTGACGTAATTTTTTTGGAGAGTGTGGGAAAGTTTTGAAAATTACTTTTTGTTGGAAATTTCTTTTCCATCAATGAGTAATTTTGTCAGGGTGATCTGGTAGCTTTTGCCATTTTCTTCGCGCTGCATCAGTTTTACTAGTGCATAGTTCCACTCTGGCGCGAACCATATGTTTGTGACGCGCTGTGCACCTTCGCCGCGAACGCGCTGTACCTTTATTGTTTCAATTGCGCCCATCGGTGTTGTGACAGTTTCCTTGCCCGCCACTTCAAATTCGTATTCGCGAATTCTCTTTCCATCGGCCACCAGATATTTTAATGGCTGCTTGCCGTTGGCCACGTCAATGGCTAATTGCATCTGATAACTTATCTTGTCCTGAACATCTGCCGGTGCTTTTTCAATGCTGCGCGACTTGTTGTAAATATTTACGACACGCTTGCCGTCATCCTCGAAGCTGAGCGCAGTGTGTCGGTCGCGCCCGAGACCGGATTTTTGATAATCGTAGTGCTGTGGGATCAGGCGCAGCCCTTGTTGTGCAAAGCGGGAGTACTCTTCGATTTTCGCAAACATGGAGTGGGCGGAAAAATCCAGGCGCCAGCTTTGCGGGCTGCCGCTGAGGGTACGCTCCGCCTTTACGGCGAAGCCGCTGAACTTGGCTTCGTAGGTGGCAGTGAAGGGAAGCAAAACGCGGGGCGCTGCAGGTTCTGCGCTTGTCTCAGCAGCACTCGTCAGGCTGCCGAACAGGAAGGAGGCGAGAATCGTAGTAAATAAAGGTAAGCGGAGAGAAGTAGACGCAATAGAGCGAATAATGCGGGCGCAACGATTCAAGAGATAACCTCCGGCCTGTTATTGGACTTCCATCTATATGGATGCTCTCAGGCCGGAAATTGTTCCGACCCTACAACCGCAACCCGCTGCGAGGCAGTAGCTCTCCGTCGAATTCGACGCGGTCACCGTCCATGCGAAGACGCCCCTGGGCAAACCACTGGGCCACCTGCGGGTAGATTTTATGTTCCTGCACCAGCACCCGTTGTGCAAGCACCTCGGGCGTATCACCGGCTTCGATGGGTACAGCAGCCTGCAAAATAGGTGGTCCACCATCTAGTTCTTCGGTGACAAAGTGTACGGTGGCGCCGTGTTCATTGTCGCCCGCCTCCAGAGCACGCTGGTGCGTGTGCAGGCCCTGGTACTTTGGCAGCAAAGATGGATGAATGTTCAATAGACGTCCACTGTAGTGGCGTACAAAGTCCGGGGTAAGGATGCGCATAAACCCGGCCAGTATGACCAGGTCCGGTTCGTAGCTGTCGATCAGCTCGACCATGGCCCGGTCGAAACTGTCGCGATCGGCGAAGTCCTTGTGGCTCAGCACCTCGGTCGACACACCCGCATTTTGCGCGCGGGTGAGTCCGTAGGCATCGGCTTTGTTGCTGATGACAGCTTCAACGCCGTATGCGCACTCCGCGTTTGCCGCGGCATCGAGGAACGTCTGCAGGTTGCTGCCGCTGCCGGAGATAAGGACTACGGCGCGGCACTTGCGCGTTGGAGAGGAAGGGTCGGCAGACATATGTGATTACAGGCCCGCCAATTCAACCGCTTCGCCACCATTGGCGGCTTCGATACTGCCGACGATGAAGGCGTCTTCACCCAGCTCTTGCAGCTTGGCAACGGCCTTGTCAGCCTGGTCAGCGGGCACACAGATCACCATGCCCACACCACAGTTAAAGGTGCGGTACATCTCGCGGCTTTCGATGTTGCCGGCTTCCTGCAGCCAGCGGAATACCGGGGGCAGGTCCCAGCTCTTGGTGTCGATAACGGCACGGGCGTTGTCCGGAAGTACGCGCGGCAGGTTTTCCAGCAGGCCGCCACCGGTAATGTGGCTCAGCGCGTTTACCTGTACTTCCTTCATCAGGGCCAGCAGGCTCTTCACGTAGATACGGGTCGGTGCCATCAGGGACTCGGCCAGAGATTTGCCTTCCAGGTCCTTGTTCAGGTCGGCACCGCTGATTTCCAGAACCTTGCGGATCAGGGAGTAGCCGTTGGAGTGCGGGCCAGAGGCACCGAGGCCAATCAGCTTGTCGCCAGTTTTGACCTTGCTGCCGTCGATGATTTCGGATTTTTCCACCACGCCCACACAGAAGCCTGCCAGGTCGTAGTCATCACCCTCGTACATGCCCGGCATTTCGGCGGTCTCGCCGCCTACCAGTGCCGCGCCGGCCAGCTCACAGCCTTTGCCGATACCAGTGACCACGTCGGCTGCGATGTCGACGTTCAGCTTGCCGGTGGCGTAGTAGTCGAGGAAGAACAGCGGCTCAGCGCCGGCGACCACCAGGTCGTTGACACACATGGCGACCAGGTCGATGCCGATGCTGTCGTGAATGCCGAGATCCATGGCCAGGCGCAGTTTGGTGCCGACACCATCGGTGCCAGAAACCAGCACCGGCTCTTTATAGCCGCTGGGCAGCTCGCAGAGGGCGCCAAAGCCGCCCAGGCCGCCCATGACCTCCGGGCGCGTGGTGCGCTTGGCTACGTGCTTGATACGCTCAACCAGAGCGTTGCCCGCGTCGATATCGACACCGGCGTCTTTATAGCTGAGAGAAGGGCTTGCGGAGGAGTTGGGCTTGGAGTCGCTCATGGTTCAACCTGATAAGGGCCTAGATAAGAAGGGCGCGTATTCTAGTAGAAATTTACCTGAATGTGCGAACTGAAGGCTGGGAGAAACAGCCGACACTGATACAATAGTCGCTAATTGACTGCCGAGGTTCGCCTTCGGCGTGGGAACGCACCGCGAGATTGCCACCCGAGGCAGCGAATTCTGCTGATAGATGGCGATCAAATGTGCGCCTGATAGGTAATAGCATGTCTGGACCAGTATTAACGTCTGTGATGGAGCCAGTGTCTGTGACATATAAAGAGGTAAAAGGGGACCGCGAGCCAATGCCATCGATCTTAACCCCCCGGGTACTACTCTGTTTCGCTTTCATGTTGGCGGTGTTGCTGGCCCTGCCTGCTACTGCCCGCGTCATGCCAGACCTCTACGATGTGAGTGAGGCGGTGGCAAGCCGCGGCGCCAGCGACCGTGCAAGCGCCACGGCGCGCGGCCTGGAGCGTGTGTTTGTGCGGGTCACCGGTGACCTTGAGATTGCCAGTAACCCCAAGATTGCACCGGTGCTCAAGCAGTCGCAAAAGCTGCTGCAAAGCTACCGCTATGAAAGTGATGGCAACCAGCTGTACCTGAATCTGGCATTTGACCCGCAGGCGGTGGGTGATCTGGTGCACAAGCTGCAGCTGCCGCTGTGGCCCAACAACCGCCCCGGCACTCTGGTGTGGATGGCGGTGGATACCCTGCAAGGCGGGCGCGACTCCCTGCGTCAGGAAGATTATCCGGAGCTGTTCGGCCTGCTGGACGGCCTCGCCATGGAGCGCGGCCTGCCGCTCGACTTTCCCGTTATGGACCTGAATGACCAGCGCAACATGCCGCTGGGGAGCCTGTGGGCACAGGATGAAGGTGCGGCTGAGCGCGCGGGTGTGCGCTACCGTCCAGATGCCACCTTAATGGGGCGCCTGCTGCAGACCTCTGGTCAGCGCTGGCAAGCCAACTGGCTGCTTATCCATGGTGGCCGCAGTTACGCTTTCGATGCCAGCGGCAGCTCCATGGAAGAAGTGGCGTTGCGCGGTGTGAATGGTGCCGCCAATTTACTGGCAGAGCGCTATGCGGTGCGCAGTTCTGATACCGGCGTGACCAGCGCGGTGCTGGTGGAGATCTCCGGTATTCGTAGCTTCGCCCAGTATTCCGCGGCGACGTCCTACCTGCAGGGGCTGGCCCAGGTCAGCAGCGCAGATGTGCTCGCCGTCAATGGCGATCGCCTGACCCTGGCGCTGACCACCAGCACCCAGCTGCAAACCCTGCAGAATGTCCTCTCCCTGAACCGCAACTTGCAGTCGGCCCGCGACGATGGGCTGGTCGACCTGTCCGGTTACCGCGCGCCGCTCGGAAGCGCGCAGAACCCATTGCGATACAGCTGGCAGTAAAACTCGTGGCAGGTAGCAGTCAATCCGGTGGTGTACCGCAGCAGCTTCCTTTAGGAGTGTCCCTGCGTGACGACGCCACCTTTGCCAACTTTTTCCAGTCACCGGATGATGGCAATCGTCAGGTGGTGGGTATGTTGCGGGCTTTTGCCAGTGGGCAAAGTCCGGAGCAAGCCATGTACCTCTGGGGCGAGTCCGGCAGTGGCGTAACGCACCTGCTGCAATCTGCCTGTCAGGTGGCGGAAGCCACCGGGCGCCGCTTTCAGTACCTGCCACTGACGGACCTCATTCACGCCGACCCGGAGCCCATTGTCGAGGGGTTGGAGAATTTGGACCTTGTGTGTATTGATGACCTCCAGGAAATTGAAGGCCGTGCGCATTGGCAGACCGCGCTGTTTCATTTGTACAACCGGTTGCGCGATAGCGGCCGACAGTTGTTGTTGGGGGCGCGACAGTCCCCACGCGGCCTGAACCTTACCCTGGCGGACCTGCAGTCCCGCCTGCAGTGGGGGCTCACCTTCCAGCTTCACCCCCTGAGTGACAGCGACAAGCTCGGCGCCCTGATTCAGCGCAGCAAGCTGCGCGGGTTTGACCTGCCGGAGGATGTGGCCCAATACATTCTGCACCGGGCGCCGCGGGATACCCGCGCCCTGTTCGCCTGTTTGGAGCAGATTGATCGCGCTTCCTTACAGGCGCAGCGCAAAGTCACCATTCCCTTCGTCAAGCAGGTCCTCAATATCTGACTGCGCCGTAGCCTTCACACTGGCTAATGACCTCACTGCCATCTTCTGGGCGGTAGTGCCCATCGAAACACCGCGGTAGAGGCCAGCGTGGCTTGCGAATACGCAAACCCTGAGATTCATCGCAGGCCTGTCCGCCCTTGTGCAAGCACCAGTTTCCTGGCTCCGCCCGCGGTGCGCCGTTGTGCTGGTGGCGAAACTGGGAAACCGCGTTATACACCAGTCGGCGGGCCCGGTTCAGGCTACCCAGTGGCTCCCACGCGCCAACACCGCGCCACGGGTTCATCGACAGGTTTTCACAAAATGTTTGCTGAGCCTCACCGGTAAATTCCTGCGGCGGAATATGTACGCGTGCCACGGGGATAAACGGCGATTGTGATTCCTGCCAGATCACGGTGCCATCATCCAGTGGCATGTCTGCCTCGCTCGCCCCCGCCACTCGTGGTTGCAGCATAAAGTCAAAGCAGGCGCTGCCGGTGTTGAGCGTGTCGCTCATCTGCTCGGTAAGAAAGTTTTCATCGTTCTGCCCAACGGTGACCGGGTAGCGGCTGCCCGGGCAGGGGCGGGTGGAAAATTTTACCGGGGTATTCCCCAGGCGATAGGGCAGCATGGAAAAGTACTGCGTATCCAGCGGGTTATTGATGGTCGAGGATACGGTCTGGTAGGCCCGCAGGGTTTCGATTGGATGCAGCCGCGGTGGCCACAAACCCATAAACCAGCCCCCGCGATCCATCTTGGCCAGGTACTGCATATTGTCTGCGTAATCGAAAATATTTCGATTAAAAAACGCCGGCATGTTGGTCATGATGAAGTCCTGGTTGGTGCTGCCTGCATCCGCCAGTTCTGGCGCAATGGGCGTGCCCTGGGCAGCCATTACTTTCACCGCCATACCGCGGGCGTCACCCTCCCCGTCAGGTTGTACCTGCATGTCACCATTGGAAAAGCGAATCCAGGCGCGGTAGCTGCGGCCGGGTTCACTGAAAATGGAGTGACGGAAGCGCGGCGGAATATCGCCGTTGATTTCGAATTCCGCGCGCACGCAACCGGTGGCTTTGGCATGGGCGTCTCTTCGGTAATGATTGCCGTATCGCGGACTGTTGAGCGCATGCGCAGCTTTGGAAATCTCCCGCGCCGATTGAATGGCCGACGTAATGGCGGCTTGCTCGGCGGCGGAGATTTCCATACCCAGAGTGTCCAGCGCAGCAGGCTGTACTTCGCGCGTGGTTTCTCTAGCGGAAGCGACACAGGCTGTGGCAGCGCAAAACATCACGACGATTATTGGTGCGGTAAATCCCGGGTAGAAGTGTGGCGACTTCATGGTGTTACCTCGCTGTTAACCAGTTGTGGTGCAGCATCGTGGCGGAAGGGCGCGCAGGCCTGGTCGCCGATGGCGCTGGCTGGAGGCTCCGGGTATTGATCCCAGTTTTGCGGGTCGCCATTCAAGCGTTCCGAGAAGTCCGGATTACCCATCACCTTCAGGTATTCCAGCAGTGCCAGGCGCTCGCCTTCCTTGAAGCGCCGGCCAATACGCCCGGGCACATCGGCGTCGGTGAACTGGTGCCCGCTATTGCTGTTTCCTTTTTTCGTAGTATCAAACTCGAAATTACCGCGGCGCATCTCGGTCCTGTAACCCAGCTTCTGTGGATTGTATTCGCGGTGGCCGACACCGAAGCGTACCGGGCGAACCTCCCTCGGCGAGAGCAGGTCATAAATAGTGGGTACCGAGCCGTTATGCAGGAAGGGTGGGGTGGCCCAGACACCGTGCAATGGGCGAGCCTTGTACGCGGCTTTATTGACGATGCGGAAGGGCACATTCAGCCCGTCGTAATCGGCGATGCCGTTAGCGTCGCTGGAAATACCGCTGTTCTCGTACAGCACCGGGACCAACTCA
This sequence comes from Microbulbifer agarilyticus S89, assembly GCF_000220505.1. GTDB lineage: Bacteria > Pseudomonadota > Gammaproteobacteria > Pseudomonadales > Cellvibrionaceae > Microbulbifer > Microbulbifer agarilyticus_B. The sequence continues at coordinate 80,078 of NZ_AFPJ01000020.1, read as the reverse complement.
TTTACGAGCAACTGCAAACCGTCACCGGCATTCACCCGACGGTTAATGTCGTCGTCCGGGTCGTTCGGATTTTTGGCGACCAGAGGGCCGGGGTCATACGTATGGTCGACAAAGTTGTTCGCTGCGGTGGGGTCAGTTCCGATCACCTCCACATCGATCCACGGCACTGCCCAGATGGACTCACGCCAGTCTTCACGCAGGGGACGATCCTGTTCGTCATAGCTGATCTGACCCGACATATCCCACTGCCAGTTTACGCCGCGCTGGTTGCTGGGGTTGTCACCGGGCTTGGCGGCGACCGCCCATTGGTAAGGCTTGGATGGGTGCGGGCCGTGGCAGTGGGCACACTGATCGGCAAACAGTTCCTTGCCTTCACGGGCCTGTGTGACATCAATTTCACCCAACACATCTTCCGGCCATTTGGGCGGGCGCAGTTTGCGCAGGGTGGTCTCTACACAGTGCATACCCTTCACATCAATGGTGGTTTGGCCGAATTCGCCTGCGGGAAGCAGGTTCCCCTCTTGGTCCACCAGTTTCACCGGCGCCATCACCCCGAGGCCTTCGCCCACATTACGTGCCATGGCCTGATTGGTGAAGCCGGTATATTGCACCCAGTCAAAACGCCAGATGTCCCACAAAAAGGGGTAGCTCACTGGTGCATCTGCCGGTTGGTAATTCTCTTCAATATTCAGGTTGTAGCCGAATACCACGTTGCCGATACGGCCAACCGCATCGGTACGGCCGCGGCCTTCCGCTACCGGGAAGTTCTCTGCGCGCCCCGGGCCTTTGGCGAATTCAAAGAAGCGTTTGCGGTATGCCGAAAAGTCCTGCTTTAGCTGCGCCCTTGCCTGTTTGTCGTCACCCGCGACTTCGTCGGCAAAGCGCGACCACTTCAGGGGGTTGAAGGCTGTTTCCAGCGTGGTGGCGCCCAGGGAGAAAATGAACTCCCCGGGGGCACTTGTGGACATGCCGTGAATCGCCTGGCCACCATCGACGCGTAGCGCGGTGCCTTTGTAGTGCAGCTCACCGGTGTGGCACAGGGCACAGCCCAGGTCGAGGCGCTGTGAGTCGTCAAAGGTATTGGTGTGGCTGCCCATGCCTACCGGGTAAATACTGCCTGCGTTGGATTTGGGGCTGAAGGTCGGGTCGATAATAAACCCCCAGCCGCGCATGTTTTCTTCGCTGGCCAGTTTCTCTTTGGAGAACGGTTGCTCCAGTGCCTGTAGCCACTCGAAGTGCAGCCCCTGCAGTTCGGTTCCCTGCGGTGTGTTGTAAAACAGTTGGCGGTCTTCGTCTGTCCAACCCTGGTCCAGATAGCGCACCTCAGAAATATGTTCTTCGGTGATATTGGGTTTAAAGAACTTGTGCGCGAGGGTGCAGCCGGTCAATGTGAGCCCGCAAATTGCGGACAGGGCAAGGGGTAACTTGAGACGACGAAAATCCATTTGCGTGTATTCCCAGTGAGAGCAATCGAATTGTACTTCGGCGGTAGCAGCAAAGCGCAGGGCGCGACCGCGAAGCCACACATTGTAAATTGCGCCAACCGAAATAAAAGGGGGAAGCGGCACTGGAGCGGTTAAGGTGCCCAAGAAATATAAAAGGTATGCAAAAAGTTATGCTTGGATTGAGGAGGGCGTGAACAAATGTCACGAATGAGAGGTTCGGAGAATTGGGGAGGGGTGGCCACCGTCACCGCGAGTGTGTGACGGCAGCGCGCTCAGGGTGAAGTTGGGACTCAGTTACCCTGTTTGCTGTTTACCCAGTCGGTAACCAGCTGTTCCAGCACATCCAGCGGTACGGCACCGTTGGCCAGCACCACATCGTGGAACTCGCGGATGTCGAACTTGTCGCCCAACTGCTGTTTGGCATTTTCCCGCAGCTCCAGGATTTTCATCATGCCGATCTTGTAGGCGGTTGCTTGGCCAGGCATCACGATGTAACGCTCAATGGCTTTTACCACGTCGCCTTTCGGGTTTGGGCTGTTTTCTGCCAGCCAGTCGATGGCCTCTTCACGGGTCCACTTCTTGCTATGCAAACCGGTGTCGACAACGAGGCGGCCAGCTCGCCACAACTCCATCGCCAGGCGGCCGAAGTCGGAGTAGGGGTCCTGGTACAGGCCAATTTCTTTAGGTACCAGTTCGGAATACAGTCCCCAGCCTTCGGTGTAAGCGGTGTAGCCACCGAACTTGCGGAAGCTCGGGACGTTCTCTAGCTCCTGCATGATGGACAGCTGCATATGGTGTCCCGGAATGCCCTCGTGGTAAGCGAGCGCTTCCATCTGGTACACCGGCATGCTGCTCATTTTGTACAGATTGGCGTAGTAAATACCCGGGCGAGATCCGTCCGGCGCGGGACGCTGGTAAAAGGCTTTACCGGCTGATTTTTCACGGAAGGGCTCTACCGCTTTTACCACCAGGTCTGCCTTGGGCTTGGTGATAAACAGTTCATCCATGCGCCCTTTCAGGTTGTCGATCATTGCAGTCGCTTCCTTCAGGTAGCGCTGCTTGCCTTCCTCGGTTTCTGGATAGTAGAACTGCTCATCGGTACGCATGAATTCAAAGAATTCCTGCAGACTACCTTCAAACTTCACCTTGGCCATGATCTCGCGCATCTCATCGTGAATGCGCTTCACATCCTCAAGACCCTTCTGGTGGATCTCTTCGGCGGTCATATCGGTGGTGGTGTAGACATTCAGGCGATGCTGATAGAAGGCGTCGCCATCTGGCAGCTTCCAGGCGCCATCGTCGGTGGTGGCTTTTTGTTCCAGCTCGCCCAAGTAGTCGGTGAGCTTCACGTACGCCGGTTTTACACTGTCGAGCATCGCGGTCTTGGCTTGTTCAACCAGCGCGGCTTTTTCTTCGTCACTGATTTCCAGCTTGTCTACCTTGCCCTTGAAGTCGGCAAACAGGGTGCTGTCTTCGCCATCATCAAAGGGGGCGCCAGTGATCAAGTTTTTACCGTCACTGATAATGTACGGAAAAACGAACTTCGGCACGATCACGCCCTTGTCGGCGCGCGCCTGCAGGTTTTCGATCAACTGGTCGAAATGCGCGGGCAGGGCGTTCAGGCGGGAGATGTAGGCTTCCGCATCGGACGCATCGTCGATACGGTGCTGGTTAATCAGCATGGATGCCACACTGGTGTGCACCGCGTACATCTGGTTTACCGGGTAAGTGTGCAGTCGCCACTTCCAGCCTTCGATATTCTGCTCCAGATTGCGGATGGCAAGGTCCAGAGATAGGCGGGTGGCCTTGTCGAGTTTGTTCAGATCAATCTGCTTCAGCGCTTCCAGCTGGCTTTTGTAGATCTCGTGGGTTTCTTTTTCGAACTCTGGCGAGAGGTCGTCCCACTTGCCGTAATCGTCTTTTTTACCCAGGAAGGTTTTGAATTCCGGGCTGCGATCTACCAGGGTCTGAAATTGCTGCTCAAACAGTTCGTTGGTTTGCTGGATAACCTCTGGGTCGCCCTCGGGCGCCGCGGCACCGGTCGCAGATCCCGTGTTTTCATCGGCGGCTTGTTCAGATACCGCAGCGGCTTCGTTTGCGGTGGCATTGTTTTGCTGACCGGCTGGTTCGCGGTCGCAACCTGTCACGGCGAGCGCGCTTATGGCCGCTGCCAGCAGAGTTAACTTGAGTTTCATGGTATGTCTCAATGCTAATGGATGAAGGGTAATTCGTTATTTTGAGTTGTGATGTTTTAGGCCGAAGTGACCTTCGATACAAGTCTCTACGGACTTCGGGTCACATTGGATCTCGTGCCTCAAACCGGGAAGCGTATGGCATGGCTCTCCTGAATGCCTCGCCGGCCCGCCTGCGCGGATCTCCCGATCGCCAGTCCTGAACATTCCGGCAGGTACAAAAAAGCGGGCCCATGGGCCCGCTTTTGGCGTCACTGAGCTAGCAGTGATCAGGCAAAGTTCTGGTTCACGAAGTCCCAGTTCAGCAGTGCCCAGAACGCTTCCATGTACTTCGGACGCGCGTTGCGGTAGTCGATGTAGTAAGCGTGTTCCCACACGTCGCAGGTCAGCAGCGGGGTAACGCTGCTGTCGGTCAGCGGGGTTTCGGCGTTGGAGGTGTTCACGATGGCAACGGAGCCGTCGGACTTCTTCACCAGCCAGGTCCAGCCAGAGCCGAAGTTATTCACAGCGCTCGCAGTGAATTCTTCTTTGAACTTGTCGAAGGAACCGAAGGCCGCATTGATGGCTTCCGCCACGGCGCCGGTAGCTGCGCCACCGCCGTTAGGGCTCAGGCAGTTCCAGTAGAAGGTGTGGTTCCAGATCTGGGCAGCGTTGTTGAATACACCACCAGAGGAGGACTTGATCACTTCTTCCAGAGACTTGTCGGCTTCCGGGGTGCCGTCCAGCAGGCCGTTCAGCTTGTCGACGTAGGTCTTGTGGTGCTTGCCGTAGTGGTACTCCAGGGTTTCCTGGGAGATGTGCGGCTGCAGCGCATCCATAGCATAGGGGAGTTCGGGCAGAACGTGTGCCATGTGATATTCCTTCCTTTGTCTGGGACCCATACCGACCCAAGTGCGGTAGTAGGTCAGTTATTGATGGGCCGCATTCTACACCTGCTTGATGTCATTATTAAGCCATCGGGCAGGTCAAAAGACTGCATTTGCGGTCTAACACACGACGATTTTGCTGTGAATAGGTCAATCCACTGCGGTTGAGCCTCTATGACGGCATAGTCGTGGTTTGTGCGACGGCGGGGTTTTCCTTTAGGTATGTCCTATTCTGATAACTGGACCCGCTTACTTTTTCGTCAATTTTTGGTATAACTGCCGCAGTTTTCATCTTTATATTCGGTCGACCAGGCCGAGCCAACGCAGGACAACAGCATGCAACGCAGAGAGCCCACATTTGATGGCAACAGTTCATCCTCTATGGACCCTCAGATCCCGAACGGTCCCATTGGTGGCCGTCGTCACGCCCCTGCCCAGCCGGCTGCGCCCTCTGCACCAGCAGAAGAAACCAGTGGCGGTGGTGGCTCTTCGTTTCTCGCCATCGTTGCGCTGATGCTGGCATTGGCCGGTCTCGGTGGTGCGGGCTTCCTGTATACCCAGTGGCAAGCCACAGTGGCGCAGCTGAAAGATGCCGATGCCCGTATCGTGCAGCTGGAAAAGCGCTTTGAAATGTCTGGCGAGGAGTCTGCCGCGTCGGTGGAGGTCCTGAACGCCAAGGTCAAAGAAAACGCCTCCGAAATCCGCAAGCTGTGGGGCGTTTCGTACGATACCAACCGCAAGAGCATTGCTGCCAACAAAGCCTCTGCGGCAGCGGCCTCGAAACAGGTCAGTGCTCTGGCCAAGAAGGTCAGCAGTGTTGAGAGCACGGTCAAGAAACTGGCCGGGTTGGAATCCGAAATCGCGACTCTGAAGGCGTCTACCGTCAATGCTTCGCGGGAAACGAAGGACAAGGTGGCCAGCCTGGAGCGTCAGCTGAATTCTGTGCGTGCGGACCTGACCGCGCGTGTGGGCGCGAACGAAGAAGCGGTGGAGTCCATCGACAGCTACCGCCGTACCGTTAATAAGGATCTGGTTCAGCTGCGCGACGCCATCCGCAGTCTGCAGTCCAGCTCCAGCACCGCCTCAGCGCCCTGATCTGAGGTCGTTGCAGCAAACTGCGATTAGCGGTGAAGGTTTTCGCCGCTAATCGTTCTCATTCTTGTTTGAATGATTCCGTCGGGCTGAAAATTTATTTGGCTCTAGCATCTCCTACCTGCGTCCTATCCAACACGCGAAGATAATTCGTGTAAAATCGCCGCCTTCGAGACGAGACGACAACCGGAGCCGGCAATGACGATTATCCGCCAGGACGACCTGATCGACAGCGTGGCCGACGCGCTGCAGTTCATTTCCTATTATCACCCACAGGATTTTATCCAGGCCCTGAACCAGGCTTACGAAAAGGAAGCCAACCCGGCGGCGAAAGACGCCATGGCTCAGATCCTGATTAATTCCCGCATGTGTGCCCAGGGCCACCGCCCCATCTGTCAGGACACCGGCATTGTGACGGTGAAGCTGAAAGTGGGTATGAATGTGCAGTGGGACGCGGACATGAGCGTGACCGACATGGTCAACGAGGGTGTGCGTCGCGCTTACAACAACCCTGATAATGTCTTGCGTGCTTCCATTCTGGAAGACCCGGACGGTGCCCGTAAGAACACCGGTGACAACACCCCGGCGGTCATTCACTACGAAATCGTCCCCGGTGACAATGTCGACGTCTATGTGGCGGCCAAGGGCGGCGGCAGTGAGGCGAAGAGCAAATTCGCCATGTTGAATCCGTCCGACTCCGTGGTGGACTGGGTACTGGAAATGGTGCCCAAGATGGGCGCGGGCTGGTGTCCGCCCGGCATGCTGGGTATTGGTGTTGGCGGTACTGCCGAGAAGGCCATGCTGTTGGCAAAAGAATCCCTGCTTGACCCGATCGATATTCAGGACCTGCAGGAGCGCGGTGCCTCTAACCGTGCGGAAGAATTGCGCCTGGAACTGTTCGACAAGGTCAACAAGCTGGGCATCGGTGCGCAGGGCCTGGGTGGCCTCACCACGGTGCTGGATGTGAAGGTGAAAGACTTCCCGACCCATGCGGCGAACAAAGCGGTTGCCATTATCCCGAACTGCGCGGCGACCCGTCACACCCACTTCACCCTGGATGGTTCCGGTGCTGCGCGCCAGACCCCGCCGAAGTTGGAAGACTGGCCGGAAATCACCCGTGCCGCGGGCGGCAACACTCGCCGGGTAAACCTGGATGAGGTGACCGCGGAAGACGTGCTGGAATGGCAACCAGGTGACACCTTGCTACTCAATGGCAAGATGTTGACCGGCCGCGATGCGGCACACAAGAAAATGGTAGACATCCTCGCCAAGGGTGAGAAACTGCCGGTGGATTTGACTGGCCGCTTTATCTATTACGTAGGCCCGGTTGATCCGGTGCGCGAAGAAGTCGTTGGCCCAGCGGGCCCCACGACCGCAACCCGTATGGATAAATTCACCCGCACCATGCTGGAAGAAACCGGCCTGCTGGGCATGATCGGCAAGGCGGAACGGGGCCCAACCGCCATCGAAGCTATCCGCGATAACAAAGCGGTATACCTGATGGCCGTTGGTGGTGCTGCGTACCTGGTTGCACAGGCGATCAAAGACGCCAAGGTCATCGCCTTCCCTGAACTGGGTATGGAAGCAATCTATGAATTTGAAGTGGAAGACATGCCGGTAACCGTAGCGGTAGATAGCCAGGGCGAATCGGTTCATAACACCGGCCCGGTTATCTGGAAGCACAAAATCGAAGAGGGTAGCGTGTAGGCTGTAACAAGTTCTCCGCTTTCGTGAAAACGGCGCCTCAGGGCGCCGTTTTTTGTCCCTGGGTAAATAGTAAATATCTAGCGCACGCCGTACCACGGCCAGGCGCGACGACTTAACTTAGTTTTATTTTTTGTTTGGCCAAACTATGAATGTACTCGCCGTGCTGCAGGAACTACTGCAGAACAAACTGATTGTCACCGCGCTGGTCGTCTTGGTGATCCTGCTGCTGAGATTTTCCTTGAGCTGGATTTTCTCCCGCCAAAAACAGTGGGAAAAACAGAGCCGTCGACGCCGAATCAACACCGTTCACAACCTCAGTAACCTGTTGTTGGTCATTGGTGTCATTATCGTGTGGGCACCGGAAATCCGTGAGTTCGCACTTTCTATCGCTGCATTTTCGGTGGCGATCGTTTTTGCATTGAGAGAACTGGTGCAAAGCCTCGTTGGAAAAATTTATCAGGCCAGTATGCGCTCGTTCCAGGTGGGAGACTGGATCAAGGTTGGCGATCAGTTTGGTGAGGTCATTGATAGCGACTGGCTGAGTACTACGCTGCTGGAAATTGACCCGCATGGACTGGGCAATGGGTACACCGGCATCACGCTGTATATGCCGAATAATGTGTTCTTTACCAAGCCGGTAAAAAACCTGAACTTTATGCGTCGTTATATCGAGCACAGCTTCTCAATCATCAGAGAAAACAAAGGCGGCAACCCGTTCGCAGCCAAGCGCTTCCTGGAGGACCGTATTTTGGAGTACAGCGAAAGCTTCATCGACGTCGCAGCGCGCTACTGCCAGATGATTGAGCACCGCACCGGTGTAGAACTGGCAGGCACCGATCCCAAAGTAAGCATTGCCACCAACGAACATGGGCACGATGTTGTCAGCATTACCATATTTTGCCCGCGCGAACAGGCACATGAGATCGAGCAGCGCGTTACCGAAGACTTCTATGAGTTCTGGTATAGCGGGCCGCATGCCGTGACTAAGGAGAAATCTGCCTGATAGCGCACGGCGAGAATTGTCAGATCAAGGCTGCCCGGGACGGATCGGGACCTGGGCGTCGCTCGTCGCCACCAGGGGAGGTAACCTTCTATTTACAGGCACACCTGCGAATTCAAGGGTGTGCTATGTAACATGCCAAGCGCCAGTTGCTAAGTGGATGCCAATTTTTCCATTCTGCGCTCATATTGCTTGAATAAAATCAGGCTAGTCGCGAACGCACCGGCCAGGAAAATGTGAGGTCCACAACCCTTTCAATGCATATCTTGTACATATAGCCATGAGTCAATCGTTCCAGCAGCCTGTGGCTTGTGTTGCCAGTTTGAAGTAGGGTAATCGGTTGACTTGTAAGACTGTGAATAACAAAAACGAGCCTTATTATCCTAGGGTAAACTGCCATAGGCTTGTTTTGTAAGCGCTCTCAATTCCACGTGGATGCTAACTCTCTGATTTAAAAGAGAATACTTCTGTAGTCTTAGATCGCTTTTGTGCGTAGAAGCCATTTACAGCAAATGACCATGGCTTGTGGATAAGGCTGTGTGGTGTAAATAAACTATCTGGGACCCGTGAGAAAATGGAAGTTGATAAAAGCGATGCTCGAAAAAGGGCCGATGAAATCAAGCCTTATCGCTGTAAAAACCTGATAGCTGTTCTCGAATATCCAATGGATATGAAGAATATTGGAACCGTCATTAGAAACGTCAATGCATTAGGTGTCGAAAAAACGTACATCGTTGACCCGCGCAATGCATTGCCCGACGATTGGCAGGAAATGAGAGAAAGGAAGTCGCTGTCAAAACCGTCTGTTTCTGCAATCAAATGGAGCTTCGTAAAGCGTTTTGATAGCACCGAAGAATGTCTCGCGCATTTGGCAAAGAACGGGTTTACCTCCATTGTCACTTCGCCTCACGTGAAAGGAAAAGACAACTTTATTTTGCATGAGGCCGATTATACACAGCCCAAATTGGCTGTTTGGTTTGGTAACGAATCTAGAGGTGTTAGCGATCTTGCCGTTGAAAATAGTGCATTCTGTGTATCTATACCAATGTTCGGAATGATTGAGAGCCTGAACCTCGGAACAACGTCAGGAATTGTACTTTATGAAGTTACCAAACAGCGCCGCGAGTACCAGGCAAAATACAAGAGAGCAAACCGCGGCACTATGTAATCTCCACCTAAGAGCTAAGTATCGATGGAGTCAGTATCCATATTGGTAGACGTGCAAAACGTTTATTATACGACCAGGCAAACCTATGGCCGAAACTTCGATTACAACAAGTTTTGGTCGAAGGTCACGAATAACCGGAAAGTCGTGCATGCCGTGGCGTATGCGATAGATCGTTCCGATGAGAAGCAAAAGCAGTTTCAAAACATACTTCGTGCAATCGGCTTTGAGGTTAAATTAAAGCCCTATATCCAACGGTCTGATGGTTCCGCAAAGGGCGATTGGGATGTGGGGATTACGTTAGATGCAATGGAGTATGCGAGGTCAAGTGATACTGTGGTTCTTGTATCAGGCGACGGTGACTTCGATCTGCTGGCAGAAAGAATCATCTCGGTGCATAAGTCCGCGGTTGAGGTTTACGGTGTCGAAGCGTTAACTGCCAACTCATTGATATCCGCTGCCACCAAGTTCATTCCCATAGGGTCAGACCTGCTACTAAATTGAGGTCAAATTATAGGGCAGGGTTCGTAAGGAAAGTGTCATGTTTGGATTGTTTGTAGCATTTCTGTTGTCTTGGGTCCTCCTGCGTCGCTTGGCTGGCGAGTCAATTACCGTTCTGGGAATTACACCAACATTGAAGCGCTGGGGCGAGCTTTTGCTTGGCCTGGGGTTTATGGCTGCTATAGCGATTATTAACTTCACCTGGCAAGCACACTTCAAGCAAGTTACCTATGTAATCAATCCTGAATACCGATTGCTGGATTTTTTCGGAGGATCTTTTTGGATAGTTAGATCGGTACTGTTTGAAGAACTCGTTTTTCGTGGGGCCATGCTATACCTGCTGATCCGGTATATTGGGGTGATTAAGGCATGCCTACTCAGCTCCGTGATTTTTGGTATCTATCATTGGTTCAGCTATGAGGTTTTCGGCGCCCGTCTTGTGCTGATGATATATATTTTCTTGGTTACCGGCATGGGCGGGTGGATGTTTGCGTTTGCCTATGCAAAAACCAGATCCCTGTATGCGCCTGTCGGCTTGCATCTTGGCTGGAACCTTGTCACGGCAATCGTTTTCTCCTCAGGCCCCCTGGGTAACCAGTGGTTAATTCAGCAGGGCGAAGCGGTTTATGCGAGCGATTGGATCACGCTGATTTTCTTTTCGCTGCAGGCAATTGTTGCTCCTGGCATCGTGACGCTTTATCTGCTTGCGCGCTATAACGCGTCGCAAAGCAGCGTTGCGCCCGTAATGAGATAGATCATGGCGCGCGCGGTCTTGCATGGAAAATTTCTTGCATTGCTTTGTATTGTCTTTGTTACGTTCAGCGTCGTGGTTATTAGTGCTTAATAAGGTGATCTTATAAACATGCGTATTTCGGTGTATGTTCTCGCCCTGATTTTCTTTGCTTCGGGCATGGCGAAGTTGCTGTCATTGCAATTCGAGGTTGATGCCTTTGCACGATGGCAGTATCCAATTTATTTTATGTACCTTGTCGGGGTGGTTGAGATTATAGGTGCCATTGGTCTGTTGATTCCCCGGTTTTCCGCGCTAGCCTCGCTATGTTTGGCAGGCTTTATGCTGGGCGCTGTTGGTACTCATTTCGTGCATCGAGAGTGGGTAATGCTTGTTGTCGCGTCAGTAATTGCTCTTGTCGCGCTTTGGCAGGGCTGGTCGGGGCGCGATGTGGTTGCGCAGTTATTCTCGCGGGGTAAGCCGAAATAGGGATGCCGGCGACGAGTCACTGCTATTGGCCGGCTAATATTGGAATATCGCTGCGCGCTTAGCGAGCACCCCTTCAGGAGAGCAAGAATGAAACGTGTTGTGTTGATTGGTTTACGGGCAGACGTCGTTGATTACGAGAAGTGGCCGGAGTTGTCCAAAGAGAAGCTAGAATCCGCTTTCCAGCGGGTACTGGAGGAGCTCACCCAAAGTGGCTATGACGCCCATTGGTGCTTAACCGACACGGGCGACACCGCGGAGGCTCAGGTAACAGAGGCTTTGCAAAAGGTGAACCCCGATGTTGTCCTCGTCGGTGCCGGGGTCCGGACCGACCCTGATCACTTTCTCCTGTTCGAAAAGGTGATCAACCTGATCCATCAGCACGCACCTAACGCGGCGATTGCGTTTAATTCTCTTCCTTTTGACTCGGTCGAAGCGGTCCAGCGCTGGAGCTGACGCCGGCCTTATCGCCGCTCCGCTAGAGGCGGATTCGCTGGTATATAAGGGCGCTTCCCGGTCTTTGGCGCTATGGTCAGCTGCCCAAAATCTTCCTGTTGATCTGCCCGAGCACCGATTCCTCGATTTTTTCGAACAAACGGTTCAGATATTTGCGTTTTTTTTATGTGCCGATCCGCCGGATACTGGGTTCATCAAATCCAACAGTTTCGAGGATCAAAAAATGAACCTTTTAGTCGTAAAAAGCAGCGTATTTGCCGGGGGCGGTCAATCTTCCATGCTGGCTGAGAAATTTGTCCAAAACTGGCGTGACCAGTACCCGGATGCTGAGGTGGCCGAGCGCGATCTGTCCGCGCATCCGGTGCCGCACCTAGATGCCAGCCGTATCGGTGCGCTCTTTTCGGCACCCGATGGACGTACGGTCGAGCAGCAGGCTGTGCTCGACTACGCCGATGAACTGCTCGCGGAAGTGACCAGTGCGGACGCCATTGTGCTGGCCGTACCCATGTACAACTTCGGCGTGCCCTCGCAGCTGAAAGCGTGGCTTGACCATCTGGCCCGCGCTGGGGTGAGCTTTAAGTACACCGAAACCGGCCCTGTGGGCTTGTTGCAGGACAAGCCGGTATACATCCTTGCCGCCCGCGGCGGCGTGTATCATGCCGCTGGGCAGGACTACCAAGCCCCCTTCCTGCGTCAGTTTTTTGGCCTGTTGGGAATTACCAGCCTGGAGTTTGTGTACGCTGAAGGCCTGAACATGGGCGAAGATGCCAAGCAGCAGGCACTGGCGGAAGCCGAACAGCAGATCGCCAGTCTGATTGTGGCCTAGCGACAATTGATGCTCTATCGCCGCTCTTCTGTCTAATGGATAGATATGCGAGGTGGCTAATAACCAATGCACAGACGAGATCACAGCGCACATCGTGGTGCCCGAATCTTTGATAGCCACCTGCATATCATCCCGGCTGGTTACCCTCTGTATGAGAACAATGGATTTCTGCCAGATTGCTTTTCTGTGGCGGATTATCGTACGGCGCTGGAGGCCTATGATGTGCAGGGCGGTGTGGTGGTTTCCGGTTCATTTCAGAAGCAAGACCAGAGTTATTTACTGGATTCCTTGCACAAGCTCGGAGAGGGCTTTTTCGGTGTTACGCAATTACGCTTTTCCGCCAGTGATGAAGACATCATTGCACTGAATTGTGCGGGGGTGCGCGGTGTGCGTTTTAACCTAATGCGCGGTGGCTCGGAGACTGTGGAAAACTTGGCATCATTCGCTGCGCGGGTCTATGAGCTGGTGAAGTGGCATGTTGAGCTGTATATCGATGCCAGAGAAATCGAGCCACTCTATGACACCCTGGTGGCCTTGCCGTCTGTTTCCATTGACCACCTGGGGTTAAGCAAGGCTGGATTGCCGTGGGTGATCAAATTGGCTGAGCGCGGTGTAAAAGTGAAAGCGACAGGGTTTGGGCGGGTCAATTTCGATCCCCGGCAGGCGCTGTCTGCGATTTATGATGCCAACCCTGCGAGCCTGATGTTTGGCACTGACCTCCCCGGAACCCGGGCGCCAAAACCTTTTTGTGCGAATGATATTGCGGTGATTCAGGAGACCCTGGGTGAAACGGCGGCGAATCGAGTGCTCTGTGACAATGCGGTTGCGTTTTATAACCGGTAGCTTGATGCGGTTGCACTTATGCAGCTGTAGATAGCAGCTGTAGATAGCAGCTGTAAATAAATGGGCGGCTGAGGTGGCACTGCCAGTTTGCGCGGGATGGATACAATGCGTTCGTGGGGCGATATCATTTCTGCCCACATACATTTCTTAAGCAGAGCATATGGCTGGAAACGAAGAGAGTAGACGCAGTGCATCTGAAATTTTCACTGTATTCCTGAGGCTGGGGCTCACCTCTTTTGGCGGTCCCATCGCCCATTTGGGATATTTTCGCAAGGAGTTCGTCGAGAAGAGGGCGTGGCTTAACGAGGCACAGTTTGCCCAGCTGCTTTCGATCAGCCAATTTCTACCAGGGCCGGCAAGCAGCCAGCTCGGCTTTTCTATCGGGCTACTCAAGGGCGGTTTGCCCGGGGCCATGTGTGCTTTTCTCGCCTTTACCCTGCCTTCCGTCTTTTTGCTGATCCTCTTCGCGGGGCTTTCCTCTTTTCTGTCTGGACCTGTTGGCGTCGCCATCGTGCACGGGCTGAAGCTTGTGGCCTGTGCGGTTGTTGCCGATGCACTGCTCAGCATGTTTAAAAATCTTTGTCCGGATAGCCGGCGGCGCGCAATTGCCGTGGCTGCGGCAGCTGTGTTGTTGGTGTTCTCATCCTCATATGTGCAGCTATTGGTGATACTGCTTGGCGGCATTGCCGGTGTGCTGCTCCTGCGGGAGGCGGGGAGTAGTACCGCGACCCCGGGAATCGCCGTTTCGTATGGCCATCGCACCGGTGCGATGGCACTGATCGGCTTTCTGGCGTTGCTATTGACGCTGCCACTGTTTACCAGCACAACGCCGAACCTGCTGTCGGTAGCGGAGGCGTTTTATCGGGCTGGTGCCTTGGTGTTCGGTGGCGGACATGTGGTTTTGCCGCTACTTGAGGATTCTGTGGTTACACAGGGCTGGGTGAGCCCGGATCAGTTTCTAGCCGGTTACGGTGCGGCTCAGGCCATTCCGGGGCCAATGTTCGCATTCTCTGCTTACCTGGGGACACTGATTCCATCCGGGTCGGGTGCCTTGCTGACGGCGGCAGTGGCACTGATTTTTATGTTTTTACCCGGCTTTCTTCTTGTGGTTGGCGTGTTGCCATTCTGGAGTTCTGTATCCCACAACTCGTTAGCCGCGCGCGTTATCGCTGGCGTCAATGCGGCAGTGGTCGGCTTACTGGGGGCGGCGCTGTATAACCCCATTTTCACCTCCGGTATTGAGGGCACCAGAGATCTCGCTGTTGCACTGGTCGGCTTGGCCCTGCTGGCAGTTTGGCGCGTGTCGCCGCTGCTGGTTGTATTGTGGTGTGTACTCGCCAGTGTGGTGTTGGTTTTGATTTAGTGCTCGCCGGCTTCTATACATTGGATTGCCGGCTGGCAAAGTTGCGCCGGCAGTCATTTTTGCGGAGCTTCTGTTATGCAGCCACAGGGTAGAAACTGCGATGTCGCCAGGCAGCTATACGACGCGTTCCTAGCCGGCGATCTCGATGGGGTCTACGCACTGCTGGACCCGGCGATCGTGTGGGAACTGGTGGGGTCGGATGAGGTACCACATTTTGGTATCTACCGGGGTCTCGATGAGGTGAAACGCTTTTTCTCTATCGTTGGTGATATCAACCGAGTCGAGTCTTTTGAAGTGCTTTCTTATACCGAGACGGAGAAGGGTGCCTATGTGGAGTGTCGCGAACGCGGCCATTTTGCCGGCCACCCGCAGCACTTTGACATACGCTCTTGCCAGATTCTTGAAGTGGAAAACGGACGAATCGTGCGCTTTCGCATCTATCAGGATACCTCGCAGATGGTGGATGCCTGGCGGTCTTGATGCCGCCCGCGTGTTACCAGCTGCGGCTTACAATTTGTCGAGCGGTTCCTCGACCAGCTTTGCCAGCATCAGCTCGCGGATAACCGGTACCGGCGCATTGCCATAGCTCAAAAAGGTCTCATGGAACTGCTTTAAATCAAATGCCGCACCCATCTTTCCCTTAATCTCATCCCGCAGCGCCATGATGTCCATGTAACCCGCGAAATAGCTAGTGAGCTGTACCTGGCTTAGGGTTGCGCGACGCCATTTCCCCTGCGCTTCGGCCTGTTGCTGGAAGCCCTGCTTCATCATCATATCCATGGCCTCCGCCTCGCTCATCCCCTTTACCTGAATGGAGTAATCCAGGAGGGTATTGATGACCGTGCGCAGGTTCCACTTGTAATACATCATCCAGAGCTCGGGCTCGAAATCACCGTAGCCGGCCTCCAGCATCATGCGCTCGGTGTACACCGCCCAGCCTTCGATCATTGCGCCGTTGCCAAGGATATTTTTTATCAGGCTCGGGGAGCGGTTGGCATATACGAGCTGTGTATAATGGCCGGGGATCGCTTCGTGAATATTCAATATTTGCATCAAGTAGGTGTTGTACTCACGCAGAAAGCTTTCGGCCTGGTCGTCCGGGAGTTCCGCAACCGGCATCACGTTGTAGTAGGTGTTGGCTTCCTTATCGTAGGGACCAGGCGCGTTGATTGAGGCAATGGCGAAGCCGCGCATGTAGGGCGGGGTGGTACGGACAACCAATGGTTTTTCTTCATCCAATGACAGCAGGTCTTTTTCCTTCACGAAAGCGACCAGCTCTGGGATCTGTTTTTCAACCTCTGCCTTGAAGGTTTCCTTGGTGGCGTGATTCAGGGAAAGCTTCTCCAGCACCTTGTGGATTTTTTCCAGAATATCCTGCGGGCGTTTTTCATCGGGAAAGTACTTTGGCCACAGTTTATCCGCCAGTTCATCCATTTTCAGATGCAGGCGATCTTTTTCACGCAGCGCACGTCCATATAGGGACTTGCCGCTCATGCTTATTTGGATGTCATAGCCAAACTTTTTTTCGTATTGTTCTTCGCCAATACGGAAGTCGCGGAAGCTGTCTGCGTTCGCCATTTTGGAATGCAGTGTTTGCAGAAATACCACGTACTCATCGATTGCTGTGCGTGCGTCTTTTAAACGCGCCAAAAACTGTTCCTGTTCCCGAGGAGAAAGTCCGCTGTCTTCGACCTGGCTTTCCAGCGACTCGCCAAACACAGACTTGGCACCCTCGTTTTGCTGGATGCCCAACATCAGCTGCGGAGCGGCGGGATTCTTCAGGGTCTTTTCTGCCGCGGCGTAGTAGGCCGGCACCTTGGTGAGGCGTTCGCTGAAGGTGCGCAGGCGCTCGTCCAGCGGTGCGTAGTCGGTATTCAGGATCAGCGCGAAACCGTGTGAGACATTGTAATCAGCGGGGTTCCACTCATGGGGTTTGAACTCGGTGAGCTTCCAGATGGTCTGGTTGAGAAAATTGGTGATCAGTGCAAGATCGGTGCGCGCTCCGACGCTCAGGGTCTGTGGGTCGAAGCCGGAAAATTGGTTGAGGTAATTCCGCGCAAAGCTCAGCACCGCCCGACGATAGTGGTTGTCGGGTACTTGCAGCTCACTGGCGACCTTGTAGTAGCCGTTGCTGATTGCCCAGGTAGGGAACAGCTGCCACATGCGCTCGATCATCTGGGCGCTCAGGCGCTCAAAGGTTTCTTCATTGACGGTCGCGCGTCGGCTGGGTTTTTCTTCTTCGGCGGGCGATTCGGCGACGCTCTGGTCGACGAGCGTCTCTGGGGCGTTGGCGTTGGATTTCTCGCTTGGCGCATCTTTCGGTCCACAGGCGCAGAGTATGCTGGCGAGGAGCAGTATCGCAGTCACTTGTTTCATAAAGTTGCTCGAACTTTTGACCGAATCTGTTGAAAAACTAGCACAGTCGTCTTGTTAGCAGGATTTTACCCCTACACAATTTCGTGTAACCGAGCTTATCTTGTTTCCGCTTCCTGAGGCGACTACAGTGTCAAATTCTGAATTTGTGGTCACGTGCCACGATTCTACCCTCACGAATAATGAACTGTGCATAGAGGAGTCAGATATGACTGAGCTGGCAGCCCAAGCCTGCGAGGCCTGTCGTGCAGACGCGCCACTGGTATCCGATGAAGAACTCGCGACGCTGATCCGCGAAATTCCGGACTGGACCCCGATGACCCGCGACGGTGTGATGCAACTGGAGCGCGTGTTTAAGTTCCGCAACTTTAAACAGGCGTTGGCGTTTACCAATCGCGTGGGTGAGATCGCCGAAGAGGTGGGCCACCACCCGGCACTGCTGACCGAGTGGGGCAAGGTTACCGTTACCTGGTGGAGCCATGAGGCCGGCGGTTTGCACAAGAACGACTTTATTATGGCGGCACGCACCGACAAGCAGCTGGACGCAGAGTAAACATTCTGAGGTTCGGGTTTCCAGGCTGGTGCTCTGGCGTGAGTTCTGGCCTGGTGTTGTGTGCCTAACTGCCGTTGGTTGCCCACAGCAGAAATTCGCGGTTGCCGTCCCCGCCCTTGATTGGGCTTTCAATATAGTCTCGTACGCTCAGGCCCAAGGCTTCACACAAGGCGCAGATCTTGGCCTGTACGCCTTCGTAGAGGCTGGGGTCCTTCACCAGTCCGCCTTTGCCGATCCCCTCTGGGCCAACTTCAAACTGGGGTTTCACCAGGCTCAGCAGGTGTCCTTGCGGCTGCATTAGGGGCGGTAGCTGGGGCAAGATAAGCGACTGGGAAATAAACGACACATCCATCACGATGGCGTCGAAGCCATGTTCCCCCCACGGAGAGATCTGCTCGGCAGTGAGATCCCGTGCGTTGATTCCCTCGAACAGGTGCATACGAGGATTTTCGCGCAATGCGGGGGCCAGCTGGTCGCGCCCCACATCCACACCCACCACCAGTTCTGCGCCGCGTTGCAGCAGACAATCGCTGAACCCGCCGGTGGAGCAGCCCACATCCAAGGCCCGCCAGCCGGCAGGGTTAAGCCCGGTGTGGTCGAGAATACCCGCCAGCTTGATACCGGCGCGGGAAACGTACTGGTCTTCCGGTAGCGCTTCCACGCGTAGCTGGGTATCTTCGCTCAGGCTCTGGCTGGCCTTAGTGGCGGTGCGCCACTGGCTGCCGGTGGCATCGGATATCTGAACCTGCCCGGCGTCGATGAGCTTGCGGGCATGGGTGCGGGAACTGGCGAGATGTTGCTGTACCAGCAGCAGGTCGAGGCGGGTCATGAAAGGCACTATAGTTCAGAAACGGTGGAAGATTAAATCGCTGCCATGCTAACCTCAGTCTCCCGGGTACGGAAGACGTGAACAGCAGGTAACCGCCCGGTAGATCGGAAAATAAGCAGACAATTCACGTAACTTTGCACAGCGGTTACATAGCAGATCTGAATGATAGGAGTTGTTGTTAGATGGCAAATAAGGTTCTGAGTAAATTCAGAGTGCGTAAAGGCAAGGTATTTGAGGCGCCACTGGAAAATGCCCTGGGCCGCCTGATGACGCCGTTCGATGAATTTATTCACCGCCAGAGCAGCAGTGGTGTGCTGCTGATGATCTGTGCCGTGGTTGCATTGCTGATCGCCAACTCCGCCTGGCAGGGGGGGTATGAGCACCTGTTGCACCTGCCGGTCAGCTACAACTTCGGTGACTGGTCTCTGTCGATGAGCTTCCACCACTGGATCAATGATGGCCTGATGGCGATCTTCTTCCTGTTAGTGGGGCTTGAACTCAAGCGTGAGTTCCTGGTCGGCGAACTCTCCGAAATGAAGCATGCGGTACTGCCGGTGATGGCCGCTATTGGCGGCATGGTGGTACCAGCCCTGATCTTCGCCATGTTCAATGTGGGGCTGCCGACGGAGCGCGGTTGGGGTATTCCAATGGCGACCGATATTGCCTTCGCGGTTGGGTGTATTGCCATCCTGGGTAATCGGGTGCCGCGCGCGGTGGTCACCTTCCTGGTGGCGCTGGCGATTGTGGATGACCTGGGTGCCATTCTGGTGATTGCCATCTGGTACACCGAGAGCGTGAATATGATCGCGCTGATGGGTGCCTTCTTGCTGACCGCCATTCTGTGGTTGTTGAATTTGGCCGGGGTCCGTCATTCTGCCGCCTACATCTTTGTGGGTATCCTGCTGTGGTACGACCTGCATATCACCGGGGTACACGCCACGCTGGCGGGGGTGATTACTGCCATGGCGATTCCGGCACGCCCCAAGTACGACCCGGTGGCGTTCAGTGCTTTTGTGAAAGACATCATTCGCAGCTTCGACCGCTGCTTCCGCCCGGGTGACAAGATTATTGCCAACGACGCGCTACGGGCGCGGGTTTCCGCGCTGGATAACGGCGTGCACATGGTGCAGTCCCCGCTGCAACGCATGGAGACGCGCCTGCACATCCCGGTGGCGTTTATCGTGGTACCAATTTTTGCACTGGCCAATGCAGGCATTCCGGTGGACAGTTTCACCAGTGCCGAGGCCGTGCTGAACCCGCTGACCATCGGTGTAATCTGTGGCTTGGTGTTCGGCAAGCTGATCGGTATTGTCGGTGCGACCTGGCTCGGCTGGAGACTGGGCTGGGGTGAACTACCCAAGCACTCGACCTTCCACCACATCATTGGTGTGGCGCTGCTGGGCGGTATCGGCTTTACCATGTCGATCTTTATCTCAGAGCTGGCCTTTGCCGGGCAGAGCGAAATGCTGATTCAAGCCAAGGCGGGGGTCCTGCTTGCGTCCCTGATCGCGGGTATTTCAGGATTCTTGATTCTGCGCCGCGCGCCGATCGAGGAGGCCAAGCAGAATGATGAGATTGATGATGTTGCGCAGGCGGAAATGAGTACAGGCAGAAAGTTGCCCTGATAGTGCGCCTCCAGCGCTTCTCTCAATAGTTCTTAAGATTCCCTTTTCAAACGGCCCCGGTACCACATCGCGTGGTGCTGGGGTTCCACACCTCCCAATCACATCGCTGCCCTTTTCCCGTCCTTTTCCTGTCCTTTTCTTGGCCCTTTCAGAACACTTCGTGGCGCTGGTAGCGGTTGCAGCGATTGCCGCAGTACGGCTTGTCCGAGCGGATGGCACCACTGGTCGGGTGGACCAAGAGCTGGCGCTTTTTGTTGCCGTGGTAGGCGACCACATTCCAGTAGCCATTGCGAAAGTACAGGCTGGCGAAAGAGTGAAAACCCAATTGCTGCAAGCGTGCGCGCACCGCGCCGGCACTCAGGTCAATCTCGGACGGTGTGTGTCCGTCGAGATCGGGCCCGTACAATTGTGGGGGAATCTGCGGATTGGTTTTTGGGCCGGAGAACTGGAAGTCCTGGGCGGAGAAGGGGCCCGGTTGTTGAGCGGAAGCACCGGCGCTTAGCGAGAGGGCGGCGGCGAGCAACGTTGCGCCGAAAAAGTGACGCTTTCTGTGGGACTGTCCTTTCTGGAACGATTCAGTGGCAAACAGCATGGCGCTCCCCAAATTGCCTTTATCCGGTCATTGATAGGCTGGGGAGGCGGTAATCCCAAGTGCTGTAGGCTTCCGGCTGTTGGTTGATCCACTTTGCGGTGAGTTGAAGAGTTGCTGAGACGGTGTTGCGGGAGCGGAATCGCCAGTCACATTAGTACTGCTAGAATGGCGCGCTATTTATCCAGTGTGTGAGAAATGGCGCCAAATATGACCATTAAGACCTTATGCCGTCGCCTGGGCGCGGTGCTGCTCGGATTTGCCGGAACCTCCGCGGCCATTGCCGCCGACCCGCTGAACGTCACCGGGGACAAGTTCCGCCAGCTGGAAGAGTTGCTACCTACCCCGAATATCTACCGCGCCGCTTCCGGTGCGCCAGGCCACGCCTACTGGCAGCAGCAGGCGGACTACGACATCAAGGTTTCCCTGGATGATGACAAGCAGCGCATCACTGCGTCTGAAACCATCACCTACACCAACAATTCCCCGGATACCCTGCGCTACCTGTGGGTGCAGCTGGACCAGAACCGTTTCAAGCCGAACTCTTCCGGCAATCTGGCGGCGCCGGTAGACGTTGAGTCCATTGCCCCGGATACCATTCCGTTCCGCAGTTTCCGTCGCGAAGTGGTGTCCAGAGACTTCCAGGGTGGTTATGACATCACCAAGGTGGCGGATGCCCGTGGTCGCGACCTGCGCCACACCATCGTCGACACCAATATGCGTATCGACCTGCCGCAGCCGCTGAAGTCTGGCGACAGCGTGACCTTCCAGATCGGCTGGGAATACAACATCATCGAGCAGAAGGCGCTGGGTGGCCGTTCCGGTTACGAATACTTCGAGCGCGACGGTAACTACCTGTACGAGATCGCGCAGTGGTTCCCGCGCATGGCGGCGTACAACGACGTGAGCGGCTGGCAGAACAAGCAGTTCCTGGGCCGTGGTGAGTTTGCCCTGGAATTTGGCGATTACCGCGTGGCCATCGAAGTGCCGGCGGACCACATTGTTGCCTCCACCGGTGTGCTGCAGAACCCAGAAGACGTACTGACCCGCGAGCAGCGTGCGCGCCTGAAGAAGGCCGAGACCGCGAACAAGCCGGTCATGATCGTGACCAAGGACGAAGCCCTGGAAAACGAGAAAGACCGCGCAACGGCCCGCAAGACCTGGGTGTTTGAAGCGGAGAACGTGCGTGACTTTGCCTGGGCTTCCTCGCGTAAGTTCCTGTGGGATGCGCAGGGCTACAAGAAGGGCGGCACCGACACCATGGCGATGTCCTACTACCCGGAAGAGGGTACGCCGCTGTGGGACAAGTACTCCACCGAAGCCATCATCCACACCATGGAAGTGTTTAACCGCTACAGCTTCGATTATCCCTACCCGACCTCCATTTCGGTAAATGGCCCGGTGGGTGGTATGGAGTACCCGATGATCACCTTCAACGGCCCGCGTCCGGAGATCGATGAGGAAGATCGCAGCAAGCGCACCTATTCCCGTCGCACCAAGTACGGTCTGATCTCGGTGATCATCCACGAGGTAGGTCACAACTACTATCCGATGATCGTGAACTCCGATGAGCGTCAGTGGACCTGGATGGACGAAGGCCTCAACACCTACGTGCAGTTCCTGGCGGAGCAGGAGTGGGAAGAGAAGTACCCGTCTCGCCGTGGCGACGCGCGCAAGATCATTGAGTACATGAAGAGCGAGAACCAGGTGCCTATCATGACCAACTCAGAATCTATTCTGCAGTTTGGTAACAATGCATACGGTAAGCCGGCGACTGCGCTGAATATCCTGCGTGAGACCGTGATGGGCCGCGAGCTGTTCGATTTTGCGTTCCGCGAGTACTCCCAGCGCTGGAAGTTCAAGCGCCCGATGCCGGCAGATTTCTTCCGCACTATGGAAGACGCTTCCGGTATGGATCTGGATTGGTTCTGGCGCGGTTGGTTCTACACCACCGACAATGTGGATATCAGTATCGATGCAGTGAAACATTACACCGTGGGTACTAAAAACCCGGACGTGGAAGGCCCGTGGAAGCGTGAGCGTTTCGAGGAAGAACCTGAGTCGGTCACCCAGCAGAAGAACCGCGCGAACAAGATGACGCGCATTGTCGACGGTAAGCCGGAGCTGGCGGACTTCTACAATGAGCACGATGAGTTTGATGTGTCTAATGCGGACCGCAACAGTTACACCGGTATGCTCGCGGGTCTGGAAGACTGGGAGCGTGATCTGCTGAAAGTCGAGAGCAATGTGTACGTGCTGGACTTCAGCAATATCGGCGGGTTGGTAATGCCGATTATTCTGCAGCTGGACTATACCGATGGTTCTTCCGAGGAGCTGCGCATCCCGGCGGAAATCTGGACCCGCAATGCGGCCAAGACGTCCAAGATGCTGGTGCGTGGCAAAGACAAGCTGTTGAAGTCGGTTGTGGTTGACCCGCACTGGGAGACTGCGGACGTGGATGTGGAAAACAACCACTACCCACGCCGTATCATCAAGTCGCGCCTCGAGCTGTTCAAAGACGAGAAAGCGCGCAACCTGATGAAAGACTGGCAGGAAGAGCTGAAAGAGGACTAAGCGCGAAACTGCGGCATGGTCCCATCTGGCCCGGTGGCGGTGACGCTACCGGGTACAGACTTGTGAGACACGCCGTGCACCCATCCCTGGGGGCTCTGCAAAAACATCCTGTTTTTGAAGGCCTCACAAGTCTGTACCCGGCACCGCCACCTTCGCCCGTAATTTTGTGGTCTTTTGTTACCGCGTCTTACACTTCTTATATTCCATAGCTGTATCACTTGGATGCCTAAAATGCGTATTTCTACTCCCAAATTGATTGCGTTTCTGTCTCTGGTTGCTTTGTTGTTTGCATCACAGGCCCACGCCCATCGCTACCACTTCGGTCTTACTGAAATGGCTGTGAATGAACGCACCCAGTCTCTGGAAATCACTCATCGTTTCTTTATCGCGGATATGGAGCGTGCGCTGCAATTGAGTGCTAGCAAGGAAATGAAGGATGCCAAGGCGCAGATGGAGGCGTATGTGAATGAGCGTTTTCAGTTGCGCACCGCCGATGGTGTAATGATCAAGCCCAAGTGGGTGGGAATGGAAGCGGATGTGCACGATGTGTGGGTGTATCAGGAGTTGCCGCTGGCGGAGGTGCAGGGCAAGAAGCTGCAGGTGCGTCAGTCGATGCTGATGGAAATGGAACGGGATCAGGTGAATACGGTGAACGTTACCCGCGATGGCAATACGGAAACCTTTACCCTGAAGCCGGGCTCCAGCGCGGTAACGGTTCAGTTCTGATGTTCTGACCTAGCCGCAGCTACAGCAGCGGCGGGTTTTTTCGGTCTTGCCGATACCGGGGTTGAAGGTGTTGGTGGGGTCGAGTTGTTCGAAGAATGCGCGTTGCTCGTCGGGCGCCTGATACAGGTGACCGACGTTGTGTTCTGCGGGGTAGCGCGCTCCCCGCTGGTCGAGCAGTGTGAGCATGGCCTTTTTGACCACCTCGGGGTCGGCGTCTTTTTTCAGGACGTAATCCTGGTGGAAGACATTACACAAGAAGTGGCCATAGTAGAGGCGCTGTTCCAACTGGTCGGCGATTTCTGCCGGCAGCTTTTCCTCCCAATCCATATCGTTGCGCCGCAGCGCAATATCCAGTGGTAGTAATTCGCCGACGCGCTTGTGGTGCACCGCCTGGTAACGCATGGCAGCGCCGGCGGATACAAAGCGGTGCAGCATGGCTTTGCGGGCTTCTTCCGCTGTGCACACAAAAAAATCCCCCGAATTTCCTTGCTTCGCAAAAAATGCTTGCAGCCATTGGTGGGTGCTTTCAATGCTGTCGTCGGCCACCTTGACGATCAGGTGGTGCGGATATTTTTCCCGGTAGTCCAGCATGCGCCTGGGCAGATGTTGCGGGAGTAATTTGCTGATTTTTTGTAGTAAGCGTTCACTTAGAAAGCGCGGCAGGAAGCGGCGTTTTTCCAGCCACGCATCGATGCGACCTTTGATGGCGAAAAAGCGTGGCATGTTGCCGGTGCCGAGTGTATTGATCAGGTAGAAACTATCCCGGCCATACTCCGCTGCAAGATCAAACATGTCGCGGTGGAGGTATTCACCGAGCACCGGAATAGTCGCCAGCTCGCTCAGCAGGCCCCTGCGCAGGCGTGCGAATACGGCGGGGTCTTCGCTGCCAATGTAAAACGTCTGGGTACGCTTGGGGGTGGGGTAGGTGTCGAGGCGTACGGCGAACACGGCGACCTTGCCGGCACAGCCGCTGGTTTCAAACAGGCGGCGCGGGTCGGCGTTGAATCTCGCCGGGGTGTCGGCGTCCACATCGCGTACGCGCTCCACATATTCCCGGTCTGAGGCCATGCGCGGACGCCGATGGCTGCCCGGGTAAGCGAGTGGCCCAACGTTTGCAAAATTGCCGTGTTCGAGGTTAGTGAGTATTTCCTCGGGGGTATTACCCAGCTCAATACCGAGATGATTGATGAGTTGCAGTTCGCCACGGGCGTCGACCTGTGCGTAAAGTGCTAGCTCGGTGTAGGCGGGCCCGCGCTGGCAGAGTGCGCCGCCGGAATTATTGGCGATGCCGCCGACAATCGACGCCCCCAAACAGGAAGAACCAATCTCGGAGTGTGGCGAGCGTTGCAGCGGCGCCAGCTGTTTTTCCAGCTTGTGCAACGTGGCACCGGGCAGGGCGACAACTTGTTCACCGTGGCGATTGCCCTCGCCTAATAGGTGAATGGTGTCCATGCGCAGGGTATTGATCACCACAACCGGTCGATCGTAATCACTGCCGCTGGGAGTGGAGCCTTCGGTGAGGCCGGTATTGGCCGCCTGCAGGATGATGATGGCACCGGCGTGCACGCAGGCCTCGAGTGATTGCCAGAGTTGCAGGAGTGAGCCCGGGAAGACCACGGCGAGCGCGTTGCCTTCCCCTGTGCGATAGCCGGTACGGTAGTGCTCGTTGCGTTCCGCATCGCTGAGCACCCGGCTGCTGCCCAGCAGCTGCTCCAATTGCACGAGCAGGTCCTGGGCATTTGCTTGGATATCACGGGAAGAGGATGAGCTTGCTGGCATTGCAGTGAATCAGTTAGTGTCTTCCCGCACCTCTAGAATCTCGCCACTATTGGGGTCGACTTCCAGGTCCCACTTTTTGCCTTCTTTGTAGGCTTCTACTTCCCAGCGGTCCTTTTCCAGGGACACTTCGACGACCGGGGTGTAGCCCTGTTGCTCCAGCTTGGTGAGCACCATGGATAAAGCCATGGCACCGGGCGGCGGCTTCTTCTCTTTGGTGTGGTCCTGTGCGGCTGCGACCGCGGCAATGCCGCCCAGAGTGACGGCGAGCAGTGAGTTTTTTACATTCTTCATGTTGTACTCCTGAAGCCGGCGGGCAGCCCCGCCGGTTTCTCGACGTATTGGCTAGGTGCGGCGATCAGTCGTTGTTGCTGAGGCGCTGTTGCATCATAAAACACCACTCATCACTGCCGCCGTCGGGCCCATGGGCACCGTCGCCACCAGTGAGCTTATCCATGGCGGTGAACCACTCTTTGGAGCCGACTTCCGGCAAGCCGGAGGGGTAGTGTTCGGCGATGGCGAGCCCCTGGGTGTTCATCACCTCGGTGTTGACCCATTCAAACCATTTCGCGTTGCAGATCAGCTGGCCCTCGCTGTTGGGGCTCTCGGGGGAATCGGTGCTGGCATTTCCGGTGCTGGTATCTCCCGTGCCGTCGGCTGTCGGCGGCGTTGTGGTGGCATCCGGTTCGGTAACAGTGACTTCCTCCACCACTTCGGCTTCGGTCTTGGGTGCGGTATCCGGGTCATTGGTATCGGATTTCCGGCTACAGCCGTGCAGGGCGACAGATGCCGCCAGGGTTGTGGCGAGCGCAGTGAGCAAGAGTTTACGGGTCATGGGGTCTCCTAAACTGTGCGTGCGTGTTCACTTGAACAGCGGTGGCGCCGATTTGTTCGGGTATGTGCACTAAGCATAGGTGGATTTTGGTGCCTTGCACGGCGGCAGGGCTTGCAGGCGCAGCAAAAACGCCACAGGCGGCCAGTGGCCGCCTGCTTTGCTCAAAAGAAGGGTGCGATCAGAGCGCTGACTGGGAGGCAGCGGATTCCGCAGCGGGGACTTCCGCGAGTGCTTCACTGTTGTCGTTGGCTGTGGCGTCGGCCAGGCGCTGCTCTTCAATCCGGTTGGTCCAGGTCAGCAGGGCCTGGTAGTGGCGGATATTCTGCACGTAGGTCACCGGTTCCCAGCCGCGCGCGTAGCCGTGCTTCAGGGTCTTGTAGTACTGCCGTTTAGCCAGCAGTGGCAAGTGGTCGCGCACGTCTGCCCAGCGGTCCGGGTTGCCGCCCATGCGCTCGGTGAGCACGCGGGCATCTTCCAGATGGCCAAGGCCAATGTTGTAGGCGGCCAGCGCCATCCAGGAGCGGTCTGGCTCGCGGATACGCTCGGGGATGCGGTCGCGCACCTGCACCAGGTAGCGTGCCCCGCCGTCGATACTCTCCAGTGGGTCCAGTCGATTTACGCCCATCTCGCGCGCGGTGGCGCGGGTCAGCATCATCAGGCCGCGCACACCGGTGGGTGACTTGGCACGCGGATTCCAATGGGATTCCTGGTAGCTGAGGGCAGCCAGCAGCTCCCAATCCACACCGTACTTGTCCGCCGCTTTCTGCAGTTCTTCGCGCCAGCGGGGCAGGCGGTCGCGGGTGAGCTGGGCGAAGGTCTTGGCACCGCCCACGTTCATTTTGCTGACATGCCCAAAGTGCAGTTCACGCAGTTCTGCCACCAGGCCGCTGGTGTTGGCACGCACCATAAAGCTGCGCGCCGCGCGGTAGAGGGTGTCGTCATCGCCCTTGGGGAAGGCCCAGGAAACCGGCTGGAACTGGGTCAGGTTAAAGGCAATATGGGTATTGGGGTACAGGCCGCGGTGCACCGCGTAGGCATTGGAGTCGACAACGGCGTAGTGGTATTTGCCCTGATCGACCATTTCCACCAGCTCCATGGCGTCGACGTCAGAGATTTCCTCCCACGACAGGTCTTGGTAGCGCTTGGCGAGCTTGCGTAGCTGCTCGGCATGGGCACTGCCGGCGATCACCGCAATTGTTTTACCGGCCAGATCGCCCACACTGCGCGGACGCGATTCACCCAAGCGGTAGATGACCTGCTGGCGAATCTCAAAGTAGGAGGGCGTGAAACGGACCTGCTCGCGGCGCTCGGACGTTACCGTGAGGCCGGATGCCGCCATGTGTGCGCCAGACTCGGGGTTTTCGAGCTCACCGAACAGGTGGCTCAGGTCGTGCACATCACGGATTTCGAGCTCAACACCCAGCTCGCGGGCAAACTCTTCCAGCATGCCGTACTCGAAACCGGTGTACTGGCCGTTGGCATCTTCGTAATAGGTGGTGGGGCCATTCTGGGACAGCACGACAAGACTGCCGGAGGCCTTGACCCTCTCCAGCAGGCTCGGCGCCTTGCTGGCGACCAATAAAGAGGCACAGCAGGCCAGCGCCACCCCCTTTACCAGGCGGCGGCTGTATCGCAACAGTCGGCTTTTCATGATCATAGGCTGTCCCCTCGAATCCTTTCGTTAGCATTATTTACGCGTGAAGCTCGGCCTGGGTACCTGCTGGGTACGCAACACCTTCTATCCGGATCTTTCTCCCGGACATCCACGTATGTGTGGCCGGTATCCATGCTTCACTGCGAGCGCTATCCATTGCGTCTCGCGTCGATTCACCGTGTACCAAGAGAATCCAGTACATCGGCAATGCCGGCTTTGCCTATTATTTGAACAGCACTAGGCAAAAGCGCGGCAATTTTACCCCATCTCTACCGGGTCTGACCAATTTTGACCAAATTGCGTGACCTGGTTTGTGAAAGTCGGGGTTGTTCCAATCCACCTTTCAGTGTAGCTGGCGCAGCCGAACATGGGCTTGGCCAAGAGCGATTTAAGGGCGATTGAGGTCGTTCTCAGTGCCATCTGGGTGTTCTTTATTAAAGAAGTCAGTGCATTGGTACAGTTAATCCCCGTGACAGTGTTGGAGCGGCGTCGCTTCAGGTACAATGCGCGCGCTCCGATTCCCGGTGTACCTGCGTGCCCCCCCTAAACCGACCGGTTGCTTCCGGCCGCAGGCGCTCAAATTCAGACAAGAGGCTATCTCCCGCGATGCTAGTTCTGCGTGGTGCTCCCGCACTGTCGAAATTCCGCCATCAAAAACTGCTAACCCAACTCCGCGCCCTGCAGCCTGCCATTGCAGATGTGTACGCCGAGTTTGTGCACTTCTCTGACAGCGACAATCTGGGGGACAAGGACCTCGCGCTGCTGGAGCGGCTGCTGCAGTACGGTCCCACCGAAGAGAAGCATCTGCCGGAAGGTGAGCTGCTGCTGGTGGTGCCGCGTCCGGGCACGATTTCTCCCTGGTCGTCCAAGGCTACCGACATTGCCCATAACGCGGGCCTGACGGATATCCACCGCCTGGAGCGGGGTGTTGCTTACTACATTACCGGTGTTGCATTAACCGAAGCTGAACGGGGCGACCTGGCAGCGCTGCTGCACGACCGTATGGTGGAGAGTGTCTTTACCGAAATGGCCCAGGCGGAGCAGCTGTTCCGCGTGGAGAGCCCGCGCCCGATGGGCACCGTCGACGTGCTGAGCGGTGGCCGCAATGCGCTGTCGGAAGCCAATGTGAACCTGGGTCTGGCGCTGGCGGAAGACGAGATCGATTACCTGCTGACCAGCTTCGAGGAGCTGGAGCGCAACCCCACCGATGTGGAGCTGATGATGTTCGCCCAGGCGAACTCCGAGCACTGCCGCCACAAGATCTTCAATGCCAGCTGGACCATCGACGGCGAAGATATGCCGCACTCCCTGTTTGGCATGATCAAGAACACCTACCGCCAGGGTGGCGACAATGTGTTGTCTGCCTACGCGGATAACGCGGCGGTTGTGGTTGGCCACAACGCTGGCCGTTTCTACCCGGATCCGGAAACCAAGGAATACGGCTTCAGCCAGGAAGCCATCCACCTGCTGATGAAGGTGGAAACCCACAACCACCCGACCGCCATTGCACCGTTTTCGGGTGCCGGCACCGGCGCCGGTGGCGAGATCCGCGACGAGGGCGCGGTAGGCCGCGGCTCCAAGCCCAAGGTTGGCCTTACCGGCTTCACCGTATCCAACCTGCAGATCCCGGGCTTCCTGCAGCCGTGGGAAGTGAACTACGGCAAGCCTGGCCGCATCGTGACCGCGCTGGATATCATGATTGAAGGCCCCATCGGTGGCGCTGCCTTTAACAACGAATTCGGCCGTCCGAATATCTGCGGCTATTTCCGTACCTTTGAAGAAGACTTCAACGGTGAGCGCCGTGGCTACCACAAGCCAATTATGCTGGCGGGCGGCTACGGCAATATCCGTGAAGACCACGTGGACAAGCCGGAATTCCAACCGGGTGCCAAGCTGATCGCCCTAGGTGGCCCAGCCATGCTGATCGGCCTCGGCGGTGGTGCTGCGTCCAGTATGGCCAGCGGCTCCAGTTCGGAAGACCTGGACTTCGCCTCTGTGCAGCGTCAGAACCCGGAAATCGAGCGCCGCTGTCAGGAAGTCATCGACCAGTGCTGGCAGCTGGGCGCCGAGAACCCCATCGCGTTTATTCACGATGTGGGCGCCGGTGGCCTCTCCAATGCTTTCCCTGAGCTGGTGAAAGACGGTGGTACCGGCGGCAGCTTCGAACTGCGCAATGTACCCTCTGACGAACCGGGCATGAGCCCGCTGGAAATTTGGTGTAACGAATCCCAGGAGCGCTACGTACTGGCGGTGATGCCGGAAGACCTGGCCCGCTTCGAGAAAATCTGCGAGCGCGAGCGCGCACCATTCGCAGTGGTGGGTGAGGCCACTAGCGAGAAGCACCTGACCCTGAATGACAAGCAGTTCGACGCCAAGCCGGTCGACCTGCCCATGTCCGTACTGTTCGGCAAGCCGCCGAAGATGCACCGCGAGGCTGCCAAGGTCGAGGCCGAAACCAAGGCTTTCGATACCAGCAAGATCGACCTGAACGATGCCGCCGAGCGCGTTCTGCGTCTGCCTACCGTGGCGAGCAAAAACTTCCTGATCACCATTGGCGACCGTACCGTAACCGGACAGGTCAGCCGCGATCAGATGGTCGGTCCCTGGCAGGTGCCGGTTGCGGACTGTGCGGTAACTACCGTTTCTTACGACAGCACCGCCGGCGAAGCCATGTCCATGGGCGAGCGTACCCCGGTTGCGCTGCTGGACGCGCCGGCCTCCGGCCGTTTGGCGGTGGGTGAGGCAATCACCAATATTGCCTGTGCACCGATCAAGCAGCTGTCGGACGTCAAGTTGTCCGCCAACTGGATGTGTGCCGCTGGCCACCCGGGTGAAGAAGAGAAGCTCTACCGCACCGTCGAGGCGATCGGTATGGAGCTGTGTCCGGACCTGGGTATCACCATCCCGGTTGGTAAGGATTCCATGTCCATGCGCACCGCGTGGAACGACAACGGCGAGGACAAGGCAGTGACGGCGCCGCTGTCGCTGGTGATTTCCGCCTTCTCCCCGGTTACCGACGTGCGCAAAGTGGTGACCCCGCAGCTGCGTCGCACCAAGAAAGGTGAGAGTGAGCTGATTCTTGTAGACCTGGGTGCGGGTAAAAACCGCCTCGGCGGCTCGTGCCTGGCACAGGTATACAACCAGCTGGGTGACCGACCGGCAGACCTGGACGACGCCAAGCGCCTCAAGGGTTTCTTCGACCTGATGCAGCAGCTGTTGGCCGAAGAAAAAGTCATCGCTTACCACGACCGCGCCGACGGTGGCCTGTTCGCCACGCTGGCGGAAATGAGCTTCGCCGGCCGCGTGGGCCTGGATGTCGAAATTTTTGACCTCGACGACGACGCTATCGCTGCCCTGTTCAGCGAAGAGCTGGGTGCGGTACTGCAGGTGCCGGCGGCCGATGCCGAGATGATCGAAGGGCGTTTCGCATCCGTTGGCGTACCGGCGCACCGTATTGGTGGCCTCAACGACAATGAAACCCTGTGCATCACCAACAATGGCAAAGAGATCTTCAACCGCAGCCGCGCGGAACTGGAGCAGATCTGGTCAGAAACCAGCTACCGCATTCAGGCGCTGCGCGACAACGCCGATTGTGCCAAGCAAGAGTTCGACGCCATTGCCAAAACCTCGACGCAGGACCCGGGCCTGTCCGTGAGTCTGAGCTACGACGTCAACGAAGATATCGCCGCGCCGTACATCAGCAAGGGTGTCCGTCCGAAGATTGCGATCCTGCGGGAGCAGGGCGTCAACAGCCAGGTGGAGATGGCACATTCCTTCCACCGCGCGGGCTTCAATGCCGTCGACGTGCACATGAGCGATATTCTCGCCGGCCGTGTTGAACTGGATCAGTTCAAAGGCCTGGTGGGCTGTGGTGGCTTCTCCTACGGTGACGTACTCGGCGCCGGCGAAGGTTGGGCCAAGACCATTCTGTTCAACGACCGTGCGCGCGACCAGTTCGAAGGCTTCTTTAATCGCAAAGACACCTTCGGCCTCGGCGTGTGTAACGGCTGCCAGATGTTCTCCGTCATCAAGGAACTGATTCCGGGGGCCGATCACTGGCCGCGCTTTGTGCGCAACCTGTCCGAGCAGTACGAAGCGCGCTTTGCGCTGGTGGGTGTGGAAGATTCTCCGTCGGTACTGTTCAAAGGTATGGCGGGATCCTACATGCCGGTGGCAGTTGCCCACGGTGAAGGCCGTGTGGAATTTGCCGACCAGAAGGCACTGGAAGCGTGTGAACAGTCGGGCACCATTGCCGTGCGCTACCTGAACAACAACCGGCAGATTACCGAAACCTACCCGGCCAACCCGAATGGCTCGGTAAACGGTATTACCTCGCTGTGTTCCGAAGACGGACGCGTCACCATCATGATGCCGCATCCCGAGCGTGTCGCGCGTGCCGTCAGCAACAGCTGGCGTCCGGATGACTGGGATGAAGATTCCGGCTGGATGCGTCTGTTCCGCAACGCCCGTGTGTTTGTCGACTGATTCTCGGCACTGCTCACTCGCCTGCTTGCAGGCACAGAAAAACCTCGGTACTTACCGGGGTTTTTTATTTTTCGCGAACACGTTTTATCGTTGCCTGGCGTTTATGTAACTCTGCGTGACAATTTGCATGGAAGTGATGAATACAGCGATATGTATCTGCTTTCGTCTGGTCCATTCTTTCGGTCACTGCGTACTTAAACCAGTGCGTCTCAGGGATTTCGCACTTGATCTAGTATCAGAAGTGCTACTGTTTGGATTCCAAGTTTTGAATACGAGGATGTATAGATGAAAAGATTGGTTTCGATTGTGCTATCGGTGTTGGCTATGACTGTATTCAACGCGCATGCCGATTCCTCGATTTCCAAAGAAGAGGTGTTAGCAGCTCAAAAGGGTTGGGGTGAAGGGATCGTAAAAATCGGCAAAGCCGAAGATCCCAAGCAAGCAGCGATCGATCATATCGACAAGTTTTATGCTTATGGCATGGGTCCAGTACTGTTCAAGCCGACACTGGCGTCGGTCGATCAGTTCCGTGGTACCAAAAAGGAAGCTTTATCGTATTTCATTGGCCAGGATATGGAAGAGGACAAAGGGTTTGCTCTCGCACCTTACACCAATGTGCGCTGGGAAAACGAGGGTGTCATTACCGATGGCGATTCTGCGCTGGCAATGGGTAATTATTTCTTCACTAAAGAGGATGGAGAGGAAGTGAAGGTCGAGTATTCGTTTGGGTACGTAAAAGACGAAGACGGCAATGTAAAAATAAACCTGCACCACTCCTCACTGCCATTTACTCCGAAGTAACTCAACTACTTCATAGGTAGTTTTTTCCATAGCGATGGGATGCGCATGGCGCGCATCTCATTGTGCGCGACTGACTTGCACGCCACCTGTTCTGCCGTGAGCGAGGTGAAATTTCTCTCTTAGCCCAATCTGTTCTTGATTCTTTGCTACACTGAAAAGCATAAGCGTAATAACATTTTTCGTATGGGCACTTCATCGCAATCGACATTAATCTCCATACCCACGCTACAGGCTGGTTATCTGGGGTTCGTTAGCCCCCAGCATAGCGATTGCCTACACACGCGGCACAGTCTCGTGACTGCCTGCCATTCCGATGTAAATCTCCCTCAAGTCCCAAACGCTGGCCTGTGCGCAGGATGCCGGGTGAGTGGCACCGTCGGTGCTCCAGTGGAGCGCACTCTGGAATTAAGATAACAATCAAGGAGTTGATTATGCCTTACAGTGAAGAACTGGCCGACAAAGTACGTCAAGCCCTACCGGAAGAAGATGGGCTGACCGAAAAGCAGATGTTTGGTGGCCTGGCATTTATGCTCAATGGCAACATGGCCTGCGGCGTCGTTGGTGAGGAGCTGATGGTGCGGGTCGGGCCAGACAACTACCAGGCTGCACTGGGCGAGCGATATACCCGTCCTATGGATTTTACCGGGCGACCACTCAAGGGCATGGTGTACGTTGAGGAGGACGCCATTCTCGAAGACCTGGATGGTTGGGTCAATCGCGGTGTGGAGTTTGCCGGCTCTTTGCCGCCCAAATAGAACGCCTCCGTCAGTTAGTGACACCGTATTGCCATTGATCAAACGGAGCCGGCAACTCCGGTATCCCCCTTATCCAGAGTGTCTGGGTCGTCCAGCTTCGAAGGTGCGGCGATTCCGTCTATTTCCACCGTCAAATGGGAGACCTGGGTGCATCGCTGCTTCAGTTCTTTTTCCAGCGTATCAATGAGCGTTTCTGTTGCCTCGAGCGTCGCCTGCACCGTTGCCCGCTGCTCTGCATAGTCGATAATCGTGTCGGTACGTCGATAATTCGGCACGCGTTCCAGCAGTGCAGTCTGATGTGCTTCGATGCGCGCACGCATGTCTCGCATCAGTACCTCTTCACGTAGCTCTATTTCCGCAACGACCACGGTATGTCGGTCGTCTACGATGATCGAACGCAGGTCATGGTGGCGTTCGATCTCCGGGTGCTGGCGTACGATTTCGCTAAAGCATCTCTCCGCCTTGTGGTCGCGAATACTGGTGAGAAAGCGCATGTTCACCATGCCGAGGAAGATGGCGGTAACACCGAGCATCAGGGCAATCAATACCGAAAACCCGATGTCCCAGCGCGGGTCGCCAGTGACCTGCGTCATGCCGATCCCCGTGGCCGCGAGGATTACACCGGTAACAGCAATCGAGTCTTCGAGCAGCACGGCAATCAGCGTCGGGTCATCCGCGGATACCAGGTAGCGAAACGGATTGCGCAAACCGGCGTCGCGCATCCGGCTGAAGAATTCCTTGGCCGCCACGTAGAGGACATACCCCTCGAGTACGAGGGCGATGGTTAACACCAGCACCGAAATCACAATTGGGTGAACCGCCATGCCCAGCACCTGAATGGTATCTGGACGTTCTATATGCCCTAAATTGTGAAATGCGTGCCACGCGTGGGCCAGGCCCAGGCCGCAGCCAATGGAGAACAGGCCGATGGCACTCCAAAGGTTCCACAGATATTTCTTCTGGCCATGGCCAAACGCATAGTGCCTATCCGCCGGTCTTCCACCACGTTTCAGACCCAACAATAAAAAGATCTGATTCAGAGTGTCCATCAAACTGTGGACCGCTTCATTCATCATTGCCGCTGAATGGGTTGCCAGAGCGGCCACACCTTTTAGCACGGTAATAATTGCGTTTACGCAAATGGCGTATAAAACGGCTTTCTTCGAGCCCTGGGCCATGGTGTCCCCAAAAAATTGAGTGGGATATTGATTTGCAATAGATCAGACAACTGCGCTTGGCCAGCGACGGCCCTGTACTGAAAGCTGAGTATAGAAAACGGAAATAACTTCCATTCTATTGGGTGGAAAAGTTGTCATGCGCCAATTCCGAATGAAAATTTCCTGTATGCCTATACTTTCGATGCCAAATTTCTAGGCAGCTCTTAGTGTGCTACATAATTTTTGCCGAAGTATAAGGCCTTTTTTATGCGTTACCTTTCTCAAAAAGTCGTCCTGATCCTGCTCGTCTGTTTTGCTCCCCTGGTGCAGGGCGCAGACAAGCCAAATATTCTCATTATTTGGGGGGATGATGTGGGCATGTGGAATGTCAGCGCCTATCACCGTGGGATGATGGGAGGCTCCACACCCAATATTGATCGCATTGCTAAAGACGGCATGATCTTCATGGATCATTATGCCCAGGCGTCGTGCACCGCGGGGCGTGCCGCATTCATCACCGGCCAGTACCCAATGCGCATTGGCCTCAGCACCGTTGGCTTACCCGGTGCCGAACAGGGGTTAAAGGAAGAAACGCCCACTCTGGCTGGGCTGCTTAAGCCGCACGGTTATGTTACCGGCCAGTTCGGCAAGAATCACTTGGGCGACCGTGATGAGCATTTGCCAACAAATCACGGCTTCGATGAGTTCTTCGGTATTCTCTATCACCTGAACGCCGGTGAGTATCCAGAGCAGTACGATTACCCGAAAGATCCTGAAGTACAGGAAAAATATGGATTGAAAATGCGTGGTGTCATCCACTCCAAAGCACTTGCCGGCGGCAAGCAGGAGATAAAAGACCTGGGTGAGTGGGGGCAAGAGCGCCAGCGTAATCTGGATCAGGAAGTACTGGAACAGTCTAAGCGCTTTATTACCGATGCCGTCAAGGCGGGAAAGCCTTTCTTTGTCTGGCATAACACCACACGTATGCACTACCGCACTAACTTGAATGATAAGTACAAAGGGAAGAGCGGTTACGGAATTTATGCAGACGGCATGATGGAGTTGGATGACGATGTCGGTGAACTTCTGGATCTGCTGGACGAACTCGGCGTTGCTAACGACACCTTGGTGATGTTTTCCACCGATAATGGCGCAGCCTCAAATTCCTGGCCGGATGGTGGCAATCAGCCGTTCCATGGGGAGAAGGGTGTCGGTGGTTGGGAAGGCGGTTTCCGGGTGCCCATGCTGGTGAAGTGGCCGGGGAATATTCCCGCCGGCGTCTCTACCGGAGAATTTATGACGATGGAAGATTGGGTGCCAACCATTCTGTCCTTTGTCGGTGATAAAGATATCAAGGAAAAATTGCTGTCTGGCACCAAAGTTGGTGGTCGAAAATACAAGGTACACCTCGATGGTTACGATCAGACGGACTTGTTGATCAATCAAGGCAAGACCAAGCGCAAGGAATTTTACTACTTCACCGAGACCACCTTTCACGGTATGCGCCATGGCGACTGGAAGTTCCTGTTTATCGATCAGGAAGAATGGTTCCGTGCCAGCCAGATACCCCTCACCTCACCTTACATCATCAACCTGAAGGTGGATCCGTTTGAGCGCTTTATCGATGCGCGCGGTTATGACGAGTGGGCAGAAAACCGTACATGGACTCTGGGGCCCGCCGGGGTCCAGATAAAAGAATTTGTCAAAAGCTTTGAGAAGTTCCCTCCCGTTCAGAAAAGCATGTCTGTTCAGGTCGGTGAGGTCAGCACGCTAATCGAATCACTGGCACATCAGCAGCGCTAGTGATCGAAACTTCAGATCCAAGGATGGTACTCGATACCCAAGGAAGATACCGATGAAAAGACAAACCCTACTGGTCTCCACCTTGGCGGCGGCCATGATGCTGGCAGGCTGCGGCGGTGATAAGGAGAGAGAGGACAAAAATGCCGGTACTGCGTCGGACGGTAACGGTGAAGTCCTGATTCAGGAAGAGTTTGGAAGAGATACCGATAAAGTCACTGGGAATCCCCGTGATACAGGTACCGCCATGGACGCTGAGAGCGGCGCCGCAAATGAGCCTGGTACGACCGACTCAACCGCTCAATCCAAAACAGTGGGGGCATATCCCACGCAGGCGTATTTTGGTGACACTCATGTCCATACCGGGTGGTCGGTCGATGCGGGTATGGATGGTGCGATTCTGTCACCGGAAGATGCTTACCGCTTCGCCCTGGGCGAGGAGGTCAAATCAAATAGCGGCTTGAGCGCAAAGCTCAGCCGCGCCTACGACTGGTTTATGGTCACAGATCATTCCGATGGCATGGGAGTGATCAGCGAACTGGTGGACGGTAACCCGGAAATGATGGCGGATGAGACACTCAAGCGCTGGAACGAAGCGCTCAATTCCGGGGACGAAAAGCGGGCCGCGGATGCCAAGAGTGAACTGATCGTCATGCAGTCGGAAGAGCGTCTGCCAGAAATTGTCATGGACCCCAAGTGGATGCAATCCGCATGGGAGAAAACGGTGGATGCGGCGGAAAAATTCAATAAGCCCGGTGAATTCACTACGTTTATTGCCTTCGAGTGGACCGTCAACGCGGGTGGCGGTGACAACCTCCACCGCAACGTGATATTCCGGGACGACGCCAGTAAAACACGCGGCTTGTTACCCCTGACCACCTTTGAGACCCAGGACCCGGAAAAGCTCTGGCAGTGGATGCAGGCCTATGAGGAAAAAACCGGTGGGCGCGTCTTCGCGATTCCCCACAACGGGAACATGTCCAATGGGCGCATGTTTGAACAGAAGCGCTTTGATGGTTCGCCCATGACCAAGGAGTGGGCGGAATTACGCGCGCGCTACGAACCACTATATGAAGTTACCCAGATCAAGGGGCAGAGCGAGTCTCACCCCAGCCTGTCGCCGGAGGATGAATTCGCGAGCTGGGATTTGTGGGATCGCGGCAACCTGATTCTCAAGCCAAAGCCCGCGGGCTCCTTCAAATATGAATATTGGCGCCCCGCGTTGAAAGAGGGGATGCGTCTGGAAGACGAGCTGGGTGTGAATCCATTTCAGCTGGGCGTTAATGGTGCAACGGATACCCATACAGGGCTCTCTACGCCCGATGAAGATAACTTCTTCGGGAAATTCAAGACCCTGGAGCCGAGCAACAAGGAACGCTGGAAATTTCCGCTACTGAGCGGACCCTCCGATAACTACATGGGGTGGGAGATGGCCTCCGCCGGTACCATGGGTGTGTGGGCGACGGAGAACACCAGAGAGGCAATCTGGGACGCAATGTTGCGGAAAGAGACTTTCGCAACCAGTGGCCCGCGTATGCAGGTGCGCTTTTTTGGCGGCTTTGAATTTACCGGCGCCGATGCTGAATCAGACTTTGTGAAGCTTGGTTATGAGAAGGGCGTTCCCATGGGCGGGGTCGTAAACGGCGACCCATCTGGCAAGAAGCTCGGATTTCTGGTCGCGGCGATGAAAGATCCCGATGGCGCGAATTTGGATCGCATTCAGATCGTCAAGGGGTGGGTGGACGGCCGCGGAAAAACCCACGAGAAGATTTTCAACGTAAAGTGGTCTGGCGACCGCAAACTGGATGGAGAAGGCAATATCCAGAAGGTTGGCGATACCGTGAATCTCGAGACCGCCGAGTATACCAATGATATCGGTGAGGCGGAGCTGGTAGGTTACTTTGAAGACCCTGAATTTAACCCGGCGCACCGCGCGGTGTATTACGTGCGGGTGCTCGAGATACCAACGCCACGCTGGACACTTTACGACAAAGTGAGAAACAAGGTGGAGATGGATAAAGATGTACCAATGGTCTTGCAGGAGCGCGCCTTCTCAAGTCCGATCTGGTACAAGCCGTAAGGAATCCTCACCCGAAGTCCTCGGTGGATTGCACGGATGACTGACTTTCGCGACAAAAATGGTTACATGGAGGTTCATGTGAATAAGTATTTAGCGGCCTTGAGTATTGCCGTGTTGTTGACTGGCTGCTCCGGCGAAGAGGAAGCATCGCAAGCGCAAAAGCAAGCGCTGAAAGCTGACCCAGCAACATCACAATCAAGCGAGGCAGTAGCGCGCACGCAAAAAAGCGCAGGCGCCGAGGTAACCGGAGGCAAGCTCGTGAGCCGCCAGGGCAGCCTGGCAGCGGCAAAGCCGAAACAGCAGGCTGCCCAAACCAGTGACCAGACTGGGGGCAAGCCCAACATTCTTGTCATCTGGGGAGACGACATCGGTTGGACGAATTTGTCCGCCTATGAAAAGGGCGTCATGGGGTATACGACCCCTAACATTGATCGCATTGCCAAAGAGGGCGCGCTGTTCACAGACCACTATGCGCAACCCTCTTGCACCGCGGGTCGTGCCGCCTTTATTACCGGTCAGTACCCCATACGCTCAGGAATGACGACGGTGGGCCAACCCGGTGATGCTTTGGGTCTGCAGCCGGAGTCCCCCAGCCTGGCGGAGGTGCTGAAAGCGCAGGGTTATAGCACCGGCCACTTTGGTAAAAACCATCTCGGGGACCGCAATTCCCATCTTCCAACCAACCATGGCTTTGATGAATTCTTCGGAAACCTGTATCACCTGAATACGCAGGAGGAATCTGAACAACGGGATTACCAGAACTTCGGCAAGCAGTTTTCCGGCGACCTGGAAAAGTACGAGCAGAGCTTTGGTACCCGCGGGGTTATCCACTCCTTTGCCACCGACAAGATGGACAAGACCGAGGACCCAAGATTCGGTGTGGTGGGCAAGCAAACCATCAAGGATACCGGGCCCCTGACGCAGAAGCGCATGCATAATTTTGACAGTGCTGAGGTCATTCCACTGGCACTGAAATTTATGGAGAAAGCCAAGAGTGACGGCAAGCCTTTCTTTGTCTGGCTAAACACCAGCCGCATGCACCTCTACACCCGCATTGATGATGAATGGTTGCAGAAGGTAGAGAAGTACACGAGTGAGGCAGACTACCACGGTGCCGGCATGTTGCAGCACGATCACGACGTTGGCCTGGTGCTGGACTGGTTGGATGAGCAGGGCCTGACCGAAAACACCATTGTGCTGTACAGCACGGACAATGGTCCGGAGCATAGCAGCTGGCCGCACGGCGCAACCACGCCCTTCCGCGGCGAAAAGATGACAACCTATGAAGGTGGCGTGCGGGTACCAATGTTTGCCCGTTGGCCTGGCCGTATTCCCGCGGGGGTTGCGTTGAATGGCATCCAGGGCCACCAGGACCTGTTTACCACACTCGCTGCCGCTGCCGGGGTGCCCGATGTGGCGGAAAAAATGCTGAAGGAGAAGAAGCAGTACATCGATGGCTTGAACAACTTGCCCTACTGGATGGGTGAGGCCGATGAATCTGCGCGCTCCTACATCTTTTACTATTACGAGAGCAAACTGACGGCGGTGCGCATGGGCCCTTGGAAGTTCCACTTTTCCACCAAGGAAGACTACTACGCGAACGTTGTGCCAAGAACCGTACCTCTGGTTTTCAATATTCGCATGGACCCCTATGAAAGTTACGATTCACCGGACTCATACGGTCACCTGATGCAAAAAGTCTCGTGGTTGATCCAGCCTATGGGTGTGTTGATGAATCAGCATTTGCAGACGCTCAAGGACTACCCGCCCGTGCAAGGGGGCAAGACCTTTGATATGTCGAATGTGGTTGAGGAGTTTATTAACAAGCCGCCGCAATAGAGTCTGATAAACAGCAAAGTGCAAAAACACAAAACCCACCGCAAGCGGTGGGTTTTGTGTTTTGAGGACTGAATTCAGTTGCTGCCGCCAGCCCCGGATTTCAGCTGTTCTTCGATTTTCTTCAGGTTGAAGGCACCCGGTGTCTGGCTGGGTGGGTATTCCTCCATCGTTTTGAGGAATTGTGCTGCGAGCTGTTGTAGCGGCACCAGCACGAAAGCCCGATCGAGTAGCCAATCGTAATAGGTATTGGCATTGTGCTGGGCGCGCTCGAAGGGATCCCGGCGCAGGTTAAAAATCAGCGGTACACGCAACTCGGTGAAGGGCTCCATCCACACCCCGAACTGTTTGCCGCGGTTCTCCAGGAACACGGCCTTCCACGCATCGTAGCGCATGGCCACGATCTGGCCATCGTCATTCACATAAATGAATTCACGACGTGGCGACTCATCCGTTTTGCCGGTGAAGTAGTCCAGCATATTGTTGCCATCGATGTAGTTCTTGTAGCTGCGGCCATTCAGGCGCACGCCCTTGAGCAGCTGCTGCTTGATTTCCGGATTGCCCGCTGCGGC
This sequence comes from Microbulbifer agarilyticus S89, assembly GCF_000220505.1. Taxonomy (GTDB): domain Bacteria; phylum Pseudomonadota; class Gammaproteobacteria; order Pseudomonadales; family Cellvibrionaceae; genus Microbulbifer; species Microbulbifer agarilyticus_B. The sequence goes on along the minus strand of NZ_AFPJ01000020.1, from coordinate 38,386 downwards.
AGCAAAAGTCGGCAGCCAGTCTTCATGGGAGACGATGCCATTCAGGGTTTTACCTGCCGGGAACTTGCCCGGCCAGCGCACAAACGCGGGAACCCGGTAAGCACCTTCCCAGTTCGAGTTTTTCTCACTGCGGAAAATGGTGGTGCCCGCATCCGGCCACGTATTAAAGTGCGGACCATTGTCGGTGGAGTAGAACACAATGGTGTTGTCGGCGATCTTCAGCTCATCCAGCAGGTCCAGTAGTTTGCCTACATGCATGTCGTGTTCGACCATGCCATCCTGGTACTCGTTGCTGCTGGGGCCGGCGATGTTTTTGTGCTCCTCCTTCACATGGGTGCGGAAATGCATGCGCGTGGCATTCCACCAGACGAAGAAGGGTTTGCCGTCCTGTACTTGCCGCGTGATAAAGTCCATGGCCGCGGCGAGGGTTTCCTCATCCACCGTTTCCATGCGTTTTTTGGTCAGTGGGCCGGTGTCTTCAATGGCGCCACCCGCGGTCGCCTTTAGCACACCGCGGGGACCGAATCGTTTGCGAAACTCCGGGTTTTTTGGGTAATCGCGGTTTTCCGGTTCCTCTTCCGCATTCAGATGGTAGAGGTTGCCGAAAAACACGTCGAACCCGTGATTGGTGGGCAGGTGCTCGTCGCGGTCACCGAAGTGATTCTTGCCGAACTGACCGGTGGCGTAGCCCTGGCTTTTCATCACCGTGGCAATGGTTACGTCCGACTCCTGCCAACCCTCTTTCGCACCGGGCAAGCCAACTTTCGTCATGCCGGTGCGTACCGGCACGTTGCCGCCGACAAAGGCCGCGCGTCCTGCGGTACAGGACTGCTGGCCATAGTAGTCGGTAAATGACAGGCCCTCTTTGGCGATTCGGTCAATATTGGGCGTCTTGTAGCCCATCATGCCCTTGCTGTTAGCGCTGATGTTCCAGATCCCAATATCATCACCCCAGATCACCAGGATGTTGGGCTTGTCCTGCGCCTGTGCCGCGCCGGTGCAGATCGACAGCAGGGCTGCCGCCGCGAGTGAGACAGGGACCTTTAACAGGTGCCCTAAACGTAGTTTTTTCATGGTTGCCTCCGGCGCAGTGTGGAAGGTGGTTGCTGCTCGTTGATTACTGCTAGTTGGTCGCGTCCGGGAATATCTGACCCCAGTCTCGCTGCATGTCGATGACAATCCAGCCCCTTTCTTTAGCCTGGTCCAGTCCCTTTTCCAGGCGGCCTATGTGTGATTCGCGGTCGTAGGCCCACTCCCGCTTGCCATCGGTGTGGTGCAGCAGCAGGCCAAAACGTGGGCCTTGTCCTGCCGTGCTCCATTCGAGCATTTCAAAGTCGCCGTCGGAATTTCCTGCGGCGAATATTGGGCGCTGGCCGATATGCTGATGAATGCCGACGGGCTTGCCGGCCTTGTCATTAATCAGGTTGATCTCGGCGCGCTTGAGGATTTCCGGTTTGCCGTCGCGCACCTCGTACTCGGCCTTGAGGCTGGAACCCACCACCTGCTCAGGCGGGATGCCGTAGGTCTGCTCAGCGAATACACGCAAAAAATCGATGCCGCCGCCGGAAACGATAAAGGTCTTGAACCCGTTTGCTCGCAGGTAATCGAGTAATTCCAGCATGGGCTGGTAGACCATTTCATTGTAGGGACGGTTGCTTTTCGGGTGGCGGGCGGTCTTCAGCCACTGGGACACATTGTCCGAAAACTCGTCGGCGGTCATATCGGCGTGGGTCGCGGCGATCAGTTTCATCAAGCCCTGTTTGCCGCTGGCCGCCAGCGTATCCAGGTCACCCTTGAGCGCGGAGGCGAATGGCTCCTCGGTTTTCCACTCTGGGTGCTGGGGTGCCAGTTTCTTGATTTGGTCGAGGGCGTAAATCAGCTGGAAGTAGACCGGCTGCTCGGCCCACAGGGTGCCGTCGTTGTCAAAAGTGGCAATACGCCGGTTTTTTGGCACAAAGCCGGGAGAGCCCTCTGTGGTAACTTTTTCGACAAAGTTGACAATAGCTTGTTTGCTCGCGCCGTCGCTCCAGGAAGGTAGCGGGTCGCCGCCTGCAGAAGCAGCGGCGAAATTACCGAAACAGGTAAGGCCGGCCACAAGCAGCCAGAGTAGGCCGCCAATGAGGCGGAGGCGTGTTATGTGCGGATGGCACAGTTGATGCGAAGGCATAGAACTTCCCAAAATACCGCAGTGAAGTGCATGCTTGAGCGGGTCACACTTTCAAGCCTAGTTCGTATTGTTCATTTTTGTGGCATATATTTGCTCATATTGGTCGCATTGGATGATATTTACCTCGCTGGGTGTAACGGCCAACGTAAACGGGCCTTGCCTTTACACCTGTACAACCGGGAGAGCAGGCCGCCTGACTGAAGCAGCTTGCAGGCGTGAGAAGCTATACTGCGTTGAAAATAAAACGATAATTTGGAGACGAAATGCGCGCGCCGATCCTTTTTCTGCTTGCGGTACTCGCCGCCACGGCCTGCGATAAAAACGCCGGGATAGTTGGTGCTGGTGATGGTGATGGTGCTGGTGATGGTAGCGGTGCAGAAGATCTGCCAAAGGCAGGCCAGCAGGTAGCAACTGTGGCGGGACAGACCCCCACAGCGGTAACTGTGGCACAGGGCGAGCAAGGTGCGTCGCCGCAGGCGGACGCCAATCCCGACTACGTGGGCACCGCGCAATGTGCGGCCTGTCATCAACAGGAATTCGACGACTGGCAAAAATCCCATCACGACCTGGCGATGAAAACGCCGGACGCGGAAACCGTGGTGGGTGATTTTGACGACGTTGTCTTTGATTACTTTGGCACCGAGTCGCGCTTCTTCCAGCGCGATGACCAGTACTTTGTGCGCACCGATGGGCCTGACGGCAAGCTGCACGATTATCCGGTGGCCTACACCTTTGGCGTTTATCCGCTACAGCAATATTTGATTGAGTTTCCCGGTGGGCGCTTGCAGGCTCTCAGTCTCTCCTGGGATGCCCGCCCAAAAGAAGAGGGCGGTCAGCGTTGGTTCCACCTCTACCCGGATGAAGAGATCAAAGCCGGCGACCCTCTGCACTGGACCGGTATCAACCAGAACTGGAACTTTCAGTGCGCAGACTGCCATTCCACCAATCTGCATAAAAACTACGATGCAGAATCCCAGACCTTTGCCACCCGCTGGTCGGAAATCAATGTGGGCTGTGAATCCTGCCATGGCCCCGGGCGTGCCCACGTGGAGTGGGCCGGTTTGCCGGAGAGCGAACGCGCGGCGGATAAGAACCAGGGATTCGCACTGCGCTTTGACGGGCGGCGTCAGGCACGCTGGGCGATGGATGCCAAGAGCGGTATCGCACATATCGCCAACGACGTGCATACCCAGGCCGAGATCCCCGTGTGTGCACAGTGTCATTCCCGGCGCGGCACCCAGTTCCCCGGCGTGCGGCCAGAGAATGATTTTCTGGATTTCTTCCATCCCGCCTTATTGAGTGAGGGCCTTTACCACGCGGATGGCCAGATCAACGACGAGGTGTATGTCTGGGGCTCTTTCCTGCAGAGCAAGATGCATGGGGCCGGTGTAACCTGTAGTAATTGCCATAACCCCCACAGCCTGGAATTGCGCGCTAGCGGCAACGATGTGTGCGCCCAGTGCCACTTGCCCACCAAGTTCGATACCGTAGACCACCACTTTCACCCGGTGGGCAGTGACGGCGCACAGTGCGTGAACTGTCATATGACCGACGAGGTGTATATGCAGGTAGACGCGCGGCGCGACCATAGCTTCCGCGTACCGCGCCCGGATCTGTCGGAAAAAATCGGGTCGCCGAATGCCTGCATCGGCTGCCACACCGATGAAACCAACACCTGGGCGGCGGCTGTTCTGCAGAAGAAATTTGGTAAACCGGACCCGCACTATGGCGAGGCGCTGTTTGCCGGACGAATCGGCGCACCGGATGCGGAGAGTCAGTTGCTGAAGCTCGCGATGGATGAGAGCCAGCCTGAAATAGTGCGGGCAACCGCGGTCTCTATGCTGCCAGGTTACCTGTCACAGACCAGCGCCCAGGTATTGCAGGTGATTGCGCAGGGCGACGCAGCCTTGCCGCATTTGGGATTGGCGCAGTCGTTGGATCGGGTGCCGCAGCAGGTGCGTCCGGCGCTGGCGATTCCACTGCTGTACGAAGATGAACGTGTGACGGCCTCGCTTGCCGCCAGCGCCATGGCGGGTGCGCCGCTGGCGAGCTATCCGGAGGAGGTCGGCAAACGCTTTGACCGGGCGATGGCCGACTACCAGGCCGCGGCGGAGTTCAACAGCGACCGACCGGAGAGCCTGGTGAACCTGGCTTCGTTGCGCGGGCGCGAGGGTGATTTGCCCGGCGCTGAGAAATTGCTGCAACAGGCGGTGAAACTCGCTCCGTACTACACGCCGGCGATTATTAATTTGGCAGATCTTTACCGGGGTACTGGGCGCGAGCTCGATGCTGAGCGCCTGCTGCGCGGGGCGCTCAACCGCCCGATCGAAGAAGCCATCCACAAGGCACCACTGCAGCACGCACTGGGTTTATCGCTGGTGCGCCAGCAAAAGTTGCAGGATGCAATGCCCATGCTGCGCGCTGCCGCCGATGCAGAGCATGCTTCACCGCGCTATGGCTATGTGTATGCTATTGCACTGAATTCGGCCGGTGACTCAACGGCCGCAATCCAGTACCTGGAGCAGGCGCTGCGGCGTTTTCCCGGAGACCCGGAGATGATGAGTGCCCTGCTCTCGCTGTACCGGGATACCGGCCAGCAGGAAAAGGCAGAGCAGTTGCGGCGGCAGTTGCAGTAATTTTAACAATCTTCTCGCCCTTCCCCGGGGGAAAGGGCGGTACACTGAGTGCTCGACAACAATAAACGACAATAAAAGCACTTTGTGACCATGCGTACTCAGCATTTCGATACCCTGATCATTGGTGCCGGCCTCTCGGGCATCGGCACTGCCTGTCATTTAATGCGGGACTGTCCCGACACAGACTTCGCAATTCTCGAGCGCCGCCAACAGATTGGTGGTACCTGGGACCTATTCCGCTACCCCGGGGTTCGCTCCGATTCCGATATGTTCAGCTTTGGTTTCAGTTTCCGTCCGTGGAATGGCCTGAAGACCATGGCCGATGGCGAGTCGATCCGTCGCTACATCGAGGACACGGCAGCGGAATACCGGGTGAGCGACAAGATTCACTTCGGTGTGAACCTGAGTGAAGCCAACTGGGATAGCGCACAACAGCGCTGGCAGTTGCTGGGTGAGCGCAGCCGCGCTGCAGAAGAGGGCGGCAACGCCGTGATCGAGCCGGTGCGGTTTACCTGCAAGGTGCTGATTTCCTGCACTGGCTACTACGACTACCAGGCCGGATACCAGCCTGAGTTTCCCGGCATGCACGATTTCCAGGGGCAGTGGATCCACCCGCAACACTGGCCACAGGATCTCGACTATGGGAACAAACGTGTCGTGGTGATCGGCAGCGGTGCCACCGCGGTAACCCTGGTGCCAGCAATGGCAGAGCAGGCGGCCCATGTCACCATGTTGCAGCGCTCACCCACCTATGTGTTGTCGGTGCCGGCGGAAGATAAATTGACCCACTGGCTGAAGCGGTGGATACCCGAGCAGTGGGCCTATGGCATGGCGCGGCGTCGCAACATTACCCTGCACCGCTGGATGTTCAAGGCCGCCAAGCGCTGGCCGCAACTGGTGCGCAAACTGATGCTGCGCGGGGTGCGCAAGGCACTCGGCGAAGGAGAAAGCACAGCCCATTTTACGCCACGCTATGCGCCATGGGATCAACGGCTCTGCGCCATCCCGGATGGCGACCTGTTTGCTGCGATTAATGCCGGCAAGGCGTCGGTGGTGACCGAAGAGATTGATTGCATCACCGAGAACGGCATCCGTTTACAAAACGGCGATCATCTACCGGCCGATATCATTGTTTCCGCCACCGGGCTGAAGCTGCAGCTGCTAGGTGGCCTGGCGCTGAAATTGGATGGGGAAACCGTGGATACCCGTAATCGCCTCACTTATAAGGGGGTGTTAATGGAAGGCGTGCCCAATATGGCATGGGTATTCGGCTATACCAATGCGGCCTGGACCCTGAAAGCGGATCTTGCTGCCGGTTATATTTGTCGATTACTCAACCACTTGCGGGACACGGGGCAGGGCCAGTTTATCGCTGTGGACAATGAGGGCTGTATGGGGGATACCTCGGTGATGTCCGCGTTGCAGTCTGGCTATGTGGAGCGCGCCGATCATCTGTTGCCGCGCCAGGGTACCCGCTACCCGTGGAAGCTGCTGAATGACTACCCGCAGGATCGCAAGATCATGCTGGAAGCGCCCATCGATGACGGCATTCTGGAATTCTCCGCGACACCCGTGGCGGAAAATCACCGTGCGCAGGAGGAAGCCGCGCCAACTGGCTGACACGCAGGCGAATCGACTAGGCTCTAAGTCATCCAGTAATAGCGAGATGACACCAGAATGCCTAGCGTTCGTACCCTGCGACCATTCTTCCTGTGGGCAGTAGTGTTGTTTTGCCTGGCCATTCTATGGGAAGTGATCATGGGCGACAGCCAAAGCTCAACGGAGTCATCGGCTCCGGTCGTAAACAGTCTTGCCCCAGCCACCGAATCGCGTTTGGCACAGGCGGTGCGGCGCGATGGCCAGGGCCAGCCCGATAACTACTCCGGCTTCCACCTGTTGCAGGAGGGCCTCTCGGCATTTGTCGCGCGAGCGGCACTGATTCAGGAGGCCAGTGTCTCCCTCGATCTCCAATATTACATTTACGAAGACGATACGGTTGGTCGCATCCTGACCAGCCTGTTGTTGCAGGCTGCGGATCGCGGCGTGCGCGTACGCCTGCTGGTGGACGATCTGGGTACCCGTGTGGACAACCCGTGGATCTCGGTTCTCGACCAGCATCCCAATATTGCGATTCGTATTTTCAACCCCGTGGCGGGCCGTTCGGGTATTGCGCGAGGCATCGAGCAGGCACTGAATTTTGGTCGCATAAACCATCGCATGCACAACAAACTGATGGTTGCCGACGGATTGCTGATGATTACCGGCGGACGCAATATCGGTGACGGCTACTTTTCCCATGCGAATGTGGAATTTTTTGATGTCGACGTGCTGGCGATTGGCGCGGTCCTGCCGCAAGCCTCCCGCATCTTTGACGAATACTGGAATTACAAAGTTTCAGTACCCGTGGCGCGGCTACCCCTGTCTGCGACGGACGAGCAGACACTGGATCAGCTCCGGCAGGAGGTCGCGACCTTTCTCGCCAATGAAGCTGAGTCGGAATTTACCGAGGCGCTGAAAAATTCTGATTTCGCCAAGGCGCTGATCAATGATCAGGTCGCCTTTCAATGGGGTCCCGCAGAGCTGTATGCCGACCCACCATCGAAGGCGCTCAAGCGGGATGAGATTCCGGTCGAGGAATTTCCCGGTTACCAGCTGGAGAAAGTTATCCGCAGCGCACAGCAGCGGCTGAATATCAGCAGTGCCTATTTTATCCCCGGTGATGTGGGCAGTGCGTTGTTTGCTGAGCTGGAGCGGCGCGGCGTGCAGGTGAAGATTCTCACCAATTCACTTTCCAGCAATGATGTGGCGATTGTGCACGGTGCCTATGCGCGCTACCGGATACCGCTTCTGCGAAGCGGCGTGGATCTGTGGGAGTTGCGCACGGTCGCAGGCCAGGAACGGCGTAAGAACTGGTTTCATGGCAAATCGAGTGCAACGTTACACGCCAAGACATTTGTGATTGACGAAGACCGCGGCTTTGTCGGCTCGATTAATCTGGATAGCCGCTCAATTATCCAGAACACCGAGATTGGCCTGTTGATGGAAAATACAAAAATCAATCAACAGCTGTATCAGCTGTTCGCAGAATGGGTTGCGCCAGACTCCGCCTGGCACCTGGTGCTTAATGACAAGGGTGAGCTGCGCTGGCAGGCGCAGGATGCGAAGGGCGCACCCATCGAAACCGATGTAGACCCGGAAACCAGCTGGTGGCAAAGAAGCCTCAGCTGGCTGTTATCCTGGCTGCCTATTGAAACCCAGATATAAAATTTTATCTGGGTGCATCGGCACAGTGTCTGTAGGTCAGTATGGGTCGCGGTCTCGGTTAATGCGAAAGCACCGTTAACACGAAAGCACAGTTAAAACGAAAGCTGCAGAGACGTGCCTAAAAACTGTATGTTCGCGTCGTCGTAGGTGCCCTGCAGGCGCGGGCTGAATGGGGGGCGGCCTTGCTGGTCGATATCCACATCTCCCAAAGACACGTAGTTATACCCGATATCCATGGTGAGCCCTGGGCAGAGTTCCTTGCCGGCACCGAGGCCCAGGGTCCAGGTTTTGTTGGTGACCGTGTCGGCAGTGACCGAGGACGTGTTTTGCATGCCGCTTTCGAGGGCAATACCGGTGGAGAGGTACCAACCACTCAGCATGCCCTTGTCGAATTCATGGCGAATCCCCAGTGCCAGGGCACCGGTATCCTGATAACCGCGGTCTACCTTGATGGTTGTTTGCAGCGGGTCGCCGAGTTCCAGTGAAACACCGGCGTAGTCGGACCACTCCTGCCATGCGAGGTTTGCGTAGAAGGTGGTGGCGTCGGTCATTTCTTGTTGCAGGCTGGCGGTGAGCGTTGCGGGAACATCCACGTCAATCTGTGTACGGATACCATCGAAGCGCTCAACTGCCGGCGCAAACAGCGGGCCAAAGTCCCTCAGCCGCAGGTTGTCGCGGAAGTCGAATTCGACTTTCGAGGTGTAGCTAATACCAAACGTGGTACCGGATACCGGTCGATACATGATCCCCGCATTGGTGCCGTAACCCAGTTCCAGATCTTTAAAACGCAGAAAGGCGTCCCCCCCGGCGAGACCCGCGCGGGGTGCGGACTGGTAACTGAGGTAGCCCACCATGGCATTCAGGCCTACCCCCACAGAAAGGCAGTCGTTTACCTGCCAGCTGAGAGAGGGGATCAGGCTCATGCCAAGCAGGTCAACATTCTGCACGAAGCGTCGCCCTTTCCACGCATCGTTGTAGTCGAGGCCCAGGCCGAAATTACCGGCCATGGCAAAGCCCCAGCCAATATTTTCGGCAAGTTTGCCGGCGGCGAAAGCGCCGGTGCCCGGAAACCATCCCAGTGCGTTGCCGCCATCATTGCCGGGCACATTACTCTGCCCGTCGTCGGTAAATTCAATATCACCGTAGAGGGCCTGCGCCGCACCGCGCACATCCATACCTTCACGCCATACAGTGCCCGCCGGATTGGTAAATGCGGTAGCGGCATCCTCCGGCATGGCCGCCCAGCCGGCGCTGGCAGTACCGAGAGTTGGGGTACCAATTTGCCAGAGCATGATGCCGCCGGCGTGCGCTGCAGGGGCGCCAGACACGGCAAGTGCCGCGATGGCGAGGGGCAGGTACTTGCGAAGGGGTGTATTGCTCGGCATGTTCAATTTCCTCTGGCGTATTCCTCTGGCGTATTCCTCTGGCGTAACTATCGATCGCACCAGATGTATGTCGACAAATTTTGATGTTCTCCCCAACTGCTCCGCTATTTCGGGAACAGCATCACCCAGTTCAGGCGGAACCCCCACTCCTGTGCGCCCGTCTCAGGATTATCTACGTAGTAACGCGGCCCGGCCTGTATCTGATACGTCTGGTCGCCCACCTCAAATACCTTTGCCACCAGGAAATGCACCGGCGCATTCCAATGCTCTGTTTCCCAGGAGTAAGTGCTTTCACTTTGCAGGGTAAACGTCCACGCATTGGGGGTGTTGTAAGCAAGGAATGGCTGGATAAATGTGTTATTCACATCATTGCGGTTATCACTGCCAGCAAAAGACCACACGTGGTTGACCAGGCTGCCGATGGTCCAGGGGCCTGTCTGCTTGAGCACGACCGCCGTGGGGCCGATGCCCCATTTTTCCGCACCTAATAGCGGCTCCGTTGCCGTTGGTAGCAAGAACACCGGGCCAACGCCCCAGGTGACACCGCCTGCAGTGGGTTCCCTGGGGGAGAAGAACAGGCTCTGTACCGTGTCGCCCAAGCCTGTTTGCTCGCCGCTGCCGGGGAAAATAGCTTCCTGGTTGATGACCGGGATAATGGTGCGATTGATCAGGTTCAGGTCTTCGGTGAGTTCAAATGGAATGACGGGCTGGATATTCAGCCGGTATGTGCGCCCACCCTCAATCGGTCCCACCCGGTTGTCGAAATTGTGCTGGAAAGGCAGGCTGATCAGATCGGAAATTGGGTTGCTGAGCTGCTTGGCGAGACTGCTGTCGTCGGCAGCATGCGCAATGCAGAAAATCGCGAAGGCAAAACAAGCGATGAAACAGCGGTACATCTACATCACCAAATTGGTAGGTTCGGAAATAACTTCCGTCAGTCTAGATGTATCCGGCAATATTTGAGCGGGTTTGGCATTGCGGTCAACCAGCGGAGAGAAAAACGCGCTGGAAGTCGCAATGGGAGCTGGATTGCGTGTCCTGTAAAGAGTCGCACTGGGTCGGGTCGAGAAGCCTGCAAGATGCGGCCGGCCATGAAATCACCGACACGCATCGCGCAGAGGGAGGCTGGAGGTTACTTGGTTGCTACCGCGAGAGCGACAGTGTTCGGCCCCAAGTTGATACCGCCGGACAAACTCATTACCGAGCGGTAAATTTTTACATTGTGCTTCTCGGCGACTTTTTCAAATTCTTTAAAGCCCGGGACTATATCCAGATTTTTCAGCGGCCCCGCGATACTCACGACCACGGCGGGCATCAACAGGTCGCCGGCGGCCATTTTTTCTTCCGCTAGCTGAAACAGGCGACGCGTGCATCCGTCGTAACCTTTCACCGTGTCGGCTACCGCAGTGCCTTGGTAGGTCATGGATACAATAGGATGCAGGTCCAGCAGACGCGCAAAGAAGGCTTTCAGCCAACTCACACTTTTGTCATTTTTCTGGCGAGCGCGCTCGCGCAGGTAGTAAACGTCTTCGATCGCGGCGTAGCCCACCATCTTGCGGCCGAACTCTTCGGTGCGCGATTTGATTTGCGTGCCAGTGAGTCCCTTTTGAATCAGCGATAGGGTGTACAGTGCCAACAGGCCCTGGCCAGAGAACAGGGTGTGTGAATCCACTGCACTGATTTGCGCATCGTCATTGTTCAGGCGCTTGGCTACGTTCACCGCATTGGCGTAGGTGGGGCTGTTGGCGCCATTGATCGTCTGCACCACAATGTCCTTGTGCCCCTCGCGCAGAAGCTTTGACAAAATGGTATTGATTTCATCTTCGCTGGCGGGGCCGGAGGTCACCTGATGGGAACGGCCGACCAGGTTCAGGGAGTAGAAGTGATTCATCTGCGCCGGATTGCGCTGATCGCCAAACTGGTCTTTGCCCACGCTGACGCTGTGGGGAAGAACCGGGATCTTGTACTTGCGCAAAAAATCATCAGGCAGGTCACAGCCGGAGTCGACAACTAACTGAACCATGTTGGTGCCTCTTATAATCTGGTCCAATGAGGGGTGTTTGGCGCGAAATCTAACACTGTGGCGCGGTATTTTACAGGTCGCCCGAGGGCGAATTACCGAAGCTAATGTGACCGAAGAGTTCTGGTGTTGGAGTGGCTGTCACCTGGACGAGCAAAGCGCGATCTCATGCGGAGCCATCTGAGGCGACTGCGTGACGGAAGTACGCTTGCAGTTGTCTTCCGCGGGGCCAGCGGCAAGATATAATCCCGTGCTACATCTATCGCCTGTGGAAACCCTTTTCCCATGACGGAAGTCACACGTCATCTTTTAGAGACCCTTCGGACTGCATTGCGCGGTCAACCCGCAGCTGGGCGTTTGTGGCTGGGGTATTCTGGTGGGCTGGATTCCTCGGTTCTGATGCGTCTATTGGTTGAGGCCGAGATCCCGTTTACTGCACTTCACATACATCATGGGCTAAGTGCTCAAGCCGATGCCTGGCTGGCACACTGCGAGTCGGAGGCGACAAAGCTCGCCGTACCCTTTGTGGCGATGAAAGTGGCAGTGGACCGCAAACGCGGTGGTATCGAGCAGGGGGCTCGGGAGGCGCGTTATACCGCTTTTGCACACAAAATGGACACCGGTGATCAGATCTTGTTGGCGCAGCATGGCGATGATCAGACGGAGACATTCTTGTTGCGCCTGTTGCGCGGCGCCGGCGTGCTGGGCTTGGGCGGTATGGCGCAGCACCGCGGGATCGGTGCAGTGGATGAAGGGAAATCGCTCTTGCGTCCTTTATTGGGGGTGAGTCGCGCGGAGCTCGAGCAATATGCGGCAGTCAACGAGTTACGCTGGATCGACGACGACAGCAATAGCGATATCGCTTATGACCGAAACTACCTGAGAAGTCAGGTTGTTCCCAGCTTGCGGTCGCGCTGGCCGCTTAATGCGCGCGTTGCCCAGGCTGCCGAGAATATGCGTGAGGCAGCAGGATTGCTCGAGGAACTCGCCGGAGAGGACTTGTGCCGGTGTGGCCTGCGCAGGGAACCCTTTGGCAGCAGTATCGACCTGCCGATTTATCGCGCGCTGTCGGCGCCGCGTAAGAAAAACCTGTTGCGGGGTTGGCTGGCCGGTATGGGCGCGCAGATGCCAGAGGCTGCCCATCTTGAGCAGGCGCTCTCCCAACTCGACGCCCGGGACGATGCCGCCGTTGAGGTACACCTGGGGGAGCGCGCTCTGCGCCGCTATCGTGATCGCCTGTATCTCACACCACAATTACCCCGTCTGAAATCAACCGCGGGAGAGAGTGAATGGTTTTGGGATGGCACGGCCACGTTGGCGTTGCCCGGGGGGTGGACGCTCAGTCCCAGCCCCGCGTGGCCTGCAGGCGAATACGCCGTGCGCTTCCGCAACCATGGCGAACGGGCGCGGCCGCGAGAGCGGCATCACTCCCAGACCCTGAAAAAGCTGCTCCAGGAGTACGGTCTTCCCCCCTGGCTGCGCGATCGGGTGCCGCTTGTCTCCCGGGCAGGCACCTTGCTGGCAGTGGGCGACCTTTTTGTTACGGCGGAAGGCCCCCCGAAACCGCCAATCTGGACGTTTTTGGATTGAGCAGAAAACCGCTTTCTGGTAGTCTGGCGTCCCATCTCAAAGGCACCGAGTTGCGCGAGTCTGCGCGCTTGAGCCAGTCCCGCACGCCCGAACTCGTCGGGCATTCAACTGACCAAGGTTTTGCATGACGCGCTACATTTTTGTCACAGGCGGCGTGGTTTCCTCATTGGGGAAAGGTATCGCCTCCGCCTCTCTGGCCGCTATTCTCGAAGCCCGCGGCTTGAAGGTCACCATTCTTAAGCTTGACCCTTATATCAATGTGGACCCGGGCACTATGAGCCCATTCCAGCACGGCGAGGTCTATGTGACCGAAGATGGCGCCGAGACGGATCTGGATCTGGGCCACTATGAGCGCTTTGTGCGTACTCGCATGTCCAAGCGCAACAACTTCACCACTGGCCGGGTATATGAAACCGTGCTGCGCAAAGAGCGCCGCGGTGACTACCTGGGTGGTACTGTGCAGGTCATTCCGCACATCACCGACGAAATCAAGCGTCGGGTGATCGAAGGTGGTCGCGATGTAGACGTGGCGATCGTCGAGATCGGCGGTACCGTGGGCGATATCGAATCCCAGCCGTTCCTCGAGTCCGTGCGCCAGCTGCGTGTGGAAATGGGCATCAACCGCGCTCTGCTGATTCACCTGAGCTATGTGCCGTACCTGGGCACCGCCGGCGAAACAAAAACCAAGCCGACCCAGCACTCCGTAAAAGAGCTGCGTTCGATCGGCCTGCAGCCAGACATCCTGCTGTGCCGTTCCGAGCGCGCCATCGACGACGACTCCCGCCGCAAAATCGCCCTGTTCACCAACGTGGAAGAGCGCGCGGTAGTACCGCTGCCCGATGCCAAGACCATTTATGGCGTACCACGCATGCTGCACGAGTACGGCCTGGATGAGATCGTCGTAGAGAAACTCCAACTCGAGTGTGAAGCCCCGGACCTGTCCGAATGGGACGACGTGGTGGACGGCAAGTTGAACCCGCATCACGAAATCAAGATTGCCATGGTTGGCAAGTACATGGAGCTGCTGGATGCATACAAGTCTCTGATCGAGGCTTTGATCCACGCCGGCATCAAAACCCGCACCAAGGTCAATATCGACTACATCAACGCTGAAGATGTCGAAGGCGAGAACGGTTTGGACCTGATTAAGGGCGCCGACGCCATTCTTGTCCCCGGCGGCTTTGGTGAGCGCGGCCTCGAAGGCAAGCTCGAAGCGGTGCGCTACGCCCGAGAAAACAATATTCCGTTCCTCGGCATCTGCCTGGGTCTGCAGTCTGTGGTAATTGAATACGCGCGCAACGTACTCAACCTGGACGGCGCCAACAGCACCGAATTCGACGGCAAGACTCCGCACCCGGTTATCGGCCTGATCACCGAGTGGATCGATAGCGAAGGCAACATCGAGACCCGTGACGAGAAGTCCGATCTGGGTGGCACCATGCGTCTCGGCGGCCAGGAGTGTCGTCTGGCGAAAGACTCCAAGGCGCGTGAAATCTATGGTGAGGATGTCATCGTTGAGCGCCACCGTCACCGTTACGAGGTGAACAACAACTACGTCGACCGCCTGCAGCAGGCTGGCCTGAAAATCGGTGGCTGGTCTGCCGATGACACCCTGGTGGAAATGGTTGAACTGCCCGAGCACAACTGGTTTGTGGCCTGTCAGTTCCACCCGGAATTTACCTCTACCCCGCGTGACGGCCACCCACTGTTTGAGAGCTTCGTAGCAGCGGCTGTCGAACACAAGCAGGCTTAATCGAGAAGCATAAGCAGGCGCAAATAATGAAAACTATTGAAGTCGGCAAACTGAAGGTTGCCAATGACAAACCATTCACTTTGTTTGGCGGCATGAATGTTTTGGAATCCCGTGATACGGCCATGAGAGTGGCCGAGCACTATGTCAATGTTACTGACAAGCTGGGTATTCCTTACGTATTTAAAGCGTCCTTCGACAAGGCAAATCGCTCTTCTATTCACAGCTATCGCGGCCCGGGGATGGAAGAAGGACTGAAGATTTTTGAGGAAGTCAAAAAGACCTTCGGTGTGCCGCTGATTACCGATGTGCACGAGCCTCATCAGGCGGCTCCGGTTGCCGAGGTAGTGGACGTTATTCAGCTGCCTGCATTCCTCGCACGCCAAACCGACCTGGTTGCCTCCATGGCGGCAACCGGCGCGGTGATAAACGTGAAAAAGCCGCAGTTTATGAGCCCGCCGCAAGTTAAGAATGTGGTGGAGAAATTTGCCGAGGGCGGTAACGAAAACATCATTTTGTGTGAGCGCGGTGCCTGTTTCGGCTACGACAATCTCGTCGTCGACATGCTCGGCTTCCGTACCATGATCGATTCCACCGGCGGTGCCCCGCTGATTTTCGACGTGACCCACTCACTGCAGATGCGTGACCCCGGTGGTGCGGCCTCTGGCGGCCGTCGCTCCCAGGTCACCGAGCTTGGCCGTGCGGGCCTGGCCATTGGTATCGCCGGCCTGTTCCTGGAGGCGCATCCGAACCCGGACAAGGCGCTGTGCGATGGCCCGAGCGCGCTGCCTCTGGAAAAACTCGAGCCTTTCCTGGCGCAAATGAAAGCCGTGGACCAACTGGTGAAAAACTTCGAGCCGCTCGATACCAAATAACCCGCTACCAGATAGTAGACAAACAAATAACTAAAATGAGCGGTCCAGAGAAGGCGGCCGCCGCACTGAAACTTCACAGAAACACACATTCCGAGTAAATAATTTCCGGAAAAACAAGGAGCCCGTTGTAAACATGAGCAAGATTGTTGCTGTAAAAGCTTTTGAAGTATTGGATAGTCGCGGTAACCCCACCGTTAACGCCGATGTAATTCTCGAGTGCGGCGCGGTAGGTTCTGCCTGTGCACCGTCTGGCGCTTCCACCGGCTCCCGCGAAGCCCTCGAGCTGCGCGATGGCGACAAAAGCCGTTACCTGGGCAAAGGCGTTCTGAAAGCGGTTGAAAACATCAACGGCGAAATCGCCAACCTGCTGGTAGGCATGGACGCAACCGATCAACGTGCCCTCGACCAGGCTATGATCGACGCCGATGGCACCGAAAACAAATCCAAGCTGGGTGCAAACGCCATCCTGGCCGTATCCCTGGCCGCAGCCAAAGCTGCAGCGATCTCCAAGGGCATCCCCCTGTATCAGCACATCGCCGAAGTAAACGGCACTGCGGGTGAGTACACCCTGCCGGTACCGATGATGAACATCATCAACGGTGGTGAGCACGCCGACAACAACGTCGACATCCAGGAATTCATGATTCAGCCGGTAAAAGCCAAGACTTTCGCCGAAGCGCTGCGTCAGGGTGCTGAAATCTTCCACGCACTGAAAAAAGTACTGTCTGCACAAGGCCTGAACACCGCTGTCGGTGACGAAGGTGGCTTCGCCCCGAACCTGCCTTCCAACGAAGGCGCACTGAAAGTCATCGCCGAAGCGGTTGAAGCAGCTGGCTACAAACTGGGCGACGACATCACCCTGGCCCTGGACTGCGCCTCTTCCGAATTCTACAAGGACGGCAAGTACGACCTGTCTGGCGAAGGTAAAGCATTCGACAGCGCCGGTTTTGCCGATTATCTGGCAGAGCTTTCTGAAAACTACCCGATCATCTCCATCGAAGACGGTATGGACGAAAGCGACTGGGACGGCTGGAAAATCCTCACCGATAAAATCGGCGAGAAAGTACAGCTGGTGGGCGACGACCTGTTCGTAACCAATACCAAGATCCTGAAAGAAGGTATCGAGAAGGGCGTTGGTAACTCCATCCTGATCAAGTTCAACCAGATCGGCTCCCTGTCCGAGACCCTGGACGCGATCAAAATGGCCAAAGACGCAGGCTTCACCGCGGTTATCTCTCACCGTTCCGGTGAAACCGAAGACACCACCATCGCCGACCTGGCCGTTGCTACCGCCGCTGGCCAGATCAAAACCGGCTCCTTGTGCCGCTCCGACCGCGTAGCCAAGTACAACCGCCTGCTGCGCATCGAAGCCGAGCTGGAAGGCAAGGCGCCTTACCGTGGCATTGCCGAGTTCAAGTAATTCGGTAAGCCCGGTAAACTGGCTAGAACTCGTATCGGAGCTAATGTGCTGATGCGAAGGCTTCGATACCGGGGCTAGTTCGCGAGACCTTCGAAAACACGGATGTTTTCGCAGAGCCCCCATGGATGGGTGCACGGCGTGTCTCGCGAACTAGCCCCGGTAGCGGAGCCGCCACGGAACACGAACCGTGGGTACCCAGAAACGCCAGATAGAGAACAAAACAAATGAAATGGCTGCTGGCAATCCTCACAGTAATGCTGCTGGTCACCCAATATCGATTTTGGGTGGGCGAGGGCAGTTTTGCGGATGTGACCAGGCTCGAACGGCAGCTTGAAGAGCAGCAGCGAAAAAATGCTGCACTCGAGCGGGAAAACCGCCACCTCCTGCGGGAAGTCCGCAGCCTCAAAGAAGGCACCGACGGCGTCGAAGCCAAAGCCCGCTACGACCTCGGCCTTATCAAAGAGGGCGAAACCCTGTTTATTTTTCTCGACCAGGATGAGCACAAAAATCCTGCGCAGTCACAGCGAGAAAAACAATGACCCCCATCGAAAGCCAAGCGACCACTGATTATTGGGTCGTCGTTCCCGCCGCTGGCGCCGGCAAACGTATGGGCGCAACCACACCCAAGCAGTACCTGCCCATTGATGGCAAGCCACTCATCGCCCATACCCTCGAGAACATATTATCCTGGCCCGGACTGCAAGGCGTTGTAGTTGCGATTTCCGCAGACGATGACGTATTCGCAACACTTGCATGTGGGCAAAACGACAAGATCCACACCGTTATTGGTGGTGCCGAGCGTGCCGATTCCGTCCTGGCCGCCCTCGAGTACCTGAGCCAATACCAGTCACCGACCACCTCAGTGTTGGTCCACGATGCCGCACGGCCGCTGGTCAGTACCGAAGATATCGACAAACTTCTCGCCGCCGCCCCCATGGCACTACTTGCCCAGCCTGCCAGCGATACCGTTAAGCTCGCCGGTGATGAGAACTCTGTTCGACAAACTCTGCCCAGGGAACAAATCTGGCTCGCACAAACACCTCAGAAAGCCCCGCTTGGCACATTACTGCAAGCTCTGCAGCGAGGTCTGGCTGAGAACCCCAAGGCAATCACCGACGAAGCCAGCGCACTCGAGTTGGCGGGCCATGCTCCCGAACTGGTGGCAGCCTGCCGCAGCAACTTCAAAATTACCCACCCGTCGGATCTGGTGCTCGCCGAAGCCTTACTTCGTCATCGCTCCGACGGCGCCGCATCAGGAAACAAACTATGAGCTTCAGAATTGGCCAGGGCATCGATGTACATGCCTTCGGCCCAGGAGATCACGTCGTCCTGGGCGGCGTTCGGATTGCGCATGAACAGGGACTGGTGGCGCACTCTGATGGCGATGTGTTGCTGCATGCCCTTGCCGACGCGCTTCTGGGCGCATTGGCCCTCGGTGATATAGGTAAACATTTTCCCGATACTGACGAAGCATACGCTGGTGCCGACAGCCGCGTGCTGTTGCGTCATGTCGTGGGTTTGATCCATCAGCACGGTTACCGACTGGTCAATGCCGATGCGACACTAGTGGCTCAGGCGCCCAAAATGGCCCCGCACATCGACGCCATGCGGGCGCATATCGCCGCCGATTGCGCGGTGGAAACCGGCGCGATCAGTGTCAAAGCCACCACCAGTGAAAAGCTCGGATTTACCGGCCGTAAAGAAGGTATCGCCGCCCAAGCGGTGGTGCTGTTGGAGAAATTGTGAGCGACGCAGAGAATGCCCCTGCCGGGGAGAGCGAGCAGGCGTGGGATTTGAATTGGCCCCGCGCACTCGGCGGTGCCGCTGTGAAGGCAGATTTTCGCAGCCAGCCTGAAGACTTTGTTGTGGATGAACTGGCGACGCCGCAAGAGGAAGCCGGCGAGCATGTGTACCTGCAAATTCGTAAGCGTGGCGCCAATACGGGCTTCGTCGCCCAGCAACTGGCTCAGCTCGCCGGCGTGCAATGTAACGATGTGGGCTACTTCGGCCTGAAAGATCGCCATGCGGTAACTACCCAGTGGTTCAGTGTCTGGCTGGCGCAGAAGCCCGAACCCAATTGGGCGCAGCTCGATAATGAAGAAGTGCAGGTCCTGCAGCACTTCCGTGGCGCTCGCAAGCTGCGCCGCGGTGGGCACTTGGCCAACCGTTTCCAGATTCGGCTGCGCAACGTAACGGGTGACTGTGCGGCTGCAGAAAGCGTACTCGCGCAGCTACATAAAGGTGTACCCAATTACTTCGGCGAGCAGCGCTTTGGCCACAACGGCGGTAACCTCGATCTGGTCGAGCGGATCGTGGCAGAGCCAATCGCCGGCAAGCGCAAACGCCTGCCGCGCAATCAGAAAGCGTTTGCTTTATCTGCCGCGCGCAGTTGGCTTTTTAACCAGGTACTGGCTGCCCGAGTGGAACAGGGCACGTGGATGGAAACCCTCGAAGGCGAACCGGAGGCGACAGGCAGCGGCCCACTGTGGGGGCGCGGCAGAAATATGGCGTCCGGTGAGCAGCTCGCGCTGGAGGAAACCGCCATGGCGCCTTGGCAGGCCTGGCAGGACTGGCTGGAACATGGTGGTTTGAGCCAGGAACGCCGACCACTCATGTTGATACCACAAGGGTTTGAGTATCGGTGGGAAGAGCAGGAAAAGGGCAAGGATCTGGTGCTTGCCTTTGCACTGCCACCAGGCACATTTGCCACAGCCCTGCTGCGGGAGGTGGCCGAGCTGGCCAATCAATCTTCTGTGGCCCTAAAATAAGTAAAAATTAACGACAACAAACGGTGACTGTGGAAGCCAGAGTCTTCCCGGTCCATTGCCGGAAGGTGTGCTCCTCCTTGCTGGAGGGCCGCTCGGGGCCCGGCGACTCGCTTGTAGGGAGACTATCAATCCTTATGGATCGATTTAGACACGAAGGCCTGGGTATGACATCCCAGCGCACGCGCAATCGTTTGATTCAACGGTTGCGCGATGAGGGGATCAGCAACGAAGAAGTGCTGGACGTAATGGCGTCCACCCCCCGCCACCTGTTTTTGGATGAAGCCCTGGCGATACGTGCCTACGAAGACACCGCATTGCCCATTGGCTATGGGCAGACCATCTCCCAACCCTACATTGTTGCCCGGATGACCGAGTTATTGCTCAGTAGGGCTTCGTCACGGGCATGTGTATTAGAAGTGGGTGCCGGCTCGGGCTACCAAACCGCCATTCTCTCCCGCCTCGTAGACAAGCTGTATTCCGTGGAACGGGTTGAGCCACTGTTGGTCAAAGCCCGTCAGCGGATGCGTGAATTGGGGATATTCAATGTGGAAATGCGCTTGAGCAGTGGCGGTTTTGGTTGGCCTGAGCAGAAAACCTTCGATGCCATTCTGTGTGCAGCGGCACCCGCGACGGTTCCCGACGAATTGCGTGAACAGCTGGCCCCGGGGGGCGTGATGGTCATTCCTGTGGGGAGTGAGCGCCAATACCTGACGATTGTCACGCGCAGCGAAGACGGGGAGCGCTTTGATGTGGAAAAGGCCGAGCCGGTTCGGTTTGTGCCTCTACTTAGCGGAGTGGTGCGCTAATGACCGGAAGCAAGGCGCCGGCAAACACCATATTGCGAAGTCGTTACTGGGGCGTTGGTTTGCGCGGCCTGGCCATGGGGGCCGCGGATGTTGTCCCCGGTGTTTCCGGGGGCACTATTGCCTTTATTACCGGTATCTATCAGGAGCTGCTCGACTCACTGAGCAAGATTGGCCCCCATACTGTGGTGTCTCTGTTTCGAAATGGTATTGCTGCTACCTGGCGGGAAATCAATGGAGGCTTCCTGTTGGCGCTCTTCAGCGGCGTGTTGGTCAGCATTTTTAGCCTGGCCAAGCTAATCAGTTTTCTGCTCGAAAATTATCCAATTCTCGTTTGGTCTTTTTTCTTTGGCTTGATTCTCGCTTCCGTTGTACCCATTGGGCGCCGGGTAGTGCACTGGCAGTGGTCCAGCTGGCTGGCGCTTTTATCCGGGGTTGCCCTGGCGATCCTCGTCAGTGAAATGCGGCCGACGGAGATAGTTGCAACGCCGTATACCTTGTTCTTCTCCGGCGCCGTGGCAATCTGCGCGATGATCCTGCCGGGAATTTCCGGCTCCTTCATCCTGCTCATGATTGGTATTTATCCACAGGTGATCAGCGCGGTGCACGAACTGCAGGTTGGCGCGCTGGTGTGGTTCGCGGCGGGGGCGGGCTGCGGGCTGTTATTGTTCAGCCGTGTACTGTCCTGGCTGATGCACCGTTTTCCCTCTGTGACGCTTTCGTTCCTGGTCGGCGTGTTACTCGGAAGTTTGAAAATCGTGTGGCCCTGGAAACTCGCAAATGGCGGTGTCGGGGAGTTGAGCAGTGCCAAGCTAGCGCCAATGCTGTCCAACGTGTGGCCCGGAGAGTTCACAAGCGCTACTGGAGAGCCTTCTTATATTGTGGGCGCGGCCTCAGCAGGGCTTGTGGCGATCGTTCTGGTTTTGGGTATTGAGTGGCTGCATAGCCGCAATGTAGGAAAAGTCGTACAGTAAATTGGGCAATGACCTACGGGGAAAACGGTCAACGGCGACTCGATTTAGGTCCGCCGTAACCTCGGCAGGAGTGGTCCCCCGACAGTGACCAAACGATGTCTACGTAAATTTTCTGTAAACAGATTTTTTGGCTGTCAAAGGCCGCTGATTCAGGGATTTTCTTTAGACGCTTTTTCCATAAATGGTCCCCTTTGATGTAAAAAGAGAATAATGAAACGGCGCATATATCAACATTTTAAGCCCAGATCTGCTGTCTTTAGCGGTTGTTTTTTGCGCCTTTGTCCTTTTTTACTGGGTCGGCTTCTGAGTGTTTTTTGTGCGGTCCTGCTGGTTGCCTCCTGCGCCAGCAATCTGGCGCCTACCGCGTCTTTACAACAGCCCCCAAGTCAGAAGATTCGTCATCACACGGTGAGTAAAGGCGAAACTCTGTATTCCATTGCATGGCGTTACGGTAAAGATTTCAAAGAGTTAGCCGCAGTAAACCGGATTGCTCCTCCTTACCGGATATTTCCCGGGCAGCGTCTCGCGTTGACCGGCCGAGTTCCGGTTGCCGTCAGCCAGCCCACCACTAAGAAGGTCGCCAAAACAAAAAAAGTGACCCGTAAAGTGCCTACCAAGGTATCCAAGCCATCGCCCAAGGTCGTGAAAAAATCGTCAATTTCGGACGGTAATAAAAGTGTCACAAAATGGCGGTGGCCGGTTCGTGGCAGGGTACTCTCTCGCTTCCAGCCCAACGACCCCTTGCGCAAGGGTGTTGATATCGCCGGGAAAAAGGGGGAATCTGTTCAGGCAGCGGCGGATGGCACCGTGATTTACGCCGGAAGCGCACTGAGAGGGTACGGCAAACTTTTGATCATCAAGCACAACGAGGAATTCCTCAGTGCTTATGCCCACAACGACAAGTTGCTTGTTGGTGAGGGCACGAGAGTCAGAGCAGGGCAACGGATAGCGGAACTGGGTTCGAGTGGTACCGACCGCGATATGCTCCACTTTGAGATTCGTAAAAATGGTCAACCGGTAGATCCTTTGGCCTATTTGCCTTAGGAACCTGCCGAACCAGGTGCGGTAGCCACTCACCCATACGCTGTTGTGCAATAAAAATGGATTTTTATTAATAACCACTTGAGGTAGTCACCGGGATCGGAAGTAGCTGCCCTGCAGTGACCCTACTCACCACTGACGGTGAGTTGCCGAGAACGGAGGCTGTCGTATCTGACAGTGACCGATTCTGTAATCGCAAGCTGTCGCAAGCGGCTGATACAGGCAAAGTACAAGGAGTTGGGGAAATGGAAGCACAACGTCATGATCAAGTGGATTTTGGTGCTAAAACAGATATGGCGCCGGAGTCTTTCGATCAGGAAAAAACCTTAACCGAAACCAAAACAAGTCGTACCCGGAGCAAGGCGGCAAAAAAAAACTCCGAAACAATCTCCCATAAGACATCGAAGTCAACTTCGAAAAGCACATCCACAAAAACGACCATACGAAAGCTTGATGACGCGGCCGGGCAAAAAAATCTCGACGCTACTCAGTTGTATCTCAACGAAATCGGATTCTCCCCTCTTTTAACCGCCGAAGAAGAAGTCTACTACGCACGCAAAGCGCTACGTGGTGACGCGGCGGCTCGCAAGCGCATGATTGAAAGTAACCTGCGACTGGTTGTGAAAATCGCCCGTCGCTACGTTAGTCGCGGTCTGGCGCTCCTGGACTTGATCGAAGAGGGCAACCTCGGCCTTATTCGTGCAGTAGAAAAGTTCGACCCTGAGCGGGGTTTCCGGTTCTCGACTTACGCCACCTGGTGGATTCGCCAAACGATTGAGCGTGCCATCATGAATCAAACGCGGACCATCCGTCTGCCCATTCATGTTGTGAAAGAGCTCAATGTTTACCTGCGAGCCTCACGGGAACTGGCTCAAAAGCTGGACCATGAGCCAACGGCGGAAGAAATCGCCAATTTGCTGGAAAAGCCCGTTGAAGACGTGGAGCGTATGCTCGGTCTCAATGAACGTGTTACCTCAGTCGATACACCAATCGGTCCTTCGTCTGAGAAAACCCTGGTAGATACAATCCCTGACCAACAGGAATCCGACCCAGCGGAACTACTGCAGGATACCGACCTGTTTGACAGTATTAATCGCTGGTTGGGTGAGTTGCCGGATAAGCAGTGCGAAGTCGTGTCCCGTCGTTTCGGGCTGCGGGGTTACGAGGCCAGTACATTGGAAGAGGTTGGTCGCGAAATAGGCTTGACGCGCGAGCGTGTTCGCCAGATTCAAGTGGATGCGCTGAAGCGTCTGCGTGAAGTCATGGAGAGTCAAGGTCTGGACGGCATGTCGCTGTTCGCCAATCTTTGAGCAGCGCGGACTTTACGTCAGCGCCGGGCCGAAAACCCGCAACTTATGTTGCGGGTTTTTTTATGTCGCCAGATAATTACTTTTGCTTCCAGCGACCTAGATTGTCCTGGTAGTACTCGCCTTTATTGAGCCGGGCCTCTAACTTTTCTGCAGCTCTGGCGGCAACCTGACTGATATCAATCTTGTTGCGCTTGGCGATCGCGGCGTATTCATTTTTACGCTTGCGATTTACCTCATTCACCAGTTTTTCCAGTTCTGGTGAGCTGTCCTGAACGATAGCGACATAACCACTGTTCGCCTCACCAACTAGTCCCTGTGTCTGCGCCTGCTTCAGCGTGATGGCGCTGGCGGGAAGCGCAAACAAAAAGGCGATGATCATTAGCACGCCTGCGAGCAATGGTTTGCTGTGGCGCTTTTCTGTCTTGCGGTGTTCTGCGGGAGAAGTAAACGTATTCAACATGTTTGTATGTCCTTCAGTTATCCGGCGGCGACGTTAAATTTGTCAGCCCTAGAAAATGCCTTCCTTGTCGTCAAACAAATCGTCCAACTCTTTGTCAACTTTTACACGGATTTCGTGTTCGATTTTGACATTGAGATTAACCGTTATGGGCTCGCTTGGGGCCTGGACCGCTACCGTGGGGGTACATCCGATCAAGATTCCACTGAGGGCCAATGCTCCCCATAAAGCCAGCGGCTTCAAATTGTCTGCTTGGTTCACGACTAACTCCTGCGACTCTCTGATAATGGCCCTTCCAGCAGTGCTCAAATCGCGGAGCGAAAAAAGCCGAAAAGGCGCCAATTGCCATTATCCCGCCAAACGGAAGGGGGATGCACGCAATGGTTGCTGATTACTATAGATAGTCCAGGATTAACCGTTCCTGAACACATCGATCCCACTGGGTACCTGGCGCCGATAATAGTGCCCTGCCTGGGTGTATCTTGCCCTGGCGGCCAGCTTCATTGCGTTTGCTGTTCCAATACATCGGTCAAGTCACGGCTGGCCTGCAATGAGCGAAGCATGCTCGGAACATTATTTTCAAGATTCAGGTTGATGATCAGATCGCGTTTCGTATCGATCGCCTGACTATTGCCAGTCAACTTCAGGTTGAGCTGCAAGTCACCACTCAATGGGTACTGCATAGTGCCATGAATGTCCCGATAGGTGTAATCCTCAAGGGCCCCAGCCACCAGTTTCAGTTGTGGGTTACTCGACAGCATTTGTGGGGAGAATGCGCCGTAGTAGCGCATGCGACCTCCCGGTGGCCGCGACTGCACACTTCCGTCTTCGACCGTGACGCCTTGGGCATCGATGGTAATGGGTATGGTCGCATCCAATAGTCCACTTGCGGAAAAGTTAGTGGATTCCAGCTCGGTGGTCAGTGCACGGAGGGAAATGCCAGTAAACTGGAAAGTGGATAGTCGCTTTTCTCCTTCAAAGTTCCACTTCACTGTCTCTGATGTCAGGGCTCCCTCGAGCAGCTCTGCGGAGAAATCGTCCAGAACGACATCCCCGGAGGTATCGAATGTCAGATCAAAATGCAGGTTCTTGAGTGCGACGCCCGCGTCAATGGTACTGGCCGAAACGCGTGCAGGGGCAGTGGTTGCCCATGAATCGCCCTCTCGCCCGAGTGCAATGGTGGAGTCGATGCCGACCGCGTAGCTGTCGTTGTACTGAATAACGGCATCCGTTAATGAGATCTTGGCAGCATCTCTTTGGATGTTAGGCCAGTGTAGCTTTGCAGAGCCCTCAAGCTTGCCACCTACGAGGTTTGCCGGTAGCCCATCGATGCCCAGTGCCAAAGAATTGCTGCTACTGAACTCTGTGGTAGGAAGCGTAAGCTCCAGTTGTCCGGTTTGATTCTTCAGGTTGTGTTGCCAATTGCTGCTGAATTGTAGGGGGCCATTGACGACTGTACTGACGCCGGTTAACTGTTGGTCATGAAGCGCAACTTTTCCATGGGATGCCAATTGTATGGTTAATGCATTGACGGTTTTGATGGTCAGCTGGTCTGCACGATAGTTGCCGGCACCGGTTACGATCAGGTCGTCATCGGCTGTCTTTTCTGCGTTCTGGGGCTCTGATGTTGTGAGGCTGATGTCCTCGAGGAAAACGATTCCTTCAAGGCTGTGTCCCGCAAGCGCCATGGGTGCAAAGCTGACAGCAAGTTGCGGCGAATCACAATGCATTCTGATCCTGTGGATTTCACAGCGTACCTCCTGGGAGAAAAGCTCGGAATTTTCTGCGCTTATTTCTCCGGATGTACTTTTATCGATGCTCACATTGACGTTGCTGAACCGCACAATGGTCGACGCGGGATCCTGACTGGCATTCATTTCGATGCTGGTCGCGAGAGCAAGGTTGTCTACCCGTGTCTTGTCCCCTGGTGCGGAGAGGTTGGAGCCCTGGATGTCGAGCTGGAATGTGCAGGTCTTCCTGAAAACATCAGTGCAGGCAATTTCCTTCAGTCCAGCGGTGAGTTTGGATTGGGTGCCGCCTCCTGTTTTTCCAGCTGTTTCCATCATTACCGTGAATTGGGGGGTACTTACTTGCAACGGACCCGGGATCTGCTGCGCGCTCAGTGTCACAGGTTGGTCACCGCGCAAACTGATCTGGGTCGTATGCCATTTTTCCAGGGCTGCGGGTGTTTTCGTTTTCGGCAGGCTCAGCGTGAACTCGGTATTGTCAGAGGGCTTCCACTCTGCAGTGAAGTTGCGCAGGTATTGCTGCTCCGCAATAAGCTTGGTATTCAGATTCGGTAGGGTAAATGACACTGAAAATTCTTGTTCACCGGAGAGTCCTGTAACCTCGTATCCCGCTAAATGCCTTTTAAATCTTGGGTGCTCAAGTATTTCTTGCCAATGTGACTGGTCAAGCTCGCCATTAATCTCAACCTGAGGGAGTCCCTCCGAGGATTCCGCAAGTTGGATTTCTGCGTTGAGTAATGATGTATTTTCTCCCTGCATCTGACCCTGCGCTTCAATCACGAGGTCGCCGCTAATTTCCTGCGCTGCAAGCGGAGACAGGCTTTTCAGGGTAATTCGAATCGGCGTGTTGGTATGCGTGGAGATCAGTAGGGGCGTGCCTAGCAGTGTTTCGGGGAGTGGCACCGCCAGATCATCGATTTGGATTTCGCTGCGCAGGTTGCTCAAGCTCTGCAGTCCGCCTAGGGCATCGTCGATTTGGCCACTCAGGTTGACCGTCGTCGAGCCACTGCTTTGCGCGAGCAGTACCAGCCATTCTTGCCAGCGCCCTGCGGAAGAAGCGGGCAGCGGTTGCGCGAGGTCTGAAAGTAACTCGGACAGTGGTTTGGCGATGAGCGTGGTGTCGGTCGAAATATTCCAGGCTAGAGGAGCACTGTGGGTCATGTTCTGCAGATTGCCGGTGACCTTGGCAACCACAACTTTTTCGCGGGAGAGTTCAAACTGAAATGGTGGGCTGTCACTATGCGGCTGTATATGCACAGAAATCAGGCATCCATCGCAGGCCGAATAGCGTATATCCCCATTAATGGCCCCCTGACGGTTGATAGAAAAGTGCGCCGTAGAGGATCCCGGCAGAGTGTCCGGTAGGCGAAGTGAGTGAATCTCGATACTCCGCACTGGAAGCGCTTGAAGCTGGCGCAGCAGGCCGCTGATTGTTGGTACCTGGTTTTGCGCATCTCCTATTTTTTCCACGCCTGTGATTTGGGAGTCATCAGCACCGGACTCTCGCGCAGTCGTCGCCTTCGGTTCGGGATCCTGCGCTGCATCGGTGGAACCAGGTTGCACGCCGGAGTCGCCCAACTTCTCGATCGTCATCTGGTCGATAGATATCTCGGCATCGGGGGCGGGCGTGTCGTTGGGCGTAACAATCTGGGCGATGATATGGTTGAGTTGTCTTACCTGGAGTTCGTTAAGGGTAATCTGCTGGCCCTGCGCCGTTTCGATGACCAGTTGCTGGATATCCGCGTGCCAGCCGCCATCTTCCCGGGATATCTGAAACCGCTCAATGGCGGTTACGTGCGCATTATCCAGCTGTAGATTAATTAACCACGGCAGCCAGGTATGCCGGGTGACCCAACTGATCGCCGCGGCAACAACAACCGCCAGAATGAAAGCGACAAAATAGCGTACCAGCACCTTCGCTTTGCGATGGGAGAGGCGGGATGTCACGCGCGCGAATACCTTAGTTGACCGATATGGCTATTACAGAGAGACTTGTTCTGAGAATAACGAGAAGGGCAGTTATTGTGAAATTCCAGATGACATTTTTCCCCAAGCGTTGCATGCGCAGAGTTGTGCGAGCGCCAAAAATACCAGGTATGGTGCGGGCGGCAGCCGTCACAGCCGGTGCATTTTTAGGCACCTTGTTGTTTTCTGCCAGCGTTACCGCTTATGACCGTGTGAATGGTGAAGGGTTCGCCAGTCGCTCACCGGTGCTGGCAACACAGGGTATGGCCGCTACCAGCCATCCCCTGGCGACGCAAGTGGCGCTGGATATTCTAAAAAAAGGCGGCAGTGCCGTCGACGCAGCAATTGCTGCCAATGCGGCGCAAGGACTGATGGAGCCAACGGGCAACGGTATTGGCGGCGATCTGTTCGCCATTGTCTGGAGCGCCCAAGATAAAAAGCTGTTTGGGCTCAATGCCAGTGGCCGGTCGCCAAAGTCTCTGGCATTTCAGTACTTTGCCGATAATAATCTGGAAAAAATACCATCCCATGGTCCTTTGCCCGTGTCAGTGCCGGGCGCGGTAGATGGCTGGTTTGAGTTGCACGAAAAATTCGGCAAGTTGCCCATGCAGGAGCTGCTGGCTCCTACCATCCGCTATGCGAATGAAGGGTTTCCCGTTACTCAGCTGGTCGCGTACTACTGGAATCGATCGGTTCCCAAGCTCGAGAAGTTTCCCGGGTTCCGGGAGACATATATGCCCGGTGGCAAGGCTCCACAGGAAGGCGACCTTTTTCGAAATCCACGCCTTGGCAATACCCTGCAGAAAATTGCCGATGGTGGTCGCGATGCCTTTTATAAAGGCGATATCGCGCGCGAGATCGACCGTTATATGAAAGCCAATGGCGGTTTCCTGTCCTACGAGGATCTGGCCACTCACACGTCCGATTGGGTAGAGCCGGTTTCCACCAACTACCGTGGGTACGATGTGTGGGAGCTGCCACCGAACGGCCAGGGTATCGCGGCACTGCAAATTCTCAATATCCTGGAAGCGTATGACCTGAAAAAGCTAGGGCGTACGAGTCCAGAATATATTCACCTGTTCGCCGAAGCCAAAAAGCTCGCATTCGAGGATCGTGCCAAATACTACGCCGACCCCGACTTCAATCAGCTGCCGGTGCAGGAGCTGATCTCCAAATCCTACGCGGAGAAGCGTCGTGCCCTGATTGACCCCAATAAGGCGGCAAAGCGCTACGAGGCAGGGACCGTCGCCCTTCGGCATGGTGACACCATTTACCTCACTACTGCGGACAAAGACGGCAACATGGTCTCGCTGATCCAGAGTAATTATCGGGGAATGGGGTCTGGTATGACCCCTGGCGAGCTGGGTTTTATCCTGCAGGACCGCGGAGAAATGTTCAGCTTAAAGGAAGGACATTTCAACCAATATGCGCCGGGCAAGCGTCCATTCCACACCATCATCCCCGCATTTGTGACCAAGGACGGTAAACCCTGGTTGAGCTTCGGCGTCATGGGTGGAGCAACCCAGCCGCAGATGCATGCGCAGATCGTCATCAATATGCTGGACTTCGGTATGAATGTGCAGGAGGCCGGTGATGCGCCCCGAATTTTGCACAGTGGTTCCAGCCAGCCTACCGATGAACTGATGGAAGATGGCGGCTATCTCAGCCTAGAAGACGGTTTCCCCATGGAAACCCGTCGCAAGCTTGTGCAGATGGGGCACCAAGTTCGCTTTGAAAGCGGTCCTTATGGCGGCTATCAAGCAATTCAGAAGGCCGAAAACGGCGTGTACCACGGTGCTTCTGAAAGCCGGAAAGATGGCCAGGCTGCGGGTTACTGATCACACGTTTATTGATTGCACGGTGAGGGCGGGTTAGTCGCCTATCCACGAGATTTACCAGAGACTGTTTAGAATGCAAGACACACAGCCACAAACGATTTTCCTGAAAGACTACCAGGTTCCGGATTATTTGATTGACCGAACGGAGCTGACGTTCGATCTCGATCCGCAAGCCACACTGGTGAAGTCCCGGTTGCAGGTCCGGCGCAATCCGGCGGCTAATAGTAACGGGAGCCTTCCGCCATTATGGCTCGACGGAGTGGATCTCGAGCTGCTCTCCGTTGCGGTAGATGGTGAGCTGCTGCCGGCCCAGCGCTACAGCGAACAAACGGATGGTTTGTTGCTGACTGTGGATAAGGCATCGTTTGTTCTGGAGGTGCAAACCCGCATCGCGCCGGAAAGTAATACGTCGCTGGAGGGGTTATACCTTTCCAATGGCATGTACTGCACCCAGTGTGAGGCGGAAGGCTTCCGCAAGATCACGTTCTATCCAGATCGCCCGGATGTGATGAGTGTGTTCACCACCACCATCGTTGCACCTGCCACCTACCCCGTTCTTCTGTCAAACGGCAACAAGATTGACAGCGGTACGACCGAAGATGGGCGCATGCGTGTGACCTGGGAAGACCCGTTCGCCAAACCTTCCTATCTATTTGCCCTGGTTGCTGGTGACCTGCAGTTTGTCGAAGATCACTTTACTACGAGCAGTGGCCGCAAAGTGACTTTACAGCTGTTCACCGAGTCAAAGAATATTGGCAAGACCGCCCATGCCATGGAGTCTCTGAAGAAGTCCATGAAATGGGATGAAGAAGTCTATGGTCGGGAGTATGACCTGGATATCTTTATGATTGTCGCGGTTGACCATTTCAATATGGGCGCGATGGAAAACAAGGGGTTGAACATCTTCAATTCCGCATGTGTTCTCGCGAGCCCGGAGACCGCAACCGATGCAGCATTCCAGCGTATCGAGGCGATCGTTGCCCATGAATACTTCCACAACTGGTCCGGTAACCGGGTGACGTGCCGAGACTGGTTCCAGCTCAGTCTGAAAGAGGGGTTTACTGTATTTCGTGACGCGGAGTTTTCTGCGGACATGAATTCCCGCGGAGTGAAGCGGATTGAAGATGTCACCTTGCTGCGTACGGCACAATTTGCCGAGGATGCAGGCCCGATGTCACACCCGGTGCGCCCGGAGTCCTATATGGAAATTTCCAACTTCTATACCCTGACGGTGTATGAAAAGGGTGCCGAAGTTGTGCGTATGATCCATCGTATCCTGGGTGCCGAGGCGTTTCGTCGCGGTAGTGATCTCTACTTTCAGCGGCACGACGGTTGCGCAGTGACCTGTGAAGATTTTGTGGCGGCGATGGAAGACGCCAATGGTGCCGACCTGACCCAGTTCCGTCGCTGGTATAGCCAGGGTGGCACGCCGGTGCTGGATGTTGAAGATAGCTACGACGCTGAGGCGCAGGAATACCACCTGACCATTCGCCAGCACACACCGGATACGCCGGGGCAAACAGATAAACAGCCGTTACATATCCCGGTGGCGGTAGGTCTTTTGGATGCGTATGGCGCGGCGCTGTCACTGGACCATGAGGGAAGCACCGAGAAGGTTTTACATCTGACGGAAGCCACGCAGACATTTACTTTCGCAGAGATGCCTGAGCGACCGCTGCCATCGTTACTGCGCGGATTCTCCGCCCCAGTAAAGCTGCGCTACCGCTACACCAGTGAGCAGCTTCTGTTTTTGATGCAGCACGACACCGATTCGTTTAATCGATGGGATGCGAGCCAGCGGCTGGCATTTGCGGCGCTCGACGAATTGCAGCGCGCCTATCGAGCTGGGGATGCTCTGCAGACTCCGGAGGCGTTATTGCAAGGACTGTCAGCTGTTTTGGAAAATACGCAGCTCGATCCGGCGCTGGTGGCGAAGATGCTGACGCTGCCAAGTGCGCAAGAGCTGGCTGAACACGGCGATGTCATCGATGCGCAGGCTATCATCGCCGCCCGCACATTTGTGCGCGATTCTATCGCCAAAGCCCTGGAGTCGCAGTTCCTGAAGCGCTATCAGTCGCTGGATCAGCGTAAGTCTTATCAGCCCGTTGCGGCAGATATTGCAGAGCGCAGCCTCAAGAATACGTGCCTGTCATACCTGTGTGCCACGGGTAGTGCGGATGCACTGGCGTTGGCGGAAAGCCAGTTTGTGCGCAAGGAAAACATGACGGATGTTGCCGCAGCACTGGCAGCATTGATTGAGTTTGGCCCTGCGGAGAGGGCTGAAGAGCACCTCGACGCGTTCTATCAGCAGTGGCAGCAAGATACCCAGGTAGTGGAAACCTGGTTTGGACTGCAGGCGGCTAGCGCACATTATGGAAGCCTGACGCGGGTGCGCGCGCTGATGTCCCATCCTGCGTTTGAGTTTACCAACCCGAATAAAGTACGCGCGGTCGTCGGAGGCTTTGCCATGCGTAACTTTACCCAATTCCATCAAGAGGACGGCACTGGGTATGAATTTTTAGCTGAGCAGGTGATCTCGCTGGACAAGCTAAATCCACAAATTGCTGCCCGTATTGTTACCCCACTTACTCGCTGGCGAAAGTACCGTTCGCAGGAAGCGGAGCAGATTCGCTCGGCATTGCAGCAGGTGTCGGACAGTGGTGAGCTGTCGAGAGATCTCTTCGAGGTAGTCAGCAAGGCACTGGATAACTGATTCCGGCAAAGATAGGCCTGCCTGCACCCCTACTGAATACGGTGGGGCGCATGTCGCTCGAGGCCGAGTTCAACGATGGTGAGTACATCATTGTCCAATGACAGCCGGGTTTGCGAGGTGTAATCGGGCCGGAACTGTGCGATCCGCGTATCCTGGCGGATCTCGGCGATCACGGCATTGATCACCATAAAGTGACAGAACACCAGTGTCGTCTCTATGGGACTGGTGGCCTGCGCTGGGCGAGAGTCGATCGACTTGAGTGCGCTAATGATCCCGTTGCGCCATACCTGTTGTGTATCCGTCAGATCGGCCCAGCTACTCTTGAGAAACGCCTGAATCCAGTCGCCGCGCTGCGCGAGGGAAATCCCCTCCGGGGATGGAATTTCGATCACATCATTGAGCTGCTCAAGCGGCTTTTGCCAGAGATTGGCTACAGGCTCTGCGGTCTGCCGCGCGCGGGACTTGGGGCTAGTCATCAACCTTACGCCTTGCCCACCCGGGTATCGCACGTTCAGGTGGCTGGCGAGTTGTTCCGCCTGCTGGTGGCCCAGGGCAGTCAACCCCGGGTCCTCATCGGTGGGCGACTTGGCGGCTTCGCCGTGTCGGATCAAGACAATCTCGTGCAACTCTCTACTCCGGTCTGCGTTCTATGGGAAATACCCCCTGTATTTTACGCCATTCACTGTTCCCCGGCCTGTCAAAGCGCTATTTCGAATGACCGCCAGAAACTAGAGGAACCCGCGCAGTTGCTGGTCATCCAGCCCCTGCCAGAGTGCCTGTAACGCATCTGCATCGAGATCGCGCTTGCCATGTTCGCCAAACCGCTGGGTGTGGCCTTCGTCGAACTCTGCCCAGTCGTCACCTGGGTTCCCCGACTCGGCAAAGTTCAACCAGGCATTGCGCATTGATTCACTGAGCCGGTGTGGTTCGCTTTCTCCCCCATAGAAGTGTGCAAGATCACCGGCTCCATGTGTGCCAAATACATACCCGAGCTCGGCGGCGTGGCAGGCGCCGAGCAGTGGTTGTGCACTCAGGGGCTGGGTAAAGTGATAGTGAAAGCGTTTTCCCTGATGGGCGTTGAGCAAGCGCAGGCCAGGCACGGTAAATACCATGTCGGTCAGCATCATATTCCATGCACGGCTCCACAGGGGCCAGGGATCCTCATCCTGCGCTTCTGCTCGGGTACGATAATGCTCCAATAGTGTGGAGATCATCGGGTCTGGAATCTGCTGCTGCAAGTGATTGCGAATTTGCTGGTCATCCAGTGTGTAGGTTTCTGGACGCGCAGCACTAAATAAATTCCACTCATCACTATTGCTGCCAACCATCATGGGCACGCTGGCCGCAGCGGGAGTTTTCAGCGCGTCCACAGGGGCTTGTAATAGAAATTCGCCATCTTGCACCGGCTTGAATGGCAGGTGCCCCCACCGCGCGTTCAATGCCTGGTTGCTAAGTAGCGTTGCCTGCGCTTGTAGAAGCTTATCGGTAGTGAGATCGTTGAGATGGGCTTTACCCACGGATGCCGCAACAGTGTCTAGGTACAATTCTGTCAGGCTATTTGCATTCTCGGTATGGTGGAAGACACCAGGGTTGCCACTTTGCACGATGGCTTTGTGGAAGAGTGTACCGCAGAGCTGTTGATTACTTTGTGGATACGCGGAGAACAGCGAAGTAATGCTCATGGCGCCAGCGGACTCACCAAATAGTGTCACGTTTTCCGGGTCGCCCCCAAATGCGGCAATATTTATGTTTACCCATTCCAGCGCCGCCAGTTGATCCATCAATCCTTCATTTCCGGTCGCCGGTATATCGCTCAGATCACACAGCCGCAGGAAGCCGAATGCGCCCAAGCGGTAATTGAAGGTAACAACAATAGCGCGACCACTCGAGGCGAGGTATTTACCGTCGTAGAGCGTTTGGCAGCTGGAACCTAGGTAAAAGGATCCGCCGTGCACCCATACCATAACGGGCAGCTTGTCGTATAGCGGCTTTGCCGGTGCGTAGACGTTGAGGTAAAGGCAGTCTTCGCTGGTGGGTTCTTGGCCGTCAGGCCCTCGAATCTGAAACAAGTCGGATGGATTCTGTGGTGCCGGCATACCAAAGCGCGTCGCATCCCTGAGATGACTCCATGGCTCGACCATCTGTGGTGGCTGCCAGCGTAGTTCTCCTACCGGAGGTTGCGCATAGGGAATGCCCTGGAATTGTTTTACCTGCTGGAGCTGGTCGAGTTTTCCCTGTATCGCTCCGCAGGGTGCATCGACAAGGAGAGTGGAGTCCGCGAAATTGACCATTGCCGCTATGTCCCGAGCAAAGAGTTGTGCTGAAAAAATATGGTGATCTGTGCGCCTGTACCGGCAACCTTTGGTGAAAAGGATTTGAGCGCACTGGAGATGCCGGGATAAGTATAGAAGCTGTTAAAACTATGCGGTGTATGACCAAACTGTTGCCAGGAAAAATCTGACGAAGACGGTTTGCAAAGCGTATGCATTTGGATATGATTGAGCGCTTGCTGTCTAGATATCTATTTATCAGCATCTACATGCGTAACAAGTTTACAAATTTAGCTCTTACCAGAATCGTATTTATGCCAATCAAACGGAACGCAAAAAGCATGATGCCCCGGCAAATTCGCGAAATTTTCGCGGGCTTTGCTGTGTGCGCTGTTCTAGTGCGTTTCGCTTATGCGTGGCCGGCATCAGTGGCAATCTCTGGTGTGCTATGTGCGAAGTCTGTCTATGGCGCGTCCTCCCTGATTGTCCGTACCTGGACCATCAAGGTGTGTAAAGCGCATGGCGGCCGCAAGGTACGCAACTTGTTAACCTGACAGTAATATCGCATTGCGCTGGAGGGTTCTTTCAAGGCCCTCCACGGAAAAACCCGGAAGGCCTTGGCCTCCGGGTTTTTTTTTGCCGTCAAATTGGGAGAAACCGACATGGATAGGCAATGGTGGCAATCACTCTATGGCTTACCCCCATTGATATGGGTTGTACTTGTGGGCAGTTTTTTTGGGCGCGGCACCTATTTTATGGTGTGGCCGTTTCTCGCAGTGATACTGCATCAAAAGTTTGCCCTGAGCCCAGGTGAAATCGGCGCTTTGCTCAGTGTGTCTGCCATGTGTGCGGCAATACTAGGTTTCTACACCGGAGCCTTATCCGACCGGTTTGGACGCAAGATATTGCTGTTTAGCGGCACCCTCATCAACGCGATTGCATTTTTGTTTCTCGCCTTTGCGGAAAGCGTAGCGGCATTCGCAGTAGCGATTACCTTGAGCGCGATCGGTCGTTCCGTGTGGGAGCCGCCTGCAATGGCCATGTTCGGCGATTTGATTCCGGACACGAGAGTACGCGAGCTGGCCATGCAGTTCCGTTATTTCCTGATTAATGTCGGTAGTGCGCTTGGGCCGATGATTGGTGTATGGGCCGGTATCAGTGGCCAGCAAACGACGTTTGGTGTAACGGCGCTCAGTTACCTCGGATTGTTTTTTGCGTTCATCTGGGCCTTCCAGCGCTTTGGTGGCAGCCGAGCGAGTACTGCAAGTACGTTAACGACGGCAAAGTTCACAGATACACTCCGGGTGCTGGCAGAAGATAAGGTGTTTCTTATCACTATTCTGGCCAATGTATTTGCGCTCTTTATTTATGCCCATATGGATTCGAGTTTGATCCAGTACTTGACCATCAATGACGCACCAAACGTGGTTACATTGATCTCCAGTATGATCCTGATCAATGCCTCGACCATCGTCTGTTTACAGTTTCCTTTATTGGGCCTGATGCGGAAGGTGAATGTAAATCAGCGCATTTTCATCGGAATGATTCTATTGGCCGCAGGACAGGTTTGGTTTGCGCTGAATCCCATTCAATGGTTTTACGGTTGGATAGGGGCGATATTTTTGCTGAGTATTGCCGAGGCGATTCTTTTTCCAAACATGAGCGTACAAGTAGATCGAATGGCGCCGTCTAACATGCGTGGCAGTTATTTCGGTGCAACGAGCCTGTATGCGTTTGGCTGGTCGAGCGCACCATTGGCGGGCGGACTGGTCATTCAAGCGTTCGGTGGATCGATACTCTATATCGTGACGTTTGCGCTGTGTTTACTAGTCATGTGGATGTATTGGCATACTGGTAAATTAATGCGGTTACCGATATGGCCAGCAAGACCTGCCCGTGCGGGTAATCTGGCTAAACAACCGACAACCGCTGCCATATCGGCTGGACCGGTACCGAATGGGGACAATGCGCCGAATAAAACTGGCGTGCCCGATCCCAATCTCGCGTAATACGATTAAGAACCAGACCAATGAACTGAAAGCGGCTGCCGGGTACGGAAGCCGCTTTTTTTCTTTTTGTCGCCTGCCATATTCCAGAGCCGATCCAATTACAAATACGCCATTCGCCACTGGTTGGCACGAAGCTCCTCTCGCTGACATAGCCGTCTACGGGTTTGCATTTTCGTTTTGACTAAAATGTGAACTCTATCAACTTTGCCGGCGCCAAATTTTTCAACTCAAGGCACGAAAACCCTCCCTCCATTGGTGCATCTCGTTTTGAGAATCCGGAGGGAACTTGAATTTCGTGCATAACTCATCCATACCAATGAATGAGCTGGTCAAAAAATGACCTGTTGAGGTGTTGGGTGACCGGTGTTCGGTCACCGTATTCGTCGGGTTTGTTTATTTCTATCGGCAGATAGGGGCAAGGAAAAGGTACGCAGGATGCAGACGCAGGTAGTCGATAAGGCAACTGGTACTCTGAGTTCATTTGAATCCGAAAATGTGGTTCTAGATGCTCCGGGTTTCGTGAAACTCCAACTCGCACAAGATGAAATACTGTCGACCTTCAAGGTCGGTGACGATCTGATTATTCAGCTCGTGTCGGGCGAGATCGTCACCCTCGAGAATTTTTATCTTGCTGATGGGACGCAGGCGGAAAGCGATCTTCTTCTCGAAGATCCCGAATCTGGGACTGTGCTACTTGCCCAGAAAGGCGCAGACGGCTCTATTTTCGCGCTCACGCAAGTGACCAGCAGCGCGGATATAGCGGCGGTCGCGCCC
This sequence comes from Microbulbifer agarilyticus S89, assembly GCF_000220505.1. GTDB lineage: Bacteria > Pseudomonadota > Gammaproteobacteria > Pseudomonadales > Cellvibrionaceae > Microbulbifer > Microbulbifer agarilyticus_B. The sequence goes on along the minus strand of NZ_AFPJ01000020.1, from coordinate 609 downwards.
TCAACAGCGGTACCTGTGTGTCCTGCCGTTTGGGCTGGCCTGGCGGCACTGGGTGTGATTGCGCTGGCGAATGGGTACAGCGACGATAGCCCCAGCGAAAGCCTCGACCCGTTCGTCCCCCCACCGCCGCCACCTCCTCCCGGCAGTGGGCCGATTCCACCTGACCCTGAAGCTGGTCCGATCCCGCCTCGCCCGATTCCGCCGGACCCTGAAACTGGTCCGATCCCACCTCGACCTCCTGAAGGTGATGCTGACGCAGATTCGGATGCTGACGCGGACGCAGATACCGACGCCGACGCGGATGCAGACGCAGATACAGACGCCGACGCGGATGCGGACGCAGATACCGACGCCGACGCGGATGCTGATGCAGATACCGACGCCGACGCGGATGCTGATGCAGATACCGACGCCGACGCGGATGCTGATGCAGATACCGACGCCGATGCGGATGCTGATGCAGATACCGACGCCGACGCGGATGCCGATGCGGATGCCGATGCAGATGCCGATGCCGACGCCGATGCCGATGCCGATGCCGACGCGGATGCCGACGCGATGCCGATGCCGACGCGGATGCCGATGCGGATGCCGATGCTGACGCAGATG
>NZ_AFPJ01000021.1 GCF_000220505.1 Microbulbifer agarilyticus S89 | reverse complement strand
CCTGGCGGACACCACCCTGTTCCTGGCCCACGTCAACAACGTGAATCGTATTTTTGGTGAAGACAGCCCACTTGGCGACCACACCAATGACACTTACCTGCTGAACGCAAAATATGCCGGGCTTTCCGCAGGTACCCTGAGTGGCTACGCCTACCTGATCGATAATGAAGATGCCACCCACTTCTCTACCGACACCTACGGTGTGCGCTTTGCCGGTGGCCAGGGTGGCCTGAAATATGCGCTGGAATACGCCATGCAGTCCTCCGCAGCGGATAACCCGGCCGACTATGACGCAGACTATCTACTGGCAGAAGGCAGCTACAAAGTAGGATCTGTGAACATCTCTGGTGGCTACGAAGTACTCGGGGCCGATGGTGCCGACGGCCAGTTCATCACCCCGCTGGCCACTCTGCACAAGTTCCAGGGCTGGAATGACAAGCTACTCGGCGGTGGTACCGGCAACATTGCCGGCGGTGTTGAAGACGTTTACCTGTCCGTAGGCACCAGCCTGGGTGGTGTGAAACTGGCGTTCAACTACCACCAGCTTAGCTCCAATGACAGCGGCGTATCCGGCATGGACAAGCTCGGTAGCGAAGCCGGCTTCCTGGTTGCAGGCAAGCTAGCCGGTGTAAACCTGAGCATGAAGTACAGCAACTACACTGCTGACGACTTCAGCGTAGACACTGACAAACTGTGGCTGACTGCCGCCACTAAATTCTAAGCAAGTCTTTCAGGCAGCTCCGCACGCTCAACATGGATGCGGAGCCCGCCTTTGATTTGACTATTGGGTTCATACCCACACGTTGAGCACTTACCCGGCCGCAAGGCCGGGGTTTTTCTCCCCATCAAACCTACGCTTCAGGAAGGTGACTATGAAATTCGCTTTATCCCTGATCCTGCTCGTGATTTTCAGTGGTGCCGAACTCGCGGCAAGTGCCGACCCCGAGTACGCGACGTCAATGCCAGGATTCAACATGGGCGATGCCATCAATATCGCCGGCAGACAGCGCATGCTTTCGCAGCGCATCACCCAAACCTATATCCTGCAGGGTATTCAGCCTTCCGTAGAAAAGCACCGGCAGGTATTCGAGCGCTCGATGTCAGAGTTTGAACGCAATCTAAACCAGCTGGCAAACTTTAAACCGGCAGCGCCGGTAATCAGCACGCTGCGGTTGGTACAGGAGGAATGGAAGGGTTTTGCGGAAATTGCGCGCGAGCCCGTGAGCAAGTTCAACGCGGCAGAACTGTTTCGACGCAGTAACACACTGCTACCCGCGGCACACACCTATGTGATGCGCCTGCAGGCCCTGGCCAACCACAGCAGCGCCGAACTGGTGAACGTATCAGGGCGCCAGCGCATGCTGTCCCAGCGTATCGCCAAGAATTATGTGGCCCAGCACTGGGGCGTGGCAGGTAGCGAAGGCACGCGCTTGCTGTACGAGGATCTCGCGGAGTTTGAGCAGATGCTGACCTTCTTGCTGGACAGCCCACTCAACACCACTGAGATTACCCGCAACCTGCTGAAGACCCAGGGGCACCTGAGTTACGCCAGCCGCGGATTCGATGGGGAGATGCAGATGTCCGAGTCACGCCAGATCCATGTGATTACCGGCACCACCGACATTATGCTGCGCAATATGAATGTGGTTACGGGCCAATACGCAGAACTGCTCAACGCAGTCGAAGTAGCAGCCCGCTAACCGAGACCGCGGACTACTTGGGGCTTGCCATATATTCAATCAGCGCCACGTAGTCCTCATCGGAGCAGCTAAAGCACAAGCCTGCTGGTGGCATGGCTTTGAAGCCATCCCGCGCATGGGCAACCAGTGTATCCATGCCTTTCGCCATACGCGGTTTCCAGGCCTCCACGTCGCCAGTCCGGGGCGCGCCTACCAGACCCCGCTCGTGGCAGCTGCCACAGGTCTGCTGGTACATTTCCACATATTTTTGCGAGACCTGGCCCGGTTTTGCCCTGGCTGCTGGCTGACTGGCTGTCTCGGTGCCTCCCGACTCGGCCATTTCCTCAGCCACGATTTCCTGACCAGCAGTCGGGGTTTCGGCTGTCGAGGGGTTACCAGCCGGTGCAGAAGTTTTTTCGCTACAGCCCAATGCAAACACACTGAATGCAATGACCGCTACAAGGCGAGAAAGTGAAGGGAAATTTGCGCTGGGCAGAGGATGATTCAACAAGAGGGACTCCCAATCATTATTATTTATCCCTCTTTTTTACTGGTTATCCACACACAGGGCAAGTAGTGTTTTGCGTTAGCCCCAGAGAACGCCACTCCAGGCTGGCAGCCTCGAACAACTGTAATTGGTTTAAGCTGGTGAGCGGCAACCCTACAATCGACTTTATTGTCTCCAACGCCTGAGCGCTGCCAACCATACCCAGCGCGGGCCCGATCACCCCAACCGATGCGCAGTTTTCGGCCTCAGGCAAGTCAGATGCCTCACTCGCCGGGGGAAACAAACAGGCATAACACGGCGAAGCTGATTGTTTAAAATCGAAACTGACCAGCTGCCCGGAGAAGCCCCGTACCGAAGCCATTACAACGACTGCTTTGTGTGCCCGGCACACGCGATTGATGGTGTGACGAATATTCAGGTTATCGGTACAGTCCAGCACCGCATCAAAGTTCTGCGCGGACAACAGCGCAGACAGCCAGGCTTCATCCGCCATACGACTGTGGGCGTGCACGCGAATCTCGGGATTGGCCGCGGTCAATTGCTGTGCGGCCACAATGGCCTTGTCCTTATCCCGGTGGTTGGTCTTGTACAGCACCTGGCGCTGGAGATTGGAGATATCCACCTGGTCGCCATCCACCAGATGCAATTCACCGATACCGGCCGCAGCCAGATACAGGGCTGCGGGGCTTCCCAGACCACCCAGCCCCACAATAAGCACACGTGCCGCACCCAGCTTTTCCTGACCGGCTTCACCGATCTGCGGCAACATGATCTGCCGGCTGTAACGCTGTAGTTGTTTACGACTCAACACAGGCTCAACTCCAGTCAACTGGATAATTTAATAACAGCGCGCATCAATGACAGCGCGCAGCTGAGTAACGGCGGCCTGATAATCCGGTGCCTGGGTAATTGCGCTCACCACAGCAATACTGCCGACCCCGCTCGCCACAACCTCCGGGGCACGCGCGACAGTGATCCCACCAATCGCCACCAGCGGATAATCTGGCAGAAGTGCCACCATGCGCGCAAGCTTTTTCGGCCCCTGCAGCTGCCCGCGCATATCTTTGGTCCCGGTCGCATAGATGGCCCCCATCGCCAGGTAACTGGGACGATACTGCCACGCGTACAGCATTTCAAAAAAGCCATGGGTGCTAATGCCCAGCTTCAACCCCGCACGCTGGATCGCCTGCAGATCGGCAGCCTGCAGGTCTTCCTGCCCCAGGTGCACACCATAGGCGCCGCACTCAATCGCTAGCTGCCAGTAATCATTAATAAACAGACGCAGATCAAATTCCCGGCCGATAGCTACCGCGCGTTCAATCTGCTCGCGCAGGTCATCGCCAGGATTCTTGATCCGCAACTGCAATGTCCGTACGCCCTCGCGGGCCAGTTTTTCAATCCACTCCACCGTTTCCACAACCGGATACAGTCCCAGACGAGCGGTATCGGGCTGCGCAAATTCAGCCGCATAATTTTCTGCTGCGGCTGCGTCAAAAGTTGCATAGTGTTTGGCTCGCTCGCTACCGGCGACGAGAATTTCCGGAAAATCCTGCAGTTCGCTCGGCCAGCCACAGTGCCCCACCGGCCCCGGCCCTTCGCCAATATGTGAACTCTGAGCCAGCCGCAGTCCTCGGCGCACATAGGCGTTTGCCACCACGCAAGCGTCCTTGAGTGGATACCCTTCCGCAAGCATTGCAGCGACGGCGGAGGAATAGGTGCAACCGGTGCCGTGGGTATCGTGGGTATCGATTCTCTTGCCGATTAACCAGTCGCTAGTGGTGCCGGCTTCACTGGGAACACATAACAGGTCTGCGGTGGTTCCCGGCTCGATATCGAAATGCCCACCGGTTACGGCGAGTGCAATTTCATTGGCCTCAGCGAGTTTTTTTGCGGTGATCAAGATATCACCGGCACTGTCTACCTCGGTCGACGCCAACGACTCCAGTTCCACACGGTTGGGAGTGAGCACATCACACAGGGGTAATAGCTCGCTCACCACCGCTGCACCAGTGCTGCCTTCGGTCATCGATGCACCACTGCTAGCAACTGCAACCGGATCGTACACCACAGGTACTTGGCAACCTTGGGCCCGCAACCCGCGCAAAAAGTCCGCCACAGTGTGAACTTGGACAGTATTGGCTAACAAACCAATTTTAATGGCTGACGGCGGCAGATCACTGAGCAGCGCATCCAACTGCGATTGCAGGGTCAACGCGGGCACAGGATTAATGACGGCTACGGTCAGCGTGTTTTGCGCGGTATTTGCAGTAATGGCACTGCAGCCGTGGGCACCAAGATCGTGGAACGTCAGCAGGTCGGCCTGAATACCGGCGCCGCCACCGGAATCACTGCCGGCAATCGTCCACACAACCGGGCGTGTTTGCATTGGCAATGACATTGGTATTGGCACAGCCTGGCTCATGCATTTTCTCCCGCGGTCACGGTTTGCTGCCAGAACGGCATATCCAGAGTCGGGGTGCTGGGGCTGGCGGTCTGGCGCTTGAGCATCAGCCCGGCGTTACGCGCGGCGCGTCCGGATTCAATGGCCAGTTTGAACGCCTGCGCCATCAGTACCGGGTTCTGGGCCTTGGCGATGGCGGTATTTAGCAGCACGGCATCGAAGCCCATTTCCATCGCCTCAACGGCCTGCGAAGGCGCGCCAATGCCCGCATCAATAATCAGCGGCGTATCCGGCAATCGTTCGCGCAGGGTCTGCAGATTGTATTTGTTCATCAAGCCGCGGCCAGTGCCAATGGGGGAACCCCAGGGCATCAGTACTTCACAGCCAACATCCAATAGTTTGCGACACACCACCAGATCGTCGGTGCAATATGGGAGCACTCTAAAGCCACGCTTGACCAGCTCGCGCGCCGCTTCGACCAAACCATAAGGGTCGGGCTGCAGATTGTAGTCATCACCGATGACCTCCAGTTTGAGCCAGTCAGTCGCGAAAATTTCACGGCTCATCTCGGCGAGGGCAATGACTTCTTTCGGGGTCTTGCAGCCGGCTGTATTCGGCAACAGCTGGCAGCCGGACTCCTGAATGTAGTCCCAGATCATCTTGCCCTGCTGCTGCTCCGGATTCTGGCGGCGCAGGGAAAGGGTAATAATTTCTGCGCCCGATGCGCTCACCGATTCGCGCATGACAGCAGGCGACGGATACAGTGCGGTACCTACCAACAGGCGACTTTCGAACTCTTTGCCGTACAGTTTGAGTTTGTCCGTCATGCTTAACCTCCCACCACTGGCGCAACGATATCCAGCTGGTCACCAGCGCTCAGGGTTGTTTCGTCATAGGTCGCGCGGGGAACAAAGTCACCATTAACCGCTACTGCAAAGGTTTCACCGGTGTAACCAAGCTGCTGCAACAGCGCGGCAACTGAAGCGCCGTCATTCAAATTTACATTCTCGCCATTGACCAGTAATTGCATCAGGTCACCTGTTCTGTTTCTTGGGTTAATTTGGACAACGCGTCTTCGACCTGCAGCGCCAGCGCCGGCGCCAGCAGATAGCCATGGCGAAAGAGGCCGTTCACGCGTATCAACCCGGGCGCACGTTCCATAACAGGAAGGTTGTCCATGGTGGCGGGCCGACAGTTCACACGGGTTTCAATCACCCGCGCTTCGGCAAACGCCGGGTGGATCGAGTACAGCGCACTGGAGAGCTCCATACTGGAGCGCAGCGAAATCGGGCTCATGTCCTCGCTCTCGATCTCGGTCGCGCCGATCACCGTTTGATTTTTCGCCCGGGGTACTGCATAAAGCTGGTAGCGCGGGTGCAGCAACCGCACTGGGCGCTGCAGCTGCACTTCCGCGGTTTCCACCACCATCACTTCACCGCGCACGCCGCGCAGGCCCTGGATAGCGTCTTTGGCACCGAGGCCACGGGCGTCAACCACCAGATCAAACGCTTCCCTACCGCGCGCCGTAAGCACTGCTTTCGGTACACATTCGACGGCAGTATGCTCGCGTAACCTTACCCCGTTTTGCATCACCGCCTGCAGCAATGCCGGAAGCAGCTTGCGGTTATCCACATCCGCTTCCGAGGCCAAAAACAGGCCCTGCTCGAAGCGATCCAGCTCCGGTTCCAGCGCACTCACGCCACGGTTATCGAGCCAACGCAACTGGTCGCCGCCTGCACCACCTAATTTGGCCGTCAGCTCCTGCTGAAACTGCAGCAATTCACTGCGGTCCTGCGGGTGCGCAATCAGTACACTACCGGACTGCCGGTAATCGACACGCACCCCCACTGCCTGCTCCAACTGCGCCACCCATTGCGGCCAGTACTGCAGGCTTTGCATACCAAGCTCATAGATGGGGAGCGGGCAGTGAAACAGCTCGGAGAGTGGCGAGATCATACCGGCCGCGGTGTGACACGCACCCGCGGGTTTATCCAGGCTACCGGCGTCAAACAGACTGACTTGATGGCCTTGCGTCGATAGCCGCCACGCCAGCAGGCGCCCCATCAAACCGGCGCCTGCAATTGCGATATTTAGCTCAGTGTGTGCCACAACTTCACTCCAAACCCTCAAGTTGGTGGATCAGCCCTTGTGGTAAATCTCAGCGCCCATATCCTTGAACTTGATGGACATCTCTTCCATGCCCTGCTCCGCTTCCTGCTTGGCTGCTTCTAGCTTTTTGGAATAGTCGCGCACGTCCTGGGTAATTTTCATGGAGCAGAATTTCGGTCCGCACATGGAACAGAAGTGGGCAATCTTGCCGGATTCCTTGGGCAGGGTTTCATCGTGGTAAGCACGCGCACGCTCCGGGTCGAGGCCCAGGTTGAACTGGTCTTCCCAGCGGAATTCAAAGCGGGCTTTGGACAACGCATCGTCACGCTTGTACGCGCGCGGGTGGCCCTTGGCCAGGTCCGCCGCATGCGCCGCAATCTTGTAGGCCATCAAGCCTTCTTTTACGTCTTCCTTGTTGGGCAGACCCAGGTGCTCTTTCGGTGTTACGTAGCACAGCATTGCGCAGCCCATGCTGCCAATCATCGCCGCACCGATACCGGAAGTAATGTGGTCGTAGCCCGGAGCAATATCGGTGGTCAAAGGGCCGAGGGTATAGAAAGGTGCACCGTGGCAGTGCTCCAGCTGCTCGTCCATGTTTTCCTTGATCTTGTGCATGGGCACGTGGCCCGGGCCTTCGATCATGGTCTGCACATCGTGCTTCCAGGCAATTTCGGTCAGCTCGCCCAGAGTGCGCAGTTCGCCGAACTGGGCTTCGTCGTTGGCGTCAGCAATACAGCCAGGGCGCAGGCCGTCACCCAGGGAGAAGCTCACGTCGTACGCTTTGAGGATTTCACAGATATCTTCGAAATGGGTGTAGAGGAAGTTCTCTTTGTGGTGCGCAAGACACCACTTGGCCATGATGGAACCACCGCGAGACACAATACCGGTAACGCGCTTGGCCGTCAGCGGCACATAGCGCAGCAATACGCCAGCGTGGATGGTGAAGTAATCCACACCCTGCTCCGCCTGTTCGATCAGGGTATCGCGGAACACTTCCCAGCTCAGGTCTTCGGCAATGCCGTCGACTTTTTCCAGCGCCTGGTAAATCGGCACGGTGCCGATAGGTACCGGGCTGTTGCGCAGGATCCACTCACGGGTTTCATGAATATTCTGACCGGTGGACAGATCCATCACGGTGTCACCACCCCACTTGATGGACCAGACCAGCTTCTCCACTTCTTCTTCAATAGAAGAAGTAATCGCAGAGTTACCAATGTTGGAATTCACCTTGGCGAGGAAGTTACGTCCGATAATCATCGGCTCCAGCTCGGTGTGGTTGATGTTCGCCGGGATAATCGCGCGACCTTCAGCCACTTCACGACGTACAAATTCGGGGGTAATCTGCGGTGGGATATAGATACCGTCGCGCGCTTTCTGATAATCCGCCTCGGTCAGCTGTTCAGCCAGCTCGGCGCGACCCATGTTTTCGCGGATCGCAATAAACTCCATTTCTGGGGTGATAATTCCCTGGCGCGCATAATGCATCTGGGTAACGTTCTTACCGGCTTTTGCCTTGCGCGGCGCCGGCAGGTTATCAAAACGGATGTGGTCGAGCCCCTGATCCGCCATACGCTTCTGGCTGTATGCCGCCTGGCGGGAATCCAGAACCTCGGTATCACCACGATTCGCCACCCACGCCTGACGCAGCTTTGGGAGACCTTCGCGAACATTCGGCTTGTAGTTGGGATCAGAATAAGGACCGGCAGTGTCATACACTTGCAGCGGCTCATTCGGCTCAAAAATAGGGTTGTCTTCGTCGCCGCCCACCAAGCTCTTGCCCAGACAGATTTCGCGCACACCCACTTTTACGCCTTCGTTTTCCCCTTGCAGGTAAACCTTGCGCGAGTTGGGAAACTGCTGTGCGGTGAGATTATCCAGAAACTGCTTCGCGCTTTCCTGCTGCTGTGCACGACTGCTTTTACTCGCGCTGTTCTGGGTTTTATTTTTTGGTTCGGCGACCTGAGACATACTGACCCCTTACGTCATTTCCTGACGCATGTTTCCATTAAATGGCATCCGTAAATGGAATGTCGGGGTGCAGATAAGATGAGAGCGTCGCGCACAAAAAACGATAAACACAGCGCACGACAAGTAGCGAATTCAGATCTTGTTCCCTACGCAGGGGTTACCCTGATCAGGTTCAACGGATCTCGCAACAGCGATCTCAGCCCAAAGGCACTCCGACAAGTTGGCGCTGAGTATAGGGGATGCGCCCCGGCTTGAACAGAAAGCGGAGCCATATTTGACGACTTTCCCGCCACCTTATACTGACCACATGAAGCCAGACACCAGCACTGCAATGCGTAACATCATCTCAGAAGTACGCGCCACCTTGCCCTTCGCCACGCCGGCCGCCGAGCTCTGCGCCGGCCCCTGTCAGGGTTGTGCGAAAAAACTATTGGAATATCTGGACCAGGAAATTGATGAGTGGGAACAGCGGTTGGATGCGGATGAGAAACCAACGCTCGGGGAAGTGACGAAGTTCGGTAAGACCTGTAGTCGAATTCACAAGGCCATAGAAGCAAACGGGCTATTAGCGAAGTCGAGGGAGATCGACTGAAGGCGGGGGACTGGGTAGCTGTTTTCGAAAGCGTCGGCGACAGGGACGTCGCCGACGCAGCGTACAGGGATGTATTCACAGCGGTTTCGAAAACAGCTACCCAGTGCCACGTCGCCACCGGGTCAGTTTTCACACCGCCATAGATCAGCTAACGACGTTACCGTAGCTCATCAGACGCTGATAACGCTTCTCCAGCAACTCATCCAGAGGAACCGCAGTAAGCTTATCCAGTTGCTCAGACAGACGATCACGTAGACGCGCAGCCATCAGGTCCGGGTCGCGGTGTGCACCACCGAGAGGCTCAGGCAGGGTTTCATCCACAATGCCCAGTTCCTCAAGCACACTGGAAGTTACCCCCATGGCCTCGGCCGCCAGCGGTGCCTTATCCACAGTCTTCCAGATAATGTTCGCGCAGCCTTCCGGTGAAATTACAAAGTAAGTGGAGTACTGCAGCATGTTCAACTGATCGCCCACACCGATCGCCAGTGCACCACCGGAAGAGCCTTCACCAATTACCGTACAGATAATCGGCGTACGCAGACGAGACATCACCGCCAGATTCTTGGCGATCGCCTCGGAAATACCGCGCTCCTCACTATCGATACCCGGGTAGGCCCCCGGAGTGTCGATCAGCGTCAGCACCGGCATCTTGAAGCGCTCCGCCATCTCCATAACGCGCTGCGCCTTGCGGTAACCTTCCGGCTTCGGCATACCAAAGTTGCGCTTCACCTTCTCGTTCACCGAGCGGCCCTTCTCCTCGCCAATCACCGCCACCGGGCGGCCTTCCAGGCGACCGATACCCGCAATGATCGCCTTGTCATCACCGAAGTGACGGTCACCGTGGAGCTCGTCCCAGTCGGTGAAAATACGCTCAATGTAATCCTTCGCATATGGGCGCTGCGGATGGCGGGCTACCTGGACGATCTGCCAGGGTGAGAGGTCGGAATACAGGGATTCGGTGAGCTTCTCGCTCTTTTCCCGCAGGCGGGTGATCTCTTCTGCAATGTTGAGGTCGTTGTCGTCCCCGACGTGCTGCAGCTCCTTGATCTTGCTTTCCAGTTCCGCAATCGGCTGTTCAAACTCGAGAAAACTGAAGTTCATGTAATTCACGCCTTGATAATTCTGTGGGCCCGCCAAATGTTGGAAAATGCGACCAAAATACCCCGAACGGTCGCAAACAGGCCTCGTCTACTGAAAATGGTCGCTAGCTTACCGGGCCAGGACCAACCAGTCGAGTGCACAGCGCACTAACCAGCATCACCCGTGTCCAATATGCCTATGTTGCTGGCGAGTGTTGCTGGAGCGTAACAAAGAGCAACTGACGACAGCGAACCCTCCATCGTAAACAGCACGACAGACCGAATTTACTGCCGCTGATTGTAGTTGAGCTGTACCCGCTCCCGCCCGATCACCTCGCGCAGCGACTGGATCAACTGGTCGTTGGGTTCCACCTTCCACTCATCGGCCAGTCGGAAAGTACCCTTCGCATCACTGCGCTCCACCTCAACCATCACCGGGCAACTGCCACCCACGTAGGGGCGCAGGCAGGCACTCAGGCGCTGGCCCATTTTCGGCATTGCTTGAGAGCTGTCGATTTTCAGGGTCACACCAATCACGCTGCCACTGCGCAGGTCATCCAGCGTGGAAACGCTGTTCACGCTCATCTTCAAGCCACCACTGTAATCGTCGTGGGAGATGGAGCCCTCAAGCACCAGCAGCGAATCCTTCACCAGCTTCTCGCGGTGCTCTCCAAAGGCCTCGCTGAACACCGCCGCCTCAATACGCGCACTGCGGTCATCCAGGGAAACAATGGCCATGGAATCGCCGCGTTTGGTTTTCATCACACGCATCCCCACCACCAGGCCGGCCACCTTCTGGTTTTCCCGGCCGGGCTTCAGGTCGGCGATGCGCGCATTCACCAGATGCTTCAATTCTTCTTCGTATTCATCGATGGGATGGCCGGTGAGGTACAGGCCGAGGGTGTTTTTCTCCCCCTCCAAGCGCTCGCGAATACTCCACGGACGAGCGCCGCGGAAATCTTCGTACACATCACCGTCGGACGCGGAGCGCACCACCTCACCGAACAGGTCCATCATGCCGGCGCTGTCGTTCTTGCTCTGCTGTTCCGCAGACTTCACCGCCTCATCCAGCGCGTTGAACAGCACCGCGCGGGAGTAGTCGAGGCCATCGGCACTGTTGGTATCCGGGCCAATGCTGTCGAGTGCCCCGGAGCGCACCAGCGCTTCCAGCGCACGTTTATTCACCTTGCGGGGGTCAATACGCGAGCAGAAGTCGAACAGATCGGCAAACGGACCACCACTTTCACGCTCAGCGATGATGTTATCGATCGGACCTTCACCCAGGCCCTTGATCGCACCCAGGCCATAAATGATGCGGTTGTTCACATCCACCGAGAACTGGTAGCTGCCCAGGTTCACATCCGGCGGCACCAGGTCCAGGCCCATGGCCCGGCACTCTTCAATAAAGATTACGACCTTGTCAGTCTTGTCCATGTCCGAAGACATGGTGGCCGCCATAAACTGCGCCGGATAATGGGCCTTCAGCCACGCCGTCTGGTAGGAAACCAGTGCGTAGGCAGCGGAGTGGGATTTGTTAAAACCGTAACCGGCGAACTTTTCCACCAGGTCAAAGATCTTAATCGCCAGATCAGGGTCTACGCCCTGCTCCTTGGCCCCCTCTTCGAAGGTGGCCCGCTGCTTGGCCATTTCCTCGGGCTTTTTCTTACCCATAGCCCGGCGCAGCATGTCTGCGCCACCCAGGGTATAACCCGCGAGTTCCTGGGCGATCTGCATTACCTGTTCCTGGTAAACAATAACGCCGTAGGTGGGTTCGAGGATTGGCTTCAGTTTTTCGTGCTGATACTTGGCATCCGGATACGCCACCTGCGCGCGGCCGTGCTTCCGGTTGATGAAGTCGTCCACCATGCCCGACTGCAGCGGGCCCGGACGGAACAGGGCCACCAGGGCGATCATGTCCTCAAGGTTATCCGGCTGCAGACGTTTGATCAGGTCTTTCATACCGCGGGATTCCAGCTGGAACACCGCGGTGGTTTCGGCACGCTTGATCAGTTTGAACGTCTCGCTATCGTCCAGCGGCAACGCCTCGATCACCAGCGGCTCTTTGCCCTCGCGCGCGCGCTGCTCGTCCACCATCGCCTTGGCCCAGTCGATGATGGTCAGGGTTCGCAGACCCAGGAAGTCGAACTTAACCAGGCCCGCGTCTTCCACATCGTTCTTGTCGAACTGGGTAACCAGGCCGGCACCGGTCTCGTCACAGTACAGCGGGGCAAAATCGGTGAGTTTGGTCGGGGCAATTACTACACCACCGGCGTGCTTACCCACGTTACGCGCAACACCTTCGAGCTGCAGCGCCATCTCCCAGATTTCCTGGCCTTCCTCGTCGTTCTCGAGGAATTCACGCAGTATTTCTTCCTGCTCAAAGGCCTTCTGCAGGGTCATGCCTACATCGGCGGGGATCATCTTGGACAACTTGTCGGCCAGGCCGTAAGACTTGCCCTGCACCCGCGCCACATCCCGCACCACCGCCTTCGCGGCCATGGTACCGAAAGTAATAATCTGGCTTACCGCATTACGGCCATAGTTTTCCGCAACGTAGTTAATTACCCGGTCGCGCTTCTCCATACAGAAGTCAACGTCGAAGTCAGGCATGGAAACCCGTTCCGGGTTCAGGAATCGCTCGAACAGCAGGTCGTACTGCAGCGGATCAAGGTCGGTAATTTTCTGCGAGTAGGCAATCAGCGAGCCCGCACCGGAACCCCGCCCCGGACCGACCGGAATATCGTGATCCTTCGCCCACTGGATGAAGTCCATTACGATCAGGAAGTAACCGGGGAACCCCATCTGGATAACGATATCCAGCTCAAAGCGCAGGCGGTCTTCGTATTCCTTCTTGCGCGCTTCGTAGTCCGGCGCGGACTTATCGAGGATATGCTCAAGGCGCTCGTACAGACCATCGAACGAAATCTTCTCGAAAAACTGGTTCTCGGTCATGCCCTCCGGAATCGGGAACTGGGGCAGGAAGTACTTGCCGAGCTGGATGGGCGAAGAACAACGGCGGGCAATCTCTACCGTATTTTCCAGCGCTTCCGGAATATCCTTGAACAGCTCGTGCATCTCTTCCGGTGTACGCAGATACTGCTCGGCGGAATAGCGACGCTCGCGACGCGGGTCGTCCAGCGCACGGCCTTCACGAATACACACCCGCACTTCGTGGGCTTCAAACTCGCTGTCTTCAATAAAGCGTACATCGTTGGTAGCCACCACCGGCAGATTCATCTCGCCGGCCAAATCTACCGCCGCATGCAGGTACTCTTCATCACCCGCGCGCCCGGTACGCTGCAACTCCAGATAATAGCGGCCCGGGAAAATACTGGACCACTCCTGAGCCAGCGCCTCGGCCTGCGAGGCTCGCCCGGCAACCAGCGCGCGGCCTACATCCCCGTACTTGGCACCGGAGAGCATCAAAACGCCTTCCGACGCCTCCTTGATCCACTCCCGCTCCACAAATGCGTGGCCGTGGTATTGCCCTTCCATCCACGCGCGGGAAATCAGCTCGGTAATATTGCGGTAGCCGTCGGAATTCATCGCATACAGCGACACCAGCGTCGGCTGCTCTTCACCACCTTCCTTCAACCAGAAATCTGCACCGGTAACCGGCTTGATACCGGCACCCATACAAGCTTTATAAAACTTAACCTGTGCGTAGAAGTTGGTCTGATCAGTGATCGCCACCGCCGGCATTTCCAGCTCCGCAACGCGGCCGATCAGCGGCTTGATGCGCACCAGGCCATCAATCAGGGAGTATTCGGAGTGGACTCTTAAATGTACGAAGGGTTGGGTCATATTTTTCTATTTAATTTGGTTCCGGGGATCTCGCTATTGGAGCTCTCATCCGGGTGAGCACCGAAGGTGCGTAAACCCTTCGATACTTGTGTAATTCTGATAATTCGTTACTTGGTAAGCCAAGTAACTTTAAAACGCTTTGTAAAACTTTATTAACGGAGTGATATCGCTGACGAGAAGGCGGAGTGCAGGGTGCGGCTTTTCAGGAGCGTCGGCGACACGGACGTCGCCGACGCAGCGTACAGGGATGTATTCACAGCGGTCCTGAAAAGCCGCACCCTGTAGTCCGCCGCCACAATTCAAGAACTAGCGAGCACTAATCAGTCCACCAAACCCGCTTCATCTCAACGGCCCGCTCCTGGCACTTGCTCAGCACCTCACGCTTCTGGGCGTTGTTCATCTTTCCCCACTGGCTGATTTCCGTACCGGAACGAAAACACCCCTCACAGATGTCCTCACTGTTCAACGCACACACGGAAACGCACGGAGACTTTACTGGAAACTCAAACATCGGCTCGGGCTCTTTATCCTTCACGCGACTCCAGTCACTCTCAGCCATGACTCAGACCTCAACCAGCTCTTCCGCAAAGCGCTGGCCATTCGCCACATACACATCACTGCTCAACTTCAGCAACTCAAACGTCGACTCATCCAAGGTTTTCACCACCTTGGCCGGGCTACCCAGCACCAGCGAAAAATCTGGGATCTCCATATTCTCCGTCACCAGCGCATTCGCCCCGATGATGCAACAGCGCCCAATCTTGGCCCCATTCAACACCACCGCATTCATCCCCACCAGGGAATATTCACCAATCTCGCAACCGTGCAAGGTCACCTTGTGGCCCACGGTCACACCAGTACCGATGGTCAGCGGCTTGCCCGGATCCGTATGCAACACCGAGCCGTCCTGCACATTGGCCCGCTCACCGATGGTGATCAGATCGTTATCGCCGCGAATGACCGCGTTAAACCACACCGAACTGTGGGGCATCATCAGCACATTGCCGATTACCCGTGCACCGGGCGCGACATAATGGCCCTCGCCCTCCAGCTGTGGCTGTTTATCGCCCAATCTGTACAGCATGCGACCTCCGGCAATCCGTGGTAAATCGTTGAAATCAGCCGCGTATTATCCCGCCCGCCGGTCTGGATTGCCACCCTCAGAGCACCTCAGCAACCCGTGACCAGCCAGACAAGTCAGCCAATCAGAACCCCTTCCAGCGCCAACAACCGCGCCTTCATCTCGATGCCCCCCGCATACCCTGTCAGCGACCCATCGGCGCCGATGACCCGATGGCAGGGCACCACGATAGACAGCGGGTTGGCGCCGTTGGCCCGGGCCACCGCGCGCACCGCTTTGGGGTTGCCAATCGCCTCTGCCAGCTCGCGGTAACTGCGGGTCTCACCAAAGGGGATCGCGCACAGTGCGCGCCATACCGATTGCTGAAACGGCGTGCCTGCGGCCCCCAAAGGGAGGTGGAAGGCCTGCAGCTCGCCCGCGAAATACGCCTCGAGCTGCGCAAACGCCAAATCCGTAGGCGGTGTCGCCTCGCGCAACCAATCTTCCCGCACTGGCAAGGGCCGCTTGCCAGCCTGCAGATCAATACCCACAAGCCCCGCTTCGCTCGCCGCAATACCCACTTCGCCAAAGGCACTGGGATAGATTTGGTACCTGATCATGTTGAGGTGCTCTCTTTGGTCTTGAGTTTGAGGGATTGCCACAGCAATAGCGCCCCGTAAGCGCGCCAGGGCCGCCAGGATTCTGCCCGCGCCAGCGCCTGTTTCGGGGTCGCTTTTGTCTCACTATCGCCAAGGGCAATCAGAATTCCCAGATCTGATGCGGGAAAGGCATCCGGCATCGACAGGCCACGCATCGCGGTATAGTGCGCGGTCCAGTCCCCGATACCAGGCAGTGCCGTCATCTGCCGGCAAAACGCCTCCAGCTCCGGCTCATCAAAATCGATATCCCCGGCCAGGGTGGCCGCGACAAAATTGCGCAAGGTGGCGGCGCGGGTCCGGGTTACCCCGATATCGGCGAAATCTGCATCACGTAGTTGCTCTGCATTGGGGAATAGCAGCTGCTCGCCAAGTGGGCCACTAAATGCCTCGCCATACCCCCTGGCGATACGCCCGGCAATGGTGGTCGCGGCAGCGACTGAGATCTGCTGACCGAGAATGGCCCGCAAGGTGTATTCAAACGGGTCCCAAGCACCGGGCAAGCGGAGGCCCGCAGTTTTGCGCAACACCTGCCGCAACAGCGGGTCTACCTGCAGGTGCTCGCGGATTTCCTCGCTGTCGGCATCCAGGTCGAACAACCGCCGCAGCTTCTCCCGCAACGGGTATAACACGGCACCACAACCTTCAGCGCCACCTTCGCTAAACACGCTCACCCGCAGACGGCACTTGTCAGGCTCGTGCGCAACGCGCACTGCGCCGCGCTGACCGTGCAGCGCAAAACTGCGCTGATACTCACCCTGCTCGGGATCCTCTGCCGCTATTACCTGCTCCACGCCGGGCAGCGCGCGCGCGGCAAAAAACGCCAGCAGCGCCGGCCAGTCGAAGAGTGGACGATAACTCAGGTACACCTGCACGCCGCTGTCAGAATCCGGTTGCAGAGTGCGCTTGCCAGGTTCACGGCGCACTTCGCTCGGCGTGCGGTGATAAATGGACTTGAATACCCCGTTGAAGCGACGCAGGCTATTGAAGCCGGAGGCAAAGGAAATGTCGGCCACCGGCAGACGGGTATCCCGCAGCAACCCGAAGGCAAACAGCGCGCGCTCCGTCTGCCAAACCTGCAGGGGACTCAATCCGATATGTTCGGCGAAGAGTTTACGCAGGTAACGACTACTGATACCCAGACGCTCGGCGAGCTGCTCTATCGACTGCGCTTCACGCTCCGCGCGCATCAACGCCATGGCGCGCTGCACGGTGGTGGAAACCAGCCCCCAGGCAGCACTGCCCGGGGCCGCGTCAGGCCGACAACGCAAACACGGGCGAAAGCCCGCGGCGGTGGCTTCCGCGGCGGTACTGAAGTATTCGACGTTCTTCTCCAGCGGCCGCCGCGCCGGACAGATCGGGCGGCAAAAAATACCAGTGGTCCTCACCGCCGTGAAGAAGCGCCCATCGAAGCGCTTGTCGCGCGCAAGACGCGCGCGCTTACAAATGACTGGATCTGGCTGCACGGTATGCTCACAAATTAAACCCTATACCGGCAGTCTATGATCTAAGCACGCGCAAGACTAGTCAGATTCGGAACTGACAAGAAAGTCGTAACGGGGTGAAACAAACAGGTATCAAGCCAAAATAGCGCGGTAGCCAACCGCTAAACCGTGCCCCAAACCTTCTGCAGCACCAAAAACAGAAACGCCGTTGAACATCCGAAAATGAGCAAGCCATTGATGGCCAGCAGTGGCCCCAGCATGCGCCAGGGTGGTCTAAGCACCACATCACCATATCCCAGGGCGGTAATCGACGACGCGGCGAAGTACACCCCTTCAATAAAGTTTGGCACCAGGCGCTTACGCCAGAAAAACAAACCCCACAGCGCGGCTTCAATGACGTGGGTAATGAATAGCGACACAAAACAGAGTGTGACCAGTACGGTGTCCGCTCTACCGCTGCCCAGCACCTCGGCAAACCATTGATGCACTCCCGACATATGATGGGTAAGTTCCAGTAATACCGCAGCGTGAAACAGAAACGTGGTTACCGCCAGTGTTAACGCCGTGGCAAGCACATGTGGTCGGTGGCTCATTTACTGCCTCCGGGGATTGGGGCTGCCAGTGCCACCGCGTCAAAGCCCCCGCCCAGTGCCAGGTGCAAACGGATTCGATTAGCAACACGCGCATTGCGCAGGCGGATTACATTTGACTCTACCAGCAACTGCTCTGCCTGAAGCTCCCCCACCCACAGCAAATCGCGCTTGCCCGCGCGATACTGCTCGATGGCAATTTCCACTGCCCGGGTGCGATCCTGCAGTGCACGCTGCGCATAATACAGTTCGCTGGCGAGCAGTGATTCACTGGCCAAAAGGGTTTCCACCTCGCGAAACGCATTCAATACGACGCTGCCATAATTGGCCACAGCCTGCGCCTGCTGCGCAGTGGCGATCCGCACGTATGCACACAAGGCGCCACCTTCATAAATCGGAATAGTTGCGCCCACTTCCGCCGACGCCCAGTACGGACTCAGGCGAAGGATTTTCAACAAGTGATCACCAAGACGTTCGGCGGTGAGCTCCAGAGAAAAGTCTGGCAACAGTGTCAGGCGCGCGGACTCCTCCTTACGAAAGGCCGCCAGCACCAGATATTCAGCCGCAATAACATCCGGACGGCGCTCCAACAGCGTCACCGGTAACCCCGCCGATACTGGCGGTGGCAGCGGCGGATATTTCTCGGCACCACGCAGTTCCGCCGCTGGATAACGCCCCAGCAATACCTCAAGCATGCGCACCAGCTCGCCATATTGGATCTTGGCCTTTTCCCGCTCACTTTCCGCGTTTTGCAGGCGCGCACGGGCATCCACCACATCTAGCTGCGAGCTCTTGCCGCTCTGATTACGCACTTCGGAGAGCTCGAACAGCTGGGTATAAATACGCACAGCGTCGTCCGCAAGCTGAATCAACTGCAATGCCTCGGTCACCAGATACCAGTTCAGCGCTACCGTTGCGGCAAGGGACTGGCGCGCGTACACGAGATCAAACTCACTGGCCTCGTAATCGGCGATGGCGGCCGCGCGATTCGCGCGCAACTTGCCCCACAGGTCCATCTCCCAGGTGACCCCGAGCCCGGCGATGGTATGACCGAAGGTATGCTTGAAGCGCTCATCGTCACCGAAGTCGTGGGTCCGCTTGGCGCCGATTTTTCCGCCCACTTGCGGTTTCAGCGGGGCACCGGCTACTACCACCAGCTGCCGAGCAATCTCCACGTCGGCTATGGCTTGGTGTAAATCCAGATTGTTGGCCATGGCTTCCGCAACCAGTGCGCTCAATGTGGGGTCATCGAAGGTACCAAGCCAGTTATCCACAACGGGTAAATTACTGGTGCGCGCGACCCACTCCAGAGGTACACCGGTCTCCGGTGGCAGTGCCGCATTGAGGTTTTCTACCGGCGACGGTGGCGTGCGCAACGCGCAGGCCTGCGCAACCAGGCATAACGCTAGTGTCAGGAATGAGAGGACGAGCGGATGCATACGGCAACTCATCCGGCGAAGGGGTACAGGTAGTTTGCCCAGGAATAGGCACGGATGCCGATCTTGCGCAGAATGACAAAACCGCTGGAGGTGTCGGTATAAATGGCCGCGCGCCCCTGGGTGCCGATGGGGAATTTGGACTGGTCGTCACCGTCCATACGGATGGCAACCACGAACTGGCCCTGCGGCATCTCCAGCGGCCGGAAATGAAACTTGGGCAACTTGCCACTGGGGAGCAACTGGCCGTGGCCACTGCCACGCCAAATGGCCTCTACCTTGCCGGTAAAAATCTGCCCCGGATAGAGGTCCAGCGCGACTTCCACCACCTGCCCTTCCTGCACATGCTTCAGGTTCTCTTGAAAGTAATTCGCCAGCAGATAGCGGTCCGATTCACACACAAAGGTGGCGATGGCACCGATACGAAATGAACCGGCTACCATGCCCGGGCGCACCTGCAAATTCATCACGTGGCCGTCTTCCGGCGCGGTCATCAGGGTATTGTCGAGATAGAACTGGGCCAGATCGAGTTTCGCCTGCACCGTGGCCACAGTGGTGTTCACGCCATCAATGCGTGAGTTATATTCGAGCTCCGCCCGCTCAACTTCGGCCAGCGCTTCGCGAATACCCGCTTCACTGGCAACGACTCGGGCGCTCCATTTTTCCACATCCTCCTGCGGCCCGGCACCGGTGCGCGCGAGTTTCTCCGACAGCGCAAGTTCATAGCGTGCATACACCAGCTCGGCCTCTTTCTGCACTACCTTCTGCGACGCCAGCTGAATGTCCGCTTCCAGCACCTTTACATTTTGCTTGGCCTTCGCGAGTTCCGCCTCATATTCCCGCACCTTGTATTCGTAAGGCCGGCGGTCAAACTGGAACAGCGGCTGGCCTTTTTTGACCAATACATTCGGCTCCACCAAGACATCGGTCACCAGTGTCGGCTCATTCAGGCGCGGGGTCAGCTGAATGGTGTGCTGGATCATGCGGGCATTGGTGGAATACGGAGTAATGAAGCGCAGTCCAATCAGAAAAATCAGCAACAGATGCAGGCCAACCGACAGAGACACAATGCCCCAGGCGATATTGAACTTCATCCATTTGAATTTGAAGAACGTCAGCCAGACGGCGACGATGTAGACGAACAGTATGACGAAGCCCAACAGCATTAGTGCCGCCCCTTAAGCGTCTGCGTCGCCATGCTTGGTGTTGGAGTTGGTGTCGCCCCCCTTCAACCGCGCAATGTTCTCGTCGATTGCGCGCGCCTCTTCTTCAGGTAAACGGCGAATATCGATGGTATCGGTGGGCTTAAATGCCCAGATAAACGCATTGATCCAGGGCACCACGGCGAGGAAACCTGCGTACCCCATGATGCGCACCGCCTCCGCATCCGGGTGCTTGCGGGCGATGGCAATGCGCCCAGGCAGCCCAGCTACCCACAGCAAAATCACGAGAATACACAGGCAGGCGCCAATGATGACGAGGAAGGTCAGGTAGTCCCAGTGATCAAGCTTGAATCCCATCGAAAATCCTCTTCTGCCGGCTCAACCCGGGCGCAGAGAAATTATGTTGTTACCGAAACATGCACCACGCAGAAGGCTACACAAGAGTTCTTACTCAAAGGATTGCACTTAACTTGAACTAGTTTCCTTCAAGTGCTCTTGGGAGGCGTCCATGAGATTGTAGAGTACTGGCGCCCAGGCGCTGCCAGCACGGTGACGACTGGCACTCGAGTGTTCAAGAAAGGGGGATTCGCCGACACGCTTTGACGTATTCACCAGCGACCAGATCAGTGCAATGCAACGCAGGCAACATATACTGATCACAGTGACGTATTGCAGCCGCATAACACCTGCATATTGGCGTGAAAATCGCAGCTGCGCTTACCTAACAACGCTATCGAGCCAAATTCACGCTGGACCATTTCATGGCAGAGCCGGAGAAAAAGCCACACACGGACTGGCGACGCTATATCGAAAAACCCCTGCCGTTGGCAGATGCCCACGACCTAATTATTCCGGGCTCGGTACCATCGCTCAGCTTCTATCTAATGATGACCGCGTCCACCGTCATCGCGACGCTGGGATTGCTCGCGGATAGTGCTGCGGTGATTATCGGCGCAATGCTGGTGGCGCCATTAATGGCACCGATCATCTCTCTCGCTTTCGGCGTCGTTTCCTGGAACGGGCACCTGATACTGCGCTCGACGCTGATAGCGGTTTCCGGAAGCCTACTGTGTATCGTAATCGCATACCTGACGACCCATACCATTGGCTATCAGATGGCGGGGCCGGAAATTGTCGCGCGCATGCGCCCGAGCATGCTCGACCTCGACGTGGCCATTGCCGCGGGCGCGGCGGCTGCCTATACCCTCACCCGCTCTAGTACCTCTGCAACCCTGGCGGGAATCGCCATTGCCGTAGCCTTGGTCCCGCCTTTGTGCACGGTAGGCATCGCGCTGGCGCTGGATAACGAGGCCAGTATCGAGGTCGGTGTCGCCTGGGATTACCTGAGCGCGAAACGCCCGTTTATCCTGTTTCTTACCAACCTGGTGGGAATTGCGTTTGCGGCAACGGTGGTTTTTTTCCTGCAGTATTTTCGCAAGCAACCCAAAGCGATCGCGGCACTCGCAGGTGCGTTTATCAGCCTTCTGGTGGTCGTCCCCTCCCTGACGCACGGGCTGGAGGAATTGCTGGTGCGGAATATGGTCCAGCGCTCATTGATCTCCGAAAGTTATGAGATCATCGGCACGGACGCTGAAATTCGCTTTACCAGTATCACCACGCGTTTTGATGAGGACAGCATAGTGATCCGCGTCGATGTGGTGGATGGCGCAAAGGTAATTACCCAGGAGTTCGCCGATGCTTTGCAACGACGTATGGGGGAGCTGGCCGAGAGGCCCGTACAGCTCGAAATTGGGGTCATACCCGAGCTCATACTTCGCAGCCAAGGAATGGACCTGGAGGTTTCCGGATCGCCTGGAGCAACGGATAGCAGTGGTTACTAAGTTATTGCTCTAACACCGAATAAAAAGCCCCGCACTTGGCGGGGCTTTTTATTTGTGCTTTACAGAGGCCCAGAAGATTCGGGCTTACTGAATACCAAGAATTTCCTTGCCCTGGATAAAGGTCACATCGACAGGGATCTTCGCGGCTTTCAATCGATCCAGGTCGGCCTGTAGCTCGGCGCTCACCACACCCATCTCCTCGAGCAGAGCCTTGGACTTCTTGTAGTCCCCATCGCCCTGAATAGTAAGGATCACGCTGGACAGTTTCGACATCGCTGCCTGCATTTTTGTAAAGTCCACGCTGTACAGGCCAGAAGCTTCATCGCGACTGAAGGCGCCTTCCTGCTTGAAGAAGTTGAAGCGCATCATATTCGCTTTACCGTGGGCACTGGCTGCACCGAAGCGCACGCTGCGGAAGATGCCGGCCAGGAAGGTCACGTAGTTATCCATCAGCTCGCCGTCTTCCAGTTCACCTTTACCGTGCAGTTCAGTGATCATGTACAGGCCGAGAATATCTGCCTTGCCCTCTTCCAGCGCAGAGGACGTTTCCTTCAGTACCTGCCGCACATTGGCGCCATCGGTTACCGTCTTCTTGATCCCCAGGCCATGCGCCACTTCGTGGAACATGGTATTGGCAAAGAAGGCATCAAAGGTGATGTGCTTGCGCTGATCTTCGGCGATCAGCACTCCCGCGATCGGTACCAGAATCTGGTCGAACTTTGCGCGCATGGCATTTTTCAACTGCAGGCGACGAGTACCTTTTTTCAGCTGTACTTCTTCGTCATTTGGCAAGTTGATCGCAATGGTCTTGGAGCCAGCATTGCTGTCACCGGCGTAGTACAGAACATCGTAGGCATTCAGGTCAGAGTCGGTGCCCGGGGTTTCCGATTTGTACTTTTCGTCCACCGGTAAACCGCGCTGCAGTTCCGGCAGGAACGCGGCAAACTTCGCCAGTTTTTCACTCCACGCCATGTCTTTCAACAATACGTAAGAAGAGTAGGCGGTGCGGTAGGCGAACAGCTGGTCTTCATAGTTTTCGATAGGACCAATCACCACGTCGATGCGGTTGCTCTTCATATCCATCCACGCCATATCGCTTGCGCGGAACTCGTCGTCTAGCAGTGCATCGGCACGCAACTTCAGGTAGCCGGCAAACTCGGCATCTTCCGCCAGCGCGGCTGCCTCACGCAATAGCGTGGCCGCTTTTTCCAGCTCCGCCTTGTAGGCTTGGTGGTATGGAATGAGGGTCAGTTTGCCGCTTTCATCGCGGCGCACCAGTGAGTAGAGGCCGTCTTTGCCGGGCTGCTGCCAGGCCTCAAACTCCTGCTTGGTCATGTCTTCCGGGTAGAACTCGGCACCCAGCGGCTTATCCCCATAGCCGGCAATAAACGGCTTGTTGTCGTTCAGGCGGTCCCAGGGACCATAATTGATTTCAGCGAATTTACGCGCGGCGCTGTCATCGATACCACTGAGCAATTCCTGCGCCGGACCGTAAGACTGCAACCAGAACAACTGATCCATGATCTTGCTCGCATCGATCAGTTTGCCAATCAGCTGACGTTGGTTGTCCGACAGGGAGGACAGGTCGGCATTTAGCTCCACCGGTGCATAAATATTGAAACGGGAAGGGTCCACGCCTTCTGCGATACCGCCCGCCTGCGGGCCGGTGGCGGGCTGCACGGCTTGCTGCGCTGGATCCACAGCCTGTTGTGCCGTCGTTTCGGCAGGCGCGTCCTGCTTTTTGGTGGTGGAGGATTTATCACCGGAAGAACAGCCGGCAGCAAGGACAAGCGCCAGAGCCGACGCAGCAAAGAGTACAGGTTTCATGCAGATTCACGCCCAGGGTTTTCGTTATTTGTGCGCGCCACATTAAATATGGTGTGTAAAGATGTCCACCGTATTGGAGGCTTGCGCACGGCACCGAATATTCGACTGCAATTATGGGCAAATTAAGAAATTTGCGTGGCGTGAACTGGCCAGAGAAAACACAATTCACGCCAACAAGTGACAGTACTCTATCCGCGCACTATCCGGGCGAGGTATCAGGGTGAGGTATCCGGGTGTGATGCAAGGGCAAAGATGTCAGGGCGAGCCAGGTGAGGCTGTCGCAGCTTCCGGTCCCTGTTCGCGGGCCCGCTCCTGTTGTTGCATGCGCCACAGGGCGGCATAGTGGCCATCAGCTTCGATGAGCTGCCGATGATTCCCTTGCTCCACCACACGCCCCTGATCCATTACCAGAATCTGGTCCGCATCCACCACAGTGGACAAGCGGTGCGCGATAACCAACGTGGTCTGCTCCTGAGAAATTTCCTGTAACGCACGCAGGATACCCTGCTCTGAGTGGCTATCCAGACTGGAAGTCGCCTCGTCAAACACCATAATCGGTGGGTGCTTTAGGATTGCCCGGGCAATGGCCACACGTTGTTTTTCGCCCCCGGAGAGCTTCAAGCCGCGCTCCCCCACCACAGTACCGGCACCTTCCGGCAGCTGGCGGATGAAGTCGTCGAGCTGCGCGTGACGGATGGCATCTGCCACCTCTTCATCAGTGGCATCGACACGACCATAACGCACGTTCTCATGAATTGACTGATTGAACAGCACCGTATCCTGGGGCACCACACCGATGTTCCGGCGCAGGGAATCCTGCCCAACTTCGCGAATATCCTGCCCATCCACCAGGATGCTGCCACCGGTAGCGTCGTAGAATCGAAACAGTAACTTGAACAACGTCGACTTGCCCGCGCCACTGGCGCCAACAATCGCAACCTTTTCCCGAGGCGCTACACGAAAGCTGACCCCTTTGAGGATTTCACGGTCGGCACCATAGCCAAAATGCACATCGCGAAATTCGATACCGCCTTGTTGTACGTCGAGGTCCGCAGCCGACGGAACATCCTCGATCGCCGGCTTGACGTCGAGAATGGAAAACATCTTTTCGATATTGGCCAGGGCACCTTTCATCTCCCGGTACACAAAACCGAGAAAGTTCAGCGGGATAAAGATCTGCATCATGACGGCGTTGATCAGGACAAAATCACCAATGGTCATGGTGCCATTGGTGACGTTGACCGCTGCCATCACCATAGCGCCACACATGGCGGCGGCCGTGATAAAGGCCTGGCCGGCATTCAGCCCAAACAACGACAAGCGGTTCTTGCGCCGCGCCTGCTCCCAGGCGGCCAGCTCGTGATCGTAGTGTTGCGCCTCATGCTGCTCGTTACCGAAATATTTCACGGTCTCGTAATTCAGCAGGCTGTCGACCGCGCGGCTGCTGCTCTGGGATTCGGCCTGATTTAGTTCGCGCACAAAGCGCGTACGCCACTCTGTGGCGACGACGGAAAAGCTGATGTAAGCGACCACCGCACCTAACACCAGCAGGGCAAAGCTGGCGTTATAGTTCCACCACAGCAAACCCACCACCATCAGAATCTCAACCAGGGTTGGCACAATATTGAACACCATGAAGCGCATCAGGAAGCCGATGCCGGAATTGCCGCGTTCGATATCCCGCGACAGACCGCCAGTGCGGCGGTTGAGGTGGTAGTCGAGATCGAGCTTGTGCAGGTGCTGAAACACTTCCAGCCCAACACGACGCTGCGCGCGCTCGGTTACCCGGCCGAAAATAGTATCGCGAAGTTCACCAAACAGGACCGAGGCGAAACGCACGAATCCATAGGCGAGCAATAACCCCAATGGCAGGGCGATCGCCGCGGCCACGCCGCCGGCCTGGTCCAGGTCGTCCACGATATGCTTCAGCAGGAACGGCAGGCCAACACTGGCGGCTTTGGCGCCCACCAGACACATCAGCGCCAGTATTACCGGGCGTTTGAACTCTAACAGGTAGGGGAAGAGGGTTTTCAGGGCGCTCCAGTGTACATCCTCCAGAGCGACCGCGGACTTGGGTCTGGGCATGGGCAATCTCGGTCAATCAGGCGCGCAGTATACCCAATTGCCCCACTCACGGTTGCGGGCGCTTCGCTACGAGTCTTGGTTCTCACTCAGGGCCCGGACGGGCACGTCATCTCTGCGCCCAATGGGTGCATCCAGTACGCGCACCAGGAATTCTGTCAGAACCCCGGCGGTAAACCCCCAGATCTCATAGCCCTGGTATTTATAGGCGGGCAAATAGATACGGCGCTTATCGATGGTAATACGGTCGGTGCGAATACGCGGATCATCGAAAAACCACGACAGGGGAACGCGGAAAATCGCGTCAAGCTCTCCGGGGTTTGGCGTCAGGGCTGCGTTGGCGGGCACGATACCGAGCCAGGGGGTGACTTCCACCTGCCAGCGGGTAGTGCGTGTCCACAGCGGGCCGAGCACGCGCACCTGATCTGCAGGCAAGCCGATTTCTTCGTGCGTCTCACGCAGTGCGGTATATTCGAGGGAAGGATCGGTATCGTCCCAACGCCCCCCGGGAAGCGACACTTCGCCGGAGTGGCTGGACAGATGCTGGGAGCGCAGGGTCAAAATGACCTGCGGGTCTTCTTCATCGGTCAGCGCGAGCAACACCGCCGCATGACCATGCAGGTTGGAGCCGCTGGGCACCCGTGCGTGCAGCTCGTCTTTGATTTTAGCGAAACGCTTTTCGATAAGATCCAACATGCTTGTACGATTTGCGCCGTACCGGCGTACTCCTGCCTACCGCTCTAAACACACTATACCGCGTTATTGCGCTGCTCTACAGCTACTCTACAGCTGCTCTACAACGGCTCAGGTCGCAGAATCTTCACTTTCTCCCTGGCCGCCAGAACCCGTGTGGCCAGTTAACTTCTCCCGCACAGACTGCACCAGCGCAAAATAAATTGGTACCAGGAAGGTAGAAACAATACTTGCTGCAAGCATACCGCCGAATACCGCAAGCCCAAGGGACACCCGGCTTGCTGCACCTGCGCCAGTGGCCACCACTAACGGGAAGATTCCCAGCACAAACGCCAGCGCCGTCATCAGTACCGCGCGGAAACGCAGGCGTGTAGCCTCCAGTGCCGACTCTTCAATACTTTTGCCTGATGCACGCTGCACCGCGGCAAACTCCACCATCAGGATCGCAGTCTTGGCGGAAATACCGATCAGCAATACCAGGCCGATCTGTGTGTAGAGGTCGTTGTTATGCCCCATCACAAAGTTGGCAAACAGGCCACCGGAAATCGCCACCGGGATCGCCAGCAGCACCGCGATCGGGATGCTCCAGCTCTCGTACTGGGCCACCAGAAACAGGTAGGCAAACAGTACGGCCAATGAAAACAGAATTGGGGCCAGGTTACCGGCACTGATTTCTTCGAGGCTCTGCCCCGTCCACTCATAGGCGTAGCCTTCAGGCAGTTGCTTGCCGATTTCCTCCATGGCATTCATGGCCTCGCCGCTGGAATAGCCCGGCGCCGGTCCACCATTAATGGTGACACTGTTATACATGTTGTAGCGTTGTACCGTCTGCGGAGCGACCACGGGTGCGACTTCGGCAACCGAGCTGACCGGTACCAGCCCGCCGCTGTTGGCGCGCACAAAGAATCCGGTGAGGTCGTCCTCGCTATCGCGAAATTGCGCATCGGCCTGCGCCAATACCTTAAACACCTTGCCGTAACGGTTAAAGTCATTGATGTAATAACTACCCAGATACGTCTGCAATGTGAGATACACATCCGATAGCCGCAATCCCAGAATATGTGCCTTGTCTTTGTCGACTTCGAGTTCAAGCTGAGGTGAGGCCGCCTGATAAGTGGTAAATGCCTGGGCAATCTCCGTGCGCTGATTCGCCTCGCCCAATACCGCGTACAGCACGCCCGCCAGTTCCTGGATTTCGCGCCCCTGTAAATCCTCCAGCACAAATTCAAAGCCACCTATGGTGCCCAAACCCGGGAGCGCGGGCACGGGAAATGCCTGGATCTGCGCTTCGGGCACCGCGGCACCCATTTTTTGCACCTTGTCGAGGATGACAAACTGATTTAACTCTGGTGCCTCGCGCTCATCCCAGGGATGAAGGATCACAATCATGAACGCCGTATTGGAAGCGAGGCTGTTCGACAGCAAACTGTATCCGGGCACCGCCATCACATGCGCCACGCCATCCAACTGGCGAATGTCGTCGCTCAGCTTCCTCACCACCGGTGTCGTGCGTTCCAGTGATGCGCCATCGGGCAGCTGCACATTCATCATGAAATAGCCCTGATCTTCGTCAGGAATAAAGGCAGTGGGCACAGCGGAAAACAGCCAGAAACAGAAGGCACTCAATCCAAAAATCGTTCCAAGCCCGATCAGTGGCCTGCGCACACAGAAACGTACGATTTTTACATACAGGTTTGTCGCGCCATGCAGAAATTTGTTGAAAAAGCCGAAGATGCCTCGGCTATTCTCGCCCTGCCCACCATCGTCCTTGGGTGGGCGCAACAAGATCGCGCTTAGCGCCGGGCTCAAGGTCAGTGCATTCACACTGGAAATAAACACCGATATGGCAATGGTGATCGCAAACTGCTGATACATTTTACCGGTCAGCCCCGGCATCAACATGACCGGCACAAACACCGCGAACAGCACCGCCGTGGTGGCGACCACCGGGCCGGTGACCTCGCGCATGGATTCCATCGCCGCGTCTTTCGGCGCGAGCCCTTCACCCATGAGCCGCTGGGTGTTCTCCACCACAATAATCGCGTCATCCACCACAATGCCAATGGCGAGGATCAGCGCAAATAGCGTCACCGTATTGATGCTCATCCCGAGGGCCAGCATCACCGCAAAGGTTCCCACCAGCGACACAGGAATGGCAATGGCTGGTATCAGGGTTGCGCGCCAGTCCTGCAAAAACACATACACGACAATGATCACCAGCAGCAGTGCGATGACCAGTGTGATGACCACTTCCTTGATCGACTCACTAACAAAAGTGGTGGTGTCGTAGATAATCTTGGCCTGCAGGCCATCGGGGAAACGCTCTGCCAGGGTGTCTACTTTCGCGCGGATATTGGTCGCCACATCCATGGCATTGGCATCGGGCAGCTGATACACGGCAATAACCGCGGACGGCTTGCCGTCCAGCTCACCAAAGGCACTGTAACTGGCACTGCCCAGTTCCACCCGCGCGATATCCTTCATGCGCACGATAGCGCCCTCGGGTGAGGAGCGGAGGCTGATATTCTCAAACTCCTCTGCGTCCACTAAACGGCCTTCGGCGAGGATGCTGTATTGAAACTGCTGATCCGAGCGAATCGGCGGCGCACCGATCTTGCCCGCGGCCACCTGCAGGTTCTGGGCTTCCACCGCGGCAATGACATCATTCGCCGTCACATCCAGCGCGGCCATCTTGTCCGGATTCAGCCACAGGCGCATGGCGTATTGCTGGGACCCAAGAATATCCACATCACTGACGCCATCGATTCGCGTCAATTCGTCACGGATAAATATCTCCGCGTAATTGGACAGGAACAGGGAGTCGAATTCCCCCCCCTCGGAGACGAGATTTACCACCAACAGGATGGTATTGGACTTTTTCTCGACGGTGACCCCACTGCGGTTCACTTCAGCAGGCAAGCTTGGTGTGGCCTGTTGCACCCGGTTCTGCACGTTTACCTGAGCAATGTCGCCGTCGTAACCACTCTCAAATGTCACCGTGAGGCTGTAGGTACCGTCGTTACTACTGGTGGAGGTCATATACGTCATGCCCTCCACCCCATTGACCTGTGCCTCAATGGGAATCGCAACACTGTCACGCATGACTTCGGCACTGGCACCGGAGTAGTTGGCAGTCACCACCACCGTGGGCGGGGAAATTTCTGGATACTGGGCGATAGGGAGTAGTGGTAACGAGAGGATCCCCGCCAGGGAGATCAGAATAGAGATCACCAGCGCGAAGCGTGGACGGCGGATAAACGTCGCGCTAATCACTAGCGCTTTCCCTGTTCACTGGTGTGCTATTCACTCTCCGATAGTCGGCAATTAGTCGGCAGTCACTTATCGCCGACCGTCACGGTTAGCCGGTAACTATTTACCATCAAAATAGGCGTCGGACTCTTTGGATTTCTCCTTACCCTCGCCCTCTGCGCCGCGGCGCATCTCCTCCTGCAGCTGTTCGATATCCGCACCGTCGCGTGCACCCGCTTCGCGCCGCTCCTCCGCGGGGATATCGCCCGCGCGAATCTGCTCCAGCGGGCTTTCCACCTGCGGTGGTTTCTCCACCTTGAGATCTTTGTAAGGGTCGAGGGCCGAATTTTGTGGGGTGACCGGTTTCTCGGGACTCACCCGCTGCAGCCCATTCACAATGACCCGCTCACCGGCTTTGAGGCCCTCTTCCACTGCCCACAACTCATTCTCGCGCTGCCCCAGCTCCAGATAGCGTTTGTGAGCGATGTCGTTATCGTCCACCACGTACACGAAACGCCCCTGCATGTCTTCCAGCACTGCGGCTTGCGGTACCAGCACTTTGATGGCATCAGCGCCGGCGAATACACTGATCACCACCCGGGCAAACTGCCCCTGCACGAGCAAACGCTCGGGGTTGGGAAAACGCGCGCGCACCAGAGCAGAACCGGTCGCCTGGTCAATCTGGTTGTCGATAAACACGATAATGCCGGGGTAAGGATAAAACTTGCCGTCGGGCTGCTTGATTTGAATTTCCCGCTCGACGGGTCTCTCACCCGTCTGCCGGCGGCGTTCCTGCTCCTCCTGCACCGCAAACAGGCGATTCTCCGGCACCTCGAAGGTGACGTAGATCGGGTCCATGCGCACAATCGAAGTAAGTGGATCGGTGGCGGGCCCCACCAGGGAACCCTCGGTGAATTCCGAGCGGCCAATCAGACCCGTCAACGGCGCGCGGATCTGGGTGTAGGAAAGGTTGAGCTGCGCAGCCTCGAGATCCGCCTGGGCGGCGGCCACGGTGGACTCGGCTGCTTCAAACTTGCCGGTGAGCTCATCCATCTGCACCTGGCTGATGGCGCCGGTTTTCACAAGTTGCAATCCACGGCGATAGTTGCGCTCGGAGACACGCAACGCTGAGCGGGCCTGGGCGAGGTTTGCTCGCTGATTATCCAGTGCCGCGATATAGGGTTTGGGGTCGATTTGATAGAGCAGCTCGCCCTTTTGCACCAACTGCCCTTCCACAAAATCGCGACTTTCAATGTAGCCCTCGACCCGTGGCCGTACCTTGAACTCATCGGTCGCCTCTACCCGCCCGACATATTCATAACGGGGGACGACCTGATGTTTGCGCACAGCGAGCACTTCTACCGGTGGTGCTTTGGCAGGCGGCTCTTCATTACCCCGGTCCCCGCATGCGACAAGAGCCAACGCCAGGGAAACAACGACCACCAATGGCAGGGGAAAAAGCTTAAACATCAGCTACACACAACACGAATTGCACTGAAACTCATTTTTCAACTATAGATGGCGCACTCCCCCAAGTTGCCTGCTGGGAATAAATGAGCGTCAAAAAGCGACGCACTGAAATACCGTTAGCCATAGAAAAACCGAAATCCCATCGCCGCCTAAACTGTGGCACAGGAGTACTTGACCAGAGTGTTCCACGCGCGGCTACAAAAACCAGCAGCAAGAACCTGCAGCGAGAACATGCAAACCAATGTTGATCTCATCCAAGCGGGCACATTTCGCAGAAGTTGGAAAACTGGCGCTCATCGCTTTTTTGGGGCACGGCACCATCTTCCTGATCAACTTACTGCTGGCACGCAGCCTCTCTATTGATAACTATGAGAGCTATGTACTTGCTGCTGCGGTATTCCTGTTGATCCTTGCACTTACCTCCCAGGGCCTGGACAAGTATGCACTGCGTTTCATCCCGGGAAAGTTTGCGGCAAGACAGTACGGCCACGCATACCGCTATATCTGTTTTGCATTGACTCGCCTGATGATTGGCTCCGGGATCGTAGCCCTAGCCACATGGCTGTGGGCGTATAACCTACGCGAATATTCACAAGATACTCTCACCGCGATCCACTACAGCCTGCTCGCCCTACCATTCGGTGTGGCGACCTATTTTTTGTGTGCGGCGATCAGCGCGACGGGACATTGGGTACAAGCGGCCGCAGTCACCCACCTTGTCGTACCGTTAATCACGCTGCTGCTTATCATTTGCGTGTTACTCAGCCCGGTGTACCCAACAGGCGCTTCCGGCATCGCCTGCTGGCTGGCAGCCTGGTGCATCGGACTCATGCTGTCAGCACTCTGGCTTAGGCGAGCATGGCCGCTGGAGGCAACGCGGAATACGCAACGGGTAATGACTGATTGCTGGCGCCGCGATACCTTGCCATTTTGGCTGTATCGGCTGGCAATGAGTGTGATTGCCCATATCGCCATTATCTTACTCGACTGGCTGCAGCCCTCAGCTGCCGTCACCGGGGCCTATGCGGCTGCAATTGCCACCGCGGCACTCGCCACAATTCTGGCCGCCGCAACCAATCGACTCTACGCGCGAGAATTATCGATCATCCTGGAGCAAAAAAAATACGCGGCGATTGGGCGCCTGCTCAGGCAACGCCTGTACTGGCTGGTGCCAGCGCTCTCGCTGTATCTTGCACTATCACTGACATTCGCAGAGGAAATACTCGGACTATTTCGCCCGAGCTTTGCCACCGAAGGTGCAACAGCATTCCGCATCCTGGCGTTTGCCACCTCCGCCAGCGTGGCGATGGGCGTATCACCAATCCTCCTCAAGCACACCAGGCAGAGTCGACGAATCTTTCCCGCTATGCCCGCCGCGGCCGTCGGCCAGGTATTGCTGTTACTGATCCTGGTGCCAAGGCTTGGCGCCACCGGTGCCGCAATCGCCTATGCAATATCCATCATTGGACTGTATGGCTACTTCACGCTGGCAAGCGTTGGACAGATTCGTACATTGCGAGCGACTGGAAACTAATTCGCTATATCCACAACGCGATTCATAACAAATCAGATTCGACGAACCAGATGCCAGATTCAGCGCCACAACTACACTGAACACAGCGATTAATCCGCCGTGAGTCCATATGAGCACTGAGCCCCAACAAAATCTGACGCGCACGACCATGATGGGAATGGTGGTCGGCTCAATGGTTGGCGCCGGCATTTTTTCCCTTCCTGCAACCTTCGCCAATGCGACCGGGCCTTTCGGCGCCCTGATTGCCTGGGGTATCGCCGGTACCGGTATGTTAATGCTGGCGTTCGTTTTTCAGACGCTCGCGATACGCAAGCCAGACCTCGATGCCGGTATCTTTACGTATGCGAAAGACGGCTTCGGCGATTACATCGGTTTCATGGCGGCATTCGGCTTTTGGGCGGGCAGTTGCCTCGGCAACACCACCTACTTCGTACTTATCAAATCCACCCTGGGTGCAGCCATTCCAGCCTTTGGTGAGGGCAACACCATTCCCGCAGTCGCCATCTCCTCAATTATCTTGTGGTCCATCCACTTTATGATTTTACGCGGGGTTAAACAGGCGGCGGCAATTAACAAGATCGTTACCGTAGCCAAGATAATTCCAATTATCCTATTCATAATTATTGTCGCCGTTGCCTTCAAGAAAGACCTGTTCATTGATAACTTTTGGGGCGGTGGCGACTATGACATGAACGATGTGCTGGGGCAGGTGCGCCGCACAATGCTGGTTACGGTCTTTGTATTTATCGGTGTGGAGGGTGCCAGCGTATTCTCGCGTTATGCGAAAAATCGCGCGGATGTCGGCTGGGCAACCGTGATGGGTTTTCTCGGCGTACTCTGCCTGATGATTCTCGTTACCCTACTGCCCTACGGGGTAATGCTGCGACCCGAGATAGCGGAATTGCGTCAACCTTCAATGGCCGGTGTATTACAGGCGGTGGTTGGCACCTGGGGCGCTGTATTCGTGAGTGCCGGGTTGATTGTCTCGGTCCTCGGAGCCTATCTCGCATGGACACTGCTCTGTGCGGAGGCGCTGTTCACCGCATCAAAATACGATCTGGTACCGAAGGCCTTTGGCTACGAAAACCAAAATGGCGTGCCCTCTACCGCGCTGTGGTTGACCAACTCCCTGGTACAACTTTTCCTGATTCTTACCATCTTCGCCCAGTATGCTTTTGACCTGACACTGGAATTGACCAGCTCCATGACCTTAATTCCTTACCTGCTGGTCGCAGGCTATGGACTAAAACTAGCGTTCACCGGCGAGACCTATGAGTCCGACGCACCGGGAGTACGCAGGCGCGAGTGGGTCATTGGTATGCTCGCAACACTGTATACCTTTTTTATGATTCTCGCCGGCGGACTCGAGTACGCTTTACTGTCGTGCATCCTGTTTGCCCCGGGCACATTACTTTTTGTTTTGGCGCGGCGCGGAGTGAAGCAACGCATATTCACCGGCAAAGAAACTTTACTTTTTTCCCTGATCTTGCTCGGTGCCATTGTCGGCATCTACGCACTGATAACCGGTGCCATTGTCCTGTAGAGAGAGAACCTTCATGGCCAGTTCCAAGGCAAAGCCTGACGCCACCCTCGGTGTGCACTCGGAGGTGGGTAAACTGCGCAAAGTGTTGGTGTGTGCTCCAAGTCTCGCGCATACTCGCCTGACACCGACCAACTGCGACGATCTGCTGTTTGACGATGTCCTGTGGGTACAAAACGCGAAGCGTGATCATTTCGACTTCATGACCAAGATGCGCGACTTCGACATTGACGTGGTTGAAATGCATAACCTGCTTGCCGAGACCGTCGCGATACCGGCAGCGCGCAAGTGGTTGCTTGATCGCAAGGTCACGCCCAACAACGTGGGCCTGGGCATGATGGAAGATACCCGGGGCTATCTGGAAAGCCTCGAACCTCGAGAGCTCGCGGAGTACCTTATCGGTGGTCTATCGGTAATCGACTTGCCGGACGAATTCTCCAAATCGGACTTTATGGAGCTTGCCCGCGAGGCCCATGGCGCGACTGAATACTTACTGCCGCCGCTACCAAATACCCTTTATACACGCGACACCACATGCTGGCTCTACGGCGGAGTCACCCTCAACCCCCTTTACTGGCCGGCACGCAAAGAGGAAACCTTCCTCACCACCGCTATTTACAAATTCCATCCAATGTTCACCAAGGAGACCTTCGAGTTCTGGTGGGGAGATCCAGATAAGAATTTTGGGCTCGCGACGGTGGAAGGTGGCGATGTCATGCCGGTGGGAAACGGCGTTGTGCTTATCGGTATGAGCGAACGCACATCGCGACAGGGCATCTCGCAACTGGCTACCGCATTGTTTGAAAAAGGCGCGGCGGAGCAAGTGATTGTCGCCGCCATG
>NZ_AFPJ01000022.1 GCF_000220505.1 Microbulbifer agarilyticus S89 | reverse complement strand
CACCCCGGTAAAACCCCGGCGCATTGTGACCGTCGTCAACATTCAGGCAAAAAAAACGGCCCACCTTGCGGGGGCCGTTTTTTGAGCGAGTCAGGTCTAAGTAATCAGGTCAGAGTAATCAGGCCGGATTCATCTTGCCCAGCACGCTCTGCAGACTTTCCTTCGCGTCGCCAAACAGCATGCGCGAGTTGTCTTTGTAGAACAGCGGGTTGGCCACACCGGCGTAGCCGGACGCCATGGAACGTTTCAGTACAACAACTTTTCCAGCCTTCCACACTTCCAGCACCGGCATGCCAGCGATGGGCGAACCGGGTTTTTCCACGGCATCGGGGTTCACCGTGTCGTTCGCGCCGATGACCAGCACCAGGTCGGTTTCCGGGAAGTCATCGTTGATTTCTTCCATTTCCAGCACGATGTCGTAGGGCACATTGGCTTCCGCCAGCAGTACGTTCATGTGTCCGGGCAAACGGCCCGCCACCGGATGGATGCCGAAACGCACGGTTTTACCCGCTTTGCGCAGCTTGTCGGTCAGGTCACTTACCGCCTGCTGCGCGTGGGCTACCGCCATACCAAAGCCGGGAACGATAACGATGTTCTTGGCTGCTTTCAGGTCATCCGCCAACTCATCGTGGGTGGTCGCGACCGCCTCACCTTCGACTTCACTGTCACCACCGGCCACTTCACCATCGGAACCGAAGCCGCCCAGAATCACGCTGACAAAGGAACGGTTCATGCCGCGACACATGATGTAACTGAGGATGGCACCAGAGGAGCCAACCAGGGCACCGATAACAATCAGCAGGTCGTTGCTCAACATAAAGCCGGTCGCCGCAGCGGCCCAACCGGAATAACTGTTCAGCATGGAAATCACCACCGGCATATCCGCACCGCCGATGGCGGCGATCAGGTGGATACCCAGCAACAGCGCGATACCTGTCATCACCAGCAGGTTGATGATGGTGGCATTGCTCACGTCCGCGGGGATGAACTGAGCACCCAGCACCACGCAGAACACCAGGGCGATCAGGTTCAACCAGTGGCGAGCCGGCAACATCAGGGGCTTACCGGAAATCAGCCCCTGCAATTTGCCGAAGGCAACGATGGAGCCGGTCAGGGTAATGGCACCGATAAACACACCGATATAGATCTCGGAGTTATGCACAATGTGTGCAGCACCTTCCAGATTGATACGCGGGTCCAGGTAGCCGCCCCAGCCAATCAATACCGCGGCCAGGCCGACAAAGCTGTGCAGTAATGCCACCAGCTGGGGCATCGCGGCCATCTCGACCTTGCGCGCTAGGTGGATCCCAATCACCGCTCCCACGCCCATGGCAATGGCCACCGGCAGGTAGGCGCCGGAAGTGATACCGGCGATGGTCGCAATGATGGCCACGGCCATGCCCACCATGCCGTAGTAGTTACCGCGCCTTGCGGTCTCGTGCGCAGACAATCCACCGAGGCTCAGGATAAACATCACCGCGGAGAAGAGGTATGCCATTGAAATTACGCTACTCATGTCAGCCTCTCCTTATCGACGGAACATTTTCAGCATACGGTGGGTTACGAAGAAACCACCGAAGATGTTGATACTGGCAACCAGTACCGCCACAAACGCCATTACGGTTACCAGGAAGGAACCTGTAGCCCCCACCTGCAACAGGGCACCGATAATCACAATGCCCGAGATGGCGTTGGTCACACTCATCAGCGGGGTGTGCAGGGCATGGGATACATTCCAGATCACCTGCCAGCCGATAAAGATGGCCAGAACAAACACGGTAAAGTGGGCCACGAAGTCCGCCGGGGCAGACTTACCCAGTGCCAGCAGCAAGCCACCGGCAACAGCCCAGAAGGCCACCAGAGACAGGGGTGACGACTTCTTCTCCGGCTTCGGCTCCACTTCGATCTGCGGCTCCGGCTGCTTTTGCTGGGGCGCGGCAGAAATTTTTGGCGCGGGGGGTGGCCAGGTAATTTCACCCTCTTTCACCACGGTGGCACCGCGAATGGCTTCGTCTTCGAAGTTGATCTCGATCGCGCCATTCTTCTCCGGCGTCATATCGGTCAACAGGTGACACAGGTTAGTCGCATACAGCGTCGAGGACTGGGTGGCTGCGCGACTGGCCAGGTTGGTGTAACCAAGAATGGTTACACCACTCTTCACAACCTTCTTGTCGGCTTCGGTGAAATCACAGTTACCGCCCATCTCCGCAGCCAGGTCGACGACCACGGAACCATCGGCCATGGTGTCGACCATGTCCGCCAGCCACAGCTTCGGTGCCGGCTTGCCGGGGATCAGCGCGGTAGTGATAACGATATCCACTTCCTTGGCCTGTTCGCGGAACAGGGCCATTTCCGCGTCGATAAATTCTTTCGACATTTGCTTGGCGTAACCGCCAGTGCCGGAACCGTCTTCTTCGATTTCGACGGTGAGGAACTCGGCACCCATGGACTCGACCTGCTCGCGAACTTCCGGGCGGGTATCGAAGGCGCGCACGATGGCCCCCATACTCTTGGCGGTACCGATGGCGGACAGGCCCGCAACACCGGCGCCGATCACCAATACCTTGGCGGGCGGGATTTTACCCGCAGCGGTAATCTGGCCGGTAAAGAAGCGGCCGAACTCATGGGCCGCTTCAATCACCGCGCGATAACCGGCAATGTTGGCCATGGAGCTCAAGGCATCCATTTTCTGCGCGCGGGAAATACGCGGAATAGACTCCACCGCCAGTGCGTTGATGTTCTTGTCTGCCAGTTTCTTGAGCAGCGCTTCGTTTTGCGCTGGCTTCAGGAACGCTACCAGGGTGGCTCCGCTGGGGATCAGGTCCAGCTCGGCGTCATTCGGCTGTTGTACTTTCAGTACAATATCGGCCTGGCCCAGACAGTCGCGCGCGCTGGCACACAACTTGGCCCCGGCCTGTTCATATTCTGCGTCGGGGAAGTTGGCTCCCTCTCCGGCACCCTGCTCAATGGCAACGTCAAAGCCCAGCGACTGCAATCGCTTCACGCTGGCTGGCGTTGCCGCAACCCGCGACTCTCCAGGCGCGGTCTCCTTTGGTATGGCAATAATCACCGTTTGTGCTCCCGTTAAAAATTTGTCGTTGTTATATACCCAAGACTCAAAACAGAGATTTGGGCTGTCCTGTGCAGGACAAAAAATTACCGCCGAATTTAATTCCGCCAGTACCGCCTTTTATTCGGGTAACCCCGAGACAACAAATTAAAAGGCAAAGACAGGCCCGCCCCGGAAAAAATAGTTTCCAAGGAAATTAAAACCTTTTCGGTAAGTCGCTGCATTAAAGAAAATAAATTTCGACGACGGAAATAGAGGATTCTTATTACTCGTTTTGAGGAAATTTATTAAAGATATCGAAATTTGTGTGAAAAATAGCAGTTTCAGTTACATGCGAAACGAAAAAACACCCCAAAAACATATATATCATGACAATAAGCACTTTTGCGCATGCAAGATGGCAAATGAAAAAGTTGGCACAAAAAAGCACTAAGAGACTGACGACGGCTCATATAAAGGATTATTTAATTAACTATTCCAAACCGTTTCGTTAAAGAATAACCCTTTGATATTAAATCGATGCGGCTTTGGAATAGGTATCAGATAAAACCAATATCTGCAGGAGGATCGGTGTCGGATATTACGTGCCCCGGATAAATCGATTTCTCCTGCAACGATATTTTATATGGCGCTTTACCGGGTTTTAGCAGGTAAAAAACCTAGCGGGAGTAATTGCGCCTGTACCGGGTCAGAACGCACATATTGCAGGAAACGGATTGCCAGGTTCCGCTTGCGGGTGCTCCGCAAGATCACCAGCTGCTGTTCCAGCGGCGGGTGGAATTGATGAGGGATTCGCATGAATTGGGCACTGCGCCCAGATGCCAGAGCCTGGCCGTAGGGAATCAATCCCAGGTCGCCCTCCCCCTGATGCAACATGATCTGCGCGTGCCCCGAATGCCCCGCGTAGACCACTCGATTCTTTACCCGCGGCCACAGCCGCAACTTCTTCAGCATCTTGACCGCCGCATCGCCATCGGGCGCGAGCTGGGGATCCGCCACCACCAGTTTATGTTTACCGCGGCCCAGCAACAGGATCAGCTGTCGAGGGGTAAGGGTGGCGCCGGCTGCGTTATGTGTCGCGAGCGTAGCAAGGGTAGAGAACCCGGAAGATTTGTTGGTGGAGATCTTCGTGCTGGCCCATACCGCCAACTGTCCACGCGCATAGGTTTGGCGACTGGCAGGCACGATAAGGCCAGCCTTCTCCAGCAAAACCGGGCGCGCCATATCGGCGGAGAGAAACAGGTCGAAGGGGTGCTCCACACCGTCAGCGCGGATCTGGCTGTATAGCAGACCGCTAGCACCCGCTGTGACCTCTAGGCGGCAGCGGCAATGCCGCTCAAAAGATGGTCGCAAAGCCTCCAGCGCGGGTTGGAAGCTGGCATCTACCGCTATTCGCAGCACCTGCGGGGTGCGCTCGCCGCAACTGGACAGGGCAACTGCGGCTGCGGTAACAAAGATGGCCGTAAACAGGCTCCGCAGGCGTTTGCCGGTGAGAGAGAAGCGCGTGTTCTGTAACAACATTCGAATATAAATACCTCAATTCGAATCCACCCCACGACCCACAAACTGGCAGTCACCCGCCTGCAAATGGCGTCTATCCTTGCCTTGCTCTACCCCAGCAGTTGGCTGTAGTCCTCCGGCCGGTTCAGGTTCACATGCCAGTCGCCTTCCGGGGCAGGCAGTTGCACACAGCCGATAAAACCGAACAGGGCGCGGACAGAAGCAATCGCATTGCCTGCAGCCGCCGCATCCAGGTACTTGCGACTGCGCGCGCCAAGCGGAAGCCAGCACGGCAGGAAGTAGTCGCCAAAACACACCGCTTGCTCTACGGTCTGCCCAGCTGCACACAGCTGTTCCAGCAGGCCAGGCGATAGCAGAGGCATATCCACCGGTACCACCAAGAGCGCATCACAGCCAAGGTCCCACTGGCGCAAGTGCTGATCAATGGCCTGGAGCCCGCCGAGCGGACCCGCGGCCTCTACCCGGTCTGGAATGCCACCGGGGCGACGCCCACTCACCAGCGGCGCCATCATCTCCATGCCTGCAGGCGGCTCGATCTGTTCAAGCTGATGCTTGGCCTGCTCAAGCAACGTACGCCCATTGGATAATTTTAGCAGCGCCTTGTCGCGCCCCATGCGACTAGACAGTCCACCCGCGAGCACAACCGGGCACACCCGCGTGCGTGGCATTGATTGATGACCTGATGGCGATGTCATTTATTACTGCATCCTGACATGTGAACCCCGTGGCGCCGGCGTGCCACGATCGAGACGAGACGAAACCATACAACAAAATCACTACCTTTTAGCTTCGCATACTTCATCTTTGGAAAATGTAGCCCAAAAGGGCCTCCCCGGTCTGCCTCGAGCATTGCACCACATTGCCGCACAGAACACCCAGTTGCGCACCAAGCTGAACCAAATCACCCTCGGCACCCCTTCTCTGCACTCTCAGGGCGCAATCGGACGCCAGAAGACGAGGAATCTCCATGCAATCCCCCATACAAGGCACACGCTCTACTAAATTTGCAGCCATTGGTACGAGTTTTGATTGTCCTTATGCCAGTGGCATTGAGGCCCGGCCGCACAATCCGTGCCGCCGGGCCTTTTCTATTGCGCGCGAATATCCAGGGAGATATCCATGTTTGCCAGCCCACGTGCAGGCCAGACGACCGCCACAAACCTTCCGCTCTCTACCGCAATTCTCGGGGCTGCGCTGCTGTTTGCTGCATCCAATGCGACGGGTGCGGAAGAAAACATCGCGCAAATGCCGGGAGAGATGATTCGCAACAGTACCTTCGACCTCAATTTTCGCCCGCGCTACGAACATGTGCGCGAAGTTTCCTTTCCCAAGCATGCAACGGCGGGCACCCTGCGCAGCCGCGCAACCTGGACCAGCGCCCGCTGGGATGGCTGGGAGTTCTTGTTGGAAGGGGACAATGTCACCTATCTCAGTAGCGAAAAATTCAACAACACCGAAAACGGACGCACCCAGTACCCGGTCATTGCCGACCCGGAGTACAGTGAGGTAAACCGCGTCCAGCTGAGTTACAAGCACAACAAGAACCTGCTCACCCTGGGCCGGCAGCGCATCAATTTCGACGACCAGCGTTTTATCGGTGGCGTCGCATGGCGCCAAAATGAACAAACGTACGATGCGTTACGTGCGGAGTGGGCATTCGACGACCGCTTCACGGGCGACTACTTCTACTCCTGGAACGTCAACCGGATTTTCGGTCCCGATGGGGCCGACGGCGATATAGGCGGGCCAGTAAACGCACTGCGACTCAACTACAAGGTCCGCCCGAACCATACCCTCAGCGGTTTCTTTTACAGCCTCGATTTCCACGAATTTGACCAGTTGGCGAGTGTCACCGCCGGCTTCAAGTGGAGCGCGGACTGTGAAACCTTCCGCTGGCATCTGCGCGCCGCCACCCAGAGCGATACCGGCCGCAACCCCTACGATTACCGGGCGGAGTACTACAACGCTGAATTCGGCACCAAGCCAGAACAGAAATACAAGTTTGCGGGTTTTGTCGGCACCGAGTGGCTCACAGGCGATAACCAGTGGGCATTTCAAACCCCTCTGGCCACGCTGCACAAGTTCCAGGGTTACGCGGACAAGTTCTTGACCACCCCCGTGGACGGGATCCGCGACTACTACGCTGGCGGCTCAGTGGTTATTTCTGGCATTAAGTTTGCAGCAACATTACATAAATTCTATAGCGACCGCTTCAGTCGCGAGTACGGTAACGAGCTCGACCTAGTAGCGACCTATGCCATAACAAAAAATATTGGCCTGCTCGCCAAATACGCCACCTACGATGCTGACACCTTCAGCACCGATACGGACAAATTCTGGCTGCAGTTCGAGTTGAAGTTTTGATAAAGCGATGACAAGCACCCCCATCAGCATTTTACTGGTCGATGACCAGACCGAGCGCGCGGCCATGGTGTCCGGGCAGCTCACCGCTGCCGGATACAACCTGCTGGCGCAGCTCTCCAGTGCCGAAGGCCTTCTGTTCCAGGTGGAAAAGCACCGCCCCGATATCGTGTTGATCGATATCGAATCCCCCGACCGGGATATTCTTGAAAGTCTCTCCGTGATCAACCAGCACAACCCGACGCCAGTAGCCATGTTCTCTGCCCGCGGCGGCGCAGACTTCATCAGTAGCGCGGTGGACGCCGGGGTCAGCGCCTATATGGCAGAAGGCCTGTCTGCGGAGCGTGTCGCGCCAGCGATTGAAATCGCCATGGCACAGTTCCGCAGTTATCAACAACTGCGGCAATCCCTGGAACGCACCCAGCAACAGCTGGACGAACGCAAAATTATTGAGCGCGCCAAGGGGTTGTTGATGGCGCGCAAAAATATCAGCGAGCAGGCCGCACACCAGACTCTGCGTACCCTGGCGATGAACAGCAACTCCACCATGCGCAATGTCGCAGAACAAATCATCTCGCATCTGCAGACACCGGCCAGATAGCGCGATTTGACCCAGAATTTTAAAGATTGCCGAGAGTAATACCGTGAGCAGCCTGCAAGTCGAAAAACCAAAACTCAAACTGCTCTATCTGCGCCTGACAGATAGCGCCCCCCTGATCATCGCCCATGAGCTCGGGCTATTCGAGCAGCATGGGCTGCAAGTCACACTGCAGCGGGAAACTTCATGGGCCACATTGCGGGACAAGTTAATCGGCGGCGCTGCGGATGCAGCCGCGATGCTTGCGCCCATG
This sequence comes from Microbulbifer agarilyticus S89, assembly GCF_000220505.1. Taxonomy (GTDB): domain Bacteria; phylum Pseudomonadota; class Gammaproteobacteria; order Pseudomonadales; family Cellvibrionaceae; genus Microbulbifer; species Microbulbifer agarilyticus_B. Next base: position 19,149 of record NZ_AFPJ01000022.1, on the reverse strand, counting down.
CCACTCACGCTCAATCAAACCTTGCCGCACTGTGAAGAAGAATTGCTCAGCGGCCTGATCCTGAGCTGCAATGGCAACGGGATTACCCTGTCCAGCGACCTCTACAATAAACTGAATCCACAATCTGACGATGCGGATGGCGTCGGTAGCGCGCTGAAGCAATTTATTGACCGTCAAACAGTGGATGCCGCACCACTCAGGTTTGCCAGCGTGTATCCGTTTGCCAGCCACACACTGCAGCTACGCCACTGGTTAAGCAGCGCCGGGATTAACCCTGACACCGACGTGCGCCTGCAGGTATTGCCGCCGGAGCAAATGGTGGACCACCTGCGCCGCGGGGATATTGATGGTTTCTGCGTAGGTGAACCCTGGAATACGTTTGCTGCGCAGGAAGGTATTGGGGTCATCGCGACGCCAAACAACGCCCTGATGCCTGCAATGCCTGAAAAAGTACTCGCGGTTACCCGTAGCTGGCACGCAGCAAATCCGGCATCCCATATGGCGTTGCGCGCCGCGCTATTGGAGGCCTGTGGATGGCTGAGCGACCGCACCAACCGTCGCGATGCAGCGGGCATTCTGGCGCGCCCAGAGTATCTCGACTTGCCCGATGCCGCGGTGGCAGCCTCCCTGGACGATCAACTGTATCGTAAACAGGGCGCGACCGCGGAGCAGAATACCGGCTGGCATCTGTTCGCCCATCCGCAGACAGATCACGGGCGCCCCTCCCTGCAAAAAGCACGCGAGCTACTTACCCTGTGTAACAACATTGCCCCGGTAGATACGGACACCGCAGAGCGCTTTCACTCCGACCTCTACCAGCAAACCCTCGACTACCTGCGGCTGCGTGAGCGGTATACTCCCCATTCCAACACGCTCAAGTCCCATACACTCAAATCACAGGCACAATAAAAGCCTGTTGAGACGGAATGAACCCGTAAGTATCCGCCGCAGACGCCCACCCTCGGTGCACAATTGTGCACCACCTCAACCAAAGCACACCAAAACGGGGCGCACACGATATCTAGCTGCGCCCCTCAACCGCGCATAGTTGACTGGCGCTAAGGCATTAGCACGCGTTATCGGAAACGGTTGCGCCTCGCGTGCGCCATTATTTTGCAATAAAGCGCACCAGTTTCAGCCCGCGATCCGATGTACGCACAACCATGGCACAGTTATTGAATAGCTATTGCATAGTTATTAGTAGGACAACGAAGTCCACCGGCGGCAGCCAGGGTGCCCCGTGGGCTTTTTTTATGCCCGCCGTTTGGAACCTTGCCGAGCAAGTCGACAGATTCAGAACACGAACTAACGGGATAACATTATGTCCAGTGACTCCTTAAACCTATTTTCCTTTACGGGAAAAACCCGGGTACTGCACCTCACCTGGATTGCCTTCTTTATTACCTTCTTTGCCTGGTTCAACCATGCACCACTATTGATGGCAATTGCCGACAGCCTGTCGCTGACTTCGGAACAGGTAAAAACCCTGCTGATTCTGAACGTGGCACTGACCATTCCCGCGCGCGTGATTATCGGTATGTTGACGGACAAATATGGTCCTCGCCTGACGTATTCACTGCTGCTGGCCATCGGTAGTATCCCCTGCTTTATTTTCGCTCTGGCCGACAGTTTTACCGCGGCGGCGATTGGCCGCTTCCTGCTGGGCTTTATTGGCGCGGGCTTCGTAGTTGGTATTCGCATGGTTTCCGAGTGGTTCCCGGCCAAGCAGCTGGGCACCGCGGAAGGTATTTATGGCGGCTGGGGTAATTTCGGTTCTGCGGCGGGCGCAATGACCCTGCCCACCATCGCCCTACTGTTCGGTGGTGACGATGGCTGGCGCTATGCCATCGGCCTCACCGGTGCGATCGCCCTGGTTTACAGTGTGATCTACTACCGCTCCGTGACCGACACCCCCAAGGGTGGCACCTACTTCAAGCCGAAAAAAATCGGTGGCATGGAAGTTTCCAGCCCCGCCGATTTCGTACTGTTGCTGATCATGAAAGTCCCCATGTACGCGGCACTGGCACTGCTGACCTGGAAGCTGTCCCCCGCTGGTGTGGGCATGCTGGCGCAGTCTGTCGCGGTGGTGATTTACGTGGCACTTACCGCGCTGTACCTGTTTGATGCGAAGAAGTGCTACGACATCAACAAGGAAATCTTCGTGAAACTGCCGGAGCCGATCCATCGCTATCAGTTCAAGCAGGTTGCGGTGCTGAATATTCTGTATTTCGCGACCTTCGGCTCCGAGCTCGCGGTTGTGTCCATGCTGCCGCTGTTCTTCTCCGAAACCTTTACCCTGGATCCGGTAAAAGCTGGCCTGCTGGCTTCCGCCTATGCCTTTATGAACCTGATGTCTCGTCCTGCCGGCGGTCTGATCAGTGACCGCTTTGGTCGCAAGAGCACGCTGTTGATTTTGACTGCGGGCCTGGCGGTTGGTTACCTGACCATGAGTATGATCGATGCGGAATGGCCGCTGTATCTGGCGGTAGCGGCGGCGATGGCATGTTCTTTCTTCGTTCAGTCCGGTGAAGGTGCGGTGTTTGCAGTGGTACCGCTGATCAAGCGTCGCCTGACAGGCCAGATCGCGGGTATGACCGGTGCTTACGGCAACGTAGGTGCGGTGTTCTACCTGACGGTACTGAGCATGGTTTCGTACCAGACCTTCTTCCTGGTGATTGCTGGTACCGCGGTGCTTGGCTTTGTTACTTTGCTGTTCCTTGCAGAGCCGGAAGGTCAGATGGCTGAGGTTATGCCAGATGGTAGCGTTTCACTGATTGACGTTGCCTGACCTCCCAACATTTACGGCGCTTCGAATACCTTTTCGGGCGCCGGGCACTACCAAGCCTTTGCTGGACACGCCGTGAACCCATCCATGGGGGCTTGTCGAAAAGGTCCCTCTTTTCGACAGTCCAGCAAAGGCTTGGTAGCACCCGGCTTAACGACTACCTTTCAACCGCTAGACGGCATATTTTGAACCACACCTGCGAAACCACCACCGTGTCAGACTCGGAACTGAAGGCCTCTAACTCCGAAAACCTGGAGTTCGCCACTGCGAGCGAGTGTGGGCTGCGTGAGTACAATGATGATGCTGTCGCCGCTTATCGGGCTACCGGCAGCGACCTGCGTTATCGCGGCTCGATGGTGGCGATCGCCGACGGGGTTGGTAGTGCCGAGGCAGGTGGTGCAGCGGCACGGGCGGCAATCAGCGGGTTTATTTCCGATTATTACAGCACGCCGGATTCCTGGTCGGTAAAACAAGCCAGTGCGCGGGTGCTGCATGCGCTAAACAGCTGGCTGTATCGACAGAGTGGCGGTGCCGATGAGGTGCAGCGGGGCTGGCTGACGACCTTTTCGGCAGTGATTCTGAAAGGCTCTACCGCGCACCTGATTCATATTGGTGACTCGCGGATTTATCGATTGCGGGATGGCGATCTTGAGTGCCTGACCCGCGATCACAGTCGCGCACTCGGCCCGGAGCGCACCTTTTTAAGTCGCGCGCTAGGTATGGACGCGCATATCGAGGTGGACTATCGCCGCGAGCCGCTGGAGGCGGGCGACCTGTTCTGCGTCACCACCGATGGTATCCACGATTTTTTGCCGAGAAGCCAGTTCACCGAATTGCTCGCCGAGCACCAGCTGGATGCGGCGCAGGCGTTGACCACAGCAGCGCTGGACAATGGCAGTAAAGACAATCTGAGCCTGGCGTTGTGTCGTGTGAATGTGGTGGACAGCGTACAGGCCGATGATGTGATGGTGGCCACCAGCCAGCTGCCCTTCCCACCGCCACTGCAACCCGGCAACAAGATTGATGGTTACGAGGTATTGCAGGAGCTTCATGCAAGTAGCCGCAGCTACCTGTATCTCGTCAGGGATATGGAGTCAGGGAAAAATGGCGAGCCGGAACAGTTGTGCGCACTGAAGGCACCCTCCGAGAACTTCTGTGATGATCCCGCATATATCGAACGCTTCATCGCCGAAGAGTGGACGGGGCGCCGCCTGGATCATCCGGGCATCGTCAAAATATTCCCACCGCGCAAGGAACGTCAGTTTCTCTACCACGTGATGGAATATGTAGACGGGCAAAACTTGCGCCAGTGGATGCAGCTCAATCCGGAGCCACCACTGGATCAGGTACGCAATCTGGTGCAACAACTGGTTAGCGCTCTGAGGCGCTTGCAACGCCTGGATATCGTGCATGGAGACCTAAAGCCCGAAAACATCATGGTGGACACCAGCGGGCGCCTGAAGCTGATTGACCTGGGGGGAGCCAATGCAGCAGGCCTGCAGGAACTGCTGCGTTATCAGGACAGCGCACCGCCCGGCAGTAAAAACTACTGTGCCCCGGAGTATTTCTTCAAGGATGCGGCCAGCCATCGCTCGGATATCTTCTCCCTCGGTGTTATCGCCTACGAGATGCTGACCGGGCACTATCCGTATAAGGAGCGCTTTGGCAGCAGTCACTACCAATTGAAGACTTACGCGAGCCTGCGCTATATCAGCGCGCGGCAATACCGGGAAGATATTCCGGAATGGATTGATGGCGCCCTGCGCAAGGCCTGCGCACCAGATCCTAAAAACCGCTATCCCGCGCTATCGGAGCTCGTGCACGATCTGAGCACACCGAATAAAAAGTTCGACACCACGGAGAAGCCACCGCTGATCCAGCGCAATCCCCTATTGTTCTGGCAGACCGTCGCAGTTCTCGCGCTACTTTCCCATTTGTTGTATTTCGTTTAACCCTGCGTTCCAAACTGGGGCGCACACCATCTCATCGCACCAATTTGCAGCATCAAACTGAGTGCCTGCGTATCTCGAATCCCACATTAGCCACAACGACTTTGCGGTTTCCCCACGCCATCAGCGGTCAATACAAGTTGGCACAGAGATTGAATGCATTTAGTCACAATCTGAAATTCTTTTAGCAAGGCAACGGCGCCTGACACTCTTCGACAGAAGAGGGTAAGCCCGTGCAGCCTTAGCATCCCCCTGCATCTGTGGCCTCCCACTTTTCTGCCAAAAGCGTCAGGTACCAATACTCGGTAAGACTCCGGGTACAACCTGGTAAATCACGGCAGAGATTATGGTTAAGCAAAAAATCGTCGTCATCGGTAACGGCATGGTGGGCCACCACTTTCTGGAACAACTGGCGAACCGCCCCGAACGGGAATTGTTCGACGTACTGGTATTTTGTGCCGAGCCCCGTCCCGCCTACGACCGCGTGCATCTCTCCGAATACTTTGGCGGCCGTACCGCCGACGACCTGGCCATGGGCAAGGTCGAACAGTATCGTGAGTGGGGCTACGACCTGCGCCTAAACGACGCCGCAGTAAGCATCGACCGCGAAAACAAAATCGTCACTTCTGCCAGCGGCGCCGCTGAATCTTATGATCACCTGGTACTCGCCACCGGCTCCTATCCGTTTGTACCGCCGATTCCCGGCCACGAACACAGCAAGTGCTTTGTTTACCGTACCCTGGAAGATCTCGACAAGATCCAGGCGGCCGCTAGCGACGGCAAGGTTGGTGTTGTTGTAGGTGGTGGCCTGCTGGGCCTGGAAGCGGCCAATGCCCTCAAGCAGCTGGGCCTCGAAGCCCACGTGGTGGAATTCGCTCCCGGATTGATGTCCGTACAGCTGGATGAAGGCGGCTCCAACCTGCTGCGTGAAAAAATCGAAGAGCTGGGCGTTACCGTCCATACCAGTACCGCGACCGAACTGATCGAAGAAGTGGACGGTGGTCGCCTGCGTATGCGCTTCAAGGGCGAGAAATCCCTCGATACCGACCTGATTGTTTTCTCTGCGGGTATCCGCCCTGAAGACAGCCTGGCCAAGTCCGCCGGTATCGAGCTGGGCGAACGCGGCGGTATCGTGATCGACAACACCTGCCGCACCTCTGACAAGAGCATTTTCGCCATCGGCGAATGTGCCCTGTTCAATAACTTCATCTTCGGTCTGGTAGCGCCGGGCTATACCATGGCGCGCACCGCGGTTTCCCTATTGTGTGGTGAAGCCGCGGAATTCAACGGAGCCGACATGAGCACCAAGCTGAAGCTGCTGGGTGTAGAAGTAGGTTCCATCGGTGATGCCCACGGCCGCAAAGAGGGCTCTGCAGCCATCACCTTTGTCGATGAACAGACCGGCGTGTACAAGCGCATGATCACCGACAGTGAAGGGAAGAAGCTGCGCGGTGCAGTACTGGTCGGTGACACCGGCGACTACGACACCCTGCTGCAATACCATTTGAATGACATGGATCTGCCGGAGCATCCCGAACAGCTGATCCTGCCAGCGCTGGATGGCGCCGCACCAACTCTGGGCGCCGATGCCCTGCCGGACACCGCAACCATCTGCTCCTGCCACAACGTCAGTAAAGGCGACATCGTCGGCGCCGTTCAGGGTGGCTGCTGCTCCGTGGGTGAAGTGAAAGACTGCACCAAAGCGGCGACTGGCTGTGGTGGCTGTGCCGCCCTGCTGAAGAACGTTGTGGATACCGAACTCGCCGCGCTGGGTGTCGAGGTCAATAACGACCTGTGTGCGCACTTCCCCTATACCCGCCAGGAAATCTTCCACATGGTGCAAGTGGAAGAAATCAAAACCTTTGACGAGCTGCTGGAAAAACACGGTACCGGTAAAGGCTGTGAGATCTGTAAGCCCACTGCAGCCTCAATTTTCGCCTCCCTGTGGAATGAACACATTCACGAGAAGCCACACGTTGGCCTGCAGGACACCAACGATACGTTTATGGCCAACATGCAGAAGAACGGCACCTACTCCGTTGTTCCGCGTATTGCCGGTGGCGAAATCACCCCGGACAAGCTGATCGTACTCGGGGAAGTGGCGAAGAAATACGACCTCTATACCAAGATCACCGGCGGCCAGCGTATCGACCTGTTTGGCGCACGCCTGGAAGAGCTGCCAGAGATCTGGCGCGAACTGACCGACGCGGGCTTCGAAACCGGTCACGCCTACGGCAAGTCACTGCGTACCGTGAAGTCCTGCGTGGGCAGCACCTGGTGTCGCTTTGGTGTTCAGGACAGCGTGGGCATGGCCCTCACTGTTGAGAACCGCTACAAGGGATTGCGCTCTCCGCACAAAATCAAAATGGCGGTATCTGGCTGTACGCGCGAGTGTGCGGAAGCACAGAGCAAAGACATCGGTGTGATCGCTACCGAAAACGGCTGGAACCTGTATGTATGTGGTAACGGCGGTATGCGCCCGCGCCACGCCGACCTGTTCGCGACCGATCTGGATGACGTCACCCTGATCAAGTACATCGACCGCGTGCTGATGTTCTACGTGCGCACTGCCGACAAGCTGCAGCGTACCTCTGTATGGCTGGAAAACCTGGAAGGCGGCCTCGATTACCTACGCGAAGTTGTGATCGAGGACAAGCTGGGTATCTGCGACGAGCTGGAGCGGCAGATGACCAACGTGGTTGGCACCTACCAGTGTGAATGGAAGACCGCGATCAACGACCCGGAAATGCTCAAGCGCTTCCGCCAGTTCGTTAACACCGACGAGAAAGACGAAAAGATCGTATTCGTGGAAGAGCGCCAGCAGCGTCGTCCAGCTACCGAAGAAGAGATCGTCAAGATCGCAGAGCCAGCGTAAGCCGGCTCCCATTAGCAAACAGCGTTGAAGATTTCATAACCCTATTCTTTCCATACCATTGTGGAGAACCGAAATGAGCGAAGTTGCCATAACCCGCACCGAGTGGCTGCAAGTCTGCAAGCGATCAGATCTTGTAGCCAATTCCGGAGTGTGCGCTCTTGTGGGCGATCAACAGATTGCCCTGTTTTTTTTACCCGAACAGGAACCCCAGTTGTTCGCGATCGACAACTGGGATCCTATCGCCAAAGCAGGGGTTATCGGCCGCGGCCTAGTTGCGGAAATCGATGGCCAAGTCACCGTGGCATCACCGCTGTACAAACAGCACTATCGACTGACCGATGGCCAGTGCCTGGAAGAGGAAGAAATCCAACTCGCAGTTTACCCCGTCGCTTTCGATGGCGATGACGTACTGATCCAGATCGATCAATAAAAAAAATAAGCAGTCGAAGATGGCATTAACAGAGCTGTTTAGCGCCCATAGATCCTGTACCACCTGCCCCTATTGCGGCGTGGGATGTGGGGTCGCCGCAACCAGGGAAAGCACTCCTGGCAACCAAGGTGGTGCAGAAGATGTAATCCGAATTCGGGGGGACGAGCAGCACCCAGCCAACAAGGGCAAACTCTGTGTAAAGGGTTCTTCCCTTGCGGATACACTGGGTAACCACGGGCGCCTGTTAAAGCCACAACTGCATGGCGAAGAGTGCGACTGGGAAACCGCACTGGATTTCGCCGCATCGAAACTGCGCGAGACGATCGATGCGCATGGCCCGGACTCGGTGGCCTTCTACCTGTCTGGCCAGCTGCTGACCGAAGACTACTACGTTGCCAACAAACTGATGAAGGGTTATGTGGGCACCGCCAACGTCGATACCAATTCGCGCCTGTGCATGTCTTCTGCAGTTGCCGCCTACAAGCGCTCACTGGGCGCAGACGCAGTACCCTGTAACTACGAAGATCTCGACGAAGCGGAACTCGTGGTACTGATCGGTTCCAACGCCGCCTGGACCCACCCGATCCTGTTCCAACGTATGCAGGCGAGTAACGCCAAGCTTGTGGTCGTCGACCCACGCGGCAGCGCCACCAGCGAAATGGCAGACCTGCACCTGGCCATTTCCCCGGGTAGCGATGCAGCCCTGTTTAACGGACTGCTGCATTACCTCACCGAGTTAGGCGCGCTTGATCAGGCGTTTATCGACAACCACACCGAAAACTTTACCGACACCCTGTACGCCGCCGCGGAGTGGACCCCGGAAAAGGTCGCAGACCACTGCAGCGTCGAACTGGAGCAACTCCTCGAATTCTACGAGCTGTTCCGCACCAACGAAAAAGCCATCAGCTTTTATTCGCAGGGTGTCAACCAGTCCAGCACCGGTACCGACAAGAACAACACCATTATCAATTGCCACCTGGCCACTGGCCGTATTGGCAAGCCGGGCTGCGGCCCCTTCTCCATCACCGGCCAACCCAATGCCATGGGCGGGCGTGAAGTGGGCGGGCTGGCGAATATGCTCGCCGCACACATGGACTTCAACGAAGAAAATATCGACCGCGTCGGTCGCTTCTGGCAGGCCAGTAACATGGCCCAGGGGCCAGGGCTGAAAGCGGTTGAGCTGTTTAATGCAGTTGAAAGTGGTCAGATCAAAGCGGTCTGGATTATGGCCACCAACCCGGCGGTGAGCATGCCGGACGCACGCCGCGTCGCGAATGCGCTGGAAAACTGCCCCACCGTCATCGTGTCCGACTGTGTTGGCGATACCGACACCGCACGCTGTGCCGACCTACTCCTGCCCGCGACAACCTGGGGCGAGAAAACCGGTACCGTTACCAACTCCGAACGCCGCGTGTCTCGCCAGAAAGGCTTCCTCCCCAAACCCGGCGAAGCCCGCCACGATTGGGAAATTATCTGTGATGTAGCAAAACGCCTGGGCTTCGGTGAAGCCTTCGACTTCCAGTCGCCCGCCGACATTTTCCGCGAACACGCCGCGCTTTCTGGTTTTGAAAACAACCGCGAACAGGCCCGCCGCGCGTTTGATATCTCCGCGCTTGCCAATATCAGCGACCACGAATACGACTTCTTCACCCCGGTACAGTGGCCAGTAAACGCAGATAACCCACAGGGTACCGCGCGCCTGTTTAGCGATGGCGACTTCTACACCCCCTCTGGCCGCGCCCGTTTTGTCGCCGTACAACCACAGAGCCCAAAGCAGGAAACCCGCGACGAATACCCACTGGTATTAAATAGCGGCCGTTTGCGCGACCAGTGGCACACCATGACCCGCACCGGCCGTGCACGCCAGCTGCTGGACCACAGCGAGGCCCCGGAGCTGCATGTGCATCCGCAGGAAGCAGAAAAATTTGGTATCCAGGATGAACAGCTGGTGCGTGTGGAAAGCGAAAAAGGCCAGTTCTTCGGCCGCGCCAGAGTCACCCCCAGCCAGAAACCCGGCCAACTGTTCGCGCCCATTCACTGGAGCGACAGCCTAGCCCACAACGCCACTGTCAGCGCCCTGGCCATTCCCTTTACCGACCCCTTCTCGGGCCAGCCGGAATTAAAACAGGTCGCGGTCAATATAGAGCCGCTCACCGCACACAGCTATGCATGCCTGCTATTGCGCACCGAAGCTGCAGAAGAACTGCACAGCCGCCTGCAAATTGGCGAAGCCAAACTGTTTGAAACCATTCTCCACTGGTACCGGGTACCGGTTGAAGGCGGCTACCGCTTCGAACTGGCACTGAAAAAACAGCCGGACTGGCAAGCGCTCGCCGACAAACTGTTTAAGCTCAATGACAAACAACTCAATCGCAAACAGCTGCAGTTACCCAGCGGTGAACGCTGGCTACTGCACAGCGAGCAAATGGAATTCCTGGTATTCACCAGCGCCGAATGGCACTCGCTGCCAGACCGCAAGACACTCGAGAGTGCGCTGCTGGAGCCACTACCCGACGCACCCGCAAAACTTCTGCACGACGTGCCTGCCGGTGCCCAGATGGTATGCACCTGCCTGCAGGTCTCCCGCAAAGAAATCGAAACAGCTATCGCAGAAGGCGCCGCCTCGGTGGACGAACTCGGTGAGCTACTGGGCTGCGGCACCAATTGCGGCTCCTGTAAGCCGGAGATCTCCGCACTACTCAATACCAACCTCGCAGTTGCAGTCGGCTAGACTGGTTTCTCCGAAATCATCGACAAGCTACCAACTCAATGCGAAGGCAAAGCGCCGGGTATGGGGTTTCAGGAGCGTCGCAAACAGGAAGTTTGCGCCGCAGCGCCCAGGGATGGGTCCACAGCGGTCCTGAAACCCCATACCCGGTGCTTTGCCGCCACACAACCAGCCAAGTAAGTACCACCTACCCCAGACAACCAGCCCACGCCACCAATACTCGAATTCCCCAACACTTGAACCAACAGCCCTTAGAAAGCTATCTTGCAACTCAAGTCGAAAAAGAAAAGGCGAGCTTCATGTCCGATGTCTGTGCACAAAATGGTCTGCGTTCCGTAGAAACCGCCAAACAGATGCTGATCGATAGCATCCAGCCCATTACCGCGACAGAGACAATCCCCCTCGCCCAGGCATGTGGCCGGGTGCTGGCCGAACCGGTACTGGCAGCGCTAGACTTGCCCCCGTGCGACAACTCCGCCATGGACGGCTACGCCCTGTGCGGAGACCATCAGAGTTATACCTTGATCGGCAAAAGCCTCGCAGGGCACCCCTTCGACGGCACACTCGAACCCGGCCAGGCCACCCGCATCACCACCGGTGCAGCGGTACCTACCGGCGCCGACCGCGTGCAGATGCAGGAAAATTGCAGCATCGAAGCCGACCAACTCACCATGAGCCGCCCCGCCAGGCCCGGCGAAAATATTCGCCGCCGGGGTGAAGATGTCCACACCGGCCAAAGCCTTGTTCCGGTAGGCGTAAAAATTAAAGTCCCACACATCGCCCTGCTCGCAGGCGCCGGCGTGGCGGAAATCACCGTGCACCGCAAACTGAAAGCCGCCCTACTTTCCATCGGCGATGAACTCAAGCCCATCGGCACCCCGGTATCTGAACTCGGTGACGGCGACATTTACGATAGCAACCGCATTGCCCTGCACGTCGCTCTGGAACAACTGGGTGTCGACATTCTCGACCTCGGCTGCTGGCCGGACCAGCCGGAAAAAATCCGCGAGGCATTTATCGAGGCCCGCGACAACGCCGACTTCGTAATCACCAGCGGCGGCGTATCCGTGGGCGAAGCCGACTTCACTAAAACTGTATTGCAGGAGCTCGGCGAAATCGGCTTCTGGAAACTCGCCATCAAACCGGGCAAACCCTTCGCCTTCGGTCGCCTGCCAAAGGATGAAGGTGAAACACTGTTCTTCGGCCTACCCGGCAACCCGGTTTCCGCAATTGTCACGCTGGATCAGCTGGTGGTGCCCGCACTGGAAAAACTGCGTGGCACTTCGACAGAACACCGTCATCCACCGCTGCAAACGCGCGCACGCCTACTGAACAACATCCGCAAACGCCCCGGCCGCACCGACTACCAACGCGGCTTTACCTATTGCGACAGCGACGGTATTCAGGTGGTGGAAACCCGGGGCATTCAGGGCAGCCACATTCTCTCGGGCTTCGCCGCCGCCAACTGCTTCGTGGTGCTACCCCGTGAAGGTGGTGATTGTGAGACCGGCGACTGGGTCACCATAGAACCTTTCAACGCGCCGCTAAAATAGACCCGCGGCGCCAGTGCTATACTCCGCGGCCAAACGCACTCTGTCTGAAACAAGCCTACTATTCATAAGCCTACAACCAGAAGTACCATGAGCCGCAGCCGCTACGAGAAATTTAAACAGGTGCTCCGCCAGCGCCAGCATGACATGACCCTGCTCACCGACCAGGTGCACAAGGGCCAGAACATCTCCGCCATGCTGCGCACCGCCGACGCTGTCGGCATCCCCGAAATCCATATGGTGCAACCCAGCTACGGGCACCTGCTGTATCACAACACCGCCGGTGGCAGCGGCCGCTTCACCGGCAACGCCGTCTACCCCGATATCGAATCCGGCATGGTCGAACTCAAAAATCGCGGCATGCACCTCTACGCCGCCCACTGGTCCGATCGCGCCATCGACTTTCGCGCAGCCGACTACACCAAACCCTTTGCACTGATCATGGGAGCCGAAAAGCACGGCCTGAGCGATTACGCCGCAGAGCATGCCGACGACCATGTCACCATTCCGATTATTGGTATGGTCGAAAGCTATAACGTGAGCGTGGCCGCTGCGATCATTCTGCAAGAGGCAATGCATCAGCGGCAAAAGGCCGGTATGTATGACGACAAGGTGCTGGATGAAGAAGATCCGGCCATCAAAGATATTCTGTTCCGCTGGATGCACCCGAAAATGGTGAAGTACTGCGAGAAGCACAACTTGCCATTTCCGGAGCTGGATGAAGACGGCGATATCATTCCACCGAAAGACCTGAAATACCGACAGCCAAATAAATAACAACAAAAGCGGATCGATGAAGCAAAGCATCCGCAGACCTGCCCAGGACCAGAAATTTAAACACCCTACACAGCTAAAATATTCGAAAGAGTACGAAGAGCTTCTCCATTCGTACCTCATACTCAAGGAGAATTTGCTACTTAAGCTTTAGCTCTTGACCTTCATAATTCACTTCATACTCGATCAATACACCACACTCTTCCCCGTAGGAAAACTGAATAAAATTGTAGTCAGACATAGTTTTAGACAGCATATACCAAACGTGAGCTGTTTCATCCTCCACCCGAGCTTTTAAAGGAAATAAAAACTTCAGCTTATTATCGACATTCGAAGCCAGCTTAACAATAAACACATCTGACAAATTCGATTCATTGATTTTAGATGGAAGCTCAAAAACAACATCGATTTCATCACTGGAGGAATCAACTGAAAATAATATTTCATTCAAATATTTCTCACTAAGCTTCTTTGTAGCTTTTCCATCACTGATACATGTACTGCCAAATACTGAAAAACTAAAAAAGAATCCAGAAACAAAAACAATAGCAAGCCTCATAATAGTGCACCGAGATTAAAAATTGAAATTTACGGCCATACTGTACTCATCACATGATCAGGATTTACAACTCTTTTTTCTTTAGATAATTTTTGAAATGCTCTTTTTTCTGCAAAATTACGACTAAAACGATATGCTATATTTCCGACAAATTTTTGATCATCCAGTCCAGCGCTATGCAATGACTCATGACCTGCCGCCCACGCTGTTGCGTTCGTTCCATCACCAAACCGGGAGTGATTAGTATCAATCGTCATCGTTTTTCCGCCAACCACCGCCTCAGCAAAACGACCTCCAGTAGTTTTTCCTGCATGCGCGACATAGCCACCGGACCCGTCGTCGTTTAAAGCCTTTGCACCTGCGTCCAATGAGTCAGCCATGGAGTTTAGGTCACTAGCAGAATATCCATCACCATTAACCTCACCGTCTCCCAACCCCCCAGCTTCGCTTCGAAGCTTACTAGCTGTCTCACTCATAGCCGACGCGGCTTTCTTCTGAGCTGCGTCGAACTTTTCCCAAGCCTCATCCGACCAGCCGTTTCCTTTCCCGTACATCCCGGTAGGGTCGACCATGTTCATGGGATCATTACCGACATAAGCATATAAATTCATCTGATCCTTGTAACCCACAGGATCAGTTTGTAAGAAACGTCCGATTTCCGGAGAGTAAATCCTCGCCTTGTAGTAGTACAACTCGAGCTCAGGCATCCAGGCCTGCCCGGTATAGCGGAACCGCCCGACATTTTGCATACCACCATTACCGTAGCTATCGTAGCTGTTCACTGAGACCAGGTTGCCAGTATTGTCCGTGATACTGTTTACGGAACCCTGATGATCTGCGTAAAGGAAGTGGCGCTCGCTTGGGGATGTCTCTGAGCCCTGGTACCACACTAGCGGTTCGTCAACCCGGTCGCCGTGCACGTAGCGGTTAGTGATTGTTCCGGAGGTATTGTATTCCGCTATGAGCGCATCACCATCGTAAAGAAAATGCGTAGTGTTACTACCACTACTCACTTCGTAGAGGCGTCCTTGGGGGTCATATTTGAGAGTGGCATTAGTTTCGCCTGAGACGCTCGTGAGACGGTTTTCAATGTCGTAACTGTAGGAAGTGACACCATCGGATGTGAGATTGCCGTTCGTGTCATAGCTGTAAGTAATACCGTCAACACTGCTATATTGATTTAGTCCATTCGAGGTATAGAGTTTTGTATCGGCGGTGCTAGCAGTGTACTCGAAATCACTGTTACTGATAGTACGGCTGACGATCTGGCTGGCGGGGTTGTAGTCGAAGATGTAATCGACATCATCACCGGTTCCCAGTACATCGTGATTGAAGCCATTCAGGCGGGATAGGCCATCGTAGTCGTAGAAGGTATAGGAACCATTAGGGCGCAGGAGTTCAGTACGCCGCCCCTGGGGGTCATACTCTAGTGACAACAGCGAGGTGCTGGTGGATTGCTGTATGGCAATGTTGCGATCCAGGTTGTCGTATACATAGCTGAAGAAAATCCCGTCCGGGTGGGTGATACGGGTGCGGTTGCCGTTGAGGTCATACTCGTATGCGAGTGTGCGGGAGACAGCACCCATGGTCGTGGTTGCACTCTCCGCCCGGCCTAAGCCGTTATAGGTTGTAGTAATGCCTTGGCCGCTGGTTGAACCGAAGCGGGCGTACTGCTGCAGGCCTCTAAGGTCGTAGCCATAGTAGACGTCACTGGCGGTACCTGGCAGGTTCTTCAGGGTTACGCGGTTAAGTTTGTCATAGGTGTAGCTAATGATCTGCCCGTCGCGTTTGCGCAACGAGGTGCGGTTACTGTTGCCGTCATACGTGTACGCTTCATAGTCCGCGTTGCTGGCCTGCCCAGTGGACGTCTTGGATGGAAAATACCAGCGTAAACGCCTATCGTGGCCGTCGTACACATACTCTGCCAGGTTACCATTGGCGTCGGTGACCGATTCGATTTGGCCTGAGACGGTATAACTGTAAGTCGCGTAGTCTTGCTGTAAGGAAGTACCATAAGCCTTTTGGATCTTGAGCAATTGCCCCCGCGCATCGTGAGTAAATTTCTCAATCCGATCTGCGCCGAAAGCACCGCTCGCGCCTTTCGCGCACGCGTCCGCTGGCGGCGATGCAAAGCTTGCGGGATTCATGCGTGTTGCTTTACATTCGCGTCGACCATCGGCGTCGTAGCTGGTTTGCACCAAAGATTCGGTTTCGCCATCAGCGATAACTTTTTCGAGTAACACACGCCCAAAGTCGTCATACTGATATTGGCGGGCGACCCCAACCTGAAATGCAGCCCCCCAATTCGAGGGAGGTATCGAGTCACCTTTCCAGGCAGTCAGCTCGCCCTGTTCAACTTTTGTTTGGCGGCCAGCGCTGTCGTAGGTATAGCGGGTAGCAGGAAATCCGAGTGGCCCGTCACCATCCGGGTCTGGCAGGATTTCGCCCATCAGTTGCCCCATAGCGTCGAAACGTTGCGCTGATTTGAACGGTGCCCCGACTTGCTCAGCCAGAGTAGTATTCATTAGAAACAGGCTATGCAGAGCGACAACCCATAGCGACGGTGTGAATTTATTCATGGGCATGCTCCCAATCCGGCCCGTGGACTCGTCTCGCCAATCTGCCGACCGTAATCATCGTATTCGTAGCAGGTTCTCAGGCTTTCACCACCAGAGCTGACAATAACACCCGTTACGTTAAGGTTATTTGCTTCATTTGAATTGCCATATTCATATCTAGTCACCACCTCGTCTGCGGCACCTCCCGCACAACTCCCTACTCCAGTACTGGTATTGAAGGATCCCTGTGTAGTGATACAGCGGTGCTCGGACGCAAGCACCCAAACTGGTTCCGCGACCTGCTGATATCCTCCCGAAGCGAGCTTAATCCACGCGCGTTTCTGCGCATACTGGCGCCAGGTTAGCGGTCGTATCCCGTCGTTATCGGCCGGTTCAAGGGTAGAGGTCAGCAATCCGTGGACTGTGTTATACGTAAAATCTGTCGCGTTACCGCGACCGTCAACCGTTTGGATAGGCTTGCTACAAAGCAGAGGGGTGAGGCAACTACCGAACGTCGAGCCTGTTACCAAATCGGGTTCTGCCCCTGACCGGGATGTCCACCGGCGCTCAATAATATTCCGATGAGCAGGATCGTACTTAAGCTGCAGAGATCTACCATCGGAATAGTTCCAGTACCTCGCAGGAACAATAATACAGCCACCGCCTTGAGCGCCATCATTCGGAATACAGTAGTTCGCGGTATGTGTTCTACCGAGTTCATCGACTATCGTAGACGGCCCCGGGGAAACTGTTTTTCCGGTTTCTCGAAATGGACCCGGGCGGTCGAGCAACTGAAAAAATACGCTCACTTCAGGCCCGGAGTTCAGAGAATACCTTCCACCGGCACGCTCGAAAGTCAAGTCGTCACCATGGTCATGGACAATCCACGTGTACTCGTAGACGCGCCCATCAGAGAATACCTGCCGGTCTACCGCATGATTAGCGGTTCCCAAAACCATCGCACCGTATTCATTGGTGAGATATGGCTGAGATTGACCCGGTAAATAATGGCGCACCTCATAGGATTCAGAATAATCTGTGTAAGTGCTTTGATAGGTGTACGTATGCCCGAGTGCATTTGTGGCACTACTCAGGAATCCGTTACCGCTGTAATTATACGTCGAAGTAAGTGCGCCACTTGGGCAAACATTGTTATTGGGAAATATGTGCGTGGCTAAATTTAACAAACACGCTTTATCGATTTTCTCGCTACTCCCTTCATATTCAAGTAAAAGTGCATAACCATAGTTGGAAGTGACGCTGCGTAGCCTCGCATCACCCGAACTTGAGGTAGGGTTGTCGTAGGAAAACGTATATGTCAAACCGTCAGGCTTTACTAACTCCGATGCGTACATACACTTTGAACCGCTTCCACCTTCGAAAACGGCTGTTTTCTTATTACAGAGTTCATTACCTTCAGGGCGAAATGTTACTTCAGTACCGTCCTTCGCCGTATAGACCCAGTAACGACTGCTTCCCGTCCCATTTCCCTCTAGAACCTCCTTTCCACCAGGCGATGACTGCGAGGGCCTCATATTAGTGATACCACCACGAAATCCCGACGACCGCCCATCTATGGAGACCGTGTAGTCTGCCGTGTATTCAGCATCTTGCTCACGGAGTATCATGAAGACCTCCCAGTTATGTGAGAGATTTCCAAATGGCTTGCCCACAATTCCAAATTCAATGCCATTTTGGCGCACTAGTGATAGGCCATACTCACCTCCGATACTCAGGTCTTCTCGGTGGTATACAAATTGCCCCGTGCGCATATCAACCCCACCGGGGTTTATCGAATAGTTTTCGGCAGGCATAGGTGTCGGAGATTGCTCTGGCAACTCACCCTCAGCGACGGCATACATACACATACTTAGTAGCGCCAGGCTGGATAAATATTTTCTCCAGTTGCCGTGCCTATAAGCTTCAACATTAGATTCTTCTTTCAGAGTACCACGCGGGAGTTCCAGCGATGCATTAGCGTTGAGGAACAAACGCGCAAACGTTGGTTTTATCATCACAATATTACCTTCCCTCAATCCAAACAGATCGGGCTACAAACCCTAACCAAGCGTACGCCAGAGTAACCACTGCAGCCTCCCGAATTACATGCCTTTGCCTTGTACCTATATTCCCCACCCGACTTCGAATGAAACCCCTTGTAGGCGTTTGATCCGGTATAGACCTTAAAGTAAGTACCGCCGTATTTGCTCTCCCACAACTCATAGCTGGTAGCGCCCGCAGGTGAGGCCCAGGAGATCGTGTAGTCGCCACCATAAGACTGAGAAGGGCCGGAAATTGACGCTGGCGCGGAGGGCGGAGACACAACTGATGTTGGATTGGCACCCGTGCGATAGCCACTACAGGCACTGCCATTACACGCGCGTACACGGTAGTAATAGTTTCCGTCGCCTTTTCCAGAGACACCCTTACTTCTACCAGTACCACTGTATATGCGTGTTTGCCCCGAAAAATTTGAGCTTGTCGATTCGTAAAGCTGATAGGCAGTAACGACGCCGCTCGAGGCACCCCAACTAACTGTGTAAGTTCCAGTACTACCATTGGATGGCACGGTTATCGAGGATGGGATACCTGGCGGTAACGTAACGCTTAAGGAGCCGCCACCAGTCCGGTATCCACCGCACGCACTACCGTTGCACGCTCGCACTCGGTAGTAATAGGTTCCATTGCCTCTTCCGGACAATACCTTGCTTGTGGCTGCCCCATTGTGAACCAAGGTCTGGCCAGTGAAATTCGAATTGGTTGCCTCATAGAGCTTATAAGCAGTCACTGTACCACTGGCCGAACCCCAGCTAATCGTGAATCCCCCAGTTGTACTGCCAGAAGGTACGGCTATGGATGACGGTGCTCCAGGCGGTAACGTCACGCTTAAGGGGCCACTACCAGTACGATATCCACTGCACGCACTGCCGTTACACGCTCG
>NZ_AFPJ01000023.1 GCF_000220505.1 Microbulbifer agarilyticus S89 | reverse complement strand
TGAGCTGGGATAACCTAGTGGACGTACCAATTATAAGAATCATCAAAACGCACGGAGCCACCATGTCCGTTTATCGTCCTTCAGCACTTCCGGTTCGTTGTCTGCGCGCTCTGGGGAAATCACTGTGTGTGTTAGGGGCCGCTTCCCTTGTGGCCTGTGGTGGTGGCGGTGGGGGATCATCGTCAAGCTCCCAGAATCTCACCCCAGACCCAGCTGGTGATGCGGATACCGGTTGGCAGCAGGGAGTATTTCTTCCCGCGGAAACGTTTGCCAACCGATGTGACATGCCGCGGACAGGGGTCGATCCCGCAACTGGGGAGGCCTACGCAGATGTAAAAGGCACCACACTGGATGAAAACATGTGGATGCGCAGTTGGAGTAACGACCTGTATCTCTGGTATGACGAAATTGAAGACCGGGATCCAGAAGGCTTCACCACCGAGGACTATTTCGACACCCTGAAAACGAACGAATTAACCATGTCCGGTACGCCCAAGGATCAGTTCCATTTTCTGGTGCCCACGGATGAGTGGATTGCGCAGTCCCAGTCTGGTGTATCGGTGGGCTACGGTCTCGAGTGGGCTTTGTTGAGTGCCTTGCCACCGCGCGAGGCACTGGTTGCCTATACGGCCAGGGAGGGTGCTGTCGACCTGCCGCCTCGCGGGGCGCGCATTCGGGAAATTGACGGTTACAGTATCGATGTGACCTCTCAAGAGGGAGTAGATGCGTTGAATGCGGGCTTGTTCCCCTCTGCAGAGGGCGAGCAACACACCTTCTTGTTTGAATACCCCGATGGACAACTGAAGGGTATGACCCTGACGGCCGGCACGGTGGTCTCGGACCCGGTACAAAGCGTCAAGGTGGTGGACGGGGCCATGGGGCGTAAGGTCGGCTACATGCTGTTTAATGACCACATCGCTACGGCGGAATTGGCATTGGTCAATGGTGTGAGGGAGCTGAGCGCGCAAAACATTGATGAGCTGGTGTTGGACCTTCGCTACAACGGTGGCGGTTATCTGGCGATTGCCAGCCAGCTGTCATACATGATAGCGGGTGAAACTGCGACGGCGGGCAGAATTTTCGAATTGCTCCAGTTTAATGACAAGCACCCAGAAACCAATCCAGTGACTGGAGACCCCTTGTTGCCCAATCCATTTTACGATGAAACGCTGGGCTTCTCTGCGGCACCTGGACAACCCTTGCCGACTCTGGATCTAAACCGCGTATTTGTTTTGACAGGCCCCAATACCTGTTCTGCCAGTGAGGCGATTATCAACGGCCTGCGTGGCATCGATGTGGAAGTGGTACAAATTGGTGCGACAACCTGTGGCAAGCCATTTGGTTTTTATCCGACCGATAACTGCGGCACCACCTATTTCAGTATTCAGTTTCAGGGGGTAAATGACAAAGGTTTTGGCGAGTACGCCGATGGCTTTACTCCGGTGGGTTCTGGTGACGCTGGTGTGGAGGTGACAGGCTGCCAGGTGGCTGACGATTGGAGTAAACCTCTCGGTGATATAGGTGAGGCACGTTTTGCGGCGGCGCTAAATTATATTAATACGGGTTCCTGCGATGCCCCCGCCACAACCATGGGCGTCGCGCGTTCAGCCCCGGCCGACCAGCTTTTGCTGGAAGGTATTGTGCCCAAACCTGTTTGGCGTCAAAGCCGGATCTATGTGAGGTAAAGGTCATGGGGAAGAGGTTGATTGGGAAAAGGTTGATTGGGAAAAGACTCAAAGCACTGATCGCTTGTTGCTTACCTGTCGTATACACCGCTTGTGGGTCGATGACAGCGGCGGGCTCGGATCAGCCAGCACTGTTGATCGAGGTTACTCCCGAGGTGATCCAAGAGTTGCAACAGGTTTTAGTGGACGCGAACAATGGTGCCCCCGTCACAATCGCCGACGATGTGTTTCATGAGAATAGTCTGCTGGCCCTCGAGCAGGGCCTGCTTGCCGATGACTCGGGCAGGCCTCTCAACGGGCGAGACTTGGGGGTGCCCAGGATTTTTCGTTTGATCAAAAACACACAGGGGTGCTGGCTGGTCCGTGAAGCCGATAGCCAGCGCTGGTATCTATCGAAAGCATCGTGTGTTTCTGAGAAGAGTCAGACACCGAGCGGTTAAACCCTGGTTGCGGTGAGAGCCCCCGATCGTGAAATGCCGATTGGGGGCGGGTGTATCTGGCAAATAGCAGATCAGGGGCGCAGTAAATTGGAAAGCCGCGCATTGGGCTTTTCCGCCTTGCGGAAGATCAGCGCGATTTTACCGATTTCCTGTACCAGCTCGGACTTGCTCTGCGCGCACAGTTCGCCAATCAGTTCGCGGCGTACATCGCGGTCATTGACCGCCAGTTTTACCTTGATCAGCTCGTGGTCTTCCAGCGCGCGATTCAACTCTTCCAGAACGCCTTCGGTCAGACCTTTGTCAGCAACGGTCACGATTGGCTTGAGGCTGTGGCCACGGGCGCGCAGCGCTTTTTTGCGGTCAGCGGTTAAAGGCATACAATACTCCATCCTTAAACCCATACTTGGGTAGTCGACGTGAGGGCAACCCGCGTGGACAACCCCATAAATTAGCGATGTATTGTAACTGATGGGCCGATCAAAGAGCAGCCACCGTTGGCTGCGTGAACATTTTAACGACCACTACGTCAAACAGTCCCAGAAAGAGGGATACCGTTCCCGTGCTTCCTACAAACTGCAGGAGTTGCAGGAGAAGGACCGCCTGATCAAGCCGGGTATGACCGTGGTTGACCTGGGTGCCGCTCCCGGAGGCTGGTCTCAGGTAGCTGCAGAACTTGTTGGTC
Source organism: Microbulbifer agarilyticus S89 (assembly GCF_000220505.1). Classification (GTDB taxonomy): domain Bacteria; phylum Pseudomonadota; class Gammaproteobacteria; order Pseudomonadales; family Cellvibrionaceae; genus Microbulbifer; species Microbulbifer agarilyticus_B. The sequence goes on along the minus strand of NZ_AFPJ01000023.1, from coordinate 60,573 downwards.
ATAAGGGGCGCGTGCTGGCATCGGATATCCTGCCCATGGACGCGCTGGCGGGCGTCGACTTCGTGCAGGGTGACTTTACCGAGGAGGCGGTGTTTGAGGAGCTGCTGGAAAAGCTCGGAGAAGAGCGCGCCGACCTTGTGATTTCCGATATGGCCCCCAATATGAGTGGAGTGCGCGCCGTCGATCAGCCTGCATCCATGTATCTGGTGGAGCTGGCGGTGGATATGGCGCGTCAGACCCTGAAGTCAGGCGGCGCCTTCGTGGCAAAAGTCTTTCAGGGGGAAGGGTTCGATGAACTGATTCGCGATTTGCGCAGTCAGTATCAAACGGTCGTGACCCGCAAGCCCGGTGCATCCCGCCCCCGTTCCCGTGAAGTCTATGTGGTAGCACGCGGCTTTAAAGGGTAAGAAGGGGTGAGAAGGGCGGTGCAGGATTGAGTCGCGAGGCTTTCATCGCCGAGATTTGATAAAGTCCCCATGACCGGGGCGACAGGTTTATGAGTTTCGCCACCTATACTGGGTGGATTGGAAGGAATGGAAAAAGTTGCCAAGGCGCAATCCAAGGCACAGGCAAGAGGGCATACCCTTTGAACGATATGGCGAAGAATTTGGTGTTGTGGTTGATCATTGCCGCGGTGCTGCTGATGGTCTTCCAGAACTTCAAGCCGCAATCCAGGGATGAATCCCTCAGCTACTCCGACTTTGTCCAGGATGTGCAATCCGGCCAAATCAAAAATGTGCTGGTCGATGGTCTCGTTATTACTGGTGAAAAGGCCGATGGCAGCCGCTTCAAGACCATTCAGCCACAAATTATCGACGACGAACTCACCAATGAGATGGTGCGTGGCGGCGTCGAGTTCAACGGTCGCGAGCCAGAAAGCGCCAGCATCTGGCAGCAGTTACTGGTGGCCAGCTTCCCGATCCTGATCATTATCGCTGTGTTTATGTTCTTTATGCGCCAGATGCAGGGCGGTGCCGGCGGTCGCTCGGGCCCCATGGCGTTCGGCAAGAGCAAGGCGCGCCTGTTAGGCGAAGACCAGATTAAAACCACCTTCGCCGATGTGGCGGGTGTGGATGAAGCGAAAGAAGACGTGCAGGAGCTGGTGGAGTTCCTGCGCGATCCGTCCAAATTCCAGCGCCTCGGCGGCGCCATCCCTCGTGGCGTACTTATGGCGGGCCCTCCCGGTACCGGTAAAACCCTGCTGGCCAAGGCCATTGCCGGGGAGGCCAAGGTGCCGTTCTTCTCGATATCCGGCTCCGACTTTGTCGAGATGTTTGTCGGTGTGGGTGCCTCCCGTGTGCGCGACATGTTCGAACAGGCCAAGAAGCAGGCTCCCTGCATCATCTTTATCGATGAGATCGACGCCGTCGGTCGTCACCGTGGTGCCGGCGTAGGCGGAGGCCACGACGAGCGCGAACAGACCCTGAACCAGCTGCTGGTAGAGATGGATGGCTTCGAGGGCAACGAGGGCGTGATCGTGATCGCCGCCACCAACCGCCCGGACGTACTCGACTCCGCGCTGCTGCGCCCCGGCCGCTTCGACCGCCAGGTATTTGTTGGCCTGCCGGACATCCGCGGTCGCGAGCAGATCCTGAAAGTGCATATGCGCAAGGTGCCCCTGGACGAGAAGGTGGACCCGCAAACCATTGCCCGTGGTACCCCTGGCTTCTCCGGTGCGGATCTAGCCAACCTGGTCAACGAGGCTGCGCTGTTTGCCGCCCGCGCCAACCGCCGCATGGTGACCATGGACGAGTTCGAGCGTGCCCGTGACAAGATCATGATGGGTGCCGAGCGTAAGTCCATGGTGATGAACGAGAAGGAGAAGACCAATACGGCGTACCACGAAGCGGGCCATGCCATTATTGGTCGCCTGGTGCCGGAGCACGACCCGGTGCACAAGGTCACTATCATTCCGCGCGGCCGCGCCCTGGGTGTTACCCAGTTCCTGCCGGAAGAAGACAAATACAGCCTGTCCAAGCGTGCACTGGAATCACAGCTGTGCTCCCTGTTCGGCGGCCGTATTGCTGAAGAGATGACCCTGGGGGTGGATGGTGTAACCACCGGTGCCTCCAACGATATCGAACGCGCTACCGATATTGCCCGCAACATGGTCACCAAGTGGGGCCTGTCGGAAAAGCTCGGCCCACTGCACTACGGCGAAGACGAGAGCGGTCAGCCCGGCCAGGGCAACCCGGTATCCGGCAAGACCTCGAACGAAATCGATGAGGAAGTGCGCCGAATTATCGACACTTGCTACGACCGTGCGCAGAAACTGCTGGAAGAGAATCGCGATATCCTGGAGGCGATGAAAGATGCGCTGATGGAATACGAGACCCTGGATGCGGAACAGGTGGATGACCTGATGGCACGCCGCAAGGTGCGCCCGCCCAGAGATTGGCACGACAACGATTACACCGGCGGAGACTCCTCCGACGACGTCGAGCCAGAGAGCAAGTCCGAGGATGGTGACAGCTCCGTAGGTGGCCCGGTTAACGGTCACTGAGTTAGAGGCGGACTCTGTCGGTACGCTTCCAGTATCGACCGCGAAGCGGGCCTGCTAATCACTAGCAGGCCCGTTTTGTTTATCTAGTGATACCAGATGGCGCGCGGCGGTCTTCGCAGGCGGCGTGGCTGGTGTTGCGTCAGGCGATAAGAATTGTATGAAGTTACTCTGCGGCCAGCGCACGCTGGACCTGTCCCGTCCCCGGGTGATGGGCATCCTCAACACTACGCCAGATTCCTTTTCCGATGGCGGCAGCTATTACGGCGATGGCGGTTTGAACCTCGATCTGGTGCTAAAGCGTGCCGAGCAAATGGTGCAGGATGGCGCCTCGATACTCGATATTGGTGGCGAGTCGACCCGCCCGGGTGCGGCACCGGTATCCGAGCAGGAAGAACTGGCGCGTGTGGTGCCGGTCGTGGAAGCCATTGCGGCACGTCTGGATGTTGTGATCTCTGTCGATACCAGCACCGCCTCGGTGATGCACAATGCCGCCGCGGCCGGCGCCGGTATCATCAACGATGTACGCGCACTGACTCGGCCCGGGGCGCTGGAGGCCGCTGCTGCGACCGGCTTGCCGGTGTGCCTGATGCATATGCAGGGGCAGCCCGGCACCATGCAGGACAAGCCCGAGTACGCAGATGTGGTGGCCGAAGTGCGCGCTTACCTCGATGCGCGCCTGCAGGCCTGTGTCGACGCTGGTATCCCGCAGGACAAGGTTATGTTTGACCCGGGCTTTGGTTTCGGCAAGAACGACGAGCACAATCTCGCGCTGTTGCGCCAATTGCCAGAAGTGGCGCCCAAAGGGGTGCCCCTACTGGTGGGGATGTCGCGCAAATCCATGATCGGGCGGTTGCTGGGTCGCGAGGTTGATGAGCGCCTTGCCGGCAGTCTGGCGCTGGCCATGCTGGCCGCCCAGCGCGGTGCCGCAATTATTCGCGTGCATGACGTTGCAGCCACGACAGATGTGCTGAAATTACAACAATTAGTGGATTGCCCTTGAGTAGGGCGGTGAATGAAAAGCGAGTGATCAGATGACAAGAAAGTACTTTGGCACAGACGGTATCCGCGGCCAGGTCGGTAAGGGCCCCATCACTCCGGATTTCATGCTGCGTCTTGGCTACGCCGCCGGCAAGGTGCTGGGTGCAAACCGTGCAGGGAAAGGGCGCAGCCGCATCCTGATCGGCAAAGACACCCGCGTGTCGGGCTATATGTTTGAGGCCGCGCTGGAAGCGGGCCTGATCAATGCCGGCGTCGACGTCGGCCTGCTTGGCCCCATGCCCACCCCGGCGATTGCCTATCTCACGCGTACCTTTCATGCCCAGGCCGGCATCGTGATCAGTGCCTCGCACAACCCGTATCAAGATAATGGCATCAAGTTCTTCAGCGGCGACGGCAGCAAGCTGCCTGATGAGGTTGAAGCGGAAATCGAAGCGGCGCTGGATTTGCCCATGGAGACCGCCGCGGACCTGGGGAAGGCCTGGCGGATTGATGATGCCGTGGGCCGCTATATCGAGTTCTGCAAGGCGAGTACCCCCTGGCGCTACTCTCTGCAGGGCCTGAGTATTGTTCTCGATTGCTCCAACGGTGCCACCTACCACATTGCACCCAAGGTCTTTAGTGAGTTGGGCGCGGAAGTGCACGCAATCGGTGTGCAGCCGGACGGCCTGAATATCAACCTGGATTGCGGTTCCACCAAGCCGGAGAAGCTGCAACAGGCGGTGGTAGAGCGCGGTGCGGACCTGGGTATCGCCTTTGATGGCGATGGCGACCGGGTGATGTTTGTGGATAAGAATGGCAAGCTGATCGATGGCGACCAGTTGCTGTTCCTGATCGCCATTCATCGCCAGCAGTTCCTAGGTGGCTGCAGTGGTGTGGTGGGTACGCAAATGAGTAACTACGGCTTCGAACTGGCCCTGAAAGAGCGTGCCATACCCTTCGCGCGTGCCAAGGTCGGCGACCGCTACGTACTGGAGATGATGTACCAGAATGGCTGGACCCTGGGCGGCGAGTCCTCCGGACACATTGTCTGCACCGATGTGACTACCACCGGTGACGGCATTATTTCCGCACTGCAGGTATTGCGTGCGGTCAGTGACTTCGGCGAGTCTCTCGACCAGCTGAGCGAGAAAATGGACATGTTGCCCCAGCATATGATCAATGTGCGCCTCGCCAGCCGCGACGGTGTACTGGAGCATGCTGACGTGCAGGCTGCCGTGGTCCAGGCTGAGTCCACCCTGGCGGATAGCGGCCGCGTGCTGTTGCGCCCATCTGGCACCGAGCCATTGATCCGGGTAATGGTTGAGGGTAAGGACGGGCCGCTCGTTGAACAATTAGCGGCGGACATCGCCCAGGTGGTGGAGCGCGTGGGCAACGCCTGAAAGCGGTCCGGCGCCTTGGCCGTGGGGCAAGTGCGTCCAAAGTGTCGGAAGCCATTGAAAAATCAATAAATATCCGAAAACGCTGGTTGTATGTTACCGGCAATACCGCTAAGATTTGCGCCCCTTGGAGGAGCACCCATGCGTAAAACACTGGTTGCCGCCAACTGGAAATTGCACGGCAGCAAGACGTTTGCCGAGCAACTGTTGGCCGAGCTGAACAGCGGACTTGAGTCCGGCAAATGCTCCGCGCAGGTAGTGATTTGCCCACCATACCCCTATCTGGGCTTGGTCGGACAGATCGCCAGCGGTCTCGCCCTTGGGGCGCAGAACCTCAGCGAACAAGCTTCTGGTGCATTCACCGGCGAAGTCTCCGCTGAGATGCTGAAAGACATCGGTGCCGATTACGTCATCGTCGGTCATTCAGAGCGCAGAAGCCTGTACGGTGAAACCAGCGCATTGGTTGCGGAGAAGTTCGCCGCGGCCAAGGCTTCAGACATCGTCCCCATGCTGTGTGTGGGGGAGTCGCTGGAAGAGCGTGAATCTGGCAAGGCCCTGGAAGTGGTTGCCGCACAGATTCAAGCCGTGGTTGACCTTGGCCTGCCAGATACCTGGCAAAATGCAGTCATCGCCTATGAGCCTGTGTGGGCGATTGGCACCGGTAAAACGGCGACCCCGGAACAGGCGCAGGAAGTGCATCGCTTTATCCGCGAACAGCTGGGTGAAGCCGGAGAGCAGGTACAGATTCTCTACGGCGGTAGCGTAAAATCCGGTAACGCCGCAGAGCTGTTTGCTAAGCCCGACATTGACGGTGCCTTGGTAGGCGGGGCCTCATTAAAGGCCGAAGAATTTATTCAGATTTGCCGCGCCGCCGATTGAGCGCAGCAAAGAAATTTTGAGCAAGGGCAAATGCCCGACAGCAGGTTTTCTGGACAATGGAAAAACTGGTTTTAATCGTACACATCCTCACCGCGCTGAGCATTATCGCGCTGATTTTGCTGCAGCAGGGCAAGGGTGCAGAAGCGGGTGCATCTTTCGGTGCCGGCGCTTCGCAAACTGTATTCGGCAGCCAGGGCAGCGGAAATTTCTTTTCCCGCTTGACTGCAATTATGGCGACGGTATTCTTCGTCACCAGCTTTGGCCTGGCCTACCTCGCCAGCGTCAACAAAGCACCGGACATCGACGGTCTGCCGCAGGTACCTGCAGCAGTTGAGTCCCGCGAACAGCAGGACGACGTTCCGGCGGTCATCGAGAGCGACATCCCTGAAGTTCAGGAAGCTGCTCCGGCCGACGAACTGCCCTCCGCAGAAGAAGCCCCGCAGGCTGAACTGCCGGAAGCAGACACTGAGGAACAGCCTCAGTAAGCCGCAAGGCGAAATCAAAAACTGTAAAGTTTTTGCCCAGGTGGTGGAATTGGTAGACACGCTATCTTGAGGGGGTAGTGAGCTATGCTCGTGCGGGTTCAAGTCCCGCCCTGGGCACCATCTTAAAGTAGACGCTCTGAGAGAGCCTTACAGGCTGTATCAGGAGCGTTTTCAGACACCCCCAAGGGAAACCTTGGGGGTGTCTTCGTTTTTAGGCCCTGAAAGTGCGACACTTCACTGGGTATTAAATGCAGTTTTCAATGTCGGACCATGGCGGCCCTTGGTCGAAAAATTAGGGGCATGCAGCAGCTTGGGCGGTTGCAAGATTCTGAGTCCCCCCCCCCCCTCGGCTGAGCTTAGTGAGCCGCTTGATGAGTTAGATACAAATGTGCCTAAATTTGTGTCTGGGCTTAGTAGGTCACCACCATTGAGCGCCTGCAGCTCCGTAGGCAAAGTATTAAGTTTAGTGTTCCTCGGCGGCCAGGGAATTGATAGTCAGTTGACCGGTCGGCGCAATGTGTCTACTGCTTATTTTTTCAGCGTGCTAATGTAGCTTTCTGTAAAACAATACAAAAAATAAACTCAGCTTGAAGTGAGGAAGTTGCGGTGAAGATTTTTATCCATGCAGGGACATTCAAAACAGGTAGCTCAGCACTCCAGGATTCCCTGTACAAACAAAGAGAAAAACTATTAGAAAATAGGGTGTTATTTCCGTTAGCGGGGATATCAAAAAATGGTGAATCTATTGGTTATCGGCATAGTAGATTTGTCTATGAACATGGTAAAGCTTCCTATCAAAAATTGCTTTCTGACCTCAAAAGTGAAATCGAAGTTCACAGGCCGGAAAAGCTGATTCTTTCAAGCGAAGCTTGGTCAAGGCCAGGAGCCGCAGTTAAGCTTTTCGATCTTATCAGTCATCTTCAACCTTACTCCACTGAAGAAATCTCAGTGATTTTTGTTGTGCGTAATGTTTTTGACTATGCAGTCAGTCATTACCGGGAATTTGTAAGGCGTTGGGGGTGGTCCACGGAGTTTCACGAATACTTAACAAAACGATTTGCATTTTTTGATTACAACAAGCTTTTTAAGCCTTTTCTTGAAAAAGGTATCAAGGTTGAGTTTCTGAACTACTCACAAAGTGTTACTCAAAAAATCATTGAGACAATGGGGCTTGAATGCCTTCTGGTGGTTGAATCAGCAGACCGAAAAAATGTGGGCCTTAGCGCTCCAGACATTGAAATATACCGAATCATCAACAGTACCAGTAGCGCGAGGGTTCGGAATGCGGTGCCAAGTTTTCAAGAACTCCTGGAAAAAATGGGCCTGTCTGCTGAGCATTCTAAGTATATCGAAGGCCCTCCACCGTTTGAGTTTAGGGATAGATTTGATGAAAAATATCAGCAGACATTTGCCGAGCTCACAGGCTTACCTAGCCATCTTCTGGACTACGACCGCTCTAGGTTTCGAGAGCCGGGCATTATTTGGCTAAGTAAAGTGAAGCCGATTATCAGCCACTATTTTGATGAGGGACCATTATCTGGGCGCTGTGATGCTGACTCTTCTCAATCGAGGTATGAGTGCCTCGAGGTGGAAAACCGAGAGCTTAAGAGAAGCCTGGATGGAAAAGAAAAAGTGCTTGCCAAACTTGAGTTAAAAGTCAGCGATCTCGAGAGGCGCTATCCTTCAGCGCGAATGAAAGCCGCGATTCGTGGTTTACGAGGTGCCGTCAACCGTTTGATCCGCAAAGTCACGACAGTGTAGTGGTCAACTCTGTTTGGCCACTGAGCTCCGAAAGTGCTGGCCCAAGTTCCGGAATTTGGACCAGCACCCTATAGAAAGACTCATTCGGGGCGCTACACGTTCTCCATGTTTTAATAAACCGCCTGAACATCCTCCACATCCTCAAGCATATTCAAAAACATCTCAAGCAACGCCACATCATCCCCTGTCATCTCGGTGTAGGTCTGCGGTACAAACTGAATCTCGTCCACGTTAAACTCAATCTCACCAAAGGCTTAAATTGACGCCTGTTTGGCTTTGAAGTACTCGGACTACGGTGCCAATGCGGAGAGCTTGCCGTCTTCGTTATCGTGCTGAAGACGAGAATTGCTGTCTAGAGGTCGGCTTGGCCAAGTTAGATCGAGATATCGATGTGCCATGTACGAACACGAGGACCCTGTTTGAGTTCATCGTTTATGGGCTTAGGTATGTTTTTCCTGCAAAGCCCGGTGCCTTGACTAGGGGGATCGTTACTGCCTTTGCCGCTCCTATCCTGCGCGAAAAGCTGATGGGCGCCGGAGAATACAAACCGGTATGGCCCGATGCCCGTGGCAACACTAAGGGGCTCGCAGTTGAACCTCTGTTTAAAACAGTCCAGAAGCCCCGCCTTGCGGGCCTTTTGTGTCTCTGGCTCAGCCAGATTCCTTCCGGTTTTTAAGCCCATCCTTGAACTTATTCTGGAGTAACTGAAGCTTCGGCTCGATATACCTCTGGCAATAAGGCCGCTCCGGGTCAGTGGAATAATAATTAACATGCCGTGGGTCTGAACAGCGAAATGCGCGGTAGGGCAATACCTGGATAATCAGCGGATCGGCGAAATCATCTTGCAATACGTGCAGAGCCTTTTGGGCTGATTCCTGTTGTTGTTCGCTAAAAAAATAAATCGCACTGCGGTAATTTTTACGCAATGAATGAGTCGCGGTAGCACTGTGTGTATACAGGTGCACCTCAATGAGAGTTTCGAGAGAAATTTCTTTGGGGTTGAAATGTACGATCACAGCCTCTGAATAGTCTGTATTCGGAGGCTGTGATGCAATGTAGCCCTGGTCGACGCGCTCAACACCACGCAACTGCTGAAATACGGCCTCTGTACACCAGTGGCAACCACCTCCCAACCCAATACGCGGCAGGGCGCATGTATCGGGTGAGTGGGGTGTATTCATACATCTATGCGTTTAAAGCAGGCGCTGCAGCGCTCAAGTGGATGGAATTAGTCTAGTAGTGAAACCTGCTTGCCGGCAGTGTATTTTTGCAGGCCAAAGTGGCCGTAGGTGTAGGTGAAGCTCGCCGCTTCTCCGCTAATTTGGCTGGAGTGTTTACCGTAAACCAGGCAAGTGCCTGTCACGCAGACAATCTGGTCGGCATAGCTCTTGATTGAGTAAACGCGATTGCCAATTTTCTTGCCATACAGCCAATCAAGGAACGGACTGGATATGGACAACCCATTGATGCCGCAGGTGCTTGTGGCGACATTGAAGGGATATGCCCCACAGGACCAAAGTCCGCGATAGGCGCCGGCAATTCCCACGAAGGCATCAACGTTGGCTGTTTCGCCCTCTTCAATAATCACTTTGGCGGCCAGTGTGACCCCCATTGAATGGCCAATGACATCAATTTTGCCGCTGCAAGAGTTGTTGATGGCCGAGAGGATGGCATCGCGCACCGGTATTTCCTCAATACCGCTGTGATTGTTACACGCTGCGCAGGTTTTGGAACCCCAGTTGGGGCGATAGATCTGATTGGATTGATAGCCGTTACTGCGCAGCTCGTTATAGGTGTTGCTCCAGTCAGAGGGGCTTCCGGCATTGCCGTGCACCAGGACTACATTGTCGATACATTGTGCAATAACGGAGTGGCTGAATACGCTGAGCACAGCAAGGCACAGCGCGCCCAGGGTTGAGCGAACGAGAGACTTCATGGTTTTTCCTCTTATTTTTTTAATGGAATAAGAGACGAGAAGCGGGACGTTAATGAAGTGATAGGAAGGAAAGACACGCGCCATCGCCAAGTGTGTGCCACTACAGACCTCCGGCTTTATTCATCCCGGTTTTCGTCTCAGCTTCGAAGCTAGATACCCAAGCCTTACGGATCTATGCGACCAAGGTAGGAAAAGGCGGGGAATTCTCTATGTTTGGCTGTGTACTATTTGGCTGTGTTGTAGATAGTGCTTATTGGTGTCAGCGAGTAAGAATGGAGCGGAGGGGATGGGAGGCAAGAGCCGGGAGTTCGCGAGGCAAACGCTACCGGCTCTTCGGGCATTGCGTGGAATCAGGGGTTCTCGACGTTGTGGTACACCGCCTGCACATCCTCCAAGTCTTCCAGCATGTTGATAAACTTCTCAAACAGCGCCACATCGTCACCGCTGATCTGGGTATAGGTCTGCGGCACAAACTGGATTTCATCCACGTCAAAGTCGATCTCACCAAAGGCTTCGATCAATGCCTGCTTGGCCTTGAAGTACTCGGACTGCGGGGCGAATACGGAAAGCTTCCCGTCTTCGTTTTCGATATCGGTAACGTCCACATCCCCTTCCATCAGGGCTTCCAATACCGCTTCTTCGTCGTCGTGCTTGAAGACGAGAATTGCCAGATGGTCGAAGCTGTGGCTGACGGAGCCCTCGGTACCGATCTTGGTTTTGGTTTTGGTAAACGCCTGGCGCACATCACCGAAGGTGCGGTTGGGGTTGTCGGTCAGACACTCAATGATCGCCATACAGCCGCCGGGGCCAAACCCTTCGTAGCGGGCGCGGGAGAAGTCCTCGCCGGCGCCGCCCTTGGCCTTGTCGATGGCTTTGTCAATAACGTGGGTCGGCACCTGCTCTTTCTTGGCGCGGTCGATCAGGCTGCGCAGCGCCAGGTTACCGTTGGGGTCGACGCCGCCAGACTTTGCAGTCACGTAGATCTCGCGGCCGTAACGGCTGTAGATCCTGGCTTTCATGTTCGAGGTCTTGGCCATCGACTCTTTGCGGTTCTGATAGGCTCTGCCCATGGGTATAGCTCCGGTATCGCGGGATAGTCGTAATTGGGAAAGGGCGACAATTTTACTGGCCGGCAGGGCCAATGAGAAGTCACGCGGGTTGCCGAGGCCGGTTCCGCTGGGCGCAGGGCTATTCGTTGTCCACACTGTTTAGGGGGCAAGCCCCTCCAGTCTATCAATCCACAGGTCGGAGAGGACGGTGCAGCAGTCGTCAAACAAACTGATGGAGCGCCTGTTTGCGCTGCGGGCGCACGGCACCACTGTACGTGGTGAGCTGCTCGCTGGCCTCACCACCTTTGTCACCATGGCCTATGTGGTTTTCGTGACGCCTAATATGCTCTCTGGCACCGGTATGGAGCCCGGCGCGGTGTTCGTGGCGACCTGTCTCGGCAGTGCCGTAGCCTGCTTTCTGATGGGCTTTTATGCCAACTGGCCGGTTGGGTTGGCACCGGGCATCGGCCTGACCGCCTTCTTCGCCTATACGGTGGTGGGCGAGATGGGGTACAGCTGGCAGATAGCGCTGGGGGCGGTGTTTATTGCCGGCGTGCTGTTTGTGGCCATGAGCCTGTCGCGGGTGCGTGAGTGGATCATGAACAGCATCCCCATGTGCCTGCGCTACTCCATGGGCGCAGGGGTTGGGCTGTTTCTTGGGCTGATCGGGCTCAAGTCCGCGGGCATTGTGGTACCCAGTGACGCGACACTGCTGTCACTAGGCTCCCTCCGCGAACCGCAGGCCATGCTCGGCATCCTGTGTTTTCTACTGATAGCGGTACTGAGCTTTTGGCGCGTGTTCGGGGCGATCCTGATCAGTATCCTGCTGGTGACTGGTGCCGGCTTGGCCCTGGGGCTGGTGGAGTATGGTGGCCTGGTCTCCAGGCCGCCGAGTCTAGCGCCCACCTGGATGGCGGTGGATATCCGCGGTGCACTGGATCTCAGTATGGTGAGCGTGATCCTCGCGTTCTTGTTTATCAATATTTTCGATACCGCCGGTACCCTGATGGGGGTTGCTCACCGTGCCAAGCTGATTGAGCCGGATGGCAGTATCGAGAAGCTTCCCCAGGCCCTGAAGGCCGACAGCACCTCCAGTGTGCTGGGTGCCTTCGTGGGTTGCCCGCCGGTAACCAGCTTTGTGGAGAGTGCCGCGGGTGTGGCTGCCGGAGGGCGCACCGGGCTCACCGCGGTGACAGTCGGTGGGTTATTTCTACTCTGCGTATTCTTTGCACCGCTGGCAGGGATGATTCCGGCTTACGCCACTGCTGGCGCACTGATCTATGTGGCGATGTTGATGATGGGCGGCATGTCGCATATCGACTGGGAAGATCTCACCGATGCGATTCCCGCAGTGGTTACCATGATCATGATGCCGCTGACATTCTCCATTGCCAATGGCATCGCGCTCGGGTTTCTAACTTACACCGCGCTCAAATTATTTACCGGCCAGCATCGCCAGATTTCATTAAGCCTGTATATTCTGAGTGCGATTTTCCTCGCTAAATTCGCCTTCCTTTAGCCCGGCGAGGGAATACACCGGGCGAGCTTGAGGGCGTATTTGCCGGGAAGAGAATAAAAGCGGAACCGTTCTTGCAGAGTTAACTTACCGCTGCACTGCTAAGGGAGAAACCACTTGTCACCACTGCCGCCCGTCCGTCCTGAAATGCCTCCCGCGAGCCATAGCCAGTGGCTGCGTGACCTCGCGCAGCGCGCTGTTGCCGCGGTACACCCCGACAACCTATTTTCGAATGCGCTCCCGGCACCCGGGCGCAAGACGCTGGTCGTGGGTGCAGGGAAGGCCAGTGCCGCAATGGCCGCGGCGTTGGAGCGCGCGTGGCAGCGGCAGTATCCGGAGGCGGATATCTCGGGGGTTGTCGTAACCCGCTACGAGCATGGTGCGCAGTGCGAGAAGATCGAGGTATTGGAAGCGGCGCACCCCATGCCGGATAACCTGGGAGAGCAGGCGGCCAAGCGGATGCTTGCCTCCGTCGAAGCGCTGGGGGAAGAGGACCTGGTGCTGGCGCTGGTCTCCGGCGGTGGCTCTGCATTGATGAGCCTGCCGGCGCCGGGGCTTACCTTGCAACAGAAGCAATCCATCAATAAGGCACTGTTACGCAGCGGCGCGCCGATTCGTGAGATCAATACCGTGCGCCGTCACCTGTCGGCGATCAAGGGCGGGCGCCTCGCTGTCGCTGCGCATCCTGCACGGGTAGTGACCTACCTGGTTTCCGATGTCCCGGGGGATGACCCTACGCTGATTGCCTCCGGGCCCACCTTGCCGGATACCACCACCGCCGCCGACGCCCTGGAAATCCTGCAGCGCTATGAGATAAAGCTCGAGCCCGAGGTGCGGGCACATCTTAAGGCAGCAGAGAAATCCCCGCGCCCCGATGATGTGGACTTTGCCCGCGACCAGTCCGTGATGCTTGCCAAGGCCGCCGACGCGCTGGCAGCGGCGCACGACGCGGCACTGGCTGCGGGTATCGAGGTGCGTGTGTTGGGCGATGACCTTGAAGGGGAAGCGCGGGAGCTGGGTGCCGAGCATGCGGCGTTGGCGCTCGGTTTGCAGGAGGAACTCCGCCAACCGTTGCTGATCTTATCCGGTGGCGAAACCAGCGTCACGGTGACCGGCAACGGTCGCGGCGGGCGCAATGTGGAGTATTTGCTGGGGCTCTTCGATGGATTACAAGGGGCACCGGGTATCTATGGTCTTGCCATCGACACCGATGGTATTGACGGTTCCGAGGACAACGCCGGTGCATCGTTTGCGCCAGATGACTGGGCGAAAATGCAGTCGCAAGGCCTGCAACCGGCAAGCTATCAAGCCGACAACGATGCGTACAGTTTCTTCGCAGAGCTGGGCAATCTGATTGTGACCGGGCCAACCCGTACCAATGTTAATGATTTCCGCGCAATTCTGGTGCTGCCAACTGTGGATAACTAGAAAGCCAGGCCCGCCGGGACAGGATTGCTGGCTAAGCTGAGTCTATAGACCCGGACTCGGTCGCAAGTTGCCAGAGAAACTTCCATGCCCCATATCCCCACGGTCCAACCGGCCACCTCACCCTTCCGGCGCACCAAGATCGTTGCCACCCTGGGGCCGGCCAGCGACAAGCCCGGTGTGCTGGAAAAGTTGATTGCAGCCGGGGTCGACGTGGTGCGCCTCAACTTCTCTCACGGCACCGCCGACGATCACCGCCGTCGTCTCAAGCAAGTGCGCGAGATCGCCGAACACCAGGGCAAGACCGTGGCGGCGCTGGGCGACCTGCAGGGGCCGAAAATCCGTATTGCCCGTTTTCGCGAAAACCATGTCATCTTGCATGAAGGCGAACGCTTTCTGCTGGATATGGAGCTCGAGGCCGACGCCGGTGATGAGAAGCGCGTCGGTTGCGATTACAAAGCGCTGGTCAGCGATGTGACGGTAGGGGACGTGCTGCTGCTGGACGACGGCCGGGTAATCCTGAATGTGGAGCAGGTGACCGAGCGCCACGTGCTGACCACAGTAGTGGTCGGCGGCAGCCTGTCCAATAACAAGGGCATCAACAAGCAGGGCGGCGGCTTGTCAGCCGCAGCCCTCACCGACAAAGACAAGCAGGACCTCAAAACCGCCATCGACATTGGTGTTGATTACCTGGCGGTATCCTTCCCGCGCAGCGCTGAAGACATGAAGGAAGCCCGGGCACTGCTGGGGGAAGAGGGCAAGCATATTGGGTTGGTGGCCAAGGTCGAGCGGGCCGAGGCCGTGGCGGATCACGACACCCTGGACGACATCATCCGTGCTTCCGAAGCGGTGATGGTGGCGCGCGGCGACCTGGGGGTGGAAATTGGTGATGCCGCGTTGATCGGGGTGCAAAAACGCATGATCAAGCGCGCCCGCCAGCTCAATCGAGCGGTGATTACCGCCACCCAGATGATGGAAACCATGATCACCGCGCCGCTGCCCACCCGGGCGGAGGTCTTCGACGTGGCCAACGCGGTACTCGATGGCACCGACGCAGTGATGCTCTCGGCCGAAACCGCCGCCGGTGGCTTTCCCGTGGAAGCAGTGGAAGCCATGCACCGCCTGTGCCTGGGGGCGGAACGAGAGCGTTCGGCCCAGGAGTCCGGTCACCGTATGCATCAGGGATTCACCCGCATCGACGAGACCATCTCCCTCTCTGCCATGTACGCTGCCAACCATCTGGAACGAGTCACCGCCATCGCCTGTATGACCCAGACCGGCTACACGGCGCTTATTGCCTCGCGTATTCGCTCCGGCCTGCCCATTGTGGGCCTTGCCCACGAGCCTGTCGCCCAGCGGCGCATGGCACTGTATCGCGGGGTAATCTCCGTACTATTTGTACCCGGCGACGACGAGGGCGACCGCGAACTCAACCAGCGCGCTTTGGATACCCTGCGGGCCCGCGGTATCGTCGATGAAGGAGACCGGGTGATCCTGATTCGTGGTGATCTGATGCAGTCCCACGGCGGTACCAATACCCTGAAGATCCTCGACGTCGGTTAATTCAGTACGGCGCAAGATTGGCGGTGAAATTGCATTTACACGGGCGGATGTGGTTAGAATACGGACGGTAGCGCTGAAACTACCGGTGATTTGAAGCTAATCTTGAACGAGGACTGTGCTGCAGATGGCCTGAACCGGGCCTCGATTTAAACACTGTCTAAACGAACGACATAAACAACACCGAGCCTGCATTCCTAAGTCATTGATCGTTATCGATACGGGATGTTGGCCGCGAGCGGCAACGCCGCCCGCCAGGGTCGCAAGGGAAACCGAACGGCCTCCCGCATTTGGAAAGGTGATGAAAGAAAACCGCGTATTGGAAGACGGCCATGGCCGTCGTTTCTACTATCTGCGCCTGTCGGTGACAGATGTCTGCAACTTCCGTTGCGACTACTGCCTGCCCGACGGCTACCAGGCCAGCCCCAAGCAGCCCGATCTCAGTGTCGCGGAAGCCACCACCGTCATGCGCGCCTTCGCCCAGCTCGGCACCAGAAAGGTGCGCCTGACCGGCGGCGAGCCCTCTCTGCGCAAGGACCTCCCGCAACTGATTCAGGCGGCAAAAGCCACCCCTGGTATCCGCCGCGTCGCCCTTACCAGCAACGGCTACAAGTTGCCTTCTGCCATCGACACCTGGCACCACGCGGGCCTCGACCAGCTCAATATCAGTATCGACAGTCTGGACCCCAGTGAATTTGCCCACATAACCGGCCACGACTGCCTGCCCAAAATTCTCACCGGCATCGACCGCGCACTGGAATTGGGCGTGCAAACCAAGGTTAACGCCGTGCTGCTCAGCGACGGTGCGCATGACAGACTCAAGCAGTTTTTGGCCTGGCTCAAAACAACCCCAGTCACCCTCCGCTTTATCGAATTGATGCAAACCGGCGATAACCGCGACTACTTCGCCAGCAACCACCTGCGCGGTGCGGAAATCGAGCAGCTTTTGATCGAAACCGGTTGGCAATTACTCCCCCGCGCCATCGATGCCGGCCCCGCCCGTGAATACGTCCACCCCAACTACGCCGGCCGCATCGGCTTGATTACGCCCTACAGCAAAGATTTCTGTAGCAGCTGTAACCGCCTGCGCATTTCCGCCCAGGGCAAATTGCATTTGTGTTTGTTTTCCGATGCCGGAATCGACCTGCGCCATGCGATTCGCGATGGGGATGCCAATGCGCTGGCGGAAAGCGTAAGAACCATGATCGGCAATAAAGAAGTCAGCCACTACTTGCAGCAAGGCAATACGGGAGGAACAGAAAACCTCTCGATAATTGGTGGCTAAGCCAAAAATTTAACGCTTACGAAGTAATAAGTCGGAAGCGAAGCGGGTGCGCTAGCGCGCCAGCGCCACAAACCAACAACAAAGTACCCAACATCAAAGTACCCAACATCAAAGTACCCAACATCAAAGGCAGCGACGGAGCACAAAAATGTCCCACGCCCCATTAGACCCAAATCAAAAACTGAATATCGCCGTTCTCACCGTTTCTGACACCCGAACCGAAGAAAACGATACCTCTGGTAATTATCTGGTAGAGGCTCTGCGGGCAGACGGTCACAACCTCGCCGTCAAAGCTATCGTTATCGATGATAAATACTTGCTGCGTGCGCAAGTCTCCGCCTGGATCGCCGACCCAGAAGTACAAGTGATTATTTCCACCGGCGGCACCGGCTTCGCCGGCCGCGATTCTACCCCCGAAGCTCTCGCCCCATTGTTCGATAAACACATCGACGGCTTCGGCGAAATGTTCCGCTCCATCAGTTATGAAGAAATTGGCTCCTCCACCATTCAGTCCCGTGCACTGGCCGGAATCGCCAACCGCACCCTGATCGCCTGCCTGCCAGGTTCCACCGGTGCGTGCAAAACCGGCTGGACCAAACTGCTGCAGGAACAGCTCACCGCAAGCCACAAGCCGTGCAACTTCGTCGGTTACCTATCCAAATAATTCACAGGCCGCCCCAGAAATGACCCTGACACACCTCAACCAGCAAGGCGAAGCCAGCATGGTGGATGTCACCGACAAAGACATCACCGACCGCTCCGCCCGCGCCGTCTCTGCCGTCGCCATGTCCGCGGAAGCCTTCGCGCAACTGCAGGCGGGCAACAACAAAAAAGGCGATGTGCTGGCTACCGCCCGCATCGCCGGCATCCAGGCCGCCAAAAAAACTGCCGACCTGATCCCGCTGTGCCACCCGCTGGCACTGACCAAGGTAAAGGTGGACTTCGCACTGGATGAAGCGAACTCCACCGTGAACATCGTCAGTTTCTGTCGCCTCGCCGGCCGCACCGGCGTGGAGATGGAAGCACTGACCGCTGCCAGTGTGGCCGCGCTGACCATTTACGATATGTGCAAAGCCGTCGACCCGGCCATGGTGATCGGGCCGACCCAGCTGCAGGAAAAGATCGGTGGCAAGCGCGGGCAATGGACGTCGGAAGCCGCGGAGGAAAAGTCGTGATCAAGGTACTGTTTTTTGCCAGCCTGCGTGAGCAGTTAGGTTGCGAAGGTCTGCAAGCAGAAGCGGCAGGTATTACCGATATTGCAGGCCTGCGCACTCGCCTCGCCGCCAAGGGCAGAGAGTGGCGGGCGGCATTGGCCAGTGACCAGCTGCAGGTGGCGTTAAACCAGAAACTGTCGAGTATGGACGCCGCGGTCAAAGATGGCGACGAGGTTGCTTTCTTCCCGCCGGTGACAGGAGGCTGACGTGCCGCTGGAAATTTCTATTTCCGTGCAGGCGGAAGGGTTCGACCCGGGAGTGGAGTACAACCTGTTACGCAGCGAAAACTATGTGGATGGCGCCACGGCGATGTTCGTGGGTAACGTGCGCGATTTTTCCCCGGCAGAGTCGGGTGAGCAGCACTCGGTCGCGGTGCTTGAGCTGGAGCACTACCCCGGGATGGCAGAGGCTGCCCTGACCGATATTGCCCGTCAGGCCGCGCAGCGCTGGCCGCTTGGGCGTGTACGTATTATCCACCGCTTTGGCCCGCTCGCCGCCGGTGATGAGATCGTGTTCGTGGGGGCAACTTCCGCTCACCGCCAGGCAGCACTGGATGCCTGCGCGTTTATCATGGATTTCCTGAAAAGCCGGGCGCCCTTCTGGAAAAGGGAGTTCGCCAAAGGCGCCGACAAGGGCGACTGGGTGCAAGCGCGCAACAGTGATGAAGACGCATTGAAGAAATGGTGAATTGCCCAGTTTGGTGTGTAAGTGTTTGCACACTTCGCAGGCCTCACTTTTCATTGCTTTAACAATTTTGAGACCCAAAAATATGACCTCGTTCCGCGCTTAGCGGCGAAATTGTGATCTGGTGCCTGAGGAGGCCTCGCTTGAGGCTCGTGATACCTGTCACAAAATCGAGCTTTTTTCTCTTGTCCTTTGAATTTTAAGAAAAAAATCTTATCCCACTCTCTGCGCGAGTTTTGAAACGCCTCACATATCCCATCCGGTTGCTTGCAATACAATCCCCTGCCTAAGAATGCATATTCGACCACGGTAAGAAAAATGACGGTCGGGTCTGCAGCCAATAAAAAAGGTTGGGTTTGAGGTAAAAGGGATATGTACAGAATTCTGATGGCTGCCGTTTTGCTGATGTGGGCGGTAATGACCAATGCTCAGGGAGCCAACCAGGTAAGTCGCGAAGAGATCCGTGGCCTCGACGAGCAGATCCAGGATGTTAAGAAAGATGTAATCAGCCTTACATCGGAGCTGAACCGCCTGGAAGAGAAGTTGCTGTTCCCCTCCAACACTCAGGTCGCCCTGTTTGTTTCCCTGCCCAACAGTGCGGAATTCAGCCTCGAGTCTGTCGAGGTGAAGCTGAACAACCAAGTGGTCGCCCACCACCTCTATACCTACCGCGAAATTGAAGCTCTGCAGCTCGGTGGAGTGCAGCGCATCCATACCGCCAATGTGCAGACCGGCGCGCACCCGCTGGAAGTGACTTATTTCGGCAAGTCCAAGTCCGGCAAAGAGTACCGTGCGACAGCAAATTACAGTGTGGAAAAAGCGGTGGGTCCCAAGTTCGTTGAGATCCAGATTGCCGGCAACCAGTCCGCCATCAACTTCAAGGACTGGTAAGCATGATCACCCGTCTGGCCAGCGTGATTGCTGGCGCAGCCTTGACTGCGCTATGCGTCGTACCTGCGCAGGCGAAAGCGCCTGTGGATCCGTCTGCCCTGCATACGGACCAGCTGCGCGACCTGTTTTTTGGTGAGGCGCTGTTCCAGGCCCACCAGGATCGGTACTTTGATGCCATTACCGGCCTCGATACCGAGCTGGACCAGTTCCGTCTGCTGGACGACCCCGAGCTAGACCCATTCAGTCTGCACTTTGGCCAGGCTGCCTTCGCGGTCGGTGACCTTGAACTCTCTTACCGTATGCACCGGGAAGCCGGCCGCGCCATGGAGCAGGTGCTCAAGGGCGATGTCCCCCAGCCGATCAAAAATGAAGCTGCCTACCGCCTCGCCAAAATCCATTACCACAAGCAGCAGTTTGCCAATGCGCTGCATGCCCTGGAGCTGATTGAGGGCCGCGTGCCCGAGCGCGTAAGGGCGGAAGAGCTGTTTTTGCGTGCCCGCGTGTACATGCAGCTGGGCCGCTTTGAGGAAGCGATCGCGCTGTTAAAAGGGCTGAAAGGCGAAAAATCCCTTGCCGGCTTTGTGGAGTACAACCTTGGTATTGCACTGCTGAAAGCCGGTGAGACCGAAAAGGGTGTGCTTGCGCTGGATAGCCTGGGGCGCAATGCCGGTAGCAGCGACACCATGCGTGCACTGCAGGATAAAACCAACCTGTTGCTGGGCTTCCAATTGATGGAAGCACAAGAATTCGAGCGCGCGCGCACCTACTTTGACCGCGTACAGTTAAGTGGCCCCTTCTCCAATCAGGCGTTGCTGGGTGCCGGGTGGGTTGAGGCCAACGCGGGTCGTTACGACCGCGCACTGGTCCCCTGGCAGTTGCTGACCCAGCGTACACCAACCAATGCATCGGTGCAGGAAGCGATGCTCGCCGTGCCCTACAGTTACGGCAAGCTCGAGGTACACAGTACCGCGGCGGTGAATTACGGTCAGGCGTTGGACCTGTTTGGTAATCAGGTGGATGTGCTGACCCAGTCCATCAACAGTATTCGCGAAGGTAAATTGCTTGAAGCACTGCGGCGCAAAGAAGCCAGCCAGGTAAAGAACTGGGTGGTGGAGTTGCGCAACCTGCCGGACGCGCCGGAAACGCATTATCTGCTGGAGCTGATGGCATCCAATGACTATCAGGAATTCCTGCGTAACTACCAGGATCTGAATGACCTGAAAGAGCGGAACGAAGATTGGTTGCAGAGCCTGGCTGCGTTTGACGAAATCATTGCGCTCCGCCGCAGCTATTATGAACCCATATTGCCCCCGCTCGATGTGCAGTTCCGCCAAATCGATGCGCGTATCAAAATGCGTTTGGAGCAGCGTCAGCGTCTAGCTGCACGCATCGATAACCTGCTGGTAAATCGCCGCCCGGAGCTGTTGGCGAACAGCGATGAAACAGAATCACGTCTGGTTCTTCAGCAGATCCGCGAGATCCTCGACTACAACCCCACCCTGAAAAGCGAAGAAACTGAAGCGCGTATTGCCCGCCTTGAAGGTGTGCTCAAATTCCGCCTGTCCCGTGAATTTGATGATCGCCTGACCGAAGCCTTCAAGCGCTTGCAAGAGCTGGATGAGGTGATTGCCACTTTGCAGGAAACTTATCAGCGCTATGTGCGCAGCCGCCAGGCAGCGACCCACAGCTATGAGGGGTATAGCGATCAGATCATCAGTTTGCGCGCGGGACTAAATCGCGCACAGAAGCGTATCGATCAGCTGATGGCGCGCCAGGGGCGCATGCTTGAGCAGCTGGCGATCAACGAGTTGGACCAACGCCGTGCACAGCTTGAGAGTTATCAGATCAAGGCCCGCTTTGCCCTGGCGGATAGCTATGACCGCGCAAATGAACTGCAGGAACAGCGCGCGGATGCCCGCAAAGTCGAAGAGTACCAGCAGCAGGTTGAGCAAATGAAACAGGAGCCGCCTGCGACGCCAATCTCCGCGGACGCGGATGGTGAAGCCCTGCCTGTGGATAACCCACCGGAACTGCAAGCTCCCCAATCGCAGAGTGAAGCGATGGACGGGGTGGAAGAGGTAGACGGAGCTGGCGATGAATAATTCCGGAGTGCTGAAGAAGGCCGTGGCATCGCAGTACCGAAGCCTGGGGTTGGTTACCGCCGTCTCTGCCGCATTGCTATTGAGCGCATGCGCAAGTAACAGCGGCCAAACCATTGGTAGCTTACAAAAAGTCGAAATTGAGATACGTGAAACCCAGATCGATGGCAGCCTGGAAAAGGCGCTGGCGAGCTACCAGAAGTATCTGCAGGAGACCCCGGAAACAGCGTTGACGCCTGAGGCTATCCGTCGTATTGCCGACCTGAAAATCAAGCAGGCGCACCGTGCGGAAGAGGGAATACTGCCGAGTAGTACTGAAACGCGGATCCTGTCTGAAGGTGAAGTTGCCGCGGCTAATCAGCTTGCGAATACCAAGGCGGCAACCGCCAGCGCTGAACTTGATGCGCCGCAGCTTGCCAGCGTGCCGGCGGACTCTGAGCGCGCGCAAGTCGATCTGGCGAACGTCACCCGTGGTACTGACGAGAAGCAAAGTGAATTCGAGGCACGTGCCAGTGGCTCCGTGGACATGAGCGGGCTGGCAAGCAACGCCGAGGTGTCCGTGCCGGGTGATGAGGCAGACGCACTGCTTGCCGCCAATGCCCGCGAAGCGATTGCCCTGTACCAAAAATTGTTGGTGCAGTACCCGCTATATGAGCGCAATGATCAGGTGATGTACCAGCTATCCCGGGCGTATGAAGAGACGGGCGAAGTGGAAGAGGCGGTTGCCATCCTGCTAAAGCTTGTGGCCAAGTACCCCGCCTCGCGCCATCTTGATGAAGCCTATTTTCGCTTGGGAGAGTACTACTTTACACGCAAAAAATACCTCGATGCGGAAGAGTCCTATGGCCGTGTGATTGCAATGGGTGAGGTGTCGAGCTTTTACGAGCTGGCCATGTACAAACGCGGTTGGGCATTGTTCAAGCAAGATATGTACGAGATGGCGCTCGACGATTTCGTTGGCATGCTCGACTACAAAGTCGCGGAGGGCTATGACTTTGAGCAATCCACCAACGAAACCGAGCGGAAGCATATCGAAGATACCTTCCGTGTGATCAGCCTGAGTTTTTCCTATCTCGGGGGTGCGGATTCCATCGTCGATTACTTCTCGCGCAAGGGGGCGCGGGATTACGAGTCCTACGTCTACAGCCATCTGGGCGAGTACTACCTGGATAAGCGACGCTATCAGGACGCCTCCAAATCTTACGATACCTTTGTTGAGCGCAACCCGTTGCACAAGGTTGCGCCGGACTTTTCCATTCGCGTAATTGAGATTTACCAGAAGGGTGGATTCCCTCGTCTGGTGTTGGAGGCGAAGAAAGATTTTGCCAATACCTATGCGCTGGATGCCCAGTACTGGACCGTGTTTGAAATCCAGGAATATGCGGTGGTGCTGGAGTTCCTGCAAACCAACCTGATTGACCTGGCGAGCCACTATCATGCGGCTTACCAGAATGTGAAACCGAAAGACAAAGAGTTTGCCAAGAAACGCGACGAAAATTATCTTGAGGCGATTCACTGGTATCGCCGCTACCTTGCATCCTTTGCCGACAAGCCCAAAGCACCGGAGATCAATTACCAGCTGGCCGGCCTGATGCTGGAGAACAAGGACTTCCTCAATGCGGCGCGAGAATATGAGCGCACTGCATACGATTACACCGGACATACGGTCAATGAGAACGCCAGTGAGGCAGGCTATGCCGCGGTGTTTGCTTACCGTGAGCACCTCAAAAACGATCTCGGCAGGGCCAGCAATGCGGACAAGATTGCGCTGCAGAAAGAAATTATTCGCTCTTCTCTGACCTTCTCCGAAACCTTCCCGCAGCACGCCAAGGCACCGCAAATTCTGCTCGGTGCGGTGGATGACCTGTACAAGCTGAAGAGCTTCCCGGAAGCGATTCAGAATGGACGCCTGCTGCTGGAGAAATTCCCCGCAGCGGGACAGCCGATCAAGCGCTCTGCCTGGTTGCTGGTCGCCCACGCGTCTTTCGACACCGAATTGTATGCGGATGCAGAAGCAGGCTACCTGCAAGCGCTGCAGCTCACTGCCGTCGATGCGAAAGACCGTTTGGACCTGCTAGAGAATCTGGCCGGATCCATTTATCAGCAGGGTGACCAGGCGCGCAAAGCGGAAGATCACCTGGCTGCAGCGGAACATTTCCTACGTATCCGCGGTGCCGCGCCGACTGCCTCGATTTTGGCTACGGCCGAATATGATGCAGCAGCCTCCCTGATCCAGTTGCAGAACTGGGGCCGCGCGGCTGAAGTGCTGCAGGCGTTCCGTGGCAACCACCCACAGCATGAGTTGCAGAAAGAAGTGACCAAAAAGCTGGCAGTGGTTTATCAGGAAAGTGGCCAGTTATTGCTCGCCGGTGCCGAATTTGAGCGCATCGAGCGCGAGTCTGACGACGAAGATGTGCGCCGTGAAGCGCTTTCCCAGGCCGCAAGCCTGTACAGTGCGGCCAAGAGTTACGACAAGGCTCTGGCAGTGCTCAACCGCTACGTGAAGCTCTTCCCGAGACCCATGGAACCGGCGCTGGAAACACGCCAGAAAATTGCAGATATCTATCTCAATAGTGGCAACCAGAAGGCGTATTTCAACACGTTGGATGACATAGTACGGATTGAGTTGCGCGGTGGTAACGAGCGCAACGATCGCACTCGTTACCTGGGCGGTAGCGCCGCGTTGAAACTGGCCGAACCAAAGTTTGATTCCTTCGCGGAAATTGATCTCGTTGCTCCCCTTGAGCGCAACCTCAACACCAAGCGTACCCGTATGCAGGCAGCGACCAGGGCATTCAGCGATTTGATTGATTATCAGGTGGCTGATGTTACCGCTGCAGCGACGTTCTATCTGGGGGAGATCTACCTGCATTTCAGTAGATCCCTGAAGGATTCCGAGCGGCCAACTAACTTGAATGCGATGGAACTCGAGGAGTACGAGTTGGCGCTGGAAGAGCAGATCTATCCGTTCGAAGAGCGCGCGATCTCGGTACATGAGAAAAATATCGACCTGATGGCCGCCGGTATTTACAACAGCTGGGTAGCGAAGAGTATCGATCAGCTGGCCGGCTTGGTGCCGGCCAGATACGACCGCCCGGAAGAGGCAGGTAGAATCGTCAGGACCATCGTTCCCCAGCTTGAAACAGTGCCACAGCCTGAAACGCTGCCACAGCCTGAAAAAGTGCTGCAGTCGGAAACAGAAAATTCGGCGACCGCAGTGATAAATGGTACGGCGGACGTCCAAGAGCCTGTCACAGAAACGGACGCGATTATCGCGGATAATTCGACTCAGGAGGGCCAGGGCTGATGAGTAAGCCGTTGCCGACGCGGATGATGCGACTAGGGAAATTGAGCTCGATTTCTGCATTGCTGCTGTTGCTTACTGCATGCGCCAGTGGCCCCCAGACCTCAAGCAGCCCGGTAGACCCGATGAATGTGAAGGTGTCTGGTAGCGTCAATCGTGACTTCACCCAGGCTGTCACCTACCTCGAAGGGGAGCGCTATCCAGAAGCGATCGAACTGTTACAGAGTGTGGTCGAGCGCGAGCAACGACTCTCAGCACCCTACGTCAATCTCGGTATTGCCTACTACCGTACCGGTGATGAAAAGAATGCGGAAGAGTCATTTCTTGAAGCTCTGCGCGCTGCGCCACTTGATCCGATAGCGAGCAATGAACTGGGCGTTCTCTATCGCCGCCAAGGGCGGTTCGACGAGGCGAAAGATACCTACATGAAGTCTTTACAGTTGCACCCGGGTACCCCGTCACTCATCAAGAATCTCGGTATCCTTTGTGATCTATATCTTCAGGATGCCGGTTGTGCGCTCGCCCAGTTTGAACAGTATTTAAAAGTTCGACCGGATGATGCCAAAGTCTCTATCTGGGTAACCGACCTCAAGCGGAGAGTGAACTGATGGACAGAGTTTTGCGTCCACTTGCGGTACTTTTTCTGTTGTCAATGAGCGTTGCCGTGTCGGCACAGGAAGAAGGCGAAAGCGGTGAATCTAAAGTCGATAATGAGGTAAAGGAGCTTTCCGGTATTTCCATTATCGGTAACAAAGAAGCCCCAAAATCTCTCTACATCGTGCCTTGGAAAAGCTCCGAGGTGGGTGTGGAAAGTGGCTTGAACTCCAGTCTGCTCGACCCGAGGTTGCAGCCATTGGACAAAGAAGTATTTTCGCGCGAGCTTGAGTTCTACCAACTCAGTCTCCCGGAAGATTAATTCCATATTTATTTTTACAGTTAACTTACTAGTGGCCCTACTGGCCAGAACGAGGCAAAGCGGCGCAACCGCGGACCCGAGAAAGAAAACCAAGAGGAAAAGTGATGGATTTCTTTAACAGCGTAATCGCGTTTTTTCAGACTGGTGGTGCATTCATGTATCCCATTCTGGTGGTGTTCGCGCTCGGCGCCGCAGTGGCTATCGAACGTTACATTCGTCTGCTTTACGAGCGCCGCACGAATCGCGCAGCCTGGGAGAAGCTTCAGCCGGTGTTGAAAACTGGCGATTTCGACCGCGCCCGTAACCTGGTTAAAGATGACAACACCGGTGTAGGCCGTTTGCTTGCCATGGGGCTTGAGCGCCAGGGTGCGGTTCGTCGTCGCGAGGATATCGAAATCGCGATGGAAGAAAGCATTATGGAGACTATTCCGCAGCTGGAAAAACGTACGCCTTATGTCGCGCTGGGTTCCAACATCGCCACGCTGCTCGGCCTCCTCGGTACCATTATGGGCTTGATTGAGGCATTTACCGCGGTAGCGAATGCCAACCCTGCGGAAAAAGCAGATTTGCTTTCGGCAAGTATTTCTGTGGCTATGAACACCACCGCTTTCGGTCTGATGGTGGGTATCGCGCTGCTGATCGTGCACGCGCTGCTGAACTCGCTGACCGGGCAGATCGTGGATAGTCTGGAAATGGTATCAGTTAAGGCCTTGAACATTATGTCTTCCGCAACTCGTCGTCGCAGTGATGCAGCCAAGGAAGAAAAGGCAGCAGCACCCGCAGATAAGCCCAAGAACCAAGACGTCGAACAAACCCGTCAGGCTCAAGCAAAGCCTGTCGCTAAAAAGACGGGTGAAACTTCCAGCGCGGAATCGGTGTAATGAGAAGCAGGCGTCACAGCAGAGCCAAAGAAGCGCCGGAGCTGGACATTACCGCCTTTCTGAACTTGATGGTGGTATTGGTACCGTTCCTGCTGGTATCCGCCGTGTTTTCCCGGGTTACGATCCTTGAGTTGAATATGCCAAGTGGCGCCGGAGGCGGCGCTGATGATCCCGGCGTATCTCTGGAAGTCGTGGTGCGCAAAGAGGTTTTGGAAGTTAGCGATGGCGACAAAGTGATCGCTCGTTTTCCAAACCTGAACCAGAGTGAAGAGCAAGTCGATGCAGTCACTACGGATGGAGCAGAGCAAGTTGCGGTCGATGAAAATGGTTTGCCCGTTATTCCGCCGACGGAAGAGGTCTACGACCTGGTCAAATTGCGCGAATACCTGCTGCGGATCAAAGAAAGCTACCCGGATAAAACCGATTCCACGCTATTGATGGAGCCCGACGTGGCCTATGAGCATCTGGTCGGCATTATGGATGCCGTGCGCAGCGCCGAAGTACTGCCGGTTCCGGAGGATGGCAGTGCACCCGACCCTGATGCCACGCCAGAAAGGATGGAACTGTTCCCCGATATTTCCCTGGGAGATGCGCCGTGAAACGTGAAAGTAGACGCATGAAGCGCATGGCGCGTAGCCGCAAGCGTAAAACACCGGGAATGAACCTGACTTCCTTAATGGATGTATTCACAATTTTGGTGTTCTTCCTGCTGACCAATAGCGCAAGTGACGAAGCCATTGAGGCGCCCAAGGTGATCACCCTGCCGGATTCGGTAGTGGAGTCCAAGCCACGTGAAACCGTCACCCTCATGGTTACCCATGATGAGGTGCTGATCGAAGCCAAGCCGGTCATGACTACTGAGGAGCTTTTCCAAAGTGACGAGCTGGTGGTTGAAGCAATCCAGCAGGCCATGATTCAGGAAGTCGGCAAGGCGATGAATATGGCGGACACGGAGCTGGAGGAAGCCAAGCTGGCGCTTGCCGAACGCGCGGCGGCGGGGGAAGACGTAACCGAAGAGGCGGCAGCACTGCTGGCAGAGCCGCCGGAAGTGAATATCCTCGCCGACCGTACTGTGCCGTTCAGCATCCTGAAAAAAGTTATGTCCAGCTGTACCAACGCCGGATACACGCGAATTTCCCTGGCGGTTATTCAAAAAGCATCTCAGAGTTAGTGAGCGTTTGTGAATAAATTTCATCAACAAAAACAGGCACTGGCCGCCAAGCAGGACGCGGTTCGCCAGCAGCTGGCTGTACTCGAGGAAGAGTGCGGGCAGGTTGATGGCAAGCTGGAGGCGCTGCACCGGGATGAAGCCAAGCATCAGCTGCTGGATG
This sequence comes from Microbulbifer agarilyticus S89, assembly GCF_000220505.1. GTDB lineage: Bacteria > Pseudomonadota > Gammaproteobacteria > Pseudomonadales > Cellvibrionaceae > Microbulbifer > Microbulbifer agarilyticus_B. Next base: position 32,479 of record NZ_AFPJ01000023.1, on the reverse strand, counting down.
AGATTTCCGACCGCCTCGGCCAGCTGGAAGAAGCGGGTGCGGGAGATCTGTTCTGGGCAGAGCACTACAAACAGGATGCGTCCAAGGCGCTTATTCACCGCCTGCAGAAAACAGTCAGTATCTACCATGCGAATATTGACCTGCTGCATGAGCGGAAGAGCAAGCTCCAGGCGCAGATCGAGGATTGCCGTGATGAGCTTTTCGATCTGGATGCCGAATTCCGCGAGATCCGGCAGGCAGAGGAAGAGGTTCACTACGAATACGAAGTAACGCGCGAGCTGGGTACATCCGCGTTCCGCGACGGTACCATGCCGTGGAGCACCAACGGTGAGGATGAGCACCGCTTCCGCAAGAGCCTGCTTGCCTGTTTATTGCTGGCTTTCTTCCTCGGCTTTGGTGTGCATGTTTGGCAATTGCCCGAGCCTGACGAAGATGAAGTTGTCGAGGTACCCGAGCGTCTGGCCAAGCTGGTGTTGGAGAAAAAGAAGCCCAAACCCAAGCCAGAGCCAGTGGTGAAGAAGCCCGAGGAGAAGAAAAAAGAGCCCGAGAAGCCTAAGCAGCAAGTGGCGAAGGAAGAGCCCAAGCCGTCGAATGTCGAGAAGAAGCAGGTACGCAAGAAAGTGGAGCGTGCCGGTGTCTTGGCCTTCAAGGATAACTTCCAGGATCTTATCCAGGATGATCTCGATAATCGCCTGGGTAACCAGACTCAGCTCAGTACCGCAGGCAAGAAGGAAAATCGTAGTCAACGTTCACTGATTACCGCGGCTGCGAAATCCGGGTCTGACGGTATCAATACCGCGGCGCTCAGCCGGAATACCGGCGGCGTGGGTTCTGCGCTGGATGGGGTGAGTTTCTCCAGAGTGTCCAGTGGTATCGGTACTGAGGGCGACTTTGCCGGCGAAGAGCGTCCGCTCAGCGATGGTGTGGGACCATCCAGGACCGACGAAGAGATTCAGATCGTGTTTGACCGATACAAGTCTGCACTGTACCGGATCTACAATCGCGAGCTGCGGAATAATCCGGCGCTGCAGGGCAAGATGGTGTTGCGAATCACCATCCAGCCAGATGGCTCGGTGTCTCTGGCGGCGGTGGAGACCAGTGATATGGACTCCCCGGCACTGGATAGCAAGATTGTGGCACGGGTGAAGCGGTTTAACTTTGGTGAAAAGGCCGGTGTGCCGACCATCACTATTTTGTACCCGATCGACTTCCTGCCGGCTGCGTAACTTGCGGTCAAAAAACAACCGCTCGGACCTTTTCCGAGTGGTTGTTTTGTTTCTTAAGAAATTACCTGAGCTTTACTTGAGAACTGCTTGGCAAAGATAGAAAAAGCTCCCCTCTTACGCCGGCAATTTTGACTTGTTTCACGGCGGTGATCCTTCCCTTCCAATAAAGTTCCGCGACCGGCCCCTTCTCCGGTACTGCTGCCTGTGCGGCAGTTGGCAAACAATAAAACTGACTGGCAGCGGAAAGCGATGAAGTCTGAAGTAACAGGGCGAAAATCTTTCACTAGTGCACTGGCCGCGATGGTTGTCGCCGGTCTTGGCAGCATGTTTCATGCTCCGGATGCTGAGGCGGTATTGAATTGCTCTGTCGGTGGAGCGCTACCGCGTGTCATCGCAATTGAAAACAACAGTTATTGTGAATTGTGTGGGGAAGGTCAGGTCTCTGTACGAGTAAGAAACCCCTCCAATGAAACTTTGGAAAACCTCACTCTGACCATGGATCTAGATAATCCTCGGTTGGAATATGCTGGTGGTTTTTCGATCAGCGGTGGTGCTGTTACAGGCGGAATCCCGAGCGCAGGCGACGACAGTATAGCGGTGAGCCTTTCAGACATACCCGGCTCTCCGGGCAGTTGTGATAGCGGAAGTTCCTATAGCGACGTGTATGACAATCAGTGTGAATATATTGATATTAGCTTCAATGTACGCAGCCGGCCGGGACAAGAAGAAAACCTCGTTGCTACGCCCTTATCACGCAGCGTGATTGCGCAGGCAAGTTTCGACTATTGTGGGGCTGAGACGGGTAGTGGTAGTGACAGCCAGGTGCTCGAGCTTCGTGAACCAGAACCGTCTATCCAGAACCAGGGGCGAAATATTGATGCCGGGCAAACCAATTGGTCGAATGATGTATATGGCAACATCAATGACGATGTAGTTTGGCGGGTCCGCATCAACAACAATGGGCAAGCGGACATGCAGGATGTCCGTCTGGACACTATGGTGCCAAACCCAAATACGGATATTGAGTATGCATGCCCTACACAAGCTTCGGCATTGGCGGTGGCGAACAACAATGGTGTCGCTCCAAGTGGGTCTTCTTGTATATCCGCCGGCCAGACGCTTGACGATTTTGAGCTTATAAATCCCTTCGGTGGTTCGGGAATCGTGGATGTCCCGGTGGGTGGGTATAACGTGCTCTACCTGGTGGGTAAAGTTACCACCTCGTGCGAAAACAGCACCAATACTGTAGGAGATTTGCAGTGGGGCTGTGAGGTAACCGGCAATGGTGCCGGTGGTATCAGCTCTGCGGTTGCCGGTAGCGTAGGTAATCAGCCTGAAACTGAGGACATGATTACTCTCTCCGACAGTAATTTGGATGTTGATGTAGAGATTACCGGTACCAATACTGCCCAGCCCCTGGGCGCCTCAGGCTTTGTTACGATCACAGTGAACAACCAAAGCGGAGGCTCAGTCAAAAACATTGTATTGAGCAATGATCTACCCGATGAGTATGTTGTCGATACGACTTATACCCCCCAGATTTTGTCGGCGGGGACAGGGCGGAATTATGACGGAGGCCACGGAGCGAATTATGCCTCGTCCTATCCAGGTATGGTCGATACGCTTGAATGGCGTGTTGGTGCCAACTGGAACCAGTGGGATGCCGACCCCTTAAATAATAATCAGCCTCAATTTCGCTTGTTGAGTAGCGGGTCTCACCCCATTTATTCCGACCAGGAAAATATGATGCGTCATGGAGATCAGGTGCAAATCCGTTTTCGCATCGTAACGGTTGAGCGCGATTTCTATGATGTGGCCGCCGAGCTGGACTTGGAGGTCGAGTCGCCAGTCAGTGTGCCGGCTACCGATCCAGATAGTAATGTCGCGCTCGCCGCTAATGCCCTGACAATCGAGTACGAAGACTTTTGTAACCCGGGCACTACTCGTGCGTTCGCTGTCGATACACCTGTGACGCCAGATCCAGAGGATCTGGATTTATCCACAGTCCATCCCTTATATATCGTGCGCGATAGCGGGACCACCGAATTGAGTGTGGATATCACTAATAATGGTGGTCACGATGCGGATAATTTCACCGTTTATGTGACTTTCGGTGAGGCAATGGCGGTCATCGGCAATGACCGCGGCTGTATTGCGTTGGGTAATCCAAGTGCCGGCACTGTGCCCGGCCACCCAATCTGGAATAAGCCCGCATACTTGCCGAGCTCATCCACCGTTTTTGCCTGTACGGGGACAAACCTAGCGGCCCCCATCGCTCCGGGTGGCACCGAGCGGGTAACCTTCGAAGTGCAGAAAAATCATGCAGCTGTGGATGATGACCTGACGTTCCGTGCGGATGTAGTCGGTGAAATCACGCTGCATGATGGTACGCCACTCGATTTCCCAACACCTACATCATTGGTTGATACCACGCCATCCGCGCAACTGGCCAATAACTATTCTCTCGATGGCGTGCGCTCGAAAGTTCTCGGTTTCAACCTGTTGAAGTCATTGGTGCCCGGCAGTTGTACCGAGTTGGCGGCAGGTAATCGCGCGGGTGTGGAAGAGAATATCCTGATTGGTGAAGACTGTCGCTTTGAAATCTATGCTGGTGGCTGGTTCGGCTTTCAAACCCCTGGTTACACACTTATTGAGGTAAATGGCATTTCTGTTAGTGATGATATGCCTGATGGCCAGGGATATATCAGCCACACTAACCTGCAGTGTAGCGACGCGAACTTCCCGAACTCTGATACAGCCTGTGACGTGCATCTGTCAGGTGCCAACGAGGCCGGTGGGTTGAATGACCCGTTGAGTGAAATCGACTTGCAGTGGCGCTTTGTCGATACCATCAACGTGCGCAACCGCTGGTTCCTCGCGGATATGACCACTCGCCTGCTGAATGATCCGGTCGACACCGTCGCTGCTCCCAACCAGCATGCGGCCGTGAGTACCGATTATGCGCGTGCTGTGTTTACTGCGGTTTACGATACCGAGAGCATCGTGATCGACAATAGTGGCGGCCGCCCCAATATCCCCGGCTACCCGGAAGAGGCGGATTGGCGTGAAGACCTGACGGTTGCAGAACCCGAATTTGAAATTGAAAAACTGGTGTGTAACGAGACCACCAGTGGCGGCTGTGCCAGTGACAGTGATTTTGCCGATAACGCCGAAGGTACTCGGTTCGATACCTTTATCTACAAAATCACCGTTAGTAACCGTACCAGTGATAGCGGTGTACCGCGTGCTCCTGGTTACGACCTGGTTGTTATCGATAATCTCGATGCCCGCGGCCAAATGTGTGTGCAGGATTTTGGTAGCGATGGCCTGGATAACGATGGGGATGGCAGTGACGAAGCCGATGGTACCCAGGAAGGTTTCCTCGGCACAGCACCTTTCCAGAACGATTACGATATTCCCACGCATTGTAACGATGGCGGCACACCTGCGGTAATTACGTTCCGTCACGATCTTTCTGATGCGCTTAAGCGCCTGAATGCAGGCGAGAGTGTTTCCTTCCTGTATCGTGTGGCACCGCACCAGTCGGTCGCACCGTTGCAGCCGTTCCTGAACACCACTTTCGCGCGCTACGATTCCCTGGCGAACGCATTTGGTAACCAGAACGTACCGCAGCTCGAAAGTGATGCAAATCTGGATGGTTTGGGGGATGACCTCGGGTCTCCGGACAATAGTGGGCGCGCGCGGCATTACCAGACCGAAAGCACCACTGCGAATATGCAGATAATCCCGGTGGAAACCCAGCCCAAAGAGGCGGTGACTAGTGCGACCATCGAGGCGGCTCTGGTAACCCCAAGCAGCGCCGATGGCAGCGCCCTCGTTGTGGGTGAGGAAATTCGCTATCGCCTGACCGCACAGATTCCGCCTTCACGTCTGCGTGAGCTGACGATTACCGATACCTTGCCGGAAGGATTGCGTTGTACCGATGCGCCAGAAGTGGATCTGGATGCGATCGCAGCGGCGTCGGGAGCGAGTTTCGAACCCGGCGGCCAGTTTACGATCGCTAATGGTGGTATTAGCTGTAACAACGACAGCATTACCTGGAATTTTGGTCTACAGGATTTGACCACCGCAGGCGGCCGCCGCCTGGACCTGCCGGTAGACTTTTTCGCGCGGTTGGAAAACAGTGCGCAAACCAATGACGGTAATGTCATCACCAATGGTGGTAGTGCAACCACAGCGGAAGTTTCCTACATTGATGAAACCGGCGCGCAACAGCGTATTGCGTTTGAAAGCCATAGTTTCACGGTGCTCGAACCGCAAATTGCCCTGCAGAAAGCATTTGATGTTACCAATGCCGATGCGGACGATATTCTCACGGTGACCGTTACCGCAGAAAATATCGGTTCTGCCTCTGCGTACAACCTGCAGGTGTTGGATGATCTCGTGGGAAGTCGCTACACCTATGTCGGCAACATCGGTGGTAACGACCCTCCCGATAGCGACAATGATGGTGTGAACACCAATGCCCCGACCTTCGCCTGGGACCGCAGTAATAGTGATTACGCCATTGCCCCCGGTGAATCCAAATCCTTTACCTTCCAGGTGCGCGTTAACCAGGATGTCGCACCGCATGAAGTCCTGTCCAACACTATCAAAAGCCGCTGGCAATCCTTGCCCGGTGATGATGTTGCGTTAAATAGTAGTGGTGTGATCGGCAACGATGGTGAAATTGACGGTATGCGCATCGGCGCGTTGCCGAATCTCGGCGATGCGGTGAACGACTACGAAACGACTGCAGACGCCGAAACCGAAGTATTGCCACTGACTATAAGCAAATCCGACCTCGACGATACCGTGGTCCCCACCATTGGTGCGCACAAGCATTTCCAGCTTGAAATACTGCTGCCGGAAGGGATCACTACCGAGGTGTCTGTTTCCGACGTGCTTAACGCCAATGGCACTGGCTATGCGTTGACGCACAATAGTGATTACGACATTACCTACGAGTTTATCGGTATCGACGCCATTAATGGCGAAACGCCGTCCGAGGCAGCGCTTACCGGATTCCCCGCCGACGGTACCACCACGCCAGGTACGGTTACCTGGGAAATCGGCACCGTGGATACAGCCCACGAAGATGATGTGACGGTCAATGATGTGACCCCCACCATTCGCATTCAGTACTTTGCGCGTATTAACAATGATACCGGTACCGATGCGGGCGATAGCCTGGTTAACACTGCCACGCTGAATTATCTGAACCCAGTGACCGGTGTGGCAGAGTCATTGGGTGCCGCGGCCCCGGCAACCACCGTGGTTGAACCACTGCTGCAACTGGAGAAGACCGTTGCCAACCTGACCAATGATGGTCAACCGGCGCAAGGCGGTGACGTGCTGGAATATACCCTGCGGGTTACCCACGCCGGCGGCTCCTCGGCCGATGCCTTTGATTTGAATCTGGTTGATACGTTGCCGTCGGAATTGCAGCTGGATGACAGCTTCACGCCGACTGCGCAGATCGATACAACAGATGTGGCCGGTTTTGTCGCTGCGCCGTCTGGCGCGCCCCTGGGGCCGCTGGTGTGGGGCAAGGGCAACAGTGATAACAGTCTCGACCTGCCACAGGGCAGTGAACTGGTGCTGGTGTATCGTGCCCAAGTGCGTTCGGTCTTCGGTAATCCGATTAACAACAGTGTGACGTTGGACTGGAGTTCGCTAAACGAAAATGTTGCCGGCGAGCCGGAGTTTGAACGTCACGGTAATGGCTGCCCGACCGTCACCGCCCCGGACGACTATTGTGTTGGTCCGGTGCAGGCCAGCATCATCACCGAAGACAATACGGCCATCGACAAATCCGTTGTGGAAGATACCGATACGGATTCCGACATTGGCACCCTGCGAGTCGGTGACTTTGTGACCTACCGTCTGCAACTGAGCTTGCAGGCAGGCACCACGCCGTCTGTTGCAGTGCAGGATACATTGCCGGCGGGTCTCGTATTTGATGGGGTCGTCAGCATCAATGGCGACACCAGTGCGCCGTACGCGCCGAGCAATGGTTTCGACTATGGCGAAATCCCGGCCAGCGCGGTGCCCGCACAGGGTGCGGAGGGTGTGATTAGTTGGACGATAGGAGACGTTACCCGCGATTTCTCCGCGAGCTCGCCGCTGATCATCGAATACCGGGTAAAAGTTGCGGAAGACAACGGCATTAGCCACGTGCCCTCGCAGTCCCTAACCAATACCGCACAACTTACCTACGGCAGTGACTCTCTGGAAGATACTGCGCTGGTAACCCTATTACAGCCCGTGATCGACAGCCTCGAGAAAACCGAGCGCAGCGGTAAACCGAACCCATACAACAACATCGACCTGATCAACGATGTCATGCAGTTCCGTTTGCACGCATGTAACGTGGGCGATGCACCGGCGTACAACCTGCAGCTGACCGATAATCTGGCGATGGAAATGGATGAATCGTCCATAGCCAATGTACAGGTATCCATCGACGGCGCGCCGTTGATGGATGGTGACTATAGCTATACTGCGCCGACCGCGCGTGGTGGGGATATGGTGTTTAACCTGGGTGTGCCGGTGCCCGCAGGGCTCTGCCTGGATATCGATTACGACATCGGTTTCTATCAGGATGTGGGCGGTGACCAATCCTGGGTGAACACCTTCACGGTAGATCAATATTGGTCCCTGCCCGATAGCAGTGGCCAACAATATGGCCCGGTTGACCTGCCAGTACCTTTCTCCATGAGTACTGCGGCTGCGGTAGTGGAGCCACTGGTGAAAACGCTACTGCTGCCGGCCGATGGTACGGCGACGGTTGGCGAGCAAATTCATTATCGTATTGCGGTGCCGGGTGTTGCCAATGATGCGGTGGCGCTGCGCAATGTACAGGTGATCGATACGCTGCAAAGCCTTGGCGATATCGTGCTGTTCGAATCCGCCACCTTAAACGGTGAGGTGTTTGATCCGGTAGTGGATCAGGCGTCCGGCACCATTACTTTTGATATTCCTACCATCGCTGTTGGCAGCGTGGCAGAAATTGAGATTTTTGCGCGGGTGGCCGACGTAGCCACCGCTGTCGCGGGAACGGAAATCATCAATGCCGCCGACTTTACCTATGAAGAAGGGGGCGTAAACCTGCCCGGTGGCGGTAATGATGTGCGCTTCACCATTGTCGAACCGGACCTGATCATGGATAAGACCGGCCCGGCAAATGTACAGGCGGGTTTACCTGGGCGCTTTGTACTGGATGTGCATAACACCGGTGAGGGCAGTGCCTATGAGGTAACCCTGACCGATATTCTGCCGAGTGCCGGTGACGCAGGTGAGCAGGGCGGTATGTGTGCAACGCCGCCGGAGAATATTACTGCCGAATTGCTTGATGGTGCGGGCAATAACGTTAGTACGCTTACCGCCGGTACCGACTTTACCACCAGTTACGATGTGGATAGTTGTACCTTGATTGTCACCACGCTTGGTGACGGGGGCGCGATAGCCGCAGATCATCACTTGCAGCTCGCTTACGATGCCTATCTGGATGTCGACACGGAAAACGGTGCAGCATTAACCAATATCGCTGGTGCCACCCAATGGTACGGATTACCGTCTACCGAGGATCTGCGCCGGGTTTACGATCGCACGCTCACCGATGGTTCGCCAAGTGTGGTGGACTTTGAAGATGCGTTGACGATTAGTGCGCAGGTTCCGCGGGTGGCATTTGCCAAGTCTGTGGAAAATATCACCCGTGGCGAAAGCCCGGCGGTTAATGCAAGCCCTGCTGACCTGCTGCGCTACACGCTGACACTGACAAATGAGGAAGACGTTGCGGTAGACGATTTCAGTGTGCAGGACGATCTCGGTAGCCTGAATGCCTTCACCGCATTCACATCGGGCACACTCAATATCATTAGCGCACCGACTGGTGCAGACAGCAGTGCAACCGATGCTACTGGTGGCACCAATAGTGCGGGACTGCTGGATGTTCGCAGTCTCAGCCTTGCCGCCGCCGGTGAGCCTGGCGATAGCATTGAGATTGTGTTTGAAGTGCAACTTGCCACGGTTATCGACAACGGCAGTGTGGTACTCAACCAGGCGCGACTTGAACTGCCGGGACAATCGGCGTTTGTCAGTGATGATCCAAACCTGAACGGTGTGGAAGACCCGGATGTTGCTGGTGACGAAGACCCGACGCAGGTCATTATCGAGTCGGCGCCAGTGTTCAAAGTGGAAAAAATCTCCGAAGACCTCACCGGCGAGCCTGACAGCCTGATGCCCGGTGACACCCTGCGCTATACCCTGCGTGTGGAAAACATTGGTAATGAAAACATGCGTGAGGCAAGCCTGAGAGATCAGGTCCCTGCCAATACCACCTATGTTGCCGGTTCCACCTCACTGAATGGTGCGGCACTGGATGATATCAACGGCAGTACACCACTGGCCGAAACGCTGACTATCCAATCACCCGGTGCTGATTCGGGTGAATTGCTGGCGGATCCGAGTGCATCCGGTGCACAGGCTGCGGTGATTATTTTTGATGTCATTATCAATGAGGTGAATGACGGCACGGTTATTTCCAACCAGGGCTTTGCCAATGGCGTTGGCGTCGGAGTGAATGCCGGCGGGGAAGATGTTCCCCTGGATGAACAGCCCTCCGACGACCCGACTACTGAGGTCGTCGACGACCCCACCATCGATATCGTTGGCAATGTGCCGCTGGTCCGTGGACACAAGACGGTTGAGCTGGTGGTAGACAATATGACTGCCGGCATTGTCGATCCGGAAGACGTGCTGCGCTACACCATCGTCATTAGCAATTTGGGTGGCAAAGACGCCAGTGAAGCGCGCTTTATGGATCTGGTGCCCGAGTACACGACTTACGTCGCGGGTAGCACGACCCTGAATGGCTTCGCTATGGCCGACGACGGTGCCGATTCACCACTGGTAGCCGGTATTGCGATCAGCAGTGATGACCTGACGCCGCCGCTACCCGTGGGGACCGATGGCATCCTGACGACCGGGCAGGCGGCGACTATCGTGTTTGATGTCATGGTCAATGCCGATACCGAGCGCGGCACCATTATCAGTAACCAGGGCAATATTTACAGCCTAGAGGTGCCCCTGACACTGACGGACGCGGATGAAAACAGCAGCAACGGTGCCCAGCCGACCGAGGTCGTCGTGGGCGATGCGCAGCAGCTCTCCATCACCAAGGAAGTGGCCGTGGTTGGCGGCGGTGCCGCGGAGTCCGGCGAGGTGCTCGAATACATCGTGCGGGTTACTAACATCAGCGCGGTGCCGGCGAGCCTGGTCACTATTTATGACGATCTGCTGGTTGCCGGTGAAGGTGTACTCACTTACGTAGAGGACTCCGCACTGCTTAACGGTCAGCCCGACGGCATCATGGTCGATGGCTCGCTCATTACCGTCGACTACAGCACCAACTATGGCGACTTGCAGCCGGCGGAAACCATTACTTTGCGTTTCGAGGCCAAGCTGGGCGAAAACCTGGCGATGGGTTACACGGTGCTGAACACCGCGCAGGTAAAATGGAACGATCCTCCCGTCTATAACGAAGCGACGGTGGCCATTGATATTGGCGGTACTCCGGGCATCGCCAACCTTGCCGGCTACCTCTGGCACGATGTGAATTTCAATGAGGCACTGGATCCCGAAGAGTCCGTTCTCAGTAACTGGAGTGTAGAGCTGTATTTCAACAATGCCCTGCTGGAAACGGTGCAGAGCGATGAAAACGGCTACCTCGTGTTTGATGGGCTTGTGCCGAACATGGACGGTGCGGATGCCCCGGGTATCAGTTACGAGATTCGCTACCTGGCACCCAATGCCGGCGGCACCACGGCTTCACTGGGTACGGCCAGTTCAGATTTCACCAACGGGCCGCAACAGGTGCTGAATATTTATGTGGAGTCCGGGGCCAACCCGCAGAACCTGAACCTGCCGATTACCCCAAATGGTGTGGTTTACGATTCGGTGTTGCGAGCTCCGGTGAATGGTGCGCGCGTTCGCCTGTTAAGTGCCTCCAGTGGCCAGCCGCTGCCGGAAAGCTGCTTTGATGATGCCAAGCAACAGAACCAGGTGACGGTCACCGGTGGTTTCTACAAGTTTGACATCAACTTCAGCAGTGCCGCCTGTGCCATTAACGCGGACTACCTGATCGAAGTGGATGTGCCCAGCGAAGACTATGTGTCCGGGCCATCGCAAATCATCCCACCGCAAACAGGTGTGGATACCGGCAGCTTTGATGTGGCGGCGTGTATCGGTAGTGCCGCGGATGTGAACTCCGCAACGCCAGACCACTGTGAAGTGCAGGCGTCGGTGACCCCGCCGCCGGTGGATGTGGATGCACGCAGTGCGGAGACGGATTACTACCTGCGTCTGAATCTGGATGACAGCAACCAGCCGGGTAGCAGCCAGTTGTTCAACAACCACATTGCACTGGACCCGCAACTGGAAGGCGCGCTGGCGCTGACCAAAACAGCGGCCATGCTGAATGTAACCCGCAGCCAGCTGGTGCCGTATACCATCACCTTCAATAACTCGTTGCCGGTACCGTTAACGGACTTGCAACTGGTGGACTATTTCCCGGCTGGTTTCAAATACGTTGCCGGCTCCGCAAACCTGGATGGTGAGCCTGTAGAGCCCGAGGTCAATGGCCTGCAGTTGCAGTGGCCCAACCTGCGAGCTGAACCAGAGCAAATTCATAGTATGAAGCTGTTGCTGGTTGTGGGTTCCGGTGTGGGTGAAGGCGAGTACATCAACCGGGCGCGTATGTTCAATGAACTGTCTGGCCAGCAGACCTCCGGTGAAGCATCGGCCACGGTACGAGTAGTACCCGACCCGACGTTCGACTGTACCGATGTGATTGGCAAGGTATTCGACGATAAAAACCTTAATGGCTATCAGGACAAAGGCGAGGGCGGCGTACCCGGCGCACGTGTAGTGACCGCCAATGGCCTGAAGGCAACTGCAGACGCGCACGGTCGTTTCCATATCACTTGTGCGGCGGTACCGAACCCGGACCGCGGTTCCAACTTTGTACTGAAACTGGATGACCGCAGCCTGCCTAGTGGCTTCCGCTTGACCACGGAAAACCCGCGGGTGCAGCGCGCTACCCGCGGCAAAATGCTGGAGTTCAACTTTGGCGCTAGCCTGCACCGTGTAGTGCGCCTCGACCTGGCTGAAGCGGTATTCGAGCCAGGAACCAGCGAGTTGCGTCCGCAATGGCAGTCGCGTACCGAGTTGCTGCTGGAGCGTTTGCAGGAGGCTCCGTCCCTGCTGCGTCTGTCCTACTTGGCAGAAAATGAAAATCCGGCGCTGGTGCAAGCCCGTCTCGAAACTATCAAGGCGCGTATTGCCGAAGACTGGGCAGCGTTGGATTGCTGTTATCCGCTGAATATTGAAACCGAAGTTTTCTGGCGCCGAGGCGCGCCGCCCGCACGCGGCGGTGTGCTGGACGAGCTTAGACAAAGTATTAACCGCATGATCGGAAGTGAAGATCAGGGAGGGGCCCGGTGATGTTTCGTCCTTCACAAAAAAAACTGGCGATGATCATTGCCGCTCTCGCTGGTACCTCGGCCTTTGCTCAGGAAGCCAGTCAGCAAGATGTTTCCTGGTGGCAGAAAATTCCCGGGCTTTCGCCACAGATTGAAAGTACCGCTGACTACACCGATAAGCCGCTCGGCAGTAATACCGAAACCACCCTGATACCCGCTGTTGGACAGCTATGGGTGCAGGATGCGGAATCGTTTATCTCCCCTGAAAAGGCGGTATTGGAAAACGATGTGCTGCCGCCTCTGCTGTACCGGGAAGTGGACGATGAACTGCCTGCGGAATTAATTGCACAGCTGGAAGAAAAGCTTGCCGCGCTGGAAAACGCACATGAGCTGCAGCTGATTTTTACCGGCCATACGGACACCAGCCCCCTCAGCGAAGAGCAGCAAGCCGAGTTCGCGGATAAAAACGCCTTTGCGCTGGCACGTGCACAGCGGGTTGCGGAGTACTTCCAGGCCGCGCTCGAGCTGCCCGACGATGCCATCGTGGTTGAGGCGCGCGGTGATAGTGAGCCACTCACGGAAAATATTACCGCGCAGGGGCGCGAACTCAATCGCCGCGTAGACCTGACACTGCGCTATTTCGAATTGGACCAGCAGGCCCGGGATGCCCAGCGTCGTGCCGAAGCACTGCAGCTGAATCGTGTGCAGGTCTGCCGTCAGGAAACCGTGTGTAAGCTGCGTTACAGTGATGGCTCGGACCAGCGCGCGCGGCTGAAGAATCTGGTTTCCCCGCTGCGCCTGCAGCCCGGGCAGGTGGATCTGCCTGCTGGGTTTGTCCGCCGTATTCAGGAGGTGCGCAGTACCTTGCTGGATAAACCCAATCTCACCATTCACTTTGTCGGCCATACCAATGCGGCGTCTTTCCCGGAGGGCCCGGCCGAGCTATATGACGATCAGACGGCCCTGTCGCGCGCTGAAGCGCGGCGGGTAGCGCTGGCGGTAGCGGATCAATTGAATCTGCCGGGTTACATGGTGACCAGCAGCGGTAAAGGTGCGACCCAGCCGGTCGCCGCCAACGACACCGCCAAGGGGCGCTCCCTCAACCATCGGGTAGAGGTTGAGTTCTGGTATGACGACCTGCTGGAAACGACTGCCGATGGCGTGCAGGCATGCCCCGAGTCTGCCACCGCAGAAACCATCACCATTGCGCATGAGTCGCCCACCGGTGAGGTGCCGCCAATTTTCCACAATAGCGGTGATCCGCAGATCTCCAGTGCCCAGCTGGCGCAGATGCAGCGGCTCATGGAGGAAGTGGCAGGCAAATCGAATGTACGCCTGAGCTTTGTCGGCTACAGCGATAACCAGCGTATGGAGCGTCGCGAGGCCATGGTATACGGCGATGACGTGGGCCTGTCGTCTGCGCGCGCTCAAAAAACCATGCGCGCAGTACAGGAAAAACTTGGCCTTGAAGACAGCCAGGTTGAGTTCCACGGGCGCGGTTATGTTGAGTCCAAGGACGTGGTGCAAACCGGGTTTATCCACATGGACGGCGCCCGCGTCGAGGTGCAGGTCTTATATGACGAGCTGGCCATACTGGCGGAGCAGGACCGACTGGAGATTGAACGCCTGCAACAGGAAGCCGTCGCCCATAATCCCTATGCGCTTAATTTGATGCGCATTACCGTGGACGGGGCACCGGAATACGACCCACACAAGAATTCTGCGGACTTGCAGCGCTGTACCGACGTCGCGCTCGAGCAAGCCAACATCCAGTTCCGTTTTGACAACCAAACCATGCAGCCGCGCCTCAACGTAACGGCGTTCCCCAGTACCATTCGCTACGCGGATGACCCGGAAACCGAACTGGTGGAAAGCCGCGTATCGTTCAAGCAATACATGAATTACCCGGCGTTTATTACCCGCGGGGAAGTGCGTATTTTTGAGGAGCAGCAATCGCTGCGCGACGCGCCTCTGGCGGTGGTGACACTGGACCAGAATGGTGAAGGCGAATGGGATGCCGATTTCGAAAGCTTTCAGGCACCCCTGAAAAAACTGAAGTATGTGCTGCGGGTTTACGATTGGAAGCAGCGCTTTGATGAGACCCGCCCGCAAACGCTGTGGCTGGTGGATAATTTCGAGCCGCAGCCACAGCAAAATACCACGGCCAACGAATTGCTGGTGGGGTATGGGGAAAACCGCTTGGCTGAACAGAATATTCCGGTAAGCGGTAACGCGGTGCTGGTCAATGGCGCAGAAATTCCGACCAACCACAGTGTGTGGTTGGCGGGCAGGGAGGTGCCGGTTAGCAACGACGGCACTTTTGTCGCTGAAGAAATTTTTGCCAAGGGGCTGCACACTGTGGAAGTGGCGGTGCTGGACGAACATGGCAACGGTGAATTATTCCTGCGGGACCTCGAGTTCAACCGCGACGACTGGTTTACCGTTGGCATTGCCGATGTGACCATCGCCCACGACGACACCAATGGCCCGGCGGCGCTGGTGACCGGGGATGAAACCCACTACGACAATTCCGCAAGCTACGACGGTCGCCTGGCGTTCTACACCAGCGGCAGTTTTGGTGAGGGCTGGCGTCTGTCTGCCAGTGCGGATACGGAAGAGGGGCCAATCGACGAGCTGTTTTCCAACTTCATGGAAAAAACGCCGGACGCACTGTTCCGTCGTCTTGATAGCGACCTCTATTACCCGACGTTTGGTGACGACTCCACCGTAGTGGAAGATGCACCGACCTCCGGCAAGTTCTATATCAAACTGGAAAATTACGACGACTACGGCCTGTGGGGTAACTTCAAGGCGTCGTATACCGACAATGAACTCGCGCATATCGACCGCGCGCTGTACGGGGCCAACTTCCATTTCGAAACCGATGATCTTACCGACTTCGGCGACAAACGTTTTGAGGTAGATGCATTCAGTGCCGAGCCCGGTACCATCGCTGGTCGCGATGAGTTCCGGGGTACCGGCGGTTCGCTGTATTACCTGCGCCACCAGGATATCCTCACCGGCTCCGAACGCCTGCGCGTGGAAGTGCGGGATAAAAACTCCGGGCTGGTATTGGGGGTGAAGAACCTTACACCGGTCATCGATTACGATGTGGATTACATTCAGGGGCGGGTGGTCCTGAATCGTCCACTGTCGGCAATTGCTGGCGATAATCTGATTATCCAGGATGGCTCCTACAACGGTAACCCGCAGTATCTGGTTGCCCGCTATGAATACACCCCGGGTTTCGATGACTTGGATACCCTGGCGGTGGGCGGTCGCGCGCACTACTGGGCTGGTGATCATGTGCGTATTGGCGTGACTGCGAGCCAGCAGGATGAAGAAGACAATGAATCTTCGCTCAATGGCATTGATCTGACCCTGCGCAAAACGTCCGGTACCTGGATCAAGCTGGAAACGGCCGAGAGCCAGGGGAACACACTGGAAAGTCTTTCATCACTCGATGGTGGTTACAGCTTCAGTCAGGGAAATCTGAGCGATTCGATTGACTCTATTGAACCAGTCGACCCGAACGCAAAGGCCGGCGCGAGCAAAGTCGAAGCGGCGATGCAGTTGGACGACTTTTTCTCGGGAGCGCGCGGCTCCGTGTCAGTTTATGCGCAGCAGCGGGACGCAGGTTTCTCCGCACCCGGGCAACTGGTTGCCAGAGAGACTGAGCAATACGGCGGCGCGATCAATGTGCCGATTGGCGAGCGTTTTGATGTAGCGCTTAAAGCCGATAGCAAAGAACAGCAGCAGGGCCTGCAGACCGCAGCGACCGATGTGGAACTTGGATACCGTCTGAGTGACCACTGGCGTCTCGCCGCAGCCGCCCGTTCGGACTCCCGGGAAGATCTGTCACCGGTGGTACCGCTGACGCAAAAACAGGGCGACCGTACTGATGTGGCCATCCAGGCCGGTTACGACTCCGGAGCCAACTGGAGTGCATTTGGTTTTGTACAGCGTACCGCTGAGCTTTCCGGCAGTCGGGAGGAGAATAACCGGATTGGTTTTGGCGGCGCCTATCGGGTGAGTGATCGTTTTACTGTAGATAGCGAACTCTCCGGCGGCGATACCGGTACTGCTGCCAGTGTGGGTACCGATTTCCTGGTAACCGACCGCACCAATCTTTACCTGAATTACACCCTCGACAATGAGCGTACCGACACCGGGGTGCGTGCGCGCAAAGGTAACCTGAATAGCGGCTTCCGCAGCCGCTTCTCGGACACCACCAGTATTTACGGTGAAGAACGCTATACCCACGGCGATGTGTCTACCGGCCTCACACACGCGCTGGGCGTTGATCTGGCGCCCAGTGACAAGTGGAGTTACGGCACCAATCTTGAGGCGGGTACCCTGGAGGACCCGCGCACCGGGGCGGAAACCGAGCGTCGCGCCATGGGTGCGAGTGTGGGCTTTAACGACGACGCCTTACGCTGGTCTACCGCGGTGGAGTACCGGGTCGACAATATCCAGACATTGAGCGTATCCACGGTCGACATCGTCGAATCGCCGAGCGAGATCACTGCTGGTGAGCCCGTTGATCAGCCAGTTGAGCAGATCATTGAGCAGTCGGTATTGGAAAACGAGCGCAAGACCTGGCTACTGAAAAATGCCCTCAGCTATCAGCTGAGTGCTGACTGGCGCCTCGTCGGCAAGCTGAATTATTCCGACAGCGAGAGTTCTGCCGGGCAGTTCTATGATGGCAAGTTTACCGAGGGGGTTATGGGCTACGCCTACCGCCCGGTAGATAACGACCGCTGGAACACCCTGTTGAAGTACACCTATTTTTACAATGTGCCCACATCCGACCAGGTAGTGGTGACTTCAAGCAGCCGTAACAGTGCGATCGATTTTGTGCAAAAGAGTCATATCTTCTCTGTGGACACCAACTACGACGTGACGCGTCGCTGGACTCTGGGTGCCAAGTACGCCTACCGTCTCGGCCAGTTGAGCATGGAGCGGGAAAATCCGGAGTTCTTCGACAGTACCGCGCACCTGTATGTGCTGCGTGCGGACTGGCACTTCGTCAACCAGTGGGACCTGCTGATTGAAGGGCGGATGCTCGACCTGCCGGAAGCCGGTGACCGCAGAAGCGGCGCATTACTCGCGCTCTACCGCCAGATGGGGCGTAACTTCAAGGCTGGTGTTGGGTATAACTTTACCGACTTCTCCGATGATCTGACCGATCTCGATTACGACAGTCAGGGCGTATTCATCAATATGGTGGGTAAGTTCTAGAGTCGACCAGTCCACTGGGCTGGTGTGTGCAGCGCCAATTCAATCGGTGCTCGATGCCAGCCCGCTGGGCGGAGCCTCGCTGCGCGGAGCGCGGTACCGCTTGGCCTGCAACTTCAGGCGGCGCTTTTGCCACCACAGGTAGAGTCCCGTAGAAAACAGTATGGCTGGGCTCAATCCTGCCAATAGCACCAGCCAGCGGCCCACGATGCCCAGCGCATCGCCATTATGCAGAGGAAACTGCCAGCGCAGTATCTTGTTGCCCGGCGCGAGCTCTGAGACCGCTTGGCGCATTAAAACCTCACCAGAGTACTGGTCCAGACGAACGAAGCTGGCTCCGTGATTCGTCCAGGGTTCGTCCTCGGCACGAAACGTCAAACCATAACTGTCTTCGGGATTGCGTGGCAAATAGATACGCTTGAGTGTGCCACCAGGGAAGGCTTCTTGCGCAATGGCCACAGCTCGGTCGGGAGAGATGGGCTCGCCGGGTGCCAGGCGTGAAGTGGGCAAGGTTGGGCGGGGCTCCAATTTGAACACGGTTCCGATCACCGTTTCTACCTGAGCAGGGAAGACCAGCGTTACCCCGGAGAAGCTGATCATGAGCAACAGCGGCAGAAAATAAATGCCGAATACTTTGTGCACGTCAAAGTAAAAGCGAAAGCGGTTCCCATTGCGGGAAATAGAAAAGGCGCGTTTCCAGCGACTTTTCCCCGTACGGCTTTTTTTCGGCCACCAGAGCACCGCGCCGGTGATGCAAAACACCATGAGCAGCAGGCCCATAAAACCCACTACGATTTTCCCATTCTTACCGGCCAGTAAGGTGTAGTGCAAACGGTACAGCCAGCTCATGGTGTACTCAGGTGTACCCCAGCCACGCACCGCTAATACCTGGGCGTCGGTCGGTGACACACTGACTTCAATAGGGCCGGGCGCTCCCGCGGGAGTGGGGAAGCGCACCACATGCGGACTGCTCGGCTGGCGCGGTGTCATCAGCCGCGTAGGTGCCGGGTGACCGGAAACTTCCGCCTGTGCGGCGGCGAGAATATCCGTATAACTGGCCGCTTGCGCACTCGGGTTAAATGATACGGTGTGCGGTGTGAGTTTTTCATCCAGCGCATGATCAAATACCAGCAAACTGCCGGTAAGCCCGATCAGGGAGAGCAGCAGGCCCAGGGTCAGGCCGGCATACTTGTGCAGGGTGAAAAACGTTTTACGCATACGGCATCGGGCTTGCTTAGAACACTCTGGAGTAAGACAGGTTCATGCTGCGGCCAATACCTTTGAAGTTGCGACTATCGTTGCCCACAGACTGTGAGTAGTAGGTGAAATAGTCTTCGTTGGAGAGGTTCTGGACAGCAAAGGCCAGTTCACCGCCGAATGCCTTGAGCTGTGCGCTGGCGTCGATGGTGGTGTAGCCGTCAAAGCTGCGCGTGGTATCTCCGTCGGCATTTTCGAAGTCCCGGTCCATCAGCCAGTTCATCTGTAAGCGCGTGGTCAACGCGTCACTCCAGTTCCGGCTCCAGCTCAGGTTGAAACGATTGGGCGCAATGTTTGCGCCATCGAGGTCGGTATCAACCTTGCCATCGCCATCCACGTCATAGCGCCCTTTGGTGTAGGCGTAGCGGACCTCCATGGTATCTGTTTCAGTGGCGAACCACTGGCCACGCAGTTCAGCGCCATCGATGTCGGTTTTTTCACGTTTAACGCTGTAAATACCATCGCTATCCAGTGCCAGGCGCTGGCCAAAATTGGAATCGGAGGAGTAAAGCGCGGCCTGGGCGCCAAATTGCTCGCTGTTGAAGTCGAATCCAAGTTCGTAGTTCTCGGTCAGGATAGGGCGCAGGTCCAGGAAGTTATCCACCGCTTCGCCTGGTTGGTTAATGCCGCGCAGCACGCGACCCACATCCGGCATGGAAAAACTTTCGGAATAGTTGGCGTAGGCGCGCATACCTTCAGTGATCGCGTAGGTGATGCCGATGTTGCCAAGTGTCTCGCTAAATTCCGGATTGCCACCAGTGACCGACTGGCTGCCGTATGAGGCGAGCGTGGTGAAATCATTCACTTGCAGTTCGGCTATTTCATGGCGCAGCCCCGCGGTCACAGTGGTGCTGGCGATACCCGTAAATTCCAGCTGTGCGTAAGGTGCGGCACTTTTGTATTCGGTGGGGGGGACCCAGGCGCGGCCGCTTTGAATCAGCTGCTGCCAGGTTTTGTCCTGCAAGAAATCCATACCGTAGGCGAGGCTTAACGGTGCACCACCTAACGCATCTTTAATCAGGGTGAGTTTCAAGCCGTGTTTTTCGGAGTTGTTCTGTGACTGGTCAAAAAACTCTTCTCCGAAGGCCGGGTCTTGGAAAGTACCAAAAATGCCTCCGCCATAAGTCCCGGCAAAGTCTTGGGAAAACACCTGTGCACGCAGCTTGTGTCCAAGCAAGGCGTCGTTGCTGTATTGCAGGTTGACCGTCGTTACCTCGTTTGAGGGCGCGTCACCCGGCACAGGAGCCTGAACGGCGGTTGTTGGAACTCCCTCACTGAGATCGCCCCTCACGCTGGTCCAGTTGTTGTTGCCTTCCACTTTATAGCGGTTCATCGTCAACTGCAGTCGCTGCTCGTCCCAGCTGTAGCCGGCTTTGACAAAAGCATTGAAGGTGTCACTGTCCATGGTGTCGCCCTGGGTATTATCGAAGCCGACAACTTCCCCATTGGCGTCATAGCTGACCCCATTATCGCGGTACGTCAGGCTTGCCAGGACATCGACCGCATTGATTTTACCAGACAGGCTATAGCTGCCGCCGTAGTTGGCTGACTCTGCGATGTTCTCGGTCTGCAGTGCCGACTCGATACGCACGCTCTGGGCGAATTCATCGCTCGGGGTGCGAGTGACCAGGTTGATGATGCCACCGGAAGCGCCCATACCATGGACGGCGTTAGCGCCATGGATCACTTCCACGCGTTCGAGTACCAGTGGATCAATGGTATGGCCATCGCGTCCGCCACTGCGCAATGGGTTGGACTGTGGCACACCATCAATCAGGTAAAGAGGCTTGCGTCCGCGCAAGCTCTCGCCGGTGCTGGAGAGCTTCTGTCGGCTCGGTGAAAAGCTTGGGATCAGGTTGCCGAGAATTGTCGATAGATCGCTGGTGGCTGCGATTTGGCTGCTGAGTTCTTGCTGGTCGATCAGCGTGACAGTATTGGGGATCGCGCTCAGTGGTTTCTCTGTGCGGCTTGCGGTTACCACAACCTGTTCTTCAATCAGAGCATCTTGCTGTGCGGCGACGCTGGTGGTGCTGATTGTGGCGATGGACAGGGCAAGAGCGGTACGAATCCCGCGCATACGGAGCTCCTTGTTAGGCTTAGATTCTAAAAATGGGTGGCTCAGTCAGAGTGGTGGCGATAATAAGTGTAATGATAATGTTTATCAATAACGTTTGAGTTGGGGCTCGTTTCTTGATCGCACCGCGCTCTCGGTCGCACGGCACTCTCGGCCGCACCACATGTTGCTTCTCGCACTGCTTCTATTACCTCTGTGTTTATGGATTCTTTCGCCGTTACTTTCATTGGTATGGGCACCGTTGCTTTGAGTCGCGATATTTGCCGCGATCGCGCACAAGTAGGGCTTATAATGAAGCTACAGATCGTCGCGCTGCCGATCCTGCGAAAGGCAAGTGTGATTAAATGCCAGAAGTGACTTGACTCCCCGGGGGGCGGTCAATAGAATGCGCAGCCTCTGAGCGGTTGGGGACACCCACCGCAGGAAGTCGAAGACTTACCAGGTCGACTTCCGGGTCGTTGGTGCGGGGTGGAGCAGCCTGGTAGCTCGTCGGGCTCATAACCCGAAGGTCGTAGGTTCAAATCCTGCCCCCGCTACCAAATTTCCATTTATACTTCATGAGGTTTAAGTGGTCGCCTAGCCCCAGAGTTGTTGTTGCGGGGTGGAGCAGCCTGGTAGCTCGTCGGGCTCATAACCCGAAGGTCGTAGGTTCAAATCCTGCCCCCGCTACCAAATTCTTGTAGGCACATGAATGTTATGTGGCTACGCAGTTGAAGCCCCTATTAGGGGCTTTTTCGTATCTGCGGCAAACGGGATTTCCCGGATTGTCATCCGAATGGGCCGGGAGTCGGCGCCGCGGTTTCTCATTCGGGCCGTGGGGTTAGCTCCGCTGCCCATTTTTTGTTTTTTGCAACCGGCTTATTCGGTTGCGCATCCGCCCCCTCCGGGCAGCCACGATATGGTTGGCGCGGGCCGGGGCCAAAGTGGTGATATGGCAAGCAAGCGCGAACTTTTGGAAGACCTTCTGGCTCCGGTGGTTGAGTCACTGGATTGTGAGCTGTGGGGTATTGATTACCAGACCCACGGTCGCAACGCCCTGCTGCGCATTTATATCGACGCGGAGCGCGGTATCTCTGTAGACGACTGCGAGAAAG
The DNA here is from genome assembly GCF_000220505.1 of Microbulbifer agarilyticus S89. GTDB lineage: Bacteria > Pseudomonadota > Gammaproteobacteria > Pseudomonadales > Cellvibrionaceae > Microbulbifer > Microbulbifer agarilyticus_B. The sequence goes on along the minus strand of NZ_AFPJ01000023.1, from coordinate 10,107 downwards.
TCAGCCGTCAGGTCAGCGCGGTGATGGACGTAGAAGACCCCATCAGCAGCAAGTACACCCTGGAAGTGTCCTCACCGGGCATGGATCGTCCACTGTATAAGCTGGAGCAGTATCAGCGTTATATTGGTGCCCAGGTGGAGTTGCGCCTGCGTATGCCGCTGGATGGTCAACGCAAGTGGCGTGGCCTGCTGGCTGGTGTCGAGGGTGATGAAATCGTCCTGCGTATCGACAGTGAAAATGAGTATTTGCTGCCAATCGACAGTATTGAGAAGGCAAATATCATTCCGCAGTTTGACGACAGTAAATAAGCAGTAACAGAGTTTGGGCCTGTGTTTTGGGCCAGTGTCCGGTTTTCCGGGCCGATCATAAAGGGCAATGCGGAAGTAGTGGGTGGAACCATAGGTAACGGGGTTCACCAAAGCATTGAATAGTCAGCACGTAGCGTTTTTGAAGAGGCAGCTGCATGAACAAAGAAATCTTGCTGGTAGCCGAAGCGGTTTCCAACGAGAAAGGCGTTGACCGGGATATTATTTTCCAGGCAATCGAAGTGGCCCTTGCGACGGCTACCAAGAAGCGCTACGACGAAGACTCCACAATCGAGGTGATCATCGATCGCCGCAGTGGTGACTATGAAACGTTCCGCAGCTGGGAAGTCGTTGACGATGACACCCTGGCAGAGCTGGGTACCCAGTTCACTTTGGAAGAAGCCCATGAAAAAGATCCCGAGCTGAAAGCGGGCGACGTGTTCCGCGAGCAGGTGGAAAACGTAGGCTTCGGTCGTATCGCAGCACAAACTGCCAAGCAGGTCATTGTACAGAAAGTCCGTGAAGCCGAGCGCGCCAAGATCGTCGATGAGTATCGTGATCGCGTTGGTGAAATGGTCAGCGGTACCGTGAAGAAGGTGACCCGCGACTTTATCGCGGTGGACCTGGGCAATAACGCCGAAGCGCGTCTGCCCCGCGACCAGCTGGTTGGCCGCGAGATCTTTCGTCTCGGCGATCGCGTGCGCGCCATCTTGCTGGAAATCCAGCCGGAAGCCCGTGGCCCGCAGCTGATGCTGAGCCGTTCCTGCCCGCAAATGCTGATCGAGCTGTTCCGCATTGAAGTGCCGGAAATCTCCGAGCAAGTCATCGAAATTCGTGGTGCCGCCCGTGACCCGGGTCTGCGTGCAAAAATCGCCGTGAACACTAACGACGGTCGTATCGACCCGGTTGGCGCCTGTGTGGGTATGCGCGGTGCGCGTGTTCAGGCGGTATCTAATGAGCTGTCAGGCGAGCGCGTGGACATCGTCCTGTGGGACGAGAACCCCGCCCAGTTCGTGATCAACGCCATGGCACCTGCCGAAATCGAATCCATCGTGGTGGACGAAGACGCTGGCTCCATGGACGTCGCGGTTGCCGAAGAAAACCTGGCCATGGCGATTGGCCGCAGCGGCCAGAACGTGCGCCTGGCTTCCGAGCTGACCGAGTGGCAAATCAACGTGATGAGCGTTGACGAGTGGCAGGCCAAGCAGGAAGCAGAGTCTGGCAGCATCATGGAAACTTTCATGGAACGTCTGGACATCGACGAAGATGTTGCCGGCGTTCTGGTTGAAGAAGGTTTCACCTCCCTCGAGGAAGTGGCCTACGTACCGATCGAGGAAATGCTCGATATCGAAGGCTTCGACGAGGAAATCGCGGAAGAATTGCGTGCCCGTGCCAAGGACGCCCTGCTGACCCAGGCTCTGGCTTCCGAAGAGGAGCTGGAAGCATCTGAGCCACAGGAAGATCTGCTGAACATGGAAGGCATGGACCGTCAGCTGGCGTTCCAGCTCGCCAGCCGTGGTGTTGCCTCCATGGAAGATCTGGCCGAGCAGGCCGTGGATGACCTGCTGGAAATTGAAGGCATGGATCAAGAACGTGCCGCAGCCCTGATCATGAAAGCGCGCGAGCCGTGGTTCGCCGACGACAGTGATCAAGAGGCTTAATGCCCAAGCGCCGGGTGCGAACCCGGCCCTGCGCGTCACTCTGATGGTGGCGCGTGTGCCCCGAATAGCCTGCCAGGCAGGCCAAGGGCGGAGCGGAAAAATGCATTGATACCGCGCCGCCGCAATGCGACTTTTTAGGAGAGAGAATGGCCGAAGTAACAGTTAGCGAACTCGCCAAATCGGTTGGTGCCACCGAGGAGCGTCTGCTCAAGCAGATGCACGAAGCGGGTTTGCCCCACACTTCAGCGGATGCGAAGGTATCTGCGGAAGAGAAGCAGGTCCTGCTCAATTTCCTGAAAAGCAGCCACGGCAGCAGCACAGGGGAAGAGGACGCCGCGCCTCGCAAGATCACCCTCAAGCGTAAAACCACCACCACGTTGAAAACCGGCTCTGGCACCGGCCGTAAGACCGTGAATGTGGAGGTTCGCAAAAAACGCACCTACGTAAAACGTGCAGGGTCCGAGGCCGAACAGCCACAAGAAGAAGTGGATACTTCCGCGCTGAAGAAAGCGGAAGAAGAGCTGGCGGCGGCAGAGAAAGCCGCCGCTGAGCGCGCCCAGGCTGAAAAAGAAGCCGCTGAAGCCGAAGCCCGCGCAAAAGCGGAAGCAGAAGCCGAAGCCAAAGCGCAGGCTGAAAAGGAAGCCGCAGACGCCGCCAAAGCCGAAGCCGAGGCCAAGGCCGTGGAAGCCGCAAAGGTTGAGAAGCCTGCATCAGAAGCTAAATCCGAGGCCAAGCCTGCGCCGAAACCCAAGCCTGCACCTGCTCCCGTTCGCTCCAGCTATGTGGACGATATCGAAGCCATGCGAATTGCCGCCATGGAACGCCGCAAGAAAGAAGCGGAGCGTGAAGCGGCAGAGCTGGAAGAGAAAAAAGCTCGCGTGGAAGCCGAGCGTAAGCGCGTCGAGGAAGAGCAGAAAGAACGCGCAGAAAAGGCCAAGCAAAAAGCTGCGGCAGACACCGCGTCAGCAGCGGCCAAGCCCTCCTTGCGCCGCAAGCAGGAAGCCGCCGTTGATAACAGCAGCGAAGACGATGAGCCGCGTAAACGTCGCAGCCGTCGCGGCAAGTCCGGCCCGAAAAAATCCAGTAAGACCTCCCTGTACGATGCAGCGCTGGAAGCTTTTGAATCGGAAGAAGATCAGCGCAGCACTCGCTCGCTGTCTCGTCCTACGCTGAAAGTGAAGAACACACACGGCTTCAAGAAGCCGACAGGAAAGCAAGTGTACGAAGTGCAACTGGGCGAGACGATTACCGTCGGCGAACTTGCCAAGCAGTTGAATGTTAAAGCCGGTGAACTGATCAAGCGCCTGATGAAAATGGGCGAGATGGTCACCATTAACCAGAGCCTGGATCGCGATACCGCGACCCTGATCGTCGAAGAGATGGGCCACAAAGTGGTGCTGGTTTCCGAGAATGCTCTGGAAGAAGCGCTGGTTGCCGAGTCTCAGCAGGAAGGTGGCGAAGAAGTAAGCCGCGCGCCGGTCGTGACCGTTATGGGCCACGTTGACCACGGTAAAACCTCGCTGCTCGACTACATTCGTGAAACCAAGGTGGCGTCCGGTGAAGCTGGCGGTATTACCCAGCACATCGGTGCTTACCGAGTGAAGACTAGTCAGGGCGAGATCGCCTTCCTGGATACCCCGGGACACGCAGCGTTTACCGCCATGCGCGCCCGCGGTGCTCAGGCCACCGACGTGGTTATCCTGGTTGTGGCCGCCGACGACGGCGTAATGCCGCAGACCGAAGAGGCCATCGCTCACGCCAAGGCGGCCGGTGTGCCGTTGGTCGTTGCGATCAACAAGTGTGATAAGGAAGCGGCAGACCCGGATCGTGTGAAGAACGAACTGGCGGCAAAAGACGTTATCCCGGAAGACTGGGGCGGCGACACCCAGTTCATCGAGGTCTCTGCGCATACCGGCCAGGGCATTGATGAGCTGCTGGAAGCGGTATCCCTGCAGTCCGAGATGCTCGAACTGAAAGCCAAGGTCGGCGTACCGGCCACCGGTGTTGTGATCGAAGCGCGCCTGGAAAAGGGCCGCGGTGTGGTTGCTACCCTGCTGGTACAGAGCGGCGAACTGCAGCGCGGTAATATCGTGCTGGCAGGGCAAAGCTATGGCCGCGTGCGTGCGATGACCAACGAGCTGGGCAAGTCCGTGAAAGAAGCGGGCCCCTCTACTCCAGTAGAGCTGCTGGGTCTGGATAGCACGCCGAATGCTGGTGACGAGTTCATGGTTGTGGCGGACGAGCGTAAAGCCCGTGAAGTGGCCGAGCAGCGTGCCGACAAAGAGCGTATCGAGCGTATGCAGCGTCAGCAGGCTGCCAAGCTGGAAAACATGTTTGCCAACATGGAAGCCGGCGAGAAGAAAGTTCTGCCGGTTGTGGTCAAGGCCGACGTACGCGGCTCTCTTGAGGCGATCCAGGCGGCACTGGCCGATATCGGTAACGAAGAAGTCTCTGTGAACGTGGTTTCCAGTGGTGTGGGTGGTATCGCGGAAAACGATATCAACCTGGCGCTGACCTCTGGCGCGATCGTAATCGGCTTTAACACCCGTGCCGACGTCGCCGCACGTAAGCTGGCCGAAACCGAAAGTGTTGAAGTGCGTTACTACAGCGTGATCTACAACCTGCTGGACGAAGTAAAGCAGGCCCTGTCTGGCATGCTGGACCCGGAAGAACGCGAAGAGATCGTTGGTATCGCCGAGGTGCGCGACGTATTCCGCTCGCCGAAGCTGGGCGCTATTGCCGGCTGTATGGTTACCGAGGGCACCGTGTACCGCAACAAGCCGATCCGTGTACTGCGTGACAACGTTGTGATCTACGAAGGCGAGCTGGAGTCCCTGCGCCGCTTCAAAGACGACGTACAGGAAGTTCGCAACGGTATGGAGTGTGGTATCGGCGTTAAGGACTACAATGACGTCAAGCCAGGCGATCAGATCGAAGTCTTCGACATCGTAAAAATTGCCCGCGAACTGTAACGTTCTCTTTCGCCGGCAGTTGGGCCTCTGCGAATTTCTTCGCGGGGCCTGGCTGCCGGCGAAATGCCATTCTGGATAGGTAAACAATGGCCAAAGAATTCCATCGAGCCGACCGGGTTGCCGACGCCATGCGTCGCGAGCTGGCACGGCTGATTCAGCACGAAGTGCGCGACCCACGTGTAGGCATGGTCAATGTCAACGACGTGGAAGTGAGCCGCGATCTCACCACTGCCAAGGTGTTTGTCACCTTGGTGGGTGAGGATGACCGCAGCAAGATCGATATTTCCATGGACGCGCTGAACAAGGCCGCCGGCTTTCTGCGCAGCCAGCTCGCCAAGGAAATTCAGATCCGTACCATTCCCCGTCTGCAATTTCGCTACGACGAAACCTCCGTTCGCGGCCAGCATCTGTCAGCGTTGATCGACAAGGCGGTAAAGTCCGACCAGAAAAAGTCTGACGACGACGATGACCATTCGGAAGAACAGAACGACTGATGGGCCGTAGACCAAAATGGGGCCGGCAGGTGAATGGTGTGCTGTTGCTGAACAAGCCCACCGGGATTTCTGCCAACGATGCCCTGCAACGAGCCAAACGCCTGTTCTTCGCTAACCGCGCCGGCCATACCGGTGCGCTGGACCCGCTGGCGACCGGCGTGCTGCCAGTGTGCTTCGGCGAGGCGACCAAGTTTTCCCAATACCTGCTGGATGCCGACAAGCGTTACCGCAGCACCTTCTGCCTGGGCATGACTACCGAAACCGGTGATGCCGATGGCGATGTCGTGGCCACCAGTGATGCCTCGGCGATCACTGAACAGCAGGTGCGTGATGCCATGGCGGATTTCCGCGGTACCATCAGCCAGGTGCCGTCCATGTATTCCGCGCTGAAGCACAATGGCCAGCCGCTGTACAAGCTGGCGCGCCAGGGCATTGAGGTAGAGCGGGAAGCGCGCCAGGTGGAAATCTTCTCCTACGAGCTGCTGAACTTCACCCCGGCCGCGGATTCTCCGGACAAGCTGCCCAGGGCAGAGGTCGAAGTGCACTGCTCCAAGGGCACCTATGTACGCAGTCTTGCCGAAGACCTCGGCAAGGCGCTGGGTGTGGGAGCCTTCGTCGAGAAGCTGCACCGCATTGCCGCAGGCCCCTATCACGAAGACGATGCGATCACCCTGGACGAGCTGACCGATGAGCGCGGGGAAGACCGCGCCGAAGTGCTCGATCACCACCTGCTGCCAGCGGATTCTCCCGCCTCCGGGCTGCCCAAGATGATCCTCGCCGAGGACACGGGTTACTATCTACGTCAGGGGCAGCCGGTTATGGATCTGCAGGTCTATCGCTTGGGCGACGAAGGTGATATGGTGCGCCTCTTCCTGGAAAGTGGTGAATTTCTGGGCGTTGGAGAGATTACTGATGACGGGCGGGTCGCTCCCCGCCGGTTGGTAAAATAACCCGCAGGAGCCGGTTTTCCGGCGAATACGGGAATAAGCGACTAGCTGGTCTGTAAACATGCACGGGCCAGCCGAATTTTCAAAGCATGTTACGAACGAGGTAATTCGTTATGGCACTGTCTGCAAACGAAAAAGCAGCCATCCTGAAAGAGCATGGCCAGTCTGAAGGTGATTCCGGTTCTCCGGAAGTTCAGGTAGCCCTGCTGACTGCCAACATCAACAAGCTTCAGGGTCACTTTGCTTCTCACAAGCAAGACCACCACTCCCGTCGTGGTCTGATCCGCATGGTAAACCAGCGTCGTAAGCTGCTGGACTACCTGAAGCGCAAGGATCTGAACCGTTACGCTCAGCTGATCGCCAAGCTCGGCCTGCGTCGCTAAGACCCTGACAATGCCCGCCTCTGGCGGGCATTGTTCTTTTTAGTTCTTGTGCAAACGCTGATCTACTGGCGTAGATGCGCAGGAACCACTGAATATCCGCATTTCGGGGAGTTAGTAAAGTCGTTCCCCGGGATTGCCGGCTGAAGAAATACGCCGGCAAGCATCGCCCGTTTGCGGGCGAACACTGTAGGGGCTGTTGGAATGGGCCAGCAGCCGTAAGGAAACAGGAAAGAAACTAGTGAATCCAGTAACCAAAACATTCCAGTACGGAAAAGATCAGGTCACCATCGAGACCGGCCGTGTTGCACGCCAGGCCACTGGCGCCGCGCTTGTCACCATCGGTGAAACCGTTGTGCTGTGTACCGTGGTTGGTGCCAAAGAAGCCAAGCCAGATCAGGGCTTTTTCCCGCTGTCCGTACACTATGTAGAAAAAGCCTACGCGGCCGGTAAAATTCCCGGTGGCTTCTTCAAGCGTGAAGGTCGTCCGTCTGAGAAAGAAACCCTGACCTCCCGCCTGATCGACCGTCCGATCCGTCCGCTGTTCCCGAACGGCTTCATGAACGAAGTACAGGTGATGATCACCGTACTGTCCGCCGAGAAAGACGTAGATCCGGATATCGCCGGCATGATCGGCACTTCTGCTGCCCTGTCTGTTTCCGGCATTCCTTTCGCGGGCCCGATTGGTGCAGCCCGCGTTGGTTACACCGAGAAAGACGGCTACATCCTGAACCCTGGCTATGCCGCTCTTAAAGAATCTGAGCTGGACATGGTCGTTGCCGGTACCAAAGACGCGGTACTGATGGTTGAATCCGAAGCTGCGGAGCTGCCGGAAGACATCATGCTGGGTGCGGTGCTGTACGCCCACCAGGAAATGCAGGCAGTAGTAACCGTCTGTGAAGAGCTGAAAGCTGAAGCGGGCAAACCGACTTGGGATTGGCAGCCAGAAGCCGTAAACGAAGAGCTGAAGTCCGCGCTGGAAGCCCAGTTTGGTGAGAAAGTAGCAGAAGCCTACAAAATCACCGACAAGCAGGCGCGTACCACCCGTCTGGCTGAGCTGCGCAACGAAGCTGCAGCGGCCCTGGCCACTGAAGAGCTGGACGAAGGCACCGTTAAGAGCTACTTCGGCAAGCTGGAGAAGAAAACCGTACGTGGCGCTGTAGTGCGTGGCGAGCCGCGTATCGACGGCCGCGACACCAAAACTGTACGCCCGATTTCCGTAGAAGTTGGTGTTTTGCCGAAGAGCCACGGCTCTGCGCTGTTCACCCGTGGCGAAACTCAGGCGCTGGTGGTTTCCACCTTGGGTGCGACCCGCGATGCGCAGATCATCGACGCCCTGGAAGGTGAGCGTAAAGACTACTTTATGCTGCACTACAACTTCCCTCCCTATTCTGTGGGTGAAGCGGGTCGTGTCGGTGCTACTGGCCGTCGTGAGATCGGTCACGGTCGTCTGGCTCGTCGCGGTATTGCCGCGGTACTGCCGAACCCGGAAGAGTTCCCGTACACCCTGCGTGTGGTATCCGAGATCACTGAATCCAACGGTTCCAGCTCCATGGCATCCGTGTGTGGTTCCAGCCTGGCCCTGATGGATGCGGGTGTTCCGCTGAAGGCGCCGGTTGCCGGTATTGCCATGGGCCTGGTGAAGGAAGACGAAGGCTTTGCCGTTCTTACCGACATCCTGGGTGACGAAGACCACCTCGGCGATATGGACTTCAAGGTAGCCGGTACCGCTTCTGGTGTGACCGCGCTGCAGATGGACATCAAGATCGAAGGCATTACCGAAGAGATCATGGAGACGGCTCTGGAGCAAGCTCTGCACGCGCGTCTGCACATCCTCGCGGAAATGAACAAGGTTATCGGTGCTTCCCGCGAAGTGGTTAACGAAAACGCTCCGCGTTACGCCACCCTGAAGATCCATCCGGACAAAATCCGCGACGTCATTGGTAAAGGCGGCGCGACCATTCGCTCCATCACTGAAGAAACCGGTGCTTCCATCGACATCGAAGACGATGGCAGCGTGAAGGTGTTCGGTGAAGACGGCGAGAGCCTGGAAGCGGCAGTAACCCGCATCGAGGAAATCACCGCGGAAGCCGAGATCGGTGCGATCTACGAAGGTAAGGTTGTACGAATCGTGGACTTCGGTGCTTTCGTCAACTTCCTGCCGGGTAAAGACGGTCTGGTACACATTTCCCAGATCGCGGAAGAGCGCGTAAATGCGGTTACCGACTACCTGAGCGAAGGTCAGATGGTGAAGGTTAAGGTACTGGACGTAGACCAGCGCGGCCGCATCAAGCTGTCCATCAAGGAAGCCAAAGCCGAAGAAGCCGAGCAGGCGGATGAGGCGACTGGCGAGGAGTAATTCCCGCTGGTTTCCGGGCCCGCTTGCGGGCCGATAAAAACGGTGGCTATATGCCACCGTTTTTTTTGCATTTTTTTTATGACCGTACAATAAGGGACCGGGGGCGCGCAGTGGACGTTTTGTTGATTTACTTACTGGTGGGGATGGGCGCCGGCACTATCGCCGGCCTGTTCGGTGTCGGTGGGGGCCTGATCATCGTGCCGGCTCTGGTGCTGGTGTTTACCGCGCAGGGTATCGCGCCGGACATTCTTACCCATATGGCGGTGGGGACCTCACTCGCGACCATCATCATCACCTCCATCAGTTCTGTGCGTACCCACCATCTCAAGGGGGCGGTGGACTGGCGTATCGTGACGGCCATGGCGCCGGGCATCTTGATTGGTTCCTGGATTGGCGGCATGACCGCGGATTGGCTGAGCGGTGCCTGGCTGCAGCTGTTGATCGGTATTTTTGCCGTAGGTATCGCGCTCAAGATGTGGCGCGACGGCCTGCGCAAGGCGCAGCTTGTTAGTGACGGTAGCCGTGTCCCGGGCCGGGCGGGGCTTTCGCTGGCCGGTAGCTTTATCGGTTGGGTGTCGGCGATCTTTGGTATTGGCGGGGGCTCACTGACGGTGCCATTCCTGACCCGCTGCCGGGTGGTCATCCAGCGTGCGGTGGCGACTTCCGCAGCTTGTGGCCTGCCCATCGCGGTTGCCGGTGCGCTCAGCTTTGCAGTGCAGGGCTGGAGCAACCCGCAGCTGCCGGCATGGACCAGCGGCTACATCTACTGGCCGGCGTTTCTCGGCATTGTGCTGGCCAGCACCTGGTTTGCGCGCCTCGGCGCACTGCTCGCACACAAGCTTTCCCCGCAACTGCTGAAGAACTGCTTTGCTGGCCTGTTGTTCCTGATCGGTGCACGTTTTATCTGGCTGAACTATGCCGTAGCGCTGGGCTGAAACAGCACTCGCCTTAACCGAATAGTTTGCCCATAAAAAAAGCCGCTGCGGTTT
>NZ_AFPJ01000024.1 GCF_000220505.1 Microbulbifer agarilyticus S89 | reverse complement strand
TCCGGTCGGCGCTTTTTTTATGCTCTCTTTTTCTACTCTCCGGTGCGAGGTTTCGCTAGCCGCAGCGGTAAAGGCGCTCATCGGTTGCCACCAGGGCGAGCGGAATGTCCCAGCTTTCCATCGTTAGCTTTTCCACACACTGCAGCTGGTGCGCCACGCCCACCAGCTGTGGGCCGCTGCCTGGCCGCAGGTGCTTGAACGCGAAGGTGCGGTCGTAATAGCCCGCCCCCATACCTAGGCGTGCCCCACTTGGGTCAAAGGCCACCAGTGGTACCAGAACGATGTCCAGCTTCTGAGGCCTACGGGCCTCGCTGCGGCTAAATGCTGGCTCGGGGATACCGTAGCGGTTGCGATAGCGCAACGGCGCACCGTGCCAGCGCAAAAACGTCATGGTGTTGCGCCCCGGGCGCGGTAAGGCGGGCAGGTAAAACTGTTTGTCCGGGAAGCGTGTGTACAGTGCGCGGGGGTCGATTTCTCCATCCATGGGCCAGTAGATACCGATATGCCGTGCGCGTTTAAGCTCGGGACTGCGAGCGATGCGCAAGCACAAATGCCGGCTGGCGAGTCGTTGTTGGTGAGGGGAGAGGGCACGGCGCGCGGCGCGTATCTGTTTGCGCAGTTGGTGTTTATTTGGGAGCGCTGAGAGATCGGGCATCGACTTACAGGTATGCGCAGGTATGCGCGCTCCACTGCGTTCCGCAGCGAAAGCGCGAGCATGGGAATTAGGAGCCCCGAAGATGCGGCTGAAGACATAGCCTTGAACCGTAAGGCTCAAGGTGGGGGTCTCCGGGATGCATAAGGCTTTCCGCTACATGGCGGACTTGCACACCAACACCCGCTGGAAACCTCCAGGGTAGAATTATCGGCTCAGGACATAGTCAACTGGCCAACACTTCAGGGCGAGTAAGCAGTATACCTCTTGTGGAAGGTCTTGGCTAAACGCACTTTCGCGCCAAAATGGACTTTTTTACGCTAGTCAAGTTTGTGGCGCGCAGCGGGGAAGGGGCTAACTTAACGCGTTAGATGTTGTCGAACTTGTTCAGGGCAGCCTGAACTTTTTCGTGCAGTCGGTCGAGCATCTGCTCTTCCACGGGCTGGCGTGCGAGGTCGGCTTTGGCCTGAATCAATTCGTGTGCAATATTCAGCGCAGCCATCACCGCGATACGCTCGGCGCCGATCACGGAGCCGCTATTGCGAATTTTCGCCATTCGCTCATTGAGTAATTTTGCGGACGCCTGCAGGCCAGCCTGCTCATCTTCAGAGCAGGCAACCCGATACTCTTTGTCGAGTATGGTTACTGCGACGGTGGCGGATTGGTTGGTATTACTGCTCATGGATCATCAGGGCTCGGGCGTTTTGACTCTTGCTACCAGGATTTAGATTCTGATGTCAGCCGTCAGGGTTGATGCCTTTCAGGCGGTTGATGATGGTCTCAACACGGCTGCGGGCAATTTCGTTGTTTTTAATAAGTCGTTGACGCTCTTGCTGCCACAGGCCTTCCTGCTCGCGCAGGGCCTGATTGTCGGCCGCCAGCTGCTGATACTGCTGAATCAGCGTGTCTAGCTTGAGTTCTAACGCCTGTACTTTGTCCATAATTCCTGCGTATCGTGTGCGCCGCCTGCTCCAATGACCTGCGCAAGTCGGGGTATTCCGCTACTATATTGCCGGTATATTGGAGGGTCAATTACCTGCAATAGGCGTATACCCGCACGATCGCCCGCCGGGGGAGTGAATTAGCTATTATTTCGCCAGATTGGCGATTTATTCGCACATTTAAATTTGCGGTAAAGATTATTGCATGTGCGGGTGGTTAATTCCCGGCGCTAACGCAAGTTTTCAAGTTCCTGTCACCAATGCTGGAAAAGCGTAAGGCACATTAGCCGAAAGTCAGTGACTGGAAACTGGCAGTGTTAGTAGTGAAGGTAGGGCAGGAGAGGTGGTGCCCGCCCGATACACTCGCTGTGTCGTGAACACGGCCCCACGTAACGTCTTGGTTTTTTGGAGTATGTATGTCCGCAAAAAAGTTGTCGTTTGATGACCTCGCCAATCAGATCGTCGCTGCGGGAGGCAAGGTTGGCCCAAGTGAGTTACACGGATTTATCTGTGGGTTACTTGCCGCGGGTGCCCGTCCCGATGCGGCGCGCTGGCAGAAAGAAGCCGGTGAATTTCTCGACCTGGAAGCGGTACCTGCAGACCTGAACAGCGGCGTACAGGCTCTGGCAACAAAAAGCCTGCACGACTTTTCCGAAAAAGATTTCTCGTTTGAACCGCTGCTGAGTGACAGTGACGAACTGGCGGAGCGCGGCCAGACCCTGTGCCTGTGGTGTGAGGGTTTTCTGCATGGCTTTGGTGTGGGCAAATACAGTGAAAAACTCCTGCCCACTAGCAGTGAGGCGCTAAAAGATATGGCAGAGATTGCCCAGCTGGATGCCGAAGGCATGGAAAATGGTGCCGAGCAGGAGCGCCAGCTGTTCGAGGTGCAGGAGTATGTACGTATGGCCGCGCTGAATATTTTTGTCGAATGCAATAATGCTTCAGTGGGTGATCCTGCCGCGGCAGCGAAGAAGCCTGCCGGCCCAACTCTGCATTGATATCTCACCGTCAGCGTCCTGAATGAATATCTCGAAAGCCGAATACGCCCGCCGCCGTCAGCGCTTGGTGGATGCATTGCCGGAAAACAGTGTCGCCATCGTTCCTGCCGCGCGGGAACAGCTGCGCTCCCGCGATACCTACTTTCCGTTCCGCCAGGATAGTGATTTTCTCTACCTGACGGGGTTTAGCGAGCCAGAATCCCTGCTGGTCATTGCGCCCGGGCGTGCCCAGGGCGAATCCGTGCTGTTTTGTCGCGAGCGCGATGCAGACAAGGAAATGTGGGATGGCCCACGCCTCGGGCCGGAGCGGGCGGCGGAGAGCTGCGGTCTGTGCGATGCATTCCCGATCGGTGACCTCGACGATATTCTTCCCGGCTTGCTCGAGGGGCGGGAATTTATCTGCTACACCATGGGCCGTTACCCGCAGTTGGACCGGCGGCTGCAAGCCTATCTGCAAGCCATTGAAGGTGCGCCGGGTAGTAGCGGTGCACCGCAGATGGTGAGCCTCGACCCGCTACTGCACGATTTGCGCCTGTTCAAAAGCGCGGCGGAAATTCGCCTGATGGCGCGCGCCTCCGAGATCAGCGCGGCAGGGCATCGCCGGGCGATGCAGGCCTGTCGTCCCGGAGTGTACGAATACCAGCTGGAAGCCGAATTGCTGCATACCTTTGCCACTGAGGGTGCACGCGAGCCGGCTTACCCGAGTATTGTGGGCAGCGGTCGCAATGCTCTGGTCATGCATTACATCGCTAATAATGCACAGTTGAAAAAAGGCGACCTGGTTTTGATCGATGCGGGCTGTGAGTTTCGCGGCTACGCCGCCGATATTACCCGCACCATTCCTGTCAGTGGCCGGTTCAGTGGCCCGCAAAAAGCGGTGTATGAAATTGTGCTCGCGAGCCAGCAAGCGGCGATTGAAAAAATTCGCCCGGGGCATGACTGGGATCAACCACACCTCGCCAGTGTTGCAGTTATTGTGCAGGGATTAAAAGATCTGGGGTTGTTGCAGGGCAATATTGACGGACTGATTGAGTCCGGTGCTTACCGGCAGTTTTATATGCACAGAGTCGGTCATTGGCTGGGCATGGACGTGCACGATGTGGGTGATTACAAGGTGCATGGGCAGTGGCGGCAGCTGGAAGTTGGGATGGCGATGACGGTGGAGCCCGGTATTTATATCGGCGCGGATGCAGTGTCTGTGGCGGAAAAATTCCGCGGCATCGGCATTCGTATTGAAGATGATGTAGCGTTGACGAAAGAGGGCTGCAAGATCTTGTCTGCGGATGCCCCAAAATCCATTGCCGATATCGAACAGCTGATGAGCGCCGGTGATTTGGTTCAGGAAGCCCTGTTATGACTGACAAGCAAATGGTCGACACGCAACTGACCGACGTTGCCATTGTTGGCGGCGGCATGGCGGGGGCCAGCCTGGCACTGTTGTTGGCTCACCACTGCCCGGGGCTCAAAGTGACGTTGCTCGAGCGCCAGTCGATTGTTGCCGATGCGGGTGAGCTCAAACTGCCGAGCTTCGATACCCGTGCCACCGCCATTGCTGCGGGTAGCCTGCGAATTTTTGACGAGCTGGGTCTGTGGTCTGAATTGCAGAAGTACGCCGCACCGATCCGTCGGGTCCAGGTGTCTGATCGCGGTCACAGCCTGGGCGCCAGTTTGCAGGCGCAGCGGGAGGAGGATGCGAGCTTTGCAGGTATGCTCGGCGCGGTAATCGAAAATGCGGCCCTGGGGCCGATGCTGTATCGCGCCCTGTCAGCGTCCGCGGTGGATGTGTGGGCGCCCGCCGAAGTTGCCAAGGTGGCAATGCACCCATCGGGGGCCCGCCTTGAGGTGCACCGTGATACGCAGGCGACCCGCCTGGATACCCGCCTGCTGGTGGTCGCCGATGGTGCGGATTCCGCGTTGTGCCGCGAACTAGGTATTGCCACCGAGAAAGTCGATTACCAGCAACACGCACTGGTAACCACCGTGGGGTTGCAGCGTGACCATGGCGGGGTGGCCTATGAGCGCTTTACCGAGCGAGGTCCCATGGCCCTGCTGCCGCTGCCCAAGCGCGACGATATGCACCGGGCAGCGTTGGTGTGGACGTGTGAAAGCGGCAGTGAACAGGCGCTCACAGACCTGCCCGAAGCCGATTTTTTGCAGCGCCTGCAGGACAGTTTCGGCTGGCGCGCGGGGCGTATCGTGCGCGCAGGCAAGGTGCACAGTTACCCGCTGACCCTGTCGCTGGCGCGTGAACAGGTGCGCCGCGGGGTGGCGCTGGTGGGCAATAGCGCGCACTTTCTGCACCCGGTGGCGGGCCAGGGGTTCAATCTCACCCTGCGCGACTGCGAAACCCTGGCGCGAGTGATCCGCAGGGAAATGGCGGCAAAAGGCGCGAACTTCGCGCAAAGTGGCCCCGGCGAGCTAGAATTAATGCAGCATTTTTGGCGTGAGCGCCAACAGGATCAGATGCTAACCATCGGTTTCAGCGATAAGGTCCCGTCCTTATTCGCGTCCCGCAACCTGTTGGTCAGCGGTTTGCGCCAGCTGGGCTTGCTGGGATTGGCGCTGGCGCCAACCGCGCGGGCTGCTTTTGCCCGGCAAGCGGCTGGGATTGCACGATAAGCACACTATAACAGTTCGGATTTCTGCGGCGGTTCGGCAATGGATCGGGTCGCCCACTCCCCTCAAAATTTCTTGTCCGGAGACACTCTGCCTATGAACAGACAGCGAATGGATGTGACCATCGTTGGTGGCGGCATGGTGGGTATGGCGCAGGCGGCTCTGCTGGCTGTGCGTTGCCCACAATTACGCATTTCGCTGTTGGAGGCGTCGACCGTGGAGCAGCCGGTGCGCCCGGATGCCTACGACGCGCGAGTCGTGGCGTTGACGGAAGCCTCGCGCAAATTACTGGCGGAGACCGGCGCCTGGCAGCTGATCGAGGGCAAGCGGGAATGCCCGTACACCCAGATGCGCGTGTGGGATGCAGAAGGTACGGGTTCGGTCTATTTCGATTGTCGGGATGTGAAGCTGCCCAATCTGGGGCACATCGTGGAAAACAATGTGATCCTTGCCGCCTTGCGCCAGCGTATGGAAGAGCTACCCAACGTGAGCATGGAAACCGGCTTTAAGCTAGAGAGCTGGTGGCGGGACTGCGGCTTATGGCACCTGCAGGCGCGCAGCCCCAATCGTGACATGATCGATGGCCTGGACGACCAGTCCCCGATACTCACTACCCGCTTGCTGGTGGGTGCCGATGGGGCCCGTTCGCGCGTGCGTGACTTGCTGCGCATCCGTACGCGGGATGTGGATTATCGCCAGACCGCGCTGGTGTGTGTGGCGCGCTGTGAACAGCCGCACCAGAACACCGCCTGGCAGCGTTTTCTGGATACTGGTCCGGTGGCGATGTTGCCGCTGGCCGGTCTGGGTGACGATAAGCATTGTGCGGTGGTCTGGTCCGCCGATGATGAGCTGGCCCGCGAGCTGGTGATGCTGGATGACCAGGCGTTTGCATTAAATTTGGAGAAGGCGATTGAAAGCCGTCTAGGGGCGATCGAGTCGGTCAGTGAGCGCTTTTCGTTTGCCCTGCGTGCGCGTCATGCCGAGTCTTACTTCGGCCCGGGTGCCGCATTGATTGGCGATGCCGCGCATAGTATTCATCCATTGGCGGGGCAGGGCGCAAACCTCGGGCTGATGGATGCCCAAGTGCTGACGGAAGAGGTGGAGCGCGCCCTGAAGCGAGGTATTTCCCCAGCGCATGCGTCGGTACTGGCGCGCTACCAGCGTCGCCGGCGTGGCGAGAATGCCTCTACCCTCAAAGCGATGAGCGCCTTTAAATCTCTATTCGGAGCGGGCGATCTACACTGGCGCTGGCTGCGCAACACCGGGCTCAGTATGGTGGATGCCAGCCCGATGCTGAAAAAACGCATTATTATGCGCGCAATGTCGGTTTAAGCTGTGCGCGAAGAGATGGCGCAACAGCACAAGAGCGAAACGCGGCAAACCAGCCGCGTTTTTTTATTGGCCCTGAATGCGCATTGACTGAACAAGGATTACCGTTTGAATCAGTGGATTACCATATGTGAATTTCCCCTGGGTCGAGACTTGTCTCCGCTCGCGGAATTTATTCGCCGTCACGAACTGCCCGTGCGTATCAGTGAAGAAAATAATGCGCAGGTGGTTGCCAGTTTGGTGCCGCAATTGGTGGAACCTTTGCGTGATTTGTTCGCTCGCTGGCAGGACGGCAGTGTGGATCTGGCCCGAATTGAGCTGCAGGTCCACGATCCTTCTGAAGAGCAGGGTGAAACTGAAAATGTAAATAGTGGTGGCGCAGTAGATAGTGCGGCCGCGCAACCTGTCACCGAGGCCGGCGCGAAAAAAACGGCGCGAGCCAAAAGTGCCGAACCCGTATCGGCGATCCCGCAGTGGCCATTGCAGCAGACCCCGGTATCCCTGTTGTTGATTGCCCTGTGTTTTATCGGTTGGTTTTTACTGCGCCAGGGCTGGGCCGAGCCTCTGGTGATTTACCCGGAGCAGCAGGGCGATTTCGATTTGCCCGGTTCAATATTGAGCCAGCAGCTGTCCCGCGGCGAGTTCTGGCGGCTGTGGACGCCGGCGATGGTGCACTTCTCGATTCCGCACGCACTATTCAACAGCCTGGGCATCTGGATTGTGGGGCGCTCACTGGAGGCGCGCGCGGGATCACTGTGGTTTGCATTGCTGGTGCTGATCAGTGCGCCGGTGGCCAACATTGCCCAGTATGCCTGGTCGCCGGGTAACTTATTTGGCGGTATGTCCGGGGTGGTGTACGCATTGATCGGCGCGGCGCTGGTAATCCAGCGCTGGCAACCCCAGTGGCGCGATGTGCCCGCAGCATTGATCTGGCTTGCGGTGGTGTGGTTGCTGGTGTGCATGACCGGGCTGGTGGATTACTTTATTCCCGGTGGCATTGCCAATGCCGCGCATGCGGGAGGGTTTGCCGCAGGGCTTCTGCTTGGGATACTGTTTTGCCTGGGTGGTGGTGCGCAGCGGTATTTCACTCCATCCACGCAGTCAGGCGATCTCAAAACAAATACCGGTCAAAAATCTTTCTAAGCACTTATGTTTTTACTGATTACTTATGTTTTCGTCGCGCTGGGATTCTCTTTTCTATGCTCCATAGCGGAGTCGGTAATTCTCAGTGTGACCCGCCCTTACATCCGCCTGTTGGAGCGTGAGGGGCACAGTTCCGGTAAAGTGCTGGCGCAGCTAAAAGATGATATCAATGCGCCTCTCGCAGCAATTCTCACCCTCAATACCGTGGCACACACGGTGGGTGCGGCGGGTGCCGGTGCCCAGGCAGCCGCAGTATTCGGCAACCAGTATCTGGGTATTGCCTCGGCCATTCTGACCCTGCTGATTCTGGTATTTTCTGAAATCATTCCAAAGACCCTGGGTGCAGTGTACTGGCGCCAGCTGGCACCAGCCACGGCGTATGTGCTGCGCTATTTGGTGATTGTACTGAAGCCGTTTGTTTGGCTGTCCGAATGGCTGACCAAAGGCCTGGCCCATGGCGCTACGCTCACTGGCTTCAGCCGCGAGGAGTTCGCGGTTATGGCGGAAATCGGAGAGGCGGAAGGGCAGTTGGAACGGCAGGAGTCCAGCATTCTGCACAATTTGTTTTTCACCCTGCGCGATCACACCGTGCGTGAGGTGATGACGCCGCGCACCGTGGTGTTTTCCCTGTCCCAGGATATGACGGTGGCAGAAGCCTATGAACAGGTCGAGAAGAGCCGCTTCTCGCGCATTCCCGTGTATGAACAGGAGGATGCGGATTTTGTGGTGGGCTTTGTGCTCAAGCAGGACCTGCTGCTGGCTTTCGCCCGCGGCGAGGGCGACACATCGTTACGCAGCCTGCGTCGGGATTTGTTGATGGTGCCGGAAACCGCAGCCATCTATCAGGTTTTCCACAAAATGTTGTCGCGGCGGGTGCAAATCAGTGCGGTGGTGGATGAGTACGGCAGTCTGGAAGGGCTGGTGGCGCTGGAAGATATTCTCGAGACCCTGTTGGGTGAAGAGATTGTCGATGAAGCAGACAAAACCCCGGACCGCCAGGAGGTGGCGAAACGCCTGTGGCGCATCCGCGCCAAGCGACATGGCCTGCGGGTAGATGACGAGGCCCAGCAAGAGCAGGAAGGAGAGCGGCCCCTGGAAAAGTTGGAAAAGGAGGTGCAATCTGAAGTCGACAAGCTACGGGTGGGCGATAGCAACGGCAGCGAGTCTGATGAAGAGGACGCGGCGCCGAACAAGGACGCCGGTGACTCGTCAGAAAAGCGAAACCCCTGATCGGGTTGTCGCAAGCCCCAGAACAACTCGGCAGCAGGTACACCACTTCAGTGGGGTGTGCGGCACAGATCAGCGAGCCGGGTCAATGGTTTCCCCAAGGCTGTTGTTCACCCGGAACCAGCCGGTAACACTGTAGCGGGGGCGGTGGCTGGTGAGCACTTCGTGGGGGAATTCCTCCGAAAGGAAAATCACCATCTGCCCGAACCTTGGTGCCACCTTCTCGAGCACCTCATCGGAGTCCGGCGCATAAATCTGTAATTCACCACCATCCTGTGGCTGCCAGTTCGGCGTCAGGTACAGCACCGTGCTCACCACCCGATTGGTACTGCCCTTGAACGCATCCATGTGCTTTTTGTAAAAATTGCCGCGGTTGTAGCGCGCGTAGTGGCACTCGTAGTCGAACAAGCCCAGAAACAGGCGCCGGTTCAATCCCAGCCGTAATGTCTCCGCCCAGCTCAGATACGCCGCCACCGCCGGATTCGACTTATCCAGCCAAAAAATCTCATCCGTGCGTACAAACTGGTTCAGCTGGTGTTCTTGCTCGCGGCCAATACCCGCTGCCTGGAAACGCTCTCGATCGATCGAGCGGAAATGCCGCAGCATGGACCCGAGTAGCGAAGGCGGCAGCGGTGCCGGCAAGACAATATAACCGGTCTCACGCAGCGCGCAGGCAATACGATCCAGCGGATCGTCATCATTGGGGCCGCGGCGCCAGTCGCGTTCGGCATAAGCCTGCGGAAGTACTTCCGCAGTGGAAAAGGCAGCGTTCAATCAGGGGACTTCCTCAGGGGCTGCGCGGGAGGGAGAGGCGGTGTGGCGCCGGGCGCAGCGGGTTGAACAGGGGCGGCTTTATAACCCCGCCTGCACCGCCGCGCCAGAACTATTTATGTGTAGGAATCGATTTATATGTAGGTATCGATTTATATGTAGGAATAGGTAGTTCCGTTACTGGCCCAAAACCAGGTTCCAGTTGGTCAGCAGAACAATAATGGTCACCGTGCCTATCAGCAGGTTCATGGGGATCCCCACTCTCAGGTAATCGGAGAAGCGGTAGCCACCGGGGCCGTACACCATCAGGTTGGTCTGGTAGCCCAGGGGCGTGGCGAAACTGGCCGATGCTGCCATCATCACTGCAAACATAAACGGTTCCGGATTCAGGCCCGCACTGGCGGTAATCTGCAAGACGATGGGTACCATGATGATGGCCGCCGCATTATTGGTCACCATCTCCGTAAGTAATGAAACGCACAGGTAGACCAGAATCAGCATCAGCCAGGGATGTCCGTACGACAGCGAAATGACTCCCTCCGCCAATACCGCTGCGACACCGGTTTTCTGCAGCGCGACCCCCAGGGCGAAGGACGCGGCGATGGTGATCAGCACTGGTAAATCGAGACTTTTTTGCGCCTGGTTCACCGAGCAGCAGCGGGTAATCAGCATGGCGCCCGCGCCAATCAACGAGGCGTTCAGCATGCTGACCAATCCCGTGCCCGCCGCCAGGACGATGGCGATCAGGATCAGCCAGGCGGTGAGGCCTTTCTCATGGCGGGGGCTTTCTGCTTCCAGGTCGTTGATCAGCAGGAAGTCTTTGCTGTAACGCTGGCGCAGCACAAAGCCCGGGCGGGCTTCCAGCAGCAAGGTGTCACCGGCCATCAGTTTGGTGCTGCCCAGGTTGCCGGCTACGCGCTCCCCCTGCCGCGCGACCGCCAGTACCGCGGCGCCGTAGCGTTTGCGAAACTGGGCGTCGCGAATACTGGTACCGACCACTTCGCAGTGGGGTGAAACGACCACTTCCACCAGCCGGCGCTCTTCAAATCCGGTTTCCAGTACGGCTTCTTCGTGATCGTGATCGGAAGGGACGATACCGCGCATACGCAGCAGGTCGGAAATGGCCTCGGTGTCGCCGGCGAATACCAGGCGATCCCCACCGCGGAGTTTTTCTGCCGAGCGCACCGGGGTAATCACATGGTTGTCCCGCTCAATTTCCACCAGATACACCCGGCGCAGTCCACGTAGGCCCGCGTCTTCCACGGTCTGGCCTACCAATGGCCCGTTGCCATCGATTGCCACTTCGAGGGTGAATTCGCGCAGGTTGCCGAACGGGGTTTTTTCGCGACGGTCCGGCAGCCAGCGGGGGAAAAAAATGAGCATAAAGGCCACGCCAACCAGCGCAGCGGGCAGCCCCACTGCGGCGATGGAAAACAGTGAGAAGCCTTCATTGCCTGTGATGGCCTGGTACTGGCCGTTAACCACCAGATTGGTGCTGGTGCCGATCAGGGTGAGGGTGCCACCGAGGATGGCACCGTAGCTGAGCGGAATCATCAGCTTGGAGGGGGCAATATCGATGCGCTTGGCCCAGGCGTTCAGCGCTGGGATCATGGTGGCAACCACCGGGGTATTGTTCAGATAGCCAGAAAGCGCCACCACGGGTGCAAATACCCGCAGCATGGCCGCGCGCGTGCCTTTGGGACGCCCCAGCACGTGTTTCACCAGCATATCGATACCGCCGGAGGCGTGGATGCCGGTGGCGACAACGAACATGGCGGCTACGGTAATCAGGCCGCTGTTACTGAATCCAGACAGGGCCTCGATGGGGGTGAGAACACCGCTGACGCTCAACAGGGTGAGCGCTGCCATCATCACCAGATACGCGTGCACGCGGGTGAAAATGAGAGTGGCCAGTACGGCAAAAACAAGAGAAAGGGAAAACCAGCCAGACCAATCCATAGCGGGGACGCGTTGTTCTAATTCCGATGACGGGTAAAACTACTGCAAACGCCTTAGTACCAAAAGTTCTTTTTTTGCATATTTATATAGCGTGCCGCCAAATGTGGTGGCGCTTTCATCGCTGTTGCCAGGATTTTTATCGACCAACAGCGGTGTACGCCTGGCCAATCTCCCGGCAATACCCTTCACAGGGCCCAGCAAGTAATATTTTTCACTGCGGCTGCTAGTCTTTGCAGAGTATTGGCATCTGGTATCTGCCGCTCTGCCGCCGGTAGAATACGCCGCTTTAGCGATTGCCCGCGCCAGCCCTCGGCAAGTGGCGCTGCCTCTGGGGTTACCCGAGGCCCCAGGCAATCACTAGCAAGGCAAACACTCGATTGGGGAATCTGCTCAGAATGGGAAATAAAACCGCGCTCTACGATGCCCACGTCGCCATGGGCGGCAAGATGGTGGACTTTGGTGGCTGGGACATGCCATTGCACTATGGCTCACAGCTCGAGGAGCACCACAAGGTGCGCCAGGATGCCGGCATGTTTGATGTCTCCCATATGACCGTCGTAGATGTGGATGGCGCCGGTGCACGGGACTATCTGCGTACCCTGCTCGCCAACGATGTGGCCAAGCTGGACGGTAACCCGGGCAAGGCCCTGTATACCGGCATGCTCAACCCGCAGGGTGGCGTGGTGGATGACCTCATCGTTTACCTGCGAGACCCCGGCTATCGCGTGGTGGTGAATTGCGCTACCCGTGAAAAAGACCTGGCGTGGATGAATGAGCAGGCCCAGGCATTTGATGTGACCCTGACAGAGCGCCCGCACCTGGCCATGGTGGCAATTCAGGGCCCGCAGGCGATCGAGAAGGTGAAAGAGGTGATGGGCATTGACTGGACCGCCGCCATCACCGATCTCAAGGTGTTTAACAGTATTGCCCGTGGCGACTGGTTTATTGCCCGCACCGGCTATACCGGTGAAGATGGCCTCGAGATTATGCTCAATAACGAGGATGCGCCGGGCTTCTGGCAGGCGCTGGCGGATGCGGGCGTCGCACCTTGCGGCCTCGGCGCGCGCGACACTCTGCGTCTCGAGGCGGGCATGAACCTGTACGGCAACGAGATGGATGACGATACCTCGCCGCTGCAGGCAAATATGGCTTGGACCATCGGATGGGAGCCGGAAGATCGTCAGTTTATCGGCCGGGAAGCGCTGGCGCAGGAAAAGGCCGCTGGCGTCGAGAACAAGCTGGTTGGCCTGGTGCTCGAAGATCGCGGTGTTTTACGCGCAGGCCAGAAGGTTGTGGTGGACGATACGAATCGCCGCGGTATCATCACCAGCGGAACTTTCTCACCCACTCTGGGCTTCTCCATCGCAATGGCCCGCGTACCGGTGAGTGTTGGTGACTCCGCGCAAGTAGAAATCCGCAACAAGCTGGTTCCGGTGCGGGTAGTGAAACCGAGTTTTGTGCGCAACGGCAAACCACTGGTCTAAGCGCGTCGCTGCACTTTTTGATGAATACACTGTTTATCGCTTTTTTTGAGCTTATTTGAGGGAAGAACCCATGAGCGAGATTCGCAACGAACTGAAGTACGCCTCCAGCCACGAGTGGGCGCGGTTGGAAGAAGACGGCACGGTAACCGTCGGTATTAGCGATCACGCCCAGGACGCACTGGGTGATGTGGTTTACGTAGAAACCCCGGAAGTGGGCCAGACTCTGTCTGCCGGTGAAGAGGCGGGTGTGGTTGAGTCTGTGAAGGCCGCCAGCGACATCTACGCACCGATTTCCGGTGAAGTCGTTGCGATCAACGAAGCGCTGGAAGATGAGCCGGAAACCGTAAACTCCAGCCCTTACGACGATGGCTGGTTCTTCCGCGTGAAGCCCAGCGACGAAGGCGAGCTGGACAAGCTGCTGGACGCGGATGCGTACAAGGCAGAGAGCGAAGAGGGCTAATTGCCGTTTCGCTGACGAAAAAACGCCGGGCATTGCCCGGCGTTTTTGTTTGTCCAATTTTGTTTGTCCAATGCGTCAACCTGTCACGAATCGGAGCTGGTTTCCGTTTGCTGTGGCTGCATCAGCCCACCGATACCAAGGTCCTGCAGGTAGCCCAGCAGTTTTTCTTCGATCTGCTCCGGGCTCTCCATTTTCAGCACCTGCTGCAGCAGGCGGTCCAGGTCGGACTTGTTGACCTCGCGCAGGGCCGCCTTGACCCGCGGCAAGTTGGTCGCATTCATCGACAGCACATCGTAGCCCATGGCCACCAGCAGCAGAGCGCCGCCCGGTGATCCCGCCAGCTCACCGCAGATACCCACCTTGGTGCTGGTCTCGTGGCAAGCGGTAACCACTTGCAGCAGCGCCTGCAGCACCGCAGGGTGCAGGCTGTGATAGATGCTCGCGACCCGACTGTTGTTGCGATCCACCGCCAGCAGGTACTGGGTTAGGTCGTTGCTGCCCACCGACAGAAAGTCGACCCGTTTGGATAGTTCGCGGGCCTGGTAAACCGCCGAGGGAACTTCGATCATGATTCCCAGTGGCGGGCGCTTGATGGCATAACCCTCGTCCAGCAGCTCATCGTAGGCGCGATCCACCAGTTTGCGTGCCGCCTCCACTTCGCCCACCCCGGTCACCATGGGCAGCATGATGCGCAGGTTATCCAGCCCGAGACTGGCCTTCATCATGGCGCGCACCTGGCCAAGGAAAATTTCCGGGTGGTCGAGTGTGACGCGAATGCCGCGCCAGCCAAGGAAGGGGTTGGTTTCCTCGATGGGGAAGTAGGTGAGGGCCTTGTCGCCGCCGATATCCAGGGTACGCATGGTTACCGGACGGGGGGCGAAGGCCTCCAACTGCTCCCGGTAGATCTCGCGCTGCTCCTCTTCCGACGGGAAGCGATCCCGCAGCAGGAATGGCACCTCGGTGCGGTATAGGCCGACACCTTCGGCGCCGCGCTCCAGCGAGCGCACCACGTCAGCCATCAGGCCGGTGTTTACCCACAGTCGCACCCGGTGCCCGTCGGCGGTTTCCCCGGGCAACTGCGCCAGATGGTCCAGGTTGCGCGCCAGTTCCCGCTCTTCTGCCACAATGGCCTCATAGTGGCGGCGCAGTTCTGAACCGGGCTGCAGGTGCAGGCTGCCACGATAACCGTCGACAATCATGTCCACGCCATCGATCTGTTCCCAGGGCAAATCCTGCGCCCCCATCACCGCGGGAACGCCCATGGCGCGCGCGAGAATGGCCACATGGCTGTTGCCGGAGCCTTTTACCGACACCAGTCCCGCGAGCTTCTCCCTGGGCACGTCTGCGAGCACCGAGGCAGTCAGCTCCTCGCCGATCAGGATGGTGTTGTTGGGGTAGTCGCGCTGGCTCTGCTCTTGCTGGCGCAGGTGCATCAATACCCGTGCGCCCAGGTCGCGCACATCCGCGGCGCGGTCACGGAAATAGGAGTCGGACATGGCCTCAAAGCGGCGCACATGCTCAAGCATTACCTCTGCCCAGGCACGGCTGGCGGTTAGCTTTTGGCGAATCCGCTCGCACACTTCTACCGCGATGGAGCTGTCATCGAGCATGCTGATATAGGCATCGAACAGCGCGCGCTCTTCTCTGTTTAGCTCGCCCTTGAGACGCTCGCCGACCTCGCGAATTTCGCTGCGGGCCGCAGACAATGCTTGCTGGAACAGCGCCAGCTCTGCATCCACATCCATGGCGCAGGCGAAGGGTACGGTTGCCAGGTTGGCCGGCGGTGCGACGATATGGGCGCGGCCAATGGCGATGCCCGGAGAGGCCGCGAGGCCGTTGAACTTCGCCTCGTTGCGCTGCTGGCCCATGGTGGCAAGGGCACCGGTGGCTTCCGCATGGGCAATAACCCCGGCGAGCTGCGCGGACAGGGTGACCAGGAAGGCTTCTTCACCTTCATCAAAACGACGGCGCTCGGCCTGCTGTACTACCAGCACACCGAGCACGGAGCGGTGGTGAATAATCGGGGTGCCGAGGAAGGCCGAGAAGCGCTCCTCGCCGGTTGCAGGGAAGTACTGGAACGCCGGGTGCGCTTCCGCGTGTTCCAGGTTGATCGGCTCCTCGCGGGTGGCCACGTTGCCCACCAGACCCTCACCGGGCGCCATGTGTACCTGGCCGACCGAGTCTTGATTCAGGCCCTCGGTGGCCATCAGCACGTAGTTGCCAGAGTGCTTATCACGCAGGTAGACCGAGCAAACGCGCGTTTGCATCACCTCGCGCACCTGGCGGACGATAATATCCAGCGCCGACGGCAGGTCCCGAGCGGTATTCACTTGCTGAACGATACTGCGTAATGATCCGAGCAAAATGGCTGTCCTCGCCGTAATGCGGAGTCAGGCTGGGCTGCCTCCATCGCTGGCTCGCGCGACTATGTCACGATTATGGCGCGACTGTGTCGTGACTGTGGCGCGGTACCCGCATGTCCCTGGGGTGCCGCGGTAACAGGGTTACTGGTCGCGCTTCAGCCAGCGTCTTTCCAATTGTATTTGTGTGGGCGCCAGCTCTGTGAGGGCGCGCCGGTAGACCTCGCGTTTGAAGGTCACCACTTTGGTCAATGGGTGCCAGTAACTCACCCATCGCCAATGATCGAACTCCGGTTTGTAGCCGTTGTTGAAACTGATGTTGCTCTCATCTGCATTGAGCTGGAGCAGGAACCACTTTTGCTTTTGGCCGATACACAGGGGTTCCGAGCGGCGCCGCACCAAGCGTTGTGGCAGGCGGTAGCGCAGCCAGCCACGGGTACAGCCGAGCATGGTGACCTGGCTGCGGGTCAGGCCGACCTCCTCGTAAAGCTCCCGATACAGTGCCTGCTCCGGGGATTCACCCGGATTGATGCCGCCCTGCGGAAATTGCCATGCGTCCTTGCCGCCTACCCTGCGCGCCCAGAGAGCCTGGCCGCGCGCGTTCAGAACAATGATGCCAACATTTGGGCGGAAGCCCTCGCTGTCGATATTGCTGCTGTTGTCCGAAGTCGCACCAGCATCTGCCGCCTGCTTGCGCTGTGTCTTGTTGCCGCCAGAGCGGTCGTTGCGCGCGGAAGACCTGGTGGGTTTGCGGCGGTTTTTTCGCCCGGCGGGTGTGTGCTTGCCGTCGCCCAAAATACCGTCCTCAATCTTTGCGGTGCGCAAGCCGGGCGCCGAGTTCATCTCGACCAGCCGGCCGGGCGTAACACACCCAGCGCACCATAATGTCCTGCATTGTTCCACAGCGGTCGAATTACAGCAATTCAGTGACGGCGGTCGATGTATCCCGGCAGTCGGCAGGGTAAACTCTGCCGCCCCCTGACAGGGAAGCCTGGTTAGTGGCTGCATTGCTGCCTGGCCGCGGAGGCGACGGGATTGGCGCGAAAAGATTGTGTCAGGGCGCCGTGGGCGACAGCCGTGCCCTATAGTCAATAAAGGAGAATTTTTGTGCAGCTGGCGATTTTTGACCTCGACAACACATTGATTGGCGGCGACAGCGACCACGCCTGGGGCGAGTTCCTGGTGCAGCGCGAGTGTGTGGACGGGGAGCGGTTCCGCAGCGAGAACGATCGCTTCTATCGGGACTACCAGCAGGGTGCCCTGGATATCTTTGCGTATCTTTCTTTTGCACTGGAGCCATTAGCCCAGCTGTCGCGCGGGCAGTTGCAGAACCTGCAGCAGGAATTTATGCAGGAGGTCATCGGCGACATCTGGCTGCCTCACGCGGAAACCCTGATCCAGCGGCACCGCGACGCGGGGCACCACATCATGATTATCACCGCCACCAATCGCTTTGTGGTGGAGCCGATCGTTGCGCGCCTGGGAGTGGATACCCTGTTGGCGACGGAGCCTGAAGAGGTGAATGGCAAGTTCACCGGCCAGGTGGCTGGGCAGCCGTGTTTTCAGGAGGGCAAGGTGTTGCGCCTGCAGCAGTGGTTGGATACCTACCCCCAATTCGCCGCGGGGCAAAAGTGGTTTTATAGCGATTCCATCAACGATTTGCCCCTGCTAGAGCAGGTAGAGTTCCCCGTTGCGGTGGACCCCGACAGCCGGCTGCGTGAGGAAGCGCTCACTCGTGGATGGAAAGTGATCAGCCTGCGCGGTGACTACGAAGATTTTGCCAGTGCGATGGACTGGTAAAGTCCACCGCATCGATTTTTTCAATATCACAGTAAATACAGGGTCTTAGGGGTTGTTTGTGCAGATAAAAAACGCAGTACCCGGGATATGGTCTTGTCAGGGGCGTGCAAAACGTCATTCAAGTGGCGCAAAGCGACTGGTCCAGACACTGCTTCTAGGCGGATTGTTACTGGCTGCCAGCGGGTGTGAGCGCAAACCGGAAGCAGATGGCGCGCAGGAGGAGGCATCCGCCACTCCGGTGCAGGCCGTTAATGCGGCCGCTGCGAACGCCTACTCGGCGGAATACTGGCAGGCCGGGCAAGCCCAGGTCATTGATGCGCAAGCCGCCACCCAGGCGCTGGATCGCGCGGTCACCCAGTTGCTGATGGTGCCCTCGGAGGATCATCTCGAGTCCGCCAAGTTGGCATGGCTGGATGCGCATCGCGAATTTTCTGCGGCGCTGCCGTTTATCAAGGTCGCCTTCGCGCCCTCGCAGCTGCAGCAGCAGGGCCAGGATTTGCTGATGGCGCTGAACAGCTGGCCGGTACAGGCGGGCTATCTGGATACCGTGCCCGGCTACTCGACCAGTGGCATCGTGAACGATACCGCGATCGAGCTGACCCTGGCCAACCTGCGCAAGCAGCACCGGTTGACCGCCCATGAAGAGGCCAGCACCGGCTTTCACGCCCTCGAAATTATGCTGTGGGGGCCTACCGGTGAGCGCACAGCCGATCAGTTCGCCGAGTCCAGTGGGGGCGAGGAACCCAAGGCGCAGGCGTCCAATCGACGCCGAGAATTGACCCGGCTGATTACCCAGGGTATCAGTGAAGACATGTCGCAACTGGCCAATCGCTGGCCGGTCACCGCCAATGACCTGTCGCGCTTCTACCTCGCGCGAGAACCCGTTGCCCGTTTGCAGTGGATTCGCAGTGCCCATGTTGATCTTCTGCGGAATGAAATCTTGCCGCGGGTACCGGAGAGCTCCGAGAGCGACGTAGAAAGCGGTTTGGCGGCAAACTCCAAGCAGGCACTGCTGGCCATTTTGCGCAATTTGCAGGTGGCCTGGTTGCCGGGCGAGGGCTCCGGGCTGGCAGATATGTTGCTGGACCAGCACCAGGCTGCGGCACTGGCGGAGACCTTTGGTTTGCTGGAGGCGCGGTTGCTGAAGATGGAAGACCCCATCGAGCTGGCGGAGCCAGCAGAATTGCAGCGCAGCCGCCAGCAAGTGGAAAAACTGCTGGGATTAATTTCTGGGGATACCAAGGTGCCGGCTCGGGAAGAGGATATGACCCCGGTGAGTGTCACCTTGCCGGAGGAGTGAGCACCGGCGAACCGATTCCCGACGGCAAACGCAAAAAACCCAGGCAAAGCCTGGGTTTTTTGTTTCCCGGTTAAGTCCGGGGTGGGGCGCGGTCAGTCGCTTACCAGCGACGAACCGGGCCGGTGTCTACGTGTACGAAGTTACTCTTCGGATAGTAACCCACGCCACCTGCTTTCAGGTCCAGCGCCGCTTTGCGCACTTTAGACAGGGCGACACCCGGCATGCGGATATCCAGTGCCATGCCTCGGGTGTGGTAGCTGCGTCGCGCCACACCACGGCCAGCTGCGCGGAGCTTGGCGTTGGTCTTGGGAGAACGGTATCCGGAGATAATCTCGATCTCACCGTTGTAGTTCAGCTTTTCCTTGATCTTGTACACGATGTCGAACAGTTTCGGGTCCATTCGTGTTACTTCGTTGGCGCGGTGGTCGCGCAGCAGTCGGTTGAACTGCTTGAGGCCGCTACCGTCGTAGTCGCCATTTGCCCAGTAGGCCGTGTTCAGGCGCTCACCGGTGTGCAAGTTACGCATTTTCAGGTTGCGCGACTTACCCACTTTTGCCATTGCGGGGCCGGCTGAAACCGCCGCCGCAGTTGCTGCAGAAACTGCTAAAAACCTGCGTCTGGAAAGTTCTTTCATACCCTGTTACCGCCTTTGGTGTCGTAGTGAGTTGTGCTTTCATAAGCCTCTAGTCTTCGAGAAGCTTCCGGTGCCACTCGGTATGGATGCACTGTACAAAAAATAACCTTTGGTTACAAATCGATCAGCGTTAATGACGAATTGATCGAAGAACAGGCTGGCGATTTTTTTCTATCACGCTACGCACTGAGGATTTTTTTTGCTTTGCCGGGATCACGGATCCCCTAATTTTTGGTGACAACGCTGTCATCGTTGGGAAATTGTTTTTCTGTGACCTGAAAGTTCTGAAAAGGTGGGCTGCGGGGGTATGTGCTGCGATAGGCGCTAGGGATACGCTGGCTAGGGCCGCGGAGTAGGGGGAAGCGCCCTGTAGTGGGGTGTGAAACGGGGCGCTCAGGCGGCTGCCAGTGGGCCTGCTAGCTTCAGGGGTAATTAAGGAGCCTAGCGGTCCCGGTGATAGATGTCGGGCCGGAACTGCACCTGGCCCAGATGATCGACCCACGCGGTGAGATAGGTAATAAAGAGTTTGGGCGGGTTTTCCACCTTGATGGTGACTGATTCGTCTCCCGTGGTCGCCTGTGCGACCCGGGTTCTGTCCCACCCCTGTTTCCCCAGCAGGGCATAGGCCAGCTCTTCTGGCTGCTGGAGCCGGATGCAGCCATGGCTGAAGGCGCGATGGCGCTGCTCAAACAGGCTCTGCGCCTGGGTATCGTGCAGGTAAATGGCCTGCTTGTTGGGGATAACAAACTTCACCCGCCCGAGGGTATTACCGGGGCCGGCGATCTGGCGCAGCGTGGCCTTGCCACGGGCGGCGCTCTCGAGACTTTTTTCATTGATGGGGGTGGTGGTGTTGGTGCCGTAGCGGATTACCCGGTAGCCGCGTTTGTGCATGGCTTCGGGGAAGTTCCGCGCCTTGGGCAGCAGGTCGGTCAGCAGGATGCTGCGCGGCACCGTCCAGGTGGGGTTGAACACCACCGATACCACCCGGGTATTCAGGTCCGGGGTGCGTTTACTGCTCTTGCCGACCACGGTCTTCATGGACAGCACCACCTGCTGTCCGTCGATCAGTTGCAGCTGGTAATCCGGCACATTGACGAAGATATAACGATCGCCGGGCTTGCTGGGGAGCTTGTCCCAGCGCTCCGCATTGATCTCGAGGATTTCTGCCAGCTCCTGCGGTGACCGTGACAGCGCCTCCAGCGTAATGCGGTTGGCAGTGCCGGTCACTTCGATGCCATGGCGGCGCTGGTAGGACTCCACTGCACGCTGCAGTCCCGCGTCAAAGCGATCGTCGGCCGAGGTTGCGGGTGCGAGCGGCCCGAGTGGGCCCTGATAGTCCCCATACAATTTCAAAATGGCCCGCAGCTGCGTCACTCTTGGCCCCTGGTCCCCGGCGCGCAGGGGGGTGCCGGCATCGATCGGCTGCCAGTTCTGTGCCAGCGTGCGGTAGCGCACTGCCTTCTCGCGCAGGGCATTGCCGGCAGAGGCGAAATCGATGGCTCTGTCGGCCGCGACCACCGGTGGCAGGGTGCTTTGCTGCTCGGTGTTTGCTTCCAGGGGTTGTGGATTGGATACGACAACATCGGTGTTGGCGGTCGCTCCGTGCGTGCGCGATGTAACGTTTTCGGCAAGTGCGCTCAGTGGGATTAGGGCACAAAAACCCATCACCACCAGTGAGTGCCGCGCATTCAGGCTGAGACCGGGTGGGTTGGTATTTGTCAGGCGTTTATTAATGCACATCTAACTCCCCCCGTGGTTATTCGGTAGTGTTCTTATCGAGCTGGTAAACGTCCGGGCGAAAATTCAGCAGGCCTTCCTCATCCACCCATGCCGTCCAGTAGACAATATGGACCGGGATGGGCTGGTCCAGCTCTACCGAGCGGGTGCGGCTGCCGGTGGTAAAGCGCGCTAGTCGTTCCTGGTCCCATTTGCCAGGCCGGCCCTGGTTTGCGAGCACAATCTGCGCCAACTCCCGCGGCTTTTGCAGGCGCACACAGCCGTGGCTAAAGGCGCGCTGGCTACGCCCGAAGAGTTCTTTTTTCTGCGTGTCATGCAGGAAAATCGCTTGCTGGTTGGGGATGATGAACTTGAAGCGCCCCAGCGCATTGCCCTCGCCACCCCGCTGGCGCAGGGCCACGCCACCCAGGCGCAAAGCGCGCAGGTTGGCGCCGCTGAAGGGCACGGCCTTGCCGCGATTATTGATGAGACGGTAGCCCCCGGCGGTCAGGGTGCCGGCGCCTTTGGGTAACAGTTCCTTGAGCGCGATACTGCGCGGCACCGTCCAGGTGGGGTTGAACACCACCCGGGTCATGCGCGTGCTCAACAGCGGCGTCTGGTGCTTGGTCTTGCCCACCACCACGCGCATGCGGTATTGCTCTTGCTCATTCTCCATCAGGCGCAGGGTGTATTCGGGAATATTCACCACCAGATAGCGCGGCCCCAGGTCTTTGGGGGTTTGCTGCCAGCGCGTCATGTTGGCTTCGAGTGTCTTCAGGCGTTTCTCCGGTGGGGTATTCAGCGCATCGCGGGTGCGCTTGTCGACGACGCCATCGGCGCGCAGCCCATGGCGGCGCTGGAAGCGTTCAACGCCCATGCGCAACTGTTGATCGAAGAGATCGGCAGCAGGCGGGGCTTTGGCGGTGGTCTCAGTGGTGTTGATCTCGGAGGCACTGGTCTCGGAGGCACTGGTCTCGGAGGTGCGGGGCGAGGTCGCCGCCGCCATGTCGGTGGAGAGGGGCAAGTCGCCATACTGCATCAGCAGGCTGCGCAGTGTTTTCACGCGTTCGTCGCGCACTCCGGGCGCCAGCGGTTGCCCCGCGGGCAGCGGCTGCCAGATACCGGTGTCGCTCAGGGACTGGTAGCGCGCCAATTCCTCGCGCATCAACGCATATTGGCGCCCGTAAGGGGTGTAGGGACTGTAAGAGGCGCTCTGGTCGGAAACCGCGGCGCCTCCGGCGCGCTTGCGCTCGGCAGAGTGTTTTTGGCCGGCGGGAGCTGGCTGCTCGGTCTGGTCTGAGAGAGTTTGTGGTTCTGGTGCTGACTGTTGCAGCGCGGTCGTATCGAGGGACAGCGACAGTAGCATTGCCGCACTGAACGTGACCGGATATCCCAACTTGTTGCCCATTGCTGACCCCTGTCTATGCCGGGGCAGCTCGCGCGGCCCCTCATTACCAATCGAACAGCGCACGGTGTGCGAGCGCTGTGCATTAATTGGTAATTTGTGACCGGAATGGCGGCAAATACGATTCGGGTATGCGGATTGAGAATGTCCGGTGGTTTAGGAATATAGGGCGTTGAATTGGGCCGGGTGCTTCCTGCACCCGGCGGTTTCAAGAGCAGTGAGAGAAGTATCAGAACTGGTTGGCGGTGAGACCGTCCTTGCCGTAGATGTCGGGGCGGAAATGCATGCGTCCCTGTCCGTCGACCCATGCAGTCCAGTAGGTCAGGTACACCTTCACATTCTTGCTCATGCGCACCTCGGTGGTGTCGTCACCGGTGGTCAGCTGCTCGATGCGGTAGCGACTCCAGTCACCAGGTTCTTCCTGCAGCAGCACCTGGGCCAGCTGGCGGGGTTTCTCCAGGCGAACACAGCCGTGGCTATAGTCACGATCGGTGAGGCTGAACAGGCTTTTGGCGCGCGTATCGTGCAGGTAGATCTCGTCGGAGTTGGGGATCTCAAACTTGATCCGCCCCAGAATATTCTGCTCGCCGCCTTTCTGGCGCATCAGGAAACCACCAGCGGCTGCTCGCTTCAGGTTCTGGGAGTTCAGCGGCAGGTATTCACCGCTGCCATTGACCACGCGGTAGCCCAGGTTTTCCATGCCATGGGGGTTGGCGCGGGCTTTGGGCAGGATTTCGCTTACCAGAATGCTGCGCGGTACCGTCCAGGTTGGATTGAAGACCACCCGTGACACGCGTGTGTTGATTTCCGGAGTCTGGTGGACCTTCTTGCCGACCACCACATTCATCGACAGCTTGATACGATCCTGTTCCACATAGTTCAGGCGGTATCCGGGGATGTTCACCTGAATAAAGCGGTTGCCCAGGTTGGCCGGCAGTTTCTCGCGGCGGCGAATATTGGTTTCAATAATACGCGCGCGGGCGGATGGCGAGATGTTCATGCGCTGGCGGGTCTGTTTGCCCACGATGCCATCGGGTTTTAGACCGTGGCGTACCTGGAAGCGCACCACTGCATTGTGCAGGCGCTGGTCAAACTTCTTGCTGTTGATGTCGTCACCGAAACCGTAATAGTCCCCGTACACCGTCAGCATATTGCGCAGGTGAATGACATTCGCGTGCTTGGCACCCAAAGTCATCGCCGGCCCGGCGGGCAGCGGACGCCAGCGGCCGGATGCAGCCATATTGCGATAGCGGGCGAGTTGCTCACGCAGGGCCTGAGCATCGTTGCCGAACGGAGTGCTTTCTTCGACATACAAGCCTTCGCCATGGGATGGTGTCAGGCCTGAGCCTTCATCTGCCAGGCTGCGAAAGCGCGGCATCACCCGCGGATAGGAGCGGTTCGTGGTGTGAGCGCGCGGATAGCTCCGGGTCGAATAGCGCGCACTGTGACTGGTGCTATAACGCGACCCGCTGCTGTAAACCTGACGGCCCTGGGACGAGCGCTGGGTATAGTAGCGCGAGCGGTTCACCGTCGTGTTACCGCGGTTGTAGCCACGGAAATACTGGCGGCCGGAATCGTTGCCATAGCTATTGCTGGCAAGCTGCAGCCCGTCGAGCAGGTCGGCGGCATCGCTGCTGTGGCTGGCCATTTTGAAGCCGCCCTCGGTGAGGTTCACCGGGGTGATGTGTTTGTTGCGCATGCGCAGGCCGGGATGGCGCTTGGGTGCTTTGGGGCGCAACTTGTCGAGCTGGGTGTCCTGCGCGTAGGAGATAAAGGCGTCGGTCAGCAAGACGTCGAGCACCGCCGCCATTTGCAGCCGCTGCGGGGTATCGCGCAGGGTGCGGTCGAAGTAACCCAGGTGGTAACGGTAATCCACCATGCTGCTGGGGTTGCCAGAGCTCGACGCGGTCAGCTGCTTGAGCAGGTCATTCGCCGTATCGCTGAGGCTGTAGTTATCAAACCACAGCAGGCGATAATCCGTGCGGCGGTAGATGCGGCGCACGGCAATCGGATTGAAGATTGGGTCCTGGGCGGGCCAGGCATCCGGGTTGTGCTCCAGCCAGTTCACCAAATGCGGACGCACGGCATTCTCCGGTAGCACCGGCACCGTTTTCTGATTGGCAGTGAAAGCGTAATAGAGGGCAAACACGCACAAGCTGCCGAGAAAAATAAGCGGCAGAACCGATTTGCGTTTGCGACGCTCTGGAATGAAATATGACATGGTACCTCAGCGATACTGCAGGGCGCCGGTTTACAGTGCGGAAGCCGGGGCCCGATCGTTCATACCTTCCCAACCTTCGGCGCGCCTCTCCTCGACAACCCGGTGAACATGTTCACCGTCAGCGCACCTTAGCCGAGCATCCCGCGCGACCTTCCTTTTATTAAGACGAATCGTGAGAACGACTTGCGCGTATCTCAACGTCCGCCTGCCTGTGCACTTAAGTATGGCAACAAATGTGAGATTTGCTTGGCGTTAGATTCATTTGATCTTGTGCCAGCTATTGGATGCAGATTGTGGCCTTAGCCGGCGGGTGGGCTCAGGCGAAAGTAGCGCGGTGCGCCGATGCGCTGACCGTTTTCGTATCCCTGTTCCCAAAACTGGATGCCACCGTCCCGATCCACTGCGACCAGTGAACTGACTCGCGTACCGTAGCCGGCGGCAAGCGCTGACCCGGTGGGCGCGTCGCCGTCGGCAATGCGCACAAAAATGGAAGACAGCGCGCTCTCCAGCGCCGTGCCGACCCCGGTACTGGGCAGCTCTGCGTCTGTCGCGCGGCGCGCGTCTGCCAGTAGCGCCAGCGCCGGGGTCACAAAATTGTCTTGATCCAGCGCGCAGGGCAGGTCCGCGGTAAGTGTGCGCAGGGCCGCACAGCCGTGAACCACCTTGGGCCACGGCGCGTCGGGCGCCCCGTTGGAAATGCCGTGCACGCCCGCGGTGATGGCAAACGGCTGATGGCGATTGCCGGCGCACACCAGTGCCGGGTTGCTGTCGTCGTCGAGCAGGCTGGCATCGAACAGGAGTGTATTGAAGCCCCGGTAGCGAGGCCCCTGTATACCCTGGGCGAAGGCGCTGGGCGTGAGGTCACCGGTGAGGAAATTGACCGGAATCTCCCCGCGCGACAGCGCATCGTCAGGTTCCGGTACTGCGGGCTCACGCATATTGGTGACCGCAGCGACGCGTCCATTCGGGGCGACCCCTAGCCAGGTCCCACCGGCCTCGAGGTCGCGACCGGCAGTAATCGGCTGGTCATGCCAGGGGCCTGCGGCTTGTGTGGCGCGGGCATAGAACTCATCCCGGTTGGCCAGCACAAGCAGGGGGAATTGGGGGTGTTGGCGGTAGGCTATCAGTAGTAGGCACATGGAAATTCCGCTCCCGGCCAATCCCGGGCTTTTACTGGCAATGGGTTTCCAACCATAATAACGCCCACTTTCCACAACCGCGGTTTCAGCATGCTGACGTACCCCGAGATAGATCCCGTTGCGGTGGCCATTGGCCCGCTCAAGATTCACTGGTATGGCCTGATGTACCTGGCCGGCTTTGTCGCGGCGTGGTGGCTGGCCATGCGCCGGGCGCAGAAGCCTTGGTCACCGGTGATCAAGTCCGAGGTTGAGGATCTGATTTTGTTCTGCGCCATCGGCGTGGTGGTGGGTGGCCGCTTCGGATACATGTTCTTCTACAACTTCAGCGAGCTGTTGGCCCACCCGCTCAGCCTGTTCAAGGTGTGGGAAGGGGGGATGAGTTTCCATGGGGGCCTGATCGGCGTGATGCTGGCGGCCACCATTTATGCCCGCAAAATCGGCACCACCTTCCCGGCGCTGATCGATTTTGTCGCCCCGCTGGTGCCCATTGGCCTTGGCCTGGGGCGCCTGGGCAACTTTATCGGTCAGGAACTGTGGGGACGCGAAACCGACGGCCCCTGGGGGATGGTGTTCCCCCGCGACCCGGAACTGTTGGTGCGCCACCCGTCACAGCTGTACCAGGCCTTCCTCGAGGGGTTGGTGTTGTTTGTGGTGTTGTGGATCTATTCCAGCAAACCGCGTCCGCGCCTGGCGGTCGGCGGCCTGTTTATCCTGCTGTACGGTGTTTTCCGCTTCCTGGTGGAATTCGTGCGCCAGCCGGATGTGGGTATCGAGGTGATGTTCGGCTGGCTGACGCGCGGCCAGCTGCTGAGCCTGCCGATGATCGTGGCCGGTATCATCATCCTGGTATGGAGCTACCGCACCCAGCCGCTGCCGGAAGGGCGCGGTCAGGACGAGGGCGCTACCGCCCCGGCATCCGGCGATAGCGCAAAGAGTAAGGGCGGCACAAAGCTGAAAAGAAGCGCTGCCAAGTAACTGATTTCAAGAATACGCAATTAGCAAATAGATGAAGCAATACCTCGAATTGATGCGCCATGTGCGCGACAACGGCACCCTGAAAAGTGACCGTACCGGCACCGGTACCCGCAGTGTCTTCGGTTACCAGATGCGCTTTGACCTGGCGGAAGGTTTTCCGCTGGTCACCACCAAAAAGTGCCACCTGCGCTCGATTATTCACGAGCTGCTGTGGTTCCTGCAGGGCGATACCAATATCGGTTACCTGCAAGACAACGGCGTGCGTATCTGGGATGAGTGGGCCACCGAAGAGGGCGATTTGGGCCCGGTATACGGATACCAGTGGCGCTCCTGGCCCACTGCGGATGGCCGGCATATCGACCAGATCAAGGATCTGGTGCAACAGCTGAAGACCCGGCCGGATTCCCGCCGCCTGATTGTCAGCGCCTGGAACCCTTCTGATTTGCCGGACGAGGGTGTGTCGCCGAGTGCGAATGCGGCGGCCGGGAAAATGGCGCTGGCTCCGTGTCACGCCCTGTTCCAGTTTTACGTGGCCGACGGCAAGCTGTCCTGTCAGTTGTACCAGCGCAGTGCCGATATTTTCCTCGGTGTGCCGTTCAATATCGCCTCCTACAGCCTGCTCACTCTGATGCTGGCACAGGTTTGCGGGCTGCAGCCTGGTGACTTTGTTCACACTTTTGGCGATGCGCACCTGTATTCCAACCATATGGAGCAGGTCGAGGAGCAGCTGTCGCGCCAACCCCTGCCTAAACCGCAAATGGTGCTGAACCCCGAGGTGAAGGACCTGTTTGCGTTCCGTTTTGAGGACTTTGAGCTGAAGGGCTACGAGGCCCATCCGCATATCCCCGCGCCGGTGGCGGTGTGATGGCTGCGCCAAAGACCCCCATTGCCATGATTGTGGCAATGGCGCGCAATGGCGCGATTGGCCGCGAGAACACCCTGCCGTGGCGCATCTCCGGGGACCTGCAGTTTTTCAAGCGCACCACCCTGGGCAAGCCTGTGGTGATGGGGCGCAAGACCTTCGAATCCATCGGGCGCCCGCTGCCCGGCCGGCAGAATATCGTGATTACCCGCAATAGCGCGTGGGCCGCGGAGGGAGTGGAGGTTGTGTCTTCGCTGGAAGCTGCAATCGCACTCGCCGATACCGCCGCTCAGCAGGCGGGGCTGGCTGAACTGATGGTCATCGGCGGTGCGGAGATCTACCGCCAGGCCCTGCCGCTCGCCCAGCGCCTGTACGTGACGGAAGTCGATGCCGAGGTGGCGGGGGATGCGTTTTTCCCGGATATCGATAAAACCTGGAAAGAGGTCTCGCGGCACTGTTACCCTGCCTCGGAGCGAGATGAATACAACTACTGCTTAGTCCAGTACGACAGGTTTATTTAAATACAATTTGACCAAAAAACACTCTTTCGGGTAGATTTGGTCAAATGTTGCACAGAGTGGATGGCTGCAAATGTGTGCATGAACCCCGTGAGTGTTACCCGGGTGTTACCTTGCTACACAGGCGGCTCGACGTAGTCAATCGGCATTTGAATAATCAAATCGGCTGTTTACAATGTGCGGCTCTTAGCTGTCTTCAAACCAATAAACTACCGCGTTGTGGCAGCTAATCCATCGCGACCATGTTGTGAAATATTGAACCCACTGGGGGGTCTAATGAAAACCAAGCGATTCATGGCTGTGGCGCTGACCACTGCGCTGTCTGCCGGCGCACTGTACGGTAGCGTAGCCACTGCGGATACAATCGACACCGTTCTTAAGGTTGGCCAGCAGAAAACTGCCGCCGCAACTGCATCTCAAAAGCGCATCGACAAGATCGCTCAGGAAACCTCTGACCTGCTTCAGCAGTTCAAAGTAGTGAACAAAGAGATTGACGGTCTGCGTGTGTACAACCGTCAGCTCGAAAAGCAGCTGGCTAACCAGCTGACCGTGATCAAGGACCTCGACGAGTCCATCGATCAGGTAACCGTTATTGAGCGTCAGATCCAGCCTCTGATCCTGCGTATGCTGGACGGCCTGGAGCAGTTCATCGAACTGGACGCACCGTTCAAGCTGGCTGACCGTAAGGCCAACCTCGAAGCGGTTAAGAACAATATGGACCGTTCCGATATCACTGTAGCGGAGAAATTCCGTCAGGTACTGGAACTGTACAACTTCGAATCTGAATACGCGCGTAAGATCGACAGCTACGGCGACACCCTGAACGTGAACGGTCAGGATCGTGAAGTAAACGTACTGCAGATCGGTCGTATTGCCCTGGTAGCTCAGACTACCGACTCCAAAATCTCCCTGGCTTACGACAAAGAGCAGAAAGCTTGGGTTGAGATTGATTCCGGCGACTACCGCCGCGCAATCATGGAAGGTCTGAAGATCGCCAAGAAGCAGGCCACTCAAGCAATCATGACTATGCCGATCCCGGCTCCGGAGGCTGCACAATGAAAATCTCTATCGCCAAGCGCGTACTAGCGGTTGCAGCCGCTGGCCTGTTCAGCGTTTC
The DNA here is from genome assembly GCF_000220505.1 of Microbulbifer agarilyticus S89. GTDB lineage: Bacteria > Pseudomonadota > Gammaproteobacteria > Pseudomonadales > Cellvibrionaceae > Microbulbifer > Microbulbifer agarilyticus_B. Next base: position 128,207 of record NZ_AFPJ01000024.1, on the reverse strand, counting down.
TGCTGTTGCACAGGACAAAGCTTCCAACCTGGACCAGCTGCTGAAGATGGTACAGAGCTCCAAGGTTGCTGAGTCTGCCGAGCACAAAAAGCGCGAAGCCGACTTCCGTCGCCAGAAAGCCAACCAGGGCTCTCTGCTGCGTCAGGCCGAGAACACCCGTACTTCTGAAGAAGCCCGCTCTGCGGCGCTGGAAAAGAAGTATGAAGAGCAGGAACTGCTGGTTCAGCAGAAGCGCCAGCAGCTGGACGAGCGTCTGGGCTCCCTGAAAGAGCTGTTCGGTCACCTGACCTCTACTGCGGGCGACCTGCGTGCGAACATGGATACCTCTCTGGTTTCCGCTCAGTACCCGGGCCGTGCCGAGTTCCTCGATCAGCTGATCGACAAAATGAACTCCGCGACCAAACTGCCTACTATCCAGGAAATCGAGCGTCTGTGGTACGAAATGCAGCGCGAGACCGTGGAATCTGGCAAGGTTGTTAAGTTCAACACCACCGTAATCCTGCCCGACGGCGAACAGGCCGAACAGGAAGTTGTCCGTGTTGGTAACTTCAACATCGTTTCCAACGGCAAGTACCTGGAAATGAACGACAGCCAGAAGCTGGCCGAGCTGATCCGTCAGCCAGAAGGCAAGTTCCAGAGCATGGCGGCTGACCTGCAGAATGCGAGCAGCGGTTTCTCCCCGTTCGGCGTTGACCCCACTGGTCCTACTGGCGGCTCCTTGCTGAAAGCACTGATCGCTAGCCCGAGCCTGTCTGAGCGCTGGCACCAGGGTGGTATCGTTGGCTACATCATTACTGGTGTAGGTGTTGTTGCGGTACTGCTGGCCATCTGGCGCCTGATCGTGCTGTCTGGTGTAAACGCCAAGGTTAACGCCCAGCTGCGCTCCTCTACTCCGAACACCAACAACCCGCTGGGTCGTGTTCTGTCCGTAGCGGAAGAGAACAAGGGTGTAGACGGCGAAACTCTGGAACTGAAGATGGAAGAAGCGGTACTGAAAGAGCGTCCGGCCATCGAATCCGGCCTGAACCTGCTGAAGATCATCGCCATGGTAGCCCCGCTGCTGGGTCTGCTGGGTACCGTTACCGGTATGATCATCACCTTCCAGGCGATCACCATCTTCGGTGCGGGCGATCCTAAAGCGATGGCTGGCGGTATTTCCTCTGCATTGATTACCACCGTTCTGGGTCTGTGTGTTGCGATCCCGACCGTACTGCTGCACACCATCGTGAATGGCCGCGCCAAGCGTATCCTGCACATCCTGGACGAGCGTAGTGCCGGTATCGTGGCAGAAAACGCTGAGCGTAAGTAACAGGAGGCGGCAACATGCACGCATTGAATGACGCATGGGCCGCCGTTGTCGCCTTTATGGCGTCGGGCGGGCCAGTACTACTCCTGATCGCCGGCCTGACCTTCTTTATGTGGACGCTGATTTTCGAGCGGTTCTTCTACTTCAAGGGTGGCCTGAAGCACGATGTTCAGGGCGCCGTGGACACCTGGGAAGCACGCCCCGAGCGTAAATCCTGGAATGCCCACCAGATCCGCTACGCACTGGTTTCCCGGGTATCCGAGAAAATTCAGAGCAATATGGACATGATCCAGACCTGTGTTGCCCTCGCGCCGTTGTTCGGCCTGCTGGGTACCGTTTGGGGCATGATCAACGTGTTCGAAGTTCTCGCGATTACCGGCGGTGGTGATGCGAAGCAAATGGCCAGCGGTGTATCTATGGCTACCATCCCGACAATGGCGGGCATGGTAACCGCACTGTCTGGGGTATTTGCTAACACCTATATCACCCGTACCGCGGAACGTGAAACCCAGCTGCTGGAAGACCATCTGACGATGGATCACTAAGGCACCACAATAGCGTTGCCGAGGCGGTGCAAACCGCACTGGCAGCCGAGAAGGTTTAGCCAACAAGTGAGCTTTCATCTGCACCCAGTGCAATGGAGGCTCCGGGCCAAATCTCGCTATTAGCATTTCGCTAGAGAGAGTTGCAATGAGCAGAAAAAAGAATACGGCTGAAGAAGAAGGGCAAGCAATTGACCTCACGCCCATGCTGGACGTGGTGTTCATCATGCTGATCTTCTTCATCGTCACCGCGACCTTTATCAAGGAGCCGGGTGTCGACGTAATCAAGCCGGAAGCGACAACCGCTGATCTCAGAGCCGCCTCAATTCTGGTAGCGATTAACGACAACAACGAAATCTGGATTGCCAAAGAGAAGGTAGATGACCGCCTGGTGAAAAACACCCTGGAGCGGCTCTACGCGGAAAACCCCAAGGGGTGGTTGGTGATTCAGCCCGATAAAAAGGCGAGTATCGAGAAGGTTGCCCTGATCGCAGATGCGGCCAGAAAAATCGGAATCGATAAAGTGTCGGTCGCTACAGAGAAGAGTTAACAGCTATGAACCCGGTAAGACTATTAGGGGCGGGTGCGTTGGCAGTAGTCACCACCATTGCCCTGATCTTCACCATGCATGCGCTGATCGAAGCAAACATGAAGGCTCCCGATGAGGAAGAGCCGATCAAGGTTGCGGACGTCGTCATGCCGGATACCAAGATCGAAACCCAATACGACACCAGCAAGCCGGATAAGCCCGACGAGCCGGAGCAGCCGCCGCCCGATATGCCGGAGCCGGAGTTTGACCAGCCGGATGTAGACAATGCCCTGAACATGTCTGCACCAGCGGCCAACTCCAACCTGCAGGTCGGTGGGATCGGCGGCTTCGCTTCTGAAGGTGACTACCTGCCGATCGTAAAGGTACAGCCGCAGTACCCGCGTCGCGCGCTTCAGCGTGGCATCGAGGGCTGGGTGGTTGTCGAATACACGGTAACCAAGAACGGTTCTGTACGTGATCCACGTGTTGTGGAAGCGTTCACCCTGGACGGTAAACCCACCACGATTTTCAATCGTGCTGCGGTCAAGTCTGCGCTGAAGTACAAGTACAAGCCGCGGGTTATCGATGGCGAGCCGATTGAAGTACCTGGTGTAAAAACCAAAATCAGCTTCAACCTGGCCAAGAACTAATAGGGGACGCATATGAATATGACGACCGTGACAAAGAGCCTTTCCCGGCTTGTCCTGCGCACATCCGTAGCGCTACCCCTGGTTTTGGCACCTGCGGTTAGCGTAACCGTGCTGGAGGCTGTGGGTGTGTCTGCTTCTTTTGCCCAGGCGGAAGCGCAGAGCGAGAAGAAAACCCGCAAGACCCCGTCGATGCGCGAGAGCGCGTTCAAGTACCTGGGCAAGGCTCAGGAAGCGGCGGACGCGCAGAACTGGCCGGCCGCCCTGGCCGCCCTGCGCGAAATGGAGTCGAACAAGTCCAAGCTGAATGGTTTCGAAACCGCACAGATGTACTTCTACTTCGGCTTTGTGAACTACAGCATGGAGAAGTACCCGCAGGCGATCTCCTACTACAAGCAAGTGCTGGCGCAGGGTGTAGAGAACCTGCCGGTGGCGCTGGAGGTCAATACACTGCTGACCATTGCCCAGCTGTACTTCGTAACCGAAGACTACAAGCAGGCAATTAACTACCTGAACCGCTGGTTCAAGGCATCTGATAGTGTTAACGCGGACTCTTACGCGCTGCGCTCCCAGGCTTACTACCAGCTGGGTGACAATGCCAAGGCGCTGTCTGATATGAATCAGGCTGTGTCCATGTACAAAAAAGAAGGCAAGGTGCCCAAGGAAAACTGGTACAGCATGCAGCGTTTCTTGTACTACGACAAGAACGACTACAAGCAGGTGGCCAGTATTCTGGAAGAGCTGGTGAAGCACTATCCGAAAGGTGAGTACTACAAGCAGCTGGCGGGCATGTATGGTGAGCTGAAGCGTGAAGACGATATGCTTCACATGATGGAAGCGGCCTACCTTGCCGGTGCCCTGCAGAAAGAGAAAGAGCTGTTGAATATGGCTTATCTCTTTATGGGTGCTGAAATGCCGTACAAGGGCGCCAAGGTCATCGACAAAGGTATGAGCGAGAAGAAGATCGAGCGTACCTCCAAGAACCTTGAAACTCTGGCGCAGGCCTACCAGATGGCTCAGGAACTGCAAAAGTCTATTCCGGAGCTGGAAGCTGCAGCGAGCTTGTCTGACAAGGGTGAGATCTACTCGCGTCTCGCGGGTATTTACCTGGACCTGGACAAGAACCAGCAGGCACTGGAGATGGGCGCCAAGGCGCTGAAGAAGGGCAGCATCAAGCGTCCGGACCAGCTCTACATCGTACTTGGTATGGCTAACGCCAACCTGAAGAAGTACGACGCCTCCTTGAACAACTTCAAGAAAGCGCTGGATGACAAGCGCTCCGAGAAGTTCGCCAAGCAGTGGATTACTTTCGTAGAGAAAGAGCAGGAGCGGGAAAAACAGCTGGCTATGTAATATGTGTTACATGCCGGAGGTTTTCTCCGACCGAAAAGGCCGCACTTTGTGTGGCCTTTTTTTATACGCCTATTTAACGAGAGCAACTGACTAAGTGGCGCTGGCGCATTTTGTGACCAATAAATGCGAATTATTTGCAATATCGCCAGATTCAACTAAACCTGTAAATAGCTGATCAGCTTTTTCCATCGCCGCGCCTGTCGGGTTTTGGCGCAGCACCGTAAACAACACCTGAAAATAACAAGGAGAGGTGTTATGGAACTGGCTTATCCGCTCAATTCCACGTCGTTTCAATCACTACCCATTCGTACTGCGACGCAATCGATGGTTGTATTACGCAATGGCGCCATGGCCCTGGGGGTTACTGGTTTATTGCTATTCGGTATGTCGCAGCTTATTGCGACCGATCTGCAAGAACCACCAGTAGAGGAATCGCCAACAATCGCGCCCATTCACTTGCCGAAGCTGAAGCCGACCGTTATTCGTGATACGCGTGTGGCCAAGCCCCAGGAGTTACCCCCGCCGATAACGCCAACCACGGTTGAGCACACGCTAGATCCGGGCGATATGCCGATCGTATTTCAGCCGCCAACAACAACCGGCACAAAAGTCGATACTTCCATTGTGACTGCGGACCCGATGCCAATCTACAAGCCAGCACCGCGCTATCCGCGCAGAGCGATGGCAAGAGGGGTTGAGGGCTATGTCGTAGTGGAGTTCACAATTAGCAAAAACGGCTCCGTGAAAAATCCATCTGTAGTCGGAGGGTACGATGCCTCGGGCACGCCAACGGATGTGTTCAATCAATCGGCGCTAAGGGCCGTAGAGCGGTTCAAATATCGTCCCCCGGTAGTGGATGGTAAACCGGTGGAAAGACACGGTGTCCGCAACCGAATTTCGTACAAGCTTGCGGAGTAACTTAACGGAGTAACGACAGTACCTCCCGCTACTCAGGTAGCGGGAGGTTACGTTGATAGTCGAAATAACTATCTGGTTAACTTTTCAGTAGTTTAACCATCGCCTGCCCGACCCCACCGGCGGATGCCGGGTTTTGCCCGGTGACCAGACGCTCCTGCACCAGGACATTTTCACCCCAGGGATCCACTTCGTGGAACTGCCCGGCTTTGCTGCTGATCGCGTCCTGCAGTACAAACGGAATCTGGTCGATAGTGCCGAATTCTTCCTCTTCACGGCGGGTAAAGCAGGTTACCGTTTTACCGCTCATGATGTTGCTGCCGTTGGCCAGGGTGACTTCCAGCAGGCCCGCGGGCCCGTGGCACACCGCGCCCACGACCGCGCCCGCGTCATAACGCGCGGCGGTAATGCCAGCCGCCGCTTTATCGTGGGCGAGGTCGTTGAGCAAGCCGAAACCGCCAGGGTAGAAGATCCCCTGATAGTCCTCTGGGTTGATGTCCGCGAGTCGCTTGGTGTTGGTCATCGCCGACAGCAGGCCGCCGTCCGCCAGCATGGTGCGGTTCACCGCGTCGTCGATGTCAGTCCCATAGATTGGGGCATTGCCTCCGGCGATCGAGGCCAGGTCGTAGGTGAAGCCGGCGTCGTTGAGTGCATGCAGCGCATGGGTTAGTTCTGGCGCATAGGTCCCGTTATCTTCGGCGTCACCTAACTTCGCGCTATTGGTCACAATTACCAGGATTTTCGTCATTGGTATCACTCCTCAATTTCAGTGGGCCCATGTTAGGCATTTCCCTGTAGGGGGGTAATCCCCTTAAAATGCAAAGCTTTATTGCTGGAGTGCAACAATGGCGCAACTAGATGGGTTGCCTGAATTTCTTGCCGTGGCGGAAACCCAGGGCTTTTCTTCGGCCGCGCGCCAGCTGGGGGTTTCGACGTCGCACGTGTCACGCAAGGTCAAGGCCTTGGAGACACGGCTTGGGGTTTCCCTGGTGGCGCGTAGTACCCGCATCGTGCGTCTGACCGAAGCTGGGCAGCAATACTATGACGAGTGTCGGGACCTGATGAATGGCCTCGAAGCCGTGGAGGAGCAGATTGGGCGCCAGCGGGGTGCCTTGGCCGGGCGGTTGCGTGTGTCTGCTGCGGGCGAGTTTGCCGAGCGTTACGTGGCACCGGCACTCATGCGGTTCGCCCTGGGGCATCCTGATTTACAGGTAGAGATCGATTTTAACAGTCGGCTGGTGAACTTCGTTGAAGAAGGGTTTGATCTGGCGGTGCGTTACGGGGATCCGCAGGACTCGCAACTCATCGCGCGGCCACTGGTTGCGCGCGCCTTGAAGTGCATGGCCAGTCCGGCGTACCTGGCCGCACATGGGACCCCTCAGCAGCCTCAGGATCTCACCTACCATTACTGCATTATCGCGAATAGTGATCGCTGGCGCTTTCGCGAGCGCGACGGGGAAACCGAGGTGCGTATATCGGGGCGCTGGCGCGCCAACAGTGGGCGCAGTGTAGTTGCGGCCTGCCAAGCGGGGCTGGGTATTGCCTATTTGCCCGGATCGAGTTTTGGCGAGGCAGCGCACGATGGCACCTTGAAGCCGGTGCTGGAGGGCTACTGGGCGCCGGGCCCGAATACCTGGCTGGTCTACCGCGATCATCGGCATCTGCCAGTGCGGGTGCGTGCCGCAATTGATTTTTTGTTGCAGACGTTCGCGGACTGGCGTGAGGAAGAGAGAACGAAGCCTGCCAATACCGGTGGTAAATAAAAAGGGACGCAGTGCGCCCCTTTTTATTTACGGTGTCATGCAGTTGCCGTTTGCTGCGCTCAGTCGATTTCCCGCACCGCACCCTTGTCAGCACTGGTAGCCAACAGCGCATAAGCTTTGAGCGCGCGGCTCACTTTACGCGGACGCTGCTGCACCGGCTTCCAGCCCTGCGCTCCCTTGGCGTTCATGGCCTCGCGACGGCGGTGCAATTCTGCTTCCGGAATATCTACCTCAATCAGGCGCTTTGGAATGTCGATGCGCACCAGATCGCCGTCCTGCACCAGCGCGATATTGCCACCACCCGCCGCTTCCGGGGATACGTGACCGATCGACAGGCCGGACGTGCCGCCGGAAAAGCGGCCGTCGGTAATCAGCGCGCAGGATTTGCCCAGTCCCTTGGACTTCAGGTAGCTGGTGGGGTACAGCATTTCCTGCATACCCGGGCCTCCTTTCGGGCCCTCGTAGCGCACGATCACCGCTTCGCCCTCTTTAACCTTGCCCTCAAGAATATGCGCGACGGCATCTTCCTGGCTTTCCACCACATGTGCGGGACCTTCAAACTGCCACAGTTCCTCTTCCACGCCGGAAGTCTTTACCACGCAGCCGTCTGGAGCGAGGTTGCCAAAAAGTACGGCCAGGCCACCTTCGGAAGAGTAGGCGTGCTCGATTGAGCGAATACAGCCCTGCTCGCGGTCGCCGTCCAGGTTGTTCCAGCGGCAGTCCTGGCTGAATGCTTCCTGGGTCGGAATACCGGCCGGGCCCGCGCGGAAGAACTTGTGTACGTCCGGATTATCGGTACGGCGGATGTCCCACTCTTCCAGCGCATCTCGGAAGGATTTGCTGTGCACCGTCGGCAGGCTGGCATCAATCAGTCCACCGGCTTCAAGTTCACCGAGAATCGACATCACGCCGCCGGCGCGGTGCACGTCTTCGATGTGGTACTTCTGGGTGTTCGGGGCGACTTTACACAGCTGCGGAATCTTGCGAGACAGGCGGTCGATGTCCGCCAGGGTGAAATCGACTTCGCCTTCCAGCGCTGCGGCCAGCAGGTGCAAAATGGTATTGGTGGAACCGCCCATGGCAATGTCCAGGGCCATTGCATTGGTAAACGCAGCGCGGTTGGCGATGCTGCGTGGCAGGGCAGATTCATCGTCCTGCTCGTAGTAGCGCTTGGCCAGGCTCACGATTTCGCGACCGGCGCGCAGGAACAGCTGTTCGCGGTCCGCATGAGTGGCGAGGGTGGTGCCGTTACCGGGCAGGGACAGGCCCAGAGCCTCGGTCAGGCAGTTCATGGAATTGGCGGTGAACATACCGGAACAGGAGCCACAGGTAGGGCAGGCCGAACGCTCATACTCGGCCACTTCCTCGTCGGTGGCGGAATCGGTGGCCGCGATCACCATTGCATCAACAAGATCCAGCTTGTGGTCGGCGAGCTTGGTTTTACCCGCTTCCATTGGGCCGCCGGAAACAAAAATCACCGGAATGTTCAGGCGCATGGCGGCCATCAGCATCCCCGGGGTGATCTTGTCGCAGTTTGAGATACACACCAGTGCGTCGGCGCAGTGTGCATTCACCATATACTCCACGGAGTCAGCGATGATTTCGCGGCTCGGCAAGCTGTACAGCATGCCGTCGTGGCCCATGGCGATACCGTCATCCACCGCGATGGTGTTGAATTCCTTGGCGACACCGCCGGCCTTTTCAATCTCCCGCGCGACAAGCTGCCCCATATCCTTCAGGTGCACGTGCCCCGGTACAAATTGGGTAAACGAGTTGGCCACGGCAATAATGGGCTTGTGGAAGTCTTCATCCTTCATGCCGGTGGCGCGCCACAGGGCGCGGGCGCCGGCCATATTGCGGCCAGCGGTGGAAGTGCGTGAGCGGTACTGAGGCATAGCGGTACTTTTTACGTGACGGTTAAACGTGATACGTGACGGTCAAACGTGATCATCTACAGATAGATTGCGTTCAGCGCGGGCAGGTCTGGTGTGCCCGGCAGCGCCACAGGTTAGCAAAATGAAACGTGTTGTGCGCGCTTGGTGAAACGGTGCGAGGCGGGCGAAAGAACTGTCCGTTTTAGCTTGGTCGCCAGGCAAATTTATTGCGTTGCGAGCCGCTTGCATAAGACGCGTGAATTTCGCTGAATGTTGTACAGCGATTTACGACTGGTGGGCAATTGGGATACGTCGACCTGGGCAAACCCGCGCTCGATAAACCAATGCTCGGTTTGCGTGGTGAGCACGTAGAGTTCCGATAAGTCCAGCGCGCGCGCCTGCCGTTCAAGGTGCTGCATTAATTTAGCACCGCGGCCGCCACCGCGAAATTCCGGGTGAATAGCCACGCAAGCAACTTCTGCGGCGATGGTGTCGCCCTCGTCGTCGAGAATCGGATACAGGGCAGCGCAGGCCACCGGGGTACCATCTACTTCCACGAGCGTGAAATGGTCGATCTCCGCCTCCAGCTTTTCCCGCGAGCGCCGCACCAGCACACCCTGCTTTTCCAGTGGGCGGATCAGCCCGAGAATACCGCCGACATCCTGGATGCGTGCGCGCCGGATAACCTCGTAACTGTCCCGGTAAATCATGGTGCCGGTACCTTCCCGGCTGAACAGTTCCTGCAGCAAGGCGCCGTTGTCGGCATAACTTAGCAGGTGGACCCGCTGGGTGCCGGCACTGCATGCGGCGATTGCGCAGTTCAGGGTTTCACTACTGATTTTTTCCGCGACATCCTCGGCCTGGTGAATACTGAGGTCGTGTACCGGCTCCCCATCCACGTCCAGTTGCGGCAAGTCGCGGAACAGAATCAGCTTCTCTGCCTGCAGGGCCTTGGCGGCTTCGGCGGCAAGGTCCAGATAGTTGAGGTTGAACAGCTCACCGGTAAGCGATGTACCAAAGGGCGAGAGCAACACCAGGGAGTTGTCTTGCAGCGCCCGGGCGATGGCCTGTTCGTCGATGCGCCGTACTTGTCCGGTCCAGCGCATGTCGGTGCCGTCAATAACCCCTACCGGGCGCGCACTGACAAAGTTCCCGGAAATGACTTTAAGCGCGGCACCTGCCATGGGCGAGTCGGGCAGGCCCTGGGAAAAGGCGGCCTCGACTTCGAGCCGCAGTTTACCGACGGTGGCCTTAATCACCTCGAGGGTTTCCCGGTCGGTAATGCGTGTGTTGCCAAGAAAGCGACTTTTGATCCCCGCCTGTTGCAGCGCACTGTTTACCTGGACGCGTGCGCCATGCACGAGGACCAGTTTTACCCCGAGGCTGATCAGCAGCGTGAGGTCGTGCACCAGATTGCGAAAATTCTCGTCGGCAAACCCCTCGCCGGGAATCGCGACCACCAGGGTTCGTCCGCGCAAATCGTTGATATAGGGCGCGGCGTTTCTGAACCAGTTGAGTGTGGTGGTTTCGGTGTTCACGTTCTTTGTGTTTCGATAGTTAAGTTCGCTTCGGTCACAATATACCGCACTTTATGCGGCATTCGGATTTTGATCTCTACTCAAATGGCGAAAAATTGGATTCGGCTGGAGAGCAGGTGTCGGTATCGGATAGGGCCTTGTGAGGCCCTCTAAAACAGGGATGTTTTAGAGGAGCCCCCAGGGATGGGTTCACGGCGTGCCTCACAAGGCCCTATCCGGTAGCGGCACCGCCACTGGCTTTGAACAGAGTTTCCGTCAAAGGCAGAACCTTCCGATCATCCCTTTCAGTGTCTCCACCATCGGGTCAATACGTTCCAGGCCAAGATACTCATCCGGTTGGTGGGCCTGGTCGATATCGCCGGGGCCAAGCACAATGGTCTGCATGCCAAGCTGCTGTAAAAAAGGCGCCTCGGTGGCAAACGCCACACTTTCCGAACTGTGGCCAGTGAGCTGTTCCGCGACCTTGACGAGTTCAGAGTCGGCGGGCTCTTCAAAGGCGTCGACCCCGCCGATCAGCGAGTCCATTTTCAGCTGGATTTTTTCGTCCGTCATTGCGCCTTTAAGGCGCTGGTGCAGCTCACCGCGCAGCGCGTCCATGGACATGCCTGGCAGGGGGCGCAAGTCGAACTGCAGTTCGGTGTGGCCGCAAATTCGATTGGGATTGTCGCCGCCATGGATACAGCCCAAATTCAAAGTGGGGACCTCCACCGCAAACCCCGGGTTTTGGTAGCGTTGCTGTATTTCATTGCGGAACTTGATTACCTCCCCCATCGCCGTGTGCATGGCTTCCAGAGCGCTGGCGCCATAGGCCGGGTTGGAGGAGTGGCCAGCCTGGCCGGTGATGCGCAGCCGCTCCATCATCATGCCCTTATGCATACGAATGGGCTTGAGGCCGGTGGGCTCGCCGACAATCGCGTAGCGCGCCTTGGGTAAGCCGGCCTTCACCAGCGCGCGGGCGCCGGCCATGGAGGTTTCCTCATCCGCGGTGGCGAGAATAATCAGTGGTTGTTGCAATGGCTTGTCGACAAAAGTCTTGGCAGCTTCGATGGCGAGAGGGAAGAAACCCTTCATATCGGTGCTGCCGAGCCCGTAAAAACGGTTATCGCGCTCCTGCAGCTGGAATGGGTCCGACTGCCAACGGTTGTCGTCGTATGGCACGGTATCGGTATGCCCGGCGAGGACCAGTCCGCCGTCGCCCTGTCCGAGGGTGGCGATCAGGTTGGCTTTGTGGGGCTGGTCTTGCAGCGGCATGATTTCAACGGCAAAGCCGAGAGTTTCCAGCCAGGCCGCCAGCAAGTCGATGACGCCGCGATTGCCCATGTCGAGTTTGGGGTTGGTGGCGCTGACACTGGGACTGGCAACCAACTGCTGGAGCTGGCTGGGTACATTCGGCAGCGAGCGGATACTCATGGTGGCCTTCCTTGTGCATTACCTGGGGGTGATATGCGGCTGTATTTATTCTAACGACGTTATTACTTCTGCCGATCTCTGGCGCTCTTTCAGCGTAACAGGTTTGCCGGACAGGCGGCGACCTATCTGAAATTGCATAAACTGCTCATAGGTATCTTGCTTGGGGTTGTCGCACTGGGCGACAGCAATACAGTTATGCACAGGGCGGCAGCTGCGTGGGTCAGAGATTGAAGGCAGAGAGTTTGAAGCCAGAGAGTGTGGATTTAGAGGGTGTGGATAAAACGGGCCTTGTCGCACTGACAAAGCTTTGCGCCCGCCTGGCGAAGGTGCGCAGCTTTAGTTTCAATGCGAGCAACGGCCCCGGCTCGGCCACCAACTGGCGTGGTCACGGACGCGGGGATGTGGCAGTGGAAAACTTTGGTGCGCATACGGTATTCACCGAGCAGGCAAAATTTACCGACGCCGAAGGGCACAAAATTGCGCTAAGTAATAGTTACCGCTGGACCCGCTGCGTTGACTTTGTACGGCTGGAGCAGGTGCAGGGCGATCGGCCAGTCTTGCTGTTTAATTTCGTGCCAGTTACTGCCCATGGATTTCGCCATCAGAATACCCACCAAAGTGGCGCAGATACCTATACTGCAGATTTGATTCTGCATGCTGATGAGGTCGAGCTGATCTGGCAGATTCATGGGCCGCAAAAAAATGAGCGGCTGCACTACCACTACTGGTGAGCCTTCTCGCAGACACAAAAAAGGGGAGCCGAAGTGGCTCCCCTTTTTTATCTCACGTTACCGGTGATCAGCCGAACACGCCTTTGAAGAAGAAGAAGAACAGGATCGCCAGGCCTGCGCCCGCCGGCAGGGTGATTACCCAAGAGGCGGCGATGGTGGTGATCATACGCAGGTTCAGTGCGCCAATACCGCGCGCCAGACCAACGCCGAGTACCGCTCCCACAAGGGTGTGGGTGGTGGAGATGGGCAGGCCGGTGCCAGAGGCGAGGACCACGGTGGCGGCGGCGCCCAGCTCGGCGGCGAAGCCGCGGCTCGGGGTCAGCTCGGTGATCTTGCGGCCGATGGTCGCCATTACCTTGAAACCGTAAGTGGCGAGGCCGACCACGATACCGGCACCACCGAGCAGCAGGATCCACGGTGGCATAACCGCTTTCGCAGTGACCGCGCCTTGCTGGACGGTGTTCACCACTGCGGCCAGCGGACCGACCGCATTCGCCACGTCGTTAGAGCCGTGGGCAAAGGCCATGGCACAGGCGGTGAAGATCATCAGGATGGCGAAAACACGCTCAACACTGGCAAAGCGGTTATCTTTCTCGGCTTCCGGATCGCGTTTCACGCGTTTCAGCATGACCACGCCAACGCCCATCACGATCAGGCCCATGACGCCGGCGATCAGTGCGTCCTGCCAGAACGTCAGGCTGATGTTGGCATCTTTGAATACGTGCTTGAGGCCCTTGGTGAGGGTCACCATGGAAATCATCCAGCCCACGGCAAACATGTAGATGGGGATGTAGCGCTTGGCGTTGTTAAAGGGATCGTCGGTGTTGAGGATCAGGCGTTGCACACTGCGGAACAGCAGGAACGATATGGTGCCCGCCAGCACCGGCGAAACCACCCAGCTGGCAACAATGCTGCTCACCTTGCCCCAGGCTACTGCATCTACCGAGATGCCCACCGCGGAGAAGCCAACGATGGCACCGACAATGGAGTGGGTGGTGGACACCGGCCAGCCCAGGATACTGGCGATCAACAGCCAGGTACCGGCGGCCAGCAGTGCGGAGAGCATGCCGTACACCAGCAGTTCCGGGGTATCGTTAAACAAATCCGGGTCGATGATCCCCTTGCGAATCGTCGAGGTCACCTCGCCGCCGGCTAAATAGGCACCGGCGAATTCGAAGATCATGGCGATAATGATCGCCTGTTTGATGGTCAGTGCGCGGGAGCCTACGGAGGTACCCATGGCGTTGGCGACGTCGTTCGCGCCCACACCCCAGGCCATGAAGAATCCGAACACACAGGCCATGATCAGGAAGATATGGCCGTATTGAGCGATAATTTCCACGTTTTCTCTCCCCCGTTATCGCGCCAGCAGTAGCTGCAATCGGTTGCCCACGCCGTGAGCTTCATCTGCCAGCTCACCGACTTCCTCGATTACCCGATACAGGAAAATCACGTCCACCGGCGGCAGGTCTTTTTCAATGGCGAAAAGTGCGGCGCGCACTTCTACTTCTAACTTGTCGGACTTGCGCTCCAGATCATCCAGCTCTTCGATCATGCGCTGGGCAATGTCGACTTCGCGGCCGGAAAAGCCAGATTCCAGTAGCTCGTCCAGCTCGTTGATGGCGGTCAGGGCCTGGGCGGATGCCGCCACGGCACTTTCCACGAAGGTGCACATCAACGTCTTTAATGGCGCAGGAATCTGCATCTGGCGGCCAATGGCGAGGCCGGCAATGTCCTGGGCCGTGTTGGCCACCTTGTCCTGCACGTGCAGCAGTTCCAGCAGGTCGCTGCGGGATACCGGCATAAACAGGCTATCGGGCAGGTGCAGACGCAGGTCTCGTTTGATGTCATCGGCGCGGCTCTCGCTGGCGGAGATGCGTTCCTGGACGGTTTTGGCGGTCGCCAAGTCCTCGTTCACGAGGGCTTCAAAGAAGGGCACCAGATCCGCTGACGCCTTATGGGCGGTCGCCATATGCTCTTTGATCGGTTTGATCGGCGAGCGGCCGAACAAGTTGCCGATGTTGGACAGGGGCATGGTTCGTTCCTTTTTCCGGTCCTGACAGTAGTAGGTTTAGTAGCCCAGAAGGGGCCAAATCGGGCGGCATGGTACCGCAACCTGTGCGCAGGTCACAGTGACGTGACGGTTTCCGTATCAATTCGACCAACCGGCGCACTGTTGTGGCTCGCCAATAGAGCTACAATGCGCCTTCTAACAATAAGCGTAGACGGGTAACAAGGTATGGCTGCAAGCGCTGGGGTAAGAGGTGCAGACCGGGTTCTCGACCTGCCGGGTTTGCTGGAAGACCTGGTGGGTGACGGGTATGTGGCGCGGATGGATGCCAACCGCCTGATCGGCACGCCGCGCACCGCCGAGCAGGCGCAGATGCACCCGCTGTCCTATATCGCCAGCTGTGAACTGGAAAATCAGAAGAAACCCGGGCGTACTCTGGATGCGCAGGTACTGACCCAGTGGCTGGCGGATACCTCCTCTCATGGCCTCTACCATATCGATCCGCTCAAGGTGAATGTGGCGGCGGTGACCGAGGTCATGAGCTTCCAGTTTGCCAAGCGCCATCAGATCCTGTGCGTGGAAGCCAGCCCGGAGATGCTGCTGGTGGCCACCGCGCAGCCGTATACCTCGGGCTGGGAAGAGCAGCTGGAGCACACCAGTGGTCGCACCGTGCAGCGGGTGGTGGCCGATCCGGCGGATATCCTGCGCTACGGCACCGAGTTTTACTCCCTGGCCAATTCGATTTCCGGCGCCAGCGGGCTCAAGGGTAGCTCTGCAGCGGGTAACTTCGAGCAGTTACTGGAACTGGGCAATCTCAAGGATCCGGAGGCCAATGACCAGCACATCGTCAATATCGTGGACTGGCTGTTACAGCACGCCTTCGATCAGCGCGCCAGTGATATTCACATTGAGCCCCGTCGCGGCATTGGTCGCATCCGCTTCCGTATCGACGGTGTGCTGCACCCGATCCACGAGCTGCCGGACCAGGTCAACGCGGCGGTAACCAGCCGCCTGAAGATTCTCGGGCGCATGAATGTGGCGGAGAAGCGCAAACCCCAGGATGGCCGTATCAAGACCAAGCGCCCGGATGGCAGCGAGGTCGAGTTGCGTCTGTCGACCCTGCCCACGGCATTCGGCGAAAAGCTGGTCATGCGGATCTTCGACCCGGAAGTATTGGCGCGCTCCTATCACGACCTGGGCCTGGCCGGTGACGACCTGGCGCGCTGGCAAAAAATGCTCGCGCGCCCCAACGGTATCGTGCTGGTTACCGGCCCCACCGGTTCCGGTAAGACCACGACGCTGTACACCGCGCTCAAGCAGCTGGCCTCCAGTGAGGTAAATGTCTCCACCATCGAAGATCCTATCGAAATGGTGGAAGACAGCTTCAACCAGACCCAGGTGCACCACAGCATCGGCCTGGATTTTGCCGCGGGTATTCGCACCCTGATGCGCCAGGACCCGGACATCATCATGGTGGGCGAGATTCGCGACCTGGAAACTGCGCAGATGGCGGTGCAGGCGGCGCTCACCGGCCACCTGGTGATTTCGACCCTGCACACCAATGACGCGCCTACCGCGGTGACCCGCCTGCTGGACCTGGGCTTGCCGCATTACCTGCTGAAATCCACCGTACTCGGGGTAATGGCCCAGCGCCTGGTGCGTACCTTATGCCCCAGCTGTAAGCGCAAGGCAGACGTGAGCGACGAAGACTGGCAGGCGCTGGTGAAACCCTGGAAAGCACCCAAGCCGGAAGTGGTTTATCTGCCCGAAGGGTGCCTGGACTGCCGCAACACCGGTTACCGAGGGCGCCAGGGGATCTACGAGATCCTTCCGTTCAGCGAGGCGATCCAGGGGCTGATCACCGCCGATTGCGACCTGCAGCAGGTTCGTCACCGGGGGATGCGCGAAGGCATGAGCAGCCTGCGGCTGTCCGGGGCTAAAAAAGTCGCTGGGGGAATCACCACGGTGCAGGAAGTGTTGCGAGTAGCACCGCCACCGGATATCGCATTCTAAGTACCCTTCTCCCAATCCGGCCGGGCACGCCCACCTCGTCCCCTTCGCCCGGCCGCACACTTATACTTGTATCAGTTTTTTTTCGTGCAAAAGGACCCTGCCGTGTACCACTTCCCCGAATCTACTTGCCCCGCACCGCTGCATGCCCGGCTGCAGTCGCAGTGGCAGAGTTGGTGTGAGCAGGTGGGGGAGGCCGAGGCCGCTGCGCTGGCAGCGCAGTTACAGGCGGATGCATCGCTGCCGGTGTTGGTCGCCAGAGGGTTACTTGGGTCTGATTTCCTGTTGCAGCAATGCGCGCGCACCCCGGGGCTGCTCGATGAATTGCTCGCCAGTGAGGACCTGGGGCTGGCGCCGCCGGACCTCACCGCCTT
The DNA here is from genome assembly GCF_000220505.1 of Microbulbifer agarilyticus S89. Taxonomy (GTDB): domain Bacteria; phylum Pseudomonadota; class Gammaproteobacteria; order Pseudomonadales; family Cellvibrionaceae; genus Microbulbifer; species Microbulbifer agarilyticus_B. The sequence goes on along the minus strand of NZ_AFPJ01000024.1, from coordinate 111,204 downwards.
GGAGACCGACGAGGACCTGGAGCGAACCCTGCGCCTGTTGCGCAACCGGGTAAATACCGAGGCGATCTGGCGGGACTTTACCGGGCAGTGGGATGTTCCCCGGGTGTGCGCCCGTTTGACCGAGCTGGCCGAGATTTGTATTCAGTCAGCCCTCGACTGGCACTGGCAGAAAATGGTCGAGCGCCATGGCGAGCCGCGCAGCCGGGACGGAAAGCTGCAGCCGATGATCGTACTGGGCATGGGCAAGCTGGGTGCGCGTGAGCTGAACCTGTCGTCGGATATCGATCTGATTTTTGCCTACCCGGAACCGGGGCAAAGTGGCGGCGATGCTGCAGACATCAAGCCACTCGAGAACCAGGCGTTCTTTCAGCGCCTTGGCCAGCGCCTGATTAAATCGCTGGATGCGGTTACCGCCGATGGTTTTGTGTTTCGTGTAGATATGCGCTTGCGCCCCTATGGCGACAGCGGCCCCCTGGTAAGTCATTTCGCAGCCCTGGAAGATTACTATCAGACTCAGGGGCGCGAGTGGGAACGCTACGCCATGATCAAGGCGCGGCCGGTGGCCTATGCCAGTGTTGCGGGTGGGGCTCAGGCCGCAGAGGAACTAATGGAGTTGCTGCGCCCATTTACGTATCGGCGTTATATCGACTTCAGCGTGATCGACGCGCTGCGGGAAATGAAAACCCTGATCCAGCGACAGGTGCGCGCGCGCGGACTCACCAATAACGTAAAGCTGGGGCGCGGCGGCATCCGCGAAGTGGAGTTTATTGCCCAGGCATTCCAGCTTATTCGCGGCGGCCGCGAGCCCGACCTGCGCGTGCGCAATATCCTGAAGGTCCTGCCATTGCTGGAGCAGGATGGGCACTTACCTCAGGGTGCTGCCGACCAATTGCGCGATGCCTATCTTTTACTGCGCCGTGTCGAGCACGGATTGCAGGCGGAAAAAGACCAGCAGACCCAGACGATACCGGTGGAGAGTGAGCGACGCGCGCAGCTGGCCTTTGCCCTCGGCTATGCAAGCTGGGAGTCTCTCGAGGAAGAACTGCTACTGGCGCAGACCGTAATCGAGCGTGAATTCGACCAGGTAATCGCACCACCGGAAGAGAGCGATGAAGTCTCCGAGAGCGATCGCTGGGAATTGCTGTGGAGTGGCTGCGAGCGCGACAGTGATCGCGACACCTGGCTCGCACAATTGCAGGACGCCGATTTTGTGCCAGCAGAAAAAGCGCTGGAGGTCATCAGCGCCTTGCATGGCGATCGTATTGTCACGGCGTTGCCGGTGGCCGGGCGCCAGCGCCTGGATCAGACCATGCCGTTGCTGCTCGCCGCCGCCGCGGAAGTTGGTGAGCCCCTGTTGGCGCTGGAGCGGGTATTGCCGTTGTTGCGCTCAATTCTGCGCCGCAGCGCGTATCTGGTGCTGATCAACGAAAACCCCCCGATACTCCAGCAGCTACTGCGCCTGTGCAGTGCCTCGCCGTGGATTGCCGATCAGCTGGCGCGGCACCCGGTGTTGCTGGATGAAATGCTCGACCAGCGACGCCTGTTGCAGCCCTCCACTGCGCAGGATATCGCCGATGAGCTGCGCCAGCATATGCTGCGGGTAGATACCGACGACCTGGAGGCGCAAATGGAAGCCCTGCGGCATTTCAAGCAGGGACAAAGCCTGCGTATCGCGGCGCAGGAAGTTACCGGGGCGCTACCGTTGATGAAGGTAAGTGATTCCCTTACCTGGCTGGCGGAAGCGATATTGCAGCAGTCACTGTCACTGGCCTGGCAGCAAGTGACCGAAAAACACGGCGCGCCCAAGGGGACTAGCGCCGAAGATATGCGCTTTGCGATCGTTGCCTACGGCAAGCTCGGTGGCTTGGAATTGGGGCACGGCTCGGACCTCGACATCGTGTTTGTGCACGATGTCGACGGTGCCGGTTACACCGATGGTGAGCGGTCGCTCGACGCGCAGAGTTTCTACACCCGTCTCGCCCAGCGCCTGATCCACATACTGCAGACGCGCACATTGAGTGGCCCGCTCTATGAAGTGGATACACGCTTGCGTCCCTCCGGTAACTCGGGTCTGCTGGTAACTTCCCTGGCCGCGTTTGAAAAGTACCAGCGTGAGAGCGCTTGGACCTGGGAGCATCAGGCTCTCGTTCGCACCAGGCCCGTGGCGGGCAGTGAGCGTCTCGGCCACGCGTTCGAATCCCTGCGTACGCGGTTGCTATGTACCGCGCGTGATGAGCAGAAATTGCGTGAAGAGGTGGTGGCGATGCGCAATAAAATGCGTGCACACCTCGATAAGAGCAATGATCGGCAATTCGATCTCAAACACGGCGCCGGTGGTATTGTGGATATTGAATTTATGGTTCAATATGCTGCATTGGCCTGGGCGCAACGCGCCCCTTCAATCGTGCGATATACCGATAACATTCGCATCCTTGAGAGCCTCACCGAGGCGGGCCTGATGCCGGCCCATCAAGCCGCGCATTTGATCGACGCCTACAAAGCCTACCGATCTGAAGGTCATCGCCTGGCATTACAACAGCTGCCGGGGGTTGTATCCGGTGACCAATTCGAAGCGGAAAGAAAGACCGTTACAACAACTTGGCAGCAGATGCTGGGCTCAGCGAGTGAAGTCTCGCCCGGTTCCCAGTAGGTGTTCGCTGCCCGATTAAACTGTTTTTCATCAGGCTCTGTGCTGTAGGAGCCTGCCTGCAGGCGAATTGGCTCGACCCGGCTCAGACCGCTCCGTTCCCCCCAGGCCGCTCCTACAGAATGCGTGTATAGAATTTTGTAGGAGATCCCCATGTCTTTTGCCGATCGAGACGGCGTTATCTGGTTTGATGGTGAACTGGTTCCCTGGCGCGATGCCCGGGTACACGTGCTCACCCACACATTGCATTACGGAATGGGCGTATTTGAGGGCGTGCGCGCCTATCAAACCGCCGATGGCGGCACCAGTATTTTCCGCCTGCAGGAACACACTCGTCGTTTGTTTCGCTCCGCCAAGATCATGAATATGAGCATGCCTTACGACGCGGAGCAGCTGAATGAAGCCCAGCGTCTGGTGGTGCGTGAAAATGGCCTGGAAGAAGCCTATCTGCGCCCGATGGTATTTTACGGATCGGAAGGTATGGGGCTGCGCGCCGACGCGCTGAAGACGCATGTCATCGTTGCCGCGTGGGAATGGCCGAGCTATATGACACCGGAGGCGCGCGAACTGGGGATCAAGGTGAACACCTCTTCGTACACGCGTCACCACGTGAATATCTCCATGTGTAAGGCCAAGGCGAACGGCAACTACATCAATTCCATGCTGGCGCTGCAGGAGGCCCTGCGCAACGGCTGTGAAGAGGCCCTGCTGCTGGACCCGGAGGGTTATGTAGCGGAAGGCAGTGGCGAAAACTTCTTCTTGGTGAGCGACGGTGTGATTTACACCCCGGAACTTACCTCCTGCCTCGACGGCATTACGCGCGCATCCGTTATCCAGCTCGCCAACGAGTGCGGATACAGGGTGGTGGAAAAACGCATTACCCGCGACGAGGTGTATATCGCGGATGAAGCCTTCTTTACAGGTACCGCGGCGGAAGTGCTGCCGATCCGGATGCTGGACGGACGCACCATCGGCGCGGGTCGCCGCGGCCCGATCACCAAGCGCTTGCAGCAACTGTATTTCGATGTGGTGCAGGGCCGCAGCCAGGCCCATATGGGTTGGCTGAGCGATGTACACGAGGGTTGTGAGGAAGTGGCGGCGTCTGCTTGATGCCTTCGCTCCACTTATTAAAAAGGGCGGGCATCTAACGATGCCCGCCCTTTTTTTTGCCTGCTGTGTTTCGGCTGCGCTGGGCTAACGCGCGGCCTGCTGGGGGCGCCCCACACAGTAATATTCAAAGCCCGCTTCTGCCATATCCAGCGGCTGGTACAGGTTGCGGCCATCGAAAACCACGGGATCCTTGAGGCTGCTGCTGACGGTGGCGAAGTCCAGGGTTTTGAACTGCTGCCATTCGGTGGCAACGATCAGTGCGTCGGCACCGGCCAGCGCGCTGTCGCGGGTACCGCACAGCTGTAAATTGTCACGGTTGCCGTAGATGCGCTCGCATTCGTGCATCGCTTCCGGGTCAAACGCGCGCACGCTGGCGCCCATCTCCCACAGGTTTTCCATCAGAACGCGGGCCGGTGCTTCGCGCATATCATCGGTGTTGGGCTTAAACGACAGGCCCCACAGGGCGAAGGTCTTGCCGGAAAGGTCCTGCCCATAGCGTTCGACAATTTTCTCCAGCAGGTAGTGCTTCTGGCTGTGGTTGCGCTCTTCGACTGCGTTCAGGATTTTGGGCTCGATACCCAGCTGCGCTGCAGTGGTTTTCAGGGCCTGTACGTCCTTGGGGAAACAGGAACCGCCGTAGCCAATCCCCGGGTAAATAAAGTGATAGCCGATACGCGGGTCGGAGCCGATACCCTGGCGTACCGATTCAATGTCGGCGCCTACGCGGTCGGCAATCACCGCCATTTCGTTCATAAAGCTGATCTTGGTGGCGAGCATACAGTTGGCCGCGTACTTGGCCAGCTCGGCACTGCGTACATCCATCACGATGACCTTGTCGTGATTGCGGTTAAACGGCGCATATAGCTGGCGCATTTTCTGTTCGGATGCCTGCTCGGAAGTGCCGATGATAATCCGGTCCGGTTTCATGCAGTCGGCAACCGCGGAGCCTTCCTTGAGGAATTCGGGGTTGGAAATAACATCGAATTCCAGATTCAGCGCGTTGCGCTCCTGCAGGGTGCGAGTGACTTCCTCGCGCACCTTGTCCGCGGTGCCAACAGGTACAGTGGATTTGTTAATGATGTATTTCTTGCCGTTCATGTGTTCGGCAATGGTGCGGGCCACGGTCAGCACGTAGCGCAGATCCGCAGAACCGTCCTCATCGGGTGGGGTGCCGACCGCAATAAAGATCAGCTCGCCGTGCGCCACGCCCTCGGCGGCATCGGTGGAGAAGCTCAGGTTGCCGGATTTATTGTTGTGTTTGACCAGTGGTTCGAGCCCCGGCTCGAAGATGGGAATGTGACCCTGGCGCAGGCGCTCGATCTTGTTCTCATCGATATCGATACAGGTAACCCGGTGGCCGGCTTCTGCCAGTACTGCTGCCTGCACCAGGCCAACGTAGCCAGTACCAAATACGGTAACATTCATTTTCTTGGAAATCCTTTGAGTATCCCGCGCTCCACGTACTCGGTATAAGGGGCCTTGGAGCTCGTGTTTAAAACTTTAGGCGTCCAAGTTTACCGCTTATGGACAGTGCTCGCCATTAAATGGGGTGGCATATTGGACCGGCGCACCTGTTACTTCGCTGGGTGCAAATTCAACTCGCTGCAGGTAAGGTAAGCGGCGCATAGCCCCGCGATTCGGGTACGGCACCGGCCGGCGGCTCGGTGTGGCGTGTACCGGTTAGTAATTGGAGAGAAGTGTTTGATCACGGTCTGGCGGTTTGTGGACGGCAATAAGGCCCACGAAAAGCAGAGTGCAGCGTTGCTGACCGGCCTGCGTGAGCGCCTCGGGCCCACGCGCGTGCAAAGCTGCGATGTCGATTGCAGCCAGTTACGCTTTTGGTTGCGCGGCTCTTTGCAGGTGGCGCTCGACGCCGCCGGCGCGATTGCCCTGGGGCAGCCGGATTTTTTAATCGGCGCCGGTCATCGCTGTCACCTGCCAATGCTCGCAGCGCGCAGGCGATTTGGTGGCCGCAGCGTGGTCCTGATGCGCCCATCGCTGCCCATTCACTGGTTCGACTTTGCCCTGATCCCCGAGCACGATCGCCCGCCGGCCCTGCCGAATGTGCTGACCACGCGCGGCGCGCTTACCTTGCCGCTGCCACATGTGCCCGCCAACCCTGGCCGTGGGCTTATTTTGCTGGGTGGGCCGAGCCGGCATTTTGCCTGGGATAGCGTCACTCTCGAGCGGGATATCGGGCAGTTGGCGACAAGCTCCCTACAGTGGACGCTGGCGGATAGCCGTCGCACGCCTGAATTCGCCTTGCAGCAGTTGGCGCGGCCTGGCTTCACGCTGGCGCCCTGGCGCGAGTGCGCTGATGGCTGGCTTGAACATCAGCTGGCCTCTGCGGAGCAGGTGTGGGTAACCCGAGACAGTATTTCCATGGTGTTCGAGGCCCTGCAAAGCCGTGCCCGGGTGGGTGTATTGGGGCTGCCTTCGCGCAATCGTAAAAACAAGGTGCGCGCGGCGGTGCAGCGGCTAATCGATGATGGATTGGTCAGTGAGCAGTTAGCCGATGCCGCGCGGTCACCGGATGTACAGCGCGCGCCATTCAATGAATACCTGCGCCTCGCAGCGGCGCTGATTGGGCGCTGCAACCTGGAAACTATGTGATGTCTACCCCTAAAAATATCTGTCACCTGTTTATGAGCAGTGAGTTTGGCGGCTTGGAAAAACATGTGATGGAGCTGGCTGGCTGGCAGGCCGCCCATCTGGAGGGCGAGGTTGCGATTATTGCCCACCCCCGTTACCAGTCGCAGTGCCCGCAGGATGTTGTTTTTGTGCCGCTGGATACCGATATGAGCCGGCGCAACCCGCTGCTGCTTTTTGCGCTGGTACGGAGCTGTCGGCGCAATGGGTTTGACCTGATACACGGGCACGGTGGCAAGGCAGCGGGAGTGCTTGCGAGTCTGCGGGGTTTTATTCCCGTTACCAAGGTGATTACCCGGCACAATATCGCGCACCCCAAGGATACAGTGGCGAGCCATTTTCCCGGGCGTATCGCGGTAAGTCGTAAAGCCGTGTCGAATTCCGCACTGGACTGGTCCGTAATTCCCAATGGCACCCACGCCCCGGCAAAGAAACAGTCGCCTCCGCAGCAGTGCGTGCCTGATCGAAGAGTGGTGCTCGCCGTTGCGCGCCTGGTACCGGCCAAGGGAATCGATTTGCTGTTGCAGGCGTGGGCCGAGTTGTGCCCGGCGGATGCCTGTTTGTATCTGGTGGGGGACGGCCCGGAGCGGGGCAAACTGGAAACCTTGGCAAGCGAGCTGTCGCTTGCGGACAGTGTGCGCTTTGTCGGCTACTCGGACGATGTCGCGGCCTGGATGCAGGCGGCGGAGTTTATGGTGGTGTCGTCACACAAAGAGGGTGCCCCCTATACCGTGGTGGAAGCCTTGCTGAGTGGGTGCCCGGTGGTGTCGACCGATGTGGGCAGCAACCGGGAAATTCTGCCTGCAGAATTTATTGCGGAGGATGTGTCGGTTCCCGCGATTGCGAAAATGTTGCGGGCTGCTTTGCAGGATAACGCTGCACTGAGAGACGCATTTGCACCAGTATTTGCGTACGCGGCTGAACATCTCACCGTCGATGCTATGGCACAGGCGACGCTCGCGGTATATCGCCGGGCGTTGCCCGCCGATTAATTGCGATATTTTTCCAGCGCCGGGACAAGCTGCACAAGTTTGCCCACAATTTTTCGGCGTGAAGCCGCTACCTGCACAGCAAATGCCTCGGGGTCGGTGGGTGCCCAGTCGAAACGCGCAAGCTCAGATGCGCACGCTCTTTGTAAATAGCCCCGTTGCGCGAACTTTTCGATGGCCTGCTGATAGCGCGGCGGTGACGAAACCTCTGCGGGGCGCAGGCTCAGCAGCGGTCGCGGCAAATTAATCGCTTCGCACAGCATGCTCATACTGTCTTCCGTGCACACTATCTGTCTTGCCCTGGGCAGGCGCTCCGCCAGAAGCTCTCCTCCGTCACCGGGCCAGCAGTGTTGATGGCCGTGGGCTTCACGCAAAATTTCCTGGCTCAGTGCGCGCAGATCAGGCGGGCTACGGCGGGAGCCTGCGACGAGCCACTGAATTTGATTTTTCTTCGCGCAGTCTCGCGCCCACTGCAAAATCGCTTGCCAATCCTGCTGCTGATATCGATAGCCACTGCCGTCCCCCCCGAGCAGCAATGCCCAGGTATTCGGTGATGGCTGTACGTTGCTGGTGCGCGCGGGCGCGAAGTCCACAATCAGGTTGTTGCGGGTAAACCCGGTAGCGGGTTCCAGTGTCAGTAGGGCGGTCACCGCGTGAGGTGCAAAATTGCGCGGGGAGCCGATAAATACATTTGGGCATCCCCACAATCGTGCGAGTGCCGAGTTGGCAAACCGCGTGTTACCGCCGGCAGAAACGATTAGGTGTGGAATTTGCGGGTAGGGCTGGAGTGTATGCGCAGCGAGAATGGCGCGCGTAACGGCAGCTGAACCTGCCGAGTGATTGCTCGCCAGTGCAAGCAGAGGGCGCAGCCATTTTGCCTTGAGTGCGCAGGCGACGAGCTGGACCTTGGGGGTGAAGCCCGCATCACGCAGCCAGTCGACAAAACCATGGGCCTGGTTGACGTGGCCAGGGATGCCGTCACTTAACAGTAAAATATTCAAATGCGAAGATGCGTTGACCATTTCAGGGGCTCGCCCCTCCAGCACTTGTTGTTGGCTTACCCACAATCCTTATTTAGTCGTAGAAAGGCTCTGAAGGGTTTTGATAGTAAATCTGCATGAGCGAGCGGCGCTCACTGGTGCACTCAATCTGCGGGCGACCGTGCCAGCTATGCTTGCCCACAACAAAGGCGTAGGCGCTGTTTGGGATGAAGGGGAAGCGACGCACTTCCTTGAAGCCGTCCTTATTGCCCAATCCAAGCTTGCGAAATTCGTACTGCAGGCGACCCACAAAGCCGCGTTCATACAGGCTGGTACCCATGGTTTCCTGGCTGTCGTCGCGGGGCAAGTACACCTGCATGGTCACGATTTTACGGGCAACGTCCCGGTGCGGCGAAATCTGGTAGCCACTGTGATCGCAGAAGTAACCTGTCTTGGGGTAGGCCTCAATTGCGGACACCTGCTGCCCTGGCACCTTGAAGCGGCGGGCCAGATCGGTGCCCAGGCAGTCGAACAGGGCCTGTTTCACTTCTTCGGCCTGCATGCCCATGGTTACGCCCTGCCACAGGGCCTGTGTCTCTCCCGTGAGGCGAGCGAGATTTTTGTCGTTGAACGGGAAGACCTGGCGCGTGCTGGTGCCATCGCTGCGCATGGCCTCTTTATGGTTGAGGCCTTTACATAAATCTGCCGCGGGCGCGCTCTCCAGAATGCGCTGGTAGATATCATCCGGGAAAAAATTTTCCAAATACAGGTGCGAGAAGGGCTGGTCCTTGGGCTCAATAGTGCGCAACCGCGCTACCAGGTGGTTGCGCACAGACGCTGCAATTTGCGCTGCGCTGGAAGCAGCGCCGGGTGCGGGAGCGGTGTGGGAGGTTTCAGCGATAATTTCGTTTGCGGTAGCCATGGTACTTCCCTGTGCCAGTCATGTAATCGAAAAGGTTACAGCGGGTCAGTATTGTGATTGTTGTTGGCTGGCGACGATCCTGCAAGGTTCAAGCGGGCAATCACCAGCGCCATAGAGAGCCATGTTAGCACCATCATTTCGGAACTGAACAGCTCGCGATGCGTATTGAGCGGAAACCATACGCACACGAGTATCAGCAGCGGGGCTACCGGCAGCAGTTCCTCCTTGCGTACCGTTGCGGACTTGGAAAAAAGCGCACGCCATACCAGTGCAATAAACAGCATCGCGATGGTGAAATACAGCAGGCTGCCAATCGCGCCGGTACCGGCGAGAACCTCGAGAACAACCTGATGGGTATAGGGCTGGAACAGGCTCGTCCCGGTCCAGCTTTCCGGCAAATACAGGCTGTAATTACCGGCACCGGTGCCAAACCAGGGGTTGGCAAGAAACTGTTGCCACGCTTGCGCCCACAGCTGCGCGCGGATTGGAATAACCGCGGCGAGACCATCGATGTCAAAGCTTTGCGGGATGGTAGCGGTAATGCGCTTGCTTACCTGGGCATCTTGCAGGATCCACCAGCCGGCCGCGCCCACTGCCGCCACAATCAGGCCTAATATCCAGGGTGCAGTGCGCAGTGCTGCGAGTAACTGCGCGCGGCTCATGTATAACCAAACCGCGCTGATCAGTACGAAGCTGACCCAGCCTGCGCGGGTATTGCCAAAAAAGGTAACGGCCAAACACAGTAAATACACCGTGCCCTGCAGCGGCAGGGACCAGCGACGTACCACTGGGGCAAATAAGACCCAGACACACAGAAATGAAATGTAGAAACCAAACTTGTCCGGATGGCTGAAGTAGCCACCGAGGCGCTCACTGCGCGGCACACCGAACAGGTCGAAGCCCACAAGGGCCTGGAACAAACCATCAATCAGCCAAAAGCCGACAATCGCAAATAAACACCACTGCAATCGATGCCAAATCTGGTCGTTGCGTGCCCAGTACAGGATCGCCATTCCTGCTAGCCACAGGACCAGCTGGAACCCCATTAATTCGAGGGGCTTGTCCGGGTGTTCGGTGCTCAATGCTGAAAGGCCAAGTGCCAGTGCCGCGCACAGGTTCATGGCGCACCAGCTGGCAGCCCCCGGCGCCCAACATTCGCGGCGCTGGCGAATCAGCAGGGTGATTGAGGCAATTGCCAGAACCAGCACCGACAGCTGGAAGGTCCGCGACCAGGGCAGTACCCAGATGGAGCTACACAGAAGCAGCGCAATTGAGGTATTGCGATCCAGAATTCTGGAGGCAAGGGAGGGGTGATTTGGGGTGGTGGAAATACTGGACATACAACGTGTCGCCTGAGTTCTTTCGGCTTTATTGGTCGACTACCCAACATTGTACGTCGCCAACCCTGTACAGGGCTATAGACCAGATCTCGCTTTCGGCGATGGCAAGAGCCCGTTGTCAGTCACTATGCAATAGGGACTGGTACAGCGACAGGGTGCTTTGCACCTGGGTTGCCAGGGTAAAGGCGTCCGACAGCTGGGGCCTCACATCGCTATTTAGCAATGCGAGGCTGGTGTCGAGTAGCTGTTTCGGCTGACCAAACTCCACCAGCCCTTGCGGGAAGCAGGCGCGGAGCGACTCGGCCGGGCCGCCCAGGTTGTAGCCGATCACCGGCGTGCCAATGGCCGCGGCCTCGATGACTGTGCGCCCGAAGGGTTCGGGTCGCTGGGAAAGGTTAAACACCAATGCAGAAGCGCGATACCAGTAGCGAATATCCGAACGTTGCCCGGTAAACGTGACCCTGGACGCGATGCCGAGCTCGCAGGCTTTTGCCTTCAGCTCGTCTGCGTAGTGCTCTTTGTTTGGCTCGGCGCCGCCCACGATCACCCCATGGAGCTCCGTATCCTTTTCGGCCAGTTGCGCCATTAGCTCGAGAAAAGTCTGGTGCCCTTTCCAGCGTGTCAAGCGGCCTGGCATGAGCAGCCAGCGCTTGCCCCTGAGGGCCGGGAATTCATTTTCGACTGTTGTGCGCCAGTTTGGTGGAAGTGGGAGGTCTGGGTAAAACTCATCAGTATTTACCCCGCGATAAATCAGCTCCGGTGGCGACTGCAGGTAGCGGGTGTAATGCTCGCTGAGGTACTTCTGCACACATTCACTGATTGCGATGACACGCTCGGCGCGCGCCATAATTGCACTGTAGCGATTGATTGAGTAGAGGCCGTGCGCAGTGCTGACCAGACGCGGGCGAGAACCCCGCGGTAACTTCCGCCACGCCAGGTAGGTCAGCCATGCGGGCATGCGTGAGCGCACGTGCAAAATATCTGGCCGTAATGCCTCGATCTGTGCGCGCAGTGGGCGAACCTGGCGCAAACTGGACAGGGATTTTTTATGGATTGGCAGCGCAATATGCCGGCTCCCTTCCTGCTCCAGCTGTTCGACCAGTCTCCCGCCGTTTGAAATGACAATGGATTCGTGCCCGGCTTCGATGAGTGCCCGGGCCAGATCGAGTGTGCCCCTCTCCACGCCGCCAGAATTGAGTGCGGGCAATAACTGTACGACTTTCAAGAGCGGCTCCTGATCATGGGGTTCGTTGCGGACGGGGCGGCGTCCGTGCACGGAGGATGTCCCGGCGTATGTTGCACCAGCATGGCGCGAGAATGGGGTAGAATAGTGCCTCAACAGGCGGGATTCCATGCTCGCAGTTGCCGAATTCCACTAATACGAAGACTGGTTAGCAAAACCTGATATTGATTTGATGCGCCAACTGTACACCTGGTTTTTTCGACTCACTCTGCCGTTGATGCTGTTGCACCTGTGGTGGCGGGGGCGCGCCGACCCCGCGTATCGCAAGCGCTGGAGTGAGCGTTTTGGCCTGGTGCCCTCGCGTCCCGGGGCGCGCCGGCGCTGGCGCGAGCGATTTGGTTTGGTACCGGACCGGGCCAGTCGCGCCCCCTTGATCTGGATCCACTCGGTTTCCGTGGGAGAGACCTTGGCCGCGATTCCATTGATCAAGGAATTGGCCGCGCGCCACCATCAGTGGCAATGGTTGGTGACCACCACCACGCCCACCGGGTCACAGCGGGTACACGATGCCCTGGAACCCATTCTCAATGGTCGATTGCTGCACTATTACCTGCCGTTCGATTTGCCCGAGTGCCTCTCGCCATTCCTGGATGCATTGCGGCCCAATGTACTGGTGAGCATGGAAACTGAGTTGTGGCCGAATATGTTGGCGCTGTGCGACAAGCGCAAGATACCCGTGGCACTGGTGAATGGCCGGCTGAGCGAGAAGTCGGCGAAAGGGTACCGGCGTTTTCCGCGTTTGAGCCAGGAAATGATGAGCCATATCACCCGGGTACTGGCGCAGTACCCTGCCGATGCATACCGCTTTGCTGAGCTGGGGGTGGAGCCCGAGCGGGTGTCTGCGGTGGGCAATATCAAGTTTGATTTGCACATCGGCTCCGGTTTAGCCAGCGAGGCCCTTGCGATCTCCCATCAGTGGGGGCATGCCAGCCGTCAGCTCAATGACGCAGGGCAAAGCGGGGGACGTCCGGTTTGGCTGGCCGCCAGCACGCACGCCGGTGAGGACGAGGTGGTGCTGGATGCATACCAGCAACTGCGCGCGAGCTTCCCGGATTTGCTACTGGTTTTGGTGCCGCGACACCCCGTCCGCTTTGACAGTGTGGCGCGCATGTGTCGCGAGCGCGGCCTGCGTACCGTGCGCCGCAGTGATGGTGTTGTGCCCACATTGTCCGACCAGGTACTACTGGGCGATACCATGGGGGAGCTACTGCGTTTTTATGGCGCGTGTGATGTGGCTTTTGTGGGTGGCAGCCTGGTGTCCGTGGGTGGGCACAATATGATCGAACCGGCCGCCTGGGGTGTGCCGGTGGTGTGCGGCCCTCACCTGCACAACTTTAGCGTGGTCTCCGATCTGCTGAAGGAAGTTGGTGGTCTCAAAATCGTTGATGATGCCGGGCAGCTGGCGGCACAGGTAGCGAGCTGGCTGAGCGATCCGGCAGGTCGCATCGAAGCGGGTGCCCGCGCGCGGGAAGTGGCAGCGCAAAATAGTGGTGCACTGGAGCGCACCGTCGAGGCGGTAGAGTCTCTGATGCGCATGAAAAAGCGCCGATCAAATTGAGCACAAAAGAAAAAGGCCGGATGGTTCCCCATCCGGCCTTTTTTTGTGCCCAGTATTTCTACAGGTCGTCAGTGCTTGTCGGTCGCCTGTCGCACGCTGCTGCGAATCTGCGTGTTCAGCTTGCTGCCGGTATAGCGGCCCTTGCTGATATGTCGAATGCGGTATACCGAGGGGATAGCCAGCGGGGTGCCCTGGGTACCCAGTAGCCAGCGGAAGGCGCGGTCTTCATGGGCCTTGCACCAGCGCTCGGCCGGCTTCTGGTAGTAGCTGAGTGCATTGCAGTAGCCGCCGGCGCGTGCCATATCCCCATGGGCAATCTGCAGGGGGCCGGTGGCGCGGTCGCGGGTTTGCTCCACAAACCGGGAGTCGTCGATGTCCGCCAGCTGCACGTCGTTGGGATCGAAGTTCAGCATGGGGTCGTCGTCTTCCAGCAGCGAGGTAATACGCTCGCGCTCGGGGAACACCAAACTGTCGGTGCGGCCCTGCAGCAGTTCTGCCAGCCGGTCCAGGCAATTTTCCCGGAACATCAGGTCGCAATCGGTAAACCAGATCCAGTCCGCTTTGGTGGCGAGTGCGGCCTGGTTGCGGCCGATGGCGCGGCGGTACAGGGATTCCTTGGGCAGCTCGCACCAGTTCCAGGTAATACCCGGGATCTGTTGTTTACCGAAGAAATCCAGCACCGCTGCAGTGCGGGTATCTTCACTGTTGTAGTACACGGTCATGGTTACCGTGGCCTTGGTCGGCGGAAACAGCACCAGTGAACTCAACTGATAAATCAGGAAGTGAGAGTACTGCCAGCAATGGCTGACAATTTCGATATCCAGTACTCCGGTGCGTGCGGCGCGCGCATTTTTTTCCGGCAGGGGTTTCTGGAACAGGGACGGCGGCACCAGGCCGCTGGCGGCCAGGCGCAGGAAGCGGCTAACGATGGGGTCGGACCAGTGTTTCTTAACTTGCGATGCACTCATGGGTGTTTTCAACGGTAAATAAATCAAATAGTGGTGTTGCCGCAGGTCATTCCGGGCGGTAGCCGGATTCGGTGAGCTGGCGAATACCCTGGGGCGTTTCAATGATGCCCTCCCTGGCCACGCGCAAGCGCAGGGCCTTGTTGCGCGCGACGATCTCCGGGTCCGCGTAGCCGCGGGGGTGATCCAGGTGGATACAGACCGCATCAAAGCGTACGTGACGCGGCTTGATGCCGGCGTTCTCCAGGCGCACGCCAAACTCCCGGTCCAGGCCGCCCCAGGCCATACGCTCGTCAAACCCATTTACCTTGAGGATATCTTCTCGCCACGCGGAAGCATTCGAGCCTTTCAGGTTACAGGCGGTTGGAGTTAGCCGGTTGAGTAGCGGCGCCCAGCGGCGCGTTGCCCTGAGTTTGAGGGTTTTGCGCCGGTGCTTGAGACCGTTGGCGCGCAGCCACTGGTAGTCGAAGCAACGACCGGATTCGATATCGTCCCGGGTGATGGCCTCACTGGTGCTCATGGGTAGCTTGAAGTAGCTGCCGGACAGGAAGTAGCCGGGTTCGGCGCGGTCCTGGTGTACCGCGAGGAAGTCATTGCGCGGGATGCAATCGCCGTCGGTGAACACGACATAATCACCGCGGGCGCTGAGGATCGCCTTGTTGAGGATACGGCACTTGCGGAAACCGTCGTCCCGTTGCCAGATGTGCCGGATAGTCAGGTCGGTATCTTTCCGCACCCGCGCAATCAGCTCGGTGGTTTGCGGGGTGGAACCGTCGTCGGCAACAATGACCTCGTATGGTTGCACGCTCTGGCAACTATAGCCCCACAGTACTTTCTCCAGCCACTCGGGGGAGTTATACGTGGTCATGATGACGGACAGGTTCATGGAGTCTCCACAGAAAACGGCAAATAGTGTGTGAATTGTATAGAAAAGCGCTTGTTTCGGGCTGCTCCGAAGGGCTCTGACACTGGATCTTCAACATGGAGAGACCGGGGTGCCGCGGTCGGTGAGAGCCAAGCGCGTGACCACTGGGACTCCATACCGGGGCTTCACAGAGGCTGCACGGAGCCGGGTCCTTGGCTTAAAAATCGGCAATTCTAAGGACTCGGGACGAGATTTGCACTCTGGAATGTTGAAAGTCTGAAGTCTCACACACTTATTACTGGCGCGCAGCTTCAGCTTAGCGATTGCGGACAGAGGCTGGTACTCTAGCGCGATGCGACAGGTTCAGGTCGCAGTTGCAGATGATTCCCAGGGAATATCAGGGGCAGAAGGATGCATATCTTCGTATTTTCTTACAATCGCGGCGCCCAGCTGGAGAACTGTATTCGCTCCATTGAGGCCTGCGCACCCCAGTGCCGACTCACCATTATTGACGATGGCAGCGATGACCCAGCCACGCGTGCGGTGCTGCAGGGGGCGGCGGAGCGCCATCAGGTGATTGACCGCTCGGCCGAGTCTGGGCACAAGCTGGGCGGCCTCTATGCCAATATGCAGGCAGCCTATGAAATGGCCAGCGATGACGAGCTGATGTGCTTCCTGCAGGATGACACACAGATGGTCAGGGATCTGGGGCAGGCGGATATCGACGCGCTGCGGGCCAGCTTTGCCGAGCAGCCGGACCTGGGCTTTGTTTCCCCCGCATTCGTGCGCGGCATTTCTCTGCGAAAAAAAGCAGACCGGGATTTTCGTTTCGATGCGGAGCGCAACTTCTGGTTCTGGTATCCGCGCAAGCGTTCCACGGGGACCTGGTTCTCCGCGTTATTAATTGCCGACCCCAAGCGCCTGCGTGAACACAATTGGCAGTTTGCTGTGGGTGAGTCGGTCAACAATCGCCACGCAGCCAAAATATTCTGCCGTATGGCCCGCATGCGGGTTCCGTTTGCCATGTGGCTGCCAAACGGTGGCGCATATCGTGGCAAGCAGAAATCCTTCGCCTTGCGTTTCGGCGAGTGGGTGCGCAACTGCGGCTTGTATCCACTGCAAGTAATGTCCGCTGAGGAAGTGGATAGCCTCGCCCAATCCTCCCCGGTGCGCCTGCCGGTGGCTGAAGAGTTTCTCAAAACCGATAAGAAGGTGAAGCAGCCGTGGGCTTATGATCCGATGCAGGGTGCTGGTTGGCTGAAACTGCTGGACCGAATTGAGCGCAAAGTGCGAAAAATATTTGCCTGATCGGACCTGTATAGGGATAAACGCACTGGGGTACTGGCAGCGCAACCGGTAGAATGCGCAAAACATCGTTATGTTGTGCCCCTGGTAGCGCCAGCGGGCACGTTTAGGGAGTCCCCCGTGGGGTATCAGCAATTCACGCACAAGCGCGCCACCGTCATTTATGACGACGAGGTGCTTGATGCCGACTGTGAAAAACTGTTTCGGTCTGACTGGCTCGCGGCCAATTGTGGCAGCGCGCAGGTGGAGCGCGGCAAGGCGGTGATGTTCTCCCATGCTGGCCACGACCTGGTGTTCAAGCAATATCACCGCGGCGGGCTGGCCGGGCGCGTGGTGGAAAAGTCCTACCTGTATAGCCGTCTGCACAATACCCGGGTGTGGCGCGAGTTCCATATGCTGCGTGAGATGCGTGACCTGGGGCTGCCGGTGCCGCGCCCTGTCGCCGCACGCTGTGTGAGCGTGCCGCCACTGGCCTATCGCGGCGCGCTGATTACCGAGCGAGTGCCAGACTCCGCAACGTTGGCCCAAGTGCTGTGTAAAGCGCCGATGGAAGCATCGTTGTGGCAAGCACTGGGGCAGCAAATCGCACACTTTCACCAGCAGAACGTGTATCACGCGGATCTCAACGCCCACAATATCCTGCTGTCTGGTGCGGATGGTGGTGGGGATGGTAGCGGGGATGGAAAGAAGCCGCGCTGGTATCTGATCGATTTTGATAAGGGGGCGATTCGCAGCCCACTTTCGCGGCAGGATGCGGAGGGGAATGTGGCGCGCCTGCGACGCTCGCTGGACAAGGAGCTGGGGCGACTGCCCGGGTTCCAGTTCCGCGAGCAAGACTGGCAGGCGTTGCAAGATGCTTACCGCACCGCCCGCGCCGAGCAAGGTCAGAATGAATAGTGCAGGCTGACGGCGCTTGTCCGCTTGACTGTTTAAGGGAAAATCCCGCTGTGGGTATTCACTCCCCGCAGTCAGCCTAACGGTTAAACCGCGTAGTAATCCCGGTACCAATCCACGAATCGCTGTACGCCATCCACCACGCTGGTGTCCGGGCGATAGCCCACCGCCTGTTCCAGTTTGCCGGTGTCCGCATGGGTATCCGGAATATCGCCGGGCTGCATCGGCAGCATTTCGCGAATCGCCTTTTTCCCCAGTGCTTGTTCCAGCGCATCGATATAGTCGGACAGCTGCGCGGGATTGCCGTTGCCGATATTGAATACGCGGAAGGGAGCGTTGCTGGTGGCTGGCTCCGGCTGTGCGCTGGACCAGTTTGTATCGGGCGCCGCAACCTGATCACTCGACTTGATAACACCCTGCACGATGTCGTCGATATAGGTGAAGTCACGGGTGTGGTGGCCGTGGTTAAACACCGGAATCGGCTTGCCTTCGAGGATCAGGCGGGTGAATTTGAACAGCGCCATGTCCGGGCGCCCCCAGGGGCCGTATACGGTAAAGAAGCGCAGACCGGTGGTGGGCAGGCGGAACAGGTGGCTGTAGCTGTGCGCCATCAGTTCGTTGGCGCGTTTGGTGGCGGCGTAAAACTGCAGCGGGTGGTCCACGCCGTGATCTTCGCTAAACGGCATGGTGGTATTGCCGCCGTAAACGCTGCTGGTGCTGGCGTAGCTCAGGTGCGGAGTCTTGGCCTGGCGACAGACCTCCAACAGGTTGGAGAAGCCCACCAGATTGCTCTCTACGTAGGACTCCGGGTGCTCGATGGAGTGGCGCACCCCGGCCTGGGCCGCCAGGTGGATTACCCGATCGAACTCGTGCTCGCTAAAGATGGCATCCAGCGCCGCGCGGTCGGCAATATTGGCGCGCTCGAACTGATACGCAACCCCGTGCTGCTGGGCGGTGCTCTGCAGCTTGCGCAGGCGAGCTTCCTTGAGGCTGGTTTCGTAGTAATCGTTGACGTTGTCGATGCCGACGACTTCATCACCGCGCGCCATCAGGGTGCGGGCAACGTGGAAACCGATAAAGCCGGCATTGCCGGTGATCAGATACTTCATGGGTGTCTAGAGCGCAGTTCAGGGTGATGTACAGGCACTTGGCTAGTGTAGTCAGTGGCTCGCAGAAGTCGGCGCATGCTGCGTGATTCGCGCGTTGCTACATTTTCCACAGGCCGAAAAAAGGCCGGCACTATAGCAGTACCGGCCTTATATTTCTGCGCGCAGTGCGCAATCTCGGAGTTCAGCGGGCCCTGGTGCGGCTTACTTGCTAAAGCCCGGGGCGCCGCTATCGAGGATGTGCGCGCGGGATACCGGCATGCTCGGGTTCAGGCTGGCATCCAGTTCCTGCAGGTCATCCGGGCCCAGCAGGCCCGCCACCAGCTTCAGGTTGAGTGTGTTCAGGATGTAGTCGTACAGCGCATTGGCGTAATCGGTCTGGGAGAGCGCCAGGGTACGCTGTGCCAGCAGCACATCCACGATGTTCCGGGTACCGACCTCATAGCCGGCCTGGGTCGCATCCAGTGCGCTTTTCGCGGAGATTACCGCCTGCTCGCGGGCTTCTACCCGGCTGGTGTCGGTGGTCACCGCGCGGTGCAGGGTGCGGGTGTTCTGGATGGTGTTGCGCTCGGTCAGGTTGCGCAGATCCTGTGCCTGGAAGGCCAGGTTGCGCGCTTCGCGACGGCTGGCGCTCAGGCGGCCGCCGGAGTAGATCGGCATTTCCAGGGTGATGGCCGCAATCTTGGTTTCGATCTCCTCGTCGACGGGGGTCTCACTGTCGAAGGGGTCGAAATCCGGGAAGCGGGTGGCGCCGGAGCTGTTGCCGTCGCGATGGAGCTTGTCGTACGCCAGCGAGCCGTACAGGGTCGGCAGGTGGTCAGCCGCTGCTGCGCGGGCATTGTAGCGTGAGGCATCGGACTGCAGGCGCGCGGCCTTCAGGGTGAAGTTGTTGGTCAGTGCGAATTCCACCCACGCAGCGCGATCCGTAGGATTGGGCGGCGCGACGGTAAAGGTGTCCTGTAACGGGGCCACGTCATCGTGGTCCTTGCCGGTCAGCACCGACAGCGCATCGAAACGGCTCAGCAGGTCATCCTGCGCGGTGAGGCGACGGGCAACAGAGCTGTCATAGGCAGAGCGGGCGTCGTAGACATCAGTGATCGCCGTAAGGCCCACCTCAAAGCGCTGCTGGGTCTGTTCCAGCTGTTTGGCCAGGGCCTCTTCCTCGGCAATGGCCGCATCCAGTACGTCGTGGGCGCGCAGTACATCGAAGTAGGCGCTGGCCACACGCAGCATCATATCCTGCTGGTCGGCGCTGAATTCAGCAGCTGCCTGCTCACTGATCACTTTGCCCTGCTTGTAGCCGAACCAGGCTGGCAGGTCGAAAAGGGCCTGGTCCAGGCGCGCACCGTAGTTAAAGCTGTCGATATCGGTATCACCAGTTGCGATACCGTTAATCAGGTCTTCCTTGGGGCACAGGCGGGTGCCATCGGGGCAGGTTTGTGCAATGGATTCGGAGTTGGTGCGGATAGTCCGATAGTCCGAGCTGGCATTGATCTGCGGCAAAAGTGCGGAGCGGCCCAGGTTTTTCGCTTCCAAGCCGGCGCGGTACGCGGCGCGGTCGGCGGCCAGTTGCGGATCGTTATCCAGGGATTGCAGGTAGATCTCCCACAGGGTATCGGCCTGCGCCTGCACGGCGCTGAGGCCGGTTCCCAGGCCCAGGATGGTCGCGGTGAGCAGGGATTTGATTGGGCGGCTCAATTTGCGAGCGATGGGCCCTTTTGCACTTCTTGTCATTACGTTTGCTTTCCTATGACAGCTGCGGTCTTCAAGTTTTCGGTGGCGTCTCGAGTGACGACTGGGTAACGCACATGTGCGGCAATGCGAGTTACCCCGCTCCACCTTCTGCGCTGAGTGTTGCTATATACGCGCAAAAATCGGATTTGGAGCCAGTCTGTTTTGTGCTCTGAAGGCGGCGCTGGCTTCGGCCGCAGTACTCTATTTTTCCTTTTGGCACGGAGTTCGAGTCTGCGGTCGCGAGAGTGTACCGTTCGCCTGCGGGAGCGTCGAGGCGACGCCTCCGGCAAATTGGTATATCTTCGTTAAACGGACGCGAATGTGCGTCCAGTGACCAAATTCGAGCTTTTCAGCGGGCTATACGTCGTTTCCGCTCCTTCTGACGCGACAATGTCGGCAGTTGGATGCAGGAGCTAGTGAAAACTCCGCGCGTCGGTGGCATACATGCTGGCCGGGGGATGGCGAGTATGGGCGATCAGTAACGGCGTGGCAGTAGGGCTTGGAAGCAAGGGCGTAAATAGGCGGGACATGGAGCAGTCTTCTCAATACCAAGAGCGGCCTGAAGTGCACCAGGTGGCCTGGAAGCGGGCCTGCCATCAGTGCGACCTGCTGCTGACGCGCTCCCATGCGCCGGTAGGGCAGCGCCTGCAGTGCCCTCGTTGTGGGGCAATGCTGCATCGCAACATGTATCGCAGTGTCGCACACACCGCGGCGTTGAGCCTGACGGGACTGTTGTTATTTATTCCCACCGCAACACTGCCACTGATCGAGTTTTCGCTGTTCTCATTTGGCGCCGAAAACACCCTGATGAACGGGGTTATGTCGCTGTTTGCCGCTGGCTATATCTGGCTCGCCTCGATTGTGTTGTTCTGCAGTGTGCTGGCGCCGTTAGGCAAGTTTTTGCTGCTGGGTTTTATCTGCTGGGGCAGCGCCTGGGTCAGTATGGCGAAACCGGTGGCAAAAGCGCTGCGCTGGTACCACCATTTGCAGGAATGGGGAATGCTCGATGTGTATATGCTGGGGATTCTAGTGGCGCTGGTGAAGATGTCGGATCTGGGGAAAATGACAATAGAGCCCGGACTCTACTGCTTTGCCGCGATGATGGTGATCTCCAGTGCGACCACCGTATCGTTTGATGCCGAAACCGTCTGGGCACGGCTTGCCCGCCGTGCCCAGATCCCGCGCAAGCCGGTAGTGGAACCCGAGGAGGGTGCCGGCGAAGATCCTGACCAGAACTCGGGGCAGGGCTCGGGGCAGGGCACCACGTGAACCGTCCCGCCCGCGCACTGTCTCATGGGTTCTGGACGTGTCTGGGCTGTCGCCAGCTAGTGCGGGTGAAGCCCAAGACCCACACCTGTTTCTGTCCCCGCTGTGGCGCGCGTATGCAGGGTCGGGTGGAGGCGAGCCTGATGTTGACCTGGGCGCTGACCATAACCGGCGCGCTGTTGTTGATCCCGGCGAATGTGCTGCCGGTGATGACAGTGATTTACCTGGGCGCAGGTGATCCCAGCACGATCATTGCCGGCGTGTTCGAGTTATACCACGCGGGTTTCTGGGGGATTGCGCTGATCGTGTTTATCGCGAGCATCGCGGTGCCGGTGATGAAACTGGTGGGGCTGGTGATTTTGTGCCTGGTGGTACAGTTGGGTCTCAACGTCCCACCACACCAGTCCATGCGGATTTACCGGGTGGTGAGCGCCATTGGCCGCTGGTCACTGCTGGACCTGTTTATGATCTCGATTCTGGTGGCGCTCGTGGATATGGGGGCTATTGCCGAGGTAGCTGCGGGGCCGGGTAGCACCGCATTTGCCACCGTGGTGATTGTTACCATGTTTGCGGTGCGCGCGTTTGATCCGCGCCTGGTATGGGATGTGTACGAGTCGAAGCAGGCAGAGTCTTCGACACAGGCGATGCCTGCGGACCAGCAGCCTTAGCCCGATAGCTGAATAGCCAATGAGCAAGTACAGGGAGTTTGGATGAGCGAATCACCGGTGGATTACGACGTCCCGCCCGCAGGGGTGGCGCGCCGCAGTCGCGGTATTTCGCTGGTATGGCTGTTGCCGTTGATTGCCGCGGCGATTGCCGTCTGGCTCCTGTACGAAGATTTCACTCAGGGCGACATCAAGGCGACCATTCTGTTTTCCAGCGGCGATGGCCTGGTCAAGGGCAAAACCGTGGTGAAGTACTCCGGGGTGGAGATCGGCGTGGTCGAGGATTTCCGCCTGGTGCCCAGCGCCAAGGAACTGGACGGGCAGGATGGTGTGATCGCCGAGGTCCGCTTTAACCACAGTGCCGCTTACCTGCTGACCCGCGGCAGCAAGTTCTGGCTGGTGAAGCCAGAGGTCTCCCTCACCGGGGTGCGCGGCCTCGAAGCACTGGTATCCGGCAACTTTATTGCTATTGAACCGGGCAGTGGTCCTGCACAGCGACACTTTGTTGCCGTCACTGAACCGCCCACTTATGTGCGCGGTGACGGGCTCCGCGTTATTCTCAAATCCCCGCGCCTCGCCTCGTTAAATCGCGGTTCACCGGTGTATTACCGCCAGCTGGAAGTGGGCAAAGTTGAAAACTACCAGCTGACCGACGATGCCAGCGAAGTGGAGATCAGCCTGTTTATCCGCCGCCCCTACGCACACCTGGTGCGCCGCGGCAGCCGCTTCTGGAACACCTCGGGGATTTCCATCCAGGGTGGTATTGGTGGTGTGAATGTGGAGCTGGAATCCCTCGCGTCGCTGATTGCCGGCGGGGTCAGCTTTTACACCCCGGACGCCCAGCGCCACTCACCAGAAGCGGTGGATGGCAACGCCTTCAAACTCTACAAAAGCTTTGCTGCGGCGGATGCCGGTATTCCAATTACTCTGAACTTTGATCGCGGCGTGAGCCTGTCGGAAGGTGCCACCGAGGTGATCTATGAGGGTATCAAGGTGGGCGAAGTCAGTCGGGTCAAGGCCAAGCCCGATATCGAGGGGATGTCGGTTGAAGTATTGATGGACCCGATCACCGATGACCTGCTCAGCGAGAACACCCGCTTCTGGCTGGCGCCGCCAACCCTGGATTTCACCTCCGGGGTCAACGACCTGCTCAAGGGCAATCGCATCGAAGTGGATCTGCGCAAGGGCAAACGTTCGGTGCGCACCTTCAGCGCCGCGGCTGAACCGCCTCAGCGGGATCCCCGCGCACCGGGGCTACACCTCACCCTGACCGCGCGCAGTACCGGCTCGCTGCAACGGGGTGCCGCGGTGTACTACCGCCAGGTGGAAGTCGGCAAGGTGCAGGGCATGTCGCTGATGCCGGACGGCTCCGGGGTCGAGGTATACATCGTGATCGACCCGCCCTACGCACATCTGGTCAACAGTGACAGCCGCTTCTGGAATGTCAGCGGGGTGCGTGCCAGCGCCAGCCTGCAGGAGGGCATTGAGGTAGAAACCGACTCACTGCTGTCCGTGGTGCGTGGCGGTATCGCCTTTGGCACTGGCCCTCACCACAGTAAAAACGCCGAGCGCGCCCGCAATGGAGACAACTTCCGCCTCTATCGCAGCCGCGACGATGCGCAGGAAGAAGGGATCAATATCTATATCGACCTCAACGGCGATGAGGGGCTGAAGGTGGGGGCGCCACTGCGCTACCGCGGGATTCAGGTGGGCGAGATTACCCGTATGCGCCTGACCCTGGAAATGGATGGTGTGCGTGCACGGGCGCGCCTGTACCGGCGCGCCGAGCGCTTCGCACGCACTGGCACCCGGGTCTGGGTGGTGGGGCCGAAACTGGGGCTCGACGGGGTGAGTAATCTGGAAACCCTGGTGACCGGCCCCTACCTCGAGCTAGAGCCGGGCACCGGCAACGACCCGCAGACCGAATTTGTTGCTATGTCCGCCAAGCCCGAGCCGGACCTGGCGGATACCATGATGATGCCCGGCTTGGCACTGATCCTGAATGCGCCGCGACGCGGCTCGCTCAAGCGCGGCAGCCCGGTGTATTACCGCCAGGTGCAGGTGGGCCAGGTCACCGGCTACCAGCTCGGGGAACTGGCAGACCGGGTTTACATCTATGTTTATATTGAGCCGCATTTCCGCACGCTGGTGCGCGAGCACTCGCGGTTCTGGAATGCCAGCGGCGTAGACGTGAATTTCGGCCTGCGGACTGGGCTCGATGTACACACCGAATCCACCCAGGCACTGCTGGCCGGTGGCATAGCCTTCGCTACCCCCAATAACCCGGAAATGGGGCGTGAGGTAGAATCTGGCAGCCACTATCCGCTGTACGGCAAACCCGAAGATGAGTGGCTGCTGTGGAGCCCCAAAATCGAGCTGTACCCGGACCTGCAAAGCAGCTTTAAATAGCCGCAGTGGCAACCTCGCACGCTGAACATGGATCCAAGCCCGGGTCTGGCAACGTATCTAAAAATGTTTGTAAGGAAGAATCGATGCGCAACACCATTTCCAACCTGTTGATCGGCTTGTCTCTGTTGGTTGGGCTCGCCGGCTGCGGCACGCCTACCAAGATTGAGCGTATCCAGCCGCAAGCAGCCCCGGTGAGTTTCCAAACGTACGCCTGGGGTACCGAAGCCCTGAGTGCCGACTCTGGCGCGCCGGCACAGCTGGTTGAGCTGGATACTGAGTTGCGCCAGGCGGTGAGTGCGCTGATGCAACGGAAAGGTTACCTCCAGGTCGCGCGGCCCGGAGATGCGCAAATGGTGGTGGACTACCAGGTTGCGGTGGTGGATGAGGAGTTCGCCAGCGACGACAAGAACGAAAGCTGGGATGCCCAGTTTGACAGCAACGCCCAGCGCGGCGTGGTGGAACTGCCAGACCGCAGCGGCGCGCCGCGCGTGACCCTGTCTGTGGGTATCGGCCCGCAAAATGGCATGCCGATTTGGGGTGGCAGTGCCACCAAGCTGATGGCGCGCCCGGAGGACAAAGGGGAGCGCCAGCGGATTCTGAACAATGCGGTCGGCGAATTGCTCAGGGACCTGCCGCCCGCGGCCTGATTAGCAATACAATCCAGCGGCTTGCGCTAGCATTTGCCCACATCCAATTCCAATAACGTTTCGGCAAGGACGCCGGTACTCTCACTGAACAATCGGGAGATGACATGGCTTCATTGCAAAAAATTCTCAAGACAGCCACTTGGGGGCTGATCGCTGCCCTGATTCTTGGGGGTTGTGCTGCCCCCAATCCGGTGGCGGTCGACTACGACCCCAATTTCAAGTTTGCCAATCTGCGCAGCTACCACCTGCTGGATACCCTCGCCAATGGCCCGGTCTCGCCATTTGAAAGCAAGCGTGCCAGCCAGGCGGTGAACGATGTGCTGAAAGGGCGCTACCAGCCCGCCGACAGCGCCGAGAGCGCAGATTTTCTGGTGCGGGTGCAGTTATTCAGTGCCGATAAAGTTGCGGTACATGAAGATCCCTTCTCCCTCTATGGCGGCTATGGCTATTTTGGCTTCGGCTGGCGCCCGCCCCTGCGCGTGCGCGAATACCGCGAGACCACGCTGATCGTGGATGTGCTGTCCCCAGAAAATGCGCCGTTGTGGCGAGGGTCCATGCCCTCAAGTGCCGGTCGACACCAGGCCCCGGAGCAGCAACTGTTCCGCCTGCGTGAAGAAGCTGGTCAGATTCTCGCGCGCTTCCCTCCTTACACGGATGTCGGGTACGACTGATCCGCATCGTGGGTATGTTTAAGGAACGCACTGAATGAGTGATAACAAGCACCTGCGCCCGCAGTTTACCCGGGGTGCAGTGGACATCGTTGAGCGTAAAAGCGCGTACAACGGCTTTTTCAAGCTGGACAAGCTGCGCCTGCGCCACCGCCTTTTTCGCGGTGGCTGGGGCAGTGAAATGGAGCGGGAGCTGTTTGTGCGCGGCGATGCCGTGGGTGTGCTGCTGTATGACCCCGCGCACCAGCTGGTGGCGTTGGCGGAACAGTTCCGGGTTGGCGCGCTGGAGCGCGAAGCGGGGCCATGGTGCCTGGAAGTGGTTGCGGGCATGGTGGAAGAGGGCGAGTCACTGGAAGACGTGGCCCGCCGCGAGTTGCAGGAGGAGGCGGGAGTCACCGCACAGGAGTTGCACTTTATCCGCAGCTACCTGCCGAGTCCTGGCGGTACCTGTGAGCGCATGCACCTGTTCTGTGCCTGCGCAGACCTGCGCAACAGCGAGGGTTTGTTTGGGTTGGCCGATGAGCACGAGGACATTCGTCTGCGGGTGTTTCCGCTGGAGACCGTGATGGCGGCGGTAGACAGTGGCGACAGTGCCATTGATAACGCGGCCAGCATCATCAGCCTGCAGTGGTTGCAGCTCAATCGGGAGCGGTTGCGCTGAGTGATGAGAATCAGCCTGCCTTTTTGGTCACAGTTGCACCGGCAGGGATCGATAGCGAATCTCTAATAGCGAGTCGTGGCGTAAGCTGCCAAGCTAGTGAATGGTCACTTTCTAGCCTGACGAAACGATGGCTGCGAGGCGCACTGGTGGCGCCTTGAGTGGTTTTTGCCCAGGCCGATGGTGAGTTAGCTGTAATTTACCTTTGTCGCAGACAAATTGAGAGCTAAGTCACGGCGTGAACACAACAGGAGTGTCGATAATGGCAGTACCGGCAGATACGGGCCGATCGCAAACCTTGGCGCCGGGGGGCAAGTCCCGTGGTGCGGAAGCAGGGGGTGGACGGGCGCGCTATTGCGTAGATCTGACCACCTACCACGCAGACTGTGACGCGAACTACCTGCGCCTGTGCAAGTTGATGCCGGAGCTCGCGACCAATCAAAACTGGCGCTACCAGATGCCCCAGGGAACCCTGGAAATGGCGGTGCTGGAGCGTAGCCGCTACACCACCGAAGTCTGCCTGCGCGCCTCGAATGTGGCGCCGGGCGATCGAGCTGGCGGGGCTAAAGGAGCTAAAGGAGCTAAAGGTGCTACAGGTACGGAAGGCTCTGGCTGGTTAACTCCGCCCCCGATTACCGTGCGCTTGTATCACGATGCGCGCATGGCGGAAGTGGTCGCGGTAAATGGACAAGGGCCGGTTGGGGGTGATGGATTGAACTTCCGTTATCCCAATCCGGCCATGCATAACGAAGATGAACGCCAACAGGTCAACCGCTATTTAAGTGAATGGTTGGCCCACTGCCTGGCAAATGCCCGTGCGGAATTTACGCTGCCAGCGGGTATTAACGGCAAGTCCGAGTAAGCAGGGCTGCCGTATAGCAAAAGGAATAGCCGGCACACACGGACGTATTGGCAAGGTGAGAAAGTGAGTAACCATCCAGAAACAGCAGTACATCGACTGATCCAGATTACCGACCCCCATATTGGCGGCCGGCCTGACTATCAGTTGCTCGGTCTGGATACCGGCCACACCCTGGACGAGGTGCTCTCGGTTCTTGAGGGCGGTGCCGTGCCGCCTGAAGTGATGGTGGTGACCGGCGATGTGTCCGCCAACAGCTCCGAGGCCGCGTACCGCCGCTTTCTGCACAAGATGCAGCGGGCTACCGCACCCTGGTACTGGATCCCCGGCAACCACGACAACCCGCAGCGCATGGACCAACTGGCACCTCAGCGCCGTCCGGAAGTCGTTGAGCTTGGCAACTGGCGTTTGCTGTTGCTCGACACCAGTGTGCCCGGGCAAATCTGTGGTGGCTTCAGTGCGGAAGAACTCGACCGTATCGAACAGCTGATTGCCAGTCACAGCGACTCCCACCTGCTGCTGATGATGCATCACCAGCCGGTACCGGTGGGAAGCCACTGGATCGATGGCCATATGCTGCGCGACGGGTGTGATGCCTTTATCGAGCTGGTGCGCAACGCGCAGAATGTGCGCGCGATCACTTGGGGGCACGTCCATCAGCAGTACGACAACCATCTCGGCAGCGTCGGCCTGCATGCAACGCCCTCCACCTCGGTACAGTTCACCCCGGGTAGCGGCCCGTTTGCGGTGGACGACCAGATGCCCGGTTACCGCTGGTTCGACCTGCATCAGGACGGCAGCTATGAAACCGGCGTGGAACGGGTGGCTATCGCCGAATACAGTGTTGATCTGGCCTCTTCGGGGTACTGATCCGGCGTTTGTGCACGCGCACAGAATATTCCCCCCTTTGCGCTTCTTAACCGCGCGTTGATGACTACACCGCCGGCTGTCTATTATAAAATGGCACCTGAATTCGCGGTTTGGTGGTACCGGATTCGCGCGGTGAAGCTGCTGGTCTGCCTCTGGTGACGAGCGGTGGGCACTGCAACCCCAACACATTCATCAGGAAGTGAGGTCACCATGCAGAAACGTTCTCCCTACACTCTCTCCCTGTTGGCTGCCGCGGTATTGGTTGCCGGTTGTGTGCAAACCCCGGTTGCGTCACCGTCCGATGAGCAGGACGGCCTTGTCCCACGCAAAACCGGCCTCGATAGTGTCAGTGCGGCGTTTGCCTTCGATCTGAGCGGTGCCAAGGTTTACCTGGAGCCGGTTGCGGTGGAGTACACCAGGCGCTCCCCATCTGCAGGTTCTCCGCTGCGCCCAAAGGACTACGAGCTGCGCAATAAAGATTTGGTCAAGTTGCAGGCATTGCTGGGCGAAACCCTGAGCGAGCGCTTCCTACAGCCTCGCCAGAGTGAGCTGGTTGCCGACCGTGCCGAAGCCGATTATGTGATGCAGCTGGACCTGAGCCGCTTCGCCCTTGGTGCACCCATCGACCCGATGGTATCGCCATGGCGCAGTTACACTACCCAGAGTGCGCACGGTGTGCTGTCCGGCGAGTTGACCGATACGAATGGCAACCCAGTGATGCGTTTTAGTGATCGCCGGGACATCGGCGAGAACTTTGGCAGCCTCGGCCCGCATGGGCGCCTTGAGCGCTTTAACAACGTGACCTTCTGGAGCGACATGCGCGTGGACCTGCGTCGTGCCTTTGCCAGCCTGAACGAGTCCCTGCGCTGAGGCATCTGATGACTGCCGCCGGTGCATCTGCCGGCGGCATCGTTATAATCCCCCGCATGTCGCAATCTGATACTCAATCCAGCCAAGATCGCCCGCTGCTTATATACCTGCACGGGTTCCTGTCTTCACCGCAGTCGTTCAAATGTCAGCAGCTGAAACAGTGGCTGCAGGCTAACCGTCCGGAAATCGTGTTCTACGCGCCGTTGATTTCGCCCTATCCGGACCAGGCCGCGGCTGCGCTCGGCAAGGCCGTGGCAGATTTCACTGCGCAACATCGGGGCCCAATTGGTCTTGTGGGTAGTTCCATGGGCGGTTTCTGGAGCACCTGGCTGGCAGAACAGCACAGGTTGCCGGCGGTGGTGGTAAACCCCGCGGTGACACCATCGCGCTTTATGCCGGACTATGTCGGCCAGGACCTGAAGCCGTATAGCGGTGAGGACTTCACCTATCGGTTGCGGCGGCAAGATGTGGATAATATGCAGCGCCTGGAGGCGCAAATTCCCGCTACCTTGGGCGGGCGTTACTGGTTGCTTGCGCAGCGCGGTGACGAGACACTGGACTGCGCCGAGGCCGAGCAGTTTTACCTGGGCCAGCGCCAGACGGTCGAGGGTCAGGGCGATCACAGTTTTCAGGGATTTGATCGTTATATGGCTCCGCTGGTAGATTTCCTGTTTGCAGATCGCTGACGACATTTTTTTGAACCTGTAACAAAACCCATAACAACACCCAAGCAGTAGGCGCCGGCCACGGCGAACAGAATCTATGGCCAATTACTCCGCAGAAGATATCGAGGTATTGACGGGACTCGACCCGGTGAAAAAGCGCCCGGGGATGTATACCGAAACCACCCGTCCCAACCACCTCGCCCAGGAAGTGATCGACAACAGTGTCGATGAAGCCCTCGCCGGGCATGCGAAAAAAATTGAAGTGGTGTTGCACAAGGACCACTCCATCTCCGTGAGTGATGATGGCCGCGGTATGCCCGTGGATATCCACCCGGAGCAGGGGCGCCCAGGTGTGGAGGTGATCCTGTCGACGCTGCACGCCGGTGGTAAATTCTCCAACAACAACTACCAGTTCTCTGGCGGCCTGCACGGCGTGGGTGTGTCCGTGGTAAATGCGCTGTCCAAGGTGCTGGAAGTTACCATCCAGCGCGATGGCAAGATTCACCGCATTGGCTTCCAGGACGGTGACAAAGCCTCTGATTTGGAAGTGGTGGGCGAGTGCGGTAAACGCACCACCGGCACCAGCGTGCGTTTCCTGCCGGACCCCAAGTATTTTGATTCTTTCAAGTTCTCGGTACCGCGCCTGCGCCATCTGCTGCGCGCCAAAGCGGTACTTTGCCCCGGTCTCAGCGTTACCTTCATCAATGAACAGGATGGCGAGTCCGACCAGTGGTTTTATGAGGATGGCCTCAAGGATTACCTGGCTGCGGCAAACCAGGGCTGGGAAGTACTGCCGGCAGAGCCGTTCGTAGGCAACTTCGCCGCGGAAACCGAAGCGGCCGATTGGGCAGTGCAGTGGCTGCCGGAAGGCGGCGAGGTAACCGCCGAATCCTATGTGAACCTGATTCCAACCGCGCAGGGTGGTACCCACGTAAATGGCCTGCGTGCAGGCCTGCTGGATGCCATGCGCGAGTACTGCGAAATCCGCAACCTGTTACCCCGCGGGGTAAAACTGGGCCCGGAAGATATCTGGAACCAGTGTTCTTACGTGCTTTCTGCCAAGCTGGCCGACCCGCAGTTTTCCGGGCAGACCAAGGAGCGCCTGAGTTCCCGTGAAGCCACCGCATTTATCTCCGGGGTGGCCAAAGATGCGTTTGGCCTGTGGCTGAACCAGCACACCGAAGACGGCGACAAGCTCGCCGAGCTGTGCATTAGCAATGCACAGAAACGTTTGCGCTCGGCGAAAAAAGTCGCGCGCAAGAAAGTGACTTCGGGCCCTGCACTGCCGGGCAAGCTCGCCGATTGTTCCAGCGGCGACACCAGTCGCTCCGAACTTTTCCTGGTAGAGGGTGACTCTGCGGGTGGTTCCGCCAAGCAGGCGCGGGATCGCGAGTTCCAGGCGATCATGCCGCTGCGCGGTAAGATCCTGAATACCTGGGAGGTAGACTCCAGTGAAATCCTCGCCAGCCAGGAAGTGCACGATATCGCCGTGGCTCTCGGGGTGGACCCGGGTAGCGATAACCTCGAGGGTTTGCGCTACAACAAAATCTGTATCCTCGCCGATGCGGACTCCGACGGCCTGCACATTGCCACCCTGTTGTGTGCGCTGTTCCTGCGCCACTTCCGCCCGCTGATTACTGCCGGCCATGTGTACGTGGCGATGCCACCACTGTTCCGTATCGATATCGGCAAGGACGTCTACTACGCGCTGGATGATGCCGAGCGCCAGGGCATTCTCGACCGCATTGCCGCAGAGAAAAAGAAAGGCAAGATCCAGGTAACACGATTCAAGGGCTTGGGTGAGATGAACCCGCTGCAGCTGCGCGAAACCACCATGGACCCGAATACCCGTCGACTGGTGCAGCTGTTTATTGAGCCCGGCGATGACAGCAACCAGTTGCTGGATATGCTGCTGGCGAAAAAGCGTGCGAGCGATCGCAAACAGTGGCTGGAAAGCAAAGGCAATCTTGCCGAAGTCGGCTAAGTTGCTTAAAAACGTTACTTGAGAGAATTTTTCGAAAACGTTACCCAAAAAAAAGCCCCGCTTAGCGGGGCTTTTTCATTTTGATCGATCAAAAACCAATGTAGGTTTAGCTTCCCATTATTGTGGCGAATATTGTGGCGAAAGCGTCAGCGTGTGAATCACCGCGCCCGGCAGCAGCGGGGTGTTTTCTGCATTGACCCAGTCGGCGTGGCCGGCGCTGTAAAAATCGGAAAGAGGGTGGCCACTCTGGCCGCCGGGCATAATCAGGAAACCGTCCTGCTCTTTACCCGGGCTTACCACGAAGCGCATGGACTGGCCGTGCTTGGGTCGCTGGGCCAGTGGCATGTAGCTGTCACCGGCCTGTTCACTCGCTGGCATATTCAGCCGCTCGCCCAGGAACCCAGGCAGCGCCGAGGCCAGCGGGTGGTGCATTTGCAGCGCATTGTGTTTGCCCCAGTTTGCCTGCGCCAGCGCGCCGTGTTTTTCAACCAGGTCGGCCAGTACCGATTGCAACACCACGCGCTGGAACGCGAGCCAGTTGTCAAAGCCTTGCGGCAGCCAGTGCGTCGGCTGCTGGTCGCGGATCTTCGCCAGGGCGCCCTCACTGTTACTGTTGAACAGCCACACCTCGTCGTGTTCCGCAGAGATCACTTCGTTATTTACCAGGGTTTCCTGCAGGGCGCGGTTCATGGCTCGGGTGAACTCGCGCTGGTATTCCCGTGCCACGGTGTAACCAACATCGTCGACGGCTGCCCGCGCGGTCCAGTCGGTGAGTGCGGTCAGGGCACTGTGCTCGTCTGCGGACAGGTCCGTGAGTGGCTCCATCCAGTCGAGCAGGTGGTCGCGCCAGCCGGAAACGGTTTCCGCCCGATTGTTTTGCAGCATTTCGGTCATGCGCAGTTCATCGAATTGCTCGGTAGCGATCAGGTCCTGCTCGATCAACCAGCCGCGGGTACCCAGGGCATAGGTGCCGCGTCCGATCTGGTCACGCATCTTGTCACCGACAATACGGTTGTTGGCGGTCCAGATGTAATCCAGCTGTTTACTGGTAATCATCGGATAGTCCGCCGGCTGCAACCAGCCGCGCCAAGTGTCGTCTACCTGCTGCCAGGGCACCAGGCGCTCACTGGGCACACTGCCGCGCTCGGGGATACGGCCAAGGATGGTCCACAGGATTTCACCTGCGCTGTCCGCAACCACAAAGTTGAACGGGCTGATGCCGGAGCGGTGGGCGATATCCGCAGCCTCGGCCGCGGTCACCGCGTCGTCCAGATTCAGGAACGGCAGCGGGTTCAGTGCTTCCGCATACTGTACCAGCCAGCGATAGGCCGCACGTTGCCCATCTTGCAAAGTAACGGCTGGGCCCCAGATGGTGTTGTCGATCTCCAGCGTTACCGACTTTTCGCCCTTGACGCGGATGGTTTCGGTCTGACGATCAAATGGCTGGCGGCCCTGGGGCGCTTCATAGTGGGTTTCATCGTGTTCCAGCACGATGTAATCAGCCCAATCACCCGCCGAGTTGGTCATGCTCCAGGCAACTTTGCCATTGGTGCCGATGGCCATGGCGGGCATACCGGGGAAGCTCACCCCGTTCATGTGCACCGCGTTGCCCGCGGGACTGGTGTAATTGAGCTGCACGCGGTACCAGATATGCGGAATGGCCATACCAAGGTGCGGGTCGTTGGACAGCAGTGCACCACCGTGGCTGGTCTTGGCACCGCTGATGGCCCAGCTGTTGGAGCCATTCATAGGGCCAGGTTCGGGAGAGACACCGGCCAGCTCGTTGGTTTCGCTGGGCGCGCTCGCGCCGTTAATCGCAAAGGTGGCCTCGGATGGGATTGCCGGGGTCGCATACCTGGTGCCATCAATGGCGGTATCCCACTGGGTACCCTGGGGCTGGATGAATTCCAGTAGGGTTTCACCACCGGCGCGCAGCAGCAGATCGCGGGCGTAATCCGATTGCGCCAGCTTGCCGGTCATCTGGATGAACATCGACATGGACACCAGCATGGATTCGGTGGGAGACCACGGCTTGGGCTCGACACGTAACAAGTGATATTCGAAGGGCTTGCTGCCGAGGCTGGCGAGGCCGGCATTCACGCCTTCGGCGTAGATATCCAGAATGGCGCGCTCCTCGGCAGGAATCTGCGCGAGGGCTTCATTGGCGCGGCGGCGCAGCTGGTGCACGCGATACTTTTTATCGGCATCCAGCGCGATGCTGCCAAACAGCTCTGCAAGTTCACCGCTGGCGAGCCGGGATGCCAGGTCCATCTGGAAAAAACGGTCCTGGCCGTGGGCAAAGCCCATCGCATAGGCCGCATCCAGACGGTTG
Source organism: Microbulbifer agarilyticus S89 (assembly GCF_000220505.1). Lineage (GTDB taxonomy): Bacteria > Pseudomonadota > Gammaproteobacteria > Pseudomonadales > Cellvibrionaceae > Microbulbifer > Microbulbifer agarilyticus_B. The sequence goes on along the minus strand of NZ_AFPJ01000024.1, from coordinate 77,004 downwards.
GCTGCGGTAATTACCGCGATGCCCTTGTCGTCACGCGCCAGTGTCGCCGGGGCGTTGAGGCCTGAACTCACCGCAATCTCGCCGTCGAGTGTTGGCAGGCTCGCGCGCAGGGTAAAGGTGAGAAAGGTGCCGAGCGCAAGCACCAAAATGAATACTGCAGCGGCAAGCTGCTTCAACCAACGTGGCATGTGGAAACCTAATTATTTGTGTTGTGCGCGCTGATCATATCACTATTTTTTTTTCAGCTGCCTGCGACTGGGTGGCCACAAGCAGCACGGTGGATTACTGTGAGGTCATGTCGGGTACTAACCGAAAAGGTGTGCAGCACAGCGGACTCCGCTCTGAATTTTTCGACCGAAAAGTCAGGTTTTTGGTTGGTTTTGAATGGGTTTTTGATTGACCTTTGCCGCGCGCACTCTCTGCGTTGAGGAGGGGCGGGGATAAGGGCAGCTGGTGGGCAACCACGCCGGCGGATAAAGAGGAAAGAGGGAAGGCGGCGAGGATTGGAAAACCGACGAAGGTGAGTGTTTCTGTGCTGTCACCTACGTCCATTTACGGCGGTCGTGCACTGAACGTTTTCCTGCTCAAGCTGGCAGGTGGCCGGTCTTCACATAAATTAGTGCACCGTCTTCTTTGGTAAACGGGGTATGCCGACTGAAGTGCGGGCTGCGCAACCAGGAGCCCGCCGGATAGCTGCCGTGCTCGTCGTAAAAGGTGCCCTCTATTACGAAAATTTCTTCACCGCCCCAGTGTTGGTGACTATTGAATTGCGTATTGGGCGCCCACTTTACCAGCGCGACACGCTCGGTGCCGTGCTCATGCAGTGGCATAACTTGCAGTCCGCTGACTAGCCCCGGCAGCCAGGGCTGGGTAGTGGTATCGATGACCTTCTGTTCTGTGTCGGCTTCGTCGAATTGATGCAGCTTGACGAAAATGGTCGCGCCCTCTTCGCCAATTTTCGGGGTGTGGGAGGTGCCGATTGGGTTGCGTACGTAACTGCCTTTGCCATAGTTCCGGTGCTCATCGGAGAAGACGCCTTCCAGTACCAGGAATTCTTCACCCCCTCCATGGACGTGGGGTGAGAATGCACTGTTGGGCGCGTAGCGCACGAGCGAGGTGGCTCGGGCAACTTCATCACCAATCCGGTCCAGCATCATGCGTTCCACACCGGGCATCGGCGATGCCACCCAATCATACTGCTGCGGGCGGACTACCACTCTTTGGGAAAAGTCGCCGTTAATGCGCGTTGTCATAATAGATGCCTGAATCCTCAAGTGTGCTTGGCGAATCGGAGGTGATACGCGCAAAGGTGCCGGCTGGATTTTAGGACGCTGCTGGATTGAAAGAAGCCCGCTGGATCATTGTTGTTGCGTCCACAAGCCGGCTCCTTACCCCTTACCCGGTCAACCTTCGCGAATTTTCAGGTGGGGTTGAGCCGGTCTTCGTAAGTGCCAGTTGCTTCACTCTGCTTAACCACGCGGCGTCCATAAGCCACCAGCATAAATCCGATCGGGAACATGATGACCCCGTAGATGGCCGACGGTACCGACATTTCATCGGAGTGCATCAGCGTCAGCGTCACCATCAGGCCCAGAGTGCCGTTTTTGATCCCCAGTTCGGTGGCGATTGCCAGTCCTTCGCGCTTACCCAGGCCCACCAGCTTCGCGCTCAGGAAGCCCAGTGCGATACCCAGTAAGTTCAGGGCAATGGTTGCCGGGCCGGCCTGCGCCATCAGGTCGAAGAAACGGTCGCGCACGCCGTATACGATGCCCACAACCAGCAACACCAGCACCAGCCCGCCAAAGATACTCACAAAGCCCTCAGCACGCTCCGCAAATGCGGGGCGCAATGCCTTTACGGTCATACCGATGGCAACCGGCAGCAGCACGATTGCAGACAGCATCAGCACGGTACGCGCGAACGGCAGCGCAATTTCCTGTTGCGCGCCGTAATACAGTTGCAGTGCGTAGTTGGCGAATACCGGTATCGTCATGATGGTAATCAGGCTAGCAGAAATGGTGAGTACGATGGACAGTGCGACATTGCCGCGCGCCAGCATGGTAAACAGGTTGGAAGTGGTGCCGCCGGGGCAGGCTGCGATGATAACCAGGCCCACCGCCATGGCCGGCGGCAGTGTGAGCGCCCAGGCCAGTGCAAAGGCGATGGCTGGCATCAAGAGAATCTGGGTGATGCTGCCGAGAATCAGCCCGCCAGGTTTGACGGTAACCTGGTGAAAATCCCGCGCTGTCAGGGTCATGCCAATACCGATCATGATGATGAATAGTGAGATCGGCAGGCCGATAGAGATAAGGGGGCTCGATTCCATGGGGTGCTCCGGAAATTATTATTAGCTGTTGTTAGGTATAGCCCAGAAAAGCGTGTTTTATCGCTTGGCGTTTCCTAGAAAACCCTCTGGCGGCGACAATGTCAACGGTTTCTCAACCCGCGGGAGTTCCGCTGGCTGCCCAACAAATTAACCCCACTTTCCCTAAGGATTAACCGCGGGCGCGGGTAAATTTAAAACTAGGCAGTCTGCCGTGCTGTGGTATAGTGCCGCGGCTGGCCAATGTGCCAGATGCGTCATCTGTAGGCCGGATCATTACCCGGCTCATTTCTAGAACACTGTACTCATCAGTGTGTCTGAACTCTTCCTACTGAATGCCGCACCCAGCCGAATCGGAATTTCGGCCTACGCCTAAGGCGGCAACTCGAAACCGACCGTGGAACACCGCAAGTTATTGTGGTTTCGGCACGGGTTTCACGAATTCACCTCTGGTTGACCCGGTCTCTCACTGCGGTCGCCTGCAAGAAGATACATTATGTTGTTTGAAGATCTCGGCCTCGCGCCGGAAATTGCCCGCGCCGTGGCAGAGCAGGGCTATACCCAACCTACCCCTATCCAGCAGCAAGCCATTCCGGTGGTGATGCGCGGTGGCGACGTCATGGCGGCGGCACAGACCGGTACCGGTAAAACCGCCGGCTTTACCCTGCCCCTGCTGCACCGGCTGAGTGCCGGCCCGCGTGCGCGCAACAACCAGGTACGTGCGCTGGTGCTGACCCCAACGCGCGAGCTTGCGGCGCAGGTGTTCGACAATGTGCAAAGCTACAGTGAACACTTGCCCATGCGGCACTCCGTTGTGTTTGGTGGGGTAAAAATCAATCCGCAAATGATGCGCTTGCGTGGTGGCGCGGACATCTTGGTGGCTACCCCGGGCCGCCTGCTCGACCTGTACAACCAGCGCGCGATCAAGTTTGATCGGCTGGAGACGCTGGTGCTGGACGAAGCCGATCGCATGCTCGATATGGGCTTTATTCACGACATCAAAAAAATTCTGCGGGTGCTGCCGGAGAAGCGTCAGAACTTGCTGTTCTCTGCAACTTTCTCACCGGAAATTCGCAGCCTGGCCAAGGGCCTGGTAAACGACCCGGTGGAGATCGACGTGGCGCCGCGCAACAGCACCACCAAAACCGTGCAGCAAAAATTGCACCCGGTGGATAAGTCTCGCAAGGCCTCTTTGCTGTGCCACCTGATCAAGGAAAATGGCTGGCATCAGGCGCTGGTATTCAGCCGCACCAAGCACGGCGCCAACCGACTGGCCAAGCAGCTGGAGCAGCACCGCATCCCTGCGGCGGCGATTCACGGCAACAAGAGTCAGAATGCGCGTACCAAGGCGCTGGCAGAATTCAAGAATGGCAAGGTACAGATCCTGGTAGCCACAGATATTGCCGCGCGCGGTATCGACATTGACCAGCTGCCGCAAGTGGTGAACTTCGACTTGCCGAATGTGCCGGAAGACTACGTGCATCGCATCGGCCGCACCGGCCGTGCGGGTGCCTCTGGGCATGCGGTATCTTTGGTCTCTGCCGATGAAATCAAGCAGTTGCGGGATATCGAACGACTGATCCAGAAGCCAATTGAGCGCGAAGAGATCGAGGGCTTTGAGCCGGATCACGCAGTGCCGGAATCCGGCGGCAAGGCGGGGAAAGGTGCACAGGTGCGCCGTGGCGGTGGCCGCGGCAAACCGGGCACTGGCAAAACCGGCGGGAATAAACCTGCAGGCAACAAGTCTGGGGGCAACAACTCCGGAGGCAACAAGCTTTCCGGAAATCGCCGCACTTCTGGCAACCGCGACCATGGCAACCGGGCGGAAGGCCGCGGCGGCAACGAGCGCAACGGTAACGGCAACGGCGCCAAGCCGGGGCAGCGTCGGCGTCGTCCGCAGCGCCGCACCGAGTCGGCGTAAGCGCTGGGACTTCTGCTAGGGCTCTGTAAATATCAGGCCCTGTAAATAAAAAAGGCGATCGTAAGATCGCCTTTTTTATTGTGCACGATTACTGGTTTTGCCGTTTGTCCAGGTAATCAATGGTCAGTTGGGTGATTGCCCTGGTACCCACTTTGAGCGCACTTTCATCCACGTAAAACCGCGGTGAATGATTACTGGCAGCAGTGGATGGGTCGGTACCCGCGGGTGTTACCCCCAGGAAATAGTAGAACCCTGGAATTTCATTGGCGAAGAAGGAGAAATCCTCGGCGCCGGTAATTTTAGGAATTACCTTGACCTTATCGTCGCCCGCGGCGGCTTGCAGTGCGGGAATGGCCTCTGCGGTAAGCGCGGGATTATTCACGGTTACCGGGTAGCCCTCGAGAATTTCCACCTTGGCTTCTGCGCCACTGGCTTCGGCAATTTTTTCCGCGGTGACTTTCAGGCGTTTGAAAATTTCCTGGCGGTTATCCATATCGAAATTGCGGATGGTGCCATTCATATACACGCTGTCGGGAATAATATTGTTGCGCACGCCACCGTCGATAATGCCGAAGGAAACTACGGCGGGCTCCTTGGTGATATCAATCTGGCGACTGACCAGCGTCTGGGTGCCCATGACGATTTGCGCTGCGGCGGTAATCGGGTCGACACCGCCCCAGGGGCGTGAGCCATGCGTCTGGCGGCCATGCACATGAATTTTGAATTGGTCGGAACTCGCCATTAAGGGGCCGGACCGATAGCCGATGACACCGGAGGGCAGCCCTGAGGTAACGTGCTGGCCGAACGCGACCTCGGGTTTGTACTTGTTAAACAGGCCCTCCTCGAGCATTAACTCTGCACCACCTTCCTCGCCTTCCGGCGCTCCTTCTTCGGCGGGCTGGAAGATAAACAGGATGTTGCCGGCGAGCTCGTCGCGCATCCCGGCGAGAACCTCGGCGGCGCCCATCAGCATGGCTACATGGGTGTCGTGCCCACAGGCGTGCATCACACCGACTTCCTCACCGTTGTACTGGGTCGTTGCCTTTGAGGCGAAGGGAAGATCCACCTGCTCGGTCACCGGCAGTGCGTCCATGTCCGCGCGCAGCGCCACCGTAGGCCCCGTCTGGCCACCCTTGAGGAAACCGATCACTCCGGTGTGGGCAATGCCGGTTTCCACTTCCATGCCCAGGGCTTGCAGGTGCCGAGTAATGTACTTGGCGGTTTCAAACTCGCGATTGCCCAGTTCCGGGTTCTGGTGGATATGGCGTCGCCACTCGATCACCTTGTCCTCGGCTTTCTTGAGGGCTGCGTCGAGGCTGTCGGGTTGGTTTTGCGCGAGGGCGCCGTGGCTGAAAAATGCCAGAGCGGAAAAGGAAAGGCTAAAAAAGGAAAGTGTAGAAAAGGTAAGGGCGCAAAAGGAGCGGGCAGTTAGGGGCTTTTTCACAAGAACAATCCTGTTATGCGGTGCATGGCTTCAGAGAAGCAAACCATGCACCGCCGCAGGAATCAATCTTTGTGACTCTGTGTTCCTAGGCAGAGCCCTGCAGAGTGGCTATTTATAATTACTTACATGTACTTACATAGTGAAGTACGTCGCCGCACCCGGGCCCACCGGCATGCCGGCAACAAATACCCACAGGAAGAACAGCAGGGTCCAGCCAACGAAGAAGAAGATGGAGTAGGGGATCATGGTTGCGATCAGCGTACCCATCCCCAGGTCCTTCTTATAGCGGGTGGCGAAGGATACGATCAGGCCGAAATAGCTCATCATCGGGGTAATGATGTTGGTCACCGAATCGCCGATACGGTAGGCCGCTTGAATGACTTCTGGTGCGTAGCCCAGCAGCATCAGCATGGGCACGAAGATCGGCGCAGTGACGGCCCACTGCGCGGAGGCGCTGCCAAGGCTCAGATTCACCACGCCACACATCATGATAAAGAACAGGAACAGAATCGGGCCGGTCAGGCCAATACTCTGCAGGGCCTCGGCGCCCAGCACCGCAAAGATGGTGCCCAGGTTGGTCATCTTGAAGAAGGCCACAAACTGCGCTGCGAAGAACACCAGTACGATGTACATGCCCATGGTGCCCATGCTCTTGGACATGGCGTCAATCACGTCGCGGTCGTTGTTCATGGTGCCCACGGTCTTGCCGTAGACGAAGCCGGGGATGGCGAAGAACACCACAATCAGTGCCACGATGCCTTTCAGGAAGGGCGAGCCCGCCACCAGGCCGGTCTCCTGGTTACGCAGTACGCCCCACTCGGGAACAATGGTGAGTGCCAGCAAACCGCACACGCCCAGCACCGCAAGGCCCGCGTATTTGAGCCCGCGTTTCTCATCCGCGGTGAGCTCGGTCATCTTGTCCTGGGACAGGTCCACGGAGGCTTCGCTGTTATCGTATTTGCCGAGCTTGGGTTCCACGATCGCCAGGGTTACCCAGCTGCCCACAATTGTGATCAGGAAGGTACTGATGATCATGAAGTACCAGTTCACCTCCGGGCCCACGACATAATTAGGATCGATCATGTGCGCGGCGGATTCGGTGATGCCGGACAGCAGTGGGTCGACGGTGCCCAGCAGCAGGTTGGCACTGTAGCCGCCAGACACGCCGGCAAACGCCGCGGCCAGGCCCGCCAGCGGGTGGCGGCCGAGGGAGTGGAAGATCATCGCCGCCAGCGGAATTAACACCACGTAGCCGAGTTCCGATGCGGTGTTGGAGATGATGCCGGCAAACACCACGATCACCGTCACGGTGCGTTTGGAAGCCTTCAGCACCATGCCGCGCACGGCCGCGGAGAGCAGGCCGGAATGCTCGGCAATCCCCACACCCAGCAGGGCTACCAGCACCGTGCCCAGTGGGGCGAAGCCGGTAAAGTTGGTCACCAGTGTGGTGACAATGGTCCTGAGCCCCTCACCGGACAGCAGGTTCACCACGTGGATAACACCGTCGGCAGCACGGCCGGCGGCACCCTCCGGGCGTGGGTCCACCACCGACAGTCCAAAGAAGGACGCGATACCACTCAGCACGATCACCCCAAGGGCAAACATGGCAAACAGGGTGATGGGGTGGGGCAGCAGGTTACCCAGCCACTCTACGGTATCGAGAAAGCGGGTAAAGGCGGTTTTTTTGCCGGAGGCTGGGGGTTGGATCTCGCTGGGGGAGGTGGATGTCGTCATTATGTCTCCTCTGGTTCACCTGCCGGCTAAAAAATAGTCAGTTGGCGCGCAATCATACATGAAAATGGCAGCGATGACTTGGGGAGAGGCAGTACGGATGCTTATTCCGTCGCTGCAACTATTGCCGACGGTCTAGTCGGGGCGCTGCTGCGCCCAATTATCGACACAGATGCGCAACTGTCGCCAGAGGGGTGGCGCTGAATCCTATGCATGTCTGGAGATGTGGGGAGTGAGGCTAGGAGATAGATCAGGAGAGAGGTGCGCGAGCGCTGGTGCGCTCGCGCGGGGTGCGTCTAGAACTTGTAGCCGATTCCGATTGAGTAAACAAAGGGATCGATATCCACATCGGTGGTGATGCGGGTAACGGTGTCGCCGCGGCTGCGGAAATTGATCTTCGCCTCGGTGTCGATATCCAAGTACCACACCGCGGCGTTGAACAGCCAGTTGCTATCCGGGCCGAACATCACATCCACGCCGATCTCGCCGGCGAGCCCCCAGGAGTCATCGAGGCGCAGGTTGGCGCGACTGACAGCGCCGAGTACATCGGCGAAGTAGTCATTGGCTACCGTCGAGATATTTTCGTCGGAGAAGGTCGTGAAATTCACTCCGAGCCCGAAGTAGGGTTGTACCCAGGACTCCTTGCAGGTGGGGAACCACTGCACGGTGAGGGTCGGCGGGAGATGCTCGATGCTGCCCAGATCGACCTTGCCGAGCCGGGCGTTGGGGTTGTCGGGGTTGGGCAGGCCGATAACATCCAGGTCGTGCTCGAATGGCAGTGCCGCCAGTAGCCCCAGGCCGAAGTGATCTGCGAACATCCAGGTACCGGTGAAGGTCGCGCTATCGCCGTCGTCCACCAGTACGCGAGTATTTGTGAGCTCGATGGTGTTATCGATCAGTAGCGGGTCGGATTCATCGTCTGGATCCACCAGTCCCCAGCCAATACGGATGATAAAGTCGCCCTGCTCCAGGTCTGCCAGGCACTGGCTACTGGCGAGGGTGGCTGCGAGGAATGCAGCGGCCAGACCGAGTCTGTTCATAAGATCGCTCCTTAAACTTCTTAGTAGTGCGACAATGCAGTCCGGCATTGCCATTTTCACGACACTTTCAGTCTAGCTGCCTGTCGATTGACGAAACTTTCTTGCGTTTGATTGGGTGACATTCCGGCGCGGGCTTGTGGGCTGGCGGTACTGCGGCAATAATGTGATCACAAAAATGATGGTTATCTGAGAATGGGTGAAGTAATGAAGATTGGTGTTCTCAAAACGGACGATGTGCGCCCGCAGCTAGTGGCCGAATTCGGGGAGTACCCGGAGATGTTCGCGGCGCTGCTGAAACGCGAGGACGAGTCGCTGACGTTTGTTACCTATGAGGTGCAGCACGGTGAGTATCCGGCGGATATCGACGAAGTGGATGCCTACCTGATTACCGGCAGTAAAACCGGCGTCTACGACGACCAGCCGTGGATTGCGCCGTTGATGGAGTTTGTGCGCGCGTTGCACCGCCGCGAGAAGCCGACCCTGGGAATCTGCTTTGGCCACCAGATTATTGCGCATGCCCTGGGTGGCGAGGCGCGCAAATCCGACAAGGGCTGGGGCGTTGGAGTGCATAGCTACGAGGTGCAAGAGACACCGTCGTGGATGGTAGAGCCGCAGGCGCAATTCAGCCTGCTGGTCAGTCACCAGGACCAGGTGGTGGCGCTGCCACCCGAGACCAAGGTGATCGCCTCCAGCGACTTCTGTCCCTATGCGATGCTGCAGGTCGGTGAGCACATGCTTACCATGCAGGCGCATCCGGAGTTCACCAAACCTTATTCACAGGGGCTGATGGAATTGCGCAAAGAGGTATTCGGCGAAGATATGGTCGAGAAAGGCAAGGAGTCGTTGCACAACGACATTCACGAGAGCGCAGTCGCGCGCTGGATGCTGGCGTTCCTGAAAAGCGCTGCCTAGCGCTGCCTAGCGCTGCCTAGCGCTGGTGTGAATCCGGCAAGGTTCCCGGTGCCGGCACCGGGAACACCTTACCCACGGCTACTTCCACTTTATATTGCAGCCAATCGAAGCCACCTGATCCTGCACAGGTTCCTTGCCCGCTAACACCGCGTCCACCGCGGCATGCAAATCTCTGCCGTTGACCGGCGCATCGTTACCCGGGCTACTGTCATCAAACTGTCCGCGGTACACAAGCTTTCCCTCTGCATCGAAAAGGAAAAAGTCCGGCGTACAGGTTGCATCAAACGCTTTTGCCACGGACTGCTCCTCATCCACGAGATATTCAAACCCATATCCGCGCAAGGCAATCTCTTCGCGCATTTTGGCCGGACTGTCCTCCGGGTAACTGGCAAAGTCGTTACTATTGATCGCCACAACCCCCAGGCCCTTTGGCATTGTCTCCTGGCCGAATGTCGCTAGTGCATCAGCGATATGCTTCACGAAGGGGCAGTGATTGCAGATGAACATGACCAGTAATGGCTTGCCAGAAAATGCACGGCTGTCGATCGGTGTACCATCGGCATTGGGGAGTGTGAATGCGGGCATGGGGGTGCCGAGTGGGATCATACTGGATGGGGTGAGTGCCATTAGGTGTTCCTTATCCTGCTGAATTGAGGGTTGGTTTTACTCTCGTGTCTGCTGGCTCGTCTCTGCTGGGCTGGGCTGGGCTTGGTTCAGCGCACTTCTACTTTGTCGCCCACGCAAATTGTGAAGCCTGCCTGATTGGCCGCGGCGGGTGCCAGGTTCATGCCGAAGTAAATTTGTCCATCGTCCCACCGCCGGTACTGTGCCAGCGTTTTCAGGGGCTCTTTTTGTGCGCGGCCGGTGTGCGGGTCCAACCCGGGTATGGCGCAGCGGGCGCAGGGTTGGGTGCAATCGAATTCGATAGGCCCCCCGGCAGTGTGCACCGTTAGTGTGCTCCATTCATCTTCCGCAAAAGGCGCACAATCACTGATCACCAGATTTGGACGAAAGCGCAGCATGGAGACGGGTTTATCCAGGCGACTATTTAAGTCGTCCAGTGATGCCTGGCTGATGACCAGAAGCGGCGCAGCATCGGCGAAGCCAACCTGACGATCGCTGCGGGGAGATTGTAGTGGGCGGTTGAACTCTTTGCCCATCGCGACGAGGCGTACAGGAGTGTGCAGTTGTGCGCTCAACCACCGCGCCGCCGTGTCACCTGCGTCGCGGGCGGTGACGCTGTCGTGCCAGACGCGAACATCGCGTAATTCGGCATTTACATCAGGTTGCGCGACCGCCAGCGATTCACCCTGCGGATTTTCCAGCAGCAGGCCATCCCCGATTGCGGTGGCCTTCAATTGCGCCATAGCCCGCAATCGCCGCTGGGTCACAAATTGATTCTGCTCATCCACCAGCATCCAGCGGCGATCGTTCATCGCGCCAAATTTATCCAGCGGCAACCGGCTGGCTTTATGTCCCTGCAGGGATTTTACCGGGAAATGGTACAGCTCCGAAATTTCCACCTGCGACTCCTGCATTGTACTTTTTGCTGGCAAGTCGCTAAGGATATCGATAACGAGAGCAATGCTGAAGCGCTTACTGCAAATGCGTCAAGGCAGCGAGCGCGGGCTACTTTATCTGTTCATCAATTTACCACTTCTTGTGGAAGCCGATACGCGCCTCAAAGGCGTCTACCTCCCCGGAGTCAATGTCGGTGGTGTAATCAATAATACCGAATAGACTGGTGGTGCCACTAAAGTCAGAGGTGAGTCCAATACCGGTTTCCAATACCGTCTGCCCGCGCTCGACAAAGATGGGTGTTGTATTGAACCAGACCGCATCCGAGCCATTGTCTTCATGCCACACGTTCAGCTTGAAGTAGGGCCGCCAGGTACTGTTGTTGCGTTTGATGTCTGCAACAAATCGTCCACCCACGCGTGCGGTAAATGCATTCACATTGTCGTAGGTAATCGACGAGAAGATATCGCGCGTATTCCTGGTGCGTTGATGCTGCCAAATGACTTGTGCCTGGGGTTCGAGGTACCAGGTTCCGTCCAATGGTATGGGTACGCCCGCCTCCACCGATGCGAGTAACTCATCGCCGTCGATATCGGTATTGATATTCAGATTTGAACGGCCTTCACCGTCAAAGCCGGCATACATAATAATGCTATCGACATAGGCTCCTCCCGCCCAGTGGTGCGTCCAGTAGCCGCCAATATTGTATTGATCGAGATCGATCTTACCGGTGGCGACATTCTCTTCGCCTAGCGCAAAACCGCGGGTATCCCCATGGGCTCCGCCGGTGCCCAGCATTATTCCGAAAATATCCTTTTGCCCGTTCGCATGACTCTGTCCGTAAAGCGGCAGGCCTACCTGCAGCCCCCAGAGGGTGCCGTCGAAGTCCGGGTTCACCAGTCCCCCGAAGGCCTGCTGCATGTTGTTGCCAAAGGCGCGTACCCAGACACCACTCAGTCCATCATTGCGCTTGGACCAGGCCTGTTCACCTTCTCTCTCGTGGAAGGTGCCGAGAGATTCCCGCCCCAGGGCACGGCTTACCGAGGGGAGCACGATGTCCACGCCTACCTCGGGACGAATCAGGGGGATGTTACCTCCGCTGGAGCTGCTGCCCGATGAGGAGCTACTTGAGCTCGAAGAGCTACTGCTACTGGAGCTTGAAGAACCCGAGGAACTGGAAGAACTGCTGCCGCTAGACGTAGAAGAACCCGACGAGCTGGAAGAGCTACTACCGCTGGATGTGGAGGAGCCCGATGAACTGGATGAGCTTGATGAACTGGACGAGCTGGATGAACTCGATGAGCTGGACGAACTGGACGAACTGGACGAACTGGACGAGCTTGATGAGCTCGATGAGCTGGACGAGCTAGAAGAGCTAGAAGAGCTTGAAGAACTCGATGAACTGGACGAGCTCGAAGAACTCGAAGAACTCGAAGAACTCGAAGAACTCGAAGAACTCGAAGAACTCGAAGAACTCGAAGAACTCGAAGAACTCGAAGAACTGGATGAGCTGGATGAGCTGGATGAGCTGGATGAGCTGGATGAGCTCGATGAGCTGGACGAGCTAGAAGAGCTTGAAGAACTGGATGAACTGGATGAACTGGATGAACTGGATGAACTGGATGAACTGGATGAACTGGATGAGCTCGATGAGCTGGACGAACTGGACGAGCTCGACGAACTTGAAGAGCTCGACGAACTTGAAGAGCTCGACGAACTTGAAGAGCTCGACGAACTTGAAGAGCTCGATGAACTGGATGACCCTGACGAGCTGGAAGAGCCTGAGGAGCTAGAAGAGCTAGACGATCCCGAGGGCAGGCTCGAGCGCAAATACCAGTTGTTTTCTGAGCCAGCAGAAAACCCACCGCGAAAAAGCAGATATTCGTATGGGCCTGCGGCAACGCGGTTACCGAGACTGAATGTAGAACCCGTACTGACACCATCGATGACCTGATTAACCAGAATGCCATCGCCGGTAGTCAATGCGCCTGGCCCATTCGTATTGCTAATAAATAGGGACGTGCGTCCACTCTCATTACCTAAGGTTCTAAGAAAGTCCGACGGGGAACCATCTGTGCCAAGGAAGGTATCCAGCGCCATGCTACCGCCGGCGCCAATGTAATTACCGGTTAGCGTCAGTACGTCATTGGGGCTGGAGTTACCGGTAAAGTCGATCAAGCCAGAGTTGATAAGTGTCGCAACATTGCCGATGACTCGGGGGCGAATATCTACGCGTCCGCGGTTGGCGAAAAGCGTGGAGCTGCCATCGATAAACAAACTGCCGGTCAGCGTACCCGTGTCACCCAGCGTCAAATCACCATTCATGGTGAGCTCGGAACCATTGAGCAAACGAATTTGCTCCCAGTTTGTCAGGCGATCGGGTCGATCATCGATGGTGCCCTCCCAATCCAGCTGATCCATGTCGAGGCCACCGTCGACTGGGTTGGCCATCAAATTTACGTCGGTTAGACCGATCAAACGCGCGAAATCGCTTCCATCCTGCATAAACAGGTTCCGGATTATACCGCCACTCCAAATCAGGGTGTCATTACCACTACCTGCCTGAAAGTTGGTAAGCTCACCGTCGAGTACCGTAGCTTGATCGCGGCCGCTCTCCTGCGAAACTGTATTGGTAAAACCGCCTTCCATTAAGAAACTGTCGTTTCCAGAACCCTGCTCCACCACGCTATTGATGCGTGCTCCGCTGCGATTAATGACCGTGTCATCGCCACTGCCGAGGGCCACCGACTCCCCCTGAATCACGCCGCCATTGTCGACCAGGGTTTCCACATTGCCGTTAATGCGTATCCCGCCATTAATGGTGGCGTCGGGGTTATTGAATATGTTCAGGTTGCCGGTGCCACTGGCCTCAATGCCCTGATTGACGGTTGCCCGATTGGTGAAATCCGCCAGTCCATTGTTGATGAATTCCACGTTGCTGAGGATGCCCTGATTATCGATAATCAGGTTATCGATCTGGCGGGCTTCCAGTGGACCGTTGAAAGTGGCACCCGCGAGAATGTTGATGATGAGCTGATCCAGCTGCCTGACGGAGAAATCGCTGGTTGCGCCGCTGCAGGTGACGGTATCACCGGAGCTTGGTGGATCTGGTTCGCAATCGGCATGCCCGCTTAACGGAAACAGTAAGGCGAGGCATATCGCCATAAAAACGGCAATATGCCTGGCCGTCCTTGGAGCCGAACAACGACTGGTTAAAAAATCCATGGCTACAAAATGTCCGGTGAACTTATTTTTTCTCTTGCCCGACTGCGGATGCCGAATTCAGCAGCCCAGGTAATTGCGCTATTGGAATAGGGAAGGTGGATTGACGGAGTTTAGTCGAAGGCGCTGACATGGCCATTGAGGTGGAAGAGCTGTGGTAAGATCCCGCGTCATAAAAAAGCGATAAGAATTTTGGGGGCGCCGCACGATGGGCATCGCAGGTTGGGTTTGGATTTTGGTGCTGCTTTGCGTGTCGCAGGGGGCTTGTGCGACCTCACTGTGGGTGGCGGATGGCTTATCGCCACAAAACCTTAGCCCTCACCTCCGCCTGCTGAAGGACGCAAACGGCGACCTGACGATTGACGATATTCTCACATCCGATAGCCCATCCTGGTCGGTGCTTGCCGACGGCGAGCAGGCGAACTTTGGCTTCAGCACTGCAGCCTACTGGGTAGCGGTGACCCTGAGGAATCCCTCCTCCCAACCACTGGAGTTGGTAATAAGGCAGGACTATCCCCTCATTGATTACCTGGACTTCTGGCAGCCGGGTGCGGATGGCGCCTGGCAGCACGTCGCCACGGGCGATCGCCGCCCCTTCCAAACACGCCCATTGGATTTGCGGGATTTTGTCTTTCCGGTGACCCTGGCCGCCCACACCACACAAACCTTTTACTTTCGTTTCCAGACAGCTGGATCGATGAATATCGGTCTGAACGTGCACAGTAACACCGCATTCCTGCCTAAGTTGGCGCAGGAGCAAATTTTACTGGGAATCTATTACGGCGGTTTTCTGGTACTGGTGATTTACAACCTGTTCCTGTTTCTCGCCGTACGAGATAAAGCCTATGCCCACTACATGGGGTACGCGATCAGCTATGGGATCTATTTCGGGATACACAATGGGGTGTCGTTTCAGTACTTGTGGCCTGATAACCCGTGGTTGGCGAATCAGAGCCTGGTGTTTTTGCTGGGACTTACCCTGATTTTCGGCACCCAGTTTGTTCGCACAATTTGTAATGGGGCACAGTTGGCACCACATACCGATCGGGTAGCCCGCTGGCTGATGTTCCTCCTGGTACCGTTGACCGCGATTTCACCGTTTGTCAGCTATGGTCCAATGGTTTTGAGCCTGGCGATCCTGACGCTGGTGCTGACCGTGCTGTTTATGGTGATGGGCGTGATCAGTGTGCTACGCGGTTCTGTACCGGCTCGATATTTTCTGGTGGGGTGGTCGGCACTACTGGTATGTGTGGTCATCTACATGCTCAAGACATTTGGGCTGGTACCGCACAATGGTTTTACCCATAACGCGTTTCAGGTAGGTGCGTTAATCGAAATGGTGCTGCTGTCGCTTGCACTCGGCGCGCGCGTGGGGGAAATACAGCGGCATGGCTATGTTGACCAGCTTACTGGCCTCTACAACCGCCGCTATTTTGATGAGCAGCTGCAGCGCGAATTTTTACTTGCGCAGCGTAGCGGAACACCCCTGACTCTGATGGTTCTGGATCTTGATCATTTTAAGGCCATCAATGATCGCCTCGGGCATGCGCGAGGTGATGAAGCATTGCGCGCAGTGGGGCAGCTCCTCAAGAAGCAGCTACGCAAACCGGTGATTGCCTGTCGCTACGGTGGCGAGGAATTTGCGGTGCTCCTGCCACGAACAGATTCAAACGCGGCCAGCACTGTTGCCCAGCGCCTGCGTATCGCTGTGGCACAGATGGAGTTTGAAGACGCGGCACTCAGTGTCAGTATCGGGGTGTCAAATTTTGCGGGCAAAGGTTTTGCTAGCGCGGTTCAGCTATTTGAGGCCGCCGATAAGTCGCTGTACCAGGCAAAAGCGCAGGGGCGCAACCGTGTGGTTTTCGAGCCCGCGGGCAATGAAACGTTTTTATCCAATGGCCTGTAGCTGACTTCCATGTAATGGCCAGCTACGCTATTGCATGCTTCTGTGGATTGCTGCCTTGAGTGAAGGGAATGCAATCGGTTTTGACAGGTAGTCATTCATGCCGGCTTTCCGCGCCATGTTTTGCTGGTCACTGAATGCCGCTGCCGACAGCCCGATAATCGGAATACTACACAGTGCAGGATCACTGCGTATTTTTTTGGTTGCCTCAATGCCGCTTAACCCGGGCAGCTGTACATCCATGAATATCAAGTCTGGCTGCATAGCCCGCGCCATGCTCAGTCCGTCATGGGCATTGTCAGCAAAGGTGGCCTGGATATTCAGGTCATCACAGAACGCCTGCATCAGTGCCTGGTTCAGTGTGTTGTCCTCAAAGATGAGGACATGAAGGCCGTCGAGGGTGCCCGGTGTTGTCGTTGAGTTCTGTGGGGTTTTCTTTACCGGCTGTCCTTCGCGCAATGGCAGTCGTACGGTAAAACAGGTGCCGGTATTTTCTGCGCTGTCTAGCCCAATGTCTCCCCCAAGGAGTTCGACCAGTCTGCGGGTGATGGGTAATCCCAGTCCGGTGCCCCCGGCCTGCCCGTCCAAAGATTTGTCGACCTGCTCGAAGGGCTCAAAAATAATCGCCTGTTGTTCCAGTGGTATGCCGATGCCCTGGTCACGCACCTCAATATCCAGATACGTATGATTTCGATTGAATAATTCGATCTTGATTTCGCTGTTATCAGGGGAAAACTTGATCGCATTAGCGGTAAGATTTATCAGTATCTGAGAAAGCTTGCCGCGGTCCGCGCGGATCGTTTTTGGCAGTGTGGCATCCACGTGCGAGACGATTTTCAGCTGTTTGGTGAACGCCTGCGGCTCACAGGATGCCAAAATACCGTTGATTAGATTCTGTAGTGCAAAGTCTTCTTCAACGACTTCAATCTTTCCGGCCTCAATACGGGAAATGTCCAGAACGTCATTAATCAGATCTGCCAGCCGTTGCCCACTAATCGAAATTTTTTGCAGGAAATCATGAAAATCCTCGGTAGGCGAAATATGTGCGGTGCGGCTCTGGAGAATTTGGCTGAAGCCCACAATGGCATTGAGTGGGGTGCGTATCTCGTGGCTCATATTGGTGAGAAACTGGGTCTTGGAGCGGCTGTAAAACTCGGCGGTTTCCTTCGCCTGTAACAGGTCTCTCTCTAGTGCCTTGCGTTCAGAAATATCTAGGATCACACCAATCAAGCCACCGAGCCGTCCGTCTTGCAGTTCGTAGGCCGCCTTGTTGAATATCACGTCATGCAGGGTGCCATCCGCATAGGCTACCTGTGATTCATAAACCTGGTGACCACGCTGACGCATAAGTTCCAGATCTTTTTCGTGATAGACCTTGGCCTGCGGTCCCTCAGAGACTCCATAAACCGACTGCCCGACAATCTGTTCTCGTGGTTTTCCCAGGAACTTCTCGAAGGCGCGATTACAGCCGGTGTAGATACCTTCGCTGTCTTTGTAGAAAATGGGGGCGGGGATCGAGTCGATGAGGATCTGGAGGAATTCCAGTTGGTCGGAAAGCTTGTGTTGCGCAACTTCGCGCTCGTGCAGTTCCTGTTGATTGAGTTTGTTGAGACTTTCCTGTTTGACGAGCAGCTTCGCCAGACGCCCGTTCAGATTTTTTTGCCGTCGAAAGTTGATGTGCCAGGCGAGCGCAATCAGTGCCGATGCAATCAATACCCTTCCCGCGTGCACGATTGGCGGCGATCCTTCTGGAAACCAGCCGATAATGACCCATTCACAGGTGCCGAGACATACCATGGCTAAAAGCAAAATAGGCAGCGCTGGCAACGTCGCGAGTGTCGCAAGTGATTTGACGCCTGTACTATTTTCCATGGCGGTTGGCTTTGTCGTTATGTTTGATTACTCACGATACTGAAATGTCGTGGTGTCAGCAATCACCCCTGTTTTTAAGGTGCGATGCCCGGTTTTAGTGCGCTGCACAATATTTCTGCCGCGTAATAAAAAAGCCAGCCCGGTTTGGGCTGGCTTCTTCAATTTCCTGGCTTCTTATTAGAAACACACCTGCGCAGCTAGGGCTGCACAGTTAGGTCTTCAGTTTTTTGTACTGCATGCGGTGCGGGGTGGCATTTTCACCGTTGCGCGCCACGAAGTCCTCGTGGTACTCGGTGTAGTTGCCCTCGAAGAACACCACGTTGCTGTCGCCTTCATACGCGAGGATGTGGGTCGCTACACGGTCGAGGAACCAGCGATCGTGCGAGATCACCATCGCACAACCCGGGAAGCTCAACAGGGCTTCTTCCAGTGCACGCAGGGTTTCGATGTCGAGGTCGTTGGACGGTTCGTCCAGCAGCAGTACGTTGGCACCCTGCTTCAGGGTATAGGCCAGGTGCAGGCGACCGCGCTCACCACCGGAGAGTTCGCCTACGCGTTTCTGCTGGTCGCTACCTTTAAAGTTGAAGCGACCGATGTAGTTGCGCGAACCCACTTCGTAGTTGTTGATCTTCAGCATATCGTGCCCGTCGGACACGGCTTCCCATACGGTCTTGTTGTCGTCCAGGTTTTCACGGCTCTGATCGACGCTGGCGATCTGTACGGTTTCACCGATTTTGATCTCACCGGAGTCCGGTTGCTCGGTGCCGTTGATCATGCGGAACAGGGTGGACTTACCGGCGCCGTTACCACCGACGATACCCACGATGGCACCCTTGGGTACACGGAAGGACAGATCGTCGATCAGTACCCGGTCACCAAACGCCTTGCTCACGTGATTCAGTTCGATCACATTGTCACCGAGGCGCTCGCCCGGTGGAATGTAGATTTCATTGGTCTCGTTACGGGCCTGGAATTCCTGCGACTGCATTTCTTCCAGGCGGGACAGGCGGGCCTTGTTCTTGGACTGGCGGCCTTTCGGGTTCTGGCGGGCCCATTCCAGTTCTTTCTGCATAGCCTTGGCACGAGCCTGCTCGCCTTTCTGCTCCTGCTCCAGGCGCTTCTCTTTCTGTTCCAGCCAGGTGGTGTAGTTACCTTCCCAGGGAATACCGTGGCCGCGGTCCAGTTCCAGAATCCAACCCGCTACGTTGTCGAGGAAGTAGCGGTCGTGGGTAATGGCGACGACGGTGCCTTCGAAGTCGTGCAGGAAGCGCTCCAGCCAGAATACGGATTCCGCATCCAGGTGGTTGGTGGGTTCGTCCAGCAGCAGCATGTCCGGGCGGGACAGTAGCAGGCGGCACAGGGCCACACGGCGCTTCTCACCACCGGAGAGCTTGGTGACGTCGGCATCCCACGGTGGCAGGCGCAGGGCGTCGGCAGCCACCTCCAAACGGTGCTCCAGGTTGTGTGCGTCCCAAGCCTGGATTACGTCTTCAAATTGCTGCTGCTTCTTGGCCAGCGCGTCGAAGTCGGCGTCCGGCTCGGCGTAGTCGGCGTAGACCTGCTCGAGGCCGGCGAGGGCGTCGATGGCTTCACGCACACCGTCTTCGACGTTGCCGCGTACGTTCTTCTCCGGGTCCAGCTGCGGCTCCTGCGGCAGGTAACCCACCTTGATGCCGGGCATGGCGCGGGCTTCACCGTTATAGTCCTGATCGACACCCGCCATGATGCGCAGCAGGGTGGACTTACCGGCGCCGTTCAGACCCAGTACGCCGATTTTGGCGCCGGGGAAGAAGGACAGGGAAATATCTTTCAGAATCTCGCGCTTGGGCGGAACAACCTTGCCCACGCGGTTCATTGTGTATACGTATTCAGCCATTAGCGCTCTAATCCAGTCGGTCAGAATTTGCGCGCAAGTTATCAGTTTGTTGGAAAACTTCAACCTGCTCGTTGTCTGTGTGGGGCTTTGGAAGCCCTGCGGTGTTTGTCTGATGGCGCTGTGGCGGCCCTGCTAACGGTAAACCCCTCGCAAGACGCGCCGTGAACCCATCCATGGGGGCTCGGACGCGGCCGTCCTGGCCGCGTACGGTCTTGCGAGGGGTTTCCCGATATCAGCGCCTTCGCATCGAGAGTCGCAGTTTCGATGCACCCCGGAATTGTCAGGCTACGTAGTGTCGTATTTGATATGAAGGCGTAGTGGCGGGTAGGGGTTCTCAAAAGCGTCGGCGACAGGGACGTCGCCGACGCAGCTTACATGGATGTACTTGCAGCGATTTTGAAAACCCCTACCCGGTGCTTCGCCGCCTCCAGCCTTGCAATAGAACGTACCACCAATCTCCGACACAAGAAGGAGGTAATGCCACCAACACCTCTTCTATGTTTAACTTTGCCCCAAATAACACAACCGGGAACCAGTATGACCCAGGAATCACCCGTAATCGTTGAGCGTCAGGGCGCGCTCGGCAAATTGACGCTGAATCTGCCCAAAGCACTCAATGCTCTGAACCTCGACATGATCGATATTCTGGCCGCCCAGCTCGATGCATGGGAACAGGACGACACCCTGGCCTGCATCTGGATCGAGGGAGCAGGGGATAAGGCGCTTTGCGCCGGCGGGGATGTGGTGGCACTGCATCGAGAGTCGGGCAGTTACGGGGAGCAAAGCGCGGGCCAGTTCGTACAGGACTTCTTCACCCGTGAATACCGCCTGGACTACCGCATCCACACCTATCCCAAACCTATTGTTGTGTGGGGCAGCGGCATCGTGATGGGCGGCGGTATCGGCATTATGAGTGGCGCCAGTCATCGAATCGTCACCGAAACCACGCGCATGGCGATGCCGGAAATCACCATTGGTTTGTTCCCGGACGTGGGTGGCAGCTGGTTTCTCAATCGCATGCCGGGGCGCACCGGCCTGTTCCTCGGCCTGACCGGAGCCCAGTTTAATGGCGCTGATGCGATCTACTGTGGCATGGCCGATCGCCTGTTGCCCAGCGAAAGCAAAGACGCATTACTGAATGGCCTCGCGGCACTAGAGTTTTCCGGGGATATCGACCAGAACCATGTACTGGTGAACAAGCAGGTGCAGTCCCTGGAAATGGCGAGTGCCGAGCAGCCGGGTTCCAACCTGCGTACCCACTACGATGCGATTCAGGTACTGACCGACGGCGCGACCCTGCCGGAAGTCTATGCGGACATTGCCGCCTATAGTGGCGATGACAAATGGCTGCAGCGTGCCTCGGCCACCATGCAGGCAGGCTGCCCGCTCACCGCTTGGATTGTGTGGGAGCAGCTGCGCCGCGGCCGGCATATGTCGCTGGCGGAAGTACTGCGCATGGAGCTGGCACTGGCAGTGAACATGTGCCGTAACGGCCAGGTGAAGGAAGGGGTGCGGGCACTGCTGATCGACAAGGATCGCCAGCCGCAATGGCAACCGGCGACACTCGCAGAGGTTACCCGCGAGGATATCGAGCGCTGCTTTGCGGCGCCCTGGAAGCAAAGCCCGCTGGCAGATCTATAGCGTTTGTGTACGGGAAATTAACCGCCTTTTTTCCGTACGGAGATCCTGTATTCAGGTAGGGAATAAGGCGGCGACGGATAAAGCAAAAATAATCAAAAAGGATGTGTGTGGATGAAGGGTGTATGCAAATGAACAAGGTAGCGTTTATTGGTCTCGGCAACATGGGCGGCCCCATGGCGGCGAACCTGGTCAAGGCAGGTTATCGAGTAACCGCGTTCGATCTGTCAAAAACGATGTTGGAGAGCGCTGTCGCCAATGGCTGCGCCAAAGCAGACAGCGCGCTTGCGGCCGTTGAAGATGCCGATGTGGTGGTCTCCATGCTGCCCAGCGGTGAAGCCGTGCGTTCGTTGTATCTCGGCGTACACGGTTTGATCCAGGCCATGCATCCGGAGGTGCTGCTCATCGACTGCTCCACGATTTCCGCCAACGACGCGCGTCAGGTGATCGCCGCAGCGGGTGAGCGGGGAATTGCTGCGGTGGATGCGCCAGTCTCTGGCGGTACTGCCGCAGCCGCGGCCGGCACATTGTCGTTTATGTGTGGTGGCGAGGACGGCGCGGTGGCGTCTGCCCGGCCGGTACTCGAGGCAATGGGGGCAAATATTTTCCATGCCGGCCCGGCCGGTGCCGGGCAGGTGGCAAAAATTTGCAACAACATGCTGCTGGCAATCCATATGATCGGGACCGCCGAAGCGCTGCAGCTGGGAGTGGACAATGGCCTCGACCCCGCGGTGCTCTCCGAGATCATGGGCGCGAGTTCCGGTGGCAACTGGTCGCTGGAGAAGTACAACCCTTACCCCGGGGTGATGGCGGGTGTGCCGGCGAGCCGCGATTACAACGGCGGTTTTTCGGTGGCGCTGATGCTGAAAGACCTGGGGCTGGCCATGGATACTGCCGCGGGGAGCGCCTCGTCTACCCCGCTCGGCGCACTGGCAAAAAACCTCTACCAGCTGCACGGCGGAGACGCCGTCAACCGTGCGCTGGATTTCTCTTCTATTCAAAACCTGTTCCGGCGCCCAGTCGGCGACTGAGGCCAAAGCCTGCGGCGCTTGATCTAGGTCAATTGTCGCAGGCAGACCGGCGGGTACGCTGCCTGACTTTCCACCGCGTAAGTCAGGATCAGAGGTGCCCCTCAGATGGTCAACCACATCGACGCCACTGTTAGCGAAGGCAGTATTCCCCGCGCCTGTGAGCAACTACTGTCGGCCGAGCTGCTATCGCGCTACGCGGGCCCCTGCCCACGCTATACCTCCTATCCCACCGCTGACCGCTTTGTCTCCCTGGAAAGTGGTGAGCAAGGCGGTGATAGGGATAGTGGCGAGATTCAGCCGTGGCAAGCACTGAAAAATGTCGAAACACTATCGCTGTACGTACATATCCCATTCTGTCGCTCTCTCTGTTACTTCTGCGCCTGCAACAAGGTAATTACCCAGCAATACGGGCTGGCCTCGCATTACCTGGAGAATGTCTTGAAAGAGGCGCAGTGGTACCGCGATCGGGTAGCGCGGGCGCCAGTGGTACAGCTGCATCTGGGCGGGGGCACGCCCACTTTCCTTAATGATGGCGATCTGCGTCGCTTAATGGCGGGACTCGGCGAGATCTTCGACCTGCGCATTGATGATGATGTGGAATACAGCATCGAGGCGGACCCGCGCACGCTGGAAATCGAAACGCTGGATACCCTGCGCGAACTCGGGTTCAATCGCCTGAGCCTGGGTATTCAGGACTTCAACCCGGACGTACAGCGCGCGATTAACCGAGTATGCAGTGTGGAGCAGGTGCGCGAGCTGACCGAGGGTGCGCGTGCCAAGGGTTTTGGATCCATCTCCTATGACCTTATTTACGGCCTGCCTGGTCAGGATGTGGCGAGCCTGGAGAAGACCGTGGATGCGGTGCTCGACCTGGCGCCTGACCGCATCGCGCTTTACCACTACGCGCACCTGCCGGAGCGCTTCAAGTCCCAGCGCCTGATCAATTCCGACCTGATGCCTGCGCCGTCCGAGAAAATTGCCATGCAGCTGGCGGCCACGCGCCGGCTGACGGAAGCTGGCTACGTATTCCTCGGCATGGACCACTTTGCGCGCCCGCAGGATGCGCTGTCACAGGCGGCGGCAGAGGGTCGACTCGCGCGGAATTTCCAGGGTTATACACTGATGCCTGCGGATGCGCTGGTGGGACTGGGAGCCTCTGCGATCAGCTATAGCAAGGATGGCTACTGGCAAAACCAGCACAGTCTAAAACAGTATGCGACGGCGATCAGCGAGCGGGGTGAGGCGATTTCCCGCGGCTGGCAGCTCTCTGAAGACGACCGCCTGCGCCAGTGGCTAATCATGGAATTGATGTGCCACCTGAGTATCGACAAGCGCGAGATTGAGCGGCGCACCGGGTTACCGTTCGCAGCCGGTTTTGCGGCGGAGCTTGCGCGCCTGCAGCCGATGTTTGACGATGGCTTGCTGGGCCAGACCACTGGTGACCTTTTCGTCACCGAGCGTGGGCGCTGGTTCCTGCGCAATGCGGCCGCCGCTTTTGATTCTTATTTACATGGTGTCGAAAAGGCTGCGCGCTATTCGCGGGTGCTTTAGCGGCGGTGAATGGATACAATCCAGACAACGAGTTGGGTTAAACGCACGCTTGGTGAACCGATAGTCCGATGAAGAAAACTTCCCCTGCTGTCAGCTGTAGCAATTGCTCCGTACGCCGGCTATGCCTGCCGGTGGGCTTGAGCGATGGCGATATTGAGCGCCTGGAACTGGTCACTCGCAAGAAGAAAGTCGTGCGTGCGGGTGAAGCTCTGTTCCGTGCCGGCGATCCTTTCGACAGCCTGTATGCGATCCGTTCCGGTAGTTTCAAGTCAGCGGTGATCGGTGCCGATGGTGATACCCAGGTCACGCATTTTGCGCTGCCCGGCGAGTTGCTGGGCTTGGATGCTTACAGTGGTGGTATGCACCCCGGTTATGCCGAGGCGCTGGAAGAGAGCAGCGTGTGTGTATTGCCGTTCACCCAATTGGAAGGGCTGGCCCAGCAGGTGCCCGCTTTGCAGAAACAGATCTACAGTATTTTTTCTGAGGAATTAAAGCAGGAAAATGAAGCGCTGTTACTGTTGGGTAAGCGCTCGGCGGACAGTCGCCTGGCAGCGTTACTGGTGAACATCTCCAGCCGCTATTCACGTCGTGGTTATTCCGCCAGCGAGTTCGTGCTGTCCATGCAGCGGATCGATATCGCCAACTATCTTGGCCTTACGGCCGAGACCGTAAGTCGCCTGCTTTCCCGCTTCCAAAAACAAGAATTGATTCGCGTGCAAGGGCGCTCCGTCACCATCCTGGATCCGATTGCCCTCAGTGAATTAGCGGGCACCCATTGCAGTTACGAAAACTGATTTTTTGCGATCGCGTTCACGCGGTTACTTCCAGCGGCACGGCGTCGGCTACATCTTTGTACGCGGCCTGGTAAAGTCGCTTCACACCGGCGTTAAAGTGCGCACTCTGGCGCTGGTGGATCTTGTCCTGAATACAATCCCAATCTTCCTGTGTCAGCAGGTCAGCCACCAGCGGCAGCAGAATTTCATTTTCCCGCTGCATGTGTTTGCGCTGCAGCACAATGTATTCGTGGGCGGCACTGAATAGCTGCTCCCTTTCTACCGCCGCGTCATTTGCTACCGCATAAAACAGCTGTCCCATCTTGCGGGTCGCTTCGGCGATCTGGTTATGCTCACGCAGGGTCTTGTTGATTACGTCGCGCACATCCACGGACTTACCCAGCAACTGCTCAAATACCAGGTCTTCGATTGGATGGTGCCACTGGTCGGGGTAGACGGAAAAGTAGTCCAGTGCTTCCAGAATAAGCGGCAGGGTGGCGGGATCTCTATCCTGCTTGCCCAATTGCTCCAGTAAGCCCTCAAATGCACCGAGCAGCTGCTGCATCTGTTTGTGGTCGCAGCAGAGCTGCTGGTAGATCTTGTGCATCATGCATCTCCATAGGGCATCCCATAGTTCTAACGGAAAGTTCCAATAGGACTATTGTTGCCCGCTACAGAAAATAGAATTTGATGTGGATCAAGTGGAAGCGTGGTGATGGCGGAGTGCGAGAACATCGGGTGGAGTAGTGCGCCCCGCAAGGCCGGCGCGCACTGCTTTGTGTGTTTTTTCGTCAGCCTCAGGCTGCGTCGCTTTTCTTCTCTTTGTGGCCGTCTTGCAGATGCAGGGCAACCTGTTTTTCCAGGCCTTCCAGCGCGTAGGCCCGGCCAAAGCCTTTTACATAACGGCCAGCGCTCGGCTTCAACTCGAACAGATTAAAGTCCTCCAGGTCTTTCAGGTGGTCCATTACCGGGCCGAATTTTTCCCGCAGCTGCTCGATGCGGTTTCGCCAAGCTTCGCCATCGCGCTTGATCAGGCTGGCGACAACGTTGAAGGTAACGCGCAGGCGAGCAAACGCTTGCTTGGTGTCGGCCTCGTCCGCATTAAAAATCACAGATGCCTTGCTGTTTGCTTTCAGGTTGGCGGCATGCTCTGAAAGGTCAGACACGTACAGGTAGAAGTTGCCATCGGCAGCGAGGAAAGGAGCGGTGCTCGCATGCGGTTGGCCATCTTCTGCCAGACTCGCGAGATTCAGCAGTTTGCGGGTGGCGATAAAGTCGCGGACTTCGGCCACCAGATCAGCGCCTTCGTCAGTTTTGGGTGCTTGGTTACTTTGTTCGCTCATATCCGTATCTCCCCTGAGAAAATTAAGCGCTGACGCTCGCCAGCTGCTTCAATTGTTTGAATCGTTCAACCTGCTGCGGGATCAGTCTGCGCTCCGCGTCGCGGCCCAGAAATACTTTGAACACGCAGTTACCACTGGGCGCCAAAAACACGATTGAGTGGCTTTCCGCCCCGCGGTGCGGTTTGCTGACAAACGCAATTTCCACGATGCCGTCCACCAGCAAGTGGCCATGGAAGGGATTCTTGTGGTGCATAAAGTTGTAGTAGCCGTGGGCAATACTGCCCTTGGGGAACTCGCCCTTGAACTCGAACACCGAACCTTCGTTTTGTACAATCGCAGTCACCATGCCCCAACTGGGCAATTCCTCGATCAGACTCCACACAGTTTCACTGCCAGCCAGTGCTGCCATTTCCTGAGGAAGGTTGGCAATGATCTCCCGCACGCTGGTTTCGAGTTTTTTCGCCATTTGCTCCAATGTGAACCCACCTTCACCTGCAAGTAATTCTTGTACTTTGTCCTGCATAAACAACACCAAAAAATAATCCGTAATTACTGAGCTAGCCGAAGCTGGGGTGGCCACTACGCAAACGATTGCCGCCAGGTTGTTTGCGTAGTGGCCACCGCAGATTCGGCGGGCTACGAAGTCCCGGGCTCCCGGGCTTCTGAGCTTCTGAGCTTCTGAGCTTCGAGGGCCGCGACCTCCACGGGTAATAACTTGTCAAACAACCTGTCGGCAATCGTTTGCCAAGTTATTACCCGCGGAGGTCGCCCGGTCGTGTTGGCCCGTGGCTTGTTAGCCTTTGGTTAGAAGCGGTAGCTTGCAGAAAGCTTAATGTTGCGACCCGGCATATACAGTTCCTGGAAGGCTACCTGGTATTCTTCGTCGGTCATGTTATCCACAGCGAGGCCCAGCTTGAGGCCATTCAGGCTTCCGGTGGCTGGCTCCCAGGTGACGTAGGCGTCGGTCAGGTTGTAGTTGCCAAACTCGCGAGTCTCTTCCTCTGGCAATTGTTCCTGCGCAGAAATGAACGTGCTGCGGAATCCTGCCTTCAGGTCGCGTTGCAGGAAATAGTGGCCTACATCCAATACCACTTTATCCGCCGGGATGTTGCTCAGGTAGCTATCGTCAGACAGGTCCTTGCCTTCGGTTTGACCGTAGTTCATACCCAACTCGAGCTCGTTCACCAGATAGTTCACATCCAGCTCGAAACCTTTCAGTTCGGCCTTATCCACATTCAGGTAGGTCGTGTTCATGGGGAACCCCAGCATGAAGTGCGGGTTGATCACTACCTGCTCGATAAAGTTATCCACCTTGTTGCGGAAAACTGCAGTACTCACAGTCAGTTGGTCTTCGCTGGTGGCGAGGCCGCTGAACACCATATCCGCACGCAATTCGACATTCTTGGCTTCTTCCGCTTCCAGGTCCGGGTTGGGGATAAAGGTGTTGGCGAGGAAGCCCAGGCCCATAAAGCTGAAGTCGCCGTAGGCAAAGTGGGTGCCCTGGGTGTACATCTCTTCAACGCCAGGTGCGCGGAAGGCGGTGGCGTAGCTGGCGCTCAGGGACAACCATTCAGTTGCCTTGATTTCTGCAGCCAGCGACGGGGAGACCGCGCCGTCGTCGCGAGCGGAGTCTTCCAGTTGTTGGCTCTCTGCTTCAAATCGGTCGTAACGAACACCCGGGGTCAGGGTGAAGGTGTCGCCGAAGGTGAAGGCGGCCTGCGCATAAACACCCATTACGTCGGTGTCCGCATTCATGTTTTCCGGGCGGTTGTCACCGTCACGTACGGTGGTCACATCGTCCTGATACCAGTCCAGGCCGTATACCCATTGCGCACCGAAACCTTCGGTAGCATTGTTGATGGCGATACCGGTGGTAGTTACTTCGGTGTTGTCGTTTTGACCCAAGGTACCAAGGGAAGAGTCACCCTGGGTCGGGCGGAACTCTTCAAACTGGGTGTCGTTGCGGTAAACCGTGACTTTTGTTGTGTGGCGGGCGGCGCCGTCGGTGCGCTTGCTGTTTCCTGCCTGTACCCAGTAATTGGCGGTTACGTTCTGATCGGTAATGTCGCGCTCAACCAGCGGGGAGCTGGTGCCAACATTGGCATTCGGATTGGATGGTACTGCTTCATCACGGTTGTTGTGACGGAAGGAGATGTCCACACGTTGGTTGTTGCCGATCTTCAAGCCGCCGCGGGCCAACAGGGCGGTGTTTTCGCCGGCACTGTCTGCCAGCTCTTCACCGCCACCGATCTCCACGTTGTCGTTTTCGGATACGGAAGCATTTATCAGATAGCCAAAGTCACCGGACAGGCCATAGGCGGCAACCGTGGTTTCGTTAGAGTTACCGTTGCTACCGAGCTCTTCTTTCACATAACCACCGAAGGTGTCGTCACCGTTCAGCAGATCTGAAGCGCTCTTGGTGGACATCGCGACAACACCGCCGATCGCGCCGGAGCCCCACAGGCTGGAGGCCGGGCCCTTTTTCACTTCTACCTGCTTCAACAGTTCCGGGTCCAGCTGGTAAGTGCCGCGGTGGCCGGAATTGAAGTTCTGGCGTGCGCCGTCAATGGTCTGCAGAACTCGGGTATCAGATAGGCCGCGAATGTTCGGCGACTGGTTGGAATAGCGCGGACCACCGACCACTTCGATATTGGGCTCGTATTTCAGCGCCTGGGCGATGGACTCGGGTTGCTGTTCTTCTAGCTGGGTGCGCTCAACCACAACGATGCTCTCGTCTTTTTCCTTGGCTGCTGGGTTGCGGTCCGCGGCAACCAGCACTTCACCGAACTGAATTACTGGCTGGTCTGCAGTGTTGTCTTGTGCTGCGGCAGTGCTTGCGGTGAGGGCCAGCACGGCCGCGGCGAGTGGGTGGATGTGCGGTGTTTTGGTGTGATCCATGAACATGCCCTTGTCTGTGACGTTCCTTGGTAGCTGGCACTGGAAGGGTGCCGTTGGTTGCCGTCCCCAAAT
The DNA here is from genome assembly GCF_000220505.1 of Microbulbifer agarilyticus S89. Lineage (GTDB taxonomy): Bacteria > Pseudomonadota > Gammaproteobacteria > Pseudomonadales > Cellvibrionaceae > Microbulbifer > Microbulbifer agarilyticus_B. Next base: position 47,936 of record NZ_AFPJ01000024.1, on the reverse strand, counting down.
GGTTTGCTGGGTAACTGCGAATGCGCACCATCGTAGTAGATGCAATGGAGATTGTAAATGCGAACGATTAGTATTTGCGTAATGCGATTTGAGTTGCTACGCTGCGCTGCAGTAATGGCAGGAGGGCACCGTGACGCTCTCCGCGTGGATGCAAGAACCGCCAGGAAGTGGAGATAAAGAGTGAAACAGCGCCTGCTGATTATGGTGTTCTGCTCGCTTGCGCTGCACGCGTGGCTGCTGCGGGCAGCGCCCGCGGTTGATGCGGAGCAGGCTCCTTCTGGTACCACAGCGCTGAAGCTTGGCCAGCTCAAACTCGCTGCTGCCTCGGCTGCACAGCAAGCAGTGGAGGCGCCAGTACCGGTAAAGCCCGAGCCGGCGAAACCGATGGCGCAAAAGCCAGAACCCAGGCTAGAACCCAGGCCAGAACCTAAGTCAAAAGCTGCAAAACCTGAGTCGGTTACCAAACCCGAACCCATGAAAAAGCCTGTGGCGCAAAAGCCCAGTACTAAACCGGTGCCGAAAAAGGCTGAGGCGAGCGTTGCGCAAGCTCAGCTTGCCGCGGAAACGAAAGCACTAGATGAAGCGAGTGCCCCCAAAAGCACGCACCAGAGTGTGAGCCATGAGCCGGTATTGGTTGAGCGCCCGGCCTTCGCTAGCCCTCCTGGCCCCCCGGTTTATCCAGAACTGGCACGTAAACGCCGACAGCAGGGCACGGTGGTAGTGGAGGTTCAGCTGGATCAGGCGGGCGCCCAGGTGGTGCGTCGCCTGGTGAAGTCCTCCGGTGTGGACAGCCTGGACGAAGCGGCCCTGAAAGCCGTTGCCGAATGGAATTTTCTTCCTTATCGAGAGGGCGGCCGCGCGCGTGTTTCCCGGGTGCAGTTACCGATTCGGTTTGCTCTCTAAACGTATGCCGGTTGTGAGAATTACTCGAGAAAGCACTGGTGAAAAAACGCCGGTAAATACATTGCCGGTAAATACTCCGGTCCACGGAAATTTATGAGATCGAAATGTTCGAGCATCTCTCCCTAGCGGATTTTTTTATGCAGCTCGGCCTTATGGGCTGGCCCTTGCTTGTTGTGTCTGCGCTGGCTCTGGCACTTCTTGGAGAGCGCCTGTGGTTTTTGCTGACCACCGGTCACCGAGGGTTTACTGGTTCTTTCCGGCGCTTGCAGTGTTCGGAGGAGGACAATCTCGATCGACTCGCGCGCGAATGCGAAACAGAACGGGCGCTGGCGAGCCAGGCAACGGCGCTATTGCTGCAGCATCGCCAGGCGGAAAAACCGCAGCGGGAAGAAATCGCCACAGTCTGGCTGCAGGATCAGCGCCGTCGGTTGCACAGCGGACTGCGCCTGTTGATGGTGATCGGCATTCTCAGTCCCTTGATGGGGCTGCTCGGTACCGTGCTTGGGCTGATCGGAATGTTTGCCGGCCTTTCCGGCAGCAGTGAACCGGTGACGCCGGCGCTACTGGCCGACGGCCTGGGCATGGCCCTCAGTACAACGGCCGCTGGCCTCATCGTCGCCTTGCCGGCTATTGCCGGCGCCCACCTGCTGGCGATCTGGAGCGACCGGGTGGTGGCGGACCTCGAGCATTTGTTCAACCGCGGCAACCTGTGGCTCGAAGGGCTAGACCCGTGTTGTAAAACCCCGCAAACCTGTGTGCGTGATGTGGTGAATATTGCGGGGCCGGCCCAGTGATTCGCGTCACCCCGGAAAATGCGCGGCAGTTTTCCATGGCCAACCTGGCACCTGACCTGACGCCGCTGCTGGATATTATTTTTATCGTTTTGGTGTTTTTGCTGCTGACCGCAAATATGCGGTTGGCATCGCTGCCAATGGATTTGCCGGCCAGCGAACACGCCGCTGCCGCCATGCCTGCGCACCCGCTGACGATTTCTCTCTCCAATGATGGCCCCGAACTCTGGGGTATTGATGGCGAGGGTTTCCGCACACAAGCGGAATTCGAGCGGTCGTTGATGACGTTACTGGCTACAGAGCCGGATCGCCCGGTTGCCCTGGCTTCGGACCGCAATGTCCCGGTACAGCGGATGCTGGATCTGTTTGCGCTGTTGCAGAAGCAGGGCGTGGAAGTGGCTGAGATTGCCTTGCAGCCTCATACGACAAGCGCGCGATAAACACTGCCCTCGATCAACCGTGAACAAGATTTTTTTGCGACTGGATTTGCACTATGAATTTCCCGAAACCTTGTAATTGGATATGGAAATGGAAACGCTCACTCTCCCGTTTGTTTGGGGCTTCCGCACTAATGCTCGTCAGTAGTGTTGCCCTGGCGGTACCGGAGCGTGTGATCAGCGCGGGACACTCTATTACCGAACTGCTGCTCGCATTGGGTGGCGGCAACAAACTAATTGCGGTGGATTCATCTACGCGCTTGCCTGCAGATTTTCGCCCGTTACCGGTGGTGGGTTACTACCGACAACTGCCGGTCGAGGGCCTGCTGGCCCAGGATCCGCAATTGCTGGTGGGGGGCAGTCATATGGGGCCGGCCAACACACTGACACTGCTGGAGAGTTCCGGTGTGCAAATCGTGCAATTGCCCGAGGCGCAAAGTGGCGAGCAGCTACTGGAAAACATTCAGCGGCTGGGCGAAGTACTGGGTAAGCCCGCAGATGTGGTGCAGCAACGTGTCCGGGAGCAGTTGGCTGCTCTGGAGCGGGCGCGCGCAACGCTGTCGCAACCGTCCCGCATCCTGTTTGTGCGTGCGCAGAATGGCCGTGGCCTGAAGGCAGCTGGGGTTGGTACCAGTCCGGACAGCCTGATTCGGCTGGCCGGCGGTGTGAATGTGGTGACATTTGACGGTTACAAGCAGTTGTCCGATGAAGCTCTGGTCGAGTTGCGCCCGGACTGGATCCTGTTTTCCGATGATCAGGCAGAGCAGTTGCGCGGTGGTGCTGAACTGCTGGCGTGGCAACCGCTGCTCAAGCTGACCCCGGCCGGCAACCGAGCTGCCTTTTTTGCGGTGGATGGCTATGCGTTACTGGGTGGTCTGGGACTGGCGAGCCTGCGCGAAGCCAGGAAATTGAATGAGAAAATCGCGGCAAGCCGATAAACCGATGGACACCGGTTGTGAGGCGGCCTGATAGAAAGGCTGATTGAAGGTATAGTGGCGATGCGCCGGGCAGGGCCCGCGTGCGCGCAATAGATCGAATTGAGGTATCCGTCCCGTGGAGTTACGCCTGAGTGATAAAAGCCTGCTGCCAGTGCTGACCGCACTGCTGTTGCTGGGGTGTGGCCTCTCCCTGGCAGTCGGCGCTATGCATATTGCCTGGCAAGATGTGGTGGCGGGGTTACTGCACTGGACCTGGCCGGGTGCGCTGGATCTGGATGTACCGGAGCAGTACGCCCTGGTGTTGGGTGAAATCCGCCTGCCGAGATTGCTGCTCGGCCTGATTGTGGGCGGCACTCTGGGCATGTGCGGTGCGGTGTTGCAGGGCATGTTCCGCAACCCGCTGGCGGAGCCCGGCATTATCGGGGTTTCCTCGGGCGCCGCGGTGGGCGCGGGCACCGTACTGGTATTTGGCAGTGTGCTCGCCGGTTCTCTCGGTGCTCTCAGTTTTCTCGGCTCTTGGGCGGGCACTTTGTTTGAACAGGTGCAGTGGTTCCTGTTGCCCGCTTTTGCCAGCGCCGGGGCAATCCTGGCCACCTGGTTGGTGTATGTCCTCGGTGACCGGGGGCGCTCGGTGGTGATGATGTTGCTCGCGGGTATTGCGGTGTCGGCCCTGGCCGGAGCCGTGCTCGGCATGTTTGCCTACGTGGCGACCGATACTGCCCTGCGTGATATGACGATGTGGCAGCTCGGCTCGCTGGCGGGAGCTACCTGGACCTCGGTGCTGGTCACCGGGTGTATCTTTATGGCCAGTAGCGTTCTGCTTTGGCGTCGTGCTGGGGACCTCAATGCCCTGTTGCTGGGGGAGTCTGAAGCTCGTCATCTGGGAGTGGATGTGCTCGGCCTGAAGCGCCAGATCATTGTGCTGAACGGCATCGCCGTGGGTGCGGTGGTGTCGGTATCCGGGATTATTGGGTTCATCGGTTTGGTGGTCCCGCATATCGTGCGCCTGCTGCGCGGGCCGGACCATCGCTTTCTCATTCCGTACAGCGCATTGCTCGGTGGCCTGCTACTGACCGTGGCTGATACCATTGCGCGCAGTGTGTTTGCCCCCGCCGAATTGCCGGTGGGTATCCTCACCGCCATTATCGGTGCGCCGTTCTTCCTGTTCCTGCTGTGGCAGCAGCGCCGCCAGATTGCCTGAGGGGAGGAATCACCGTGTTGTTAAAAATCTCTGACCTTTCGATCCGGTACCCGCGCGCGGAATCGCCGCTGCTGGAACATATCTCCCTGGATTTTCACTGTGGTCAAGTGACGGCGCTGCTTGGCCCCAACGGTTGTGGCAAGACGTCACTGTTGCGCGCAATCAGTGGGGAGCTGAGTTACGCGGGCCATATCCAGCTGCTGGGCCGCCCCCAGGCGGACTGGTACCGCTCGCAAAAGGCGCGGCGGGCCCTGGCTCGCCGCTACGGTCTGCTGGCGCAGCACTCCAATCTAAATTTTGCTTTTACGTGCCGCGAAGTCGTGCTGCTCGGCCTGGGGCCTGGCAGCCTGTCACGGGCACAGCAAGACACGCGTATCCAGCACTTTATGCAGCGCGCCGACGTATGGCACCTGCGCGACCGCCTGTTTCCGAGCCTGTCCGGTGGCGAGAAGCAGCGGGTGCAGCTGGCCCGGGTGCTGTCGCAGCTCAGCCTCGCCGACCCCAGCGATGAAAAGATCCTGCTGCTGGACGAACCCACCTCCGCCCTGGACCTCAAGCACCAGCACGAAGTGCTGGCACTGGCCCGGGAAGTGGCCGATGAGAAAACCGCGGTGATCGCGGTGCTCCACGACCTCAACCTGGCCGCCCGCTATGCCGATCGGATGGTGATGCTGGCGCGTGGCCGCATCCAGGCCGACGGCCCGCCCGCCGACCTGTTGCAGCCGGCCCTGATCGAGCAGGTTTACGGCTATCGCGGCCAGCTGGTGGATGTGGCCGGCTACAGCGCGTTGCTGTAATGGCGTGTAATTGTGCCGGGTTGTTGGCATCTAAATTCTTGCAATAGAATGCGCCCACCAAAAAAGTAATAAACATTTAGGGGTAAATGATGAAGCAAGTTTTGGCTGCGCTCGTTCTGCTTGGTTGCGCAATGGGTGCGCAGGCTAGTGAGGGGAGCTATTTCGGTACTGTTGTTGGCTTGATGGCTACTGACATTAGAGGGGATAGCCCGTTTAATGCCGGAGCGCGCGTGGGTCGCACCTGGTCTTCTGGTTGGGGCGTTGAGGGTGAGGCTACTACTTCTCTCTCCAAAGGCTCATACGACTTCGATACTTTCTATGGGTCACGAACCGTAGACTATTCGATTACCACTGTGGCTCTATACGGTACCTACCGCAGTCAGGGTGATATTTATTTTAAGGGCCGCCTCGGTGTTTTGAATGAAAGTGTGGATTTTGGAGGTAGTTCTGCTTCTGAAGCTGGTCTGTCATTGGGCCTGGGCGCTGGCTTCAATGTTTCGGAAAGCATGAACTTCGAAGCCGAGTACACTTTGGTGGAAGAAGATGTGAACCTCTGGTCTGGAACTCTGGTGTTCCGCTTTTAAGTCGGAAGTTATCGATTTCAAGGCAAGAGGCGGCGAGCTGGACGTAATACGGCGTGTAGCCTTTGTAAAACGCGGTCTTCGGGCCGCGTTTTGCGTCTCTTGCCGCAGTAGCGCTGTTTGGCCCTCAAATATCTGCGTCTCATTGGGGGGGAAGTGGAACCCCCTCCGTTAGCAGATTTTTAGCCCAAAATGAAATGGTTTCATGTGCACCCTTTGCGCCGCAGCGCCTCCCTTGGTGTACAATGCGCCGCTTTCTGGGGGCGGGCCGGTCATAACGGGTCGGTATTTGCCCTTGTCGAGATTATGCTTGCGCGATTCGCGCCTTATCATCCGAGGGAATACCATGTTTGATAAATCCGTCACCCTTTCTTCATACGACCCGGATGTGTGGTCTGCCATCCAGGACGAAGACCGCCGCCAGGAAGAGCACATCGAGCTGATCGCCTCGGAGAACTACACCAGCCCGCAGGTGATGGAAGCTCAGGGCACCAAGCTGACCAACAAGTACGCCGAAGGCTACCCGGGCAAGCGCTACTACGGTGGCTGTGAGTACGTCGACAAGGTAGAAGCCCTGGCCATCCAGCGCGCCAAAGAGCTGTTCGGCGCCGACTACGCCAACGTCCAGCCGCACTCTGGCTCCCAGGCCAATGCCGCGGTATACCAGGCACTGTGCGCCCCGGGCGACACCGTTCTGGGTATGAGCCTGGCGCACGGTGGCCACCTGACCCACGGTGCCAAGGTGAACTTCTCCGGCAAGATCTACAACGCGGTGCAGTACGGCCTGAACGCCGAAACTGGTGAAGTTGACTACGACGAAGTAGAGCGCCTGGCGCTTGAGCACAAGCCGAAGATGATCGTTGCCGGCTTCTCCGCCTACAGCCGCATTATGGACTGGGCGCGTTTCCGCGAAATCGCCGACAAGGTAGGTGCCTACCTGATGGTCGACATGGCCCACGTTGCTGGTCTGGTTGCCGCGGGCGTCTACCCATCCCCGGTTCCCCACGCAGACGTGGTGACCTCCACCACCCACAAAACCCTGCGCGGCCCCCGTGGCGGCATCATCATTGCCAAGGCCAACGAAGAGATCGAGAAGAAGCTGAACAGCGCGGTATTCCCGGGCGGCCAGGGCGGCCCGTTGATGCACGTGATCGCGGCCAAAGCGGTTTCCTTCAAGGAAGCCATGAGCCCCGAATACAAAGATTACCAGCAGAGAGTTGTTGAGAACGCGCGTGCGATGGCAGAGACCTTCCTCGACCGCGGTATCAACATCGTGTCCGGTGGTACCGATGACCACCTGATGCTGGTGGACCTGATCGGCAAGGAATACACCGGTAAGGATGCAGACGAAGCCCTGGGCAACGCCAACATCACCGTAAACAAGAACGCGGTACCGAACGACCCGCGCTCCCCGTTTATCACCAGCGGCCTGCGTGTCGGCACTCCGGCCATTACCACGCGCGGTTTCGGTGTAGAAGAAACCAAGCAGCTCACCAACTGGATCTGCGATCTGCTGGACGCGCTTGAGAAGGGCGATGCGGACGCAACCATCGCCGACGTAAAAGCGAAAGTGCTCAACATTTGTGCGAAGTTCCCGGTTTATAAAAACTGATAGCGGGCAACAACGTATTAAAAAGGCTCCTTTTTAGGAGCCTTTTTTCTTTCTGAGAAAATTAACCGGAAAAATTGTTCGCCGGACTGTGAAACACGACACGGTTTCTGTTTTAATACGCGGCCTCAAAACCGAAGTGAACTTCGGGTCTGCATTGTTGCGCCCTTCGGCGTAGTATTTGCTTAGGTTTTTGGCGGCATCAGGGAAGTGTTGCTGATTGACGGTCTGCGAAAACGGCCGGTACTTTCGGGTCCAAGCGGTTTCAGGATTCGATGCTTTGTGCGTGAGGCGGGATTGCCGCGGCAAAGCGCTGAACCCACCGCGGAGCGAGAGTAAAGCATGCGTCCAGTATCCCGTTTGTTGGTCGTCCTGACCGCCGTTGTTGCCTTCAGCCTGAGTGCCCAGGCGCGCGAATTGCACGTCGCCAACTGGTCTGAATATATCGCTGAAGACACCCTTGCCGATTTTGAAGCCGCTACCGGCATCAAGGTGCACTATTACGAATTCGATGATATCGAAGAGCTCGAGGAACTCTGGCTGAAGGGAGGTCGCAGCTTCGATGTGATCGTGCCGGGCTCCGATAATATTCCCAAATATATTGCGGCGGGCCAGCTGCAGAAACTCGATCGCGACCGCATCGATAACTGGTCGCAAAACGACCCCAAATTTATGCAGCGCCTGGATCAATTTGACCCGGGCAACCAGTATGCCTTTCCCTACCTGTGGGGTACCGTGGGCATCGGTTACAACGTCCAGGCCGTAGAGAAGGCCTTCGGCGGTACCCTGCCGGAAGATAGCTGGGACCTGCTGTTTGCACCCGAGTACCTCGGTAAACTCCATCACTGCAATGCCACCCTGATGCGCTCCCCCGAGGAGATTTTTGACGTGGCACTCAAGTACCTCGAGAAAGATCCCAACTCCATGAGCATTGCCCACCAGTACATGGTGGCTAACCTGCTGTCCAGGGTGCGCCTGCATATCAACGACTTTGATTCCGGGGAGTACGTAGAAGAGCTGGCCAGTGGTGAACGCTGTATCGCCCACGCCTGGAGCGGCGATGTGCTCGTCGCCCAGCAGATGGCGGAAGAGGCGGGCAAGGACTTTGAAATTCGCTATGTGATGCCGCGAGAGGGTTTTCCGTTGTGGATTGATGTCCTCTCGATACCCAGCAACGCGCGCAATGTGGATGCTGCGTACCAGTTCCTCAACTACCTGATGCAGCCGAGCGTAATTGCCAACATCAGTAACGAAACCCAGTACGCCAACGCGAATGTGGCCGCGCAGAGCCTGGTGGATCCGGCACTGTTGAGCAATCCGGCCGTTTATCCACGCCCACAGGAGCTGGAGCGCACCTGGATTCCCAGTGCCACCAAGTCCCGTGTGCTCGCCCTGCGTCATAAGTTGTGGCAGCGCATTATTGAGCGCGAGAAGATCTAGTCGGCGATATCTCGGTTTGAGAGGCGGCTGTGCACCTTCCGTGTAGCCGCGCCGAGTTTAGCCAACTAACCAGAGCTGCTAGAATCGTTGGCCTTGCAGGTGGGAGCCCCGAATGAATCAGACTCAGGTTAAACAGATTATGCAGCGTGCTACAGAGCGCTGCCGCGAGAATGGCGTGCGTTTCACTGATAAGCGCCAGAGTATCCTGAGTCTGCTCTTGAGGTCGTCCGCACCACTCTCTGCCTATGAAATCGTCGATCAATATCGGGAAGAGACTGGCGAGTCCATTCAGGGCATGTCTGTTTACCGGATGTTGGATTTTCTCGTAGAGAATGGGCTCGCGCACAAGCTGGTTTCTGCCAACAAGTTTGTCGCCTGTTCCCATATTGCTTGTCATCATGACCACGAAATCCCACAGTTTTTAATCTGCGAAGGCTGCGGGACGGTGAAAGAGATCGCGGTGAAAAGCGAAGTGGTCAAGACTCTGCGCAAGGGCGCGGCTGATGTCGGGTGGCAATTGCGCAGCCCGGCGCTGGAATTGCCCGGTCTGTGTGATCGGTGTGCCGCTTAAACGCCTGCAAGAATTGGTCTTTACCCTCTATCCTGAGTTGCCTGTCGAACACTCTAGGCTGCACTCCTTGTGCATGTCCCCCCTTTGGAGCCTCATAGCGGGGAAATAGCACTTATGTGTTAAACTGCGGCCCACTTTTTCGAGGGCCCTCTCCCCATGCACTGTCCCTTCTGCAGCGCAGATGAAACCAAAGTCGTAGATTCCCGCCTGGTTGCCGATGGCGACCAGGTACGCCGCCGTCGTGAGTGCCTGCAGTGCCACGAGCGCTTTACCACCTTTGAGACTGCCGAATTGCTCCTGCCACGGGTGGTGAAGCAAAACGGCCATCGCGAGCCCTTCAATGAAGACAAGCTGCGGGCGGGCATCCAGCGCGCGGTAGAAAAGCGCCCGGTGAGCACCGAACGGGTGGAGGCCGCAGTCGCCCAGATCAAGCACTCCCTGCAGGCAACCGGTGAGCGCGAGCTGCCTGCGCGGCATATCGGCGAGCTGGTCATGGAGCAGCTGCGCGAGCTGGATCAGGTGGCTTTCGTACGCTTTGCTTCGGTTTATCGCCGTTTCGAGGATGTCAGCGATTTCAGTGACGAGATTGAGCGCCTGAACACGCCCCACGAGAAATCACCAGGAGAGGTCAAGTAATGGCCCTCAGCCCCAGAGAACTGATGGGCCGCGCCGTTCAGTTGGCCGAGCGCGGCCTGTACACCACAATGCCCAACCCCCGGGTTGGCTGTGTGATCGCAGATGCCAACGGCAATATTGTCGGCGAGGGCTGGCACAAGCGTGCCGGTGAGCCCCATGCAGAAATCGAAGCGCTGCGGGATGCCGGTGAGCAGGCGCGTGGCAAGACCGCCTACGTCACCCTGGAACCCTGCAGTCACACTGGCAAAACCGGCCCCTGCGCCGATGCTCTGATCGCCGCAGGCGTGGCCAAGGTGGTGTTCGGTATGGAAGACCCCAACCCCAGTGTCAGTGGCAACGGGTTACAAAAACTGCGCGATGCGGGCATTGAAGTAGAAGGCCCATTGCTGGAAGAATCCTGCCGGGCACTGAACCCCGGGTTTATCAAGCGTATGACCCTCGGTTTGCCACTGGTGCGCAGCAAGTCGGCAATGAGCATCGACGGCCGCACCGCTATGGCCAGTGGTGAATCCAAGTGGGTCACCGGCCCCGCGGCACGCGCAGATGTGCAGGCGCTGCGCGCGCGCAGTTGTGCGGTGGTCACCGGCGTGGACACGGTGCGCTACGACAACCCGAATATGAATGTGCGCCCGGACGAGATGGCGCTGCCAGCGGAGCTGGCCGCAGCCGCCGCAGAGAAACAGCCGCTGCGGGTCATCGTTGACAGCCAGCTGCGCACCCCCGCCAAGGCCTTTATTTTGCAGGGGGACGCCCCCACATTGGTGGTCACCACCGATGCCGCGGCCCCCGAGCGCCGCGCACGCCTGGAAAAAGCAGGCGCCGAGGTGCTAGCGCTGCCTGCCGATAAGGAAGGCCGGGTGCATCTGGGGCAATTGTTGCAGGAACTCGCTCGCCGCGAGTGCAACGAGGTGCTGATCGAGAGCGGTGCGACCCTCTCTGGCGCCTTTATCTACCAGGGGCATGTGGATGAAGTCATCGTCTATGTGGCGCCGAAGATTCTTGGCTCCAGCGCCCGACCGCTGTTCGAGCTGCCGATTGAGCGTATGGGCTCCATGCTGCCCATCACCATTACCGACATGCGCGCGGTTGGCCACGACTGGCGCATCACCGCAACCACCGATATCGAGCGTTAACTGCGGGCGAAAGCTAGCAACAGGTAGTGAAAAGGTAACTGATTTGTTTACTGGAATCGTTGAAGCCGTAGGTGAGATCGTCGCCCTTCAGCCGAAGGACGGAGACCTGCGCCTGCGGGTACACACTGGCAAGCTTGACCTGTCTGACGTCAAACTGGGTGACAGTATTGCCACCAATGGCGTGTGCCTGACCGTCGTTGACCTGCCCGGTGACGGCTATTGGGCGGATGTCTCGGCAGAAACCCTCGCCGTCGCCACCCTGCAGGGCTGGAAGCTAGGCGACAAGGTGAACCTGGAAAAGGCGCTGACGCCACAGACCCGCCTCGGTGGGCATATGGTGAGCGGCCATGTGGATGGTATCGGTGAAGTGGTGTGGCGCAAGCCCGCGGCCCGCGCCGAGCAGTTTCGCCTGCGCGCACCGGCAGAGTTGGCCAAATACATTGCCCACAAGGGCTCGATCACCATCGATGGCACCAGCCTCACCGTAAATGCGGTGGATGGCGCGGAATTTGAACTCACCATCGTGCCGCACACCATCGCGGAAACCGTGATCGGCGGTTATCAGGCGGGCACCAAGGTCAACCTGGAGGTGGACCTGATTGCGCGTTACCTGGAGCGGCTACTCTTGGGGGATGCCGCGGCCGAGCCGAAGAGCGACGGACTGACCATGGAATTTCTCGCCCAGCATGGCTTTTACAAGGCCTGAAGCGAAAAGACATAAATGTGCGGGTCCCTAAGGCACCGACGACAATATTGAGAGAGTTATGGAACTGAATAGCGTTGAAGAACTGATCGACGATATCCGTCAGGGCAAAATGGTTATCCTGATGGACGACGAAGATCGCGAGAACGAGGGTGACCTCGTCATCGCCGCCGAACAGGTGCGCCCGGAAGACGTCAACTTTATGGCCACCCATGCCCGCGGCCTGATCTGCCTGACCCTCACCGGCGACCGCTGTGAGCAGCTCGACCTGCCGCTGATGTCTCGCGACAATGGCGCCCAGTTCAGCACCAACTTCACCGTCTCCATCGAAGCCGCCGAAGGCGTTACCACCGGTATCTCCGCCGCCGACCGCGCGCGCACCATCCGCGCGGCCGTTGCCCGCAACGCCAAGCCCTCCGATATTGTGCAGCCCGGCCATATCTTCCCGATCAAGGCCCAGCCCGGTGGTGTACTGAGCCGCGCCGGCCACACCGAAGCCGGCTGTGACCTGGCTCGCCTGGCCGGCTTCGAGCCCGCCGCTGCCATTGTCGAGATCATGAACGAAGACGGCACCATGGCCCGCCGCCCGGACCTGGAAAAGTTCGCCAAGCAGCACAACCTCAAGATCGGCACCATCGCCGACCTGATTAACTACCGTGCCCTCAACGAAAAAACCGTTGAGTGCGTGAACGAGCGTCGTGTACACACCGAGTTCGGTGAGTTCAAACTGCGCACCTACCTCGACAAAGCGCGCCGCGAGCGCCACTTCGCCTTCAGCCTCGGTGACTTCAGTCCGGAAGAACCGACTCTGGTACGCGTACACGTGGCCAGCACCCTGCGCGACGTATTCAGCCTGCGCCGCGGTGACGAAAAGTACGAACCCTGGACCTTCCGCAGTGCGCTGAAAAAGGTCAAGGAAGAGGGCAAGGGTGTCGTGGTGGTGATTTGCCACAACGAAACCACCGATGAAATTGAAGAAAGCATCGACTGGCTGATCAGCGGTAAGCAACAGCGCCCGAGCCAGGATCTGGTGTACAAGCAGGTAGGTACCGGCTCGCAAATTTTGCGCGATCTGAAAGTGCGCAAAATGCGCTTGATGAGTGCGCCGTTCAAGTTCAGCGCAATTTCCGGTTTTGATCTGGAAGTTGAAGAGTACCTGAACGCGGAAGAAATCTAGGAAAACATGGGGTGTAAGCCCCCGTATTTTTGAATCGAAGGCGGAGTGCCGGGTATAAGTTTTCAGGAGCGTCGCAAACAGGAAGTTTGCGCCGCAGCGCCCAGGGATGGGTTCACAGCGGTCCTGAAAACTTATACCCGGTGCTCCGCCGCCACTGCTCTAGGGCCAAAGAGATACCAAGGGCTCAAAGTGGAAAACAGAAACGGAAAGAGACCATGAGCAAGATCAAAGTTATCGAAGGGGATTTCGTAGGCAGCACCGGTAAGTACGCGCTGCTGGTAAGCCGCTGGAACAGCTTCGTTGTAGAAAGCCTGAAAGACGGAGCGCTGGACACCCTGCGTCGCAAAGGCATCAAGGAAGAAGACATCACCATTTACTACGCCCCGGGTGCTTTCGAATTCCCGCTGGCCGCGCAAAAAATTGCCCAGAGCAAAAAGTTCGACGCAGTCATTGCCCTGGGTGCAGTGATCCGCGGCGGTACCCCGCACTTCGAATATGTAGCTGGCGAATGTACCAAAGGCCTAGCCCAGGTATCCATGGACACCGGCATCCCTGTGACCTTCGGTGTCCTCACCGTAGACTCCATTGAGCAGGCCATCGAGCGCTCCGGCACCAAAGCCGGTAACAAAGGCTGTGAAGCCGCGGAAACCGCCCTCGAAATGGTTTCCCTGCTGGGCAAAATCTAAACCGGACTGAATTGAAATGACCGTAACCGCATCTGCCCGCCGCAAGGCTCGCCACTACGCCATGCAAGCCCTGTATCAGTGGCAAATGGCCGGCTCAAACTTGAATGCTATCGAAGCCGAGTTTCGCACCGACAACGATATGAGCAAAACCGACGTGCCGTACTTTCGCGAGTTGCTGCACGGCGTGGCGAAAAACCTCGACGAGATTGAAGGTATCTATAGCGAATACCTGGATCGCGACGTGGAAGAGCTTGACCCGGTATCCCGTGCGCTGCTGCGCATGTCTACCTTCGAGCTGAAAAACCGTATCGACGTGCCCTATAAAGTCGTGATCAACGAAGCCGTTGCCCTGGCAAAAAAGTTTGGCCCCACCGACGCCTTCAAGTTTATTAACGGTATTCTCGACAAGGTTGCAGCCAAAGAGCGCAGTGTCGAAGTAAAGGCCGATAAAGGCTAAATTGCGCATGCCCGGCCCCGGTGAATTTGAACTGATTCGGGAGTACTTTTCCTCCCGTTTTCAAACCGAGGGCCAGCCCCGTTCTGGCAGCCAGGGTAGTGCAGACCAGAGTGTGGTGTTGGGCATTGGCGATGACTGCGCGCTGCTGAGCCCTCCCGCGGGTAAAACCCTCGCCACCAGTGTCGATACCCTTGTGGCGGACGTACACTTTCCCGCAAGCGCCGATCCCTACCGCATCGCCAGCCGTGCTTTGCGCGTCAACCTCTCCGATCTTGCCGCGATGAACGCAGAGCCCCTGTGGTTTACGCTTGCGTTGACGTTGCCCGAGAGCAACCCCGACTGGTTGGAGCCCTTCGCGCGCGGGCTTTCTGAGACGGCTCAGCTATTTGGCATTACGCTGGTCGGCGGTGACACGACAAAGGGACCATTATCGATCACCATTCAAGTCACCGGTGCCTGTGATGCGCCTCTGCGGCGTGACGGCGCGGGTGTTGGTGATCATATATTTGTCTCCAATATACTGGGTGCGGGTGCCGCCGCACTGCCCATTGTGCTGGGCGAGATCGAAGGCAGTGCCGAACAGCAACAGCAAGTCGATGCGGCGTATTATTTTCCCGAACCGCAATTTGCCGTGGCCCGGGCCATTGGTGACTTTGCCAGCGCGGCACTGGATATTTCCGACGGCCTGCTCGGCGATATTGCGCATATCGGCGAGGCCAGTGGCCTCGGCGCTGAGCTGGATCTTGAGCGTTTGCCGATAGCGCCACTGGCGCAGAGTATAAAAGGGGAGCAGGCCCTGGAAACCGCGCTTACGGGCGGGGACGATTACCAGCTTTGTTTTACCGTCCCGGAGCAGCACCTGCGGGCGCTGGGTGCGCTGCAGTTACCGATTACTGCGGTGGGGCGTATGCAGGCGGAGAGCGGCGTACGCTGTCGACTGTATGGCGAGGACTGGCAGCCAGGCGGCACCGGCTTCCGACACTTTTGAGCGCTGGAGAATAACAACAGCATGAGCACCAATTCGACGACAACTCAGGCGCCCGCGCCCAAGCCAACGCCCACCCTGGCAGAGCTTCTGCGCAGCCCGGTGTTGTTACTTGCGTTTGGGTTTGGTTCCGGGCTCGCCAAAAAGGCACCGGGGACTTTTGGTACCCTGGCGGCGGTTCCTCTCTGGTACGGACTGCAGTTTTTGTCGCCGCTGGCCTACCTGGCGGTACTTGCGATTACCTTTGTGGTGGGTTGCTACCTGTGCGGCGCAGCGTCCAAAAAGTTGGGCGTGCACGATCACGGCGGCATCGTATGGGATGAGTTCGTGGGTTACTGGCTCACCATGTTTATGGCTCCGGCGGGCTGGCTGTGGGCTCTGTACGGGTTTGTCCTGTTTAGAATTTTCGATATCGCCAAGCCCCCGCCCATCGGCTGGGCCGACCGCCGTGTGCATGGTGGTCTGGGGATCATGGTGGACGATATACTGGCAGGAATTTACGCCGCGCTGGTGTTGCAGGGCACGGCTTATTTGATTCACACACTCTGAGGCGGGATGCCAATGATGCTGCGCGGTTTACTCCTATTCGCTGTCACCTTGCTGGTGCCAGCCATCAGCAGTGCACAGGAAGTGCGTTTGCAGGCCATCTTCGGCAGCAGCGCGATGTTCCAGGTGGATGGCAAGCAGCGCCTGCTGAAGTCCGGTAAAACCTCACCGGAGGGCGTGACACTGGTGTCGGTAACCAGTGACCATGCCCTGGTACGTATCGATGGGCGTGAGCAGAAGTTGACCCTGGCGGCGCCGGTCGCGGCAAACTATGCCGAGGCCAAGCGCGCTGAAGTGCGCCTGAATGCAGACAGCCGTGGTCATTACAGCACCACCGCATGGATCAATGGGCGCCGGGTGAATGTGATGGTGGACACCGGTGCCACCAGTATCGCGTTTAACTACCCCACGGCAAAAAGCCTGGGGCTGGACCTGTCGCGGGCCAGGCCCATGACGGTCTCTACCGCCAGTGGCGTGGAAAAGGCGTACCGGCTGCAACTGGACAGCGTCACCATCGGTGGCATCACGGTACACAACGTGGACGCTACCGTGCTGGGTAGCGACTTCCCCAGTGTGACACTATTGGGCAATAGTTTTTTGAGTCGCGTGGATATGCAGCAGCAGGATGGACTGTTACTGCTGCGTGCGCGCAATTGATGACGATTTTGATGGATCGCGAGGTATCAGCTTGACCATTCGCTATGTGGAATCTTCCAAACTGCCTACTTCTTGGGGCATGTTTGAGATGCACGGTTTCGAGGAAGTGGAGAACGGCAAAGAGCACGTTGTCCTGAGTATGGGAGACCTCGATACCGATGCGCCGGTTCTGGCTCGTATCCATTCCGAGTGCCTGACCGGCGATGCGCTGTTCTCCCTGCGCTGTGACTGTGGTGCGCAGTTGCAGTATGCGTTGCACCGCATTGCCACCGAGGGACGCGGTGCTGTGTTTTACCTGCGCCAGGAAGGGCGCGGCATTGGTCTGTTGAACAAGATCCGTGCTTACCACCTGCAGGATGCGGGCGCCGATACCGTTGAGGCGAATGAACGCTTGGGCTTCGGTGCGGATATGCGCGATTACTCGATCCTCAAGCCGATGATTGACCACCTGGGTATCCAGTCCATACGCCTGATGACAAACAATCCGCGCAAGGTAAAAGCCCTGCAGGATCTCGGCGTCGAAGTGGCCGAGCGACTTCCCCACCAATCCGGGCGCAACCCGCACAACGTCAATTACCTGTCCACCAAGAAGGGCAAGCTGGGGCACCTGTTCGACGGGGATGAAAACTCTGACAAGTGATCGCTCTCGCTGACCCGGGCAAAGGGAGTTGGTGACTGCGAGTGGTTTTCGTTGTCACAAACCTTTCATAAAAGCGTCATGTAAAGGAAACGGGAAAACGCCAATCTATAGGCGAGCAAGATACTGATTCTGCAACAAGCTCAGGAAGAGCAAGCGAAGTACTTTGGGACTGCGGAATCACCAGTGGTGTCTATACTCGTAGTTATCTGATCGCTGAAGGTCGAGAAAGGTGATGTACCGTCAGCGCTAGGATATAGAAAGCCGGCTTTTGCCGGCTTTCGTTCGTTCTGGGGGCGGGCAAATTATTTTACCGCCGGCCTTGCGATTTTGGCGCGTAACCAGTGCCTGCCGCTTCGCGGCTATTGCGGTTATCCCGCAAGGCTGATAAGTTGTGCGAAATTTCACCAGTGGAGAATGGTTCATGAGTGTTTCCAGTTTCCGCCGGACCAGCTGCGACTGATCTTTTCGTATCCAGTCCTTCTGCCCGGCAAGTTCCTGTTGTCGGGTTTCGTTTCTTCCATCGAAACCCCGCCTGATCGCGCCCAGACATTGTGCTCTGTGGCCAAGTCATTCGTGCCCGCAGCGTTCCTCAAACTGATGCGCTGGGCACCATTGAGGGTTTAGGACATTGAGTAAATCCCTGATTTCACGCCGCCCCACCTTTCGGCGTGGCGCCTCCGCAGTGGGCGTTAAAACACCTGCAAGTAGCGAATCGCCACTCCAGCGGCTTGGCTGGAAGCCCTTTTTTCAGCAGCAACTCAGCCTCGATGAGCTGAACGATTGCGAGCCGGTAAAAGTCATGGCGGTACACCGCAGCCAGATCGACGTATGCGGTGAGCATGGGGAAGAGGCCGTACTGGTCAGCGGTGCCCTGTTTGAAGGTGCCGCAGAGCGCCCCACGGTGGGGGACTGGCTGCTGCTGGCACGCGACAGCCGCAAGCCCGTGCGCCGGCTGGAGCGCAGCAGTCTATTCAAGCGTATGGCGCCGGGTGCCAAACAGGTTCAGCTGATCGCCGCCAATGTGGATAACGTACTGATCGTGTCTTCCTGTAATCACGACTTCAACCTGTCGCGGGTTGAGCGCTATCTGGCGCTGGTGAAGGAAGCGGGTTGTCGCGCCTGCCTGGTGCTGACCAAGGCGGACCTGGAGGCAAACCATGCACCATTCCGCGAGGCACTCAGGGGGCACGGTGACCTGCCTGTGGTGCTGGTAAACGCCCTGGACGCAGAGAGTGTCACGCCGTTGCGGGAATATTGCCGCAGCGGCGAAACCCTGGCCCTGCTCGGTTCCTCCGGGGT
This sequence comes from Microbulbifer agarilyticus S89, assembly GCF_000220505.1. GTDB lineage: Bacteria > Pseudomonadota > Gammaproteobacteria > Pseudomonadales > Cellvibrionaceae > Microbulbifer > Microbulbifer agarilyticus_B. The sequence goes on along the minus strand of NZ_AFPJ01000024.1, from coordinate 29,749 downwards.
GGGCAAGTCCACGTTGCTGAACAGCCTCGCCGGGACCGAAGTGGCCGCCACTGGCGGGATTCGCGAAGATGACAGCAAGGGGCGCCACACCACCCGTCATCGTGCGCTTTATCCAATCGTCGATGGCGGCTTGGTCCTGGACAGCCCGGGTATGCGCGAGTTGGCGCTGGCCGATGTCCACGAGGGGCTGCAGGCGACCTTTGCCGACATCTCGGCGTTGGCGGAGAAGTGCCGTTTTGCGGATTGTGCCCATGAGTCAGAACCCGGCTGTGCCGTGCAGCGGGCAATCGAAGAGGGTGAGCTGGATGCCCGCCGCCTGCACAACTGGCGCAAGCTGGAGAGGGAAGTGGCACGCAACAGCAAAACGCTGGCGGAATCGCGAGCTGCTGACCGCTCGTTGAGTCAGTTGTATCGCTCGGTACAGAACCATGCGCGTGCCAATAAAAACCGCACATGATGTTTGCACTGACTTTGCATCAGCACAAAAAAAGGGCCGCGTTTGCGGCCCTTTTTTTGTGGCAGGTGAATTAGTTAAGTGCTGCCTGCCCTACTGAATCCTCCGCCGCGGGGGCCTGGCTGAGGCTGCCGCCCTGAGATTCGATCCAGCGGTTCATACGCGTCTCAAGTACATTGAGTGGCAAGGCGCCGGCACCCAACAGGGCGTCATGGAATTGGCGAATATCAAAGTTACTGCCAAGAGCCTCTTCCGAGCGCGCGCGGATTTCCAGAATCTTCATCTGCCCTACCTTGTAGGCGAGGGCCTGGCCCGGCCACACCAGGTAGCGATCAATTTCCACCACCACATCGTGCTCTGGCTTGGCACTGTTGTCCATGAAGTAGCGAATGGCTTCGTCGCGACTCCAGCCCAGTTGGTGCATGCCGGTATCGACCACCAGGCGCACGGCACGCCACATGTCGTAGGTCAGGGCTCCAAACTCACTGTACGGGTCTTGGTACAGGCCCAGGTCGTAGCCGAGGCTCTCGGAATAAAGCCCCCAGCCTTCCACGTAACCGGTGTACATCTTGGTGCACCGCAGCGGGTGGATATCCTGCTGTTCCTGCGCGAGCGCAATTTGCAGATGGTGCCCGGGAACGGCTTCGTGCACGGTCAGTGCTTCCATTTCCCAGATGGGGCGGCTTTTCAGGTTGTAGGTGTTGGCGAAGAACACCCCAGCGCGCCCGGTTTCCATTGAGCCTGGCTGGTAGTAGGCAGTGGTCTGGGATTTCTCCGAGTACTCCGGAATCCGCTTGATACCGTAGGGCAGCCTGGGCAGGGTGCGGAACAGCGCGGGAATTTCACCATCGATGCGCTTGGCGATATCCCGGTATTGTTTCAGCAGGTCTTCGCGGGTCTCGTGGTAGAACTGCGGGTCGTTGCGCAGGAAATCGGTGAACGCCTTGAAGTCGCCATCGAAGCCGGTCTTTTCAATGATCGCATCCATCTGCGCGCGGATGCGACGCACTTCGGCGAGGCCGATCTGGTGGATCTCTTCCGGGCTCAGGTCGGTCGTGGTCTGCTCACGCACCTTGTGCGCATACCAGCGGATACCGTCGGCGTTTTTGGTGAATGCGGTTTCGGTGCTGGCCTGCGGGATATATTCCCGTTCCACGAATTCGGCAAGGCGCTGCCAGTTTGGCACCAGTGACTTGCGGTAAATATTGTGTGCCCGCGCGCGCAGCCTGCTCTGGCGCGTTACGGTAATGCTTTTCGGCATGTCATTGAATGCCTTAAGCAGCGGGCTCTGTGCGGGATCCTGCGGTATCAGTGCGCGAATCTGGGTGGGCAGGTCGCGCAGGGTAATTTGCGGTGGTGTGAGCTTCTGTTCGATCCCGAGTTCCAGCAGAATTTTCGTTTGCTCGATCAAGCCCGGCAGTTTGTCGAGGCGCGCGAGAATATCTTCATAGTCCGCGGCGGTGCGTTTGGGCATTGCATTTAAGACTGCCGGTACACTGCGCTGGATGCCGCTCATATGATTGATCGGCAGCAGGTGCTCAGGGAACTGGAAGCCGCGTACCTCTAACAGCAAGTCTTGATACAGCAGCTGATAGTCGAGTTGTTCGCTCTCACTGAGCTTGTCTTCATTGAGCCGGCGACTGATGGCAAGTAGCTTGCGGGTCTGGCCTTTGCGGCGCTCGATACTCTTGAGGGATTGATCGGTCCACTCGCGCTCCACACCAGGGTAACCCCGGTAAGTCGCGTTCTCCGGATAACTTTCCATGATCCAGCGGTAGCGAAGATCTTGCAGGGCGCTTAGCTTTTCACTGGCGCTCGTCTTGGGCAGCGCCTCCACGGCTTTGTCGAAGGCGCGTTGCTCCATTGCCTGCGAGTTTGCGCTGACAAGTAGGAGTAATGCAGATAACCCAAGAGTTTTTGCGTGAAGGGTCTTTTTTATGGTCTCAGTTAGGGACATTTAACTACCAGTCTCTATTTTATTTTGCGTGTATTCGAGGAGTTTTACGTCGATGCTAAGGCAGAGCACAGGGTGGAGCATTTGGAAACCGTCGCAAACAGGGAGGCTTGCGACGGAGCTTACAGGGATGTATTCACAGCGGTTTCCAAATGCTCCGCACTGTGATCTGCCGCCACTTTTGAAAACGAATACCCGGTACTTGACCTTCGATTCGACAATTTAGCGCGTTACTTTTTAAATTGCAGCAGCCTGGCCGTTTGACTGCGCCCGATGCATCTGGTTCTGGCGCTCGCGAATCTGTTCCTCGATACCCTTGGCGTCGAGGCCAATTTCTGCGAGTAGTTTTGGGTGCTTGCCGTGCTCAATTATTTTGTCGGGCAAGCCCAGCTGTAGAAGCGGCACCGGGATAATGCGCTGATTCAGATATTCCGATACGGCACTGCCGGCGCCACCAGCGATGGTGTTCTCTTCCAGCGTGACCAGCAAATCGTGGCTGTCCGCCAGCCGGTCGATTAACGCTTCATCCAGCGGTTTCACCCAGCGCATATCCACCAGGGTCGCGCCGAGTTTTTCTGCCGCTTCACGGGCCGGCGCCAGCAGCGTACCAAAACTCAGGATCGCCACATTACTGCCTTCCTGCACAACGCGCCCTTTGCCCACAGGCAGAGCGGTCATGTTGTTTTCAATCTCGATGCCGGGGCCAGTACCGCGCGGGTAACGCACGGCGGATGGGCCATTGTGCTGATAAGCGGTGTAGAGCAGCTGGCGGCACTCGTTCTCGTCAGACGGCGCAGCAATGACCAGGTTTGGCAGGCAGCGCATAAAGGTAAGATCGAAACTGCCAGCATGGGTCGGGCCGTCCTCGCCAACGAGGCCGGCCCGATCGATGGCGAAGGTCACATCCAGGTCCTGGATCGCCACGTCGTGCACCATCTGGTCGTAACCGCGCTGCAGGAAGGTCGAGTAAATCGCCACCACCGGCTTCTGCGCTTCACAGGCGAGGCCAGCGGCCAGGGTGACGGCGTGTTGCTCGGCGATGGCCACATCGTGGTAGCGCTCCGGGAAACGCTCGGCAAATTCCACCATGCCAGAGCCTTCACACATAGCCGGGGTGATCGCCACCAGCTTGTCGTCCTGCTCGGCCATATCACACAGCCACTGGCCGAAGATATCCTGGTACTTGGGGCCTTTCTTCTTCGCGGTTGCCGCTGCTTCCGGCGACACGGCGACCTGTACCTTGGGCTCCGGCTCCAGCTTGTTCAGCGCGTGGTAACCCACCGGGTCTTCTTCCGCAGGGCCAAAGCCCTTGCCCTTGGTGGTAACCACGTGCAGCAGTTGCGGGCCGGGCTGATTGCGCAGGTTGCGCAGGGTGTGTACCAGGTCCTGCATGTTGTGGCCGTCCAGCGGACCCACATAGTTGAAGCCCAATTCCTCGAACAGCGTGCCGGGGGTAATCATGCCCTTTACGTGCTCTTCGGTGCGGCGTGCCAGCTGCCATGCCTTGGGAATGGCCGACAGGATCTTGCGGCTGCCCTCGCGCATGTTCAGGTAGGTCTTACTGGCGAGAATACGCGCGAAGTAGGTGGCGAGGCCGCCCACGTTCTTGGAGATAGACATGCGGTTGTCATTCAGGACCACCAGCATGTCTTTGCCGGTGTGTGCGGCGTGGTTCAAGGCTTCAAACGCCATACCTGCGGTCATGGCGCCATCGCCGATCACCGCGACAACCTTGCGCTCGTCCGGGGAGCCCAGCGCCATGCCCAGTGCGGCGCTGATGGAGGTACTGGAATGCCCGACACCGAAAGTGTCGTAGGGGCTTTCGCTGCGCTTGGGGAAGCCGGACAGGCCGCCCTGCTGACGCATGCTGAGCATCTGCTCGCGGCGGCCGGTAAGAATCTTGTGTGGATAAGTCTGGTGGCCCACATCCCACACCACACGGTCTTCCGGGGTGTTGTAGATGTAGTGCAGGGCGATGGTAAGCTCGACCACGCCGAGACCGGCGCCAAAGTGGCCGCCCGTCTGGCCTACGCAGTAGAGCAGGTATTCACGTAATTCGGTTGCCAGTTCTGGCAGCTGTTTTTCCGACAGGGCGCGCAGCTGGGCTGGCTCGTCAATCTGGTCGAGCAGCGGAGTCTGCGGGCGCTGGCGGGGGATCTCGTCGAACATCAAGGGTCCTGAATCGGGCAGCCTCAGGCGCCGCATGCTTCCGTGAAGTCGAATCGGCGGCCTAAGGTATCAATTGCAACTGATATAAGAAGGGAATTGTATGCCCCCCGCGGAGAGATTGCATCCTGCGCGGCGCACGGCTCCCCGGTCAGTGCCCAACCCGCTGTCCCGCAGCGCCGGACAGCCCCTTACATCTGGTTAAAGCCACCCCAGTATCAGGTAGAGACCCAGCAGCAGCACCACTCCGGCCACCATGCTGCCGGTGAGCCAGTTGCGCGCCATGATGCCGTCGGCGCGGTGGTGGCTGGCCACCCCTTCCACCAGGCGCGCCACGCCGCCAACGGCGACATTGCGCAGGCGGTTGTCGAGCGCGAACAGGCGGCTGAACAGGCCGCGCATGGCATCGGGCACCAGGCGGCGGTAAATCCACTCCACGTCCAGGTTCACTGACGGCAGTTCCGGTGGATACAGGTGGCGCAGGTTCAGCCAAACGAACGCCAGCGCGGAGAAGAACAGCAGCTGCAGCTGGGTCAGCACGTGGGTCACGTCGTAAGGGGTATACGAAATCTCGTAAGGCAGCAGGCTATACAGCGCCTGTGGATAAATACCGATGATCAGACACAGCGCGGCCGCGATAGACATGGCAATCAACATATTCACCGGCGGCTCGCGCGCCGGCAGCTTGGCGTCGTGCGCAAAGAAAGCGAAGTAGGGGATCTTGATGCCCGCGTGGTGGAATACACCGGCGGATGCGAAGAGCAGGATCAGCCATACCCAGTCGTAGCCGTTTTTGATCGCTGCGCTCATCACCATGGACTTGCTGACGAAGCCGCTGAACAGCGGGAAGGCCGAGATGGACGCGGCACCGATGATGCACAGCACCGTGGTCTTGGGCATCTTCTTGTACAGCCCGCCCAGTTCAGAGCCATTGATCTTGCCGGTGACATGCAGCACCGCGCCCATGGACATAAACAGCAGTCCCTTGAAGATCACGTCATTAAACGCGTGGGCCACGGCGCCATTGATGGCGAGTGAGGTGCCGATACCGATGCCCACCACCATAAAGCCCAACTGGTTGATCAGGCTGTAGGCCAGCACCCGACGCAGGTCGTTTTCGATCACCGCATAGAAAATCGGGAAGCAGGCCATGGTGGCGCCGATGTAAACCAGCAGCTCGGTGCCGGGGTAGGCCCGCGCCAGTGCATACACTGCCACCTTGGTGGTGAAGGCACTCAGGAATACGGTACCGGTAGGCGTGGACTCCGGGTAGGCGTCGGTAAGCCAATTGTGGAAAAACGGGAAGGCGCACTTGATGCCAAACGCGAGGAAGATCATCCAGCTGTAGGCATGGCCGTCGAGCCCGATCTGGCCAAATTCGAGGGTGCCGTGGGTCTGGCCGTAGAAGATGATCCCGCCGAGCAGCAGCAACCCGGAAAGGATGTGCAGGGTGAAGTAGCGCAGGCCGGCGACGTAGGCGCGGCCACTGCGACGTGCCCACACCAGGAATACCGAGGTCAGGACCAGAAGTTCCCAGAAAATAAACAGGGTCAGCAGGTCGCCGGCGAACACGGCGCCCAGGGCACTGCCCGCATACAGCATGCTGGCCACCTGTTGCAGCGTGTCGCGTACATGCAGGGCGTAGATAACCGAGATGAGCGCGGCAATATGGAACAGATAACCAAACAGCAGGCTCAGCCTATCGGCTTTGAACAGCAGTAAATTGAAATCGAGAATGGCGTAGTGGCCAAACTCAATACCGGCACCGCCGGCGCCCAGCAGCCACAAGTTGGCCAGGCCAAGTACCGGCACCGCGATAAACAGCACCGCGCGCAGCCAGCCGCGCAGAAACAGCCCGAGCGCAGCAGCGAGAAAGAACGGAATAAACGGTGCAACTTCAAGCACGCTGTTGCCCTCCGTTCAAAGGGGTGTTGGTGTCCTCATGCGATGACATATTGCCGCCATCGCTGTTGAAGTCGGTCAGCTCCCGCTTGTCGTAATAGTCTTCCGGGCGCATCAGAAAGGTGCGCATCCATTTCGCCGCAAATACCAGAATCACACAGCCGACAAAACCGTAGATGGGGTAGAAGCCGGGCAGGCCCTCGAGACGGAACTCGGTGTGGCGATGCAACACAAAATCCGCCGCAAACAGCAGTGCGCACATAACGTAGAACACCCGCAGCATATTGCGGACGTTGTTTGGATTGTCGAAGAAATCCTGTTTTTCACCACTCATATCAGATTCCGGCTTTGATTAGCTGATAGAACGCATCGGGGAACAGCAGCAAGTAAATACAGCCCGTCGCAGTGATGCCGAGGGCGATCAGGGAGGGCAGAGGAGCCTCCTTGATAACGCTCGTTGCAGTTGCCCCAGGAGCACCAGTGACGTCGGCGTCCTGTTCATTACGGGAGAAAAATGCATGCAGCGGGATCGGCAGCAGATAGGCGATACTGAGCAGCGAGCTGATCATCAGCAGCCCCATCAAGATCCACTGTTGCGCTTCAAAGGTACCTAGCATCAGGTACCACTTGCTCCAGGTACCGCCAGTGGGCGGGATGCCGATAATGCACAGGCTGGCGACCAGGAATGCGGTCATGGTGACCGGCATCTGCCGGCCAAGCCCGCGTAGCTGGTGTACTTCGGTCTTGTGTGCGGCCACCAGAATGGCGCCCGCGCAAAAGAACAGGGTGATCTTGCCGAATGCGTGCATCACGATATGCAGCGCGCTGCCGGTCATGCCCGCGCTGGTGGCGAGCAGGGCGCCGAGGGTGATGTAACCCAACTGACTGACGGTGGAGTAGGCCAGGCGCTTTTTCAGGTTTTGCTGGCGCAGGGCAATGATGGACGCGAGCAGAATGGAAACGCCGGCCAGGTACAGCAACCATTCGGTTGCGGGAATCGCCTGCAGTGTGTCGAGCCCGAAAATCAGCAGGCAAATTTTCAGCAGCACAAACACGCCGGCTTTTACGACTGCGACCGCATGTAACAGCGCGCTCACCGGCGTTGGCGCTACCATGGCGGCGGGCAGCCAGCGATGGAACGGCATGATGGCCGCCTTGCCGACGCCAAAAACAAACAGTCCCAGCAGCACCGACAACAGCGTCAGCGAGGTGCCCGGTGCGAACACACCGCCCTGCTTGAAGGACAAAGTGCCTGCGAGCAGCCAGGTGGCGATAATCGCCAGCAGGAAAAAGCCCACCGAAGTCCCGAGCAGGATACCCAAGTACACACGTCCGCCGGCGCGGGCCTTGTCCGTTCCCGCGTGAGTGACCAGCGGGTAAGTGCACAGGGTCAGTACTTCGTAAAAAATAAACAGGGTGAACAGGTTTTCCGCGAAGGCGATACCCATCACCGCGCCTATGGAAACCGCAAACAGGCTGAAAAACCGTGTCTGGTTTTTTTCCCCATGCCCACGCATATAACCAATGGCGTAGAGGGTGGTGATGATCCACAGGAAGCTCGCAACCAGCGCGAACATCAGGCCGAGTGGCTCTACGCGGAAAGACAGTGCCAGCCCCGGCAGAATATCCAGCCAGTAGGCGGCGATTACCTGGCCATCCAGCATTGGCTGGTATAACTGGGTGACGGTAAAAAACAGCGTGCTTGCTGCAATCAATGAAATCGCTTCGCGTACATTTTCCCAGCGGGCGCTGAGCTGAATACCCACCAGTGCGAGCAGCGGGATCAGCAGGGTCAGTTGTAGCAGGTTAGAGGTATTCATTGTGCACCACCTCCCAGCAGAAATTGCGCAGCGGCGGTACTTACCTCAACGGGCAGGCGGGTGTCGATGCCGAAATAGATATTCGCTGCAATCAACAGCCAGGCAGGAAGCAGAATACCCAGCGGTGCTTCCCGTTTCTCCACCGCACCTTGGTCACCTTGTGGTGCCTGAAAATAGGCTGCTTCCACCAGTTTCCAAATGTAGGCTACGGCCAGTAGCGAGCCGAGGATGACCAGCACGGCGACGCCCCAGAATTGCTGCTCGATGGCTGCCGCAATCAGGTACCACTTGCTGACAAAGCCGACGGTCAATGGCATGCCAATCAGGCTGATACCACCGACCACGATAGCGGCCATGGTCCAGGGCATGGTGCGGCCAAGCCCGCGGAAGTGTTCGATGCGGCAGCCACCAAGCTGATAAACCAGCCCTGCCAGTACAAGGAACAGCCCACCTTTCATCAGTGCATGGTTGAACAGGTGCAACAGCGTGGCCTGCAGGGCGGTAGCGGTACCGATACCGATGCCCACTACCATGTAACCGATTTGCGCCACGCTGGAAAAGGCCAGCATGCGTTTGATGTTGGCCTGGTAGATGGCGACGATGGAGGCGGCAAACACGCCCACCAGACCGAGCCCAATCAGCAGCGTATCCAGCGGCAGTTGCGCGCGGGAAAAATCCACCCCGAACACGGTAAAGGTAAAGCGCAGCAGCAGGTACAGGGCAACCTTGGTGGCGGTAGCCGCGAGAAAGGCGGTAACGATGGACGGTGCACAGCTGTAGGCATTGGGCAGCCACAGGTGCAGCGGGAACAGCGCCAGCTTCAGGCAGATACCCACAAAAATAAACGCAAACGCCGCGAGTACCGTACTGGATTCACTGAGCGGTGGAATACGCTCGGCCAGGTCCGCCATGTTCAGCGTCCCGGTCATCATATACAGGAAACCGATACCGATCAGGATAAAAGTGGCGCCGATGGTGCCCATGATCAGATATTGGAATGCCGCCCACAACGCGCGCCGGTCCTTGCCCAGCGCGATTAGCGCATAGGTGGAGAGTGAGGAAATTTCCAGGAATACGAACACGTTGAAGGCATCGCCGGTGGCCACAATGCCGAGTAGGCCGGCAAAACACAGTAGGTACAGCGCGTAAAACACGGTCTGCTGGCTGGCCCCGAGTTCCTTCTGCACACTGGTGTGGGCCGCACTCAGCACCACGCTGCTCAGCGCGGTGACAATGAACAGCACCCAGGCATTTAACAGGTCAATGCGGTATTCGATTCCCCAAGGGGCCTTCCAGCCGCCCAGCTCATAGGTAATGGGGCCCGCGGCGTAGACCTGCTGCAACAGCAACACACTCACCACCAGCGCGGCAATACTCACCGCCAGGGTAAACAGCCACACCAGGGTGGTCCTGCGAATCAGCAGGCAAGAGGGGGCCGCCATCAGCGGCAGAATGACCTGCAAAATAGGAAGATGTGCCAGCATGGTTTACTTCTCCTTACCGGCTGGAGCTTGAGGCTGCGGGTGGATTTCCGGTACGGCCTGTTCCTGCCGCGCCTCCGCGGCCTGGATATCCCGCTCCTCGATGGAACCGTACGCCCGCTTGATGCGAATGGTGAGCGCCAACGCCAATGCGGTGGTGGCGATACCCACAACAATGGCGGTGAGAATCAGTACGTGGGGCAACGGGTTGGAGTAGAGGCTTTCCCCCTCGCTCAAGATCGGTGCGCCACCACCATCTACCTTGCCCACGCTGATATAAAAAATAAAAACCGAGGTCTGGAAAATATTCAGCCCGATAATTTTCTTCACCAGGTTGCCCTGGGCGATGACCATGTACAGGCCGATCATCATCAATGCGATAACGATCCAGTAGTTGTAATGCGATGCCAGTAACACCTTATCCGGCCCCCTGTTCATGAGTTTGCAATGCGGACAGCGCAAGCTTGGCTTCCGCTTCCGGCGCATTGCCCGCGGCTGGCTGCGTATCCGTTGCCGAAGCTTCCAGTTCGCGGTCGCGCAGTTGTGCGGTAAACAAATAGGAAATCATGATCATTACCGCGGCCACGGTGATGCCCACACCCAGTTCGATGGCGATAATGCCGATGTGCTGCCCGGTAACGGCATCGCCGGCCAGCGCGCTGTAATCCAGAAAGTTTTTACCGCTGGCAAAACTTAATAAACCGGTGCAACCAAACACCAGCACACCGACCGCAGACAATAGTTGCACCAGTCCATGGCTTGCGACCTTGCGTACCGCATCCAGGCCAAACACCAGGCCGTAGAGGATAAAACCGACCGCGAAGATCACCCCCGCCTGGAAGCCACCGCCAGGGCCGTATTCACCGTGAAACTGCACATAAAGTGCATACAGCATGATTGGGGCGATCAGGACCTTGGCCACCACGCGCAGCACAATATCCCGCGACTGTTGTTGCACCAGAGATTGTTCGAGCGCGCGCTGTGGCGTGGGTGCACTGGATATTAGCAGCGACAGTACCCCGAGCCCGGCGGTAAAGATCACCACCACTTCACCAAAGGTATCGAAGCCGCGGTAGCTGGCCAGCACCGAGGTGACGATGTTGGGGATACCAATTTCTGCGCGGGAGTCTTGGATATAGTGCGGGGCCACGTGTGCCTGGGCCGGCGCATTCGCATCGCCAAACGATGGCATGTCGACCGTGGCGGTGATCAGCAGGGCGCCTACGGTGACGACAAGTGCGATGGCCAGGCGGGCGCGGTCGCGATCAGCGCGCTGATAGCGGCCGCACAGGGCCAGGGTCAGCAGGATCAGCAGTGGTGAAATCCCCGCACCCACCGCGGCCTCGGTAAAGGCGACGTCGACAGCCCCCATGGTCATGAAAAAACCCGCCGATAGCAGTCCGTAGATGCCGGCAAGCATGGCCGCGGCAAACAGGTCCTTGATCCAGGCGATAGAAACAGCGGTGACCAGTAGCAGCGCTAGCAGTGCGATATCCAGCAACAGGTCCATCAAGATTCCCCCCCGGTTGCTTTATGTATTTTTGTCATTGATTTTATGAGCCCTCGGCGGCCTCCATCCTGGAAGCCGGCGTGCTGGTCTCGGCCGTCGGGCGGGAGACATCTGCGGGGCCGTTATCCACGGGTGCGTGCGTCAGGCGCAGGGCGCAGAGCTGAGCCGAGCGCGCCAGTGCGTGGCTGGCCGTGGGGCTGGTGAAGAAAATAAACAGCATGATCAGGGCCAGCTTGAACAGTGCCAGGCTCCACCCGGCCATCAGCATCAGGCCACTGAGAATCAGCACGGTTGCGAGGGTGTCGGTAACGCCTGCCGCATGCATGCGGGAATAAAAGTCGGGAAAACGCAGCAGGCCGATTGCGCCCGTCAGCATAAAAAAGCAGCCAAGAAAAAGTAACAGGCCGCTGGTATAACTCAGCAGTACATCAATCACTTGCTACCTCCCCTGTACCGTTCTGGGTACCATCCTGATGCCTGCTGCGAAACTCAAAATAACGTAGGACCCCTATCACACTGACAAAGTTGATGAGCGCGTAGACGAGGGCAATATCCAGAAACTCGGGCTTGCCGAAGGTGAAGCAGATGACTGCAATCAGTAGTACGGTTTTGGTTCCGAACATGTTCACCGCGAGAATGCGGTCGTGAATAGAGGGCCCCTTGATTGCACGCGCTAATGCCAGAGACATCACCACGAGCAAGGCAATCAGTGTTGCATTCAACATTCGTTTTTCTGCCCTGTAGTGCCTGCAACGGCGTGTTGTTCTGTTAGTGCCAGGATCTGCTTTTCCATGTCCCCCTGCTTGAGTTCATTCAGCCCACTCCGGGTCAATGCATGGACCAGTACCGAGTCTTTATCCACATCGATGGCCACGGTACCGGGAGTCAGGGTAATTGAATTGGCATACAGCACCTTGCCGAGATCCGACTTCAATCTGGTGGGGATTCGCTCGCTGCACGGGGAAATAGTCTCCCTGCGTGAAAACAAACCGCCCCACACGCAAGCGGCGACTTCCAGGTTGCTGGCGATGATCTTTCGCCATAGCCACAGGTAATAGCCGGGGAGGGTCGCCCACAATTCAAGCGGCAGGGATTCGCCGTCCACCACTTTCATGCGCCGGGCAATCAAGATGACGAAAACAACGGAGATCAGTCCGAAGCAAAGCAGCAGTGGCGTGTACAGGCCGGAATTGGTGAGCCAGATAAACGCGAGGACAGCAAAAAGACAAAAGGTGTAACGCATGAATAAGTGACTACAAAATCTTGATAAAAACCTTGGCGGAGGCGTCCGGCGGTCAGGCGCGGTCGCGAAACCGGTTCAGGGGTTAAGTACATCTTTGCAGCGATAGTTATTTTCCAGAACTGCCAGCATTGCGGATTCTGCCGTTGCCCCCTCGGCAAACGGTTGCGAAATTTCTGCCACTTCGGCAATCAGGGTATCGACGGTTGCACTGGCTGGCAGGCAGTAACGGCTGCTGAGGCGTTGCTCCGCTTCATCGGAAAGTCGACTGGCACGGGTTTTAATGGCCCGGGCCACAAATTCGGATGGGCGCTCTTCTGCGGCGACAATATCTTTGCTCGCGGACAGATAGCCGTGAATAAACGCGCGGCAGCTGGTCGCGTGCGCGCTTTGCTGGTCGGCCTTGTAGGCCTTGCACGCCTCGATCAGCTTCGTTGCCGTAAGAGGTCCAGCAAGTACATCGGTTGTCAGGCCAATTGTCAATGCGACAACGGCCATCGGGACAATTACTGTGCGCTGTTTACGCTGCATACTCGTCGCCTTTTATTCTTATGTATGTGCTCGGGGCTGGGCAGGTGAGGGCTCGGGTGCTTCTTGTAGTGTTACTGGTAGTGTTACTGGTTCAACCAAAGAGCGCTCGACTTCCCCTGCAGCCGCACCTAAATCTTGCAGAGTTTTCGACTCTCGTCAAATGTGCGCTTCTGCCAAAAGTGTTGATTTTTTTGGCTGAAGTCATTGGTTTTGGTCGTTTTGGGGGTAGGCCTGTTGCGTGGAATGCGGTGAGTACGCAATGTTTCATAAGTTTTTCGAGAAAATCATTAGCGCGCATTACCGCTCCGTACATCGATGAAGCGCCGCAGCTTTGACAGCGAAAAAGGGTAGGGGTGGGAAGGTACGGGAAGAGACGAGAAGGAGCGGGAATGGGAGAAAGCGTGCTGCGCACTGGGTGCAGACAGAGAACCGGTTTTGGAATCTGGTCACGGCCCCGCCTGCGGGAATTGGCGCTTTTAAGCTCTTTTGGTCAGGCCGGTCATGCACATGCCGCGGTTAACGCAAAGCACCTAACTCAAAGTACCTAACTCAAAGCATCTAGCGAGACACGCCTGATAATGGTCCCGGATTAATGGTCCGGGATTAATAGCCCCGGATTAATAGTCCCGATTGACGATGTAATCCGCCAGTTGCTGAAGAACACGGAAGTTGCGCTTGTCCGCCGGGGTAGAGATTTCCTGCAGGGCCTGGTGGGCTTCCCGATGCAATTCTTTTGCCTTGGCCTGTGCGCCATCCAGCCCCAGCAGCGATACATAGGTGGGCTTGTTGCGCGCCGCATCAGCGCCCTGGGTTTTCCCCAGGGTTTCGGTGTTCGCGGTTACATCCAGAATGTCATCCTGCACCTGAAATGCCAGACCGATGGCTTCGGCATAGCGGGTGATCGCCGCCAGCTGTACTTCGTTGGCGCCGCCGATCAAGGCTCCAATACGGGCACTGGCGGAGATCAGGGCACCGGTTTTCAGGCGGTGCATATGCTTGAGTTGCTCCAGTGTCAGCGACTGGTCCACCGCGGCGAGGTCGATGGCCTGGCCCGCCACCATGCCACGGGCACCGGAAGCCCTGGCCAGCTCGGCGATGAGGCGCACTTTCAGGTCCGCCGCCAGCGGGGCGCCAGCGAGCAACTCGAATGCCTGGCACTGCAGGGCATCGCCGGCGAGGATCGCGGTGGCCTCGTCGAACTGGATATGGCAGGTCGGGCGGCCGCGGCGCAGTGCGTCGTCGTCCATCGCTGGCAGGTCGTCGTGGACCAGGGAGTAAGCATGTACACACTCCAGCGCTGCCGCGGCGGCATGGCAGTTTTCTGCGCAGGCTTCGCCCCCGAGGGCGAGTGCCGAGGCATAGACCAGCGCGGGGCGCAGGCGTTTACCTGGGCCCAGGGCCGCGTATTGCATGGCTGCGAACAGCGTTTCGGCCTGGCTCTCGTCGCTCAGGGCCGCCGTCAGGGTCCGTTCGACCTGAAGGCTTGAGGACTGCAGGAAGGCTTTCAGCGTGGCGGGCATGGGAGCCGGAGAGGAAATAGGGGCAGGGCTACTCACTTACTTGCTCACTTACTCCGGTTCTCCGGGGCGCTGGTCAGCGGCGTCAAACGGCAGCTCCTGTACCTGCCCGTTTTCTTCCATCAGAATTTTGACCTTCTGTTCGGCGCTGGCCAGCTTTTGCTGGCACTCGCGGGTGAGCTTCACCCCGCGCTCAAAGTCCGCCAGGGCCTCGTCCAGTGGCAAATCACCGCTTTCCAGGCGCTCCACCAGCTGTTCCAGTTCTTCCAGTGCACTCTCGAACGTAGCGGCTTTCTTTTTTGCGGCCATGGCGAATTCTCTGATAGGTCTTGCAAGTGCGGGCAACCTTAGCGGCTCGTGATAACGCGGTCAACGCCACACCCCCTGCGACAATATGGCGCAGTTGCGCGCCGGGGATTTCCGATAGCATTCCCGTTATCGATGATACCGCTCTATAAGGAAATCGCTGTGCGCGCCCCTGTTGCTTTTTTGACCTGCCCTCTCGCCCTGGCTGTAAACCTCTCGCTGCTATCTGCCCCATCTGCACACGCGGCAGAGTCGGCTCTGGCAGGGACTCTCTTGGTAGACAGCGCTCTGGAACAGGTAGTTGTCACCGCGACACGCGAGGCCAAGGCGCGCTCGGAACTGGCGGAATCGGTGGGGGTGATCACGGAAGAACAGCTGGAACAGCTCACCCCGGCGCACCCCGCCGATGCCCTGAACCGGGTAGCCGGGGTGCATGTGAATAACCTGGGCGGGGAGGGGCATATGACCTCGATTCGCCAGCCCATCTCCACTGCCGGGGTCTACCTGTTTCTGGAAGACGGTATCCCCACCCGTCCTACCGGCTTTTTCAACCACAACGGCCTGTATGAGATTAACGTGCCGCAAAGTGCGCAGCTGGAAGTTACCAAGGGGCCGGCTTCGGCACTCTACGGCAGTGATGCCATCGGCGGGGTGATCAATGCGGTGACCAAGGCGGCACCGGAACAGGCGGAGCTCTCACTGAATGGCGAGCTGGGAGCCGATGGTTGGCAGCGTGCGTTGATTTCCGGTGGCAATAAAATTGGTGAGCGCAGTGCACTGCGCGTGGATTTGAACAGCACCGCCAGCGATGGCTTCCGCGAGGAAGCGGACTACACCCGTACCTCAATGAGTGGTCGCCTCGACAGCCAGTTTGCCGAGGGCTGGGACAGCAAGACGGTACTGTCCTATTCCACCATCGACCAGAGCGGTACCTCCAGCCTGGAAGAAGACGACTACCGCAATAATGTGGAGAAGAACCGCTACCACGGTGACATCGGCTACCGCGAGGTGGAAGCCCTGCGCCTGTCTTCCGAACTGGCCTATACCCCGGATGAGTACAGCCTGGTGACGGTAACCCCCTTCTACCGTCACAACAGCACCGCCATGATGCCCAGCTGGATGGTGACTTACGATCCTAATATCCGCGACACCGAGTTCAGCTCCTACGGCCTGCTGCTGAAGTACCGCCGTGATTTCGATCGCGGTGAGGTTATTGTGGGGCTGGATGCCGATTACACGCCGTCGGAATATCGTGAAGAGCGTATTACGGTCAGCCGTGAGGGCGATATCTACACCGACTATGCGCGTACCGGCGAGTTCACCTACAACTTTGATGCAGAGCAGACCTCCGTCTCTCCCTATGTACATGTGGAATACGCACCCACTGCGCAGTTGCGCTTGTCCGCGGGACTGCGCTACGACGTATTTGACGTGGAGTATGCGGATCGGCTGGATACTCCCAATGACGATCCTGCGCACTTCCGCCCGGCTTCACAGAGTCGCGACTACGACAACCTGAGCCCGAAACTGGGCGCCGTATACAAGCTGAGCGACAACCATCAGCTCTATGCCAGCTATCGCCACGCCTTCCGCGCACCTACCGTGGGCACCCTGTTCCGCCCCGGCTCCTCCACCGGTACCACCGAGCTTGAGCCGGTGACCAGTGTCAGCCAGGAAATCGGCTTGCGCGGTGTTGTTGCCGAAGCCGTGAACTACGAGCTGGCGGTGTACGACATGGCCACCGAAAATGACATTGTCAGTTATATCGAGGGTGACACCCGCAAAACCACCAATGCGGGGGAAACCAGCCACCAGGGCGTGGAGCTGAGTGTGCAGGCACCTCTGGGAGAGGAGTGGCAGTTGGCCCTGTCTTATGCCGCCATGCAGCAGGAATACAAGGATTACTCCTATGTATTCAGCCAGTTCAATTTCGCCTGCTTCTGCATGGTCAGTGAAAACCTGAACTTTGCCGGCAACGATATCGGCAAGGCACCGCGTACTGTGGGCAATCTTGCGCTGGCCTATACCCCGCTGTGGCTGAGTGGCCTGCGGGTAGAGCTGGAGTGGTCCCACACCGGCGGCTATTACACCGATGAAACCAACACTCAGGAGTATGCCGGTCACGACCTGCTGAACCTTCGCGCCACCCACGATTTCAGTGATGACCTTTCCGTGTACGCGCGCCTGTCTAATGTCACCGATGAGCGCTACTCCACCTACACCTCGAATCAGGTCGGTGATCCGGACCTCAGCTATCGCCCGGGACTGCCACGCTCCATGTTTGCGGGCGTGCGCTATCGCTTCTGATTGTCGTGGCAAGACGTGGCCAGAAATGGAAAGAAGTGAACGAATAGAAAACGTGATTAAAAGAATATCTGCACAAGAAACGTTATGAACCTGAAAAAACAGTGGCTTGCCTGGCACAACAAACTCGGTTGGTACGCCCTCGCCGGCATTCTGGTATGGGCGCTCTCGGGCATTAGTCACCCGATGATGGCCTGGTTTGGCCCCAAGGCCGCCAAGTTTTTCCCGCCCTCGGTGAGCCTGCAGGCGGAAGATCTGGGCAATTTGCCGCAACTGCTCGCCGATGAATCCCGGGTGCAGGGTGCGCGGGTGGTAAAAGTGGTGCCCTCGCAAGCGGGCCCACTACTACAGGTTACCGCGAGTGAGACGGCACCGCGCAACTACTATGCCCTGAGTGACGGTCGCGAAATCGTGGAGGGTGACCTGGCTCAGGCGCGCTGGCTCGCCGGCTACTACAGTGGCCGCAGCGACACGCAGATCGCCGACGTGCAGCTCCAGACCGAGTTCGACAACGCCTATCCCTCGGTAAACCGCTTACTGCCGGTGTACCGGGTCGAGTACGCCGGTGACGATGGCCTCACCCTGTTTGTGCACACCGAAACCGCAGCGCTGGCCTCGATCACCAATAACAGCAAATCGTTTATGCAGGGCGTTTTTCGCCAGCTGCATACCTTTGCGTGGCTGGATGGGCTGGAATACGGGCGGCTGGTACTGATCGGCCTGCTGATGCTGACCCTGTTTGCGTTCGCGGCCACGGGTATTGCCCTGGTATTCGCGTTGCGCCCGCCCAAGGGCAAGAAGCGCAAGATTAAAGATGGCAAGCGCCGTTACCATCGCTGGCTGGGTTATGCCCTGTGGCTGCCGCTGTTGGGTTGGTCTGCCAGTGGTTTCTACCACCTGCTACAGCAGTCCCTGGTAGAGCCGGTGCAGGGACTGCGCCTTGGCGAAGTGGGTGAATTCCGCAACCTGAGTACAGATTTCGGCTGGGTCAGCCAGTTGGATGGCCGTGCCATCAACAGTTTGTCGCTGATTAGCGGCGCTGATAACGCACCCCTGTATCGCGTGGGCTTTGCCCCGGAAAGATCGTCCGCACCGGGTAGCCGCAACCAGCGCTTCGATGGCAGGCCGAGCGAGGCGGGCGCGCTGTTTGTGAATGCGCGCACCGGCGCGCCGCTGCACACCTTTGCCGACCGCGAGCAGGCGCAACTGCTGGCCGGGCGCATTGGCAATATTGCACCACAGGATATCGCCGACATGCAGCTGGTGACCCGCTACGGCCCTGGTTACGACTTCCGCAACAAACGCCTGCCGGTGTGGCAGGTTACGGTGGCCGATGCCGACAAAACCACGCTGTTTGTGGACCCGGCCACCGGCGTGCTGGTGGACCAGTCCCGCGGGATTGATCGCGCCGAGCGCCTGTCATTCTCGCTGTTGCACAAATGGAGCCACCTGACCCCGCTCACCGGGCGTCAGGGTCGCGATCTGCTGATTGTATTTACCTTGCTGCTATTGCTGGTGAGTAGCGCCATCGGCGGGGTGATGCTGGCAAAACGCAACAAGCGCGGTGCAAAAGCGCCGCCGCAGCCGGCTGCCGCTGGCTCTATCGGCGCGGTGGCGACACAATAGGTATGTACGCCTAACCGAGCCTGTTGACCGTGTCATCTGTAGCACCTGTAGCATCCGCAGTACCCCAGCCACTGGGTGGGGATAAAACCATTATCGTCAACCTGCGGCGCCTGACCGCGCTGCGGGCCATCGCCCTGAGCGCCTATATCGGTGTCAGCCTGTGGTTGGCGGATGCCCTGAGCGCCGGTGCTTTGGTATTTGTTCTGCTGGGGGTGGTGACCACCCTGATCAGCGGCTGGCGCGCCCGCGGCAGTGTCGCGGTAGGGCGTCTGGAATTTTTCGGTCACTTGCTGATGGACTGGCTGTGGCTGCCGCCCCTGCTTGCCCTGAGCGGCGGGGCCTCCAATCCGTTCGTGATTTATCTGCTGGTGCCCCTCACCATCGCCGCGGCAACCCAACCGCGGTTTTTCGCCTGGCTGATGGCGGCGATCAGTATTGCCACCTACACCGCGCTGATGGCGTTCTTCCCCGGTATCGACGGCGGCCACAGTGCGCATATTGGGCATGGAGCGGGGCACGGTGCAGGACATGGAGCCGGGCACGGCATGGCCGCCAGCCAGAGCGGCGATTTTTATCGTCACCTGATCGGCATGTGGGCCACCTTTACCTTTTCTGCGTTACTGATTGCGGGCTTTGTAAACAGCATGGCCGAAGGCCTGCGCAGCCGCGATCGCCACCTGCACCGGCTGCGGCAGGAACAGGCGCGGCGCGATCAGGTGCTGTCCCTCGGCACCCTGGCTGCCGGTACCGCCCATGAACTCGCCTCCCCGCTACAGACCATTGGCTTACTGGTCGAAGAGCTGCAGGCCCAGCAGGACCTGCCGGAGTGTGTCGCAGAGGACCTGGTGCTGCTGCAGCAACAGGTGAACCTGTGCAAGCAGGCCCTGGAGCAGCTCAAAAGTCGCGCGCGCGATCCGGCGGGTAACGAGGAATACCAATCGGTGGCGGGCTTTATCGACCGCAGCCTGGAGCGCTGGCAGTTACTGCGCCCGGAAGCGCGTTTCCAGCTGCAGCAGAGTGGCCCGCAACAAATGCGCGCACGCTTGCCGCTGACCCTCGAGCAGACACTGATTAACGTACTGAACAATGCACTGGATGCTTCTCAGGCGAACGGCTCGTCGGCGCCGGTCGCGCTCAACGTAGCCTGGGAAGCGGAGCGTTTGCGTATTGAAGTAGCGGATAACGGTCAGGGTTTTGACGCTGGTGCCGCAGCGGACAGCGCACCGCAAGCGGACGGTTTTGGCATCGGGTTGATCCTGAGTAAAAGCACACTGGCCCAGCTCGGGGGCAGCCTGACACTTGCAGCCCGGCACGAGTGCCCGGGGACCGTGGCCACCATTGAACTGCCCCTTGAAAGTGACCTGACGGAGGTATCGTGAGTAGTGCCCCGTTACGCCTGCTAATCGTCGACGATGAAACCGGCACCCGCAATATGCTGGAGCGGGCCATGTCCCGGCGCGGCTTTGACACCCGCGTGGCCGAGTCCGTTGATGAGGCGCTGGGGCTTATTGCCCGTGAGCGATTTGATTGCGCACTGCTGGATTTAAAAATTCATCACGACAGCGGATTGGAATTGATTGCGCCGCTGCGCGCAGAGAACCCGCGCGCGCGCATTATTCTACTTACCGGTTACTCGAGCATTCCCACCGCGGTCGCGGCGATCAAACTGGGTGCCGACGACTACCTCTGCAAGCCCGCCGGCGGCGACCAGCTGGTAGCGGCGCTCACCGACGACCAGGCCGGTGCCGGCGACGCTACCGAATTACCGGAAATCTCCAGCGCGCCGCCATCGGTCAACCGCCTGGCTTGGGAACATATTCAGCGCGTATTGGCAGAGAATGATGGCAATATTTCGGCCACGGCGCGGGCATTGGGCATGCACCGGCGCACGCTGCAGAGAAAGCTGCAGAAGCGGCCCAAGGGCCAGTGACGCCGTGCGCGGCTAAACATCAGGGCAGCAACTTCTCCAGCGGCCGACCACCCTGAATTTCCCGCTCCATTAAATAATGCGCGAGCGCGCGTTTCTGGCTGTTGCTGAAACCGTAATTGGGCATCGGCGGCGTTGGCGTGTCGAAATAATCCGCCAGCTGCTTCAGTGTGTAGCGGCGGCTCAGGCCTTTCAGGGGCAGCTGCTGGTGGCAGCGCATACAGTCGCGGCGCACAAAGATCTGCTCCCCCTGGCGCGCGGCACTGCCATCGATGGCGAGGGGCTTTTTCGGTGCGCTGATCGTCGGCCGTTTGCTGGTCGCTGTGCTGGCAGCACCTTGATCGGCGGCACCCGCCTGTACTCGGTACACCGCGCCCGCGTAATCGTCGGAGACATAAATAGTCCCGCGTGCATCCTCGGCAATATCCACCGGGCGGCCGTAAACCGTCTCACGGTCTTCAGCAAGAAAACCCCACAGGAAGTCCTCACTGCGAATACGGCCGTTGGCATCCCAGTGCAGTGCCACCACCTTGTAGCCGTCTTTCACATCCCGGTTCCACGACCCGTGCAGCGCAACCAGTGCCGCTTCTCGATACGCCGGCGACTGCTCGCGGCTGGTTAAAAAGCGCATACCGAGGGGCGCGTTGTGTGCGGGAAAATCGAATACCGGCGGTATGGAGTCGCGGATAATTTGCTGCAGCGCGGCGTCGCCATTTACGCCAAAGTCGGGGTCGGGAACTCGGTCGCCATTCGCAAACGGCCAGCCATAGAAGCCGTCTTGCTGTATGCGATTTAACTCGCAGGGCGGGAAGTCGTTACCGAGCCAATCGCGCCCGTTGTCGGTGGCATACATTGCGCCGTCTTTTGGTGACCAGTCGAAGCCGACGCTGTTGCGCAGGCCGGTGGCGTAGACATGGAAATTGCTGCCGTTGGGGCGGAAACGCATGATCGTTGCGCGCTGCGGGTCTTCTTCTATGCACACATTGCAGGTTGAGCCGCTGGAGAGGTACATCCACTCATCCGGCCCCATGCCGATCGTCTTGGTCCAGTGGTTACCGGTATCGGCGAGCCCCGCAACCACGCGCTGGTAGCTGCCGGCAATGCGTCCGTCGGAGTGATCAAACGGCACCCGTCCCACGGCGTCGCTTTCGGCGATATATAACCAGTCTTCAAACAGCGCCAGCCCGTGCGGGCGCTTTAGCTGGTCGATGAGCACACGCTGGCCATCGGACTCGCCGTCGCCATCGCGGTCTGCGAGCAGCAAGCTCACCTGGCCAAGCTTCGGCTGTGACACCAGCAGATCGCCATTGCGGGTCACCGCCATAAAGCGCGCATGGGGCACATCACCATTAAATAGCGTCACGTGAAAACCATCGGCCACTTTGATTTGGTGCTGCACGGTTTTTTCATCGGTGCTGACACCAAACATCTGCCCCCAGGGTACATTCACTCCGGGTAGTCGTCCGAGTGCCAGCGCGACGATCAACGCTAAAATCGAAATTACGCCAGTTGCTGTGAACAAGTAAAAAACTAGCGCCTTTTTCGACATGTGTCCCCCAACGTCCTTGATCTCGTAACAAAAGTAACTATAGTAAGCCGCTAAATCTCGCACAGCCGTACCAGTTGCGATACGCGCCACGCTTTTCCCCACAGCCTGTTCAGGTTAAATGTGACGACGGTCACGTGTGTGTAAGACATCTCTTACAACAAGTTCAGCACTTTCCCACTACCGTATCTTTCCCAAACGACCATAATGTAATTGCAAGGACGGAGAACGGATTGCAACGGCGGCAAGGATAGATCCCCAAGGAATGGAGATCGCGCTGCCAGCCCGAAAGGATTTGGGCACCATCCTGTGAGACGCACCGCTTGGGCCGGATTGCTCAAGCGGTGTTTTACGTTCTGGCCCCGCAAAAAACTTTTCTGCATCAGTTTATTTCCTTTGTCTGGAAATCGTAACAAACCTCCGCTTTAATCAGGTCAAGCCGGTCAACTTTTTCTGACCGTGGAGGATGATGCATTCCGTAATCTAGTGCTTTACCCGTTTGTAACACAACCACCCTTTCACCACTGGTGGTCCAGCCTCCATCGACTCCAAATTTCGCCCCTTTCCTCTAATTCGCCCGGTCTACTCCGCGCACTCTCAGCAAGAGTCGTCAAATTCCTTATCCATTTGCAAAGCCCCGTTGGTCTGCCCGCGGGGCTTTGTTGCTTTTCAGGCGCGCATAAACGGGAGGTGAACTCGTGCAAGCACAAATCCTGAGGTTGAATCTCGCGGGACAACCGCTGGAATGGCTGAGCTGGGAAGAAGCCGCCTGCCTGTATGTGCGGGAGTTGGTCACCTGGACCTTGGGCGGTGTGGTGCAGACGGTGCATGGTGGTATTAACCGCCAGGGTGAGCGCTCCACTCTGGATCTGGCGGCGATTATTGCCTGTGGAGGGGATCGCATGGCGCGACCGCGCAACCGGCCACCGCTGAATAATCGCGCGCTGTTCGCTCGCGACCAGCACACCTGCCTGTACTGCGGTAGCTGGTTCCCGATTCGTGACCTCACGCGCGACCACGTGCATCCGGTATCCAAGGGTGGCCGCGACACCTGGGAAAATGTGGTCACCGCCTGCCGCCGCTGTAATCAGCACAAGGGTAGTCGGTTACTGGAACATATCGATATGGAGTTACTGGCGTTGCCATTTGTGCCCAACGCCGCGGAGTATCTGGCGCTGACCAATAGCGCGCGGATTCGCGGCGACCAGATGGAGTTTCTGCGCGGGCAGTTTTCGCGCAAGCGGCAGGATGGGTGGCTGTCTGACGTGCTGCAGCAGGTCAGCTGAGCGCGCGGGTTACACCCGCGCTTATTCGCTCAGCGCACCCCGTATCAGTGCGTTCAGATACTCGGAAAAATCATGCCCCTGATTCTTCAGCATTTTCGGGAACATGGAGATCGGGGTCATACCGGGGAAGGTATTTACTTCGTTCAGGTAGATCTCACCGTTGTCGGTAAGAAAGAAGTCGATGCGGGAAAGGTCTTTTAGTTGCAGGCCGACAAACGCGCGCTTGGATGCCTCGCGAATCCAGTTCAGTTGCCCCTCGGACAATCCCTCAGCTTCCACAAAGGTTTCCGCGCGGCTGTCTTCTGCATACTTTTCATCGTAGCTGTAAAAAGTGTCTGACGGCGCGCGCACTTCGCCCGGTGGGGTCACCACCAGTTCGCCCTGGTATTTGTAGGCCGCAACTTCCAGCTCACGCACAGTCAGGCATTTTTCCACCAGCACGTAGGGGGAGAGTTTGAATGCATCTTTTAATGCTTCATTGAGAGCTTCCGGGGTGCTCACCTGGTAGCAGCCCACCGATGAACCCTGGTTGGAGGCTTTCACAAACACCGAGCCCCACTGCCGCAACGCATCCTGGGCCTTGGCAAATTCCTCCGGGGTTTCCGCGCACAGGAACTGGTAGGGCGTATTGTCGATACCCAGAGCCGTCAGCCACAGTTTGGTGGTGACCTTGTTGAAGCAGTTCTTGCTCGCCTCCGGGCCGCAGCCGTAATAGGGCAGGCCGAGAATTTCCAGTTGCGACTGCAGGTCGCCGGTTTCACCGGGGTAGCCGTGGATAGCCGGGATTACATAGTCCACCGGTTGCGCACTGCCGCTTGTGCTGTACAGCAGTTTGTCCGAGCGCAGCTCGCGCAGCTGACCGTCCGTATCGATAAAGCGGCCATCCACATCCATAGTCACCCGCGTCAGCTGCAGCGCTGGTGACTTGGCCAGCGCCTGCTGAATAAAGTCTGCGGTGCGCAGGGAGACATCGTGCTCGCTGCTGCCGCCGCCGCAAATCAGCAGGACGTTGATGGGATTGGCAGACTCGTTTGTCATCGGACTCTCATTGGTTTGTTGTTGTACGTTAGCGCTTACTTTCGCCGGCGGGCGCACTCAATACCTGGGCACACTGGGCGGGCATGGGCGGCTTTTCTACCGGCTTTTCCGGCTCTTTGGACGGTGGGCGGTTAAGGATGGCGTAAAACTCATCGCTAAACCACCAATCCAGGCCGCCGCCACAGGGTGCATCCTTTACCTTCCCCTGCGGTTTGCAGCTGTTGTCCCCGGGCGGGCAATTCAGGCGGACATGAAAGTGATAGTTATGCCCCCACCAGGGGCGCACCTTGCGCAGCCATTCGTTATCGCTCCCTGCAATATCGCACATTTTCCGCTTGACGGTGGGATGTACGAAGATGCGCGCGACACGCGGATCTTCGGAAGCCAGGCGCAGGATACCCGGGATGCGTTCATCCCAGTTTTCCTCCAGTAAAACATGCTTTTTGGTATCGGCCATGGGAATGGCGGGGATGTTGTCACGCTCCCAGGGCGATAGCGGTCGCTCGGCAGCGCGGCGGTCCTGGGAAAACCAGATGTCGGCATCCAGCCCCATCTGGTGGCTGGTGTGGCCACTGCTGAAGGGGCCGCCGCGGGCCATGGACATATCCCCAATCTGCAGGCGCCCGAGATTGTTGTTTTCCACGTTGCGGGAAAAGTCCTTGAGGAATTTCACCAGATACGGGTTGCCGTAGTGGCGGTCGCGCCCGGTGCGCACCAGTTGAAAGCCGTCGCCGCGCAGCGGCATCTGTTCGGCGCCACTCAGGCAGCCGTTGGTGTAGGCGCCGATGCTTTCCGGAGACTGCTTGGAAGGGGTTTGCACGTCCTCCCATGGGTTTTGTGCGGAGTTTTGCGCGGAAAGATCTGTTGCAGCAAGCAACAGAAACAGGAGCGACGTGGTATGGGAAAATCGGGCGAAAATCGAGTTGGTCAACGGCATAACAGCGGCGGATGCGTCCGGTTGAGGCTCAGAGTGGGGCCTGTTCAGGCATTAGTGCTCGGGGAATTATAGAGGTTCCCCGAGCCACTTCTGTGGACGCTTCCGCTATTGAGAAAAATGGCGACGCGGGTGTTTACTGCAGGATTTCCTGGCACGCGCTCACCAGTGCCTGCATCTCTTCATCGGTGCCGATGCTGATACGCAAGTACTCACTAATCCGCGGCTTGTTGAAATAGCGCACGATGATGTTGCGCTCGCGCAGGGCGAGAAACAGCGCTTCGGCCGAAGTCTTCGTCGGCTTGGCGAAAATAAAGTTCGCGGTAGACGGCACTATGTCGAAGCCAAGTTTGGACAGTTGCTCACAGGTCCATTCGCGGGTGGCGATTACCTTGGCGCAGTTGTCCGCCAGCCATTCTCTGTCGGCGATTGCCGCGGTGGCCACCTTCTGCGCAATCCCGTCGATGGGATAGGAGTTGAACGAATTCTTCGCCCGGTTCAGCCCCTCGATCAGGTGTGCCTGGCCCATGGCATAGCCCAGGCGCAAACCGGCCAGTGCGTGGGATTTCGACAGGGTGTGGATAACCAGCAGGTTCGGGTAGCGCTCAATCAGGCTTACCGCGCTCTCGCCACCGAAATCGATATAGGCCTCGTCGATGACGACCACGCGCTCCGGGTGCAGCTGCAGCAGCTTTTCGATCTCCGCCAGCGGCAGGTAGCGGCCGGTGGGCGCATTGGGGTTGGGGATAATCACGCCGCCGGCGTTCTCTACCGCGTAATCCTCGACGCCGATGGAGAAGTCTTCGCGCAAGGGCAGGGTGCGGGATTCAATGCCGTAGAACTGGCAGTACACCGGGTAAAAGCTGTAGGTGATGTCTGGGAACAGCAGCGGTTCCGGGCGCTGGAAGAAACTGTAGAAGGCGTGTGCCAGCACTTCGTCGGAACCATTGCCCACGAATACCTGCTCGGGCGCGAGGTTGAACTCCGCGGCGATGGTCGTACGCAGTTGGGTAGATTCTGGGTCCGGGTACAGGCGCAGGTGCGCGGCGAGGCCGTCTTCCTGCAGTACCACCTGTGCCTTGGGCGAGGGCGGGTAGGGGCTCTCGTTGGTGTTGAGCTTGATCAGGCGTTCGGTGCTTTTCGGCTGTTCGCCGGGCACGTATGGCTGCAGCTGGGCAACCGCCGGGCTCCAGAAAACGCTTTGCTCATTGGTGGACTCGGTCATGGCATCTACTCCTGGTTCGCACCGCTACAGCGTCGGTGCGGGGAGATTTTATGCGTTCGCGACACAGACTTCGACCGTGAGATGGAAATTAGGCTGTGGCTAATAACTTGTCTGCTTATTCACCTTCGGTGCTGGCCGGTGTTTGCGGCTCTGTGCTCTCCTCGGCCTTGTCATCGTCCTTATCCTTCTCGATGGGGATATCGAACAGGGCCGGGGTGGCGGCGAGGAACTCGTCCATGGGCACTGGCTTGCGCCACAGCAGCGTCTTGGATTTCAGTTCCTTGGAGACTTCCGGAGAACCACTGAACTCGTCCATGCGGCCAATTTCCACCGCCGCCAGAAAACCGAGGAAACACCAGGGCAGCACAATGGAGGCGACCAGCCGCCAGTGCGGCGCAATGTTCAGCGCCAGGTAGGCCGCGCACCACAGCATCACCGGCAGGATCACCGCCAGCGCCAGGATGTTGAGCAGTGGTATCGCGTGGTGTATGGAATAGTTGAAATTGAGTAGCGAGCCGAACCACTGCCAGGCGGCGTACACCAGCGCCGCGGTGGCGGCGATGGAAAAGTGGGCAAGGAAGTGCGCCTCGTGCTTTACCACCTTGCCGATAAATGCCCAGGCCGCGGCGTAGATCAGCAGGCCGAAGATGACATCGGTCAGCACTTCCACAATACGGGTCCAGGGGAATTCGCTGGTGCTGCCGAGGAAGGCCAGCCACAGGCTGATGCCGGCCACCAGCAGGCACAGCAGTGTGGCGACCAGTGGGGTCGCCAGCCGATCGAACACATTCTCGGCCGAATGCAGCGGGATAGCCGGGGACACGCTCATGGCCGAATCGATAAAGCGTACGCGGCTCTTGCCCAGCTGTACCTCATCGCCGCACTGGATCTGGTAGGCATCCACATTCATCGGCTTGACCGACTTGTCGCGGAAGTTGCGCATCAGGCGCATGCCGTTGAGGCTTTTCAGGTCGTTTAAGACGTAACAGCCGTCTTCGTCGCGCAATACTTCGGCGTGCACCGGGTCCACATGCGGGTCTTCCAGCATCACCTCATTGCTGTAGCAGCGGCCGATGGTCGCGCGGTCGCCCTCCATACGGAAGCGGTTACACACCCGGTGAGCGCGATCGATGGTCTCGATAATCAATGCCATTGGATTTCGCTCACAAACTTCTGAGTAAAGGCCGTGGCCGATTCCTGGGTAAACCCGGACAGGGTGAAGTGGCTCACCAGTGCGCGGTTCTCATGGTCCACGGTGAGGCTCACAAAGAACACATCGAACAGGTTCGGAAAGTTCTTGTAGCGGCGCACGCAGTAGGTGGTGCGCGCAATCACCGGCTCGCGGCTGCCGTTGGCTTTGGGCGGTTGCTGTGCGTCGCCGTCGGTGGATGCT
The DNA here is from genome assembly GCF_000220505.1 of Microbulbifer agarilyticus S89. GTDB lineage: Bacteria > Pseudomonadota > Gammaproteobacteria > Pseudomonadales > Cellvibrionaceae > Microbulbifer > Microbulbifer agarilyticus_B. The sequence continues at coordinate 1,589 of NZ_AFPJ01000024.1, read as the reverse complement.
TGTTCCCCGGCGCCTGCGGTGTCCGGCTTCGTGCCATCGCCATCGCCATCGCCATCGCCATTTGCCTTGGCGGCATTACCGTTGCCGTTGCGCGGCTGGGTGGTGAACTGCTGCTTACAGTTAAAGTCGGTGACATCGTCTTCACTGGCGCTGTTGCCGGGGAAGAAGCCGCTCATGTTTTCTTCGTAGGCCGCGTAAAAACGCGACGACAAGAAGTCGTCCTCGGATTCCAGCCAGAAAAATTCGTACTCCACCCGCCCGGTGTCGAAGTCTTCCGACAGGTACACCACATCCTGCCCGGTGCAGCCCTTGGCTACCTGTTTGATCATTTCGTCTTCATCGTCGCTGGTATTTCCCCAGCACTGGATCGACGGCACGATTTCGCCCACCACCATGGCGTCGCCCAGTGGGCGCAGTTTCCAGTCGGCGCCGAGTATCTCGTCGATAATGCGCTGCTGGTTTTTGTGCAGCTGGCGGTCGATGATTGGTTGCAGCTCCGGGGTGCCGTTGCCATTTTCCAGATCGTTCTTGAAGTCTTCCAGCAGGCTGGAAAGCTTGTCTACCGGCACCAGAAAGCTGATCTGGTTACCGGCAGTGGCTACATTGATGCCCACCACTTCGCCGTTGCGGTTGATCACCGGGCCGCCGCTCATACCGGGGTTAATGGAGCCGGAGAAGTGGATGCGGTCGTAAAAGCTGCCGCTGGCGATCCCGTTATAGGTGCCCGGGACAATGGTCATGCCCAGGTCCAGCGGGTTGCCCATGGAGACGATGGTTTCACCACGACTCGGGGGCTGCTGTGCCAGTCGCAGGTAATCCGGCCCCGGTTCGCCTTTTTGCCGCAGGATCGCCAGATCATTGATGACATCCACATCCAGCAATTCCAGGTCGCCTTCCTTGCCATCCACCGACAGATACTTGAGTGCGTATTTGTCTTCATCGTGCACCGCCGCGGATACCACGTGGTAGTTGGTAGCAATAAGCCCGTCACTGGAAATCTGAAAGCCGGAGCCGAGGCCGGATTTGGAGTTAGAGGAGAGTTCGATCAGGCGGATCTGATACAGGCTGCCGCGGTAATCGCTGTACAGCTGTTCGTAACTCTGGGCCAAGCTGAAGCTGCTATAGAGAAGCAGCGAGAAGACAGCCAGATAGCTCAGGAGATTCAGGCGCGTAAACATTCTCGGCATCGTGGATAAAACAGCGCTGTGTAATTTATGGGCGAAATGACCGCCGAGTTTACGGGAAGGCCCGATGCCCAACAAGCAAGCAACAGGCGTCAAAGCGTGTGCCCGCGAAGCACGGGCATCGATTTGACAGTGTAGTGAATGGTTTCACATTACGCGGTGCTTCCCTGTGCCGCAGCCGCGCACCGGTTTGCGTACAAGGGCACAAGGTTCCACAGGTGGCGTATTCGCTCAACTCGCCGTTTAAATACACGCCAAATCGGTTCAGTACAGATGTCGTGTAATTTCGTGTAATGACGTGTGATCGACCTGTAATAGGGAAATCCGTAAATTTCACTTCAAGGTTGAAGGGGACGCGATGCCCGGCCCTCACAGGAGTCGCGGCAAGGTGGATTGCAGACACCC
>NZ_AFPJ01000025.1 GCF_000220505.1 Microbulbifer agarilyticus S89 | reverse complement strand
GTGGATTCTGCGTCACAAGCTCGCGACCTCTAGCCTGGATGAACTGGCCAACGGCCAGTTCCAGAACGTGATCCAGGATAACGGTGTGGATCCGGCGAAGGTGAAGCGTCTGATTATCTGCTCCGGTAAGGTTTACTACCACCTGCTGGAAGCGCGCATGGAGCGCGAGCAAGAAGACGTGGCTTTTGTGCGCTTGGAACAGCTGTACCCGTTCCCGGACGACGAGTTCCTGAGCGCGGTTTCCGCATTCAAGAACATCAAGAGCGTTGCCTGGTGTCAGGAAGAGCCCATGAATCAGGGCGCCTGGTACTCCAGCCAGCACCACTTGCGTCGCCTGCTGAAAGAAGCACATCCCAAGCTGGAACTGGAATATGTCGGCCGCGCGGCATCCGCTGCACCGGCGGCGGGTTACATGTCCACCCACTTGGAAGAACAGAATACGTTCATCAACGAGGCGCTGACTGTCAAATAAGGCAGCAGTACAACGAAAGAGCAGGATGTTGTGAGTGGCAGGTGCCGTTCCTCATCCTCGAAAATCTCAGGAAACAGGAACAATGACCATCGAGATTAAAGCGCCAACATTCCCGGAATCTGTTCAGGACGGCACCGTTGCCACCTGGCACAAACAACCGGGTGAAGCTGTGTCCCGCGATGAACTGATCGTGGATATCGAAACCGACAAAGTTGTGCTGGAAGTCGTTGCACCGGCTGACGGCGCCATTAGTGAAATTATCAAAGGCGAGGGCGACACCGTTCTCTCCAATGAAGTCATCGCCAAGTTCGAAGAAGGTGCTGGCGGCTCTGCCGAGGCAGCGCCAGCCGCAGAAGAAGCGCCGGCCGCCGAAGCTCCCGCTGCAGCGGATGAGAAAATTGCGATGCCGTCTGCCAAGAAAATGGCAGCGGAAAAAGGTGTTGACCTGGCGGGTGTTGAAGGCACCGGCAAAGGCGGTCGCGTACTGAAAGAAGACGTGATGAAGGCAGGCACTGCACCGGCTGCTGCCGCGCCGGCTGCTGCCGCGCAGGTAGAAGTTGCTGCGGGTGAGCGCGTTGAGAAGCGTGTGCCAATGACCCGTATGCGCAAGCGCATCGCCGAGCGCCTGCTCGACGCTTCCCAGTCCACTGCCATGCTCACTACCTTCAATGAAGTGAACATGAAGCCGATCATGGATCTGCGCAAGAACTACAAAGACCTGTTCGAGAAGACCCACAACGGCACTCGCCTGGGCTTTATGGGCTTCTTTGTAAAAGCAGCAGTAGAAGCGCTGAAGCGTTACTCCGCAGTGAACGCGTCCATCGATGGTAACGACATCGTATACCACGGTTACCAGGACATTGGTGTTGCGGTTTCCTCCCCGAAAGGCCTGGTAGTACCGATTCTGCGTAACGCAGAGAACATGGGCCTGGCGGATATGGAAAACAATATCCGTGACCTGGGCGTGCGCGCCCGTGACGGTAAGCTGTCTATTGACGAGATGACCGGTGGCACCTTCACCATCACCAACGGTGGTGTGTTTGGTTCCCTGCTGTCTACCCCGATCCTGAACCCACCGCAAACCGCCATCCTCGGTATGCACAAGATTCAGGAGCGCCCGATGGCGGTCAACGGCAAGGTAGAAATCCTGCCAATGATGTACCTGGCGCTGTCTTACGATCACCGCCTGATCGACGGTAAGGAAGCAGTTGGCTTCCTGGTTGCGATCAAAGAAATGATCGAAGACCCGGCGCGTATCCTGCTGGAAGTGTAAGCAGGTTAGATTTGGAGAAAGGGCGGCCCCAAGCGGTCGCCCGCACAATGAGCCAGCCGTTCGAGCTGGCATCAACGGCAACAAGACCGTCTCAGGGAAATCCGGGAAGAAACCCGGGCATGCGGTAACAATTCCGCATTCGTTGAATCCACTCAAATTTGGAACAGACCATGTCAGAAAAATTTGACGTAATCGTAATCGGCTCTGGCCCCGGTGGTTATGTTGCAGCTATTCGTGCAGCCCAGCTGGGCCTGAAGACTGCCTGTGTTGAAAAATGGGTAAACAAAGATGGCAAGACCGTTAATGGCGGTACCTGCCTGAACGTTGGTTGTATTCCTTCCAAGGCGCTGCTGGACAGCTCCTGGAAGTACCACGAAGCCAAAGACGATTTCGACATCCACGGTATCGAAGCCAAGGTCAAAATTGACGTTAAGAAAATGATCGGCCGCAAGGACGACATCGTTAAGAAGCTTACCGGTGGTGTTGCCGGCCTGTTTATGGCCAACAAGGTGACCTCCATTGAAGGTACCGGCAAGCTGCTTGCGGGCAAGAAAGTTGAAGTGACCGACCACAACGGCAAGAGCACTACCTACGAAGCAGAAAATATTATTCTGGCTTCCGGTTCTGTTCCGGTAAACATCCCGCCGGCGCCTGTGGATAACAAGATCATTGTTGATTCCACCGGTGCACTGGAATTCACCCAAGTACCCAAGCGTCTGGGTGTGATCGGTGCTGGTGTTATTGGCCTGGAACTGGGCTCTGTGTGGAACCGTCTGGGTTCCGACGTGGTGGTTCTGGAAGCCCTGGATAGCTTCCTCGCGATCATGGACCAGCAAATCGCCAAAGAATCCCAGAAGATCTTCAAGAAGCAGGGTCTCGACATCCGCCTGTCCTGCCGTGTAACCGGCACCGAAGTGAAAGGTAAAGAAGTTGTCGTTACCTATCAGGACAAAGATGGCAAAGAGCACCAGGAAACCTTCGACAAGCTGATCGTATGTGTGGGCCGTCGTCCGTACACCGAAGGCCTGCTGTCTGAAGACGCTGGCGTGAAACTGGATGAGCGTGGCTTCATCTACGTAAACGACCTGTGCATGACCTCTGCGCCGGGCGTATGGGCCGTGGGCGACGTGGTGCGTGGCCCGATGCTAGCGCACAAAGCCTCTGAAGAGGGCGTAGTGGTTGCCGAGCGCATCGCCGGCCAGAAGCCGATGATGAACTACGACGTGATCCCGAACGTGATCTACACCCACCCGGAAATCGCTGCGGTAGGCCGCACCGAAGAACAGGTGAAAGCCGACGGCGAGCCCTACAATGTGGGCGTATTCCCGTTTGCTGCTTCCGGCCGCGCCATGGCAGCCAACGATACCCACGGTATGGTGAAAATCATCGCGCACGCGGAAACCGACCGCGTACTGGGTGCACATATTGTTGGCCCGTCTGCTGCTGACCTGGTTCAGCAAGTAGCGATCGCCATGGAGTTCGGCTCCAGCGCAGAAGACATCGGCATGACCGTATTCGGCCACCCGACCCTGTCTGAAGCGGTGAAAGAAGCTGCGCTTGCTGCGAACGGTCACGCGATCCATATCGCAAACCGTAAAAAGCGTAAGTAAGCGACGTGATATTTCGGGGCGGCTATAACAGCCGCCCCGGTTTCATTTCAGGGCTCTGGTTTTGCAAACAGGCAGCACCAGAGCGCTGTGTAAAGGTGCAGAGTAATCTGCAATTGGTAAACACATTTCAAATGTGAATTGGTATTGACTATGAACTTGCATGAGTATCAGGGCAAACAACTGTTTGCAGCATACGGATTGCCGGTTTCCCAAGGCATTGCAGCGGAAACCCCGGCAGCAGCAGCAGCGGCAGCAGACGAAATCGGCGGCGACAAGTGGGTTGTTAAAGCCCAGGTACACGCTGGTGGCCGCGGTAAAGCGGGCGGCGTAAAGCTGGTGGACTCCAAAGCGGAAATTGAAGAATTCGCGAAGAAGTGGCTGGGTAACAACCTGGTAACTTATCAGACAGACGAAAACGGCCAGCCGGTTTCCCGCATCCTCGTAGAAAGCTGCACCGACATCGACCAGGAACTGTACCTGGGTGCGGTGATGGATCGTGCTACCCGTCGCATCGTTTTCATGGCCTCCACCGAAGGCGGTGTTGAGATCGAGAAAGTTGCGGAAGAGACTCCGGAAAAAATCCTGAAAGCCATCATCGACCCACTGGTAGGCGCACAGCCTTACCAGGGCCGTGAACTGGCGTTCAAACTGGGCCTCGAAGGCGACCAGATCAAGCAGTTCACCAAGATCTTCCTGGGTCTGGCGAAAATGTTTGAAGAAAAAGACCTGGCCCTGCTGGAAATCAACCCGCTGGTCATCACGCCAGAGAAGAACCTGCACTGCCTGGACGCCAAGATCGTTATCGATAGCAACGCGCTGTACCGTCACCCGGACCTGCGTGAAATGCACGACCCGTCTCAGGAAGACGAGCGCGAAGCACACGCAGCCAAGTGGGACCTCAACTATGTAGCACTGGATGGCAACATCGGCTGCATGGTAAACGGTGCTGGCCTGGCCATGGGTACCATGGACATCGTCAACCTGCACGGCGGCAAGCCGGCTAACTTCCTGGACGTTGGCGGCGGCGCGACCAAAGAACGCGTTGTTGAAGCGTTCAAAATCATCCTGTCCGACGAGAACGTAAAAGCCGTTCTGATCAACATCTTCGGCGGCATCGTTCGCTGCGACATGATCGCAGAAGGCGTAATCGGCGCAGTGAAAGAAGTGGGCGTTACTATCCCGGTTGTTGTGCGCCTCGAAGGTAACAACGCAGACCTGGGTGCCAAGGTCCTGAGCGACAGCGGCCTGAACATCATCGCTGCCACCAGCCTGACCGACGCGGCAGAGCAAGTGGTTAAAGCTGCGGAGGGTAAATAATCATGTCAGTACTGATTAACAAAGACACTAAAGTCATCTGTCAGGGCTTCACCGGCTCCCAGGGTACTTTCCACTCCGAGCAGGCTATCGAGTACGGTACAAAAATGGTCGGTGGTGTAACCCCGGGCAAAGGCGGCCAGACTCACCTGGGCCTGCCGGTTTTCAATACCGTAAAAGAAGCCGTAGAAGCGACTGGTGCGGAAGCTTCCGTAATCTATGTACCGGCGCCTTTCTGTAAGGATTCCATCCTGGAAGCGGCCAACGGCGGCATCAAGCTGATCGTGTGCATCACTGAAGGCATTCCTACCATGGACATGCTGCAGGCCAAGGTTAAGTGTGACGAGCTGGGCGTGCGCCTGATCGGCCCGAACTGCCCGGGTGTTATCACTCCGGGTGAATGTAAGATCGGCATCATGCCTGGTCACATTCACAAGCCGGGCAAAGTGGGTATCGTATCCCGCTCCGGTACCCTGACTTATGAAGCCGTTAAGCAGACTACTGACCACGGTTTCGGCCAGTCTACCTGTGTAGGTATCGGTGGCGATCCCATCCCGGGCTCCAATTTCATCGATATTCTGGAAATGTTCCAGAACGACCCGCAGACCGAAGCCATTGTAATGATCGGCGAGATCGGCGGTTCCGCTGAAGAAGAAGCGGCCGCTTACATCAAGGAAAACGTCACCAAGCCAGTGGTTTCCTACATCGCTGGTGTAACCGCTCCTCCCGGAAAGCGCATGGGCCATGCCGGTGCGATCATCTCCGGTGGTAAAGGTACCGCGGACGAGAAATTTGCTGCTCTGGAAGACGCCGGTGTTAAAACCGTTCGCTCCCTGGCGCAGATCGGCGACGCACTGAAGGAAGTAACTGGCTGGTAATCAGCAAGTTCCTTTCTGATAAAAAAAGCCACCTTCGGGTGGCTTTTTTTATGTCCGCAGAATTATCCAAGATAGGAAGAAGCAGCGTTGAAACCGGGAGAGTCCACGATGAAGTTCATGCACTCCATGACCATAGGAATCCTCTTTGCGTGGCACCAACCGCCTCCACACAGGCGCAAATCCGCGCTTGCCTTGTGCTGGCCTGCTCAGGGCTTATCGATACGGCGCGGTGCCAGGCCTGGCTTGGCGTAGCTGAGGCGGCCGAGGCGCTCGGTGCGGTGGTAGCTGTCGAGGCCACTGACCGCGAGTGTGCCCAGCGCCTCAATGTCGATATAGCCATCTTCTGCTATTGCAGCGTCGCACACCTGCAGTTCGGCAATGCGGCCGATCACCATCACAGTACTGTTGATCTCAAGGCGTGTGCGTTCCACCACCTCACAAGCAAAGCGCAGCCGGCTTTCCGCCACGTAGGGCGCCGGGCAAATCTCGCTTGGTATAGGGGTGAGCTGTACTTCCTGGAATTCCGAGATGCCGCGCGGGTACCGCGCAGAGGTCTGGTGGGCGCGCTCCCAGATATCGTCGTTGACCTGGTTGACGGTAAACCAGCCGCTGTCTGTCAGGTTATCGAGGGTATGCCGTTCCACCGAGTCAGGACGGTTGATAAAGGCCACCAGCGGCGGGTTCGCGCCCAGATGTACCACTGAGCTGACAATGGCGAGGTTAGTGTGGCCCCCGGCATCTGCGGTGCCAATCAGATTGGCGCTCTTAAAGCCCGACAGGCTGTTGATAAGGTTGACCCGGTAGCGCTGCTCCAGCTGTTCCAGTTGGCCGCTGCGCAATTGCCTTAAGGGCCCCAGTTCGATCGGTTCCGGTTTGCTCGTTTTCATCAGTGTCTCTAGTCCATTCGACAGTCGTCATTGTCACAACGCGCCTTGCCGGTCAGCAGCCGCGCGAGGCTGTGCCGGTGGCGCGCGAACAGGCCATACACCAGTGGGCTGAGCCGGCGTATGCCGGGCCACTTCAGCCAGCGTACCCAGTGACCCTTGCCGACCTGCTCCCACGCCTCCACCGTGACTTCGTAGCCGCTGACGATGCGCCCGTCTGCCAGCTGCCCATGCAGTACTGCCATCGCGGCGTCCGGGTCTACTTCGGGGTAGTCCTCGCGGAAGGACTCACTGTTGATATCCACAAAGCGCACCCGTCCCTCGGTATTCCAGCGCCGCAGGTGTGCGATTTCTTTCATGCATAGCGGGCAGCGCCCGTCGTAGAACATGGTAAACATAAGCAGGCACTCGTGTGGTGGCTTGGCTGGTCCAGCAATTGTCGCGACTGCCGTCCGCCTGCATCCGGCACTGCACCCTGGCCGACTAGACTTTGCAGGCGTGGCAAGGCCGTAACTGACACCAGGCTGTAGTTTCTATGATATCCAACCGGGCAACAGGCAACGATGAAACTATCCCTATTCTTCCTGCTGGCGCTAGCGCTGGCAAGCGCGGCGCACACGGCGAAGAGATCATTCCCAATACCGGCCAGTTCCTCCCGGAAAGCGCGTGGGCCACGCCGGTGCGATCATCTCCGGTGGTAAAGGTACCGCGATGACAAGTTCGCTGCCCTGGAATACGCCGGTGTGAAAACATTTAGCTGCCTGGCGCAGATCGGCGACGTATTGAAGGAAGTAACTGGCTGGTAATCAGCAAGGTTCTTCCTGCTAAAAAAGCCACCTTCGGGTGGCTTTTTTATGCCTGTAGAAACCACTAATCTCGTATATTTCATGTAAAAGTTTCCCAAACTCCACCGTGTTCAGCAGCCTATGGCGTGTGTTCCCGGATTGGAGTAGGCTAACTCATTGATTTATATGGTTATGCGCAAAAATATAAGAGCCATTTAAATTCGAAGAGCAATACACACAGGTTTCTTTTGACGTTTTTGTTCAACGTTTATTGCACGCTAAATGCCTGATTTTATAAGGATTATTTTGGATGGCATATACTGCATCTCAGGAGCAAAAGCCATTTGTAACAAATGACCTGGGCCAATGAATAAAACTGTTATGTTTCAGCAGTGCAGAACCAAGGAATAGTAAATGTTTGGATATAAGAATCTAAAAAGCGAAAATCTTAAGCCACTACTGGCGGTCATCAAAGTTCTGCATTTCAGTTCAATTTTTGTTCTTGCTCTTGTCCCGATCAGCATAATTCCTGGAATTTATTTAGGATTCTCCGCAACATCTATACTTTCGCTCGCTGTTTACGCGGTCTTTGGAGTGATTCTGGCTGGTTTACTAGCCTCTCTAGTCGCTTTTGAAGAGAGCTATCGGCAAAGAACCGTACATTTAGGGGCCACGCACAGAGATCAAACATAACAATCACGGGCGGAGGAGCTCCGGCCCTTCGGGCCTCCGCGGGACGGCTTACCTTATGCACTTTTTGCGCGGTCGCTTCGCTCCCATTTTTGCGCAAAAAGCGCGTAAGGTAATCCGCCCCTGCCGTGGGCGTTACATTTCTTGGGGGTTACATGAAAAAATTCTGCATCATACTATCTTTTCTGATTTTTCCGGTCAGCGGGTGGGCAAAGTCTTTTGATATTTCTCTGCTTGAGCTGTCAAGCGATCTAGTGCAGAGTGAAGACTTTCGAAGTTACACTAGTAACTACTTTTCAGTTTATAAAGGTGCATATTTTTTTGATGCGCCAGTTCATGAGCAGGCATTGGTAGGTCTCGGCGGTCCGCCCGGTCGCGTCAAGAAAATGGAAAGTGGTGATTACTTTGTTTCTGGATGCAGGGCTCACTCTTGCAAAGAAAAGGTCGCGTATGTGGCAGATGGTGAAGAGAGTCTATTTGGGTTTATCAGCTACTTCTGTCCTTCAAGTGAAGGCAAGTTAAAATACACAGAGATTGGCTGCTTGATCATATTCCCTGAGGTCGAAACTCTTAATGAAAAATTAAAGCGTTCTCTCAAGTCATGGGCCAAGAGTCACTTGAATCATGAATCGAACTACGTAGCGAAAGCAATGTAGCAAGTCAATGAGCTGCGCGCCTGCGGCGCCGGACAGCCTACGCTTTGCGTAGGCTGTCGGTTATTGACGCGTTATGTATTCGTACTTATCAAGGAAGAAGAATGAAAAAATTAGTCACAATTTTCCCGATTTGGCTATGCGCCTTCGTTGGCTCGGTGAGCGCCCAGACCCAAATGCCGCCGCCACCTAGCGTCGGTCCAAATATGAAAGTACTGGTTCCTATGCTGAAAGCTCAGCTAGAAGCACTCAGTAGCCCAGAGCTTTTAGAAGCTCAATCCAAATACTACAGAGAGCTTTATTTATCTCTTAAAAAACAAGGTTTTACTGACGAGCAGGCAATGCAGCTGTTAGTGGCCTTAGCGTCATCCGGGAACTCCAAGTAAGTGCCACGTCAATACATAACAAGCACAGGTAATGAAGCGTCGGCCCCTTGGGCCTCTGCGGGACGTATTACCTTGTGCATCTTTTGCGCAGGTCACTTTGCCCCCATTTTTGCGCAAAACCTGCAAAAGGTAATTCGCCCCTGCTGTGGGCGTTATGAGCCTGGTAATGACGATTAAACGTGAAAAATAAAACACGAAAAATTCACGTAAACGGAAATGACTATATCTGGATTTGTGGCGAAGTATTGTGGCCAGTACATTTGCTACGTGTTTGGTGTGCAGGGCAAAAGAAGGCGCCTTGGTCTGAGCTGGAATTTGAAGTTCCTATTGTCGTTACACCGAAAATAGTCGCGGAAACTATTAAAAAGCTAGAGCTAAGTAAAGGTAGGCCGGTCACAGTCGATTCCAGAGTTGCTCTGAAATGGAACTCAGCTGAACAATGCGTGGCAATATAGCTCATAGCAAGTGACTGCAGCGTGAATAAAATGAAGGAACACATGAATATCACTATTGGTCTGCTGGCGGTGTTTTTATCAATAGCGGCGTATTATTTGGGCGCCGCTGCATTCACCCCAGCTGTGCTCTTGACCGCTGTCTCTGCGCCTTTGATCATCTATTTATTGCTGGTGAAATACTGGCGGCTTGGCCTGTTAGCACTCTATTTTTCAGTATTCGCGGTGCTCACGTCGCCTGCAGTTGGTTTAACCCTTTTTACATCAGATGCGGTATTTCTTGGCGTGGCTCTGGTTGGCTTGGCGTTGGCAGCGGCTTTTGGGTTTACCTGGCTCCGCAGCTCCAAAACCTCTTAACATTTCGGGCAATGGGTCTGCGGCCATAGTGCGCCGACGTTACGTTGACGCGTGTTCCCGTAGGTACTCCACCACTTCCCGCTGCGTACCGCGAAACGCAATGCGCTCCGCATTTTTTTCAATTTGGTAGTCATACATTGGGTCGTAGTAGTCTCGCAGCAGGCTACTGATCCAGTCGCGGTGGCGGTCGACATTGCCGGTGGCTACCTGTTGCTCGAGAGCCTGTGCCATCGTGTTCGCTAGCTGCCTATATCGTTCTCCACCAAGACGTTTGGTGATATTGGCCAGGTTTTGCTGAAGCGACGTGGCAAATATTGCCGGGCCCTGATCCTCGCCATGTTTGCTGACAAACTCCGCACACAGGTCGATGACATAGTCTTTAAGGATACGCTCAACTCGGCTCTCGAACACATCATCCAGCCATACGAGCGGATAGCTGCGCATTTGCTGATGTAATGAGAAGGGCACGGAGCAGCGACCGATCAAGCGGCTTTCATCTTCCAGCACGAAGTGGTACTGGCCTGCCGCGCGGCGCTTTAAAAAGTCGATAGCCAGGGCATTCTCGAAGCCGATCTGCGACGGTTGTGGTGTAGCGCGTTTTCCGAAGGTGGAGCCGCGGTGGTTGGCATGTTTCTCCAGGTCTACCGCGTTGGCGAGCACGTTGAGCACTTCGGTTTTGCCGGTGCCAGTCATACCGCCCACGAGGGTAAACTGACATTCGCTGACGGCACTTTCTATTTCATTGAGCAGGAAGGTACGCATAGCTTTGTAACCGCCCTGTATTCGCGGGTAATCGACGCCCGCTTCCTGCAGCCACTGCTGGCTAATCTGTGAGCGCAGACCTCCGCGGAAACAAAACAGGTAGCCCTGCGGATGCTTGTGGGCGAATTCCGCCCAGACGTGCACCCGTTCTTCTTTGATCGTGCCGCTTACCAGCTGGTGTCCCAGCTTTATGGCTGCGTCCTGGCCCTGTTGTTTATAACAGGTGCCGACCTTTTGCCGCTCTGCGTCGGTCATCAACGGCAGGCTGGTGGCACAGGGGAAGGAGCCCTTATTGAATTCAAGCGGGGCACGGGTGTCGATCAGCGGCCGATCGCTGAGAAAGATTTCCCGGTAATCTTTGCTGTCTGGTCTGCTTTGGGCGCCACTCATTCCACAATCACCGCAGGGCCATGCTGTGCTCCCTCAGGGTGTGGTGCTATCAGTTCACCAATTGGTTGCAGCTCCAGCCCAAACTCCGCGGCGGCGGCGAGAAACTCCGCTTCCTGCTGCGGCGCCACCGCAACTAACAAACCACCACTGGTTTGAGGGTCGGCAAGGAGCTGTTTTTGGTTTGCGTTCGCGAGACTCACCCGGTGACCGTAACTGTCAAAGTTGCGTTCAGTACCGCCAGGTACACAGCCCTGCTGTAGGTAGTGGTCGACCCCAGCGATACGCGGCACTGCATCAAAGCGAATACGCGCGGTGAGGCCACTGCCATCGGCCATTTCCACCAGATGGCCAAGCAGGCCAAAGCCGGTGACGTCGGTCATTGCGCTGACGGCATCCATGCGTGCGAAGCGGCTGCCCGGGCGGTTCAGGGTGCACATAAGGTCACGGGCTGTGCCGGCATCTTCGGGGCGCAGTTTTTCCTGCTTTTCCGCGGTGGTCAGAATGCCAATGCCCAGTGGTTTGGTAAGGAACAGTTTGTCGCCGGCGCGGGCGCTGTCGTTGCGCTTCAGGCGCTGCTTTTTCACAACCCCGGTCACTGCCAAGCCGAAGATGGGCTCTGGCGCATCAATGGAGTGGCCGCCGGCCAACGGGATGCCGGCATCGGCACATACCGCGCGGCCGCCGCGAATCACCTCGCGCGCCACCTCAGGTGGCAGCAGGTTTACCGGCCAGCCAAGGATGGCGATGGCCATCAGCGGGTCGGCGCCCATGGCGTAGATGTCGCTGATGGCGTTGGTCGCGGCGATACGCCCAAAATCGTAGGGGTCATCTACGATGGGCATAAAGAAATCGGTGGTCGAAACTACGCCCAGCTGCCCATCCAGACCGTATACCGCGGCGTCGTCCCGTGAGTGGTTGCCAACCCACAGGTTCGGGTCCATCTGTGGCGCATCGCTATCGGCGAGAATCTTGTCGAGTACCGCGGGCGAGATCTTGCAGCCGCAGCCAGCGCCATGACTGTACTGGGTGAGGCGCACTGGGGTTGATTGTGTGGGATTGCTCATGGGGGCTCCGGGAGTTGCGTGGCGGCAATTTTACCAGCGGCGGCCTGCGGAAGCATGTACTCGCTGTTGATCCTTTCCCTGACACCTTCTGTCGAGACTGGGAGCCAGGGGCTTGCGGAGGTGTAGGCAATCCATTTAGATAGTTGGTCAGTATAAATAGGATCCGGTCCGCCGGGTTACCACGGTAAGTTGGAGTTACATTTGTTGCTTTCGAGTTTTAACCGCACTGTTTTCCTGGCCTTTCTGCTACTGATGGCCTGCTGGAGTGGTTTGTCTACCGCTCAGGAAACCGCCAGTGGCGACCACGTCAAGGTGCGATGGCTGGTGCCTGACACCTTTGGCCCGGGTGCCGAGACTATTGGTTTTTACTTTGAGGTGGACCCTGGCTGGCATGTGTACTGGCGCAATGCCGGGGATTCCGGAGCCGCGCCGCGCTTTGATTTTGCCGGTGCCACCGGTGAGGTGGGTCCTATCCAATGGCCATTCCCGGTACGCCTGCCCATCGAGCACCTGACCAACCTCGGTTACGAGGGCGATGTCGCCTATTTGTTTGAGGTGACCCCAGACGCTGCTGCGATGGATATTGTGGTGAATCTGGAGTGGCTGGTGTGCAAGGTAGATTGCATTCCCGGCTACGGCATCATGACCCTGTCGCGGCCTGTGGGCACCGCAGCCGACTGGCAGCCGCAGGAAAAGCAGCTGCGGGACCGCTTCCTGGCGATGGTCCCGGCTGAGGCCACTGCGGAGAATTTTCCCTGGCAGGTAGCGGCGGTTACCGCTTCACCACAAGCCGACACCCTTCAGCTTGAGCTGGCGCCGCGGGACGCGGGAGCAGAGCTGTCCTCTCCGGATGTCTTTCCACTCGACGGCGGGTTGCTGACGGCAAAAGCGCCAGAGGTGGCGCAGGCCGGTGACAACATTCGCTATACCTTTGAGCGAGTGCCCGGCGCGCCCATGCCTCCAACCACCGGCTTTGTCGTGAGCGACGGCGAGCGGGCCTGGCAGCTGGACGATGAGGAAATTCGGGCCGGTGCGGCGAATGCGGCCGGTGCTGTGGCTTCCGCGACTGGGCCAGCAAACACGCAACCTCTGTGGCTGCTGGTACTGGCCGCCATTGCTGGCGGTGCAATCCTGAACCTGATGCCGTGCGTATTCCCGGTACTCTCGATCAAGCTGTTCAGTTTGGCCGGGCACGATGGCCAGGCGGCGCATCGCGTGAAGGAGGGGCTACGCTATGCTGCTGGGGTGCTGGTGACCTTTGCTGCACTCGGTGCACTGTTACTGGTATTGCGCGCAGGCGGTTCGGCCATTGGCTGGGGTTTCCAGCTGCAATCGGCATCGGTGGTGCTGGGATTGATTCTGCTGTTCTGGGTGATGGCCTTGTCCTTCAGCGGCCTGTATGAATTTGGCCATCACCTGATGAATGTGGCAGGGCGCAGCCGCGGCGGTAGTTTTGCAACCGGTGTGCTGGCGGTGTTTGTCGCGGCTCCCTGTACCGGCCCCTTTATGGGCGCGGCTCTGGGTGCCGCTACCTTGCTGCCGGCATACAGTGCCATGGCGATCTTCCTCGGCCTGGGTATCGGCCTGGCACTGCCATTTGTGCTGCTGTGCGTGTTCCCGGCGCTGCTGAACCGCTTACCCGCACCGGGCCCGTGGATGGAAACTCTACGTCAGGCGCTGGCTTTCCCACTCTATGCCACTGTGATTTGGCTGTTGTGGGTACTGGGGCGTTTGGTAGGCGAGAGCGGTTGGCTGATCGGCGCAATGCTGATGCTGGTGATCGTGTTCGCCTTCTGGTTAGGGCGCCACGCATTCCGCGGTAGCCGCTGGTTGGCCTGGGGGCTGGTGCTGGCAGCGCTCGTGGCAAGCTTCAGCGCGGCAAACCGCCTGCAGGAGCAGGGCGTTGCCAGTGGTAGCGTGCAGCAGCAAGACGTGACAGCGGGATGGCAGCCCTATGACCGCAATGCCATTGGTCAGGCGCTGGCGCGTGGGCAGGCGGTATTTATTGATTACACCGCGGCCTGGTGCATTACCTGTCAGGTGAATAAAAAACTGGTGCTGGATACGGCGGAAGTTGCCGACCTGTTCCGCAAAAATGATGTCTATCTGGTGCGCGCCGACTGGACCAATCAAGACCCGGAAATTACCCGTGCACTGGGCGAGTTGGGGCGCAACTCGGTACCGGTGTATGCCTGGTACCCGGCGGGTGAGCGAACGCCGGTACTGCTGCCGCAGATTTTGCAGGTCAGCATGATCAAAGATTTATTTAGTGAGTAGTAACCCGGAACACTGTAACCAAAGAGGATGCACTGTCGTGATGAAACAAGGTATGCGTAGTAAACGTTCGATTGCTAAATTCCTGGGCAGCGCCGTGCTGTTTGCTCTGCCAACGTTGGCCCTGGCGGCTGCGGTGCCGGGTGAGAGGGCGCCGGCATTTAGCGAAGTGGATGCCGCTGGCAAAACCCACAAGCTGAAGGATTATGAAGGCCAGTGGCTGGTGCTGGAGTGGTTTAACAAAGACTGCCCTTACGTGAAAAAGCACTACGGTAGCGGCAACATGCAGGCGCTGCAGAAAAAGTACGCGGACGCAGATATCAATTGGTTGACCGTGATTTCTTCGGCAAAGGGCAAGCAGGGCTATCTTGAGCCGGCCGAGGCGCTGGATGTGGCGAAGAACCACAAGTTGGAAGCGAGTGCACCGTTCCTGCTCGATAGCGATGGCAGCATGGGCCGTGCTTATGGCGCCAAGACCACGCCGCATATGTTTATCATCAATCCGGAAGGCGAAGTAGTCTACGCCGGTGCCATCGATGATAACGATTCAGCGAACCCGGCCGTGATCCCGGATTCCGCCAACTACGTGGCGGCGGCTCTGGATGCGTCACTGGCGGGCAAGGCCATTGAGGTGGCTTCCTCGCGCGCGTATGGCTGCAGTGTAAAATACTGATTTACAGCCGTAGTTCGTAGTTAGAAAAAAGGCGCTGCCGTATTCCGGCAGCGCCTTTTTTTATGGGGATTTTATGCGGACTAAATATTTGCGACTCGACTTATAGCTCGGACAGCGATTTATTCATGGCACCGGTCAATTGTGTAAGCTCTTCAGAACTGATCACGTAAGGTGGCATGGTGTAAACCAGCTTGCCGAATGGGCGCAACCACACACCTTGCTCGATCAGGCTCTCCTGCAGCGTTTTGTTATCCACAGGCTGCTGCATTTCCACCACGCCAATCGCGCCCAATGTGCGTACGTCGGCAACGCCTGGAGCATCTTTTAACGGCGCGAGTTCATGTTGCAGCTGCTGTTCAATATCGCGAACACGCTGTTTCCAGTCGCTTTTGAGCAATAGTTCGATATTGGCATTGGCCACGGCGCAGGCCATGGGGTTACCCATAAACGTAGGGCCGTGCATAAATACGCCGGCCTCACCGGTGCAAATGCCGTTGGCAACTTTATCGGTGCACAGGGTGGCGGCCAGGGTGAGTACACCACCGGTCAGGGTTTTACCCAGGGTGAGGATGTCGGGTGAGATCTCTGCGTGTTCACAGGCAAACAGTTTGCCGGTGCGGCCAAAGCCGGTGGCAATTTCATCGGCGATCAGCAGCACATCATACTGGTCGCACAGTGCGCGGACGCGTTGCAGGTATTCTGGCGAATAGAAACGCATGCCGCCTGCGCCCTGCACGATGGGCTCGAGAATGACGGCCGCGAGACTCTCGTGATTCTGTTCGATCAGCTGTTGTATTTCTGCGGTGTCGCTGTCCGCGCATGGCTCACCGAACTTTGGTGTTGGGGCCGGGGAAAACAGATGCTGGGGCAGCAGTTTGGCAAACAGGTGGTGCATGCCGGTGACCGGGTCGCAGGTGGCCATGGCGCCGAAGGTGTCGCCGTGGTAGCCGTTGCGCAGTGCCAGCAATTTACTTTTTTCTGGCTTGCCCTGGGAATGCCAGTATTGCAGCGCCATTTTGATGGCGACTTCGATGGAGACGGAACCGGAGTCGGACAGGAAGACTTTTTGCAGTGGTTCCGGGGTGAGCGCCACGAGCTTTTTGCACAGTTCGATTGCGGGCTCATGGGTGAGGCCACCAAACATGACGTGACTCATTTTTTCCATCTGGGCCTGCATGGCGGTGTTCAGTTCGGGAACGTTATAGCCGTGCAGGGTGCTCCACCAGGAACTCATTCCATCAATTAATCCGCGGCCGTCTTCCAGATAAATGCGGACGCCTTCGGCGCGAGCGATTGGGTAGACAGGTGGTGGGTTGATCAGGGAGGAGTAGGGGTGCCAGACGTGCTGCTTGTCGAATTCGAGATCGATCATTTTTGTGCTTTGAATATCTTATGTGGCGGTAGTGAGCGGGGATGCATTTTCAGAACCGCTATAAATACATCCCTGTAAGCTGCGTCGGCGACGTCCATGTCGCCGACGCTTCTGAAAATGCATCCCCGCTCACTACCTTCGCATTTAACTTTTTACTTCGCTAGCTTTCTCGTTGTTTTGCTAACAAAGAAAGCTGAATGTTTAGGCCAATTCGCGCAAGACCTTGAGCGGAGGCTGACTGACTGCACTTCTACATGCCAGGGTGCCGGCAGTACCCACCAGCAACGCGCCGGCCAGAGGTCCAATCACCCACAGCCCTGGATGGAACTGGAAGGGCATGTCGAATACCCGCTGGGTGAGCACGGCCAGTGTGGCTTCGGTGCCGATGGATGCCAGCAGGCCGGCGGCTACGCCGAGCAAGCCGAATTCAATCATCAGGCTGCGAATCAGCAGCTGGCGACGGCCGCCCAGTGTGCGGATTACCGCGGCTTCCTGCAAGCGCTCGGCAATACTGGCGCGCACGCCGGCAACCAGTACCAGCACGCCGGCGACGAGCATCAGTGCGAGTACGGACTCCACGGCGATGGCCACCTGGCCAATGGTCTCGCGGATGTTCTCGAGAATTTTATCCAGTTCGATGATGCTGACGCTGGGGAAGTTTTTCACCAGTTCGTTGACGAACAGTTTGTCTTCCGGCGGCAGGTAGAAGCTCTGGATGTAGGTGGCCGGGAAGGTGTCCAGGCTGCCGGGGGCGAACAGCATAAAGAAGTTGGGGCGCATGCTGTTCCAGTCGAGGGTGCGCAGGCTGGTGATGGTGGCTTCGGTTTCGAGGCCGCCAATGGAGAAACGCAGTACGTCACCCAAACTCAGCCCCAGTCGCGCGGCGACTTCTACTTCCACTGATACGCCTTCGTTCAGGTCTTCGCTCCACCATTCGCCGGCAACAATTTTATTGTCCGCGGGAACGGTATCTGTCCAGCTGAGGTTGAGTTCGCGGCGGATCGAGCCGTCCTTCTGCTCGCGTTCGTTCACCGGGGTGCCGTTCACCGCGATCAGGCGGCCGCGCACCATGGGGTAGAACTCGGTGCCCTCGAGGTTTTTGCCTTCAACTTTTTGCTTTACGCCGTCCAGCTCGTAGGGAGCGATATTCACCAGGAAATGGTTGGGGGCATTTTCCGGCAGCTGCATCTGCCATTCGTCGATTAGCGCGGTGCGTGCGTAGAACATGGCGAGCATGGCCAGCAGCCCGGTACCGAAGGCGGCAATCAGCAGGGTATTGAAGCCGGCGCGGCGCTGCAGGCTGCCGAGCGCAATGCGCCAGCTACCGCCCAGGGAAGCGAGGCGACCGCGTACCAGCAGTCGGTTCACCACGGCGGCACCGGCAATCAGCAGGCCGAGACCGGCGAGCAGGGCAAGGGTGATGGCGAGGCTGCCGGACAGCCACCAGATCAGCAGCAACATTGACAGCGGGCCGGGAATCAGGCCGAGCCATTCGCGCTTGTCCGGGTTGCTCCAGTCCTGACGCAGGGTCTGCATAGGGTCGGTCTGGGCCAGGCGGAACAGCGGCGGCATGGCGAAACCGATAACACAGGCGACGCCGGTGGCGAGACCAACCCACAGCGGCTGAATCCCACTGGGTGGCGGCGCAACCGGGAAGAAACCTTCCAGCAGGTTTACCGCCTGGGCCTGAATCAGTGAGCCGATGGCCAGGCCGATGGCGGTGGCAATCAGAGCGAGCGCGGTCATCTGGCCGATATAAATACCGAGGATTTTATTTTTGCCGGCACCGAGGCTTTTCATCACTGCCACGTAGTTGGCGTGACGCAGGCCGTAGCGGCGTGCGGCGAGGCCCACGGCAACACTGGCGAGCAGTACTGCGAGGCTGGCGGCGAGGAACAGGAAGCTCTCGGCGCGATCCAGGGTGCGCGCCACCCGCGGCTGGCCTTCTTCCAGATCGATCACGCGCTGGTGTTCG
Organism: Microbulbifer agarilyticus S89; assembly: GCF_000220505.1. Lineage (GTDB taxonomy): Bacteria > Pseudomonadota > Gammaproteobacteria > Pseudomonadales > Cellvibrionaceae > Microbulbifer > Microbulbifer agarilyticus_B. The sequence continues at coordinate 46,264 of NZ_AFPJ01000025.1, read as the reverse complement.
GTGAGCTGCGGTTTCAGCCAAGTGAAGTAGCTGTTGAGCGCGGCATCGTCACCGGAGAACAGGTAGCGATAGGTCACGCGGCTGCCGGGCTGCAGGATGTTGGTGGCGGCGAGATCCGACTGGTGCATCATCAGGCGCGCGCCCATGGAGAAGAGGTTGGCGCCGCGATCCGGCTCGTGGTCGAGGATGCCGGTAATGGCAAAATCGCCATCGCCCAGCTGTAGCTGGTCGCCGATTTGCAGGTCCATCAGCGGCAGCAGGCGGGCTTCCAGCCACACCTCGCCGGGTACCGGGCCCTGTTGCACCGTGCGCGGTTCATCGCTGGCGTTGGCGCGCATTTCCAGGTGGCCAACCAGCGGGTAGGCGTTAGTGACGGCTTTCACCGAGGCGAACTGGAATTCATCACCGGCGGAGAGCATCGAGGCAAAGGTGGTGGTTTGTGCCTGTTCGAGGCCCAATTCTTCGGCCTTGCTCAGCCATTCCTGCGGCACCACCTTGCTGCTCTGCACGACCCGTTCTGCGGCAAGAAAGCTCTGCGACTGGATGTGCATGGCGCGGGTGAGGCGATCGGAGAAGTGCGCAATCGCGGTGACACAGCTAACAGCGAGGACCAGTGCGGTGGCGATGAGGGCCAGTTCGCCCCCGCGCCAGTCGCGGCCCAGTAGTTTCAGCGGCAGCATCAGACAGACACCCCCGCCTGGTCGCCCAGGTAGTTGTCGGGCAGGTCGGCGGTGGTGATTTCACCGGCCGCCATCCGCAGGTGTGCGCCGCAGCGCTCCGCCAGACGCTGTTCGTGGGTGACCAGTACCAGGGTGGTGTTGGTCTCTTCATTCAGCTTGAACAAGAGGTCAATGACCTTTTCACCGTTGTGGGCGTCCAGGCTGCCGGTGGGCTCGTCGGCGAACAAAATGCCGTTGTCGGCGGTCGAAGAGTCGTTGGCGATGCTACAGAACGCTCTGGCGATAGCCACGCGCTGCTGTTCGCCACCGGAGAGCTGGCGCGGGTAGTGGTGCAACCGGTGGCCGAGACCAACGCGCTCGAGGAACTCCTGCGCACGTTTGCCGGCGTTACGTTCTCCGCGTAGTTCACTGGGCAGCATGACGTTTTCCTGCGCGGTGAGGCCGGGCAGCAACTGGAAGGTCTGGAATACGAAGCCGACGCAGCGGGCGCGCAGTGCCGCGCGCTGTTCTTCGTCCATCGCGGTGATTTCTTCGCCAGCCAGCCAGATCTTGCCCTCGGTGGGGCGGTCGAGCCCCGCCAGCAGGCCGAGAAGCGTGGATTTACCGGAGCCGGAGGCGCCGGTGATGGCGAGGCTCTGGCCCATTGGGAGTTGCAAGGAAATGTCGTTCAGGAGGGTCAGTGGGCCCTCACTAGTGCTGACTCGGTGGTGTAGGTTTTCGGCTTTTAGCATCACTGACATGGCAAGTCCCTGGAATTTCTGCAAAATGCGCTTTAGATGAATAGTGGAGAGTATGACATGGCGGCGGTTTTTTTCCGGAGTCTTGTGCCCGGTTTCATCTCGCGTGGCCTGCTGTTGATCGTTTTAGTTTACGCGGCAGCAGTCAAAGCGGATGAGCAAGGTGCGATGGAATCAGGCACTTTGTTGGTGCTTGGGGACAGTATTAGCGCGGCCTACGGCATCGATGAGCGCGACGGCTGGGTACAGCTGTTGCGCGACCGCCTGGCGGAGCAGGATCTGGCGGTGAAGGTGGTGAATGCCAGTGTGAGTGGCGAGACGTCTGCGGGCGGCCTGGCGCGCTTGCCGCGCCTGCTCAGTGAGCATGGGCCTGACTGGCTGGTGCTGGAACTCGGCGGTAACGACGGTTTGCGCGGTTATCCGCCGCGGATGCTAAAGCAGAATCTGGTGCGCATGGTGGAGATGGCGCGGGAGCAGGGCGCCGAGGTGCTGCTACTGGGTATGCAGATGCCGCCGAATTACGGCAAGGCGTATACCAAGGCGTTTGCCGAGGTTTTTCCGAAGGTAGCGGCGGAGCAGAAGGTGCCGCTGGTGCCGTTCTTCCTGGAGACGGTGGCGCTGTTAGATGGCGCGATGCAGACCGATGGTATCCACCCCACGGCGAAAGCGCAGCCTGCGCTGCTGGACCATGTGTGGCCCTGTCTGGAAATTCTATTGAAGGGCAATGTGGACACCCGGTCCGATAGTTTGTGCACTTCTTGATCGGAAAGCGTACAATCGCGGCCTGATTTTCGTCGGGCCCCGCTTTGGTAGTGGGGCTCCGTAGATGGTTCCGGGGCGGCACTGCCACCGGGGAAACCACTGCGGGACATGCTACGAGTTCATCCATGAACGCTCGGCTGTGGCCATCCCTGGCCACAGACGGTCCCGCACTGGTTTCCCCGGTGTCAGCGCCTGCGCATGCAAGTATTCACTGCTGTCTGTCCCCCGGGTAATACCGCACGTTATTTTCGAGATTTACCCATGTCTGACCTGGAAAACCGCCGCGACCGGCTGGAATTCAACAAGCTGCAAAAGCGCCTGCGCCGCAATGTGGGCAAGGCGATCGCCGACTTCAATATGATTGAGGAAGGCGACAAGGTGATGGTGTGCCTGTCTGGTGGTAAGGATTCCTACGCGATGCTGGAAATCCTGATGAACCTGCAGAAGACCGCACCGGTGCACTTTGAGCTGGTGGCGGTGAATATGGACCAGAAGCAGCCGGGCTTCCCCGAGCACATCCTGCCGGAGTACCTGCAGTCCATCGGCGTGCCGTATCACATCGTGAACAAAGATACTTACAGCGTGGTGAAGGAAGTGGTGCCGGAAGGCAAGACGACCTGTGGCCTGTGTTCACGCCTGCGCCGTGGCACACTGTATGGTTTTGCCGAGGAGATCGGTGCGACCAAGGTGGCGCTCGGTCACCATAAGGATGACATTGTCGAAACGCTGTTCCTGAATATGTTTTACGGCGGCCGCCTGAAAGCGATGCCGCCGAAACTGCGCGCAGACGATGGCCGCAATATTGTGATTCGTCCGCTGGCGTATTGCCGCGAGACGGACCTGATTGCGTTTGCCGACCACAAGCAGTTCCCGATTATTCCGTGCAACCTGTGTGGTAGTCAGGAAAATCTGCAGCGTCAGGCGATCAAGGGCATGTTGAACGAGTGGGATAGGAAATATCCCGGCCGCAGCGACAATATTTTCGCTGCGCTAACCCGGGTATCGCCATCCCAATTGGCGGATCGCGATCTGTACGATTTTGAGAGCCTGGAACTGGACCGCTCTAAACCCGCGCCTGCGGTGGACGCGCGCGCGATTGAGCAGTATGTCGATTCCTGGATTCCTGAAGACGCTCGCGATGAGGAGCCGGAAGTTTCTCCAGCAGCTTCTCCGGAGGAGCCGGCTCAACCGCTGTATATTGAGGCGCAGAATCTGTAGGCGATTCGTCCTCGATCAGTAGCGTATCGGTTTTTTGCACAGCCGCGGTTTTTACCGCGGCTGTTTCGTTTTCGGGTTCCGGCTCTAGTTCTGGTAGGGCATTTTCCGACGGTCTTACCAGCTTGGCGTAGCTGTCGACGAAGTCCCGCAGGCGCGCGCTGGGGCCGTGGTGAAAATGTTTCTTCCACAGCTTCGCCATACGCGGCAGATCGGTGGTTTCCACGCGTTCGACGCCGGCGGCGCGATAGATCAGCCACGCAATAGCGGTGGCGTAGCGCAAGTTGGTGGCGAGTTCTGTGTGGGGGTGCTGCAAAAAGTCGCGCTGGCTGGCAAGGCCGCGCACCTTGGAGGCGAGCGGCGGGAAGTTGATTAGGTATTTATCCCAGATCTGGCGGTGCGTGCTCGGCAGAATCTGGAAAATACCCATGCCGTGGCGGCGCCCCTGCTTGAGGTGAAAGCCGAGCTGGGATTCCTGAGCGGCGGTGCCCAGTAATAACGCTTCCATCCCGGGGGACCAGGCACGGAGCTGCTTTAATGTGGGACGAACGACGAATAAACGCAGCTCATCCAGGCAAATACCCATAGTGTTTAATTTTTCCCTGTGTACTCAGTCTGAAACCGCCGTCCGTGGTAGTTTGCACAAGCTGTACATATCCATGGTTTAGTTTGCGGATTGAGTAACCGCCAGTGAATGGGTAGATTTACGCGCAATAAAGACCAATAACGACGGAATCAGCCTAATTTTTCACCAAAAGAGGCTGGGTCTGCCAATTCTGACGGGGAATCCCACATGTCTGGACAATGGCTTGTCGCCCTTACCTTCATTGCCTATCTCGCGCTTATTCTTGCGATTGGTGTCTATGCCTACCGTCGCACCAAGGATGCGAGCGATTATTTTCTCGGGGGGCGTTCGCTGCCGCCGGCGGTGGCGGCGCTGAGTGCCGGTGCCTCCGATATGAGTGGCTGGTTGCTGCTCGGATTGCCCGGTGCGGCTTACGCCAGTGGTCTTTCCTCTGCGTGGATTGCGTTTGGCCTGTTCGGCGGGATTGTGTTGAGCTGGACCATCATGGCGCGCCGCCTGCGTATTTACAGTTTTGCACTGGATGATGCGCTGACGGTGCCGTCTTATCTGCACCGGCGCTTCGATCTGACGACGCCCTGGCTGCGCACCGTGTGTGCGTTTTTCATCCTGCTGTTTTTTCTTTTCTATGTGGCGTCCGGTTTGATTGCCGGCGGCAAGCTGTTTGAGACGGTGTTTGGCTGGGATTATCAGTGGGCGGTGGTGATCGGTGCGATTGCGGTGATTTCTTACACCCTGTTCGGCGGCTTTCTCGCGGTATCCTGGACGGACGTGTTTCAGGGGCTGCTGATGAGCCTGGCATTGCTGATCGTGCCCATCATGATCATCGCCGACGAAGGTGGCTTGGGTGGCGCCTGGGCACAGATGCAGGCGCAACACCCGGAATTAATGCACCTGATGACGGATAAAACCGGCTCGGCGCTCGGCGTTGCAGCCATTTTGAGTTCACTGGCGTGGGGCCTGGGATATTTCGGTCAGCCGCATATCCTGGCGCGCTTCAAGGCCCTGCGTCATCCCGACGATATGCCGGCGGCGGCGAGTGTGGCCGCAATTTGGTCGCTCGCGGGATTCCTCGGAGCCCTGAGCGTTGGCCTGTTTGGACACCTGGAACTCACCCAGGCGCTGCCCGATGGCGAACGTATTTTCATGGCACTGGTGGAAGCCCTGTTCCATCCGCTGATTGCCGGCATTCTGCTCGCGGCAATTCTATCGGCGATTATGAGTACCGCGGATTCCCAGCTGCTGGTGTCCTCAGCGGCCCTGGCAGAAGACATTTACCACGTCTGGTTCGGCAAGCAGGTTTCTTCAGAGCATCTGGTTGTGGTGGGCCGCTGGGCGGTGGTGGCGCTGTCCCTGATTGCTGTGGGTGTGGCCATGGACCCGGATTCCAAAGTGCTGGATGTGGTCGCTTATGCCTGGGCAGGGCTGGGGGCCGCATTCGGTCCGGCGGTACTGATTAGCCTGTACTGGTCGCGTATGACCGGCGCCGGGGCCATCGCCGGGGTGCTTGTCGGGGGTATAACCGTATTGGTTTGGAAACAGCTCTCTGGTGGCATCTTCGATATATACGAGCTTTTACCGGGTTTTGTCCTCTCCGCAGCTGCTATTGTTTTAGTTAGTGCCGTGACGCATTGCCCCCAAAGAATTTCAACGCGCCACCGTCAAATACTGGGGCAAAAGCAGTAGTCCGATTGCGGTATGAGTGCAACGTTGCACTGATTGACTGGTGGTGCCGCGGCTGGAGTAGTTAGAGTGATCGAAGTACACCTCGGTGATATCACTCGGTTGCATGTGGATGTGATCGTCAATGCAGCCAACCAGAGGCTCCTGGGTGGCGGAGGCGTTGATGGTGCCATTCATCGCGCGGCCGGTCCGGCACTGCTGGAAGCCTGTCGGGCTATTGGCGGCTGCCCGGTGGGCGAGGTGCGCGCCACGCAAGGTTACGGTCTCCCGGTCAAACGCATTTACCACACGGTAGGGCCCGTGTGGCGCGGCGGTAATTTGGGCGAGCCGGAGCTATTGGCCAGCTGTTATCGCCAGTGCCTCAATCTCGCCCGCCGTGAAAACGCCCACACGCTCGCCTTTCCCGCGATCAGTTGCGGGGTCTACGATTATCCCCCTGAACTCGCTGTCGAAGTCGCTGTGGAACAGGCACAGCAGCACCTTGACCGCGACGGCGGTCCGCGCCACGTGATTTTCTGCTGCATTGATGAAGATATGGCCGAGCTGTATCGCATGCAGCTGGATGCCTGCGTGCGGAGATAGCTATGGCTGCCAGGCTGGTGTAATCAGCGAGTCTACCAATTCTCTCTGGACCTTCTTCTCAGTGTGATGCCCGGCTTAGCCGGGCCGCACATGTTTCTTGGCGGTACCTCTCGGTACCGTTTCTCCCTCCGGTTCTTACTCTTTAAGAAACTAACTCATCGGACTATTCCAGCTGGCCATCTTGTCGAAGGTAGTCTTCCCAGTGTTCATCTGTAATCAATTGGCGAACCTTGCCTGCGTTCAATCGTCGTATTGGTTTGCCGTCGGTACTCGATCTGCCAACCACGCGTATTTCCCGCTCTGGGTAGATAGATAGCTCCACAGGAAACTCGAAGTCTAGGTGGATGTGTTGGTACTCGATCAATTTGCCGTTTGCACGAATACACACTGTATCGCGATCAAACTGCCAGTCGAGAGCATGCAAATGATGTTCAAGTACCTCAATTTCATCGGTAAAAACATGTAGGTCGATATCACTTCCTTTCCGGATCCGACCGGTACTTACTGAGCCAATTAGGCGAGGGGAGAAGGGCTGTAATCGCTCCATTACCTCTAGTGCGAGTAAACGCATACGAAATAGCAATTGTTGGTGGCTTGCAGGGTCTGCTGCTTGTCCGAGCGCATGGACTGCTTCAGAGATTTCGCCGTTCGAGGGCAAATACTTCGGGTTGTATTTGTACTGTTTACCAATGATGCGCCTGGCGGCGATACGTTTTGCATCGAAGTACTGATTTACTCCTTCATGCACCATTAGGCGGGCTGCCTCCTGTTTGATCAGGTGGCGGAATCTTTCTTCCTTTTTCATGAATCAGGCGGCGTTAGGCCGCGATTAGAGAATCGTAAGCCATTAAAATTGTGAGAGCCTCTTCGGGAGTGATGACGTGTGCCTTCGGGTCCCTTCCCTCTACATCGAATCGGCGGAGTTGTTGCAGTCGAGAGAAGCGGGGCTGGCCAACGTACTTGTGCCGAGTGTGCCGTGGGGCTCTCATTAGATCCAAATGGTGTCGCACAAGCCAAATTACTTCGTCACACACCACTCCGCTCAGCATTTCTGCCCCAATTCGTTCATGACCGCGGGTATCTACTGCTTTGCCAACATCGTGCAATAGTGCGGCTGTCCAGAGCATTGGGCTGGTCGAGTTTCGGTAGGCTAGATCGAAAGTTTGGAGCGAGTGGAATAGGGCATCGCCCTCTGGATGATACTTCGGGTTTTGCTGAACGCCATCGAGGTCGTGGAGCAGGGATAGGAGATAATCGTACAAAAGGTGTCCAGTCGGTGCTGGCTGTCAGGAATTGAAGCCTGATCTGTGTATCAGGCGATTGGAGTTTAGATGACCGAAGTATGCTGGGCAAAATGTTTGCCTGAACTTCTTACAGCTTTTTCTGTGACCGTTTGGTCTTGCTGGGTTCTGATGTACCATCAAATTCTAGCCAATCCATATAACAAACAAGGCGAGGGAAAACGATGCGTACAGCAGAGCAATGGTTCAGTGAATACGGCGAGAGCCATCAGAACTCCACCAACAAGGCCATCCACTGGATCGCAGTGCCGGTCATTTATTTCACCGTCGTGGGCCTGCTTTGGTCCATTCCCCAACCCGACTGGATGGCAGCCTTGCCCTGGCTGAACTGGGCGGTGGTAGCGATGGTGCCCACCATGCTGTTTTATATGCTGATGTCCTTCCCGGTGGCACTGGGCATGATCGCACTTTCGCTGATTTGCCTGGGTGTCTGCAGCGGACTGGAGCGGGCCGGACCGAGCGTGCTCTGGTGGTCTGTGGGGCTGTTTGTGGTGATGTGGGTGTTCCAGTTTGTCGGTCACCATATCGAGGGCAAAAAACCCTCTTTCCTGAAAGATGTGCAGTTTCTGTTGATTGGCCCTGCGTGGGTAATCGGCTTCCTGTATCGCAAACTCGGCATCAAGTACTGAGTTGTTTAGCGAGCACCGCGGACTCTGGATTTCCGCAAGAAGGTGCTCGCTTCCTGTCTCCGTGACTTTCTCTATTTCGTCTCTCTTCCGTCGCTCTCCCGTTCAGCGGTTGTAGTGCACGGGTACCTCCAGGGTTTCTTTCACCTCTTCCATCACTACGTAGCTGGTGCATTCCTGCACTTCCGGCAGGGTCAGTAGGGTTTCTCCGTAGAACTTACGGTAGGCGCCCATATCGGCCACCCGGGCTTTGATCAGGTAGTCAAAGCTGCCCGATACCAGGTAGCACTCCTGCACCTCTGGTAGCTCGGCAACGGCGTTGCGAAACGCTTCAAAGGCATCTTGAGCAGAGCGGTTCAGACGGATCTGCACAAACACTACCAGCGCGGCGTCCAGGTATTCCGGGTTGATCAGCGTGGTGTAGCCCTGAATCACCCCATCGCTTTCCATCTTCTTGACCCGCTCGACGCACGGGGTCGCGGTAAGGCCGACTTGACGAGCCAGTTCTGCATAGCTGGTGCGGCCGTCCTTCTGCAGAACACGGAGAATATTACGGTCAATGGTGCTGAGTTCGTTGGCACGTCTTTTCATGCTGGTCTCTTGCTGCAGTTCTCTTCTGGAAGTTTCCGCAAATTTTCCTGACCAAGTCCGCTGCGGCACGTGAACTGGGCAGGCTTGACTTGGCTACTGGTCAAAAAGTGGTTCTGGATGGCTGAAAAATAGTCTTTTCGGCACTTTGCTAGTGGATTCCACTAATCATAAATAAATATGTGTAGAAATCCACTTCAAAAGCGCGCCTATACTGCGGAAATCCAACAAGAACGCAATGCGCACTCGACGGCGCTGACAGAGTAATTGAGGAGATTCGCTATGTTAATCGGTGTCCCAAAAGAGATTAAAAACCACGAATACCGTATTGGCCTGACGCCTTCGAGTGTTCGCGAACTGATTGGTCACGGTCACGAAGTGATCGTACAGAAAGACGGTGGTGCATCCATCGGCTTTACCGACGAAATGTATGTCAGTGCCGGTGCCAAGATCATCGACACTGCGGAAGAGATCTTTGCCACTGCCGATATGATCGTGAAGGTAAAAGAGCCTCAGCCGCACGAGTGCGAAATGCTGCGTCCTGGCCAGCTGCTGTACACCTACCTGCACCTCGCCCCAGACCCCAAGCAGACCGAACTGCTGGTGAAGTCTGGCGCAACCTGTATTGCATACGAAACCGTTACCGACCGTTTCGGCGCGCTGCCGCTGCTGGCTCCGATGTCTGAAGTTGCCGGCCGTATGTCCGTGCAGTGCGGTGCTCACCACCTGGAAAAAGCTCAGGGTGGCCTGGGTGTGCTGCTGGGCGGCGTGCCGGGTGTAGCACCGGCCAAGGTACTGATTATTGGTGGTGGTGTAGTAGGTACCAACGCAGCCAAGATGGCTCTGGGTATGGGTGCCGACGTAACCATTCTGGATCGCTCCCTGCCGCGTCTGCGCCAGCTGGACGACATTTTCGGAGGCGCGGTACGTACTGAGTACTCTACCGACGACGCAATTGAGTCCCACGCGCTGGAAGCCGACCTCGTTGTTGGTGCGGTACTGATTCCGGGCGCTGCTGCGCCGAAACTGCTGACCCGCGACATCATCAGCCGCATGAAGAAAGGCGCCGTTGTGGTAGACGTGGCGATTGACCAGGGCGGTTGTTTCGAAACTTCCAAGGCAACCACGCACCAGGAGCCGACCTACGTAGTTGATGGCGTTGTGCACTACTGTGTTGCCAACATGCCGGGCGGTGTTGCACGTACCTCCACCATGGCCCTGAACAACGCAACCCTGCCGTTTGCGGTTGCCCTGGCGAACAAGGGTGCCAAGCAGGCACTGCTGGACGACGCCAACCTGCTGGAAGGCCTGAACGTGCACGCCGGCATGGTGACGTACAAGGCGGTTGCCGACGTGCTGGGCTACGAATACGTAGACCCGAAACTGGCACTGCAAAAGTCTGCGGTTGACGCGGGTGTTGCCGCTTAAGCCAATCTATTCATTGTCACGTGATGGAAATGGCTGGAGCGTGGTGTGAGATTTCAAATTAGGGAAGTCTCTGCCGCGCTTCGCAAAAGGTTCTCTTCTGGGGCAGCTTCACGCCCCACTCTGTGAGACCCGGCAGCATTGTTGCTGCCATTATGGCCGCGCTTATTAGCGCGGCTTTTTTATGTCTGAACGTTTATGTCTGCAAGTTTGGGAATTGTAATTGGAGAGAAGAGTTAGCCTGCTGAAGGACTATCTGGCGGGAAACAGGCGGCTGAGTAGTACGGGCAAAGCGGTTTCCACGCGCAAAATACGCGGCCCCAGGTGGACCGACTGAAACCCGGCGTCCTGCAGCTTTTCCACTTCATAGGGGATAAAACCGCCCTCGGGGCCGACGGCGAGTGTCGTTTGCTGCTCGATATCCACCGGGCAGGGCGCGTCTGTCACCGGGTGTGCAACCAGCTTGAGTGACTGACCGGCAATCTCTGGGAGTTCGTCTTCGACGAAGGGTTTGAAGCGCTTGCGCAGATGGATTTCCGGCATGGCGGTATCCACGGCCTGCTCGAGCCCGAGCACGCATTGCTCGCGCAGCTTTTCTTCAGCCAGCCACGGGCTTTGCCAGTAAGACTTTTCTACCCGGTAGGCGTTAATCAGATAGAGTTTTTTAACTCCCAGTGCGGTGGCGTGCTGAATTGTACGCTTGAGCATTTTGGGGCGGGGCAGGGCGAGGATCAGGGTCAGTGGCAGTGGCGCCGGAGGTTCACTCGCAAGTGACACGGTCATGGCGATGTGGTCTTCACTGCGCTCGGTGATTTCGCCTTCGCCAATCTGGCCGTTTACCTCGCCAACTTTGAGGTGGTCGCCAACTTCGGCGCGCTGTACTTCCACCATGTGCTGGAAGCGACGGCCGCGCAGCACTACCTGGCTGGAGGATTGAAAATCCTCGGGCTCCAGTAAGATTAGGTTCATTGAGTCAGATTCACGGAATTAGTGCCCGGCGAACGCGAACGCGACCGCGCCTTTGCCGATGCCTTCATAGGCGCGCACGGTAATGTGTTTGCCGGCGTTTTCTGCCGCGAGTACATCGGCGATGTACTGTGCGAGTTGCTCAACCGTGGTGTCGCAGTCGAGGATCTCACAGCGGTTCGCAGGAATGGTCAGAGTGAATTCACCCTGTTGCGCCTGGTAGGCAAAGTGCAATTGTGTGGGTTCGCCCTGCGCCTCTTCACCTTGCGCCTCTTCACCTTGCGCCTCGTCACCGGTGAGGTCTTCTCTGGTGCCGAGGTAGATATCCGCCCAGCGTTCCGCCCACTGGGATTCCAGTGTGTGGCTGCGTTCGCCATCAACGTCGATACGAATGCGCGAGCGATGGCCGTGGGCGATGCGCTGGCAGTTGCCATCGTGCTTTTTCAGACCGTGACTGTAGTGGTAGAAGGGGCTGTCGATGGGCTCCACGCTAAAGCTCAGGCTGAGCTTGTCCACACTGGTCGGGAAGATGCCGTCCAGTTCATTCACGCACCATTCTGCTACAGATTCGGGGGTAATCGACTCCACCGCAACCAGGGCGAAGGCCTGGGCCGGGCCACCCACGGTGATGTGCTCGCCGTCGGGCAGGGTCCAGGTCAGCTGAATCTGGTCGCCATCCTGCTGCATGCTCAGGTGCGGAGAGCGGGTCGGTACCAGCAAGCGGTGGTCCAGCTCGTGATCCAGCCAGTTGCGCAGGGTTTTCTTGACGATGCCGAAGTCACACACCATGCCCTGGTGGTCCAGCGCACCGTCGAGGGCGGCATTGGCCAGCCAGGTTTCACCGACAACACCCCGGGTGTGGTCGAGATAGCTGAAGTCCACATTGGTGAGACTGTCGACGAACAGGTGCATAGGAGACTCGGTAAATTCGCTGGAGTAATCGCTAGATTAGGGTAATCGCTGGAAATGGGCCCGGATCGGGCGCGGCACATTATAGCTTTTTTATGCACGCAATTTGACCTGTCCCCGGCACAAAATCACGTAGGGCGATTAACTGCAGAGCCGAAGGTGAAAACAAAGGCGAAAATAGGGGCTGGAACCTGGCGGCAGGAGTCTCTATAATCGCGCCCTCTTCGAGCGCAGTGGTGTGTATTTGCGATTCTTGCAGTCACAACCGCCAGTGCTAATCTGAGTGCTCGAACGTTGTGGCGGCCCTTCCGGTCTCCTCGCAATGATCAGCTGTGAACCCCGCCAGGCCCGGAAGGGAGCAACGGTAGCAGTGACATCATGTGCCGAGGGTGTGCTGGTTGGGCTGCCTCCATTTCTTCTCTTTTTCTCTTCTTGTGTTCGGCTTCCCGCATCGCGTACGGCTGTCTGCCCGCGCGCTACTGCAATATTTTTCTCTGTTTCTGCGGCTCGTTGGGGAATTTGGTGCCGTTGTGTTGTGCGACGCGCGCCCTGGGCCTAATGCGCGGCTGAGTGTGTGCTATAAAACGACGACTCACTTTGCTTCATCCCACCCGGATTGCCGGGTAGAGATCCCGAATAACACCATAAATTGATCCGAGGAAGTCGATGAAAAAGCTTGCGCTGATAATCGCTACTGCCGCCTTTGCCCTGGCAGGCTGTGATCGTGACCCTGCAAACTCCGGGGCGCCGGTCACTGAGGGGGCCGCGTCTGAAACAGTGCAGGGTTCAGCGGAAAACACGGCGAACGCCAACCCTGGGATGAACGCCGCCGATAGCAACGGGCAACCGAGTGCAGAAGACGCCAAGGCATTTTTGGATGAGGCCCAGGCCCGCCTGGAAAAAATGGCCCAGGAAGCGAGCCACGCAAGCTGGGTTGCCTCGACCTATATCAACCTGGATTCCCAGTACACCGAAGCCCTGGCGATGGAGCGCTATACCGCGCTTGCGGTCGAGCTGGCTGGCGAGGCGGCCAAGTTTGACAACGTGGATCTCGATCCCGAAACCCGCCGCATGTTGACCATGCTCAAGCAGGGCCTGGTTTTCCCCGCTCCCAATGACCCTGAAATGACCGCAGAGCTTGCGCAAATCGGCTCCAAAATGCAGGGCATGTACGGCGCCGGCAAGTATTGCCCCGAGGAAACCACGGGACTGGATCCGACCGTCAAGGAAGAGGGCAAGTGCTACACCCTGACGGAAATGGGCCAGATGATGGCCAACAGTCGCGATCCGAAATTACTGCAGGATCTGTGGGTGGGCTGGCGCAAGGTTGCGCCGCCAATGAAACCACTCTACGAACGCCAGGTGGAGATCGGTAATGCCGGTGCCAGGGATCTTGGTTACGACAACCTCAGCGTCATGTGGCGTTCCAAATACGATATGCCGGCGGATGAGTTTGCCGCGGACATGGATAACCAGTGGAGCAAAGTAAAGCCCCTGTATGAGGCGCTGCACTGCCATGTGCGGGCAAAGTTGAACGAGCATTATGGCGATAAGGTAGCGCCGGCGAGCGGCAAGATTCCCGCACACTTACTCGGCAATATGTGGGCACAGGAATGGGGCAACATCTACGACATTGTCAAAGATGAAGACATGCAGGCCCCCTACGATCTCACCGAGCTGGTGGTAAATTCCGGCATGAGTGAGCGGGACATGGTGAAGGTCGGTGAGAAGTTTTTTACTTCACTCGGCTTTAAACCCCTGCCGGATACCTTCTGGGAGCGCTCTCAGTTTGTGCAGCCACAAGACCGCGATGTCGTATGCCATGCAAGTGCCTGGAACCTGGATGGCCAGGACGATATCCGCATTAAAATGTGTATCAACAAGACCGGTGAAGACCTGATCACCGTGCATCATGAGTTGGGGCACAACTTTTATCAGCGCATCTACAACCAGCAGCCGTTCCTGTACAAAGAGGGCGCCAATGACGGCTTCCACGAGGCGGTGGGGGATACCATCGCGCTATCCATCACGCCCAAGTATTTGAAAGAAATCGGCCTGATGGATGAGATCCCCGGTGAAGACAAGGATCTCGGATATCTGATGCAGCAGGCACTGGACAAGATTGCCTTCCTGCCGTTTGGCTTGCTGGTGGACAAATGGCGCTGGCAGGTGTTCAACGGCGAAGTTGCCCCCGGTGATTACAACAAGGCGTGGTGGCAACTGCGCGAAGAGTATCAGGGGATTACCCCGCCGGTAGAGCGCAGCGAAGCGAACTTCGATCCGGGGGCCAAGTACCACATCCCTGGAAACACGCCATACGCGCGCTACTTTTTAGCGCGCATTCAGCAGTTCCAGTTCCACCGCGCGCTCTGTGAGGCCGCCGGCGAAACCGGGCCGTTGCACCGCTGTTCCATTTACAAAAACGATGCGGCCGGAGAAAAACTGCGCAACATGTTGGCGATGGGCGCAAGCAAACCTTGGCCGGATGCCATGGAAGCGCTCACCGGCGAGCGTGAATTGGATGCCACCGCGATTGTGGATTATTTCCAGCCGCTGATGGTGTATTTGGAAGAACAAAACAAAGATCGCGATTGTGGATGGTAATTGCGGGCAAGCGCGCAGTGGATGAATCACGCGACCTGATTAAAAGAATCTATTGGCGGCATATCGAGAGTTAATGGCGCTAGGGGTTTGAAAGTTCTTTTTCGACCTTAGTATTGGGTATGAGCTGATGAAAATCAGGGGGAATTTTTTTTGCTAACGTTCAATGCAGGTCCCCGGTAGCGGCTGCAAGTGCGCAGTGTAATGCTTTGCCGAGCAGATTGGCGCACCGACATGTCCGCCCCAAAGGATTGAACTCGAACCAGAAAAAGAGGTTGCTAATGAGCAATATTGACATCGGTATCGGAGAAAAGGATCGCGAGAAAGTAGCGGAAGGTTTGAAGCGCCTGTTGGCGGATTCCTACACGCTGTATCTGCAGACCCACAACTTCCACTGGAATGTTACGGGTCGCCTTTTCAGGGAACTGCACCTGATGTTCGAGGAGCACTACACCGAGTTGGCGACGGCGGTGGATGACATTGCCGAGCGTATTCGTACGCTGGATGTGATTGCCCCGGGTACCTACAAAGCGTTTGCAGAGCTGAGTTCGGTGAAGGAGGTCGAAGACGTGCCGGCTGCGGAAGAGATGGTACGGATTCTCACCCAAGGTCACGAGCAAGTGGTGAAAACCTGTCGCGATGTGTTGCAGGCAGCGCAGGATGCGGACGATGAGTCCACGGCGGCACTCGTTAGCGACCGCATGCGTGTGCATGAGAAAACCGCATGGATGTTACGTGCTACCTCGCAGTAAACGACGCGCGCTCGAAAAACCGGCCCTTGGCCGGTTTTTTTATGCCTGCGGTTTATTGTTTGCGAGGGCTAATCTGCGCCCGGTCGCTGGAGTTCGCTTAACACAATAGATACAAATGCTTGGGCCGGCGCGGAAAGTGCGCCGACTTCCCGCGCCAGAATGCCCACCGGGTGGCACACCACCGGCTCTGCAAGTGGTTTACAAACCAGCCCATAGGACTGCATCTGTCCAATACATAAACTGGGGGCAGCACTGACACCCAGCCCGCTTTTTACCAGCCGCCCGATTGTGCTGAGCTGGTAGGCCTCACATATCAGACGCGGGACGGCGTCGCCGACCGCGTCACTTTGCGAGAAGGCTGCGTCTGTCCAGCGCCGCACCGCCGACCCCCGATTCATCGCGATGAATGGCTCACGGGCCAGGTCGGCCCAATGCACTAGTGGTTTGTTTTCCAGCGGGTGACCTTGCGGTAACACTGCAATAAACCGATCGTCCCCGATGGGGGTGAACGTGAGGCTGCCGAGATCATCTGGACGAAAGCTGAAACCCAGCTCGGCACGCCCCTCCTGCACCGCACTGATGACCCGCTCCATGACAATGTCTTCCAGCACGATATTGATATCTGGGTAGCGCTGGTGGAAGGCGCGCAGTAGCTCTGGCATGTGATTCAGGGCGAAGGCCGGGATGGCAGCGATCGACAGCTGCCCCTGTTGCAGGCGGAAGCGTTGCTGCACCGCATCCAGGGTGTTATCCCAGTTATGCAGCAGTTGCCGAGCGCGCTCGACAAAGGCGATGCCTTCTGGCGTAAGTACCAGCTGGCGGCCCTCGCGGCTAAACAGCGTGCCACCCAGGGAATCCTCCAGGCTGCGGATTGCGACCGAGATGGCTGGCTGGGAAACATGCAGCTGCGCGCTCGCTTCCGCCAGGCTGTGGGTTGTGGCCACGGCGACGAATGCGCGCAGTTGTTTGATGGTGGTGCTCATGGGCGGACGGGCTTCGTTTTGTATAAGTAAAGTTTAACAAATATTAATAAGATTAAACTAGTTTAAAGTGTCAGACCAAGGCATGATTGTGCACATGGCGAGATGGCCAATAATGGTCAACCATGCATACGGGTGCTGGAGTTGCGAGTGCGCCGCGTACCTAGTCCGCTCATACAAGCGTCCCGCAACCAACAGCCCCGCAATACCGCTCCCGTCCCCACGTCGTTGGGCGGGGGTGAAGCAGAACGTCGGAATAGAACAATGAGAGAACCCGCCGCAATGAGTAATCCCGTGCAACCCCTTTGGCAGCCCTCAGCAGAAGCGATTGCTGCTACGCAGATGGACCAATTTCGTCGCCAGGTGAACGAGCTGCACCAGCAGTCACTGCCGGATTATCACGCCCTGCATCAGTGGTCTGTGGATAACCGTGAAGCCTTCTGGAACCAGCTGTGGGATTTTGGTGAGGTGATCGCCAGCGAGCGTGGCGAACGCGTTTTGGGCAAAGACACCATGCCGGGAGCGGAGTGGTTTCCGGAGGCGCGGTTGAATTTTGCCGAAAACCTGTTGCGCTTCCGCGACGACAAGGCGGCACTGGTGGAACGCCTGGAAAATGGTCGTCGCCGTGAACTCAGTTATCGGGAGCTGTTTGCCGAGGTAGAGAAGCTGGCTGCGGCCCTGGCCAATGCCGGTGTGGGCAAGGGCGACCGTGTTGCCGGCTTTATGCCCAATATTATCGATACCGCGGTGGCCATGCTGGCCACCACTAGCCTGGGTGCCATCTGGACCTCGTGCTCGCCAGACTTTGGCATTAATGGTGTACTCGACCGCTTTGGTCAGGTGGGCCCCAAGGTTTTGTTTGCCTGTGAAGGCTACTTCTACAACGGCAAAACCATTGATTCCCTGCCGCGCCTTGCGCAGATCGTCGAGCAAATCGAATCGATCCAGCAGATGGTCGTGGTGCCGGTCGCGCGCTCGCCGGAGCAGATGGAAGCCGATATTGCCGGTCTGGATCGTTCGGTTAGCCTGGGTGCATTTGTGCAGAACGCGCCGGCGCGCGCGCTGACCTTCGCGCAGACCGAGTTCAATCACCCGCTGTATATCATGTACTCCTCCGGTACCACCGGTGTGCCGAAATGCATCGTGCATGGGGTGGGTGGCACCCTGCTGCAACACATCAAAGAGCATCGCCTGCACACGGATATTGCCCGCGACGATACGCTGTTCTACTTCACCACCTGTGGCTGGATGATGTGGAACTGGCTGGTTAGTGGGCTGGCCTGTGGTGCCACCCTGGTACTGTACGATGGCTCACCCTTTTACCCGGCAGCCGAGTGCCTCTGGGATATGGCCGATGAAGAAAACATCAGTGTGTTTGGCACCAGTGCCAAGTATATTGCGGCGCTGGAAAAGGCCGGCTGCAAGCCCCGCGAGAGCCACAAGCTCGAGCGCCTGCGCGCAGTGTTGTCCACTGGCTCGCCGCTGGCACATGAAGGGTTCCGTTATGTTTACCGCGATATCAAAGCCGACCTGTGCCTGAGTTCAATTTCCGGCGGTACCGATATTGTCTCCTGCTTTGCGCTGGGCAACCCAACGCTGCCGGTTTACCCGGGAGAACTGCAATGTCGCGGTCTCGGTATGGCGGTGCAGGTATGGAGCGACGACGGTAAGCCGGTGCTGGAGGAGAAGGGCGAGCTGGTGTGTGCGACGTCTTTCCCGTGTATGCCGATCGGTTTCTGGAATGATCCGGATGGCAGCAAGTACCACGGTGCTTACTTCGACAGCTGGCCTGGCGTCTGGGCGCACGGCGACTATGCAGAAATCACCGAGCACGGTGGCGTGATCATTTATGGACGCTCGGATGCCGTGTTGAATCCCGGTGGTGTGCGTATCGGCACCGCGGAAATCTACCGCCAGGTGGAGAAGGTTGAGGAAGTGCTGGATAGCATCTGTATCGGCCAGGAATGGCGCGACGATGTACGCGTGGTGTTGTTCGTGGTACTGCGTGACGGCCTGACGTTGGATGCCGACCTCACCCAAAAAATTCGCACCACCATCCGCGCCAACACCACCCCGCGCCACGTACCGGCCAAGGTGATTCAGGTGGCGGATATCCCGCGCACTATCAGCGGCAAAATTGTCGAGCTCGCAGTGCGCAACGTGGTCCACGGCAAGCCAGTGAAGAATCAGGAAGCGCTGGCCAACCCGGAAGCGCTCAAGCTTTATGAGGACCTAGAGGCGCTGGCGGGCGAGTAAGTGAGATCGGCGAGATATGTGAGTTACGCGAACACGAGAGGGCGCTAAACCGCGCTCTCTCCGCTCGTCGATTTTCAGATAGCAGGTTGCCGGGCTGAAGGGTATTCGCCCGGCATTTTTGTACAGGTTACGAGCAGGTAGCTATGCAATCAGGCCGCTTGCTGCTTCGCTTGCTGGGCAAGCTCCTGATCCATCTTACGCAGTGCCATACGGGTGAAATAGCCGCCCATCAGGCACACAAAACCAATGACGCCGAGGCTCAGTAGGCCAGAAAAGCTGGTGAACAGGTCGATCAGTGCGTCCATTTTCTACTCCTATTGCATTGCTGCTCTCTTGATGAATCCAGTGTATGCCGGCGCCCCGGCGGGCACTTGATTTGGATCAACTGTGCCGCTTGTTCTGGCTGCGGTTCTGGCTGGGGTTCCGGCATAGCCTCTGACCCGGACGCGGTTTCCCTTCTCAATTGTCTCGCCAAGTCAGCGTTGAGCTGGCCGTTAGGGCTTGCCCCGGACATGTCTGATCCGCCAAACTGCGCTACCCTGTGGGGTAGTGATTCCCCGCTAATAAACCATAAATTCACGGAAGATCTGCATGATTACCTATCTGTATTGGACCGCGGTTATCGCACTGGTGGTTCTGAGCTTGTTTGCCGGCGGGCGTCTGGGCAGCCTCAGTAAGGGCGCGATTGTCGCAGCCATCATTTTTTTGGTGGGTTGGCTCGCGTATTACTTCCATTTCGAGCAGGTGTTCGTAAAGCGTTTCGGTGGCGTGATGTATATCAGCGTACCGTCTGGCCAGCGGCACCTTGGTGCTACCTGGAAAGATGACAACCTGTGGGTTGAGAATTACAACCCGAAAACCAACGAGTGTATTTTTTCCGAGTATTCCAAGGGCAACTTGCTGGAAGGGCGCGTGGTAATCAAAAACTGCAACCCGTTGATTGAGGCAAAAGACCGCCCGGCGATCCCTGCCCGTTAACCGCGAATCTGGTGGTCACTGGCGTGCCTTGCAAGGAACGGGCTTGTTGCCCCACGGCAAGGCGCGTCCAGGTGTTGGAAGGTTAAGCAGTGTTAAATCCCGCAGGCGTCGTTGGAGCGGAGGCAACTTTTCGGGTTTCGCGGCGTCGCAGTAGGAGTGGTTGGCAAACGGATTTGGTCTTGCGCGATTTTCTTCCCGCTCGTGAAGCGGCATATCTTCACTACATTTCTGTTGTCCTGTTGTCGGTGCTTGTGTTGTTGCCGCACCCTACGGCTGCACTCCCGTTTTTTGACCGTCTTCCCAAATTCAAAGTGCGCGTGCTGGAAAATGCCGAGTTGCAGGACTGGCTGAAGGAGCAGCTCGACGAGCAGCGGAAGTCGAGCAGCGTACTCAAGTCATATGAGGATCCGCAGGATGTGGCGCGTTATGAGCGCGGTACCCTGGAAAAACTATTGCGCTCCCGCGGTTATTACGACGGCCGGGTTCGCCAGACCGTGGACAACGGCGAGATCCTTTACCGGGTAGTCCCAGGTAAGGTTTTCCGGATTAAAGCCCTGGAAATCGTTATGCCGGCCAGACTCAAACCCGGCTTTCCCGGGGTCGGGTTGCAGGTCGGGGACCCGCTGGAGGCGGTGAAGGTCACCGAGGGTGTCAAAAAAATTGAAACCTACCTGGCGGAAAATGCCTGCCTGCTCGAACTGGATGTGGATTACAAAGCCACGGTTATCCACAGTGAGCATGCCGCGCGCCTCGAGTACCGGGTAGCCCCCAGCCCGGAGGTGCGCATTGGGCAACTGTATATAGATGGTGTTACCAGTATTAATGAGCCCTTCCTGCGCAAGCGCCTGCAATTGTCGACGGGCGATTGCTTCAGCCGCGCAAAGCTCGATGCCGCCAAATTGCGACTGTTGCGCACAAACTTGATCGCGGGGGCGAATACCGAAGTCTCTGAGCCCTATGATGGTGTCGTTGATATCACTTTCCTGCTGACCGAGCGCAAACACCGCACCGTGCGTCTCGGGGTGGGGTATACCTCCGATGAGGGAGCGGGTGTGTCTGCCGGCTGGGAGCACCGCAATATTCTTGGCCGCGGGGAAAAGATCGAAGTGGAAACCCGCGTCAACGAGGTCAGGCAGTCGATCAAGAGTGAGATTCTGGTGCCGCGTTTCTTCCGCGACGACCAGAACTTCTCGGCCAAGGCCGAAGCGTCTAACGAAGAACGTGACTCCTATGAGGCAGAGTCCGTCACCATCGGCGGCACTATCTCCCGTCGGCATACCAAGCACCGCACCTTTAGTATCGGCAGTGAGCTGAAATTCAGTGAGGTCCAGGAAGAGGGTGAGGAAAGTGAAAACTACAACCTGCTGTCCTTCCCCCTGGGCCTGAAGATCGATACCACCGACAACCTGCTGGATGCCCGTCGCGGTGCCACCGTGGCGTTCGAGGTGAAGCCGTATTTTGACCTCCGCAGTAGCGGAACCCGCTTCGTCAAAAACACGCTGGTAGCCACCGGCTACCTCACCGGTAATGAGGTGCGCTTTGACCCGACACTCGCGCTGCGTATCAAGGCGGGGGTGATCAGTGGTATCGATAACCTCGAAATCCCTGCCGATGAGCGCTTTTACGCGGGTGGCGGTGGCTCGGTGCGTGGTTATAGCTATCAGGCCCTTGGCCCACGCCGCCTGATTCCATCGACGGTAGCAGGGGAGCCACCGACGCTGTCTGACCCAATCGGTGGCCGCGCACTCAGTGAAATTTCGCTGGAAGGGCGGTTTCGCTTTACCGATTCCTGGGGCGGAGTACTGTTTGTGGATGGGGGGAATGCGTATGAGGACCCCCAGCCCAGTTTTGACGACCTCTTCTGGGGTGTCGGGCTTGGGGTGCGTTATATGACCTCGTTTGCCCCCCTGCGGTTTGACATTGCTTTCCCACTGGATCGCCGCGACGGTCTGGATGACAGCAGTTACCAGATCTATGTCAGCCTCGGGCAGGCGTTCTGAACCATGGTGGACGCAAACCAGGCAAAATCACCGCGTCGGCAACGACTGCGGCCATGGCGCAACCGGCCCCGCCTGACCCTGCTCGCGGTCTTTGTCTTGCTGCCCTTGTGTTTTGCACTGGTGTTTCTCGGCTCGGAAAAAGGCCGGGAAACCCTGACCCAGGCGGGCCTTGCCGCTGCCCGTCACTACCTGCCGGATCTCGAAATTCATGCTGAGGGTATGCGCAGCCCGCAGTGGGGCAAGTGGTACTTCGAGTTACTGCGCGTACGCTACAAGGAGCGCACGCTGCTCGAGGGGCAGAAACTGACGCTGCACGTCGACCTGTGGCCGCTGTTGCAGACGCAGGTACATATTCCCGAGATCTCTGCCGAAGCGCTGCTGTTTGATAACACGGTACTGCAGGCATACCTGCAGCAGGGCAACGGCGAGGACGAGGAGCAAGCGCCTCCACAAAGCAGCGCGCTCACCATTCCCGCGGTGTGGCTGGAGAAGCTGGCAATCAACCGCCTGACGATTCGCGACGCGGCCGTGCAGGGGCTGCCCGTGCTGAAGGTCGACGGGCGGGGTAGTTATCAATGGCCCGGTGAGCCATCGGCGCTCTCGTTGGAGGTGGCCGAGCATCAGGGGCATCAGCTGCACCTGCGGCTCGATGGCCAGATGGAATCGGAGCAGGAATACCGACTGACACTGTCCGCCAGTGAATTAGCCGGCGGCTTCCTCGGGCGCTCGCTGCATCTTCCCGAGGGCGAAGCACTGGACGCGGACGGTCGCGTGCTTTTGCAGGTGCGCGACAAAAACAGTGTGCAGGTCACGGTGGAAGAGTTCTCCCTGCCGCTGGTGAGTCATCGCTTTGGCCTTGAGGGAACCCTAGAGCTGGCTCTGTCCCCGTGGTCGGTTGCGACCAGGGACCTCACTTTGCGTGTGGATGACACATTCCATACCGTGCGCGGTGAGGTTGATGCCGAATCGGTCGACGTAAAATTGCGACTGAATCGCTTACCGGTTGCTATTTCACAGCCATTTCAGAATTTTCTCCAAGGGGGTTGGCTGTCCGCCCAACTCGATATCCAGGGGCCGTTAAAGTTGCCGAGTGCCAATGGCACGCTGGAATTGCGTTCGAGCTTTCAGTCCCAGCCGCTTCGCTTCAATGGCGAGGTGGCAACCAAGGAAGACAATATTCATATCCGCTCGGCCCAGCTATCACTGGCCGATGCCCGCGCAACGGTCGCGGGCAATGTGGATGTCGGGGGTAAGTCAATCGACGTCAAGGCGTCGCTCGCGCAGCTGTCGCTGGACGAAGTGCGCGAGATACTTGCGGGCATCGAGCAAACGCAAAATGTGGACATTCCAGCGGATGTTGCGGGCACCCTTGAGCAGCTGCGTGTGACCGCCAAAGGTGCATGGGACAACCCGAATCTCACCGTGGAAGTCACCAGCGCACTGCAGTATCGCAGTTTTGCGGTGGATGCGAAGGCTCACGCCAGCGGCAATCTGGAAAATTTTGCGCTGCAGGACGTGTTGCTGGAGGGCGAGGGGCTGCGCGTAAGCGGCAGTGGCGAGGTGGCCGTGGAGCGCAAGACACTGCAGCTCCAGCTTGATGTCGCGGCCCGTGGTCTGCAACCGGCGGAACAATTTAATGTGCCGGTTGATCCGGGTACCCGGGTAGACCTGGATGCGGTGGTGTCGGTAACCGGCCCCTGGGACAACCCCAAAATGTCCGCCCGAATCAACTCCGATGGCGAGTATCGGGATTATCGCTACCGTCTCAGGGGCGGCGCGGCGGGCAACCTGGATGCGATTACCTTTGACCGGCTGCGTCTCGATTTATTCAGTAGCAGCTCCGGGTTGGCGCAGCAGTCCTTTCAACAGTCCTCCCAGCAGTCCTTGCGCGCGGGCGAAGTGATCGACCCCGACGAAGCCTATCCATTGCGTCAGTCTACTGAGCGGGTAGTGGGTACCCGGGCGCTGGCGCAGGACGCCGAGCGCGCGCGTGCCGCGGGTAGTGCCTGGCTGGAAATAAATGGCGTGCTGGAGCCGAAGGCACAGCAAGTAAATGGCAGTGTCGCCGGGCGCAATATTCCCATTGGCCTTGCGAAGCTGGCGGGGGTGTCGCTCCCGCACTCCCTGAGTGGCGAATTGAGCCTCGACGGCAACTTTACCGGCCCATTTACGTCGCTGGAGGCCAGCGTCAATGTGCTGGGTATGGGCGAGTTTCAGGGGGAGCCCTGGCAGGCCCAGGGGGATATCAGTTACGGGCAGGCGGCTATTACCCTATCGGAAGTGCAGTTACTCTGGGCGGATCGCAACCAGCTCAACATCGATGGCGCCATGAGTGCCTCTGGCCTCGACCTGCAAATGAGCGCGCAGGCAGTGCTGGCGGATTTTAGTAGCTGGTTAAATGCGGATATCAGCGATACCGGCGAGTTGTCGCTGCGCGCCAGCGCATCCGGAACCCCGCGCAACCCGGATCTTTCTGGCGAATTGCGCATTACCGGGCAGGCTCCGGCCTTGCAGAACGATGCGCTGGTGCAGGTTCCGGTGATCCTCTCGCTGAGCTGGGAAACCCTGGCCGAGAACCTGCAGATTCAACTGGGGGCAAGCCACGGCAGCCGGCAGGCCGCCAACGCCCGCGCCACTCTTGCCATTGCCCCAATTCTTACGCAACTGTTCAGCGAAAAGACATCGGCGGAGCGCCCGCCGCTTCCCATCGATTTTGATGCCGGTGGCAGTGCCGACCTGGCGGCGCTGGGCGTGCTCTACGACCCGGAAATACACACCCTGCGCGGCAACCTGAACTTTGACCTGTCTGCCAAGGGCACCAGCCGCACACCCAACCTGCGCGGCAATATCAATCTGCGCGAGGGTTACTACGAGCACCGCCCCAGCAATACACGCTTGCGACAGCTGGTGTTTATTGCCGAGCTGACACCTGATGCATGGCGGATTGTCGAGGCCAGCGCCCGCGACCGTGATCGTGGCCGGGTGGAATTGACCGGCGCCGCTCGTTTTAATGCCTCCGCAGCGACGACGCTTGATTTCACTCTGTCTGCGCGCAAAGCCCACCTGCTCAATATGCCCGGTGCCAAAGGGGCGATTAATGGTGACTTGCGCCTCTCCGGTAGTACCGAAGATGCTTTGTTGGCGGGCACCATCAACCTGCGGCCATTGACCGTGCAGGTGGAGCATTTTATTGGCAGCAGTGTGCCGGAAATTGATGTAATCGAGGTGGAAGTCGACGGGGGCGACAGCGAAGCCGCGGGCTCACAATTGTTGGAAAATATTGGCTTGCAGGTTGAGGTGGTGCTGGACCAGCAATCTTTCGTCAGGGGCCTAGGGCTGGACTCACAGCTCAAGGGCGAGGTAGACATCCGCGGTACCGCCGCGAGCCCGGAAGCAGCGGGCACCATTACCATCGTACGCGGCAAGTTTGATTTGCTGGGGAAAAAATTCGACCTGCAGGAAGGAGAAGTACAGTTCGAAAATAATGTGGCGGCGATTTATGTAAAAGGCGTGCATACCTATGCCGATGGTGAGATTACCGCAGAAATTTCCGGCACCACAGATGATCCCAAAATCGAATTCAGCTCGAACCCCGCCGCCGCCCAGGATGAAATTTTCGCCCAGCTTCTGTTTGGCAAATCGTTGACCGATATCTCCCCGCTGCAGGCGGTTCGCCTGGTCGGTGTGGTGCGTACGCTGCAGACCGGCGGCACGGGCTTTGACCCGCTGGCCAGCACCCGTGACCTGGTAGGGCTGGATACCTTGGACTTCGATACCGAGGCCACCGATGAGGGAGACCAGTATTCCCTCAGTCTGGGCAAATACATCACCAGTCGCATCTATCTCGAGTTACAGCGTAGTACCGACCCGCTTAATCCCTGGCAGGCAGAGATGCAAATTGAGCTGCGCAAGAATTTGCGCCTCGACATCAAATCCTCCGACGGAAGCGAAAGTGGTGCCGGAAGTGTCGAGCTACAGTGGAAGAAGGACTACTGACCAGCTATATAAATTGAACCTAAAAAAAGCGATGCGAGAAAGATAATGGAATATTCGATCGTGGTTCTGGCCGCCGGTTACTCTCATCGATTTGGCACTGATAAGCGCCTCGCCAGTATTCATGGGGAGCCCATGATATTGCGTACATTGCAGACGGCTCTGGATGCCGCCGACAAATTTGAGCACGCCTCGGTGCAGGTGGTATTGCGCGCACGCGACTCCGTACTTGCCAATGGCCTGAAGAAACTGCCCGTACAAGTCATTCACGCACCGGTATGGCCGGTGAGCATTGGCACCAGCCTGGCCCATGTGGTCGAACAGTTGCAGCGGTCTGGCGCTAACCCCAAGGCAGTACTGGTATGTTTGGGGGATATGCCGTTTGTTGAGCCGGAAACACTGGCCACGCTCATGCAGGCCGCGGAAGAAGACCGCATTTGCGTGCCCGTATGTGCCGGCACCCGAGGGTACCCCATTGCCATCGGGCGCAAGTACCTCTCCGCATTATCGCGGCTGCGCAATACCGGAATGGAAAAGGTGTTGCGCATTTTTGCCGATGCGGTGGTCGACGTGGAAGTCGCGGATCCCGCGATCAACTGTGATATCAACCGCCCGGACGATTTCCACGCAGCAATGCGGCCGGATCTGTTCGGAAGAATTTTTGCATCTCCCGATACAGTGCCGGATGCGCCGATTCCATCGCCGTCGGAATAATAAAAAACGCTTCCGTTGCCACCGCAAAGAACTCTGCCGGTGACTGGGCACCATAGGTGTCCAGTACCGAAGGCTTCTCTCCCAGCGTCGCCGCGCTTTCGGTCGCCGACAGCCCGCTATCCGCATGCATTATTTGAATTCGCTGGCGCAGCTCGGTAAATGCCTCGCGCATGACCGGCGCCCAGGTTTTGCCGTCGGTGCTGTTCTCAAACGGTGGGCGTCCGTCCACATAGCCATCTTCCTCATCCAGCTTGTGGGCAAACTCATGAATCGCCACGTTGTGGCCACTGTCCGGGCTCTGCAGCCCATCGATCAGATCTCCCCAGGACAATACCACCGGGCCCCGGTAGTGGGCTTCGCCGGCGCGTGCACTCATATGGGATGACTGCACATGTCCATCGTGGCGGGTTTCCCTGGCGACATACGCATCGGGATACACCAGTACGGTTTTCAGGTCGGGGTAGCAGTTGTTGGGGCGCTCCAGTAACAGCAGGCAGGCATGCGCAGCGATGGTAACGCGAATGTCTTCCGTAATGACTTGCCCGTTGCAGCCGACAAACTCCTTATCTCGCAGGAACAGGCTGATATTCTCCTTGAGTTCCTGCTGCCTCGGCGCCGGTAAATAGCGAAACAGGGCCAGCCGGTTAGCCAGGATACGTTCCTGCTTCGCACTCAGGGGGCGCGAGCGCAGATAATCGCGACGCCAGCGCTGCCACAAAAATGGCACTACCCACGCTAGCACGGCGATGAGAATTACAACGAGAAAACCATTCACACGAAGTTCCTGCCTGTTACCTGAGATACCGGGTCGATCATTGACCTGAGGTGAATTTCTGCGACCATGTTGCCCGCCTCTCGCGTGTTGAGAAGGATATAACAGGGTGCTTAGGGAATTTATTGGGGCATGGATACAAGGATTCAAACTACTGCGGCCGATTCGACGATGGAAGAGGTCTCGGGCGGAGATCACGGTTACCCCATTGGGGAGGCAAACTGCGATCGCTATATGATCGTGCCGCACGGCTATGGGGAGGGCGATTCAGGGCAGGTCTGGGTGGCCGAGTTCAACGATCCACAGCCTGCGCCAGCCGCGCACAGCGGAGCCGCTGTCTCTTCAGAGCGTTACTGGCTGCGGGTTGAACCCGTCGACGGTGCAGCGGCAAACCTCGCGCGGGAGGCAACCCGCCGAGATATCCCGCTTACACTTGATCGGTCTGCCCCTGGCGTTGCGTTTACGCTGGTAACCCTCGCGTTACTCCCGGATGTACGCTACCGGCTGTCTTTGTGGCGGCAACAGGAATCTCCCCTGCAGCTTGCCCATGCGGAGTGCCGTGGGCGCCCGCGCACGCTCGAGGGTGGCTTCAATGTCTGGTACGGAACCTGTTTTTATGGCGAGGCGGACGGCGGTGCCTTGCGCGAAGCAATCGAGGCGTTGCCCGCAGCGCACCGCCCTCAGGTATCCTTTCTTGGCGGTGACCAGGTTTATCTGGATACGGCGTTTTCCAACACCGGCTGGGGTGCCCGCTTTATTCCCGGCTTCAGCAGCCGGAATTTTTCCCCGCTGGGTTTTCGCTCGCGCACGACGATTCGCCGCAGGCTCAACGCGGTTTTTACCACAGAGTACCTGCGCAACTGGCGGCGCGGCTTGCGCGCCAAATTGCAGCAGGGCTTCCACTATTTCCTCGCCGGCGATCACGAATTCTGGAACGACTTCCCCAACCGCCCGGGTTTCCTGCCCACACTCTGGTCGCGCAAGGTACGTGACGAGTGGCAAAGCTGTGCGCGGGAGCTGTTCGATGCGTATCAGCTGCCGTCGGGGGCGCTGTCTAGCCAGTTCGACGTGGCCAATGCTTTAAAGTTCTTTGTGCTGGATACCCGCCTGCAGCGCGCTCCCGGACGGGATGCCAACTTCACCGATACGCAGACCTTTGCCGCGGCCACTACCTGGCTCAGAGCGCTGGACCGCCCCGGTGTACTGGTGCTGCCAGCACCGCTGCTGACGCGCTGGCAGTTCCGCGACGGACGCCGGCTCAAGTCGCTGCAGGTAAAGTGGGGGTGGGGCGATCACTCGCTGGCGGATACCGGACAGTACCAGGACCTGGTGCGGGCGATACGCGATTGCTCCCAGGACCTGTTGATTCTGGCGGGGGATGTGCATTTCAGTCGCCTCGCCCGCTTTGATCTGGGGGGCAAGCTGGTGGTGGAGGTCGTGTCTTCACCGCTGGCCTGTCTTCCCAGTGCCGCCGCCGAGGCAGACCAGACCCTCGCAGAATTTCCCGATCGCCCGACAGACCATATCCGCGCGGAAGTCGAGTACCTGCAGGCAGGTAGCGCCATTGGCAAAGGTGTCGGGCGTGTGGCCAAGAGCTGCAACAACAATTTTGTTACCCTGCGTTTCGAACCGGGTGCCGTCGACGGCGATGTGCGTGTGCAGGTTGTGTGCTGGAACATAACCGGCTGCGATGCGCAGCGGGCGCCCTCGGTGGATTGGGAGACGCAGGATTTGGTGTTGCGCAAGCGGCCGGCGGTAACGTCGACGGTGGCTGCACCGACTGCTCGCAAAGATCCTGCAACACAGATCAAAGAATTAAGTGAGCCTTGTGAGTCTTAGGTGTGAGCCTTAATAGTAACGCCGGCGTATAAGATGAGTGCCGCAAGCAGAGTGCGGCGAGAACGGAAAATAAGAAAATGCGTGTGCCAAAATCCTTGTTAATGCTGTTGGGGCCCTTGTTCTCCGTAGCCTGTTATTTTGCCCTGTCCGCAGCGGGTATGGCGTATCTGCCCGCGGTAACTGCGGCCATTACCCTGTTGACCGTCATCTGGTGGGTGACCGAAGCGATGCCGATTCCGGCCACGTCGCTGGTGCCATTTGTGCTGTTGCCTCTGTTTGGGGTGTTGGATCACAAGGGCGTGGCCGCCTCCTTGGGCAGCCATGTGATTCTGTTGCTGATGGGGGCGTTTATCCTCTCCAAAGCGCTGGAGAAAAGCGGTGCGCACGAACGGCTCGCACTCTACATGCTGCGTGTGGTGGGGCTTACCAGTGGGCGGCGTCTGGTGCTGGGCTTTATGCTCGCGGCAGGTCTGCTGAGTATGTGGATCTCCAACACCGCAACCACCTTGATGATGCTGCCCATCGCGCTCGCGATTGCCTCCCGTACCGACAACCACCGCCTCACCGTCGCCCTGATTCTGGGCATCGCCTACGCGGCGAGTCTCGGCGGGGTAGGTAGTCCGCTGGGCACACCGCCCAACGTGATTTTTATGGGAATTTACGAGGAAGTGACGGGCCGCGAATTCAGTTTTGCCCGCTGGATGAAGATCGGACTGCCGGTGGTATTGATCACCTTGCCACTGATGGCGCTGTGGCTTACCCGCGGGATTCATCTGCACAAGTCTCTCGAAGCGCCCGCTGTTGGCCCCTGGCGCCCGGAAGAGGCGCGCACCCTGGCGGTGTTCGGGGTGGCCATCTTGTTTTGGGTAACCCGCAATGAACCGTTTGGTGGCTGGAGCGACCTGCTGGGGGTTCCCGACGCGGGTGATAGCACGGTCGCGCTGGCGGCGGTGGTGCTGATGTTCCTGATTCCAAACGGCAAGGGCGGGCGACTGCTGGATTGGCAGACGGCCGAGAGTATTCCCTGGGGCATGCTGCTGCTGTTTGCCGGTGGTATCGCCATCGCCAAAGGTTTCTCAGCGTCGGGCCTGAGCGACATGATGGGGCAGGGGCTGAATTTCCTGACCACCATGCCGCTTTGGTTAATGATGATTCTGCTCTGCCTGTCGGTCACTTTCCTCACCGAAATTACCAGCAATACGGCCACCGCCACGTTGTTGATGCCGATCCTCGCGGTGGTCGCCACCAGTGCTGGGTTCGACCCCATGGTGCTGATGATTCCCGCCGCCATGTGTGCCAGCTGTGCCTTTATGCTGCCGGTGGCGACGGCGCCCAATGCCATCGCCTACGGCACCGGCAAACTGCGTATCCAGGAGATGGTTCGCGAGGGGGCCGTGCTCAGTGTGCTGGCGTCGCTGGTCATCGCCGGTGTCTGTGGGGCGATGTTGGTGTAGATTTCTCTCGGAATAATATCTGGCCTCTAGGGCCTGGGTGGTCGAATACTCTTCAGGGTTTCGCTTTTTCCAGATAATGGTTTGCCAGATGCCGCCCGGTACCAATTCCTTGATTCATCCGCAGGAATTCGGTTTGCTAGTCGCCCCAGATACTGGCGCAGTTTCTTGCGCGGATACTTGCTCGCCCAAGTATTTGCAGGATTACTCGCTTAATCGTTTATTCACCAGCCGAAGGAATCTCAAACGTGAAAAAAATAACCATCTTGGCGGCCGCCGGCGTATTGGCAGCTTGCTCGGGAGAGTCCCAAGACGTGGCGAAAGAGGCTGATACGGCCCAGCCCGTTGCCGCAGTGGCGTTGGCCTACCCGGAAACCCGTATGGGCGAAGTGGTGGATACCTATTTTGACACTGAAGTGGCTGATCCTTACCGCTGGTTGGAAGACGATCGCAGTGCCGAGACCGAGGCCTGGGTGAAAGAGCAGAACGCGGTAACCTTTGGTTATCTGGATCAGATTCCTTACCGGGATACGCTGAAGCAGCGCCTCGAGGCCCTGTGGAACTACGAAAAAGTAGGTTCGCCGTTCAAGGAAGGCGACTACACCTATTTTTATCGCAACGATGGTTTGCAGAACCAGTATGTGGTGTGGCGCAAGAAGGGCGACGGCGAAGCGGAAATTTTCCTCGACCCGAATACCTTCAGCGAGGACGGCACCACCTCGCTGGCGACCCTGAAGTTTTCCAAAGATGGCCGCATCGCCGCGTACTCTGTATCCGAAGGTGGCAGTGATTGGCGCAAGATCTTCATCATCGATGCCGAGACCAAAGAAGTCCTTGAGCAGCCGCTGGTCGACGTGAAGTTCTCCGGTATTTCCTGGAAAGGGAATGAGGGCTTTTACTATTCCAGTTATGACAAGCCCGATGGTAGTGAGCTGTCGGCAAAAACCGACCAGCACAAGCTGTACTACCACAAGCTGGGCCAGCCGCAGTCGCAAGACACGCTGGTATTCGGCGGCACCGAGGAAGAAAAGCGTCGCTACGTCTCTGGTGTGGTGACCGAAGATGATCGCTTCCTGGTCATTTCCGGGGCGACCTCCACTTCCGGCAACGACCTGTTTATTCGCGATCTCACCAAGGCGGATGCGCCGCTGGTACCGGTGCTCACGGATTTCGACTCCGACACCTATGTGATCGACAACCAGGGTAGCAAGCTGTTCCTGGTGACCAACCGCGAAGCACCCAACAAGAAAGTTGTTACCGTAGATGCCGCCAATCCAGCGCCGGCGAATTGGCAGGACTTTATCGGTGAAACCGACAACGTATTGACGGCGTCCACCGGCGGTGGCTATTTCTTCGCCGAGTACATGGTCGATGCACTGTCCAAAATTTACCAGTACGACTACGACGGTGAAAAAGTCCGTGAAATTGCCCTGCCGGGGCCAGGTAGTGCGTCTTCCTTGGGCGGCAAGCGTGAAGACACCACCCTGTACTACTCCTTCACTAACTACAAAACACCTTCCACGATTTTTGCGTTTGACGTAGCCGAAGGTGAGTCGTCCGTATACCGGGAGTCCGGTGCCCAGTTTGATCCGTCAGCGTACGAGTCCAAGCAGGTGTTCTACACCTCCAAAGATGGCACCCGCGTGCCGATGCTGATTACCCACAAGAAAGGCCTGGAGCTTGATGGCAAGAACCCGACCATTCTGTACGGCTATGGCGGCTTCAACATCAGCCTGACGCCATCATTCAGCATTACCAATGCGGTGTGGATGGAGCTTGGTGGTGTTTACGCGGTACCCAACCTGCGCGGTGGCGGTGAGTACGGCAAGCGCTGGCACGATGCCGGTACCAAGCTGCAGAAACAGAATGTGTTCGATGACTTCATCGCCGCCGGTGAATTCCTGATCGATCAGGGCTACACCTCCAGCGATTATCTGGCGATTCGCGGCGGCTCCAATGGCGGCTTGCTGGTGGGTGCGGTCATGACTCAGCGTCCCGAGCTGGTCCAGGTTGCGCTGCCCGCGGTGGGCGTTATGGATATGCTGCGGTACCACACCTTTACCGCCGGCGCCGGTTGGGCCTACGACTATGGCACCGCGGAAGAGAGTGAAGAAATGTTCCAGTATCTGAAGGGTTACTCGCCGGTGCACAACGTGCAACCAGGCACTGAGTACCCGGCGACACTGGTAACCACGGCCGATCACGATGACCGTGTTGTGCCGGCGCACTCGTTCAAGTTCGCCGCCGAACTGCAGAGCAAGCAGGCCGGCGCTGCGCCGACCCTGATCCGTATTGAAACCAATGCCGGCCATGGTGCCGGTACCCCGGTCTCGAAGATTATCGAGCAGTACGCGGATATCTTCGGCTTCACCCTGTTCAACATGGGTATCTCCGAGCTGCCGGAGAGCTGATCGCCGGGCGTCCTGTCATTGTTTCGGCATCTTTGACAGGCAAAATGATGAGCCGGGCGGAGTGGTGTGACCGAATGGTCTCTAGCTAGCCACTCTGGCCCGGGTTATTATCTGCAGCTATCAGACTTATGCCGAGAATTATCGCTGTGCCCAAGGCAACCCACAGATCTTCTCCTCTTCATATCGAGCTCAATGCCCGTCCGGCGGTACTGCCGCTGTACTTCCGCGCCCTGACTGCGCGCAAGAAGCGTACCCCCCTGGCACCCAATCGCTCTGTTCTGGCCAGCGTCAGCCTGCGTGAGCAGCGCGTGGATCGCGAGCGCGTGCGTGCCTACTGCGATGTGTGTGGCTTTGCCGCGGGGACTGATCTGCCGGCAACTTACCCGTTTGTGCTGGCCATGCCCCTGCACTTAAAGCTGCTTGTCTCCGATGCCTTTTCTTTCCCGGTCCTCGGTATGGTGCATCTGCGCAACCAGATTACCCAGCACCGGCCCATCCGGGTTGAAGAGCCCATGGATATCCACTGTGATTTGCTGGCTCCGGTGCCGGTGAAGCGCGGATACGAGTTTGCCCTGGTGACCCGGGTCAAGGTGGGGGGCGAGCTGGTATGGGAGTGCGAGAGCGCGATGCTGGTGCGCGGCAAGCACGGCGACAAAGACGCCCCGAAGCACGCGAACCTGGCGCCGTTCCCGCAGGACACGCCCGATATGGCGGGGGCCGCGAGTATTCCCTGGTCCATTTCGGAGGCAGCCGGGCGCAGCTACGCCAAAGTTTCCGGTGATTGGAACCCCATTCACCTGTTTGCTTCCTCGGCGCGCCTGTTCGGTTTCTCAAGCGCGATTGTGCACGGTATGTGGACCAAAGCTGCCTGTCTCGCCGCTTTGGAATCGGAGGCGTGTGAGCAGGGCCTGCCGGCGGCCTTCCGTATGAGTGTGGAGTTCAAGCGCCCGGTGTTACTGCCGGCATCGGCGCAATTCCTCTACACTCGAGGCGACGGCGGCACCGGTTTCCGGGTCCAGGACCCGAGTGGCAAGACCCTGTATCTGAATGGGCAGTTGCAACCGCTGTAGCCGCTTTTGTGCCAGGGGGCACAACCTCAGTCACCAGGCGCATTTAGCATGCGTATATAGATTGTCTCGAGCATATTTGGAAAAGGATATTTGGTGGAAGAGAGCACAGCGCAGCAAGGGTCGTTGGCCAAGAGCCTTGCGGCAAATCTTGGCGCGGAGTTGACCCGGCTGGGGTGGAAGGTTACCACCGCTGAATCCTGTACCGGTGGCGCCATTGCCGCAGCAATTACCTCGGTAGCCGGTTCATCCGGCTGGTTTGATGGCGCCCTGGTATCGTATGCCGATCGCATCAAGCGCAATTTCCTCGGCGTCGATCAGCGCGCGCTGGACACCGATGGCGCCGTCAGCGAAACGGTGGTTCGACAGATGGCGGTGGGGGTGCTGAACCGCCTCGATGCCAACGTTTCGGTTGCGGTTAGCGGCATTGCCGGGCCCGACGGGGGCAGCGAAGAGAAGCCTGTGGGTACCGTATGGATTGCATGGGCACATGGCGAGGGGCAGGAGCCTCTGGAAGTCAGGGCCCGTTGCTTGCAGCTTGCGGGCAGTCGTGCGGAAATCCAGGTGCAAACGGTGGTTGCCGCCCTCGAGGGCCTGCTGGCCATCACCCAAAGCCACACTCGCTGACCAGGGTTGGCACCTTTGTCCCACCTTGCTGTACAAAAACCGAGCGCTGTAAAATCAATACCGCCCATTCCCGATTACTGGTTGCTTATACAGTAATTTTTCACTAAGCTCCTTCCCCAATAGCAGTATCAATTGCAGTATTTCTCACCAATTTTCAGGTACACATGGGAAGGGTCATGGATTCCAATAAAGACAAGGCTTTACAGGCGGCGCTGTCTCAGATCGAGCGTCAGTTCGGCAAAGGCACCGTTATGCGCATGGGAGACAAGGAGCGCGAGCGTATCCCTGCGATCTCCACCGGTTCTCTGGGACTGGACGTAGCCTTGGGTATTGGCGGCCTGCCCCGTGGACGTATTGTCGAGATCTACGGTCCGGAATCTTCCGGTAAAACCACCCTGACCCTGCAGGTGATCGCGGAAGCACAGCGCAAAGGCGGTACCTGTGCTTTCGTCGATGCGGAACACGCACTGGACCCGATTTACGCGGAAAAGCTCGGCGTTAATGTGGACGAACTGATCGTATCCCAGCCGGACACCGGTGAGCAGGCGCTGGAAGTGGCCGATATGCTGGTGCGCTCTGGCGCGGTAGACGTATTGATTGTCGACTCCGTGGCGGCACTGACACCGCGCGCGGAAATTGAAGGCGAAATGGGTGACTCACACGTTGGCCTGCAGGCCCGCCTGATGTCCCAGGCCTTGCGTAAACTCACCGGTAACATCAAGAACACCAACACCCTGTGTGTGTTTATTAACCAGATTCGTATGAAGATTGGTGTGATGTTCGGTTCCCCGGAGACCACCACCGGTGGTAACGCGCTCAAGTTCTACTCCTCTGTTCGTCTGGATATCCGTCGTATCGGCTCCGTGAAAGAAGGCGATGAGGTGGTGGGCAACGAAACCCGCGTTAAGGTCGTGAAGAACAAGGTGGCGCCGCCCTTCAAGCAGACCGAGTTCCAGATCATGTACGGCCAGGGTATTAACCTGATTGGTGAAATCATCGACTACGGCGTGAAGCTGGGTCTGGTGGATAAAGCCGGTGCCTGGTACAGCTACAAGGGCGATAAGATTGGCCAGGGCAAGGCCAATGCGGTGAAGTTCCTCAAGGAAAATGTGGATATCCGCAATGAAATCGAAGGCCAGCTGCGTGCCCAGCTGCTCGGCGATATGACGCCGGTCACTGAAGACGCTGAGGAAGTATCAGAGGGCTGATTTTAGTCCCTGTATCATTTACTTCAGTGTTTTCCACTCCCGACCCCGCTCAGGCGCTGTTCACCGCAGCGCTTGAGCTGCTATCCCGACGTGATCACTCGCGTCGCGAGCTTACCCAAAAGCTCTCTCCCAAATTCCCCGATGCGGATTTTTCAGCCCTGTTCCTGCGGCTGGAAGAGCTCAACTATCAATCCGACCAGCGCTTTGCGGAGATGTTCGCCCGCTCCCGTGTGCAGCGTGGGCACGGCCCCCTGCGTATCCGCCAGGATCTACAGCAGCGCGGTATCCCCAGCAGTATGGCCACAAGCGCGATCGACACTCTCGACACAGACTGGTTCGAGTTGGCCCACTCGGTATTGCAGCGCAAGTTTGCCAGTCGCGGTGCGGTGGCAAGCCTGAAGCGCGAGCAGCAGATGCGTGAGCGTGCGCGACGTCAGCGCTTCCTTGCCTACCGGGGCTTCTCGGCAGATGCCATCGGTTATGCGTTGGATACGTTAGAGCGCGAAGCAGTCAGTGGCGAAGGCCTGCCCTGAGGCGCATTGACTCGTCAAAATGCCAAATACATACTTTGGCAAGGCCCGTATGACCCGCACAGGGCCTGCCGAAAAACGCCTATGCAATGCTGTCCCAATAATGATTACAAAGGACTTTCCATGCGCACATTAACCACCTTCCTGCTCCTGCTCGCTCTGTTTGGCTGTTCAAAACCGGCAGATGACGTGCAGGACACGAAAGAAAGTAAAACGGAAGAAACCTTTTCTGTCATGTTTGGTGGCACGACCGTGGGCGATATGACCGTCGTTCGCACTGGCAACCAGCTGCAGATCGATTTTGGCTTCAGCAACAATGGCCGCGGTGCCAGTAGCCAGGAAGCGCTCGTGTTAGGCGAGGGCGGTGTGCCCACCGAGTGGAAAATCACCGGCAAAACCACGTTTGGCAATGCGGTGGACGAAGAGTATGTGCGCACTGGAGATACCGCGCGCTGGCGCTCCGCATCCGGTGAGGGGCAGGCAGATGTATCCGCAAACCCCATCTATATCGCGCAAAACGCCAGTCCTTACGCTCTGTTTCTGTATACCCGGGCGGTGCTCGATGCCACTGGCGATCGCTATCCGGCCCTGCCGGCGGGTGATCTGGTTGTGACACCAAAGCGGGAGCTGCAATTAACAGGTGAAGATAAACAGCTCAGTGCCATCATGTATGCAGTCGGTGGTATCGATATGGATCCCCAGTACCTGGTGCTGGATACACAGCAGGAACTCGTGGCAATTGTGTCGCCACGGGCGGCATTTATTCGTCAGGGGCTGGAGGGTGAAGAAAAGCACTTGCGGGAGCTGGCCGCGTCACTGAACGCCGCCAGATTTGAAGAGATCGCCAGCCGTGTGACGCATCAGTACGAACAGCCGGTGCGCGTAAACAATGTCCGCATCTTCGATCCCAGCGCACTTGCGCTCACTCAGCCCGTGTCGGTATTGGTAAAAGATGGCGTAATCTCCGCGATTGACGGCGTCCAGGCCGGGCCAAACCCGGCTGAAGTCACCATCGACGGGGCCGGCGGAACATTGGTGGCCGGTTTGTATGAAATGCACGGCCACATGAGTGATAACGATGCACTGCTGAACGTGATTGCCGGTGTGACCTCTGTACGCGACATGGGTAATGAGTCAGATGTGCTGGAGTCGCTGATTGAAAAAATCGACAGCGGACAATTGATTGGCCCGCGCATTATCAAGAGTGGTTTTATCGAAGGCGTCAGTGAATACAGTAATTCAACCGGTGAATTGGCTCCGACCAAGGAAGATGCGCTGCAGCTGGTGCGGGATTACGCGGCCAAAGGTGGCTATACACAGATCAAGATTTACAGCTCGATGAATGGTGAGTGGATCCCGGATATTGCCAAAGAGGCCCACAAACTGGGTTTGCGGGTTGCCGGTCATGTCCCCGCATTTTATACCGCCGACCAGATGATTGAGGCTGGCTACAATGAGATCACCCATATTAACCAGTTGATGTTGGGGTGGGTGCTGACCCCGGAAGAGGACACCCGCACCTTGTTCCGCATTACGGGGATGAAGCGTTTTGTTGATCTGGATTTAACCAGCGACAAAGTCGCCAGGACCCTGGAGATGATGGTTGCAAACGATATTGCGCTTGATCCAACCACGGTGATTCACGAGCTTGGCATGACTTCGAGAAATGGCGTCACTCGCCAGGGCGCACTGGATTACATCGAGAATATGCCGGTCAGCGTGCAGCGCCGTGCCAAGGTTGCCATGCTCAACGTGGCCGATGAGGCGGAAGACCAGGCCTACAAGGCGGCTTACCAGAAAATCATCGATACTCTGGCACTGATGCATCAAAAGGGCATCTTGCTGGTGCCGGGCACCGACCTGGGTGGGG
Organism: Microbulbifer agarilyticus S89; assembly: GCF_000220505.1. Lineage (GTDB taxonomy): Bacteria > Pseudomonadota > Gammaproteobacteria > Pseudomonadales > Cellvibrionaceae > Microbulbifer > Microbulbifer agarilyticus_B. The sequence goes on along the minus strand of NZ_AFPJ01000025.1, from coordinate 8,158 downwards.
CTTTTGAGCAACACCGCGAGTTGGAGCTATTCCAGGAGTTTGGCATGAGTGCTGCGGAAGCATTGAAACGCGGCACCTATGATATGGCCGAGTATCTGGGGCATGCGGACACACTGGGGAGCATTGAAGTTGGCAAGCAGGCAGACTTCTTCCTGGTACCTGGCGACCCGACTCAGGATCTAAAGGCAATAAAAACCATCTCGATGGTGACCACTAATGGCAAGTTTTTCTATCCGACGGAAGTGTATCCGGAGTTTGGGGTCATGCCATTTACCGAGGCGCCCGCGGTACAAGAGGCGTCACTTTAATAGAGGATAACGGCAAGGAGCGCCCATGATTCTCTCTATTGACCAGGGTACCACCGGTACCACGGCTTTCGTCTTCGACCGCGACGGCAACCTGCGCGGGCGCAGTTACTCGGAGTTTTCCCAGTACTATCCGCAGCCGGGCTGGGTAGAGCACGACGCCAGTGAAATCTGGCAGGTCACACTCAAGGTGTGTGCCGCCGCTATCAAGCGTGCCGGAATCGAGCCGTCGGATCTCTCCGCGCTGGGCATCACCAACCAGCGTGAAACGACGGTCCTGTGGGACCGCGCAACCGGTGAGCCGGTGCACCGTGCGGTGGTGTGGCAGTGCCGCCGCTCTGCAGGTATTTGCCGTGAGTTGCGCAATGCCGGTGCCGAGTCCATGGTGCGGGCCAAAACCGGATTGCTGCTGGACGCCTATTTTTCCGCCAGCAAGCTGCGCTGGATATTTCGCGAATCACCCGAGCTACATCGCCGGGCAGAGGCCGGTGAGCTCTGTTTCGGCACCATCGATAGCTGGCTTATCTGGTGCTTTACCGGTGGCCGCCAGCACCTCACCGACCACACCAACGCCTGCCGCACCTTGCTCTACGATCTCGATCGCCGCCAGTGGGACAGGGAGCTGCTGCGGATGTTTGATTGCCCGGCCGCGATCCTGCCAGAGATTCGTCCCTCCGCGGGCAGCTTTGGTACCACCGATCCCGCCGTATTTCTCGGTGCCTCGGTACCCATTGCCGGGGTGGCCGGCGATCAGCAATCGGCGCTCTACGGGCAGGGCTGTTTCGAGCCTGGTTCCATGAAGAATACCTACGGCACCGGCTGTTTTTTGCTCGCCAGCGCGGGCCAAGAGCGCCCGCTGGTACCAGAGGGCATGCTGACCACCATCGGTTGCGATGCCAAAGGGGCGCCGCAGTTTGTGATCGAGGGTGCCGTGTTTAACGCCGGTGCGGCGGTGCAGTGGCTGCGGGATGATCTCGGCATCATTCATCAGGCGGCAGAATCCGAAAAAATGGCGCAGGAAATCCCCAATACGCGGGGTGTATATATGGTACCGGCCTTCAGTGGCCTGGGTGCTCCCTACTGGGATGCTGATGCACGGGGTGCCATCTTTGGCCTGTCGCGGGGCGCGGGGCGCGCCGAGATTGTCCGTGCAACACTCGAATCCATTGCCTATCAGAGTCACGAGCTGGCTGAGCTGATGGCGCGCACCCTTGGGGTTGAACTCGAGTGCCTGCGGGTCGATGGCGGAGCGAGCGCCAACAACTTCCTGATGCAGTTCCAGGCAGATATTTCCGACCTGCGCATTGAGCGCCCCCGTCAGATCGAGTCCACCGCGGTTGGGGCAGCGCTGCTCGCGGGAATTGGCGCTGGAATCTGGCAAAGCGAGGCGTTGCCGGCGTCGCTGCAGGATATCGAGCAGGATTTTCTACCGCAGATGTCGGCACAGACGCGTCAGGAGCTCCTCGCCGGGTGGCGCAACGCCGTCTCCGCCTGCCGCCACTTCTAGGCATCTCGCCACCGTCGCTTCCCCCGCCGGTAGACTGCGCGGGGGATTTCTCCCCTCAGTCGTGAAAACACCGAAAAAGCGTTGTACCATACGCGGTCATTTTTGGCCCTCCTAGGCCCCGGAGAGTCCCGTGAGTCGGGTTCTGGGGCGCCATCCGAGTGTTATTCCGAGATAGACATGGACAAGAAATTACTGAGTTTGTTGGTTTGCCCCGTCAGCAAGGCCCCTCTTGAATATCACGAAGAAACCCAGGAGCTGGTGTGCAAGGCGAGTGGCCTGGCTTACCCGATTCGCGATGGTATTCCAGTGATGCTGGAGTCTGAAGCGCGTCCCCTTACCACGGACGAAAAACTGGCCAAGTAACCTCGAGTGCTGACCACCGGCAAGACACTGGCGGGGTTTGCGCGGGGTTCCGGTGCAGCGCGCAGATGCCAAGGACGAGCAGGGCGGGACGAGCATGGAAGAAGTCAGCGTATTCAGCCGGATTATTGCCGGAGAGCTGCCGGCGCGGCGGCTGTATGAAGATGAGCTCTGTATCGTCATCGAGGACAGGGCCCCGCAGGCGCCAACGCATCTGCTGATCATTCCCCGTAAACCGCTGGTCAGCGTGGCCGACGCACGCCAGGAAGATGTACCACTGCTCGGTCATCTTATGTGGGTAGCATCGCAAATGGCGGAGCGCCTGCAGTTGCAAGATGGGTTTCGGCTGGTGGTCAACAATGGCCGCGGCGCCGGGCAGACGGTGTTCCATTTGCACATACATTTGCTCGCGCAGCGCAAGCTGCCCGAGGCAGGGCTCGCTGAAGACCTGCAAGATTGATTGAATAGTTGGCTCGGGAGTGACCCGGGGTCGATAAGAATTTACTGACGATTTGGAAGCAGCCTGTAATGAAGAGTGCACAGATACGCGAAGCATTTCTAAACTATTTCGCCGAGCAGGGACACACCCGTGTTCCCTCCAGCTCACTGGTGCCGGGTAACGACCCGACCCTGCTGTTCACTAATGCGGGCATGGTGCAGTTCAAAGATACCTTCCTGGGGCAGGAATCTCGCCCATACGTTCGCGCCGCCAGCTCCCAGCGCTGTGTGCGCGCCGGTGGTAAGCACAATGACCTGGAAAACGTGGGCTACACCGCGCGTCACCACACCTTCTTCGAAATGCTGGGTAACTTCAGCTTCGGTGATTACTTCAAGCGCGAAGCGATCAAGTTTGCCTGGGAATTCCTGACCAAGGAATTGAAGCTTCCGGAAGAGCGCCTGTGGGTGACCGTGCACATCAGCGATGATGAGGCAGCGGATATCTGGCTGAAAGAAATGGGCGTAAGTGCCGAGCGCTTCTCTCGCCTCGACGAAGACAATTTCTGGCAGATGGGGGATACCGGCCCCTGTGGTCCCAGCTCCGAGATTTTCTACGACCACGGCGCCGATGTGCCCGGTGGCCCCCCCGGATCGGAAAATGACGATCTCGACCGCTATATCGAGATCTGGAATCTGGTTTTCATGCAGTTCGAACGCTCCGCAGACGGCGAATTGCATCCGCTGCCCAAGCCTTCAGTTGACACCGGCATGGGCCTCGAGCGCATCGCGGCGGTGATGCAGGGCGTGCACTCCAACTATGAGATCGACCTGTTTCAGGCGCTGTTGAATGCGGCGGGCAAGGTTGTCGGTTGTTCCGATACCGAAGAAAAGTCCCTGCGTGTTATCGCGGACCATATTCGCTCCTGCTCTTTTCTGATTGCCGACGGGGTAATGCCGTCCAATGAAGGTCGTGGCTTCGTGCTGCGCCGAATCATTCGTCGCGCGGTGCGCCACGGACACAAGCTGGGTCACAAAGACATTTTCTTCTACAAGCTGGTCGCCGCGCTGGTTGCGGAAATGGGCGATGCCTACCCCGAGCTGAAAGAAAAGCAGTCCGTAATTGAAAACGCCCTGCGCAAGGAAGAAGAGCAATTCGCCAAGACCCTGGATAAGGGCCTGGCGCTGCTCGACGAAGCACTGGCTTCCCTTGAGGGTACGGAAATTCCCGGTGAGCTGGTGTTCACCCTGCACGACACCTATGGCTTCCCCACCGATTTGACCCAAGACATTGCCCGCGAACGCGGCCTGACTCTGGATATGGCGGGCTATGAAAAGGCCATGAATGCCCAGCGTGAGCGCGCCCGCGCAGCCGGTAAATTCAAGCAGGATTACACCGACACCGTCGAGCTGGACGGAGCCACCGAGTTCCTCGGCTACGACCGCGTCACCGAGCAAGGCAATGTGGTAGCCATTATCAAAGATGGCGAGCTTGTCGATCGCATTGCGGAAGGCGAGTCTGCAGCCATCGTGCTCGATCGTACCCCGTTTTATGCGGAGTCCGGTGGTCAGGTAGGCGATAGTGGTTACCTGCAGTCCGAGTCGGGCCGCTTCGAAGTGGCCGACTGCGTCAAGCATGGGGCCAACCACCTGCACCAGGGCAAGTTGCTCTCCGGAAGCCTGGCTGTCAGTGAAGTGGTAACCGCAGAAGTTGCCGGCGATGTGCGCCAGTCCACCGCGTTGAATCACTCCGCCACGCACCTGTTGCATGCCGCGTTGCGCAAAGTGCTCGGTGAGCATGTCACCCAGAAAGGTTCTCTGGTGGATTCCGAGCGCCTGCGTTTCGACTTTTCCCATCCGGAAGCGGTGACCAGCAAACAACTGCGCGCGATTGAGGCCCTGGTAAATAGTCAGATCCGTGCCAACACCGCGGTAGAAACCGAAGAGACCGATATTGAAACCGCGAAAGCCAAAGGGGCAATGGCGCTGTTTGGTGAAAAGTACGGTGACTCCGTGCGCGTGTTGACCATGGGTGAGCGCACCGATGGTGGTGCCTTCTCCGTAGAGTTGTGTGGCGGTACCCACGTTGCGCGCACCGGCGACATCGGCCTGCTGCGTATCGTTGCCGAAAGCGGCATTGCCTCAGGTCAGCGCCGTATTGAAGCGGTCACCGGCGCGCATGCACTGGCACTGTTTGATCTGGCCCAGCAGCGTCTCGATCATGCCGCAGCGCTGCTCAAGGCGCGCCCGGAAAATCTTGGTGAGAAGGTTGAGCAGCTGATCGCCAGCAATCGCAAGCTGGAGAAAGACCTCGCCAACATGAAAACCCGTCTCGCCAGTGGTGCAGGTGGCGACCTGACCAGCCAGGCGGTAGAAGTTGCGGGCGTTAAATTACTGGCAGCCTCGATTGATGGTGCCGATGCGAAGTCTTTGCGGGATCTGGCAGACCAGCTGAAAAACAAGCTGGGTAGCGGTGTACTGCTGCTCGCTGCACCGGGTGAAGAGAAAGTTGCCCTGGTGGCCGTGGTGACCAAGGACCTGACTGGCAGACTGGCAGCCGGCGATTTGATGCGTTTTGCCGCCGGTGAATTGGGTGGTAAAGGTGGTGGCCGCCCGGATATGGCCCAGGGCGGTGGTACCGATGTGGCTGCGTTGCCTGCGCTGATCAAAGCGATCCCGGAGTGGGTAGAAAACAATATCAAATGAAACTAACAGCCGATTGTTCCGGAGTTGGCAATCTTGTCGAATTTTTTCTGGGATAGTTTGCGTGTTTTCAGTTGATTTGCCCGCGGTTTGGTGATTAAGTGCGCGGCACCCGCGGATTTGGTGCCGCGTAGCAAGGTAGTAAGGAACACTAGAACGATGAGTTTGTTCGTACAGAAATACGGCGGCACTTCGGTAGGCTCCATTGAGCGTATTGAAGCGGTGGCCGACAAAGTGGCCGGGTTCAAAGCCCAGGGGCACGATATGGTTGTTGTTCTTTCCGCGATGAGCGGCGAGACCAACCGCCTGATCGGCCTGGCGAGCCAGATTCAGGAAAATCCTGATCCTCGGGAAATGGATGTACTGGTATCCACCGGCGAGCAGGTGACCATTGCCCTGTTGAGCATGGCGCTGAAGAAGCGTGGTTACGATGCGTGCTCCTACACTGGCGGCCAGGTAAAAATTCTTACGGACAACGCACATACCAAAGCGCGTATTCAAAGTATCGACGTGGAGCGTATGCGTCGGGATCTCGATTCCGGCAAGGTTGTGGTTGTTGCTGGTTTCCAGGGTGTGGATGAGGAAGGCAACATCACTACTTTGGGGCGCGGAGGCTCCGACACCACCGGCGTCGCCCTGGCCGCAGCGCTGGACGCCACCGAGTGCCAGATCTATACCGATGTTGACGGTGTCTACACCACCGACCCACGGGTTGTAGACAGCGCGCGCCGCCTGGATCGCATTACTTTTGAAGAAATGCTGGAAATGGCGAGCCTGGGCTCCAAGGTTTTACAAATTCGTGCGGTTGAGTTCGCCGGTAAATACAAAGTGCCGCTGCGGGTCCTCTCTACGTTTGATGAGGGCAACGGCACACTGATTAGTCTGGATGAGGAAGACAACGATATGGAACAGCCTGTAGTCTCCGGCATTGCGTTCAACCGTGACGAGGCAAAGCTCACAATCCGCGGTGTTCCCGATACCCCCGGCGTTGCCTGTCGTATCCTGGGGCCCGTGGGTGCGGCTAATATCGAAGTTGACGTAATCGTTCAGAACATCAGTGCCATTGACGGCACTACGGATTTCACCTTTACCGTGCACCGCAACGATTTGGGTAAGGCCCAGGGTGTATTGCAGCGCGTTGCTGACGAGCTGGGTGCGCGCGAAGTGGTGGCCGATGACAAGATTGCCAAGGTATCCATCGTCGGGGTTGGTATGCGCTCCCATGCCAATGTGGCATCGCGCATGTTCGAAGCGTTGGGGCAGGACAATATCAACATCCAGATGATCACCACCTCCGAAATCAAGATCTCGGTCATCATCGATGAGCGCTATCTCGAGCTGGCGGTGCGAGCGCTACACAGCGCGTTTGAGCTGTCTGAGTCCAAGATTACCGATTAACTATAACCAAACTGAAGGATCTTTCGGGCAACCATAACAATTCGGTTGCTTGGCGTGTGGTACGACCTATTGAGATTTTCCGCGTCTGGACGATACTGAATAAAGTGACGGACAAGATTCTCGGTTTGCGGCCTTCTCGGGTTATTATGATCCAAGGTGCGGACTAGGGATAACCGGTCGTACCAAATCACAGGATGATCAAGGAGATGTAGGTAATGTTAATTTTAACCCGCCGTATCGGTGAAACACTGATGGTTGGTGACAATGTGACGGTTACCGTATTGGGTGTGAAAGGCAACCAGGTACGAATCGGAGTCAACGCGCCAAAGGAAGTAGCGGTACACCGCGAAGAGATTTACCAGCGGATCCAGCGTGAAAAGCAATCCTCCAGTGAGGGAAGTGCCGACTGAGGGCTGGAGTATTCAGCGCAGTTTGCTGATGAAAAAAGGGTCGCTAGGCGGCCTTTTTTTGTGCCTGTATGATTTGTGAGCGCTTGTGAAGAAATCGCAAAAAGTTATTGATTCCCCATTGATTTTTGCCTCGCCGTTGGTATGATGCCGCTCACTTTCAGGAGCAAGACCAACTGTCCAAAAGCGCAGTTGTGGAATGCTTAAGTTCAGCAGCGTTTGATCGCTCTGAGCGAAAAACTGATTGGTGAGGTGGCCGAGTGGCTGAAGGCGCGCCCCTGCTAAGGGCGTATGGGTTAACACTCATCGAGGGTTCGAATCCCTCCCTCACCGCCATATTTAAAACACTCTCAATTGAGGGTGTTTTTTTATGTGTGAAGGTTGTGTTTTTAGTCTTCACGCAAGCGACGCTGGAATGGTGTTGAGGCGGCAAAAAAGTTTTCTAAAAACTCCTTGCCAGCCGATGATCTGCTCCGTATAGTTCGCGCCCTCGCTGCCGAGGCGGTAACGCAATCGGTGGTGAGAAGGTAAGTTAACCTTTTGATTTTCAACGAGTTTTTCTCGCAAAAATGAATTTCAAAAAGCGCTTGCCAAGGTCGAAACGGTCGCTATAATGCGCGCCACTTCAACGGAGTTGCCACGGTTTAAACGGTGCTTTTGTTGAGGGTTCGACGGGGCTCCAGGCGGTCCCCCAGTGCTGAAAACCAGGTCATTTATTTGCCGGTTTCCAGCGCTGAAAAAAGCTCTAAAAAAGAGCTTGCCAAACGAGATTGGCGCCATATAATGCGCGTCCTTCTCGGGGTCACCGAGAGGTTGATCGAGGCACTGGAAAGCGTTGATTTATAACGGTTTCGGAGCTTCAAAAAAGTCTGCGAAAAGCCTTGCTTCAGCGGATCGGATGTGTAGAATACGCGTCCCACAGTGATGGCCCAGCGCTGCACTGAGTTGTTTAAAAATTCGATCAAGCAATATGTGTGGGTGCTTGCGGAGCGACGGATCGACATCTGGTTTCGACCAGAAATAGATTTATCGGAAGCAAGTAG
>NZ_AFPJ01000026.1 GCF_000220505.1 Microbulbifer agarilyticus S89 | reverse complement strand
GTCACGGTAACCCGGCGCGACAGAACTAACCGAAAAAACCCGGCGAGTCGGCCGGTTTTTTTTGGGGCGAAATTCCGTTCGGAATTAACGCTTGTCGAGATCCACGTAGTCGCGCGCGGTGTAGCCGGTGTACAGCTGACGCGGACGGCCGATCTTGTACGGGTTGGAAATCATTTCGTTCCAGTGCGCGATCCAGCCAGCGGTACGGCCGGTAGCAAAAATCACGGTGAACATGTCGGTAGGAATACCGATCGCCTTCATGATGATACCGGAGTAGAAGTCGACGTTCGGGTAGAGTTTCTTCTCTACGAAGTACTCGTCTTCCAGCGCGATCTTTTCCAGCTTCTTGGCGATACGCAGCAGCGGATCGTTCTCAGCGCCCATCGCACCCAGGACTTCGTCACAGATGCCCTGCATTACACGGGAACGCGGGTCGAAGTTCTTGTATACGCGGTGGCCGAAGCCCATCAGGCGGAACGGATCGTTCTTGTCTTTGGCCTTGGCAACGTACTCGTCGATGCGGCTCTCGTCGCCAATCTCCTGCAGCATGTTCAGTACCGCTTCGTTGGCGCCGCCGTGTGCCGGGCCCCACAGGGTCGCAATACCGGAAGAGATACAGGCGAACGGGTTGGCGCCAGAGGAACCAGCCAGGCGTACGGTGGAAGTAGACGCGTTCTGCTCATGGTCTGCGTGCAGCAGGAAGATCACATCCATGGCCTTGGCCACGATCGGGTCGATCTTGCTCGGCTCACACGGGTTGCCGAACATCATGTGCAGGAAGTTCTCGGAGTAGCTCAGGCTGTTGTCCGGGTACATGAACGGCTGGCCTTTGCTGTGCTTGTAGCACATGGCGGCCAGGGTCGGCATCTTGGCGATCAGGCGGTCCGCAGAGATCTTGCGGTGCTCCGGGTCGGTGATGTCCAGGGAGTCGTGGTAGAAGGAGGCCAGGGCGCCCACAACACCGCACATCATTGCCATCGGGTGCGCGTCGTAGCGGAAACCTTTAAAGAAGTTAACCAGGGACTCGTGAACCATGGTGTGGTTCATGATGCTGTCAACGTACTCTTTCTTCTGCTCTGCGTTGGGCAGTTCGCCATTCATCAGCAGGTAGCAGGTTTCCAGGTAATCGGATTTGTCCGCCAGTTGCTCGATGGGGTAGCCGCGGTGCAGCAGTACGCCCTTGGCACCATCGATATAGGTGATCTTGGATTCGCAGGAGGCGGTGGACATGAAGCCCGGGTCGTAGGTGAACAGGCCTTTGCTGGCCAGGCTGCTGACGTCAACAACGTCGGGACCGGCAGTGCCAGAATAGACTGGCAGGTCGAATGGGGCGTCGAAACCGTCGACCGCGAGTTGAGCTTTCTTGTCAGACATTGTGGACTCCTAAAAACTATTCTTTCGCCAGCTTTTTTATTTCCACACAAATTGCTGAAGTGGATTCGGCAATTCACGGCCCTGGGAAGGGCGAAATCCGCGCTTTTCCGTGATCACATTTTATAAATCTGTGTGTATCGCGGAGGTTTCTGCTGCGCAGGCACAACCCGGAAAGTGCCGGATTCTGCGGGCTCGGACGGCCTTCATTGGCTACATCCAGACGCGGATATGGGGCTAGCGGGCTTTTGAGCGCGGCCAAACTTAAGTGGCGCGCCTCAAATTGTCAAACCAAATTGCCGTGGCTAGACGGTTCCGGGCCGCAGGATCTTCCGTAGTAGATCGGAGTGGCAGGGAAATTGCCTGTCTGGAAGGGCGATATGGCATGTAAATTTCGGCACCAGCCCGACAGGTTGAATCGCGCGCTTCATACTTTGGTCGGCTGGGTGGCGCTGAATGCAACTGGTACAAAGCCGTCCGTGCCGACTTTCGGTTCGTTGTGTTTTGATATGCGAATGCCTATAATCCGCGCGGCTTGCGCCTTGGTAAGGCCACTTTGTACAAGACCTCTACAGGTTGACTGGAAAGTGATCAGCAAGCTCGCCCGGTATGTAGATATTTAGCGGGCGCCCCGTCTTTCAGGGTAACAAGGTGTTTTTCCTGTGAACAAAAACAGACCTGTCAATTTAGACATTTCTACTATTAAGCTCCCTGTACCAGCGTTGGTATCCATTCTGCATCGTATTTCTGGTGTGGTGCTCTTCGCTGTGGTTGCACTTTTGTTGTGCATGCTGGACTCCAGTCTGGAATCTGAGCAGGGTTTCCAAAAAGTAGCAGACTTTTTTACCAGTGTGCCGGCCAAGCTCGTGCTGTGGCTCTCATTGGCTGCACTGATCTACCACCTGATCGCTGGTGTGCGTCACCTGATCATGGATCTGGGTTTGGGTGAAAGCCTCGAAGGTGGTCGCCGTAGCGCCATCCTGGTTCTGGTGCTTTCTGTTGTGCTCATTCTGCTGGCGGGGGTTCTGATATGGTAAAGGCAGTTACTGGTTTTGGTCGTAGCGGCCTGTACGACTGGTTTGTTCAACGCGTTACCGCTGTGGTGCTGGTGGCGTACACCCTCTTTATAGTGGGTTTCATTTTTCTTTCCAAAGATTTTGGCTACGAAAGCTGGTCTGCTCTGTTCGAGCAGCGCTGGGTTCGCGTATTCAGCCTGGTCGCTCTTATCTCCACAATTGCTCACGCCTGGATCGGTCTCTGGTCCGTGGTAACTGATTACATCACCAACCGCATGATGGGTGGCAAAGCGACCGTCCTGCGGATTCTGGTTGAAGTGTTGTTAGGTGCTGTTGCCGTGTTTTACGCGGTGTGGGGCATCGAAATTCTGTGGGGTGTGTAAGTTATGTCGAATATGCGAACAATAACCTTTGACGGCATCGTAATCGGTGGCGGCGGCGCGGGCATGCGCGCTGCGCTGCAGATGGCTCAGTCCGGTTTCAAGACTGCGGTTATTACCAAAGTATTTCCTACCCGTTCTCACACGGTTTCCGCCCAGGGTGGTATCACCTGTGCGATCGCCAGCGACGACCCCAATGACGATTGGCGCTGGCACATGTTCGACACCGTCAAGGGTTCCGACTACATCGGTGACCAGGACGCGATCGAATACATGTGTTCCGTAGGCCCCGAAGCAGTGTTCGAGCTCGAGCACATGGGCCTGCCGTTCTCCCGTACTAAAGAAGGCCGTATCTATCAGCGTCCTTTCGGTGGCCAGTCCAAAGACTTCGGTCGCGGCGGCCAGGCAGCACGTACCTGTGCGGCGGCAGACCGTACCGGTCACGCCCTGCTGCACACCCTGTATCAGGGCAATATCAAGAACGACACCGTGTTCCTCAACGAGTGGTTCGCGGTAGACCTGGTGAAGAATCAGGATGGCGCTGTTGTCGGCGTGATCGCCATGAACATCGAAGATGGCGAGGTCGTTTTCGTTAAGTCCAAGGCGACCGTTCTCGCCACCGGTGGTGCGGGCCGTATCTTCGCCTCCACCACGAATGCACACATCAATACCGGTGACGGCATCGGTATGGCACTGCGTGCCGATATTCCTGTGCAGGACATGGAATTCTGGCAGTTCCACCCGACCGGTATCCACGGTGCCGGCGTACTGGTAACCGAAGGTTGCCGTGGTGAAGGTGGTTACCTGGTGAACAAGGACGGCGAGCGCTTCATGGAGCGTTACGCGCCGAATGCCAAAGACCTGGCGGGCCGCGACGTTGTTGCACGCTCCATGGTTCTGGAAATCCTCGACGGCCGCGGTTGTGGCCCGGATGGCGACCACGTATTCCTGAAGCTGGATCACCTGGGTGAGAAAACCCTGAACGCCAAGCTGCCGGGCATCCTTGAGCTGTCCCGTACCTTTGCGCACGCTGACCCTGTCAAGGTGCCGATCCCGGTTGTGCCGACCTGTCACTACATGATGGGTGGCCTGGCGACCAACATTCACGGTCAGGTACTGACCCAGGATGCGTCCGGTAACGATCACGTGATCGACGGCATCTATGGCTGTGGTGAAGTTGCCTGTGTATCCGTGCACGGCGCCAACCGCCTGGGCGGTAACTCGCTGCTGGACCTGGTGGTCTTCGGTCGCGCTTCTGGCCTGTTCATCGAAAAAGCCCTGCGCGAAGGTATCGAGCATCGCGAAGCGAGCGAGTCTGACCTCGAAGCCGCGATGAGCCGCCTGAACCGCCTGGAAACCAAGAACGACGGTGAGAAAGCCGCCGATCTGCGCAAAGAACTGCAGAACGTAATGCAGAACCACTTCGGTGTATTCCGTCGCGGCGACTTCATGGCCGAAGGCGTGAAGAAGCTGGAAGACCTGCGCGCACGTATTGAAAACGTTCGCCTGGACGACAAGAGCCGTGCGTTCAACACCGCGCGTATCGAAGCGCTGGAACTGCAAAACCTGTTGGAAGTTGCCGAAGCGACGGCGATCGCCGCAGAAACGCGTACCGAAAGCCGCGGCGCCCACGCGCGCGAAGACTTCCAGGAGCGCGATGACGAGAACTGGCTGTGCCACTCCATGTTCTTCCCGGCGGAGAAGCGTGTTGGCAAGCGTGCCGTTAACTTTGCGCCCAACACCGTAGAAGCTTTCGAACCGAAAGCGCGTACGTACTAATTCGGGAGCGGAAAGACCATGTTGAAAGTAAGCATCTACCGTTACAACCCGGAAACCGATTCTGCACCGTACATGCAGGATTACGAAGTAGACACCCAGGGCAAAGACCTGATGGTGCTGGACGTACTGGAGCTGTTGAAAGCCCAGGACGCGACCCTGGCATTCCGTCGCTCTTGTCGTGAAGGTGTGTGCGGTTCCGACGGCATGAATATCTCCGGCAAGAACGGTCTTGCCTGCATCATGCCGCTGTCTGAAGCTGCGCCGAAAGGCAAGCTGGTACTGCGCCCGCTGCCGGGTCTGCCGGTTATCCGCGACCTGGTTGTGGATATGGAGCAGTTCTACACCCAGTACAAGAAAATCGAACCTTACCTGCAGAACGACACTCCGGCCCCGGCCATTGAGCGTCTGCAGTCTCCGGAAGATCGCGCAAAACTGGATGGCCTGTACGAGTGTATTCTCTGCGCCTGTTGTTCCACGTCTTGTCCTTCTTTCTGGTGGAACCCCGACAAGTTCATCGGCCCGGCGGGCCTGTTGCAGGCCTACCGCTTCCTGGCGGACAGCCGCGACACCGCAACCGACGAGCGCCTGGGTAAACTGGACGACCCGTTCAGCGTGTTCCGCTGCCACGGCATCCAGAACTGCGTCAATGTTTGTCCCAAGGGCCTGAATCCAACTCGGGCAATCGGACATATCCGCAATATGTTGATAACCCGCGCCGTATAACGGATGCCCCGGTAGCGGGGAGTGGGTTACCCACCAAAAATATAAGCACAATTAGGCCGACAGCAGCGCAGGTGTCAGGCCTATACGAAAGAGGGGAGGTGTCTATTTCAGCACCTCCCCTTTTGTGAGTGAAAAGACAGGAAAGAGCGGCGCGAAGATCAAGGGTGCGCGCCGTCAATTGAGGTAGGCATTAATGCACGAAAGCTCTATGGAGGCGCTCTGGCGGACTTCACATATCTCAGGTGGTAACGCCGGGTATGTGGAAGATCTGTATGAGACCTATCTGCACGACCCCAGTGGTGTACCGGAAGAATGGCGCAGCTACTTTGACAGCCTGCCGCGTGTCAGCGGTGGCGATGTCTCCCATGCTGCGATTCGCCAGCACTTTGAACTACTGGCGAAAAACCGTACCCGTCCTCTTGCCGCTCCCGGCGCCGGCTCTGTCAATGTTGAACATGAGCGCAAGCAGATCAAAGTTCTGCAACTGATCAATTCCTACCGTCACCGCGGCCACAAGAAGGCCACCCTTGATCCGCTGGGCATCATGGCCCGCGAACAGGTGCCGGACTTGCAATTGAACTTCCACGGCCTCACCGAGGGCGACTTCGACACCACTTTCCAGACCGGTGACCTGTTCTTCGGTAACGGCGAATCCACTCTGCGTGACATCGTACAGGGCCTCGAAAATACCTACTGCGGAAACCTCGGCGCAGAAATCATGCATCTGTCGAATCTCGACGAGCAGCAGTGGTTTCAGCAGCGTCTTGAGCGCAGCCAGTGCAAACCTACGTTCGGTGAAGATATTCGCGTCGAAATTCTGCAGCGCCTGTCTGCTGCGGAAGGCCTCGAGCGTCACCTGGATTCCAAGTACCCGGGTACCAAGCGCTTCGGTGTGGAAGGTGGCGAGAGCCTGATCCCGCTGATGGACGCGCTGATTCGTCGCTCCGGTACCTACGCGGTAAAAGAGATTGTGATCGGCATGGCCCACCGTGGTCGCCTGAACACCCTGGTCAACATTCTCGGTAAAAACCCCGCGGACCTGTTTGAAGAGTTCGAAGGCAAGAAAACCCTCGATACCTCCGGTGACGTTAAGTACCACCAGGGCTTCTCTTCCAACGTGATGACCCCGGGTGGCGAGGTGCATTTGGCGCTGGCCTTTAACCCGTCGCATTTGGAAATCTGTGCGCCGGTGGTTGTGGGTTCCGTGCGCGCCCGTCAGGATCGCCGCGGCGACAGCACCGGCGAAAAAGTACTGCCGATCAACATCCATGGTGATGCGGCATTCGCCGGTCAGGGCGTGGTGCAGGAAACCCTGCAGATGTCCCAGACCCGCGGTTACTACACCGGCGGCACCATCCACCTGGTGCTGAACAACCAGGTTGGTTTCACCACCAGCAAGCGCGAAGATGCGCGCTCTACCGAATACTGTACCGATGTTGCGAAGATGATTGACGCTCCGGTGCTGCACGTAAACGGTGACGACCCGGAAGCAGTGGTATTGGCGGGCCTGCTCGCAATCGATTACCGCTACGAGTTCAAGAAAGACATCGTGATCGATCTGGTTTGTTACCGCCGTCGCGGTCACAACGAAACCGACGATCCCTCCGGCACCCAGCCGCTGATGTACCAGACCATTCGCAAGCACAAGACGACGCGTACCCTGTACGCGGAGAAGCTGATTGGCGAAGGTGTGCTGGACAAGGCTGCCGCCGACAAGCTGGCCAACGATTACCGCGATAAGCTGGATCGTGGCGAAGACGTGGCTACCGGCCTAGTCAATGAGCCCGACGAATCCATGTTTGTGGACTGGGGCCCGTACCTCAACCACGAGTGGACCGCCGAGGGCGATACCAGCTTTGAGCTGACCAAGCTGAAAGATGTGGCGACCCGCATGACCACCGTGCCCGACGGTATCGTGATGCAGCGCCAGGTTTCCAAGATCTACGACGATCGCCGCAAAATGGCTGGCGGTGCGCTGCCGCTGAACTGGGGCATGGCGGAAACCCTGGCATACGGCACCTTGCTGGAAGAGGGCTATATGGTCCGCTTCACCGGTGAGGACGTTGGCCGTGGTACCTTCTCGCACCGTCACGCGGTGATCCACAGCCAGAAGGACGGCCAGAGCTACGTACCGCTGCAGAACATGTTCGAAGGGCAGCCGCGCTTCGATATGTACGACTCACTGCTGTCGGAAGAAGCCGTGCTGGCGTTCGAATACGGCTATGCCACCACTACCCCGAAATCCCTGGTGGTGTGGGAAGCACAGTTTGGTGACTTTGCCAACGGTGCCCAGGTGGTTATCGACCAGTTCATCACTTCCGGTGAGCACAAATGGGGCCGTATGTGTGGCCTGGTGATGCTGCTGCCGCACGGTTATGAAGGCCAGGGCCCAGAGCACTCCTCTGCGCGTCTTGAGCGTTTTATGCAGCTGTGCGCCGAGCACAACATCCAGGTGTGTAATGCCACCACCCCGGCACAGATCTTCCACCTGCTGCGTCGTCAGGCCGTGCGCCCGATGCGCCGCCCGCTGGTGATCATGAGTCCGAA
>NZ_AFPJ01000027.1 GCF_000220505.1 Microbulbifer agarilyticus S89 | reverse complement strand
GCCATCGCCGGGTTTTTTTGTATCTGCGCGCCGGGTTACTGACACAAAAAACCCCGGTAAATACTGGGGTTTTTCGCTGTGCAATGATTTCGTTTTAACGCGAAATCACGCGATCAGTTGCAGCTCGCATCTCCGATCTCTTCCCAGTCGGAAGACGTGCTCGGCTCCTGGCCCTGGGTCCACCACTTGGCACGGTAACGCTTGCCGTCGTGGTTGACCTCGTCACCGCCGTTGTAGGCTGTGCTGGCGTTCCAGGGTACTTCAATGTCACTGACCAGCTGCCAGTCAGCGGACGTGAAGCTTGGCTCCTGTTGCGTCCAGTACTTGGCCTGCCACACCAGCTGCTCGTGGCTTACCTGATCGCCGCCGAGGTAAGTGCTACCAGACTGCCAGGCGGGGAAGTTGCCTGCGTTCGGGTCGGTAGAGCTACAGCCACCATCCACAATCACATTGGTGACGGTCACGGTAACGTCCGCACTCGCAGAGGCCATGCCGTCGCTCACGCTAACGGTCAGGGTGAAGTTGGTATCGGCTTCCACCTGCGGTGCAGTAATAGTGATGGTGTCACCGGAACCGCTGGCCATACCGCTCCAGGTGTAGGTCAGTGCATCACCGTCGGCGTCACTGCCGATTGCGGTGATGGCGTCACTGGCGCCTTCCTGAATGGTTACCTGCGTCGGGGCAGAAACCTGTGGCGGGGTGTTGGCATCCGCTGGTAACAGGAAGATGCTCACCTGATCCGGTGTTGCATCACTGAGGCTGCCGTCGTTCACATTCAGCTCAAACACTAGCTCCTGTTCCGCGCTGACTTCCGCCGCGGAGAAGCTCGGCGTCGCGCTGGAGGCGTCGCTCAGGCTTACGCTGCTACCGGCAACCTGTGCCCAGCTGTAGGTCAGTGCATCACCATCCGGGTCGCTGGAGGCGCTGCCGTTCAGGGTGACGGTAGCCGGGGTGGTGACCATCTGATCCGCGCCGGCATCGGCACTGGGTGCCTGGTTCGGCTGGTCCGCTACCACGGTCACCGAAACCTGATCGGAATCGGACGCTTCACCGTCAGATACGGTCAGCGAGAACACCAGTTCCTCGTCCGCGCTTACCGCGGGGGCGGTAAAGCTCGCCGAAGCGCTGCTGGCATTTTGCAGGGTTACGCTGGTACCTGAAACCTGTACCCAGCTGTAGGTTAGCGGGTCGTTATCGAGGTCGCTGGACGTGCTGCCATCCAGGGTGACGCTGGCACTGCTATCCACGCTCTGGTCGCCGCCGGCGCGCGCAACCGGTGCGCGGTTACCGAAGCCATCACCGTGGCCCAGGCTCTCGTGCATGGCGTTCATGATGTCGCCATTGTCCGCGTCGATTTCCCAGGAGAACAGGCCAGCCAGGTTGTTGGACTGCACGTAGGCACCTTTCGCCATGACCGAGCGATGGTTGTCGTAGGTAATCAGGTCGCCGGTGCTCGGGTTGAAGATATACGGCGCTTCTGCCGCAGCATCGTAATACTCTTCCCACTCGCCGGTGGCAATGCGGGCAACGATATCGCGGTAGTCGACAACACCATCTTCCCAGGTGCCATTCACCATGCCTGTGGCGGTGCCGGTCATATGGTCGTTACCGTTCCAGCCAGAAACACCAGTCCAGCCGCGGCCGTACATCGCCGCACCAACAACCAGTTTACCGGGGTCTACGCCCAGACCCAGCAGGTTCTGGATACCATTGTGGGTGGTGTAGTCGGTGTCCGGCCGCCAGCTTGGCGCATACAGCGCAGCCTGGTGACCCAGTACATCGTTGCTCCAGCCACCATAGAAGTCATAGGTCATCACGAAGAAGTAATCCATGTACTGCTGTACATCGAGGTAATCCACATCTTCGATCTTGTCAGCACCCGCTCCAATCGCCGAGGTGAGCTCGTAGGTGCGGCCCGTTTCCTGCTCAAGATTGTCGAGCATGGCACGCAGGTCGCGCATCAGCAGGCGATAGGTTTCGCCATCGATGGCCGGGTCACCCAGTGTCGGGTTGGCACCCTGGCCGCCTGGGTATTCCCAGTCGATATCCACACCATCGAAGAATTTCCAGGTGCGGATAAATTCCTCAACGGAGTCCACAAAGGTTTTACGCTTGGCGGCATCGCTGAAGAAATAGAAGGGGTCGGACAGGGTCCAGCCACCAATGGATGGCAGAATTTTCAGATCCGGATAGGCCTGCTTCAGCGCCATCAGCTGGCCGAAGTTGCCTTTGTAGGGATCGGAGAAGGTCTGGTCGGCCTGAGATTTTTGCAGCGCAGCAAAGGGATCGTGCAGGGAAACTTTAAAATCTTCACGACCGGAGCAGGAACGCTGCAACGCCTGGAAAGAGCCTTCGATTTCTTTCAGGCTGTCATTGATGCCGTCGCCACCACAAATGGGGATAAACCCGTAAATCAGGTGGGTCAGGTTGTAGGAAGGCATCATGTCTACGGAGAACTTGCGTCCGTAAACACCCCACTCCACAAAGTAAGTACCCACAACGGAGTTGGTCGAGTTGGTGTAAGGCTGGTTGTTCTCTCCCGCGGTTACGGTAATCGGGTCGAGGTGGCTACCGTCGGTATCGGCAACCACGATATCGGTTGCCGCAGAGGTGGCGCAGCCATCGTCATTACACAGGGCAACTTGCAGGGAGTACTGGCCGCCCTCGGCCACTTGCAGGGTCGCAGTGCCGGTCTGGGTGGCGCCGCCGCTGACGTTTTGCTCTAGAACAACCTGGCCATTGAGCAGGTACTGCGCAGTAGTCGCTGGGTCACCAGACCACTTGGACCAGGCGACCGGGACCTCGGCGTAGTCGTTAATGGTTACCAGTTGCTCGTAGGCAGTCGCGGCTTCATCCACTTCAATAATGGCGAAGCTGGTTTCCATCCAGTCAATAGTGGGAGCGCCGGGCGCGGCGATAGCAGGAGAGCTGGCGAGACCCAATGCAAGTATTGCATGGCGCCAGTGGCTTGGGGTTAGCCCTTTCATCGATTGTCACCTTGTCGTTATTTTATGGGTAAGGTTCTATCAACAAGGGCAGCGAAAGGCTGTTTCCGTTAAACCGCAACGGGCATCGCTGCCCTTGGTGGAACGGCATTTAACAGCAATGCCGGTACTTCTAAATCGTTCGCTGTTCAATAACTTCCTGAACGGGTACCTCGAATCAATGCGGTCTGCAGCCCGCGAATGACATCGCTGTCATTTTCTATTACACAAATGACAGCGATGTCATTACTTTTTCACCTTACTCCGCTTTTGGCCCATGTGACCAGCGTGTTCATTCATCAGTGGGAAATATGTCACAACTTCGTCGCGGCTTGTGACGTAAAAATCGGCCATTCAAAGCGAGCATTGGAGAATTATTTTCCAAAAATGAATACGACGCCAAAACGGAAAAGCGGCCGAACAATGTCGACCGCCTTGCCCCACTTTTCCCAATCAAGCTGACTGAAACTTCCCGCTCTTACTCTCGCTGAAATCAATATTTCAAACCAGTGGTCACCCGCTGTGGGCGTATTTCCGGTCATGTCCAGTCTTCGTTACGGACCGCTTTTTCTTGGCACTCCACCGCGTCTCGCGATGGGGGAGTCTTCCCGGGACTGATACCAGTTTAGGATCGCCGCATCAGGCCCCAAACTTTTTTCTCATTTTTATTCCGGCGTGTAATTTTCCCCCGGGGCATCATTGGGAGTGGTTATTCCGCACCATACACTCCCCGAGCGATGTCCGAGCAATTGCAAGCGGAGTATTTATGCAGTTACAGACTCTTAAGCGTGCCGGAGTGGCTTCTGCCCTGGCACTGACTTTGACAACCGCTGGCTGCGCCAGCATGAGTGATACCGACCGCCGCGTGGGCACCGGTATTGGGGTTGGCGCGGTAACCGGGGCCTTAATTACCGGTGATGCGGGTGGTGCTGCGGTTGGTGCCGCACTCGGTGGTGCGGGTGGTTGGCTATATGATCGCCAGAAGAAAAGACGCTATTACTACGATCGGCACGGTCGCCGCGTCTATCGCTAACCTCAGGTATTACTTACCACACGTTTCACCAACCAGATACTTTACCTAGCGTCTGCAAACAGTGAGTCCGGGCAGGGATACCTTTCCGGACTCATTGCTTTTTCAGGGGTTTCACCAATCCTTCCAGCCCTTCGATTTTTATTTCCAGCGTCAGCGCCATCAAGTGCCCGAGGCGCCCTTTGGGAAACTCTTTCTTCGCAAACCAGAGTAAATATTCTTCAGGCAGGTCGATTAGCAACCGTCCCGCATACTTTCCGAATGGCATCTCGGTACGGGCAATATCGATCAAATCCTGC
The DNA here is from genome assembly GCF_000220505.1 of Microbulbifer agarilyticus S89. Classification (GTDB taxonomy): domain Bacteria; phylum Pseudomonadota; class Gammaproteobacteria; order Pseudomonadales; family Cellvibrionaceae; genus Microbulbifer; species Microbulbifer agarilyticus_B. The sequence continues at coordinate 23,867 of NZ_AFPJ01000027.1, read as the reverse complement.
TTCTCGAGCATCACGCCCCCTGTTTTACATAACATCTTCTCCCGCGGATTCTACACTGTCTGGAGCCCACCCCGGTGGAACTTCCCTTGATCGCAGGGCACTTTTTGCCGCCGCGATTATGTGACAACATCACGGCACGGCCGACTATCTGGCCGATGCGCGTGCACCCGGGGAGATCCCCCTACACGTTCGCAGCAGCCCTTAAAATTTTTTTGAAGGAATAACAGTGAAAATAAACACGTCCACGCAAAAAATTGGACTGGCGCTTACCATCGCCCTGCTTACCGCTTGCGGCAAACCCGCAGACGACACCAACTCCCAAGCCAGCACCCCAGCTACCGCCGACAAACCCGCCGCCACGAGCGATGCGGCCAGCAGCGCAACGGTCTCCACCGAGGGCATGTGGATGCCGCGCCAATTGCCAGAGCTGGGCAACAAGCTGGAAGAATTGGGACTGGAGCTGGATCCCAGCACCATGACCGACCTGACCAAATTCCCGATGAACGCAGTGGTCAGCCTCGGCGGCTGCTCCGCTTCTTTCGTATCCCCAAAAGGGCTGGTGGCAACCAATCATCACTGTGCCTACGGCTCCATCTCCTACAACTCCACCGAAGACAATGATCTTCTGGCCAACGGCTTCCTGGCCAAGACCCTGGAAGAAGAAGTGCCCGCGGCACCGGGTTCACGCATCTACGTGACCGTGGAAATGGACGAGGTTACCGACAAGATCAAGAGTAAGCTCGACGACAGCATGGACGGCGCTACCCGCTTCAAGGCCATTGAAGATGCAGAAAAAGCGCTGGTTGCCGAGTGCGAATCGGACCCGGGCCACCGCTGTGAGGTTTACAGCTACTATGGCGGCGCCAGCTACTACCTGATCAAGCAGCTGGCCATCCGCGACGTGCGCCTGGTACACGCCCCGGCTTCCTCGATCGGCAAGTTCGGCGGGGATATCGATAACTGGATGTGGCCACGCCACACAGGCGACTACGCATTCCTGCGCGCTTACGTCGGCCCCGATGGCAAGCCAGCGGACTTCTCCAAAGAGAACGTGCCCTTTAAACCCAAGCACCACCTGACGGTGGCGACCGAAGGGCCTCAGGAAGGCGATTTCGTAATGGTTGCCGGCTACCCAGGCCGCACTAACCGCTACCGCACCGCCGAAGAAGTGGGCAATAACTTCACCTGGTACTACCCCACCATGCAGAAGGTGCTGGCAGAGTGGTCGGAAGTGATCGGCAATGCGACCGAAAACGACAAAGACGCTGCACTGAAGTATGCCAGCCTGGTTGCCGGCCTGAACAACTACGCCAAGAACTTCACCGGCATGATGGAAGGCTACAACCGCAGTGACCTGCTGACGCGCAAGCAACAGCTGGAGCAGGACCTGCAGAACTGGATCGGTGAAAAGCCCGAAGAGCGCAAGCAGTACGCTTCAGTGATCAACGATCTGAATAACCTGATCACCGAAAAGCAGTCCACCCAAGAGCGCGACCTGCTGCTTAACTACATGAACCGCTCCGCCATGCTGAGCAGTGCCCAGCGCCTCTACCGCCTGAGCCAGGAAAAGCAAAAAGCAGACGCAGACCGTGAACCCGGCTACCAGGAACGCGACATGACCCGCTTCGGCGAAAGCATGAAGCGTATCGAGCGCAACTTTGAACCTTCCGTAGATCAGGCCATCTGGACCTACTTCCTCGAGCGCTACAACGCGCTGCCGGAAGATCAGCGTATCGAGAGCTTTGATGCCTTCTTCGGTGGCGAGCTGAGCGGTGAAGCACTGCAGAACAAGCTGTCTGCTATGTATGAAAAAACCGGCCTCACCGATACCGACACCCGCCTGGCCTGGATGGAGAAATCGCCGGAAGAGTTCCGTGCAAGTGACGATCCGTTTATCCAGCTGGCGGTTGCCACCTTTGATGACCGCATGGAACTGGAGAAAAAGGACAAGGCATTGACCGGAGCCTTCGCCAAGATTCGCCCGCAGTTTATGGACCTGCTGATTTCCTACTACCAGGAACAGGGCAAGCCCGTTTACCCGGATGCGAACAGCTCACTGCGCCTGACCTACGGTCTGGTGAAAGGCTACACACCGCCCGCCGGCACTGTGAAAGGCGCGGCCGATGGCAACGATGGTAAAGACAGCTTTGTGCCCTTCACTACCCTGCGCGGTATCGAAGCCAAGTACACCGGTGAAGATCCGTTTGACTCGCCACAGGCCCTGCTGGATGCGATCAAAAACAAGGAGTACGGTGACTACTACGATGAAAACCTCGATTCCGTTCCGGTGAACTTCCTCACCACCGTGGACATCACCGGCGGTAACTCCGGTTCTGCCACCATGAATGGCAAAGGGGAATTCATTGGACTGGTATTCGACGGCACCTACGACAGCATCAACGCCGACTGGGACTTCAACGACAATACCCGCGCGATCCACGTCGATGTGGAATACATGCTGTGGGTGATGGACAAGGTCGACAACGCCCACAACCTGCTTGAGGAAATGGGTGTAAAGGAAATGGATGTAAAGGAAATGCAACAGTAACTTCCTGTATCCAACTTCCAAGCACAAAAAAGCCGGCGTTTATCGCCGGCTTTTTTACAGCAATTCTGTTTTTACTTTCCCACAACGCGCACAGCGGTACTCGGTAACCAGCTTGCCCTGTTTGACATCAAACTTGCGCTCGGTAACCACCTGCCACTTGTGGAAGCCATCGCGACACAGGCTACTACCCTTGTGCTTTTCCCAGGCAGTCTTGCGCTTGAACTGAATTACATCGCCCACCAATCTCTCCCATTGTAAGTCGCGGTAAGTCGCGTTTTGCCTTGCTACGCACAATGTTGTAGCTCGGATGATACGGCGCCTTGCGCTACCCGGTTAATGCAATCGTGATCCAGCGTTTTTGGCGCGCATGGCGCTTAGGCATGACGCTTAGCCATGCAGGATATACAACACGGACGGGTAACGGAATCCCGTCATACCTTTCTACCTTTCGCCCCCCACGCACCCCGGTAAAAATGCCAAACAATGGCAAAGCGCATCAATTTCTACCGATAGAGGCAATTGGCGAATATAAGTCCAATTTACCGCGCAAACCAATTTGACGGGGCTATAAGTCGCGCCTAATTTGAAGCGTATCACCCGATGTAAAAGCCATGGATGGGCGCCGCCGATGAGTCAATTTCTCGACCGTCTCACGTTCTTTCGTAAAAAAACAGAAAAATTTTCCGCCGGCCACGGCATCACCACCGAAGATCCGCGGGACTGGGAAGATGCTTATCGCAAGCGCTGGGCTGCCGACAAAATCGTGCGCTCTACCCACGGGGTAAACTGCACCGGTTCCTGCTCCTGGAAAATCTACGTAAAGGGCGGCATCGTTACCTGGGAAACCCAGCAGACGGACTATCCGCGCACCCGCCCCGACCTTCCCAACCATGAGCCGCGCGGTTGCCCACGTGGTGCCAGCTACAGCTGGTACCTTTATTCGGGTACCCGCGTGCGTTATCCACTGGTGCGCGGCAGGCTGGTGGAAGCCTGGCGCGCTGCGCGAGTCAGCAAGTCACCGGTAGAAGCCTGGCGCTCTATTGTTGAAGATGCCCCGACCCGCGCAAGCTGGGTATCGCGGCGCGGCCGCGGTGGCTTTGTGCGTATTGGCTGGGATGAAGTCGCGGAAATTGTGGCCGCGGCAAATGCCTACACCGTCGACAAGCATGGGCCGGACCGGGTAGTGGGCTTCTCTCCCATTCCCGCCATGTCCATGGTGTCCTACGCCGCCGGTGGCCGCTACCTCTCTCTGATTGGCGGCACCCTGCTCAGCTTCTATGACTGGTATTGCGACCTGCCGCCCTCCTCGCCACAAACCTGGGGCGAACAGACGGACGTACCGGAGAGTGCCGACTGGTATAACTCCAACTATCTGCTGGTGTGGGGATCCAACATTCCGCAGACGCGCTCGCCCGATGCGCACTTCTACAGCGAGGTGCGTTACAAGGGTACCAAGAGTGTTGTGGTGTCACCCGACTACAGCGAAGCATGCAAATTCGCCGACCTGTGGCTGCATCCCAAGCAGGGCACCGACGCGGCACTGGCACTGGCACTCGGGCACGTGGTGCTCACCGAATTTTACGTAAAACGCCAGGTGCCCTACTTCATCGATTATGCACGGCGCTATTCCGATCTCCCCTTCCTGGTCAAACTGGTTGAGAGGGACGGCAAGCTGGTACCTGACCGCTTGTTGCGTGCAGCAGACTTCACCGATGCACTTGGCGAGTCCAATAACCCGGACTGGAAGCCCGTCGCCTACGACGAAAACAGCGGCGATATTGTATGCCCGGCGGGATCCGTCGGCTTTCGTTGGGGCGAACAGGGTAAATGGAATCTGGAGGAAAAAGACGGCCAGGGGCGCGATACCAAATTGCGTTTGAGTCTCGAAGACATCGCAGAAAGCCGTGAGGCCGTCTCCTTTCCCTACTTTGGCAGCGACGCGCCGGAAACCTTCGTCGCGACCCATCATGATGATGTACTCGAGCGCCATGTACCGGTGACCACCCTGCAATTGAAGGATGGTAGCTGCCGCGTGGCCTCGACCTTTGACCTGTTCATGGCCAACTACGGTGTAGACCGGGGTTATGGCGGCGATAATGTCGCCGCCAGTTTTGATGACGATGTACCCTTCACCCCCGCCTGGGCGGAGACGGTGTGTGGGGTGAAACGCGATGCCATCATTCAGGTTGCCCGTGAGTTTGCCGGGAACGCCGAGCAGACAGAAGGCCGCTCCATGGTCATTGTTGGTGCCGGGCTGAACCACTGGTACCACATGGACATGAATTACCGCAGCATCATCGCGCTGCTGGTGATGTGTGGTTGCTGCGGCAAGTCTGGTGGTGGCTGGGCGCACTACGTGGGCCAGGAAAAGCTGCGCCCACAGACCGGCTGGCTGCCGGTCGCCTTCGGTCTCGACTGGACCCGCCCACCGCGACATATGAACGGTACCTCGTTCTTTTACGCCCATACCGACCAGTGGCGCTACGACTCCATGACAGTGTCCGACATCCTTTCTCCCACGGCGCCCGAGGGCGACTGGGATCATGCGATGATCGACTACAACGTGCGCGCAGAGCGTATGGGTTGGCTGCCATCCGCGCCGCAGTTGCAGCAAAATCCACTGCACGTTGCGAAATCGATCTTCGAGTCCGATCAGGACGCAGATCGGGTCGTTCCGGAAATGCTGAAGTCCGGTGCGCTGAAGTTTGCCTGTGAAGACCCGGACAACCCGGACAACTGGCCGCGCAATATGTTCTTCTGGCGCTCCAATGTACTGGGTGCCAGCGGCAAGGGCCACGAATACTTCCTCAAGCACTTTGTCGGCTCGCAGCATGGCGTGGTCGGCACCGAAGACAGCAACCCCATCAAGCGCCCGTCCGAAGTGGTATGGCACGATGAGGCGCCCCAGGGCAAGCTGGATTTGATGGTCAACATCGACTTCCGTATGTCGACCACCAGTCTTTACTGCGACATCGTATTGCCCACCGCCACCTGGTATGAAAAGCATGATCTGAACACCTCGGACATGCACCCGTTTATTCACCCACTCACCGCGGCCGTCGACCCGGTTTGGGAGTGCCGCAGTGACTGGGAAATTTTCAAAACCATCGCGAAAAAATTCTCTGAAGTATGTCCGGAGGTTCTCGGTGTCGAGAAAGACCTGGTGCTCACGCCGATTCAGCATGACGCGCCCGGCGAAATCGCCCAGCCATACGAACCAAAAGACTGGAAACGAGGCGAGTGCGAGCCAATACCCGGAAAAACCATGGCCTCGGTTGCCGTGGTCGAACGGGATTACCCGGCAACTTACCAGCGCTTTATTTCCCTCGGCCCCGCGCTTGAGGAAAAAGGCAATGGCGGTAAGGGACTCAACTGGAACACCGACACCGAAGTCAAAAATCTTGCCAGCCTGAACGGAACCCATCAACACGGAGACTGTGCCGGACGGCCCAAAATCGAAACCGACATTCAGGCCTGTGAAGCCATCCTGATGCTGGCGCCGGAGACCAATGGTGAGGTAGCAGTAAAAGCCTGGGAGGCACTGGGTAAAGCTACCGGGCGCGACCACGGTCATCTCGCAGAGGGCAAGGAAGAAGAAAAAATTCGCTTCCGCGATGTGGTATCGCAGCCACGCAAAATCATTTCCTCCCCGACCTGGTCAGGTATCGAGAGTGAACATGTTTCCTACACCTCGAACTGGACCAATGTGCACGAGCTCATTCCGTGGCGCACCATTACCGGCCGCCAGCATTTGTATCAGGATCACTTGTGGATGCGTGCATTTGGAGAGGGCTTTGTTACCTGGCGCCCACCCATCGATACCCGCTCCGTGAAACAGGTGCTCGGCACGATCCCCAACGGTAACCCTGAGATCCAGCTGAATATTCTCACCCCACACCAGAAGTGGGGTATCCATTCCACCTATACGGAAAACCTGATCCTGCTGAGCCTGAACCGCGGCGGCCCAGTGGTGTGGATTAGCGAAGTAGACGCGAAACAGGCGGGTATCGAAGACAACGACTGGATCGAAGCCTTCAATATCAATGGCGCCCTCACCGCCCGTGCGATCGTCTCGCAGCGGGTAATGGCTGGCACCGCCATCATGTACCACGCCCAGGAAAAAATCGTGAATACCGTCGGCTCGGAAATTACCAACCAGCGCGGCGGCATCCACAATTCTGTTACCCGTATCAATGTGAAGCCCACCCATATGATTGGCGGCTACAGCCAGCTCGCCTATGGGTTCAATTACTACGGTACCGTCGGTGCCAACCGCGATCAATTCGTCGTCGTTCGCAAGATGAACGAGGTTAACTGGTTCGACAAAGAAGTACATTCCTGACATAAGCCAGTCAGGGATTCGATGTATTAGCACCAACAGATCACTGGTGCACACAGGCAGTAATTTTTTCGGATTGACGCCGAAACAGCACAGGGAATTGTGATGAAAGTCCGCGCGCAGATCGGGATGGTGTTGAACCTCGACAAATGCATTGGTTGTCACACCTGTTCCATCACCTGTAAAAATGTATGGACCAGTCGGGAGGGCGTTGAATACGCCTGGTTTAACAATGTTGAGTCAAAGCCCGGCATTGGCTATCCCAAGGATTGGGAGAATCAGGAGCGCTGGAAAGGCGGCTGGATCCGCAAGAAAAATGGCAAGCTGCAACCCAAGGCTGGTTCCAAGTGGCGCATTCTAGCCAACATCTTTGCCAACCCGGACCTGCCAGAAATCGACGATTTTTATGAACCCTACACCTTCGAATACGAGTGGCTACAGAAAGCGCCCGAGCTGCAGGCGCAACCCTCGGCAAAGCCGCGCTCCATGGTTACCGGACAAGCACTCACCAAGATTGAATGGAGCGGCAACTGGGAAGACGACTTGAGTGGCGAATTCAGTAAACGCTCTGTCGACTACAACTTTTCCGGGATCGAAAAAGAAATCTACGGTCAGTTCGAACAGACCTTCCTTATGTACCTGCCAAGGCTGTGCGAGCATTGTCTCAATCCATCCTGTGTGGCCTCCTGCCCCTCCGGTGCCATCTACAAGCGTGAAGAAGACGGCATTGTGCTGATCGACCAGGATCAGTGCCGCGGCTGGCGGATGTGTGTCTCCGGTTGCCCCTACAAAAAGATCTACTACAACTGGTCGTCGGGTAAATCCGAAAAGTGCATCTTTTGTTATCCGCGTATTGAAGCCGGGATGCCTACCGTGTGCTCGGAAACCTGTGTCGGCAGGATTCGCTATCTGGGCGTTATGCTGTATGACGCCGACCGGATTGAAGAGGCTGCCTCGGTCGAAAATGAAAAAGACCTGTATGAAGCCCAGCGTGCGATATTCCTCGACCCCAATGATCCGGAAGTGCGCGCCCAGGCCCGTAAAGACGAAGTCCCGGAAGCCTGGCTAGAGGCCGCCAAACACTCTCCCGTTTACAAGATGGCTATGGAGTGGGACGTGGCTTTCCCACTGCATCCCGAATACCGGACGCTTCCGATGGTCTGGTACATCCCGCCGCTATCGCCGATCCAATCCGCCGCCGAAGCGGGCAAGATTTCCACCAACAATGGGATGCCGGATGTTAAGTCGCTGCGTATCCCGCTGCGTTACCTGGCCAATATGCTCACCGCGGGTGACGAAGCACCGATAGCCACGGCACTGGAACGCATGCTTGCCATGCGCGCCTATATGCGGGCGAAAAGTGTCGAGGGGGTTACCGACAATAAGATCGCGGAAGATGTTGGCCTCGACGCGCATACCATTGAGGAAATGTACCGTTACATGGCGCTGGCCGCCTATGAAGACCGCTATGTGATCCCGACCAATCATCGGGAGAAAAATGAAAATACCTATCACCTGCGTGGCAATGTCGGCTTTGCCTTCAACGAGCCGCACAACGGGCGCACCAAAAACAATGATGTATTTGGTGGGCCCAAGAAAATGCCGCGCAAACCCTTTACGGACTCGCCCTAATGAAACGCACACTACGCGCTCTGGCACTGCTACTGGATTACCCCAGTGAGTCGCTCAAGACACACATTGCAGAAGTACGCGAAGCACTGGAGACCGAAGGTTTTTTGCGGCCTGATTCACTGGCCGCACTGAAACGTCTGCTGGATAACTTTGAAGTATTACCGCTACTTGAATTGCAGATGAATTACTCAGAGTTATTTGATAATTCACGGGCACTTTCTCTACATTTTTTCGAGCATATCCACGGCGAAAGTCGTGATCGGGGTCAGGCAATGCTCGATCTTGGCGAAGAGTATGTGGAGCGGGGTTGTTATATCGAGCGGGATGAGCTGCCAGATTTTATTCCGATGTTTCTCGAGTTTACTTCGTGCCTCCCGGTCAGTGAAGCGCAGGACTGGCTGGCCCAGCCTGCCCATGTATTTGCCGCGTTGCTGGAGCGTCTCGAGGATAGGAAGTCCGAATACGCCGGCATCTTCTCTGCGCTGCTCACCCTCGCACAGGAAAAACCCGATCCAGACGCCGTGCGCGAACTGGTAGAGCGAAGCAAGGCATCAGAAGAGTCATCGATTGATGACGTCTGGGAAGAAGAGCAGGTGACCTTTATGGCTTCGCAGCCCACCAAGCCGGTCAACACGATTGTGGAACGCCTGAAGGCGGCCGGAAAATTAATCATGTCCTCCAGCGACACCTGAGACAGGCAGACGAGGAACATTCATGCACGACTTCATTAATTATCTGTTATTTGGCTGGTTCCCATACGTCGCTCTGACGATCATGATACTCGGCAGTATCATTCGCTTCGACAAGGGACAGTACGGTTGGCGATCGCAGTCGTCGCAGTTTCTACGTCGCAAGCAAATGATGTGGGGCTCCAACCTTTTCCACCTGGGTATCCTCGTGCTTTTGTTCGGCCACTTTGTTGGCTTGCTTACACCCATTGGCGTATTCGACGCACTGGGTATCAGCCACAGTTTCAAACAACTGATGGCGCTCACCGTTGGTGGCATCGCTGGTATCCTGGGGTTTATCGGCTGTACCCTGCTGCTGCACCGGCGCCTGTATTACCCACGTATTCGCAAGAGTTCATCCAAGGGCGATATTCTCGTGCTGTTCTTCCTGTGGTTGCAGCTGTTACTGGGGATCGCGACCATCTTCTGGACCATTGACCATATGGACGGCAGTGCCATGGTGCTGTTTATGGGCTGGGCCCAGGGCGTGGTTACATTTAATCCCGCGGCAGCAGACCTGATCATCGATGCCAACCTTATCTATAAGGTACATATCATCCTTGGCCTTATCCTGCTGGCCATCACGCCGTTTACACGCCTGGTACATGTATTCAGTGCCCCATTTGCCTACGTGTTGCGCCCGGGTTACCAGATTGTGCGCTCCAGGCGGCTCGCGCGCAGAACCCGGGTATCGCCCCCTAGTTCGGCACCGTCCTCCGTTCCTTCTAGAGAATCTTGAGCCAGAAATTCTTGAGCCAGAGAACCTTGAGGAGCTAACCATACTGTGAGTGACGAGAATTATGAGTAGCGACAACAAAGACAATGCCGTGCAGTATGTGGAAATCCCCCCAGTGGCGATCCCCACAGTGGATGTCACGGATGCACACCCAGAACCGCAAATGCCGTCTGCCTGTGAAACCGGCGGCTGTGGTTGTGCCACAGGTTCCAGCGAGCCTTTGCCCACATTTTCATTTGGTGAAGTCAAGGTCAATGGTGTGTCGATCAGCGAGGATGTCATCTCGCGGGAAATGCAGCATCACCGTGCAGAGAGCGCCGAAGCAGCCTGGCAGGCCGCCGCGCGGGCACTGGTGATCAAGACTCTGCTGCTGCAGGAAGCACATGCACGCAATATCCAGGCCCCGTCTGCAGACGAGAATGTGCAGGAGGCCGATGATCGCAGCGAAACCGATGAAGATGCGCGTGTGCGCACGCTGCTGGAGGAAGTTCTGACACCGGAACAGGTGCGCGAGGAGGAGTGTCGTCGCTACTACGATACGCAAACCCACCGCTTCCGCACCCCGGACCTGTTCGAGGCGGCGCATATCCTGATTGAACCGAATGAGGATAGTGAGTCTGCCTGGCAAGAAGCGGAACAATCAGCACGTAGCTTGATCGACCAGCTGGGGGATGACCCCCAGGCATTTTCTGAAGCGGCCGAACAATTCTCCGGCTGCCCTACCGCCCATCAGGGTGGGTCTCTCGGGCAAATTCGTCGCGGCGAACTGGAGCCAGCGCTGCACGATGTATTGGAAACCCTCGCCGAAGGTACCCTCTGTCGCGCGCCCGTGCGCAGCCGCTTCGGCTGGCACCTGATCCGGCTGCATCGAAAAATCCAGGGCCGGACCTTACCGTTCAATATGGCGCGAGAAAAGATTCACGACATGCTTGAAGCCCGCGCCTGGGTAAATTCGGCCTCTCACTATATTGCCGAACTGGCCCAGGGTGCCGATATCGAAGGTGTGGAAATTGATTCCGCACAGGACACCGATTCCAACGTGAGTACCGAACATGGATAAGCGTAAACCGCCAAAAGACTCCGACCTGAACCCGGACCTGGAAGCAACCACTGACGACACCTATGGGCCAGACCAACAGGGAAGGGACCCAATGGAAACCATCTCAACCACCGGCAAAGAGGGTCGACAGTGGCCCGTCGTATGGATTGTGGCGGCCATCATTTGCATATTGGTTTCGCTGTTTATTTTTATCGCATAAACGCAGTAGACATTACTCATTGTGTAAGCCTATTTATTAGGCAGGCTACCGCAGGGAACACTTACCATGGATGCGCCGTCTACTTTATCAAGGTCGGATCAGAATCGTGCGCTCGCACTGAGTACCATCGCCTTCACCGTGTGTTTTGCGGTATGGACGATTTTTTCGATCATCGGCATCGCCATCCAAGAAGAGCTGCAACTGAGTGAGTCCCAGTTAGGTATCCTCATCGCAACCCCGATCCTTACCGGGTCTCTTACCCGGCTCATCCTTGGCGTATGGACCGAACGTTTCGGTGGCCGCATCGTATTTTCGCTGCAGATGCTGCTCACCGCCATCGCCACCTGCCTGCTCGCCGTCGCCTCCAGCTATCCAATGTATTTGCTCGCCGCGCTGTTTATCGGCCTGGCCGGGGGCTCGTTTATCATCGGCGTAACCTATGTTTCCAGCTGGTTTGAAGCAGAGCGACAGGGAACCGCACTGGGAATTTTCGGCGCTGGTAACGTCGGTGCGGCGGTGACCAAGTTCTTGGCCCCTTTCATCTTGGTGGCCTTCGGCTGGCATGCGGTAGCCTACGTGTGGGCGGGCGCCCTTGCCTTGATGGCAGTGATTTTTTACATCTTCGCCAAGGATGAACCCCAGCTGGTGGCGCGCAGGGCCGCCGGCACCCAGCCAATTTCACTGTCGGAACAATTTGAGCCGCTTGAAGATATTCGGGTGTGGCGCTTTTCGCTGTATTACTTCTTTGTCTTTGGCGGCTTTGTTGCTCTGGCACTGTGGATGCCGCACTACCTGATCGACGTCTACAAGGTGGACCTGAAAACCGCAGGTATGTGCGCCGCGGCGTTTTCACTTTCGGCATCGCTGTTTCGCGCCTATGGCGGACACCTTTCCGATCGCTTTGGCGCGCGCTCGGTGATGTACTGGACTTTCGGGTTCTCCTTGTTCCTGCTGTTTATGCTGTCGTACCCGCCGACCCAGTACATCATCCAAACCAAGAATGGCCCGCTTACCTTCTCCACAGAAATGGGGCTCTGGCCGTTCGTGGTCACCTTGTTCATCCTAGGCTTCTTTATGAGTCTGGGTAAGGCGGCTGTGTTTAAGCATATACCGGTGTATTACCCAAACCACGTGGGCTCGGTCGGCGGACTGGTCGGCATGATTGGCGGGCTGGGTGGTTTTATCCTCCCTATAATTTTCGGTATGGCACTAGATCTTACCGGGATCTATACCAGTTGCTTCGCAATTCTTTTTGCCATCGTCGTGTTCTCACTGATCTGGATGCACCTGGCAATTCAGGCAGAAGATCAGCACAGTGAACACGAAACAGAGTTGCGCAAAGTAGTCGACAGTGAACCAGTTTCCGCAGTAGTCAGCGAGCAGAAGGCACAGGAACTGCTCAACAAAGGGGAAAGTAATATGAAGGAAACGGTGCTCAAGGAATGGCACCCGGACGATGAAGAGTTCTGGGAAACTAAGGGACGCGCCATCGCCCGCCGCAATCTGTGGATATCCATCCCCGCCCTGCTGCTGGCCTTTGCCGTGTGGATGGTTTGGTCCGTAGTCGTCGCCAAACTCCCCGCTATCGGGTTTGACTTCTCGTCCTCGCAACTGTTCTGGCTTGCCGCACTGCCCGGCCTCTCGGGCGCCACGCTGCGTATCTTTTATAGCTTTATGGTGCCTATCTTTGGCGGGCGGTTGTGGACAACCTTATCCACAGCATCGCTGTTACTACCCGCCATTGGTATGGGCTATGCCGTACAAAATCCGGAAACGCCATTCCTGATCTTCCTGATTCTCGCCCTCCTGTGCGGCTTTGGTGGTGGCAACTTTGCCTCCTCCATGGCCAATATTGCCTTCTTTTTCCCAGACAAGGAGAAAGGGAATGCGCTGGCACTGAACGCGGGACTGGGTAACCTCGGCGTGTCGCTCATGCAGTTCCTGGTGCCGATTGTCATCACGGTCGGGGTTTTCGGTGTTCTCGGGGGTGAGCCACAGTCCACCAGCGAAGGCACCAAGGTATGGATGCAAAATGCCGGGTTTATCTGGGTGCCGATGATTATCCTGTCGACCATCGCCGCGTGGGTGGGCATGAATGATATTGCCGACGCTCGCTCCAGCTTCAGTGACCAGGCGATTATCTTCAAGCGCAAGCACAATTGGCTTATGTGCATCCTGTACACTGGCACTTTCGGTAGCTTTATCGGTTATTCCGCGGGCTTCCCGCTACTGGCAAAGCTGGAGTTCCCCGATGTAAACACCCTGCAACTGGTGTTCCTTGGCCCCTTCGTCGGAGCGCTCAGTCGTGCCGGCACCGGTTGGCTTGCCGACAAGTACGGTGGTGCCCGGGTGACCTTCTGGACCTTTGCCCTGATGATTGTCGCCACGCTCGGGGTCATCTACTTCCTCAGCAACAATGAGATGGCGGGTGCTTTCTGGGGCTTCTTCGGCTGCTTCCTTGCACTGTTCTTCCTCACCGGTGTAGGCAATGCATCGACCTTCCAGATGATCCCGGTGATCATGGGCAAAGAGATCCCGCGGCTAATGCCGCAGCTAAAGGGTGAAGACCGCAACAAGCAGGTGGACCGCGAGAGCGCGGCAATCATTGCCTTTACCAGTGCCATCGCCGCCTATGGGGCCTTCTTCATCCCCAAGGCCTACGGTACATCCATCAATATGACCGGCGGCCCTATGGCCGCGCTCTGGGCGTTCCTGATCTTCTACGTGATCTGCCTTGTCCTGACCTGGTACTTCTACTCCTCGCGCCGCGGCATGCTGTACGACATTGAGCGCAGCAAACTCACATCCTAGGTAAGCCACTGGGGGCTCCCAGCCCCCACGCGTCCCTCAATCTCCCTGCGTATGATTTTGCTAGGCGCCAGTCATAATCGGTGCGAGAATCATCCGTTGCTGCCCTTCCCAGACCTCACGTGAGGTGCAACTCTGGCAGCGCACTTACGATCAGGACACTCCAAACATGCGAATCGCGATCCTTTCTCGCAACTCCCAGCTTTACTCCACCCGTCGCTTGAAAGAAGCCGGGGAAGCCCGTGGGCATCAGGTTGATATCATCGACACCCTGCATTGCTACATGGATATCACCCGTAGCAGACCCACGGTGCGCTACCAGGGTGAAGAGCTGCCCTACTACGACGCCGTGATCCCGCGGATTGGTGCCTCCATCACCTTTTACGGCACAGCGGTGGTGCGTCAGTTTGAAATGATGGGCACATTTTCTGTCAATGAGTCTGTGGCGATTAGCCGCTCGCGCGACAAACTGCGCTCGCTGCAGTTGCTATCACGCAAGGACATTGGCCTGCCGCGCACCGGGTTTGCCAACAAGCCCGGCGATATTCCCGACCTTATCAAGAATGTCGGTGGCGCCCCCCTAGTTGTTAAGTTACTCGAGGGCACACAGGGGATCGGTGTGGTATTGGCAGAGACCAACAAGTCCGCAGAGGCCATCATCGAGGCTTTTATGGGTTTGAAGGCCAACATCCTGGTCCAGGAATTTGTAAAGGAAGCGAAAGGAGCGGATATCCGCTGCTTTGTTGTGGGTGGCAAGGTTGTGGCAGCCATGAAGCGTCAGGGCGCCGAGGGCGAGTTCCGCTCCAATTTGCATAGAGGAGGCTCCGCAACACTGGTGCGTTTGAGCAAAGAAGAGCGGGCAACAGCCGTCAATGCCGCCAAGGCCATGGGCTTGAATGTCTGCGGGGTAGATATCCTGCAGTCCAATAATGGTCCGGTGGTGATGGAAGTGAATTCCTCGCCGGGCCTTGAAGGTATTGAAAAAGCCACCGACAAAGATGTTGCCGCGATGATTTTCGATTTCATCGAGCAGTCGGCCAAGCCAAATAGTACGCGTACTAAGGGCAAGGGCTAGGACACGCGTATGGAAATGGAAAATCTCGAAATTGGCGGTTACCAAATCGCACCGGGGGAGACCAGAAGTATCGAGCTTGCTGCGGCAAAACTGTATACCGATACGGAAATCTGTATCCCCGTGCATGTGATGCGCGGAAAGAAGCCCGGACCGAACCTGTTCGTATCGGCAGCAGTTCATGGCGATGAACTCAATGGCATTGAGATTATTCGCCGTCTGATACAACTGAAGACATTAAAGGTAACGGCGGGCTCGCTGATCCTGGTCCCCATGGTTAATGTGTATGGTGTATTGAACCAGAGCCGCTACATGCCCGACCGTCGCGACCTGAATAGGAGCTTTCCCGGATCTCCCCGCGGCTCCCTGGCGGGGCGCGTGGCCAACCTGTTTCTTGAGGAAATCGTCAGTCATTGTGAGTACGGGATTGATTTGCATACCGGTGCCGTGCACCGCTCCAATTTACCGCAAATTCGTGCCGATCTGAGTGATGCTGAAACCAAGGAGCTCGCAGAGGTATTTAATGTTCCCGTGATCCTGAATTCTGACCTGCGCGACGGATCACTACGCGAAGCATCCATTGATCTGGATACACGTATCTTGCTGTACGAAGCTGGGGAAGCGTTGCGGTTTAACGAACTCTCTATTCGTGCAGGCGTCAAAGGCGTACTCAACGTTCTCCAGCACCTGGGAATGGTAAAGCGCAAGCAAGGCCGCAAGAAGTCGATTACCCCGTTTACCGCTAATACCAGCAGCTGGGTAAGGGCCAATTCCAGCGGTATTGTCCATGACCTGAAACACCTAGGTGATCAGGTCTCCAAGGGCACTCCACTGGCAGAGATCGGTAGCCCCTTTGGAGAAGTGATGGATACGGTCGTGGCACATAAGCCGGGCATCATTATCGGCAAGCAGAACATCCCACTGGTACAGGAAGGGGATGCGATGTTCCATATCGCGTTTTTCTCGGAGTCGGATTCTGAGGTAGCGGAAACGATTGATGCCATGCATGAAAGCTTGGCACCAGACCACCAACCAGGAAGCCCATAAATCGCCATCGGGGAATCATGACCTGCTAATACTTTCGTGTTGATTTACAAGCCTGCCGAACAACACGAAAGTAAGGCAGTGGACAGCTTTACGGCATGCTTACCATTTTGAACACAGACTTTGCACTCGGCCCACATTCACTACTAACGTAAGATTAATGACTGGAAGCAAGCTTCTCTTGCAAAGCCATCAACGTGCCAGAGACAACAAATGTCATATGGATAATAACACGCCACATAACAAGGCTCTGATCACTGTCTTCGGTCATGGTCAAGAACACTTTCAATAACTCTATTGATGATATAGCAACGATAGAGCCAATTACTTTAATCTTTAGGCCTGCAAACCCAACCTTACCCATCCAACCTGGGCGATCACCGTCATCTTCCACTTCAATCTTTGAAACAAAGCTTTCATAGCCGCTAAATACGATTATAAAAATTAAGCTGGCAATTAGAGAAATATCGATCAGCGTTAAAATATGTAGAATTACTTCTGATCCGCTCAGCTCATTAATATGTAGAACAATATGTATTATTTCTTTTATAAACTTCAACAACAACACAGAAACCGCGGCGATCAATCCAACAAAGAACGGCACTAAAAGCCAACGGCTGGCAAATAAGTTACGTTCAAATACCTCTTCAAAATTTTTCATTCTCATACCTAATGCTTAATCATTTGTCGACTCTAAAACACAAGCAGACAAAAACAATCTATCGCCGCAATCAGACGCGGGTTATTCTATGTGATTTTCACACAAAAATGGGAGCCTAGCGAACTCCGCAAAAGTTACACGGACAATCTGTTCCGCGGAGGGCCACAGTCTCGGAGAAAATTGCCCGGCGTTGTTACATGCTGCGCTTTGGCCTGATAGATATATCTGTAACTTTAAGGTCATTTCCAGTCCCGCTTACTGAAACAAAAAAACTCAAAAAAGCGCGTGTATATCTGGTATCGACTCTATAGATATAGAGCCTATCCGACGGACCAAATCCTATTTGGCGAGACTTGTGAAATTCAATCAATTTGGTCTTTTCAATCTCCTCAAAACTACCCTGTTTTTCTCCCCAAGAAATTAGCGTTTCTCGCTTTGCATCGGTCAGTGTTAACCAGCCATTGGCTCTCGAATATTTTGAGAGCGATTCAGCATTTATCTGTTCAAATTCCATCACTGAATTATGTGCCAGCTTCTCAGACAACCTTCTTGGGTCAAAAACAGAAATGTAGGCTACTAGACAAATACCTAAACTAGCCATGAAAAATACAATACTTTTTGAGGAAACAGCTTTCATACTTGACAACATGTAACACCCGCAGCAGGGGCAACCAACGTTGTGCACATTTCGTGCGAGGTTGGGAGCACAGCGACCCGAACAAAACGTGCATGGCGATGGGCTTCCCGCGGAGGCCCAAAGGGCCGCAGTATACTGCCTGCGGTTGTTAAGGCTCACTGTGCACATGGTGGCCGATAGATCTCTACATAGTTGGGTGGAATTTCGACGTTCTCTGGGACATATGGAAATAGATCTCGGAACTCAACATCCCGATTTTGCAAGCTAGGGGCAAAGAAGTAACTCCATTTTTCCCCAGAACCTTCCTGAATCGCGACTATATATGAGACGCTCATCCAGCGACAGCTACTAACCTCTAATTTTAACTGGCGGGGAACAATCACCAATTTTTTGCCCCCCGCCTCAAATATTTTCTGCATTCTACCAATGCGAAATTCAACGACATTAAGACCTATTTCATTGAGCCTTAAGTATGAATTAGAAAGTTCATTTTCATAATTCGACTTACTCCCAAAAACCTCATAATTTGATGAGTGAGAAAGAGACAGCAACTTATTAATATCACCACTTTCTCGGGCTTCATTCAGGTCTATGATGTCTCTAAGGATAATTTTTTTGTCTTGAACTGGTATGCCAGACATGGGCGTAGCACACGCACAAAGCAAGGAAAAAATCGAGATAATAGTTATTTTGCATCCATGCATTCCTATTACTCCTATGCCTTCACGCCGCTGACAGGGGCAGCTTAACTTTGCGCGGTTTGCGCGAAAATGGGAGCGCAGCGACCGAGCAAAGCGCACATAGGGTGAAACGTCGCGCAGAGGCCCAAAGGGCCGTGGCATTCCTGCCTGTGATTGTTAAACAAGGACCAGCGCTCTGTTGTCAATTAAACCTTTCCATACTCTGCCTACGTTTACCATACTTTAAGAAGAGAAACACGGGCCAAGTTACCGCGAGAGCAGGAATCCTCATAATAACTGATGGTTTTGCACCAACCCTTGTGCACTGCTCCGGATTTGGGTTTTTGTACGTTCCGGGTTTAAGCACCTTTGACCAATCTGACCCCAGGTCATGCTCACACTCAAATATTTTTAGTTCTTTTGTATATTCTTGAACACTAATGAAAACACCAATGACCAAGTAAATCGCTAAAAAATATTTGAGGAATATTTTCAACATGAGCCAACCGTCAACTTAAAATACAAAATCTTTCCGATAATACTTATTACAAAACTCAGATATTGAAAGCCCACGGCAGGGACGGCCTACCTTATACGCGCTTTCTCGCAAAAATGGGAGCAAAGCGACCGCACAAAACGAGCATAAGGCAAGCCGTCTCGCAGAGAACCGAAGGGCCAGAGTTTCACTACCCATGATCGTAAGACTTTGATTCTAGCGTGGGCTCAGCAACAAAGCAGCTCCTACATAGGTAAATCATGTGAGCCAATGCTAATAGTTGAATCAAATACTGCCAGCTCGCCTCAGATGTCCAACTGAAAACAGCCAGTAGGATGAGACCACAAACTGAGAAAAATAGCGCGACTCCAGGTTTTAGTATTCGCTTACCGTTTGAGGCCGCGTAATAGGTAAGAGAACAAACAGCAACCGTACAGCCCACTATAAAAAACCCAGTCAAAAACCAAACCATACCAAACCAACCAAAAACCACGCTCGCAAATACGCCCAGCAAGCCGATAGCCACTGACGGTAGCAGCGGCAAGAAAACAAGCACCTCTAAGAGGACGATAATTCTCACGACGGTTTTCATTTACTTGAGCCTATTGCTGCAATAATCGGTAGCCGGAGCACAGAGTAGGCTATCAGACGCACGCTTTTCATGCGCGAAGTTCATTACCTTGTTAGAGCCTCTCTCGTACAGGACTCAATTAAGTCAGGATTATATGCTTCAGCCTGTTTGGTCCAGCTGATTGCGTATTGAATTGCCAGATTTTTCGTTCTGCTCTCTGTGGTCATATTCGCCCAATTGATTTTTCCATCCACGATTTCTCTTTGTCGAAGGTACTCCTCACAAACGTATTCTTCAAAAATTTCATCTGTGGTTATATTTGGCTTTCTTTTGGCTTCTGAAAGTAAATCTGCAATAGCAACCATTGTCATCCCGCGCTCAGTAAGCATGGAACTATATTCGTTTGTTTTATGAACATAGGAAAATGGGAAGTACGCAACCAATACTCCTAGGGCAACACCAATAATGAATACAATTCCCAATTTCTTCATTTTTCTCCAATGCCAGGCTTTGGGGCGGACTTGTAACCGCGAAGCAGCAGAAGGGCCGCCCCAGCCCCGCAGGGTCGATAACAGCCATTTGTTATAGGGCTCTACATCTCTGATCGAATAGGAGGCTGATTGACAGACCTAGCCAGAGCACATTGCCCATTTCTACAGCTAGGCGCCACAAACTCACATATTAAGAATCCAGTATTGCAACTTAGCTGATCTGCCATATCAAGAAGAGAAGAAAACTTATCCTCCATTTCTTGGGCTTTATCTGCCGGAATAGACGAACATGCTTGCCCTACGATTCTGCAGTCGCTTGAGGTTTCGCAGAAACCGCCCGAACGAACCTTTCGTAAGCTTTTAACCTCTTCCTCAATTAGCTGGCAATCAAATTCAGCCTCAACTACCGGTGTGAATTTCAACCGTGACTGGTCTCGATCTGATCCTGAAGGCACAGCCATTAACGTAAAAATACCGAAGAGGGCCAATACAAGAATCGCAGCAAATACTCCAGCTTTTATAAGCTGAGGATTCATCGTTTACCCCCTATACTGCCGCCAGCAGGGGCAGCTTACCTTGGACGCGTTTTGCGCGAAAATCGGAGCGCAGCGGTTGCGCAAAAAGTGCACAAAGTAAGCCGTCGGTCTGCCGCACCTTGTTAGGATGTCGTAGACGCCCATTTGATTGATCCGTGCTCTCTTTGACTATCAAATGACTGATTCCCGATTTGGCCGAATAACTGCAATGATGGTTCTAATATTGACTTCTGGTCAGTGAAAAGCTCGGAGTTGCAGGCAATGTACCAAAGCTGAAAGAACTGAACTGCATGCGATTTTATGCCGCCGAGTTCCCCATTATTTAGGGTCGCGAAGAATACGATATGAGTGAAATCTACAGGGTTAAATTCCAAGATGGCGCCTGAGTCTTTGTCCGCATGCTTAAGGAAGTTCTGAGTTTTCCGTGTAATTGCATAGTATTCCTTGGGGGAAAGGCCGTTGTCTTCTTGTGCCACGGCATCCCAGGACTTCCCAGGGCACTTTAAGTTGACCAAGTCGGACAGCAACATTGAGGAAGCCCCGGCTAGAGTATGGCAAGCAATAATATCTTCTCCAGTGAAGAAACCTTGAATTGCCGAGTCAAGCTGCCTCAATGCAGCTGAATGCTTATCTATTTGCACGATGGAGGTACCCTAACGCCGCCGGCAGGGGCAGCTTACTTTGTGCGCGTTTTGCGCGAAAATGGGAGCGCAGCGACCTGTGAAAAAGGTGCACAAGGTAAGCTGTCCCGCGGAGGGCCGCAGGCTCGAAAAAAATTGCCCGGCCTTGTTAAGCGTCTTAATTGCTGCGCCGCCAACTGATCCATAGGACCACAAAGATAACCACCCCTAAACATGACGTGATAACAAATAAGCTATCTGATGTTTTCGCAGAGAGCCCAATAATTGGTGATACGACTACTGCACACACAGAAAAATACAATGCCAAGAGACCAAGCCGCCAAGCTTTATTAAATAATGAAACTAAAGCTAATGGTGCAGATACTGCAGAAATTAATACAGCTGGGGCAAACATAGCCGCGCCAAAATAGTAAGCGACCAGTGAAAGCAAGACAGCCAAAGCTCCAATCGAGATTTTTACACTTTTCTGTATGGTCATTTTGCCAGACTCAATTGACGCTCCGCCGTGGGATCGACAGTTAAGCGTAGCTCCAAGGCTTTTCCAACAGCCAGCTCGAGTGATTGTTTCGGCTTGTTACCTATCATTGTAATTTCTATCCGCCTCCTCACGCATTTTCCGTTCACCATAATTTTTTGCCGCCATAACAAATATTAACGGTGTGCCAAATAGTGCCATTTTAGGTATTACCCAAGGCCCCTTACCATCGATTTGGACCTGGCATTTTTCTGGATCCGGGTTTCTACCATTCGCCATCCAAACAGTAATATAGCCGTGCGGCTCTGAAGGTGCATTGCAGACATAAGTTCTAGATTGGTCCGTGTACTGCTTCACACCTAGAAAAAGCCCGGGGAAAACATATAGAGTCACCAAAAATATGACAACATAACGTTTGAGATGGAGAACTTTTTTCATTATTCACTTAACGCCCACAGCAGGGGCGGCTTACCTTGTGCGCGTTTTGCGCGAAAATGGGAGCGAAGCAACCCGCGCAAAATGTGCACAAGGTAAGCCGTCCCGCGGAGGGCCGTAGGCCCGTAGCATACTGCCTGTGCTTGTTATGAGTCCCAGTCCCTGACAGATGGCACTGCATACCTACGACTATCTAAAGCGCGATCTTTTGGGCAAAAATAGTCTATGAAAACATACAGAGTGTTTTTGCTTGAGTTGGAAATAAAGCTGAGTAGCTGAGGAGGCTCCGACATTTTCGGCAACTCTGAAATATGACCATAAGGAGTCTTATCACCTTCAGACAATACGAAGCTTCCACTTCTAGCGGCTACGCAGCCTGAGCTTAAACTCTCTGGACCAGAAAAGGTTATCAATGTTGAAAGCTCCTCTTCTTCTATCTTCACTTGGAATCCAAGCTGCTCAGCCAACTTTGGCGTGAGCTCCACCACTTGAATGGGCGGGCTCGCACTTGAGATTAGGGGCAGAAAGAACAGTGGGATAAGCCTCTTAGTTTTTTTCATTGATGACTCATAACGCCGCCAGCAGGGGCAGCTTACCTTGTGCGCATTTTGCGCGAAAATGGGAGCAGAGCGACCTGCGCAAAAAGTGCACAAGGTAAGCTGTCCCGCGGAGGGCCGAAGGCCCGGAGCATCTTGCCTGGCTTTGTTAATGTTGATCTGCAAGGTCTTCGCGCCAGCCCTGTCCAAGGTACTGCGTGTTGCGATTGAAGCTACACCAACCGAGAACCGGGCTCTCATTTTCCTTAAGGAAAAGCAGCCATTCCTGCCCACCTTTAAGCTGTGGATCACATGACGTTAAGCCCTGCTCCACATTTTCTAGTAATTTCGGTTTAGATCCTTTAATTACTTCTATCACTTCCCATTCAAATGTTGATTCACCAATAGGCTTCAAGTTTGCTAAAACAACAATATTTGAAGACTGATACTGTTCTGACAGGGTCGGAATTTCGCTACAACCACACGCCAACGCATTACTTCCGATAGCCGCAACAACAAGTGCTAGTAATAATCTCATGTAGCTCATGACCATTAACGCCGCGCTCAGGGGCGGCTTACTTTGTGCGCTTAATTGCGCGAAAATGGAAGCGAAGCGACCGCGCAACAAAGCGCACAAAGTAAGGCGTCGCCTTGCAGCGCTTTGTTAGGTGGTCTTTGCACCTTAGTCATGCACCACTCCTTGTATCGTGCTCGCTGGCAACTTAGCCAGATTAGATTTAAAACCAAAGCCATAAGAGTAACCGCCAACTTGAAAGCACAAATCTCTTGGATAGGACTCTAGATTGTACCTACCATAAAATACTGCGCCTTTTCTTTCTGGGCGACCATAGATCTCTATATCTTGTGAAATTGATAGCGGTACAACGGCGTAATATAGATTTTTTCCAGAACGTTCCTTCTGTGACACGGACATAAATTTAATTTTTTCTAGATCAATAGTTTGGGTATATAAACTAGCCTCTTCTGCATAGAGTCCGCTGCCAAATATAGGTGTGGATTTCTGTTCACAGAACCACCTATTTACACTTAACGGGTATCCTCGCCCTTGGGCATATTGAATAAGATCAGTGTCCGTCGACAATCCAACAACTAAAAATTTATCGATTAGCCACGATTCATGAAATGGCTTCTCAACAATTTTATCTAAGCTTTCTCGTGAAACTATTCCAACTTCAGAAACTATCACGTCCCGAGGCATATTAGATACGCAAGCAGACAAAAGAAGGCTTACTGCTGAAGTAAAAAATGCTTTATTCCATCTTTTCAATATCGCACTTCTCCATCACCTAACGCCGCTAGCAGGGGCAGCCGGAGCGCAGCGTAGGCTGTCCAGCCCGGGGCCCCGCAGGGGCCTTGGGCGATCTTGCCTAGCCTGGTTATTGCGGCCGCACTCTGAACTAGCTACCAGCACTATGCCAGCCACGAATTGGCTGGCCACTGCCTAAAATTTACGAGGAAAGAATACCGCACTTTCCCCAACTATTTTCCACCTTACTGGCACCCCAAAAGATAACTCCGGAC
>NZ_AFPJ01000028.1 GCF_000220505.1 Microbulbifer agarilyticus S89 | reverse complement strand
CGCTCAACCATCGCCTGAGGTGGTTGGCCTGACAGGTCTGGATTAATAGTTACCCGGCCTGTAACAGCGAAAAAGGGCGAGGCGCGTGCGCGTCTCGCCCTTTTTTTATTGCCGTATCGACGATGAAACGGCGATCAAACGGAGGCTAAATCGCGCAGCGCATCTGCCTCCAGGTGGTCTTCCATGCGCTCCACCAGCTCCTCAACCATTTCGGTGAGGGCGTCCTTGATGGCTTCCTCGGTATTGTCCTCCGTGGCGCGGCCGTCGAGATGACTGCGGACCCGATATTTTTCGGTAATTTTCAGCTTGCCGATATCGATACGCTGTTCACGTAGGGTGTTGCCATTGCGCCCGGCGAGGGTGAAGCGAAACTCTCCGCTTAATGCGACGAGCCCCCGCTCGGTATCGAATTCTTTGCCGGGCTTGATGCTGTTCAGGTGTTTGACCACCCGGATCTGGATATTGTTTTCCAGGTTCAGCAGGCCGTTTTCCTTCACCAGCGGCACTTCCTCATCTTCCAGGTATTCGTACAACACCCGGGCAAACTCGCCATGGATATGCTGGGTGTAGCTGCGCACCGCCTTTTGCTTGAGCTCGGCGAGCCCGCCGCCGTTGCCGGCCATTGCCAACATTAACTGCATATCCCCGGAAACGGGCATGGGAACGTCGATGGCGATTTTGCCGGGGGTAATAACGAGACTGGGGACGTGGTCGCTGCCGCCCCAGAAACTCTCCTGGGCGATGGCCTGGTCGAGAGTGGTTGTGGCTAGTGCCAGGCTGCACAGGCCCGCAGCCAACAGCCGGCGGATTGCTTGGTTTCTCATACATCGCTCCCTGTTTTATTTTTATACGGGGAAGGTGTGTGGTGTACGCCGTGGCAAGGGTTAGCCCTTGTGAAGTTAGACGTCTGTACCAAGCTGCCATTTATTGTCGACAAACGCAAAAATATTTCGTGACCTGTGCGTCAGGCACGCTGGGGGTTGTGAGGTAGTTCCCGGCGAGGGTGCAATAAATGGGGTAAGCGCAGCCAGAGTGGAGGGGCTCACCACCACCCTCTGTGGTGGCGAGCAATGTTAGTTCCGGCTTAATGGGGTGGGTTGGGGTCAGTTGGGATTAGCTGCGACCGGTAAGCTCGAGCAGCGCATCCGCTTCCAGGTCGTCCTCAATGCGGTCGAGGATGCGTTTCACCAGCTGGTCTGCCATGCGCTGCAGTTGCTCACCGGTGTTGTCCTCGTTTTCGTCCCCGTACAGGGAGGTCTTGATCTGGTACTTGCCTTTCAGCCGCAGGTTGGCAATGTCCAGGCGTTTTTCTCTCAATACCCGCTCCCCCGGGGCCTGCAGGCGTAGCAGGTAATCACCACTGGCGCTGAGGTTACCGCGCTCGATCTCCACGTCGCCCTTGGTTTTGAGGCCGCTCAGCTGCTTGACCACGGAAATATCCACAAAGTTAAACAGGATCAGTGAGTGGTTATCGCTGCGCAGGGGAATCTCTTCATCGGCAAAGAATTCGCGCAGGGCGCGGTCGAGGCGCGCCTGCAGATACTCGCTGAACTCGCGGCTGGCAGATTCCTTGGCTGCCGATACGCCGCCGCCGTTGGTGGCTTGCGCGAGCAGGCTTTCGAAGTCGTTACCTTGCAGCGGTGTGGGTACCTCTGCCGCCACTTCGATTTTGGCGAGAGTGACATTGAGGACGGGCTGCTCCTGAGCATGCGCCAAGAGCCCGCATAAACTGGTACACAGCAGTAGGCCGAGGCTGGCGAGACGTTGTACGGTGCCGCTGGGCTGGGTGAAGGCTGCGCTGTTGAACATGTTGCGCTGACTCATTCAGCTGACTCCTGCACCTGATTCTTTCAGGTGTTCGCTATGCAAATATGGGTGTCGCGGGTGCAGTGCCCGTGGACTCTTATCGTAGGAACGGGCTAGCGGCCCGGGGCTGGCAAATTGCCCTAACAATGAGGCTGCCACCACCGGTGGAGGAGTGCAAAAATATTAGTGACCCGAAGTGACTAATTGGTCCCAGCAATGATGGTTGACTGTCGGGACAGCACTAGCGGCGACGAAAGCCAGTAATAGAAAGCAGTAGCGGAAATCGGTGTCGGTAGACGGGAGTTGGGGGCCGGGCCCAGGCTGCACTCAGGCCTCGGCAAAGCGCGGCTTGTTGTGCAACCAGCGGCGCACCAGCGCTGAGCGCGCCTCTTCGCTCAACTGTGGCGCCGCGGCAATGCGCTGCACCTGCGGCAACAGGTGGGCGTCCCGCTGCAGGTCAGCGATACGGTGCTGGATCTCGCCCGTCTGGCGGGTGCCGAGGATCTCTCCCGGGCCGCGCAGGCGCAGGTCTTCCTCGGCGATGGCGAAGCCATCCGAGTGACTGCGCAGAGCTTGCAGGCGTGCACGGCCGTTGGCGGACAGTGGCGTTGAATACATCAGCACGCAGTGGCTGGCGATGCTGCCACGCCCTACCCGGCCGCGCAACTGGTGCAGCTGGGCGAGCCCCAGGCGCTCGGGGTTTTCGATAATCATCAGGCTGGCATTGGGCACATCCACGCCCACTTCGATTACCGTGGTCGCCACCAGTAAATCCACCTCGCCGGCCTTGAAGGCCTTCATCACCAGCTCTTTGGCTTCCGGCTTCATGCGCCCGTGCACCAGTGCCACGCGCACGCCGTCCAAGGTGTCCGCCAGTTCCTCGGCGGTGGATTCTGCGGCCTGGGCCTGCAGGGTCTCGGACTCTTCAATCAGGGTGCATACCCAGTAGGCCTGTCGGCCTTCGCGCACGGCGCCCTGCACTCGCTCCATCACATCAAAGCGGCGTTCATTGGAAATGGCCACGGTATTGATCGGCTGCCGTCCGGGTGGCAGCTCGTCGATCACCGAGCAGTCCAGGTCGGCAAACGCGGACATGGCCAGGGTACGGGGAATTGGGGTGGCGGTCATGATCAGCTGATGGGGCTGGGTGCGAGTCTCGCCCTCGACCGCGCCTTTTTCGCGCAACTGCAGGCGCTGGCGCACACCGAAGCGGTGCTGCTCATCAATGATCACCAGCGCCAGGCGGTGGAATTCCACACCTTCCTGAAACAGCGCGTGGGTGCCGACGATCAACTGTGCATCGCCATTTTCGATTGCCGCCAGTTGCGCGCGTCTTTCCGCGACCTTCATGCTACCGGTGAGCCAGCCCACGGTAATACCCAGTGGCTCCAGCCAGCCGCTGAAGTTAATGCGGTGCTGCTCGGCGAGGATTTCCGTGGGTGCCATCACCACACACTGGTGGCCGGCGCCGATCGCCTGCAGCGCCGCGCGCGCGGCGACCAGCGTTTTGCCGGCGCCCACGTCGCCCTGTAACAGGCGCATCATGGGGGTAGTGGTGGCGAGGTCATCGGCGATTTCCCTGCCCACCCGCTGCTGGGCGTTGGTGGGCGTAAATGGCAGACGCGCAAGGAAATCCCGCTCCAGCGCCGCATTCGGCGCTAGCGGTGGTGCGGCAACCTGGGCGCCGTTACGACGCAACTCCAGCAGGCTCAGGTGGTGCGCGAGCAGTTCCTCCAGCGCCAGCCGCTGTTGTGCCGGATGCTGGCCCTCGGCCAATTGGGCGAGGTCAGCATCTGCCGGTGGCTGGTGCAGATACATCAGTGCACCCACCAGCGGCAGCTGCATTGCCTGCGGCAACAGCTGGGCCGGCAAAAGTTCGCTCACGTTGCCCTGGGCCAGCCAGTCGAGGCCCTGGCCGATCAGTGCGCGCAGGCGCCCCTGCCCCAGTCCTTCGGTCAGCGGGTACACCGGGGTCAGGGTTTCCGCGTTGGGGGATGTGGTCTCGCTGAGCACCTCGGTTTCCGGGTGATACAGCTCGATGCCGGCACTGCCGCGGCGCGCTTCGCCATAGCAGCGCACGCGCGTGCCCGCCGCCAGGCGGTTTTTTTGGGCTGCAGTGAAATGGAAAAAGCGCAGCGTCACGCTGCCGGTGGTGTCCTGAATGCGCACCGCGAGACTGCGGCGGCGCCCGAAAATGACGTCCGCTGCGCGCACTTCACCTTCGATGACGGCGTCCATGCCCGGGCGCAGGCCTGCCAGCGGTACCACTCGAGTGCGGTCCTGGTAGCGCGCAGGCAGGTGAAACAGCAGGTCCTGCAGGGAGCTGATGTGCAGTTTGGCGAGGGTTTCCGCGAGTTTGGCGCCGACACCCTTGAGCGCGGTGACGGGAATTTCTGCCAGGGGTTTTTGCGGAGGATTCTGCGGCTGGCTCACGGACTCTGCAGCTGGCACTGGTTGATGGCGTCGCGCAGCATGTCGATGGCGCGATGCCGGGGAAAACTGGCGCGCCATGCCAGCGCCACGGTGCGTTGCGGTGCCGGGGCGACAAACGGGCGGGTCACCAGCACGCCGGTGGCGTATTGCGAGGCGGCGGCGGCAGACAGCGGCAACACCGTGATGCCCAGGCGTGACGCTACCATATGGCGCAGGGTTTCCAGGGAACTGCCGTCGGCGGCGGTGCGGATATGCCCGCTGCCGGCTTCTTTCTCGATGGACTGCTGCAGCTGCGGGCAGGCTTCCAGAACCTGGTCGCGGAAGCAGTGGCCTTCACCCAACAGTAATACGTTGTCTTCACACAGCTGGTCCGGGGTCAGCGCCTCGTATTTTGCCAGCGGGTGGTCCGAGGGCATCAGTACCACAAACGGCTCGTCGTAGAGCGGCTGGGTTACCACATCCGGCTCGGTAAATGGCAGTGCGATGATTACCGCGTCCAGCTCCCCTTTGCGCAGCCTTCCGCGCAGGGTCGAGGTATAACCCTCTTCGACATACAGCGGCATCTGCGGCGCCCGTTGCTGCAGCTGGGGAATAAAGTGGGGAAACAGGTAGGGGCCAATGGTAAAGATGGCGCCCACCGACAGAGGGCTGCTGAGCTGGTCCTTACCGGCGCTGGCGATATCCTTGATGGCGGCGGATTGTTCCAGTACCAGCTGCGCCTGCGCGACGATACGCTCTCCTAGTGGCGTAGCCTGCACCCGGGTCTTGGAGCGTTCGAACAGGGCTACGCCGAGTTCTTTCTCCAGCTTTTTCACCGCAATGGACAGGGTGGGCTGGCTGACAAAGCAGCGCTCCGCCGCGCGGCCAAAATGCTGTTCCTGCGCCAGGGTAACGATGTATCGGAGCTCGTTCAGTGTCATGGTAAACGCAATCAGATAAATCCAGGCGATAGAGTTTATTCATAAACACCCCCCGGCGGCCAGCAAAACCGCCGGGCCATTGTGTAAATGTCACAATCTAGAAAAAAATGCTATTAGGCAGGTTTATGAATAGTAACTTTTGCTATTAACTTGCGCACCGCACCGGCAATGTGGCGCTTTTTTTACTATACATGGAAGGCAAGCGTTCAAATTACTGCAAGCGGAGGATCGCTATGGGAATTTTATCTTGGATTATTCTCGGACTTATTGCCGGCGCGCTGGCCAAATGGATCATGCCGGGGCCAGACCCGGGCGGCTGGATTGTCACCATGGTCATCGGTATCGTAGGCGCGTTTATCGGTGGCTGGGTCGGTAGTTTCGTCGGGCTTGGCACCACCGGCGGCCTGTCTCTCGGTAGTATTATTACCGCGGTAGTGGGTGCAGTTATCTTGCTGTTTATCTATCGCATGGTGAAATCCCGAGGGTGACGAAGCCTCATTCGTCTATTTGGTACGGGGCCCCGATTAGCAGCGGGCCCCGTTCACAGATTTTGTCCGCAGAACGGGCTATAAATAGCTAATCTGACTGAAAGTTCATCGCAGTTCGACATACCGTCGGGCATGCAGTTCGGCGTGCAGTTGAGCGAACAGTTTCGACGTATAATTCTAATCGCGCCCACCAGCGTGAAGCGCGAACGATATTGGGACCGGCGTTCGGTACCCAGGGGAAAAAGCAAGCGGTTATGGCAAAGGAAAAAGTCTGGATCTTCGGTTGCGGCGATCTGGGGACACGCCTCGCACTGAAGTTGGATCGCAAGGCGTACGATGTGTTTGGCGTGCGGCGCAATCCGCTACAGGCACTGGCACGCAAGCGCCGCGCGGACGTCGTCAACTGGCGCCGCGGCGATGCTACCAAGACTGAGGATATCCATCGCCACCTGAGCCAGGGTGCCGACATTGTCATCGCCACCTTCACCCCCGGCGCCAGCACCCCCCAGGCCTACCAGCGCGCCTATGTCGAAACCGCCACCTGCCTGCGCCAGTCCCTCGCGGATATGGAAAAGCCTCCGCGCCTGCTGCTGTGGGTTTCTTCTACCCGTGTGTACGGCCAGAGTGGTGACCAGTGGTTGGATGAGCGTTCCCAACCCATGCCAAGCAGCTTCCAGGGTGAAGCACTGCTGGCCGCGGAAAAAATTGCCCAGCAAAGTGTGACCGAAACCTGTGTGGTGCGCTTTGCCGGTATCTATGGCCCCGGCCGCGATCGCCTGCTTTCGCAAGTGCGTGCCGGCCGCTGTGCACCGCCCTCACCGCCCCAGTTCAGCAACCGCATTCACGTGGACGACGCCGTCGGTTTTCTGGCGCACCTGATCGAGGGCCAGAAAACAGGCATGCCGCTGGAAAAACTGTATATCGGTGCGGACTGCACCCCGGTACCCATGTACGAACTACAGAGCTGGCTGGCAAAGTCGATGGGCTATACCAGCGCGCACCTGCGCGAAGAAGTGGCCACCAGCGAACGTCGCTCCAAGAAACTGAGCAACAAGCGCATGCTGGATAGCGGCTATGAAATGCTGTATCCGGATTACCGCGCCGGCTACCGCACCCTGCTGGAAAACGATTGATTCACAAGCTCGCGCCGCCCCTCCCGAGCGGCGCGCGGCAATCCCTCAGATCACAAGAATACCTTCCGCCTCGAACTGCGCACCCTTGGGCAGTTCACTCACGCCTACCGCCGCACGCGCCGGGAATGGTTTGGTAAACATCTCCTGCATCACTTCATTGACGGTAGCGAAATTGCTCAGGTCCGTGAGGTACAGATTCAGCTTTACCAGGTCATCCAGGGTACCGTTCGCGGCCTCGCACACCGCCTGCAGGTTCTTAAATACCTGCACCGCCTGCTCACGGAAATCGTTGGATACCAGTTCCATGGTTTCCGGGACCAGCGGGATCTGACCGGACAAGTAAATAGTGTTATCGACCTTGACCGCTTGGGAATAGCTGCCGATTGCTGCCGGTGCCTTATCGGTTTTTATCACGGCGCGATTGGGCATGGATGACCTCTCCTGACCCTATTGGGGCCTACTTACTGAAAAAAGGAAGCGGGAGAATATAGCGCGGTTTTGTAGGCTTGGGGAGCGGCGCAAAGGACCAGAATGCGATATGCGGAACTCATCCACAAACTGAGAAAATTCGCGCAAAAGCCGCGCGAATTTCACAACAACCACGCAATCCACATCCGCAAAAAACCCCAAGCCCAAACCAACCACGAAGGCCCGTCACGGGTGCCCATCCGACAAACGATTGCCGACAGGTTGTTTGGCGGATGGGCACCCGTGACGGGCCGGACCCAGGCGGAAGCGATCAGCACCTATTGAAGAGGGAGCTGGCCAGCAGAATACTGACCGCAAAGGGATGTAGGAGCCTGAAAATCAGGGCCGCGCGATCTTGATCACCGCCGGCAAGTTACGCAGCCGTTTCATCACCTGCGCCAGGTGCACGCGGTTGGTCACTTCCAGAGTGAGGGCAATGGTGCTGTGCTGCGCATCTTTCTCGTCCACATGGATCTGCTCGATGCTCGCACCCTCTTCGGTAATACGCGTCGCCAGGCGGGCAATGATGCCGCGCTCGGACTCCACCTCCACCCGCACATCGCCAAGGAACTCGCCTTTTACATCCGGTGACCAGTTCACCGCCATGATGTTTTCCGGATGCTCGCGCAACTCCGCCGCATTGCGACAGGTATCCCGGTGCACCACCACACCCTTGCCGGAACTGATGTGTCCCATAATCGTGTCGCCGGGAATTGGGCGGCAGCAGCGGGCAAAACTGATCATCATGCCCTCCTGGGCATCGATGGTCAGCGGCGAGGAAATATTGCTCGCCTCGGTCTCGGTGGTACCCGGTGGCACCAGCAGTTTGGCCGCGGAGAATGCCGCGCGGTTGCCGAGACCGATCTCCTCCAGCAGGTTCTCGAAACTCTCGTAATGGGCTTCTTTCACCCCGCGCTTGATCTGTTCCTTGGTCAGGTCAGAGAGCTTGAGGTCGAACTTGGTCAAAGCCTTTTCCAGCAGGCGTTGGCCAAGGGCAATGGAATCGTGATGGCGCTGGTGCTTCAGGTAGTGGCGAATGGCACTGCGCGCTTTCGCGGTCACCACGAAATTTAGCCAGTTCGGGTTCGGCTGCACATTCTTGCTGGTGAGAATCTCCACCTTCTGGCCGCTCTCCAGCGGCTGCGACAACGGCGCCAGGCGCTGGTTGATGCGTACCGCCACACAGGAATTGCCGATATCGGTGTGCACCGAATAGGCGAAGTCCACCGCGGTGGCGCCGGCGGGCAGGTCGATGATTTTGCCCTTGGGCGTGAACACGTAAACCTCGTCCGGGAACAGGTCGATCTTTACGTTTTCGATAAATTCCAGTGAGTCGCCGGCGCGCTGCTGCATCTCCAGCAGGCCCTGCACCCAGCGGCGCGCACGTACCTGGCTGGTGCCGCCGGTATTCAGTACTTCGTCGCCAGACGACTTGTACAGCCAGTGCGCGGCAATACCGCTGTTGGCCATCTCGTCCATTTCCTTGGTGCGGATCTGTACCTCGATCGGCACCCCGTGCATACCCAGCAGCACCGTGTGCAGCGACTGGTAGCCATTGGATTTGGGGATGGCGATGTAGTCCTTGAACTCGCTGATGACCGGTTTGTAAAGGTTGTGGATAACCCCGAAGGTGCGGTAACAGGTGTCCACACTGTCGACGATGATGCGGAAGGCGTAGACGTCCATGATTTCCTTGAACGACTTCTTCTTCGAACGCATCTTCTGGTAAATGCTGAACAGGTGCTTCTCACGGCCGATTACCAGTGCGTCGATATTCTCCCGCTCCAGGCGCAGCTCAATGGCGTTCTGGATTTTTTCCAGCAGCTCCTTGCGGTTGCCGCGGGCGGCAACCAGCGCGGCACGCAGACGGCTGGCACGCAGTGGGTAGATAGCGAAGAAGGCGCGGTCTTCGAATTCGATCCGCACATCGTTCATGCCCAGGCGGTTGGCGATGGGCGCATAGATTTCCAGGGTCTCGCGGGCAATGCGCGCGCGCTTGCTGGGCTTTAGGGAGCCGAGGGTGCGCATGTTGTGCAGGCGGTCGGCGAGCTTCACCAGAATCACGCGGATATCCCGCGCCATGGCCAGGGCCATTTTCTGGAAGTTCTCCGCCTGCTTTTCCGCCGGGCTGTCGGTCTCAAACTGGGTCAGCTTGGACACCCCATCCACCAGGTCCGCAATCTCCTCGCCAAACTGCTCGGCCAGCGCCGCTTTGGGGATGCCGGTGTCTTCGATGACATCGTGCAACATGGCGGCGGCCAGGCTCTGGGCGTCCATGTGCATGCCCGCGAGAATGGTGGCAACTGCGAGAGGATGGGTGATGTAGGGCTCGCCAGAGCGCCGTGCCTGGCCCTCATGGGCCTGCTCCGCGTAGAAGTAGGCGCGGCGGACGAACTGGATCTGATCGGGGGGAAGATAGGACGAGAGGCGATGGGCCAGACTATCGATCGTGTGCAAAGCCGCGCTCGCCTCTTAGATTTCCTGCAAATCCTGCATTAATACGTGGAATCGGGATTATAGGTCCTGCTCGGACAGGAATACCGGCGCCGGGGAAGCGGCCTGTACCGGTTCTTCTTCCGGCTCGTCCAGGATGCTGGCGTCAACGAAGCCCTCTTCGATTTCGCGCAGGGCGATTACGGTGGGCTTGTCGTTTTCTTCCGCAACCATCGGATCGCGGCCGCCGGTAGCGATCTGGCGAGCGCGCTTGCTGCCAACAATCACCAGCTCAAAGCGGTTGTCTACGTGGTC
This sequence comes from Microbulbifer agarilyticus S89, assembly GCF_000220505.1. GTDB lineage: Bacteria > Pseudomonadota > Gammaproteobacteria > Pseudomonadales > Cellvibrionaceae > Microbulbifer > Microbulbifer agarilyticus_B. The sequence goes on along the minus strand of NZ_AFPJ01000028.1, from coordinate 183,119 downwards.
GAGGCAATCTTCAACGGTAATACGTGCCATAAAATCTCTGTTCCAGTTTGGGTTTGCCCGCGTGCGGGCAAAAGGACAAATTCTGTTGTCTGGTCGGTCGGCCCGACGCGGACGGGGTTGACTATTCTACCGGACCGCGCGGTGTACGCAAATCGAACAATGCGTTCTTCGCGTTGTTTAACTGACCTTTTTTACGCTTGCTTGCGCAGTAAGGATTGCAGCAGACCTGCGTGCTGCTCCTGCTGCCGTGCCAGCCGCTGCCGTTCCGCCACCATGATTGCGCGCAGCTCATTCAGCGCGGTGGTGAAATCGTCGTTGATCACCAGGTAATCGGTCTCCACGTAGTGGGACATCTCGTCGATCGCCTGGGCCATGCGCTTGTCGATCACCGCCTGGTCATCCTGGCCGCGCCCGGTCAGCCGCTCATGCAGTGCCTGTTGCGACGGCGGCAGGATGAAAATACCCACCGTCTGGGGCATCAGCTTGCGCACCTGCTGCGCGCCCTGCCAGTCGATTTCCAGAATCACGTCGCGACCACTGGCGAGGGTTTCTTCCACCCACGCTTTGGACGTGCCGTAAAAATTCTCAAATACCTGCGCGTGCTCGAGGAACGCATTTTCCTGCAGCATGCTCGCGAAGCCGTCGTGGTCCACGAAATGATAGTTGATGCCGTCGATTTCACCGGGGCGCATGGGCCGGGTGGTGTGTGACACAGACACCGTGACCTGAGTATCGGCCTCGATCAGCGCTTTGACGAGACTGGTTTTACCGGCGCCGGAGGGCGCGGAGACCGTATAGAGAGTACCTGTGGACACGGCGAACCTTGCTGCAGTGTGAGTAAGTGGGGTGATGGGCGGGGATTATAGCGAATGCGAGCGCCGCGGAGCGAATGTCACGGCCTTGGAGCGAATGTAACGGGCGCGGAGCGCACCGGGGACCACCCGGGGAATGCAAAACAGGCGAACCCCGACCGGTGCTGGGGGCAAAGTGTTGGGCTTTTCCGGTCCGCCTGCCACGGGGAGGCAGGGTTCCCGAAGCCGGTCGAGGTGCCTGCGGAATCACAACCATGCCTTTGGGGAAGGCGGGCTACTGCGGATTCCTTGCGTTAATGACTAACGGGCGTGACTGTATCGTCTTTGTCGCTAAAAACCAACCACCACCAGAGTGTCGCGCTGGCCAGGCAGTAGCCGGCAACCGCGGCCCAGATCAGCGGTGGCATAAGCGGAATCGCCGCGGCGAGCACCGCCAGTCGACCCAGTTCCCAGTAGCGGGTGCGCGGATTACCGTCGAGGATGCGGCCATTCAGGACCAGTCCGGCCACCATCATCGCCACGAGCAGCGCGCTGCTGCCAAAGCCCAGCAGGCTGTTGTACTGCAGCAGCGCCAGGGTAGCGGCGGAATAAACCAGGTGTTGGGCCAAGGCATACCAGCGCACGCCGCGACTGATTTGCGGGTCGAAGCGCTGGAAGTTGTCCAGGTCACTGCTGGGGACGGGCATCGCTGCTTCGGCATCCGCCGGGCGGTAGCCGGTGGCGCGGAACCACAGCGTCAGTTTTTCCTTCCAGCTCTTGGTGTACAGCGCGTCCAGCCACATGCGCTTCAGGTGCTGCAGATTGGCGGCGAACGGGTCAAAGGTATTGAGCGGCTTGCGCACACCGTAGATGCAGGGCTCGTCGTCCAGCTCTTCCTGATAGGTGCCGAACAGGCGGTCCCAGATGATCAACACGCCGCCATAGTTGCGGTCTACATACACCTTGTTCTGGGCGTGGTGCACGCGGTGGTTGGACGGTGAAACCAGGATCCATTCCATCCAGCGGATCTTGGGAAACTTCTGGGTGTGCACCCAGAACTGGTAGATCAGGTCGATGGCACCGGCGGTGAGCAGCACTTCCGGGGGCATCCCCACCAGCAGTAGCGGCAGGTAAAACATCCACGACATGGGAAGAAAGTCACTGGACTGGCGCAGCGCGGTAGTCAGGTTGTACTCCTCACTCTGGTGATGCACCAGGTGCTCCGCCCAGAAGATATTGATCTCATGGGCAATGCGGTGTCGCCAGTAGTAGCAGAAGTCGTACAGGATTACCGCCAGGGCGATGTGCCAGGGGTTATCCAGCGACCAGTGGATGCCCAGGCTCTGGTAGGTGGGCTCTAGCATCTGATAAAGCGGGATGTAGAGGAGCATCAGCAATCCCACCCGCAGCAACCCGAGCAGGCGACTCAAGATACCGGCGCTCAGGCTGCCAAGCGCATCGTTGAGACGGTACAGGCCCCAGCCGCGCCAGCGGTCCAGGGTGAGCTCGAGCAGTACGGCGAGCAGAAAAAATGGAATGGCAGCGGTGATCAGTCCCACGGGCACCTCGGAAATCGTCGGTATGATTATCTTTGTTGTGACTTGCAGGCAATCTTGCCACAGGGCGCGGGGTGAGCAATGTCCTGAGAGACCGGATTTCGAAATCCGTGTGTTTTTGGTGTTGCCCAGCGCTCAGGTGTGACGGCGAGCGGTGCCCCGCCCCGCGAATCTTGCGCTGCGTAAACAAAAAAGGCCGGCAAATGCCGGCCAATCAAGGAGGGGTAATTCGGATTCAGCGGTAATTATTATTTACTTCAGGGTGCGGCTTCCGCCTGCAGGGTTACGCCCGAATAGGCGCTGTAGCCGCGGATACTGATGTACCAGGTGCCCGACTGCGGGTTGCTGATACTGCAGCTTTCATTGTTGCCCCAGCGATAGGGGCGGCAGTCGTAGCTGCTGGTGGTGGGTTGGCTGCCGTAGCGCACATACAGGTCACCATCGCCGCTGCCACCGCTCATCAATACTTCCAGCGTGCTCATGCCGCTGTTCACATCCAGGGTGAAGTGCTGCCAGGCACTGGCAGAGCCGGATACATTGGATTCGGTCCAGCCGGTAGCACCGCCGCCGCCATTCCCCGACTCGTCAAAACTGCCCACCAGGCTCACCCCCGAGAAGGTGCTGTAAGCGCGCACCATCACGTGATAGGTACCCGCCTGCACATTGCTGATGGAGCAGGTCTCGTTGTTACCGTTCAGGTATGGGCGACACTCGTAGCTACCAGTGGTCGGCTGGCTGCCGTACTGCACGTACAGGTCCGCGTCACCACTGCCGCCGGAAATCTGGAAGCTCAGGTTGCTGGCGCCGGCCGGTACTTCGAGGGTATAGCGCAGTTCCTGCCCGGAGCTTGCCGCCAGGCCAGTTTCAGCCACGCCGTTGCTGAGTGCACCGTCACCCGGGTCCGGATTGCCGCCACCGCCGCCATTGGCTGCCGCCACTGCCGCTGCTGCATCCACGATGCCGGAACCACACTGGCTGCAGGAGCCGGGGAAGCTGCGCGCGGTGCTTTTCAGATTGGCTTCCACCTCATCCGGCGTAATTCCGCCGTCTACCGCATACAACAGTGCTGCCGCACCCGCCACATGCGGCGCCGCCATACTGGTGCCTTGGTAGAACGCGTAGTTGTCGCTGCCGGGGCCCTGGGAGCCGCTGTTCAGTGTGGAAAGCACGCCGTTGCTGCTGGTCGCGGTTTCGCCACCCGGGGCCGCTACATCCACCACGCTGCCGTAGTTGGAGTAGTAAGCGCGGCTGCCGGCGCGGGTGGTGGATGCCACGGTGATAACACCGGAGCAGCTCGCCGGGCTGAAGTTGCCGGCGTTAGCATTGGAGTTACCCGCCGCAACCACCACAGTGGTACCGAGGCTGCGTGCGGTATTGATGGCGTTCTGGGTGGTGGTATCGCAGCCACCGCCGCCACCCAGGCTGAGGTTCAATACCTGCGCCGGGTTGGCATTGGCGGGTACGCCGCTTACATTGCCACCGGCGCCCCAGATGATGCCGTCGGCAATATCCGAGGTATAACCACCACAGCGGCCCAGTACCCGGATGGGAACAATCTTCGACTTGTAGGCGACGCCGGCAACACCGGTGTTGTTGTTGGTTACCGCGGCAATGGTGCCGGCCACATGGGTACCGTGCCAGCTACTGCCGCGCGCCGGCTCACCCTGACCACAGGCACCCGCTGGCGACCAGTCGCCGGGGTCGCTGGCATCACTGTCGCGGCCGTTGCCGTCTTGCGCCACGGTGGTGTCGGAAATCATGTCGTAACCGGGCAGCAGGTTTGCATTCAGGTCCACGTGCGGGCGGTAACCGGTATCGATCACCGCAACCACAACACCCTCCCCCTGTGTCACATCCCAGGCCGCCGGCAGATTGAGCCCGCCGGTAGATTCAAAGTAGTGCCACTGCTGGTTGTAGTTGGTGTCGTTGGGGGTGGCCATGGGGCGCATCAGCCGGTCTGGCTCGGCGTATTCCACCTGCGGGTCCTGTTGCAGGCGCGCAATAATCGCGTTCATTTCCGCTTTGCTCGCACGCTTCTCAAGTTTCATTAGCTGGGCACCGGTTGCGAGGCGACGCATATGTTTGAAGCGGTGGCCGGCGGTGCGCGCGACACGGTCGATGGCGGTTTGCGACATGGCAAGGCTGTTGGCTCCGGCCGCGGTGTTCTTGTATTTCACGATGATGCGGTCGGTGACCATTTCCTGCGGGGCCACGCTGGTGGCGGTAAGCTCCGGTTCGACCGCCTGCACAGAAAAGCTGGTGCTCAGGCCGGCGCTTAGCAGCAGTGCGGTGACACCGGCGCGTCCGGATGTGCGCACACTCCGCGCCAATAGATTGAATAGTTTCATTGTTGCGAGTTTCTCCTTCATTATTTTTATCGACGAAGCTGGGTACAGCCGCCGCTAAAGCACTGCGGAACTCCTGGGCAGCGGCCGCGGTATCGGCGATGCAATGGTGTCGCATCGTAATCCGTGGCAAGGGTGTGACGAGGAGATTTGTTTCGACCTCAGCGCGATATTGAGACAAGTCTTTGGTTTTCGCGCCAAATTTAGGTTGAAATTGGTACGTACGTATCTGTTTGCCGGGTGGGTGTGACGGAGGTCTCGCCCGCGGGCGCCGAATCTATCGCGGCGCTTTTGCAGCACCGGCGGCTGCTCGAGGGCAGAGGTAGGTATTGGAGATGAGTTAAGAGCGCGTTCAGATTTGGCGCGCGCGCCACCGGGTGAGGAGAAACCCGCAAACACCGAGTACCGGTCCAGGCAACAACAGCCAAACGGCAGTCGGGCCGGTGACTGCAATCAGCTGGCTGAGCGCAGCAATGGAAATGACGGTGATACCGAAGCCGATGGAGTTTTGGATCGCCAGTGCGGCGCCTACCAATTCCCGCGGACAGGCGCTCGCCGACAGCGCAGAAAACTGTGGCGAATCGGCGATGACCGATGCCCCCCAGATTGAAAACAGTACCACCAGCCAAACCGCCGACAATCGATCCCACAACAGGGCAAAAATCAGCACACAGCAGCCGGAAATGATCAGCGCGGTGATCGCAACCACGCTGCTGCCCACGCGACGCGATAGCAGCCCACCGACGATACAGCCCAGCGCACCAATACCAATAAAGGCAAACGACAGGCCGGCTACCCCAACGTCTAACCCCACCTCTTGGAATACGTCTGCCAGCCCGACACTCGCAATCAGTAGTGGTAACACCGTCCAGAAGGCATACAGCTCCCACATGTGTCCGAAGTAACCCCAGGCCGCCGCGCGAAACCGCGGAATGCGGAATGCCTGCAGCACCGCGGGTGTGGCAAAGTGCTTGGTGCGGGAGCTGTGATTGGCGCTGACGGGTGCGGGTAGATGCGGACCATCACCGAGCCGCAAGATCAGCAGTGCAGCGACTATCGCGAGCACTGAAGAGGCGGAAATAATCCACTGCCAGGGCACGTCCGCACCCAGCTCGCGCAAACCGTGCGGCAGCGCTGTGCCAAGGGTGAGCATGGCCACCAGCTGTGCCAGCGCGGCACCGGCGCGCTCTGGTGCCCAGCTCACCACCAGCTTCATACCCACCGGGTAAATACCGGCCAGGCAAATACCCACGAAAAAGCGCAACACCAGCGCAGTGAAAATATCATGCGCCAACCAGGCGAAGCAGGCGTTGAACAGGGCTCCGGCCAGTGCGCTAAAGACGAAAAGCCGACTTGCGCGGAAGCGGTCGGCGATACCGCCGAGCGCGAGTACCAAGGTGCCGAGAATAAACCCGGCCTGCACCGCGTTCGTTAACCAGCCGATATCCGTTGCGGTCACCTGCCAGCTCGCCATTAAGTCGTCCGCCGCCCCATTGGCGCTGAACCACAGCGAGGTACCCAGCAACTGGGCGATGGCGATGATGGTGACGGGAGCGAATAGGCGCATGGTTGGTTAGTTGTTTTGTCGCAGCGGCAATGACTTAGTTGCTATCTGCCAATTTGTTTTTTGTCTCGATCCAGCGGCTCATAAATTCCTCGGCGCGGTGTTCGGTGCGCCGCAGGATGCGCCCCCAGATATTACGGTTGCGATGCGCCTCCAGGTCCGCGGCAATGGCTTCGATGCGTGCGAGAAATTCCGGCGCATGATCCGCGTAGCTAAATCCGCTGGCGAGAGCCCGGGTACCGGCATTACGCACCTGCTGCCACGCCGCCTTGTTTTGATACAGCTCTGCGGTGGTTGAAGCAAAGGTATCCGGGCAGTCGCTCACCGGGTAACCCCAGGCATCCGTGCTCGCCATGGATTCCGCACCGATGGGGGTGGTCACGGTGGGCGTACCGGACAGCCACCCATCGAGAATCTTGCCCTTCTGGCCCGCGCCAAACCGCAGTGGCGCCAGGTTCAGGCGATAGCGGGCCAAAGTCGCCAGTGCATCGTCGGTACGCCCGACAATGCGCAGCCCGGTCTTTGGTTTGTGGAAACGCTGCATGGCATGGTCGGCGTAGGCACCGTACACATGGCACTCCACCTCCGGCAGTAAAGCGCGCACCCGCGGCCATATGGCTTCGGCAAACCACGCCACCGCATCGCGGTTTGGGGCATGTTTGAAGCCGCCGATCATTGCCAGGTGCCCGCGCTGTTCGAAATCCGGCAGTGTGTCGAGGTCTGGCATTTCCCGCACCAGAAACGGCAGGTAGTGCAGTTGCCAATCCGGCAGGCAGAAGTGCTGCTGGAGCAGGTCCACTTCCACTTGGGAGATCATCACGGTGAGATCGCAGCGCGCCATGGCCGCGATTTCACGTTCCGCGCTCGCATGGAACAGGTTGAGTGCTTCGCCGGTTTTTGCTGCCTGATGGCGCGCTTCGCGCAGGCTATGAAAATCGCTGGTATCGAGAATGGTCATTGCCCGGGGGCACTGCGCGCGCACCCGCCAGCCGAACTGCTCTTCCATCATAAAGCGATCGTAAATCACCAGCGTCGGATCCAGCTGGCGCACCCAGTCATCAAAACTGGACTCGTTCACTTCGATCTGATGTTCGCCGTATCCGGACTTTGCCTGAAAGGGCGTGGGCTGCGCAGGGCTGGCAATTTCCACGACGTAGCCCGCCTCGGCGAGCAGGTCGAGAATATCCAGCGTGCGCCGGCCGGCGGCTGTGGAGGCGGGTTCGGGCCACTGCTTGGCAATCAGCAGGGCACGCTTCAAAGAGGTATCGGAAAGCATTCGCGGGATTATGCCAGTTAACGCGGCCTGCGCGTATGCACTCTCCGTCCAATGTGCGTGGTTATTGCGCCCGCGTGGGTATTGGCCACAACAGGCGGGTGCGCGCCTTGTAGCGTTGGTAGTCTGCCTGGTCACCCCAGTTTTCGTCGGCGCGTTTTTCCAGCATCGGCACACCACTGATATAGCGCAGCAGGACAAAGACGAAAACCGGTGAAATCAGTGCCGCCCACTGGCTGCCTTGCAGCACTGGCACTGCAATCAGTGCGATACCGGTCCACAGTAATATCTCGCCGGCGTAATTCGGGTGCCGTGACCAGGCCCACAAGCCGCTATCGATATAGCGGCCCCGGTTTGCCGGATTGGCTTTGAAGCGGGATTTCTGTGTATCGGCGACCACTTCGATGGTCATGCCTAATAACCACGCCAGTGTTCCCGCCAGCGCCCACATACCGAGTGGCTCGCTGTGTTTACTGGTAAGCACCACCAGCGCGCAACAGGCGGTAACACTGACCCACAACCCCTGAAGCGTCCATACCATGAGAAAGCGCATAAATGATGGTTTTATCTCATCGAAACGACGGTCTTTGCCATCTTTCCGAATACGGAAGAATAAAAAGGAACCCAGGCGCAGCGCCCACAGGCCAACCAGCGCTGCCACTAGTGTGGCGCGCGACGATGACTCTGGGTTTAACCACAGCGGCACCAGCACCACGCTGAGATAGGTCACGCTGCCGGTCAGATCAAAAAATTTCTCGGTTTGTTTGCGAAAAGAGGGTATGAAAACCAGCCACTGTATGACGAATGCCAATACAAACATCCATACCAGCAAGGGTGCGCCGGCAAACCAGACACTGTGCGACGACAGTAGTGCGGCCAGGCCCGCCGCAAGCGCCAGTATGACGGGGATGGCAAGCGCGGAAATTTTTTCAGCTTTATTCATGGGCACCCTGCATGGTTTGCGTGGACGTGTTGATCCTTACTTTAAAAAAGCCTGACTGGATTAGTACGCTAGTAGAAAAGTAAGGGGTGCGTGAGGTCGGCACTTATTGTCTGACTCAGGTCAAGCGCGTCATCTTCAGGATAGAGTGTGTTAATGGCCAGGCGCGGTTCGGATACATAAGAGGCCGGCCCCACCGCACCCACATTCAGGCTTACGTTGAAAAACTGCATATGCTTGCCTTTATAGGAATGTTGTACCCGGTAGCTGGTCATGGGTTCCAGGCGTGACGCAATCTCAGCCCAGTCCTCTGGCACATCCGCGTGGTTCGCTAGCTCACGCACCATCCCTTGGTAAATAGGATCATTGGTCAGCAGCGCTTCCTGTTGCGCATACATAAGAATCATTGCCAGCATGTGCCGCCAGGATTCCTGGGCGGCGCCCTCTGCTGGTGGCCGGAATAAAAACTCGAAATAGTTTGCTACCCCGGCCAGCTCCTTCTCGCTGACCACTTCTCGATAAAAGGCTACCCAACTGCGATTGACCATCAGCAGTCGGCCGTAGCGATCCATGAGCACCGCCGGGTAGGGGTCCATCGCCTTAAGGGTAAGCAGCGTCGCCTTGCGCAACCATTTGAATTCCGCTGTGGTAAAGTCGACGGTCTGGCTGCACGCCAGATATCCTGCCGCCAACCGCAGGTAACTGCTGTCGCGCTCGCCGAGCTGCAGCGCCTCACTGACCGCGGCGACGAGTGATTCACTCGGGCGCGCTCTGCCATTCTCCAGAAAGCTGATGTGGCGGGTTGAGGATTGCAGGTTGAGTGCCAGGGCCTCTTGACTGATGCCGCGCACCTGGCGCCAAAAACGCAAGAGGTGCCCAAAAGCTGGATAGGCTGTATCGCTCATATTGCCGCCGAAAAGAAATTCACCACGATAATGCGTGCCGCAGGGCCGCCGAATTTGACCTAGCCCAAACTTGACCTGAGAGGTAATGGCCGAGTCTATCAACAGGGTCAACAATACCCAACTGCGGGCAAATGCTGTCCGAAACAATCCGCAACCGGTCCGGCTTATAAAAATTGGGTGATTTATGCCAGCACAAGTGCTCAGCGAACGCGATCTCACATTCATGCTCTACGAACTGTTTGATGCGGAATCCCTAACCGCGCGTCCGCGCTATGCCGAACACAGCCGCGAGACATTTGATGCCGCCATCGCTACCGGCAAGACGGTTGCGCTGAAACACTTTCTGCCGATCCGCCAGAAGGTGGATAACCACCAGCCGACGTTCGATGGCAACAAGGTACACCTGATTCCCGAAATCAAACCGGCACTGGACGCAGTGATTGCAGCGGGTCTCGCCGCGCCCGCCAGTGACTTTGCAAGTGGCGGTATGCAATTGCCACTCATCGTTTCCAACGCAGCCCAGGCGCATTTGTCGGCCGTGGCCAGTACCACTCTGGGATATATTTCTCTGACCGATGCCAATGCCAACCTGATTGAGGCACACGGTTCCCCGGAACAGATCGACACTTGGGTGCGTCCCATGCGCGAGGGACGCTTTATGGGCACCATGGCGATGACCGAGCCTGGTGCCGGTTCCGGGCTTGCGGACCTCACTACCACAGCAACGCGTGAACCGGATGGAAGTTATCGACTCACCGGCAACAAGATTTTTATTTCCGGCGGCGACCACGAACTCAGTGAAAATATTGTGCACCTGGTGCTGGCACGGGTTAAGGGTGCGCCCAAGGGCGTGAAGGGAATTTCTCTGTTTATCGTGCCGAAATTCCTGCTCAAAGAAGACGGTAGTCTCGGCGAGCGCAACGATGTGGCGCTGGCCGGCCTGTTCCACAAGATGGGCGGTCGCGGGCACACCTCCACCGCGCTGAGTTTTGGTGAAAACGGCGGCGCCGAGGCCTATCTGGTGGGCGAAGAAAACAAGGGACTGATGTATATGTTCCACATGATGAACGAGGCACGCATTATGGTGGGCACCGGTGCCGCCCTCACCGCGCTGACCGGCTACCAGTATTCCCTCGACTATGCACGCGAGCGCCCCCAGGGTCGGCTATTGGGAAACAAAGACCCGCAATCTCCGCCCATTCCGATTATCGAGCACGCCGATGTGCGTCGCATGCTACTCGCGCAGAAGGCCTATGCCGAAGGTGCCTATGCCCTGTGTCTACTCGGTAGCCAGCTGGCCGACGACGCAAAAACCGCAGAAAGTGAACAAGCCCGCACGCAGGCGCACACCCTGCTCGATTTCCTGACCCCGATTATTAAGACCTGGCCTTCGGAATACGGACCCAAGGCCAACAACCTGGCGATTCAGGTTATGGGTGGCCACGGCTATATCAATGAACACCCGGTGGAAATGTTTTACCGGGATAACCGCCTGAACCCGATTCATGAGGGCACCACCGGTATTCAGTCTCTCGACCTGCTCGGGCGCAAGGTGCCGATGAATAACTTTGCCGGTTACCAGGCAATGCTCGCGGAAATACAGGGCACCATCGAAAGCGCGCGCGATACCGAGTTGAGCCTGTTTGCCGAGCAGTTACACGCGGCTGTTGCGGAGCTGCAACAAACCACGTCTGTGGTGCTTGGTGCCACCGCGGAGAAAAATATCGATCTGGTTTTCTCCAACTCGGTCAGTTATTTGGAGATGTTCGGGCATATTGTGGTGGCGTGGATCTGGCTGCGTCAGGGCCTCGCTGCCGACAGAGGGATCCGCGCCAGTCCGCACACAGAAGATGAGCACTTTTATCGCGGAAAACTGCAGGCGATGCAATTTTTCTTCCGCTCGGAATTACCAAAAATCTACCATTGGTCGCAGCTGGTGGGAGAAATTGATGGCACCAGCTTTGCGATGCAACCGGAATGGTTCTAGCTATGCAATCGTACAGTGCCAAACGATCTGGTAAGGCTTATTAAGCGGTGCAAGATGGGCCTGCGCAGTGGCAGGATTAAGCCGCTGCGAGGGCCTGTGCCTTGAGCAATGCCAGCATGCGCTCCGATGGCAGGAACAGTTTGATACCGTCACAGTGGCTAAGCAATTCATCGTAGAAATAGTCAAAGTGGGTGCAGCCGAGAATCAGGATCTGCACGCCGCTTTTCACCAGCGCCGCCGCCAGGTCATCCAGCGCGTGCTGTTGCACCAACTCCGCCGGCGATACCCCGTCCTCAATATCCTCCACAATCTGCAGGTTGCCGATGCCGATGACCTTGGCACTGCGGTTGCGCAGTAGGATTTCCCGCTCGATGTTGGCGCAACTCTGGCAGTTGGCGGCGAGCAGCCCAAAATTGCGATAGCGCTGGGTCAACTCCGCATACACGTCCAGCGGTGAGACCACCGGGATCGACACCGTCGCGCGCACGGTATCCAGGTCCACCGCGCCAGACAGTGAGTTGCAGTAGATCATCGCCGCCGCAGCACCCTGCTGCTGCAGTGACTCAATCGCATTGATCAGTTTCTGGGTGAGAGCGCCCCGCTCCAGCGCCTGCAGCTGGGTTTGCGCCTGCGGTGAGGCAGAAAGGGAGATGCCCAGCCCCACTATCTGGCGGGCAGCGAGAAAATCGAGGCCAAAACGGGTATCTGTCGCGGTACCTGCAACCACACCGATGGAATACTCATCACTGTAAACATCATTGCATAGCACAGCTGACCTCGAACTTATCTATATTTGCGGATATGCATATTTATCCACAAGTGGCGCGGTCAGTCGAGGTAAATTCAGCCTGGTGGTAGTTAAATGGTGACGAGAATAATCGATGCAGTCTGAAATGCGGATTCCACGCACTGGCCGCAGCTCAAGGCGCGCTCGCGGCCAGGTTGTGTGATCGAGCTTTACTCGATGTTTTGCACCTGCTCGCGCATCTGCTCGATCAATACCTTCAGCTCCACCGCAGCCTGAGTGGTGTCAGTTACTATCGCTTTGGATGAAAGCGTGTTGGCCTCGCGGTTGAATTCCTGCATCAGGAAGTCAAGGCGACGGCCGATGGGGCCGCCGTTTTTGAGTACCCGGCGGGTCTCGGTGATGTGGGCGTCGAGGCGGTCCAACTCTTCATCCACATCCGCTTTTTGTGCGAGCAGCGCGATTTCCTGCTCGATTCGATCCTTGTCGATTTCCTCGAGCAGTTCTTCCAGCCGGGTTTTCAGTTTTTCGCGCTGGTTTTGCAGAATCTGCGGCAGTAGCGCACGCACGGTGGTGACCTGGTCGTTGATGCCAGCGAGGCGGGCTTCGATAAAGCCGGCGAGTTCGGCGCCTTCGCGCTCGCGGTTTTCCACAAGCTGTTTCAGCGCCTGCTTGAAGCCGTCGAGGATGGCGTTGGCCTGTTCCTGCGCATCGGTTTCCGGTTCGGCAATCACCCCCGGCCATTTCAGGATTTCCATGGGGTTGAGTGGCAGGCTGTCGAGACCGCCAAGACCCGGTGAGACTTGCTTGGCCGCCGCCAGCAGTTGCTCGACCAGTGGCTGATTTACTTCAATCGCCGCAGCCTCGCCGCTCACGGCCCTGAGGTTCAGGGTCATTTCCAGCTTGCCGCGGTTCAGGGTTTTGCGCAGCTGTTCACGCAGTTTAGGTTCCAGTGCGCGGGCAGCTTCCGGCAGGCGGAAGTGCGGTTCCAGGTAACGATGGTTCACCGAGCGCATTTCCCATACGGCGGTACCGGTGGAGTAATTTACCTCGGCACGCCCGAAAGCGGTCATGCTGCGCACTTTGTTATTGGCCATACTGCCGTGCTCCAGAAATGCTCTAATTGAGCATACGTGTTGGAAAATGAGCGGCAAATCATAGCACAGGGTGATTGTGTGCTTTGATGGCTATAATGCCGGGCTTGCAAGTTAACGATGATTCTAAAGAGGTGAGATATGCAGCGACCAAGCGGCCGCAAACCAGAACAACTGCGCGATGTGCGCATCACCCGCAACTATACCCGCCACGCGGAGGGTTCTGTGCTGGTGGAGTTCGGCGACACCAAGGTGCTGTGTAACGCCTCTGTGGCGGCAGAAGTGCCGCGCTTTTTGCGCGGTCAGGGCAGTGGCTGGATTACTGCGGAGTACGGCATGCTGCCCCGCTCCACTGGTACCCGTATGGGCCGCGAGGCGGCGCGCGGTAAGCAGGGCGGACGCACCGTAGAAATTCAACGCCTGATCGGCCGTTCCCTGCGCGCGGCGGTGGACCTGGAGGCCCTTGGCGAGCACCAGATTACCCTCGACTGTGACGTTATCCAGGCAGATGGTGGCACGCGTACCGCGTCGATTACCGGTGCCTGCGTGGCGCTGGTGGATGCCATTCGCTATATGCAGCGGGAAAAAATTATCGACACCGATCCGCTGAAAAATATGGTGGCGGCAATTTCCGTGGGTATTTATGAAGGCCAGGCGGTGCTGGACCTGGACTACCCGGAGGACTCCCACGCCGATACCGATATGAATATGGTGATGGCGGAAGACGGTGGCATGATCGAGGTGCAGGGCACCGCCGAGGGTGCGCCGTTTACCGAGCAGCAGTTTGCCGAGATGCTGGCGCTGGGCAAGGCGGGTATCAAGGAGCTGATCGAGCTGCAGAAAAAGGCATTGTCCGACGCGTAACGGCGTACGTCACAGACCGTGCGCGTGTAGTTCAAAATCCGGCAGGCTTTGCAACTTCCTGTGGTGGAGCCATGCCCGGATTGTCATAGGCTTCTCTCAATCCTGTTAAACCAGTGAGAGAGCCCATGGAAAGATCCCATCTCGCTTCAGCCCTTGGTGCTTTGCTGCTCATTGCCGTGCAAGGTTTTACGCACAGCTTTGCCCAGGAAGCCGAGACTCCCACCAGCAGCAGCACCACCACCAGCGCACCTGCGGAAAAGCAGGAGGCGCGCCCCCACCACAAACACTACCGTGAGCCCGCAGGCGGTGATAAGCCTTCGCCCACCGGCAGCATTGCGCCGCGCCTGCAGAATCTGGGTAAACATACCTTCCCGGTAAGCTGCGCCTCCGAGCAGGGGCAGCAGTACATCAATCAGGGCCTGAATCTGGCCTACGCATTTAACCATGCGGAAGCCGGCCGCTCGTTTCGCGAGGCGGCGCGCCTGGATCCGGACTGCGCCATGGCCTACTGGGGCCAGGCACTGGTGCTGGGTCCCAACATTAACGCGCCCATGGACCCGGAAGCAGAACCCAAGGCGCGCGCGCTGGCGCTGAAAGCAAAGTCTTTAAGCAGCGGTGTGGATAAGCGCGAGCGCGCGCTGATCGATGCGCTGGCTACCCGCTACACCGGTGATGCCGCGGACCGCAGCTCAGCGGATAAGAAGTATGCGGAGGCCATGGGCAAGGTCGTCGAGCAGTACCCGGACGACCTGGATATCGCCACCCTGTATGCCGAGTCGATGATGGACCTGCGCCCATGGAATTACTGGATGCGCGATGGGACTCCCTACGAAGGCACCGAAAAAATCGTCGAGTTGCTGGAACAGGTGATGGACAAAAATCCGGAGCACCCCGGCGCCCTGCACTTGTATATCCACCTGATCGAGCCCACCAACAATCCGGAACGCGCGGAACAGGCTGCGGATAAGCTACAGAACCTGGTCCCCGGTGCCGGGCATCTGGTGCATATGCCGGCACACATTTACCAGCGGGTGGGGCGCTACGCAGATGCGGTAAAAGCAAATGAGCGCGCGATCGCCGCGGACGAGGATTACATTACCCAGTGTCGTGCCCAGGGTATCTACCCGATGGCGTATTACCCGCACAACATTCACTTCCTGTGGTTCGCCAATACCGCGCTGGGGCGCAGCGGCGAGGCCATCGGCGCGGCGAACAAAACTGCCGAGCAGATTTCCGATGAAACCCTGGAAGCGATGCCGATGCTGGCGAGCTTCCGCGTGTTGCCCTGCTGGTCACTGGCGCGCTTTGGCAAATGGGATCAGGTGCTGGCGCTGCCGCAACCGCCGGCGGACCCATTCCTCACCCTCGCCTGGCACTATGTGCGCGGGCTCGCGTTTATCGCCAAAGACCAATTGAACAAGGCACAGGAAGAGTTGGCACAGGTGCAGAAACTCGCCGCCGATCCGGCGCTGGACTACCCGATGTTTTCGCCCAATACCGCCAAGCAGGTACTCGCGATTGCGCCGGAGGTGCTCGCTGGGGAACTCGCGGCCGCGCGCAAAGATTACGAGACTGCGGTCAATCACCTGAGCCGGGCCATTCTTCTCGAGGATGGCCTGGTGTATACCGAGCCTGCCGAATGGCACTATCCGCCGCGCCTGGCGCTGGGAGCGGTACTGCTGGAAGCCGGCCGTCCCGCCGAGGCGGAAACGGTCTACTGGCAGGACCTGGATCGGCGCCCAAATAACGGCTGGGCGCTGTTTGGCTTGGCCCAGGCACTGCGTGCACAGGACAAAGGCGAGCAGGCAGAATTGATCGAGGCGCGCTTCAACAAGGCCTGGCGGGATGCGGATGTGAAGCTGCAGGCCTCGCGTATTCGCTGACGCTGCCAGCGAAGAGGACAGGCGGACACAAATAAAAAGGGCGCTGCGAATATTGTTCGCGGCGCCCTATTTATGTGCTTGCTGTGTGCCTGTTAGGTGCCTGGTCGGCAGCGCGGCGCGCGTGAGGCGTCAGACTTCGAGATCATAGTCCATGATCACCGGCAGGTGGCTGGAGAACTTGACGTTTTTGTTGATGGCGCCGTACTCGATCTTGTTCTTCAGGGTTTGCGACACGATCTGCATATCGGTCCGCCAGCCGTCACCCTTGCCCACTTCACCACTGGGCCACCAGGTAAACTCGTCCGCGTCTTTCACCACGCGGCGGAAGGCATCGATATAGCCGATATCGTTGAACAGCTGATCCAGCCAGCGCTGTTCGTGACGCATAAACCCGGGGGTGTCCTGGTGATCCTGCCAGTTTTGCACGTCGGCGCGGCGGTGTGCCATGCCCCAGTTTCCGCAGAAAATAAAGTCGCGGCGTTTCCGGCTAATTTTAGCCAGGTGTGCCTGCATGTCGTCAAAAAACTGTACTTTTGTTTCCAGTGATGCTTCATCAGTCGCCACCGGGGCCAGCAGCGAGCCAACGCTCAAGCGCTCAAAGTCGGCCTGCAAGTAGCGGCCGTACATGTCTACGCCATTGGCGAACCCCATGCCATAAATCAGGGCTTTTGGTTGCGCGCGGGTGTAGATCGCTACCCCGTTCTCATGCGGGGTGCCGGAATCGAAGAAGTAGCTGTAGTAACCGTCCGGATGGAAGATGGGGTGATCCAGTTCCGGCTCCAGTGAGCGTAGATCCTGCAGACAGATAATGTCTGCGTCCTGATCTGCCAGCCAATCATATAGCCCGCGTTGTGCAGCCTGGTGCACTCCATCCACGGACAAACTCACTATTCGCATTATTAGCCCCTTACCAGCGGACTGTGTAAAATTGCAGTCGTTATTTGTCTGAACATTCTATGATTGCCGTACCCCGTTCCTTGGGGACCTTCCTTCACCTTAGCCAATAGTTATCAAATTGCCATGCAGCAGTACCAGCGAGACTTTATACAACTGGCCCTGGAGCACGATGTGCTCTGTTTCGGAGATTTTACGCTGAAATCCGGTCGCCAGAGTCCCTACTTTTTTAATGCCGGCCGTTTCCACAGCGGTGCAGCGCTTGCCGCTTTGGGCAACGCCTACGCGGAGGCGATCATTGCCTCGGGTGTGGAGTTTGATGTCATATTCGGGCCGGCCTACAAGGGCATCCCGCTGGGTGCGGTGACCGCGGTCGCGCTGGCACAGAAAGGTATCGATAAACCCTTCTGTTACAATCGGAAAGAAGCCAAGGCCCACGGCGAGGGCGGCACCTTAGTGGGTGCGCCGCTTAAAGGCAAGGTTTTGATTATTGACGATGTGATTACGGCAGGTACTGCTGTGCGTGAGGTGATGCAGATCATCGATGATCATGGCGCGGCACCCGCCGGTGTCGTGATCGGCCTGAACCGTCAGGAAAAGGCCAGCGATGATTCCGACCAGTCCGCAATCCAGCAGGTTGAACAGGAATACAGCATTCCTGTGATCGGCATTGTAGAACTAGACGATATTATTACCTATCTTAAGTCTGAGGCTGCCGGTGACGAGCTGTTACAGCGCATCATCGACTATCGCCAGAAATATGGCGTGTCCGCTGAGGGTTAGGCACTAAAGATTACGTATTTAACCCTATGGGGCTAAAGACAAGTCGGCAGCAAAACTATTAGGGTTAACAGTGGCGCAGAAGGAAATGCGCAGCTGGTCAAATATTGAACGATTTCAACGATAAAACGAGGCAGGCGTGAAAATCGCAACTGCGCTGGCACTTGCCGGTGCTCTTCTGACAATGGATGTCGGAGCTGCAGACACGGGGTGGGATGGCAAGAAGCTGTACCGCTATACCAACGAACACGGCGTGCAGGTGCTGGACGATGTCGTGCCTCCTCGTTATGTGGCGGGCGGCTATGAGGTCCTCACCGTATCAGGGCGCGTGCTCGAGGTGGTGGAGCCCGAGCTGACCGGGCCGGAGCTGGCGGAGAAGAAGCGCCGCGAGGCGCAGCTGGCCGCTGACCTGGCCCTGCTCAAGCGCTACAACAGCGTCGCGGATATTGAATCAGCGCGCAAACGCAAGCTCGCCATCGTGCAGCAGGACGTGGCAATCCTGCGCTCCAATATCAGCTCACTCAACCGTCAGATTAAAAACGAAGAGTCTGCCGCAGCGCGTATCCAGCGCAATGGCGGTACCGTCTCTGCCGAGCAGATGGAGCGCATCGGCAACCTGCGCAAAGAGGTAGAGGTGGTGAACCAGCGCCTGTCCCTGCGCACCAAAGAGGCGGTTTCCATCAACAGTGAGTTTGATCTGGCCAAAAGCCGCTACCGGGAAATAGCCGGCAAATAAGCCGGCTGCCCGCCCGGGCCTTAGCCCATCACCCCTGCGCAGTCAGCGCACTTTCCCGGAAAAACCCTGCTACCAGTACCGGCCATTGCTCTGTCCAGTGTTCGGTAGGCTTGCGTTTGAAGCCACTGCGCACGTACTGCACGATGCGGCCCTCGGCGCTGGCCAGCAGCAGGTTGGCGGCCGCGGTCAGTGGAATGGCGGGGCGCAGTTGCTCGCGTAATTCCGCCTCGCGCAGAATTTGCTTGAGCTGGGTTTCCAGGCGGTCGAACAGCTGCAGGATGCGTCCGTGCAGGCGCTCGGTTTCCCCGGTAAGCGCATCGCCAGTAAGCAGGCGGGTGATACCCGGATTGCGTTCACAAAAGGCCAGCAGCAGGTGCAGGATTTTCTGGCAGCGGGCGAGCGCGTTGGGCTCGTCCTGCATAATGATCTTGATGCGGCTGAAGATAGTCTCTTCGATAAACTCGATGAGGCCTTCGAACATTTTGGATTTGCTGGGGAAGTGGCGATACAGCGCCGCCTCGGAGAACCCCACCTCTTTGGCCAGTGCCGCCGTGGTAATGCGGGCACCGGGGCTGGCTTCCAGCATATGCGCCAGCGCTTGCAGGATTTGCTGGCGCCGATTGATTTTTTCGCTGCTCATGAACTGCCTTTGCCCGGAGTATTCAGCCGGGATCTGATTTTGTTGTTGTGCCGATATTGTGTTGTTTGCCTGGCTTGGCAGCGTGTTGGGGTGTCAGAAGCCCGCGACTTTTTAAGAAAAGTTTTATTCGCTGGAAGCCAGTAGGCCGGCGCCAGAATCGTAACGATTCGGCGCCAAGGCATCAATTGTTAGTGACCGTTAACACTGGTTATGTGAACCGGATCACGCCAGTGGTTGCGCAATTTTTCGCCTATGCGACGCTTAAATCGGCGTTGGTGATCAGGGTGCCAACGCCGGTGTCGGTGAAGATCTCCAGCAGCACCGCATGAGGTACGCGCCCATCGATAATGTGCGCGGAGGTCACGCCCGCCTTCACCGCATCCAGTGCACAGGCAATTTTCGGCAGCATGCCGCCATAGATGGTGCCATCGGCAATCAGCCCGTCCACTTCCAGGGTGGAAAGGCCGGTAAGCACCTCGCCCTGCTTGTCCTGCAGTCCCGCCACATTGGTGAGCAGCATCAGTTTTTCCGCTTTCAGGTATTCGGCGATCTTGCCTGCAACCAGGTCGGCATTGATGTTGTAGGACTCGCCACCCTTGCCCACACCAATCGGCGCAATCACCGGGATAAAGTCACTGTTGATCAGCATATCGATCACATCGGTGTCGACACTCTCCACCTCACCTACGTGGCCGATGTCGATGATTTCGGAAGCGTGTAGGCCGGCAGCGTCTTCCGTGGTGCCGCTGTCGCGGGTCAGTTTTTTCGCGCGGATCAATAAGCCATCCTTGCCGGTAACGCCCACCGCGCGGCCACCGTTTTTATTGATCAGGTTTACGATCTGTTTGTTCACCGTACCGCCCAGCACCATTTCCACCACATCCATGGTTTCACTGTCGGTAACGCGCATACCATCGACAAAGCGCGATTCGATGCTGAGCTTGTTGAGCAGGTCGCCGATCTGCGGACCACCACCGTGCACCACCACCGGGTTCATGCCCACCAGTTTCATCAGGATCACGTCGCGGGCGAAGCTGTTCTGCAGCTCTTCGTCTACCATGGCGTTGCCACCAAACTTGACCACCACGGTCTTGCCAATAAAGCGCTGAATATAGGGCAGCGCCTCATTGAGAACCTGGGCGACGCGCAGGGCAGATTTCTGATCCAGAGACATAGCGTTTTCCTTACTGCTGTGGGGAACCCGCTGGTACTTAAGGCAGTACCAGGGCGGGATCAATTTTTTGAAGTTGCTGTGCGACCTGCTCGCGAATGCGCGCGAGCGCGGCTTCGTCGTCGGCTTCGAAGCGCAGGGTTAGTGCCGCGGTCGTATTGGAGGCGCGCACCAGTCCCCAGCCATCCGCAAACTCAATGCGCAGGCCGTCGATGGTATTCAGGTCCGCCTGGCCAAAGGTGGCTTCGTTGCGCAGGCGTTCGATCAGCGCAAACTTGTCGGCCTCCGCCACCGGCAGCAATATTTCCGGGGTATTGACCATCTGTGGCAGTGAATCGATCAGGTCGTCGAGGCTCTGCTCGCGCAGGGCCATGATCTCCAGAATACGCGCGGCGGCATAAATGCCGTCATCAAAACCGTACCAGCGGTCCTTGATAAAGATATGCCCCGACAGCTCGCCTCCAAGCAGTGCCTCGGTTTCTAGCATCTTAGTCTTCATCGGTGCGTGGCCGGTTTTCCACATTACCGGGCGGCCACCATACTGGGTGACCAGGTCGGCCAGCGCGCGCGAACTCTTCACGTCGAATACGATATCCGAGCCCGGGTTGCGCGCGAGCACATCGCGCGCCAGCAGCATCACCAATTGGTCTGCCCATACGATACGGCCAGTTGAAGTCACCAGGGTGACACGGTCGCCATCGCCATCGAGTGCGATGCCCACGTCGGCGCCCTCGCCTTTTACCGTGGTAATCAGGTCCTGCAGATTTTCCGGGCGCGATGGGTCCGGGGCGTGGTTGGGGAAGTTGCCATCCACCTCGCAATACAGGGTATCGACGGCGCAGCCCAGCTGTTCAAACAGTTCGGGAGCCAGTTCGGAGGTGGCACCATTGCCCGCATCAATCACGACGTGTGGCTGGCCGGCGAGCGCGACATCATTAAAGATTTCGTCGATATAGGTCTCGCGGATATCCTGCTGGCTGTTGCTGGCTTCACCGGTGGCGAATTGGCCGGAGACCATCAGTACGCGCAAATCCTGCAGCTTGGCGTCCGCCAAGGGGCGGCCATTCATCACAATCTTGAAGCCATTGAACTCTGCGGGATTGTGGCTCGCGGTGACCATCACGCCGCTGTTGGCGTTCTTGCCCTTGGCGCAGGCAAAATACAGCACCGGGGAAGGCACCAGGCCGAGGTCTACTGCATTACAGCCACTTTCTAGAATCCCTTCGATCAGGCAGTCCCTCAGCAGCTCACTGCTGTTACGGCCATCGCGGCCCACCAGCAAGAGCTTCTGTCCGGCCTGCAGGGCAATGGTGCCCAGTGCGCGGCCCAGCTGGTACGCAAACGGCTCGTTAATTTCTTCGCCGGCAATCCCGCGGATATCGTAGGCGCGGAACACGTGCGCCGGAATTTCTGTGCTCGGCGTGCGCATCAGGTCGCGCGCAGAAGCTTCTTCGACCGTGGGTGCGCTCGGCGCAGGCCCTTGGGCCATTACCGTGGTGGCGCTGGCTTTTGCCGGCTTGGGTGCGTCGAGATCCTCTTTGCGCAGGCCTTTTTGTGAGGGGCCCTTTTTCTTGCTGCGTCCACCCTGCTCCCAGGGCGCGGCACCGCCGTCGGCAGGGAGCATTTTCCACAATCCAAACAGGCTTGCGGCAAAACCAAACGCGGCCAGGGCAAATGCCCACACCGGGGAAATACTGTTTGCTGCGGCAAAACTAAGCGAAGGGGTTAGCGAGACCTTTAGGTAGCTGCCGGCAACCGGGGCCGATACCGACTCTCCCCCGCTGGGTTGTGCCGGGGAGCTCCACAGTGGGCTCGCGGGTCCGTCGGGGAACTGCTGAGCCACGCGAATATTGCCGGATGAGGTATCCAGTTCCGCGAGTGCACGCTCAAATACACCGAATGGCTGAGCGATCAGTAGCGCGCCCCCCTGCTCTGGTTGTGCGCTAAACAGTTGCCACTGGTTGTCGTTGCCACGCAGAAACTCGGGTTTTTGCTGGCCATCCTGCTGGCTGCGCTTGAGCAGATCTACCTGGGCGAAATTCAGCGGAGGATTGCCGGCACCTGCATACAGCTCGGCAGCGGTGAAGTACTGCACCGCCCCCTGCGGAATTGCGCTGGTGCCGATTCGCGTAGAAGACTTTTGCTCTGGATTCAGCTTGGTCAACTGCTGCTGACGCTGGCTGAAAAACCCCTGCAGCTGTTCGGCATAGCCTTTTGCTTTTAGTTGCGCTGCCTCACGCACGCTTGCTGCGTTGTGCGCCTGCAACACGTTGGTGTTCAGCAGGTGCGCGCCGCCAAACCAGACGACGGCCGCGAGCAACGCAGGCAAAGTCAGCCCGCTGTGCCACAGAGGTTTGTTTTCTGTTTGTGCTTTTACCGCCACGACTTTTCAGTCTCCTAGTCTTTCCAGACCAGCCCCCAGACCGGTTCAGTTATTCTGAATCTTGTTTGGCCGCGCCTGCTAACTATGTGGTACGGCCGTGTGTTGCTGTGTAGTTATTCTTTTATGTAATTCTTTTTATGCGTCCGCAAATGCACGCGCGGCAATGTGCTTTATCAGCTCTGCTGCCAATTCAGTTTTGAGTGCGGCCGGCAGCGGTGTCTCGCCGGCGTTGTCGATGATGACTACCTGATTGCGGTCGCTATTGAATCCGCCTTCAGGATCACTCACATCGTTTGCCACGATCATGTCGAGATTCTTTCGCGCGAGCTTGCCTCGGGCATGCTCAATGACCTTCTCGGTTTCTGCGGCAAAGCCCACCACAAACGGGCGCTTATCCTTGCGTGCGGCGATAGTGGCGACGATATCCGGGTTTTTCACCAGGCTCAGTACGTCGCTGTCATTGCCATCTTCTTTTTTGATCTTCTGTTCCGCCACAATCGCCGGGCGGAAGTCCACCACCGCGGCGGCGGCAATAAACAGGTCGCTGTCATCCGCCGCTTGCTCGGCAGCGGCGAGCATGTCGTCGGTGCTCACCACGTCCACACGGGTCACGCCCGCGGGGGTTGCCAGCCGCACCGGGCCGGCGATCAGAGTTACCTCGGCGCCGGCGCGCGCCGCGGCTGCAGCAATGGCGAACCCCATTTTCCCGGAGCTGTGATTGCTCAGGTAGCGTACCGGGTCCAGTGCTTCGCGCGTGGGCCCGGCGGTGATGGTTACCTTCTTGCCAGCGAGTGTTTGCGCGGGCGCAAGGAAATTCACTAACCCGTCAACAATATCCAGTGGCTCCAGCATGCGTCCGGGGCCCACATCGCCACAGGCCTGGCTGCCGGCATCCGGGCCCAGCAGGGTGACGCCGCGGCTTTGCAGGAGTTCGGCGTTGGCCAGGGTGGCGGGGTGGCGCCACATGGCCTGGTTCATGGCTGGTGCCAGTACCACGGGTGCTTCGGTTGCCAGACACAGGGTGGTCAGCAGGTCGTCGGCCATGCCGGCTGCGAGCCGCGCCATAACACTGGCGCTGGCCGGCGCAATCAAAATGACCTCTGCCCACTTGGCCAGCTCAATGTGCCCCATGGCCGCTTCGGCGGCCGGATCCAACAGGTGCGTGTGCACCGGGTTGCCCGACAGCGCCTGAAACGTCAGCGGGCGCACAAATTCCTGTGCACCGGCAGTCATCACCACGCGCACGGTGGCTCCGCGGTCCTGAAGCCTGCGTACCAGGTCGGCGCTTTTATAGGCGGCGATGCCGCCGGAGACGCCAAGGAGTATCCGTTTGTCGGCCAGTGAGGGCATATTCTGGGTTTCCGAAACGCTGGGAACACGTAAGATTACCATTTTAGTGCCGTGGACCATATGGTCACGAGGTCGCTATCGCGGGCTCGCAGGGGAAGCGAGCATTTACTTATTGTTTTGGGCGTTGACCCAGGGAGGGGAAATGGCGATTACCGACTGGCCGGCGGCGGAGCGGCCGCGGGAGAAATTACTGGCCAGGGGTGCGGCGGCGCTGTCGGATGCGGAGCTGCTGGCGATCTTTCTGCGCACCGGTTTGCCGGGGGTGTCGGCGGTGGATCTTGCGCGGCAGCTGCTGAACGACTTCGGCGGGCTGCGGCCGTTACTGGAGGCGGAGCGTAAGGCCTTCTGCGCGGGCAAGGGCCTGGGTGATGCGAAGTTTGTGCAGTTGCAGGCGGTGCTGGAGATGGGAAGGCGTCATCTGGCGGAGGATCTGCGGCGTACGGATGCGCTCACCAGTCCACAGGCGGTGCGTGACTATCTATCCGCGCAATTGCGCCATCGCACCCGCGAGGTGTTCTGCTGCCTTTTTCTGGATAGTCAGCATCGGGTGATTGCCTTCGATGAGCTGTTTGAGGGAACCCTGAACGCCGCCAGCGTCTATCCGCGCGAGGTGGTGCAGGCAGCGCTGGCCAGGGGCGCCGCTGCGGTAATTCTTGCCCACAATCACCCGTCTGGCGTAAGTGAGCCCAGTCAGGCGGACATCCATATTACCGGGCGGCTTAAGGACGCCCTGGCGTTGGTGGATATCCGGGTGTTGGACCATCTGATTGTTGGTGAAGGAGCCGGGTGTTCTTTTGCGGAGCGTGGATTGCTCTGAGGCCTACTGAGCTTGGTATCGAATATCCGTGGCGGCCGGATACTGGGTGCGGCTTTTCAGGACCGCTGTGAATACGTCCCTGTACGCTTCGTCGGCAACATCCCTGTTGCCGACGATCCTGAAAAGCCGCACCCAATACCCGGCCTGCTCGCCAGGCCGATATACTCACTCCAACACAGAGAAGCTGGTATTGGCGCCATTGACCCAAAGTGGCTGCCCGGACAGCAAAAAAGCTGGTTAAAACTTGCCCCACCTAGGGGGTTCTGGTATAAAACGCCGCTCTTTGCGGCCGGGCCAGATTCTGTACAGATCCCGCGGTCCGCTGGATAACGAATTTTGCACTTGCCCCGCCTTGCGCTGAGGGCACGAGAGTTTTTAAGAGGCCAATCAGATGTCCAAGGTATGTCAGGTAACCGGTAAGCGCCCGGTAACCGGAAACAACGTTTCTCACGCCAAAAACCGCACCAAGCGTCGCTTCGTGCCGAACCTGCAGTCCCACCGTTTCTGGGTGGAAGCAGAGAAGCGCTTCGTTAAACTGCGTGTTTCTACCAAAGGTATGCGCATTATCGATAAGAAAGGTATCGATACTGTACTGGCAGAGCTGCGCAAGCGCGGCGAAAAAGTTTAA
Source organism: Microbulbifer agarilyticus S89 (assembly GCF_000220505.1). GTDB lineage: Bacteria > Pseudomonadota > Gammaproteobacteria > Pseudomonadales > Cellvibrionaceae > Microbulbifer > Microbulbifer agarilyticus_B. The sequence goes on along the minus strand of NZ_AFPJ01000028.1, from coordinate 157,773 downwards.
TAGCTGCTTAATAGCAGATTGGAGATAGAGCAATGCGTGACAAGATTCGCCTGAATTCCAGCGCCGGCACCGGCCACTTCTACACCACTGACAAGAACAAGCGCACCATGCCTGAGAAAATGGAGATCAAAAAATACGATCCCGTTGCTCGTAAGCATGTGATGTACAAGGAAGGCAAAATCAAGTAATTGATTGCCTGACTGTTCGCGAAAAAGCCCGGTTCTCCGGGCTTTTTTGTGCCTGTTCAAAGTGACAATGTAAAAATTGCAGGTCGCGGGGCTGGTCTTCAGTTGCGACCGTCTGCGGCCAGGGCGGCCGCAGCCAAGCCCCTAGGGATGGGTTCATGGCGTGTCCCGTAACTGATGGCCAGCCTCGTGACCGCCACGAAACCCAACGAGTGGCTGCCCGGAAACCCGAAGATGCCAGAACTCCCAGAAGTAGAAACCACCAAACGCGGTTTGGCGCCCCACCTGGAGGGTCGCAAGGTAAAGCAGTGCGAAATTCGCCAGCACAGCCTGCGCTGGCCGGTGGATGCCGACTTTGCCGAGAAAATCCGCGGCGCGCGTATTCAGCGTCTGGATCGTCGCGCCAAGTACCTGCTGGTGGAGACCGACAAGGGGCTCGCCATCTGGCACCTGGGTATGTCCGGAAGCCTGCGTATTGTGGAAGGCGGTGAGCCACCGCAAAAGCACGACCATATCGACTGGTTGCTCGACAGCGGTCAGCGATTGCGCTTCCACGACCCGCGTCGCTTCGGTGCCCTGCTGTGGACCACCGACGACATTGCCGGCCACGAGCTAATCGCCCATCTGGGGCCCGAACCCCTCAGCGACGACTTTCACGCGGACTATCTGTTCAACGCCTCTCGCGGTCGCAAGGCGCCGGTAAAGACATTTATCATGGACGGTCGCATCGTCGTTGGCGTGGGCAACATCTACGCCTCCGAAGCCCTGTTCATGGCCGGCATCCGCCCGCAAACCCCGGCCGGCAAAATCTCCCGCGCCCGCTACGAACGTTTGGTGGCAGCGATCAAGGAGGTGCTGGCCTTCGCCATCCAGCAGGGTGGGACCACGCTCAGGGACTTCGTCGGTGGTGACGGCAAGCCGGGCTATTTCGCCCAGCAGCTGAATGTCTACGGCCGCACCGGGGAGCCCTGTCGGCGCTGCCCAGGTACCATTCGCGAGCAGATCATCGGCCAGCGCAACACCTTCTTCTGCCCGCGCTGTCAGCGCTGACTGCTGAAAGCCCTACTCGTCATCGTCAATGCGATATCGGGTGAGCGTGCGTACGTTGCGCTGCAGCTTTCCACTAGGCTTGTAGCGCCACTGCTCCAGCATGGTAATGGTGGCTGTATTAAATGCCTCGCTATATTCTTCCGGCGCGGTATTGCTTACTACCCGAATGTTGATGGGGCGTCCTGCATCAGCGTTAACTTCAAACTCCAGGATGACATCCGCCTCTACCTTTGCCTCGATTGCGGCAGCCGGGTACTCAGGCTGAACGGTTGTGGTAGCACGACCAGGACCGCTGCCTGTTTCTACTGAGTCGCTTGCGGCCATCACACTGAGTGCGCCACTGATACACAGCACTGCGCACAGTAGTATCCGCTGTAGCCCGCGGTGAATTGGCCCAGCTGATTTGATACTTTGCATCCGTTTTTTCATCATTTCCTTCTCTCCATAGTGAGTACACAGTTGCGTCTTGGGGGTGTTTTGCAGTGCATGCGTTGATGCAAGCAGCAGTGTTTTCGCGTAAGCGATAGAGTCGCTGCGAGGACGTCGTGCCAGCACGGCTTCATCGCATGAGACCTCTTGGATCAAGCGGAAGCGACGGTAGCCCCACCAGATAAGCGGGTTAAACCAAAACACGGTAAGCAAGCCGAGGGCGATGACATTCCAAAGATTGTCGAACCGTCTTGCGTGCACGCCTTCGTGCGCGACGATCCAGGCAAGCTGCCGTTTGTTGAAGGTGCGCTGGTACTGCTTGGGTAACAGGATGACCGGTGCAAGAACCCCCTTGAGGCATGGGCCGTCCACGGCATCTGTGATGAAAACCCGCATCCCGTGTAGTTCCCGCTGAACACCCTCAAGTTTCGCGAGCGACCACCATTGCTTGAGCAGGAGAGCAAGTCCCAATGCGACCCCCGTGCTCCATAGCCACAGCAGTGGAGCAGCGTTGCTGGCTTGCAGTGCGGCCGCGGAATCAGACGCGGTTGCAGCGAAGTATGTAAACGCCTCGGGTATATCAATACTTGAGCTGGAAATCTGAATGGCGAGGGCAGCAAAAAACGTCACCGGTAACAGTGCGTATAGCTGATACAGCAGCCGATAACCTGTCCAACGCACCGCGCTTTTTTCGGCGCACCACATAACGATCAAGAAAAACATTGCCAGCCAGTGCAAAAGCGATAGGTGATCAGTCATTTTCCCGCTCCCACTGGTCAATAAACGCTTTGAGCTCTTCGATATCGCGTTGTTGCAGTTTGCGCGAATTAGCGAAGCCGGCTACCAGTGCGCCAATGTTCCCGTTGAACATGCGTTCGACCAGGCCGGTACTTTTCTTCTGGACGTACTCCGAGCGGGTCAGGCGTGGGGTATACAGATAGCTGCGCCCATCGCGCTGAAAATCTAGAGCACCTTTTTTCACCAAGCGCCCTAATAAGGTTTTCACGGTTTTTTCGTGCCAAGAGCCCTGCGCATTCAGGCGCTGTACCACCTCCTTCGCGCTCACTGGCGCTCCATTCCAGATGGCTTCCAACACTTCAAACTCTTTGTCGCTGATTTCACTCATTGCTCGACCGATTACAAATGTAATTTCTTGTAGATTACACCTGTAATCGATTCAGGCAAGAGAATTGCGCGCCAATTAGCGTGCAAGCATCATTGTTGGATTTGTATCGTCGTCACCCTAATGTTGAGCCCGATGTTCCAATCAGGGTCAAATCCATGATTATTGTGTTGCCCTTTTTTACGGTGCTCATCTCCGCCTGGTTTGCCTGGCGCGGGCGGCGGGCGACGGCGATGGGGTGGTGGGCTGTTACTGCCGTCATCTATGTCGCCTGGTGTTTCTACCATATGACCACCCCCCTGAAGATTTCCCTTTGAGTCTCCTGTTGCCCCCATCGGGATGAAACCTGCATCGGCTATTTAGGCCCGCTCATACTTATGAGAGGTAAGCTGTGATTCACCAACTTTTCGGCCTGCGCCGCTGGACCGACTGCCTTAATGCCCTCGCTCTGGTCGGGGTGAGTGGCGTGCTCTGGTTCGCGTTCCTCTGGCAAATTATTTTCCACGACCTGCCCTGCCCCCTGTGTCTGCTGCAGCGGGTGGCATTTACCATGGTGGGGGTCGGTCTGATGCTAAATGTGTGCTTCGGCAGCCGCCCGGCGCATTACGGCATAGCGATACTATCGGCGCTCGCCGGCATGGTTTCTTCCGCGCGTCAGGTGCTGTTGCATATCGCTCCCGGTGACGCTGGCTACGGCATGCCGTTTCTGGGGTTGCACTTTTATACCTGGGCGCTGATCGCGTTCTTTTTGCTGGCCCTGTATCTCGGTGGCTTATTACTGCTGGATGGGATGAAGCAGACGGACGCGGCTGATACTCCGCGCAGCCCCGGCTGGTTGGGTAACCTCGGGATATACAGTTTTCTGGTGATCCTGCTGGTTATGTTCGTTGCGACGCTGCTGGAATGCGGCCTGGGCCCCTGCCCGGATGACCCGACCGACTATCTGTGGATCCCGGGCAAATAACTCAGGCCGGTGAAACCAGCTTGAGCCCGGCAATACCCGCAACGATCAGGCCGATACATAGCAGACGCGGCAAAGCGGTGGATTCGGCAAACAGAATGATGCCAAGGATGGCGGTACCCACCGCGCCAATACCGGTCCATACGGCGTATCCGGTACCCACCGGAATTGTCTTCAATGCCTGCGACAGAAAATAAAAGCTCGCGATCATCGCAATCACGGTGAGCACGCTGGGTATGGGCTTGCTGAAGCCCTGGGTGTACTTGAGGCCGATAGCCCAGCCCACTTCCAACAGGCCAGCAATCATCAATAAGGACCACGGATTTGTCATTGTTACTCCCCTGTCGCGTGGCTGACGATCATTGCCCGACCGCACTGCCCTCGCGACGAGTATCGGCGCCGCCATGGAGCTTGCCATGCTTGAGTGCAATACCGTGGATGCCGCTGTTCAATTCTCTGCGCACAACCTTGTGACCCATTGCCTCGAGCTTTTGTAGTTCGTCATCACTCAGTGCATCCGGCTCCACTTCCACGCGATAACCTATCGCCCCGATATTGCCGGCGGCGATGGCCTCGGCAATGGGCATGCCCTTGCTCAGGTGATAGAGAATCGAGCGTGCGGTGTAATTGATAATGCGCGAACCACCGGGCGAACCGATGATCAGACGCAGGCTGCCGTCACGATTGAAAACGATGGTGGGCGACATGGAAGAGCGCGGACGCTTGCCGGCCTGAATACGATTGGCCACCAATTCTTTATTGGCATTGTGCGGCACAAAGGAGAAGTCGGTCAGTTGGTTGTTCAGCAAGAACCCTCTCACCAGCAAGCGCGAGCCGAAGCCCGTCTCGATACTGGAGGTCATACTCACTGCATTGCCGTACTGATCGACGATAGACAGGTGGCTGGTGTTGGGCATCTCCGGTGACTGTGCTTCCAGGCGTTTTTTCGGGAAGGTGTTTGGAACACCGGAGCGCGCAGGCATCGCTTTTTCCAGGTTGATCAACTTGGCACGCTGCGCAAGATACTGCGGTGCCACCAGTGCGTCAGTGGGCACCTCCACAAAATCGCTGTCGGCGGCGTAGGTGTTGCGGTCGGCGAATGCCAGCTCTGACGCTTCGATAAACAGATGAGTAAGCTCCGCGCTGCCCACATCAAACTGCTGCACCGGTGTGTGCTGCAGCATGCCCAGGATGGCGCCCACCGTGGTCCCGCCGGAGGACGGCGCCGAGGCACCACATACCTTATATTCGTAAAACTCAGCGCACACGGGCGTGCGCACCTTCGCGGTATAGCTGGCCATATCAGCGAGTGTCATCACGCCCGGGTTTTCCGGGTCGTTGCGCACTGCATCGACAATCGCCCGGGCAATGTCGCCCTCATAAAACGGCTTGCTGCCCTGTTCGGCGAGCTCCTTGAGAGTGGCCGCATATTCGGGGTTTTTCAGGATATGGCCCACCGGCAATGGCTTGCCATCTTCAGCAAACAGGTAGGCAGTGATGGCTGGGCGCGCGGCCACCATCGGCAGGCGCTCCGCCAGCTTGTACAGGCGTGGGGAAATCGCGAAACCATTTTCTGCCAGTGCAATCGCCGGTTGGAACAGCTCCGCCCAGGGCAGTTTGCCGTCGCGTTTGTGCGCGAGCTCCATCATGCGCATGACACCGGGCACACCCACGGAATAACCGCCGATCACTGCCTTGATAAAGCTCATGGGTTTGCCGTCGTGCATGAAATAGTTTTCATCCACGGCTTGCGGCGCAGTTTCGCGACCGTCATAACCACTCAGCTGCTTGTCATCGGCGCGGTAGCTCAGCATAAAGGCGCCACCGCCAATACCGGAGGACTGCGGTTCCACCAGCCCCAGTACCAGCTGCGCGGTGATCGCCGCGTCCACCGCGGTACCGCCCTTGGCGAGGATCTGCTCCGCCGCTGCGGAGGCGTGAGGATTGGCGGTGACCGCCATAAAGTCGCTGGCGACAGCGGATTTGATCTCGGTGCGCCCGGTGGCGATTTCGGGCTGCACTTCTTGATTTGCGTCTGCAAGTGCTTGCGGTTGCGCCAACTGTTGGGCGCTCGCTGGCATGGCAACAAGGTGCAGAGACAGCGCGGCGCTGGTAGCCAGCAGCCGGGGCGTGGAAAGGATGTTGGAGCGTGAGAAAAAACGATTCACTGGGCGACCCGAAAAAATGTGGATCGCCCGAGTGTATCAGACTGGTAGGCCAGGTTGCGTTGGCGGATACCGCTTAGCGGTTGTATTTCTCTTGCAGTGCCTTTTGCACGCCGGGCGGTACGAACTTGGTGACGTCACCACCGAGGGAGGCGATCTCACGTACCAGGGACGAGGAGATGTAAGACAGGTGTTCCGCCGGTGTCAGGAACAGGCTCTCCATTTGCGGCGCCAGTTGGCGGTTCATGTTGGCCAGCTGAAACTCGTATTCAAAGTCAGAGACCGCGCGCAGTCCGCGCACTACACCGTGGGCATCCAGCTGGCGCACCAGGTCGGCGAGCAGGATGTCGAAGCCAATCACTTCGACGTTATCCAGGTGGGCCAGCTCGGTTTGGGCCAGCTCCACGCGCTCTTCCATGGTGAACAGCGGGTTTTTGCGGGTGCTGGCGGCAACGGCGACCACCACATGATCGAACAGGCGGCAGGCCCGCTCAACGAGGTCCATATGACCGTTGGTGATGGGGTCAAAGGTGCCCGGGTAAACCACTTTTTTCATAAGCCAATTCGCCTTGCCGGCCAGAAGGGACGCGCATCTTAAACAATTTAGACGCGGCTCTCAAAAGGTCGCGGCAAATTCGTTAGCCGCTGGGTGAATAGTGGGGATTCACGTCTCGAATTTACGCTCTGCGGTCACACCCGAAACAGGCGCATACAAACCTGTCCGGCATACTTTTCTTTTTCCAGCTGCCAGCCCTCGGGCGCACCAATCGCGGTGTCGCGCGGGGATTCCACATACACCAGGGTGCCATCGCCGAGCCGCTGGCTCTGTACGAGGGCGCTCAGGGTGTCTGCCCACAGGTCCCCGGCGAAGGGCGGGTCGACAAACACTACGTCGTAGGCCGGGCCGCCCTGGCTGGCGAACACCTGCGCGGCGCAGTTGTGCACCTCGCCACCCTCCGCCTGCAGCAACTTCAGCTGCTCGCGCAGGATGCGTGCGGCGCCGCCGTCGAGTTCGATAAAGTCCACATGTGCGGCGCCGCGGCTCAGGGCCTCAAGCCCCAATGCGCCGGAACCGGCAAACAGATCCAGGCAGCGCGCTGCGGGCAGATGGAACTGCAACCAGTTGAACAGGGTCTCGCGCAGCCGGTCACCGGTTGGGCGCAGCCCGTCGATCGGCGCAAAAGCGACTTTGCGCCCGCGCCAGCGCCCGCCGATGATACGCAGCTGGCTCGGGGCTTGTGTGGCGGAAGACGGTTTACTGGGCCGAGGGCGGCGGTTTCTGGGCATCGGTTGTCCGGGGAAGTTGCTACAGCGGTAAATTAGACAGGGCCACACTGTGTGCTAAACAGTCAGCGGTGCTAAGATTAGCGCCTTTCCAAGACCGGCTGCCAGTGGCAGTGACCTTCACCTATCTCCTTCGAAGAATTCGCACCCGATGATTTTTGATTTTCTGCGCAAAAAGAAGTCCGAGGACCAGGCCGCTGAGGATACAGCAGCCCCCACGGAGTCCCAGCATCCTCTGTCCGAGGAGGTGGCCGAAGAAGCGGCCGGCGAAGAGGCGGAATTCGTAATCCCGGAGAATCTGCAGGCGCCCGCTGCGGCGTTAGCCGCAGAGACGGAAGATGAGCATCTCTCCACCGAAGAGGCCCCGGAGTCCGGGTTCGACCCGGCCGCAGCCGTGGTCGCGGATGTGGCAGATAAGGCGCCAGAGCCCGTGCCGGTGGAGGAACCCCCGCAGCCGATTGTCGAACCAGTACAGGAGCCAGTACAGGAACCGGTACAGGAAAAGCCCAAGAAAGAGGGCTTCTTCGCGCGCATTCGCCGCGGCCTGTCGCGCACCAGCAGCCAGTTTGCCGAAGGTATGGGCAACCTGTTCCTGGGTGCCAAGGAAATCGATGAAGATCTGATGGAGGAGCTGGAGACCCAGCTGCTGATGGCGGACGTGGGCGTCGATGCTACCACCGAGATTATCGACCGCCTCACCGAGCGGGTTTCCCGTCGCGAGCTGTCTGATGGTGAGGCGCTTTACAAGGCGCTGCAGGAAGAGCTGGCCGGCTTACTGGACAAGGTCGAAGCGCCGCTGGCGATCGACGAGAGTAAAAAGCCATTTGTGATTCTGGTGGTTGGCGTGAATGGTGTGGGTAAGACCACTACCATCGGCAAGCTCGCCCACCGCTACCTGAATGAGGGCAAGTCGGTGATGCTCGCCGCCGGCGATACCTTCCGTGCCGCTGCAGTGGAGCAGCTGCAGGTTTGGGGGCAGCGCCACAATGTACCGGTTGTGGCCCAGCACACCGGCGCGGATAGCGCCTCGGTGATCTTTGACGCGATACAGTCCGCGCAATCCCGCAGCGTCGATGTGGTGATCGCCGATACCGCCGGGCGCCTGCACAACAAGTCGAACCTGATGGAAGAGCTTTCCAAGGTGCGCCGTGTGATGGGCAAGCTCGACGGCGCCGCGCCACACGAAGTGCTGCTGGTGCTGGATGCGGGTACCGGCCAGAATGCGCTGTCGCAGGCGGAGACTTTCAAGGATTCTGCGGGGGTCAGCGGTCTGGTACTGACCAAGCTCGATGGCACCGCCAAGGGCGGGGTGATTTTTGCGCTGGCACAGAAGCTGGGGATTCCGGTACGCTTTATCGGCGTGGGGGAGCAGGCCGAAGACCTGCAGCCATTTGTGGCCAAAGACTTTGTGGCGGCGCTGTTTAATCGCGCTCAGGGCTGATAATCCGCATTTGCGAGAGACTGTTTTGGAGTTCGTGGTACGAACTTGGGAAGTTAGGTGGCGGTACTGCTACCGGGTACAACTTTCTGAGACACGCCGTGAACCCATCCCTGGGGGCTCTTCCGCGAGGTCCCTCTCGCGGAAGGTCTCAGAAAGTTGTACCCGGTATCAGTACCTTCGCGCAGAGTAGGGTATGTTCGAATAGAGTGTGCCACCGCCGAATTTAAGAACAACAAAAACGCGCTCATGATCCAGTTTGATAACGTCAACAAACGCTACGAGTCCGGCCAGGATGCGCTGGGGCGCGTCAGTCTGGAGATTGATCGCGCCGAGATGGTGTTCCTGACCGGCCACTCTGGTGCCGGCAAAAGCACCTTGCTCAAACTCCTCACCGCCATCGAGCGCCCTACCCGTGGCAGCATCATCGTTGGTGGCCAGAACCTGAATCGCCTGCGCAATAGCCAGATTCCCTATTACCGCCGCAATCTCGGCATCGTTTTCCAGAACCACCAGTTGCTGTTCGATCGCAGCGTGTTCGACAACGTTGCCTTGCCGCTGTCGGTTTCCGGATGCAGCCGGCGCGAAGTGGGCCGCCGCGCGCGCGCCGCGCTGGACAAGGTTGGCCTGCTACACAAAGAGAAACAGAATCCCATCGTGCTGTCCGGCGGTGAACAGCAGCGCGTGGGCATTGCCCGCGCGGTGGTGAACAAGCCCGCCCTGCTGGTGGCGGATGAGCCCACCGGTAACCTGGACCCGAAGCTGTCCGAGGAAATCATGGGGTTGTTCCGGCAGTTTAATGCGGTGGGCACCACCGTGCTGATCGCCAGCCACGACCTCGAATTGATTGCGCGCATGCGCCAGCGAGTGCTGACGCTGCAGCAAGGCCAGTTGATCTATGACGGATACCCGAGCCGTGAACCAGCGTACTAAGCCCCCTGCCAATCCGCCCGAACGCAGCCGCTCCGCGGGTGCGGTGACCGCGCGCACCGGTGTGGGCGACCGCTTCAGTAGCTGGACCAACCACCACCGCGAAATGTGGCGCGAGTCCTGGGTGCGTTTCTTTGCCTCCCCCATGTCCAGTGGCATGACCGCACTGGTGATCGCCATTGCCCTGGCCCTGCCGGCCGCACTGCAGTTGGGGCTTACTAACTTCCAGAAGGCGGTGGCCGCCTGGGATGGGCAGCCACAGATCTCGGTGTTCCTGCACAAACGCGCCCGCGAGAGCGCGGTGCAGTCGTTCGCCGACGATTTGCGCGGTGATCCACTGGTGGCCGGGGTAACGTACATTTCGCCGGAGCAGGCACTCGCGGAGTTCCAGCAGTCCTCCGGTCTCGGGGATGCGCTGCTGGGTATGGACAGCAATCCGTTGCCAGCGGTACTGCTGGTGCGCCCGCGCGGCTCTGATACGAGCTCTCTGGAGGCGTTGGCCACACGCCTGCGCGCCAATGCGATGACAGATTCCGTAGTGCTGGATATGGCCTGGGTGCAGCGTCTGGCGCAGCTTACCGAGCTGGGGCAGCGCATGAGCATGGGGCTGGCACTATTGCTGGCGCTGGGGGTGCTGCTGGTGGTGGTAAACAGTATCCGCCTGCATATCGAAAACCGCCGGGATGAAATCCTGGTGGTGAAACTGGTAGGCGCCACAGATGCATTTGTGCGCCGCCCCTTCCTGTACACGGGTCTGGTGTATGGCCTGGTCGGCGGCCTGATTGCCTGGCTGCTGGTGAGTGGCGGTGTATGGCTGCTGGCGGGGCCGGTCAGCGGGCTGGCGAACCTCTACGGCAGCGGCTTCCGCCTCGATGGCCCGGGGTTTACCTATCTGGTCGGTCTGGCCGGCGGCGCCGCCCTGCTCGGGCTGACCGGTGCCTGGTTGGCAGTGGCGCGACATATCTCCGCGATTCAGCCGCGCTAACGTCCGATCCAAGCGCTCGCTCAGCTCCTCTCGTCGACCATTCGAGTCGTTTGACCGGGTAGTCTACAAAGATTGGTAAAGCGCGGGCGCGCCCCGGAACTTCTGCTGTGGATAACTGCTCTAACCTCCCGTATTTCAAGGCTTGGCGCGCGATGCCCGGCGTCAGCCAACGGGGTTCCATTTCCCGTTGCGAATGCTACACTGTGGCCGACTTTGCTCTCTCGGTGCCGCTTAAAGGCTGAACAGTCCAGGGCCGAACGGAGCAGCCGCCGCAAACTACTGGTCCCGGTAAGAAACAGTCCGGGCAGCAAGTGCCAAGCGGGGCAATACGATACGAGGAGAATCCTGAATGGGAACCAGTTTACAGCCGATTCACACACTGTCACCGGGCGCCAATCTAAACGCCTACATCCAGACAGTGAGCGGCTTTGAGGTACTCTCCGCCGAGGAAGAAAAGAAACTCGCGGAAGACCTCTACTACCACGAAAATCTCGAGGCAGCCCGTCAGTTGGTTATGTCTCACTTGCGCTTTGTTGTGCACATCGCCAAATCCTACTCCGGTTACGGTCTGAACCAGGGCGACCTGATTCAGGAAGGTAACGTGGGCTTGATGAAGGCGGTGAAGCGTTTCAACCCGGAGAAGGGTGTGCGTCTGGTGTCCTTTGCGGTGCACTGGATCAAGGCGGAGATTCACGAGTTCATTCTGCGCAACTGGCGCATCGTTAAGATTGCGACCACCAAGGCGCAGCGCAAGCTGTTCTTCAACCTGCGTGGCCAGAAGAAGAAGCTGGCGTGGCTGACCAACGACGAAGCCAAGCGTGTGGCGCAAGAGCTGAATGTCGATGTGCAGCATGTACACGATATGGAAGGCCGTTTGGCGGCGCACGATGCGGCGTTTGATGCGGGTGTGGATGACGACGAAGATTCCGCGTGGCAAGCTCCGGCGCACTACCTGGAAGACCGTCGTTACGATCCGGCCACCATGCTGGAGCACGATAACTGGCAGGAAACCAGCGTAAACAACCTGACTGCTGCGATGGATCAGCTGGACGACCGCAGCCGCGACATCATTGAAGCGCGCTGGTTGAGTGAGTCCAAGGCGACCTTGCACGAGCTGGCCGATAAATACGGTGTTTCCGCTGAGCGTATTCGCCAGCTTGAAAAGAACGCCATGAAGAAAGTCCGGGTGGCGATGGAAGCGTAACCGCGCTCTGACCCAACTGGATGAAAGAACCGCGCTACTGGCGCGGTTTTTTCGTATGTGGGTTGCTCGGTTTAGTGGTATTCAGTTTTAAAGCGAGCCTGGTGGCGGGGAGGCACCGGGTGCTGCTTTTTGAAACCGCTGTGAACCCATCCATGGGCGCTGCGGCGGCGACGTCCCTGTCGCCGACGCTTTCAAAAAACAGCACCCGGCACCTCCCCTTTGCAGCGACCCCTGTACTTCGATTGCCGATTGGAAAGGAAAACCCTGATGGCTAAATTGTATTTATTGCTAGCCGCATTTTTTGGTGGCACCGGCGTTATGCTCGGCGCCTTTGGCGCTCATGGGCTGCGTGACAAGGTCGCGGAAAATCTGTTGGAAGCCTACAAAACGGGCGTGCACTATCAGATGATTCACGCGCTGGCACTGATTGCCGTGGCTATTTTGATCCAGCAAATTGGTGCAAAAACCTCACTGATTGTGAGCGGCGCGCTTTTCGCGGTTGGCATTTTATTTTTCTCAGGCAGCCTTTACGGCCTGACCTTTGGTGGACCGAGAATCCTCGGACCAATCACACCACTTGGTGGCACGCTGATGATCGGAGGCTGGGTAGCCCTGTTTGTCGCCACCCTAGGTTATACGAAGTAAGAAACTACGAATCGAAGGTCAAGGGCCGGGGATGCGTTTTCAGAAGCGTCGGCGACAGGGACGTCGCCGCCGCAGTGCCCATGGATGGGTTCACAGGGGGGCGCCTAGCCTGGTTCTGAAAACTTATACCCGGTGCTTGACCGCCCAGAACTAAGCTACGAAGCACCCAAGAATCGTGCTCCGGGGTAAAGAGGTAACCAAACAAAGATGCAAGAAGAGCCAAATAACGAAAAAGCGGGTGAGGAAGAAGAGTTTCCCTACCGCACCGAGTTCAAAAAGAAATCCATCCGTAGCTACGTTATCCGTGGCGGGCGTATGACCGAAGGTCAGCGTAACGCGTTTGATAACTACTGGGGAACGTTTGGCCTGTCTCTCTACGATGGCGCAATCAACCCGGCAGAGGTTTTCGGTGGCGAGGCCCCTGTGGTATTGGAGATCGGTTTCGGCATGGGTGATTCCTTGCTGGAAATGACCAAGGCCGAGCAGGACAAACACTTCATTGGCATCGAAGTGCACCCACCGGGTGTCGGTCGTCTGATTAATAATGCCGGTAAGGACGAAGTAAAAAACCTGCGCGTGTATATGGCCGATGCCATCGACGTGCTAAACGACTGTATTCCCGACGCCAGCCTGGATCGTTTCCAGCTGTATTTTCCCGATCCGTGGCACAAGAAAAAGCACAACAAACGCCGTATTGTGCAGCCCGAATTCGTGAAACTGCTGTGCAGTAAATTGAAGCCCGGCGCGCTGATGCACATGGCGACCGACTGGGAAAACTACGCCGAGCAAATGCTTGAAGTCCTCGAAGCCGAGGACTTGCTGGAGAATACCTCCGGCAAAGGGCAATACGCCCCGCGTCCGGAATTCCGTCCGCAGACTAAATTCGAGCGTCGCGGTGAGCGCCTTGGCCACGGCGTGTGGGACCTGCTGTACAAAAGAAAATAAACCGACAGCATGGCGAGCCGCGCGGGAAATGGGCCGCGGTTCGCTGTGCTATCTTGTGTCTACCGGTAAATGGATGCTCCGGAGCAACAATGACAACAAGCCCCACCCTCGCCCGCAAATTCCCGCGCACGCTGCTACTTGGCGGCGCCCTGCTCCTGTCCAGTGGCCAGGCTGTATCCGATGCGGAAGGCACCCTCAACCTGTATCTCAACGGCGGCTATTACTGGTTTGACGACCAGCGCCTCGACGGCACTCCCTACTTCGGTTTTGAGCTGGAAGACCGCGCTGGCGGCGGTATTGGCTTTGGCTATAACGTTACCGATCGCTGGGCTCTGGAAGGTGTGTATAACTACTTCAGCGTCAACGTAGAGGATACGTTTGAGGACGTCGAAGTGCAGAATTATCACCTCGACCTGCTGTATCAATTCGCTGGCCGCTTTTGCGGCAACTACGACTGGCAGCCCTATGTGGTGGCGGGTGTTGGCGAGTTGCGTATCGACGAGGACACCTACGGCTACCCGTTTGACTGGCACCGCCGCCAGACCATGGTCAACTTTGGCATGGGTGTGAAGTACCGTCTGCACCCGCGCTGGCAAGTGCGCGGCGATGCGCGCGGTTTCCAGGGTGTGGAGGAGAGTGGCCTCGACGCCTATGTGAGTATGTCCATCGGCTACCAGTGGGGCGAGGACCCGGTGGCGATTTACGATCGCGATGGTGACGGCGTGTATGACGATGCCGACGAATGTCCGCAGACACCGCCGGGTATCGATGTGGATGTTCGCGGATGCCCCATCGACACCGACGGCGATGGCGTGCCGGACTATCTCGATCTCTGCCCGAATACACCCATGGGCATGGCAGTCAATGAAGATGGCTGCCCGCGGGAAGGCTACGACCCCTACGAAATGTCTAAATAACCGCGCAGGGATCGTATCGGGGCGGCACGTTAACTACCGGAGCGCGCTGCCTCCAGTGCCTCGGAAACCTCCAGCCACTCCATTTCCAGTTCATCGAGGCTTTCCCGCGCCTCGCCCTGCGCTTTGGTCAGCTGGGTAATTTCATCCTGGCGGCCACCACTGTAGAGATCTTCATCCGCGAGCTGCTCTTCCAGCCGCTGCACTTCCTTTTCTGCCTTGGCCATCTTCTGCTCGATACTTTTGAGCTTGTTGGTTAATGGCTTGAGTTGCTCGCGCAGGGCCGCCGCCGCGCGCCGCTGGGCTTTCTTATCCTCAACAGGCTTGCCGTCCGCACTCGGGGTATCGCTGCCGGACTGGCGTTTCTCTTCACGCTTGAATGCCAGCAACCACTGTTTGTAATCGTCCAGGTCGCCGTCGAAGGGCTCGGCGCGGCCGTCTGCCACCAGAATAAATTCGTCGGTGGTGTTCGCCAGCAGGTGGCGATCGTGCGATACCAGGATTACCGCACCCGGGAACTCCGCCAGCGCCAGCGTCAGTGCATGGCGCATTTCCAGGTCCAGGTGGTTGGTCGGTTCGTCCAGCAGCAACAGGTTGGGTTTCTGCCACGCCAGCAGCGCCAGTGCCACGCGGGCTTTTTCACCGCCGGAGAAACCGCCCACCGGTTCGAATACCCGGTCGCCGATAAAACCGTAGCCGCCCAAAAAGTCGCGCAGATCCTGTTCGCTGGCCTCCGGCGACAGCCGCTGCACGTGCAGAATGGGTGAGGCTTTGGAATCCAGCGCTTCCAGTTGATGCTGGGCAAAGTAACCAATCTTCAGGTGCTCGCCGCACTGGCGCTCGCCACCGAGCAGCGGCAGCTCGCCGGCGAGGGTTTTGATCAGCGAGGATTTGCCCGCGCCGTTGGGGCCCAGCAGGCCGATGCGTCGGCCGGGCTGAATGCCCATTTCCACGCGCGGCAGAATGGTTTTGCCCGGGTAACCGATTTCCGCCTCGCGCAGGTCCACCAGCGGATTGGAAACCTTCTCGGAAGCCGGCAGGCGGAAGCGGAAGGGTGAATCCACATGCGCCGGGGCGATCTCGGCCATGCGGTCGAGTGCCTTCAGGCGGCTCTGCGCCTGCTTGGCCTTGGTCGCCTTTGCCCGGAAGCGGCGCACGAAATCTTCCATATGCGCGCGCTGGGCCTGCTGCTTCTCGTATTGAATCTGCTGCTGTGCCAGGCGCTCGGCGCGGGCCCGCTCAAATGCGGTGTAGTTACCGCTGTAGAGCACCAGATCCTGCTGTTCAAAACTGATAATGCCGTCCACCACCGCATCCAGGAAATCCCGGTCGTGCGAGATGATCAGCAGGGTGCCGGGGAAGCGCTGCAGCCACTGCTCCAGCCACAGGGTGGCATCCAGGTCCAGGTGGTTGGTGGGTTCGTCGAGCAGCAACAGGTCCGCGGGGCACATCAGCGCGCGCGCCAGGTTCAAGCGAATACGCCAGCCACCAGAAAAGCTCTGTACCGGGCGCTGCTGATCCGCGTGGGAGAAGCCCAGGCCATCCAGTAGCTGTGCGGCGCGCGCGGGGCCCGAGTAGCCGTCAATCGCGGCCATGCGCTCGTGCAGCTCGCCGATGCGCTTGCCGTCACTGCCATCGGCCTCTGCGGCTTCCAGCTCCTGTTGTAGCTCGCGCAGGCGGTGGTCACCGTCCAGTGCGTAGTCGAGGGCGCTGCGGTCACTGGCGGATACCTCCTGGGCCATATGCGCAATTTCCCAGCCCGCTGGGACTTCGACACTGCCCGCGTCGCTCTCCTGCTGCTTGAGCAACATCTTGAACAGGGTGGACTTGCCACAGCCATTGGCGCCGATGATGCCCACCTTGTGGCCGGGGAAGATGCGGCAGCTGGCGTCGTTGAGCAGGTCGCGCCCGCCCACTTGCAGCGACACCCCTTGCAGATTGATCAATGGAAACCTCTTTGAATTCGCGCGATATTGACTAGGCTATCCCCATAACAATGTCGTCGCATAACAATTTCGCCGGGATTCTATCGTGACAGAAACCGCACCTCCATCACCGCCGCACTCTCCGCCTAATTCGCCTTTGCAGAACCCCCTGTGGGATTTCAGTCTCGAGTTTTATCGCCAGCCGTCGGTGGCCGACTTCCTGCTGGAGTGTCAGGACAGCAAGGGGGCAGACGTGTGTCTGCTGTTGTGGGCCAGTTACACCTGCGCCTGCGGGCGCCAACTGAGTGACGAGAGCTGGCGCGTGGCGGACCGCGGGTTGGCGCCGCGGCGGCGCATGATCAATACCGTGCGTAACCTGCGCCGCTTTGTGGGGCGTATTAACAAGCAGAGCCGGCTTTACGAATGGTGCAAGCGCAACGAGATACGCATGGAGCAGCGCCAGTTGGCCGCACTGTGGAAGCTGAATGGAGAAACCTGGCCGGAAACGCGCTCACCGCTGGCGCTGGCCGGAGAACAGTATGGTCTGATGCAAAAGGATCAGGCCCGCTGGGCGGGCCTGATCGATGCGTATAGCTCTCAAGATGCTTTTAGCACCAACACCGGTGCCGCAGACACAGGCGTGGGCAATGAGGGAGCCGGTGATCGCACAAATTAGCTCTTGTGCTTGTGCTCCTCGGGGCCGTAGTGCGGGTTTTCCTCAGTGGAAAACAGGCTCTTGGCTGGAGTGCTTGGGGTGATGCTCGGGGCTACAGGGGTCGCGGCCGCAGCGCTGGACTCAGGCACGATGGGTTTGGGTTCCGGCTTGGGCTCCGAAGTCTTGGTCATTACCGGTGCCGGTGATTCGCTTACCGGGGTGGGTGCGGCTGCGGGCGCTGGCTGAGCGGCCGGCTTCACTGCGGCGCCATTGGATTTGTCGGCTGCGGGCTTGGCGGCGACTTTTTTGGTTGCGGCCTTCTTCGGTGCTGCTTTTTTTGCAGCCGGTTTCGCCGCAGCTTTTTTAGTTGCTGCCTTCTTCGCTACCGCTTTCTTGGCCGGAGCCTTTTTCGCCGCGGCCTTCTTGGTTGGTTTAGTTGCCTTAGTGGCCGCCTTCTTTGCGGTGGCCTTTTTGGCCGCAGGTTTTTTCGCGGTAGCTTTCTTTTCAGCGGCGGGCTTGCTTGCGGTGGCCTTCTTGGCTGCGGCTTTCTTCTTTTTCGGCTTGCTGGCGGCCTGTACTTTCTTGGCAGCGGCAGCGCCGGCTTTCTTCACGGCTTTCGCAGTCTTGTCGGCCAGCTTGGCGGCGGCGACGGCGGCCTTGGAGCCAGTCAGTGCTGCGGCAGCTTCCTTGGCAACTTTTTCTACCTTGGCCAAAGCAGACTTGGCAGCATCGGATTTCTTTTTGGCGGAGGCTTTGGCGGCCGGGGTTTTTGCCTTGGCGGCGGCAGCGCGGGCCGTCGCTACTTTGGCTTTGGCCTTGGCTACCTGCGCCTTGGCCTTATCGGCATCTTTTGTTGCTTTCTTCAGGGCCTTATCGGCATCGGCCACTTCCTTGGCTCGTGCCTTTTCAATTTGGGTGGCGATCTTGGCGATCTGTTTTTCAAGAGCGTCAATGGAAACAGCGGCTTTGCGTTTGGCGGCCATGATTCAATATCCTGCGGTTGGAACGGGTTGTGAACATCGTTATTACTGGGAGCCCCGATTGCTTACTCCAAGATATCCTCAAGACATCCCCCAAGATATCTCGGTGCTGGCAGAACCACCTCACTGCCGGAGAAAAAGGTCGAGGTCTAACGCTGATAATAGCGCTGTTATTTACTTCGTGCATCCCTGCAGCCTGCAGGATTTTTAACTTTTCAATGCGTGTGGCAAAAGGTTTTCAATTTTCTCGCGCAGTCCCGCCCAAATTGCGTGTGTCAGTAAAATGAAACGACCGCGCAGAAGTGCTGTCCGATGCAGCGAGCACAGCAAGCGTGTGCCGGTGTGCAGGTCCTTCGTGCATGGGTTAGACTTGCCATTCGCTACGGTCCGGCTTGCGATACTGTGATCTGCCGCACAATGCCCCCGGATGTCAGGGTGTACAACAGCGGTATAGGCAGGGAATACAGGACCTGCTCGATTAATACCGGTGCTCGCCATCGCTATTTACAATGTTTCACGGAAATAAAGAGACAACTCTCATGAATAAAACTTCTTTGGCTGCTGCGATTGCTTTGGGTATTGCACTGGTCGGTTGTAACAAGCAAGAGTCTGCAGGTTCTGCAGACGTCAAACTGGAAACCCAGGAGCAGAAGGTCAGCTATATCATTGCCGAAGATATGGCTAACCGCCTCAAGAGCCAGGAAGTCGCTCTGGACCCGCAAATCGTTGCCATGGCACTGCAAGATGTCGCTAGCGGCCGTGAGTCCCGCTTGAGCCAAGACGAAAAAACGAAAGTGATCCAGGTATTCCAGGAGAACATGCAGGCCAAGCAAAAAGAGCTGATGGAGAAGCAGGAAGCCGACTTTAAAGCTTCCGGGGAAAAGAACCTGGAAGAAGGTAAGAAGTTCCTGGAAGAGAATGCCAAGAAAGAAGGCGTGCAGACCACCGACTCTGGCCTGCAGTACAAGGTGATTACCGAAGGCACCGGTCCGAGCCCCAGCGAAACCAGCGTTGTTGAAGTGGACTACAAGGGCACGCTGATTGATGGCACCGAGTTCGACAGCTCCTATAAAAATGGCAAGCCGGTTCAGTTCCCGGTGAATGGCGTGATCAAGGGTTGGACCGAGGCGCTGCAGCTGATGAAGCAGGGTGCGAAATGGGAACTCTACATTCCTTCTGAGTTGGCCTATGGTCCCGGTGGCGCCGGCGGTCTGATCGGCCCGAATGCGACTCTGATCTTTGAAGTCGAGCTGCACAAGGCCGACGTCAACAGTGACGAAGGTGCTGCAGAAAAGGAAGCGGTTGAGGAAGATCAGGGAACCGAGTAATCACACATCGGTTACCAGGGTGCGCGGTTGCGCACGGATCAAAAAAGGGGCCTGTTGGCCCCTTTTTTATTGCTGATGCACATTGGCGCATCGCGTTATTCAAAGCGCTGGTGCAAACCAGATTGTGTGATCAGGCCAGCTGGTTTTTGTGCGCGGTGTGCAGGGTATCGATCATGCGGTCTTCCGCGGCAAAGCGGGTTTCCAGCGCGACGCCGAGCTCGGAAAGATCTTGTGCCAGCGCGCTGAGATCATCGGTCTCCTGATACTTGTCGTTGAAGTCGACAGCAACATCGGTGGTGCCGTCAATTTCCCGGTACAGGGCTTTGGCCTGCTGTAACCCTTCGGTGTCACCAAAGGCCTGGCCTTCCTGAATCAACTGATCGTAGACCTCAAAGTGGCCGGCCGACACATAGTCCACCAGCTGCTGGCACAGGATGCGGACACTGCCCTCCGCGGCCTTGTCGTTATCGGAAAACTCCTTGTGATCCGATAGCTGGCAAAAGCTCACCAGCAGCGCCTGACGGGACTGTAGCCAGCGGTCAATAATCTGGCTGACGCCGCCCCAGCGCTCTTGCGCGTTCTTACAGTTCTCCAACATCTCCAAGTTTCCTTTTGTGTCTTTTACAACTGCTCATACGAATGTAGAAGCTTCTCCCGCCGTGGGCAAGGCGGGCGCCGTAAAAAAGCTGGAAAGAGACGGGCGTCTGGTTTTGCTAGGTCGAAGTGAGAACCGATAACAGCAATGCGGTCAGTGCGCCGCACAAACCCATGGCTAGTGCGGAAAAGGCCCCACACAGTGCGCTGATCTCCAGTGCGCGCACGGTGCCGATGGCGTGGGCGTTGATACCGAGGGTGAAACCGGTAACCCGCTCGTCGTGAATACCCAAAAGGCGCATGAGGGTGGGGCCAAACACCGCGCCAACAATCCCGGTAAAGGCCACCACCCCCGCGGCGAGGCTGTGAATACCGTTCATCTGTTCGGTGAGCGCCAGTGCCACGGGGGTGGTTACGGACTTGGTGGCCAGTGCGACCAGTACCGTGTGACTGCCGCCCAGCAGCATTGCGATAACCACCGCCACCAGTGGTGCCAGCACGGCACCCACCACTAGCCCAAGCATCAGTGGCCAGCCCGCACGCCGTACCATGACCAGGTTTTGTTTGAGGGGAATGGCGAGGGCGACCACCGCGGGGCCCAGTAACAGATACAGCAATGCGCTGCCCTGCTGGTAGCCGGGGAAGTCGACACCGAGCAGCAGTAGCCCGGCGAACACCAGCAGGCTGCCGCCTACCACCGGGTGCAGAATGGGCGTTCCGGTGCGTCGATAGATTTTCAGTGCCAGCCAGAAGCCCGCGATGTTCAGCGGCAGTATCACCAGTGGGTGGGTGGCGGAGAGCGGCTGCAGGAAACCTTCCGCCACCTGCTGCAGCTGGGCCAGCCATTGCGACCACAGGGTGTGCATCTCACTGCCCATGCTCACCTCGGCGGCGGGCGCGTCGCTGAATCAAATGGTTTAGCAGCTGCGCGGTGAGCGTCAGGCTGATCAGGGTGCCGATCACCATCGCGGCGATCAGCGCAAACCAGTCGCCGCCAGAGAGGTCGCGCAGAAAATAGATGCCCACAGTGGCAGGCAGGAAAATCAGTACCAGCAAACGCAGTATCTGCTCGGCAACCATGCCCAGGCCGTAGGGCACGCGCCCGTACAGCATCAGTGCCAGCAGCAACAGCAGCATTCCCAGCACCGGGCCGGGTATCGACAGCGGCAGGCTCGCGGCCAGGGCGCGACCGGCGAGGTCAAACGTCAGCAGCAGTCCCGCGCCCAGCAGCCAGTGCAGTGCTTTGCCGGGCCACGATTTGGATTCGGGGGGCATGGTGAAGGTTCGCTTAGCTCTTGCGCAACGCCTGCCACAGGCCGAACAGGATCAAGCCCACAAAGCCCACCGCGGCCCAGCCAGGAATGGATAGGCCCAGAAAGGTCCAGTGCACCTCGGCGCAGTTGCCGTCGCCGGTCAGCAGGGTTTTGATCACTTCCGCCATCGGGAACACTTCCACCATGTAGCTGATACCGGGGCCACACGCCGGTACTTCGTCTTCCGGCAGGCTCTGCAGCCACAGCTGGCGGCCGGAGAAGTAGAGGCCGCCCAGTGCCCACAGGGAGACGACGAATCCGTAAATGCGGCGGCCGATATTGGAAGGGTTGTGCAGGAAGGCAATCAGTGACGTGATGCCGACACCGAGGAACATCACCCGCTGGGTAATACACAGTGGGCAGGGTTCGAGGCCCATCGCGTATTCCATGTAGAAGGCCACACCGAGTACGAAGATCACGGCGAGGAACATCAGTATAAAGGTGGTGCGCGGGCTTGGCAGGGTCATGGTGTCTTCCGGAATTTATTCGCTAGTTTGTTGGCGGAAACGTTCAGCCTGTTGGCTCAGGTCGGCAAACAGCTGCTGGAATTCCTGCTCCAGTACGCGGCGATCGCGTTCCAGCAGGGGCAGCATGTCGACCAGGGGTTGCGGGCGTCGCAGACGCTGACCGACCCGTTCGAGGGTGCGTTGAATTACGTCGACCTCGCGGTAGCCGGGGAGCAGTTTAAATTGCTCGGCGCGCTGAATAAACGTTTGCGCGTTTTCCGGGATCCACTGCTGGCGCTCGCGGAAGTTGGACCAGCACTGTTGGGAAAAGGTTTCCAGGGGGTGGGGATGCCACTGCTCCCAGCTGTTGGCGAGCAGGTGGTCGAACCAGATATCCAGCGCGATGCCGCCTAGGCGTCGCCACTCGGGGCCGAGGCGCGTGAGCGCGCTCAGGAAGGCGGGGTGCTGGTCGCTCAGCAGGTCGATGCGCCGGTGCAGGCGCATGCCGTCTTCAATGGATTGCGGGCGCGCGCCGGTCAGCGGGCCTTTGACGAAGTCCCCGAGCAAGCCACCCAGTTGCCAGTCCGGATCCGGGCCGGACAGCAGCAGGTGAGCGAGGTAATTCATCGGTGCTCAGAGGTCTTTGTGGCAGAACACATACTGGGCGTAGTACTTGCCGAGAAAGTCTTCGAAGGTCCCGGTGTCGGCGTCTTCCACGGCTTTTTGCTTCTGTCGCGACTCTTCCGCCAGGCGCTCGAACTCGGCCTGCTCTTCCTCGCTCAGTGGGCGGTCGATGAAATACTCGCGGTGTTGCTCGGCCTTGTCTTTGGCCCATTGGAAAAAGGTCTGCCCGTGTTCGTGCATCTCCGCCAGCATGTGCGCGGCCGGGGTGAGGGTCTTGCCACTGATCTTGTCGCGCTGCACGTCCACCGCGCGCGCGTAATCTTCGCTCTGCCAGGCGCTGTCCAGCAGTTCCGCCAGCGGCGTAATCTGGTCGAGCAGCTCGTTGGCCCAGTCGGTCAGTTTGCGCTCGCCACCGTTGTGGATAAGTTGCACTTCTGGGTCGCGACCCTGGTAGACAATGCGCGACAGGTTTTCCTGCACCGCGCGGTAGTCGGCCTCATCGGTCTGCGGGCTGTCGCTCAGTAGGCAGTGCAGCAGGAACGCATCGAGGAAGCGCATTTGCGGTGCTTCGATGCCCAGCGGCACAAACGGGTTCAGGTCCAGGCAGCGCACTTCAATGTATTCCACCCCACGGGCGTCCAGTGCGGACAGTGCGGTCTCACCCATCCCAGCGGGGTTTTTCGGGCGGATCGGTGAGTAGAACTCATTCTCGATCTGCAGCAGGCCGGTGGACAGCTGTTGGTAGTGGCCCTTTGCATCCTTGACGCCCAGCTCGTGGTAGGCCGGATAGGGTTTGGAGATGGCGGCGCACAGGGTGGACAGGTAGCTCGGCAGATCGTTGTAACAGACGACCAGGGATTTCTGCGCGTCGCTGGTGTAACCCAGGTCGCCCATACGCAGGGAAGTCGAGTGCGGTGCGTACAGGCTGCGACCATCGCCGTCGAAGGGCTGCAGCTTGTGCTCGCGGTCCTGCACGAAGGTGCCGCACACCGCCGGCGCCGCGCCAAACAGGTGGATCAGCAGCCAGTATTGGCGGCGGAAGTTGCGGATCTGGTCGAAGTAGCGGCGGGTCTTGAAGTCCTGCAGCGATTCACTGCTGTTTTCTTTCGCCTGCAGCCACTGCCAGAAGGTATCCGGCAGGGAAAAGTTGTAATGAATACCGGCGATGGTCTGCATGGCGCGGCCGTAGCGCAGGCCCAGGCCCAGCCGGTAAATGGTCTTCATGGTGCCGCTGTAGGAGCTGCCATAGCGGGCGACCGGGATATCCTCGTCGCGGCCGATACGACCAGGCATGCTGTTGACCCACAGGCGCTCGTCGCCAATCTGGCTGTAGGTAAAGCGGTGGATCTGGTCCAGCTTTTCCAGTGCCTGTTCGGGAGTGGCGACCGGTGGCGTAATGAATTCCAACAGTGCTTCAGAGAAGTCGGTGGTGATGCACTCGTGGCCAAGTGCGGAGCCGAGCCCGTGCGGGTGGTCCGTCTGTGCCAGCTCGCCTTCCGGGGTGACCCGCAGGCCTTCCTTTTCAATGCCGCGGCGAATGCCCTTGAGCAGGTCTAAGCCTTCCGGCTTGGCCAGTTCGGCCAGGTTAAACGTGGGCAAGGGTATCTCCTGTGGGCTGCCGGCTGCGTAGCGAGTGCGCTTACAGCGGCGCACGCATGAATCCGCCAAACGGCGTCCGGCTTAAATGGGGGCATCCCCGCTGATCTCAAGCGGCAAACCCGGGGCATTCTCCTCGGGTCCGCCCGGTGGGGTATTTTTGATCGCTGGATCAGGCCTGGCCGGCAATGGGTTCGGAAGGCGGCGCGCTGCTCTCCAGCTTGGCCACGGCGTCCGCCGCGGGTGCTGCACCTTCTGTTGCGTCGTCGCTTGGCGGTGTTGCCGCGGTACTGGAATCGCTGCTGGCCGCAAGGTCCGCCTCGGCGTTGGCCTCGACAGTGGCCGCGAGGGGCTCTTCACTGAGCGCGTCTTCGGGTACCAGCGGCTGGCGCTTGGTGTCCAGCTTGCATTCCAGCAGCTCGATGCGCAGGGAAACGTCGCGGGTGTTGGCCTCGAACATCTGATTAATGGCGACGTCTTTGTGTTCGGTGCGGAACAGCTTGGTGTGCTCGCGGCCGTCAATCCAATCGTTGCCTTTACTTAAAAACTGCTGGTGCTGATTGGTCAGCACATAGACATGACTCATGCGGTGGGATAACTCTGCTCAGACATAGCAGCCAGTGTAGCGGTGCGCGGGGGGAGGCTCAAGGACTGCTGCAGGGGATCCGTACCCGGTAGCACCAGCGCTACCGGGATAGGTGAAAGACAGGGGCGTTGACCGGTCGTGAAAGGCACAACCGGCAGGGCTTATACGGGCTTATACGGGCTTATACGGGCTTATACGGGCTTATACGGGCTTATACGGGCTTAAGCGGGTAATGCGCCGGGTAAGGCAGGCGCGCGGCGCCGCTATCTACCGCCGCTTTGGCCACTGCTGCAGCCACCTCCGGCAGCAGGCGGGGGTCGGTGGGCTTCGGCAGGATATAGGACGGGCCGAATACCATTGCCACACCGCCGTAGCCGGCACGGACTTCTTCTGGTACTTCTTCCCGCGCCAGCCTACGGATCGCCTCGATGGCGGCGAGCTTCATATGCTCGTTGATGTTGGTGGCGCGCACGTCCAACGCACCGCGGAAGATAAACGGGAAGCACAGAACGTTGTTTACCTGGTTCGGGTAATCCGAGCGGCCGGTGGCCATAATCAGGTCGTCGCGGGTGGCGTGTGCCAGTTCCGGGGCGATTTCCGGGCTGGGGTTGGAGCAGGCAAACACCACTGGCTTGTCGGCCATGTGCGCCAGCTGCTCTGCAGACAGCAGGTTCGGCCCGGACACGCCAAGGAACACATCGGCGCCTTCGATGGCGTCATCCAGGGTGCGCATTTCCGTGTCGCGCGCCCACTCGCCCTTGTAAGCGTTGATATCACTGCGCCCGGAGTGGATGACCCCGCGGCTGTCGAGCATGGTGATCTGTTCTTTCTTAGCGCCCGCGCTCAGCAGCAGTTTGCAGCAGGCAGTGGCGGCGGCACCGGCGCCCAGGCACACAATGCGCGCGTCCTCGATCTTCTTGCCCTGGATTTCCAGTGCATTGAGCATGCCGGCAACGGTCACGATCGCGGTGCCGTGCTGATCATCGTGGAAAATGGGCACCGAACAGCGCTGGATCAACGCCTCTTCGATATGGAAACACTCCGGCGCCTTGATGTCCTCGAGGTTGATGCCGCCGAAGGTGTTGGCGATGGCGGCAACGGTTTCGATAAAGCGCTCCGGGCTGGGTGCTTCCACTTCAATATCCACGGAATTGATATCCGCAAAGCGCTTGAACAGCAGCGACTTGCCTTCCATCACCGGTTTGGAGGCCAGCGGCCCCAGGTTGCCGAGGCCGAGGATGGCGCTGCCGTTGGAGATGACCGCCACCAGGTTGCCCTTGCCGGTATAGCGGTAGGCGGCTTCCGGGTCTTTGGCGATTTCGCGCACCGGTTCTGCCACGCCCGGGCTGTAGGCGAGGGACAGGTCTTCCTGGGTTTCTGCAGGTGTGGTGAGTTCCACCGATAATTTGCCCGGTGTCGGCAAGGCATGGTAGTCGAGCGCTGCCTGGCGCAGAGAGTCGGTCATCAGGGTGTCATCTTCTTGTACTTGAAGGCGCCCGGTGTTCTGCAAGCGGGCGCGGGTTACCGCAGCTGTATTGATTTTATTGTGGGGCAGTTTGCGCGCCTATAATGGAAATATTGGGATGACCATCCGTTCATATTGGTCAAAACCGGACATTTCAGAATAGGTTTACTAATACTACCCCCAAAATTGGTTACAGATGAAATAGTTTTCGTGATTTATGTGTATTTATTGAATGAATGAGTCACGGGTTTGGCGCTGGCCAAAAGGGCGCCAACAAGCGCGGCAACAGGGGGTATGAAGTAAATGCGGAGGTAGCTGCGGTTAGCGCAGAAATTCCAGCGTTTCCGCAGCGTCCACGGCAATAAACCAGCGTTTGTGTCCGGGATTCCTGGCGGCGTACTTCGCGCCGCGATCTACCAGCCAACCGCGCACCATCAGCTGCCGCTTGCGCCAGTTTTTCTGGCGCTGTAGGGATGGCGCACTCCGCGGGTCTACCCGCAGAGCCACCGGCCCGTCCAGGTCCAGCCAGATAAACCGGTTGTGGTGTGCCTTTTGTACTTGCCCGGTCAGCAGCACGAAACCGCCATCGCCGGGGCGCACCTGGGAAGCAGCCATTATCGGCCATACGCCGGGTGACCAGACACCGCGCTGGTGCAGGCGCGCCTCGCGCTCGCGGCTGGCGAGGCATTCGCTGAGGGCGAGGTTGGGGGCGACCGCGATATGAAAGGCGAGACCGGCGGACAGCAGCGCCGACTCCAGGCTGTCGCCATGGTGGTTGTAGACGTAGGCCAGGACGCGACCGTGGTTGTCGCGGCGCTCGCGGTCGTAGACCAGCTCCAGGTCGCCGCCGGCGAGAAAGCGTTCGGTGAATTCCTTAGCCTCCCTGGCCAGGGGCTGTGCCGGGCGCTTGCGGTGGGCCAGCTCCGGTGTATTCACACCGATCAACCGCACCCGGCGGCCGTCACTCAGGCGCAGGGTATCGCCATCGATCACCTGCTTGAGGCCCACCACCTCGTCGGCGCTGCCCAGCACGCAGTCTGCGCGGGCCGCATTCACCTGCAGGGTGGTGAGGACGAACAGCCAGGCACAAAAAAAGACGCCGAGGAATGTCCTGGGCGTCTTTTTTGTCGCAGCCGGGATAGAGCGAATCTTCCCGGTGCACATTTCGGTAGCGCTTTCTCTTACTTGGAGATGCGGCTGCCGAAACGCTTCTTGAAGCGATCTACGCGGCCACCAGTGCTGGCTTGCTTCTGCTTGCCGGTGTAGAACGGGTGGCAGTTGGAGCAAACGTCGAGCTGGATGTCCTTGCCCAGGGTGGAACCCATTTTGAAGGTGTTGCCACAGGAGCAAGTTGCGGTAATTTCGGCGTAGTTCGGATGGATATCGGTCTTCATGATGGCCTCTTTTCGACACCGCCACCCAGTCATTCGTCGCTGAGCACGGAATCGTCATTGGTGTAGGGGACAAATCCCCGGGCTGTTTAAAAAGTCGGCGCATACTATCAGATTAGCCCGGCGATTCAAGAGTAAAGATGCCCCAACTATCAGTGCCCTGCCGGATCGATTCCCGCGGCATCAATCAGTGACCGCAGCGCGGCCATGTGCGCCTCCAGCGCCGCGCGCCCCGTGTCGCTCAACCGATACCAGGTGGTCGGCTTGCGTTCGACGAAATCCTTGCGGCTGCTCAGGTAGTCCTGCTCCTCCAGTTTGCGCAGTTGCGCTCCCAGATTGCCGTCGGTGGCCTGTAGCTGGGCCTTGAGGCGGGCAAAGGTCAGCTCGCCATTTTTGGCGAGCAGTACACAGGCTCCCAGTCGCAGGCGGTGCTCCAGCAGCGGGTCCAGCCCGGTCAGTGCCTTCATTGTCTTTTGCTCGATTCAGTGTTGCTCGCTTGGATCGCTGCGCGGCGGCAGAGTCCGGCCCAATACAGGGACAGGCCCACGGTAATACCGGTAATGGTCCATATATAAGGCGGCAGCAAGGTGACGAGAATGCCGTAGGCCACCAACATCAGGAGGCCGCACCATAGTAGCGGGCGCTCCAGGTGCACTCCTGCCAGGCCATAGGCGATACCGGTGACCAGCAAAAAGTTGGCGCCACCCATTTCTGGCGTTACCCGCCCCAGCATCAGCGGCAGAAAACACAGTAAGAAGGCCGCGCCCACCAGGCACCAGTGCAAGCCATAGCGCTGCGCCAGCTGGACATTGTTGATACCATCGCGGCGGCTCTGGCGGGCACCCAGCCACCAGCTGAACAGGCCGCCGCCAATACCCACCACCAGCCAGTAAACGCCGGCAATGTGCGGGGCGAAGTCCGGTAGGCTAAAGCCCACGGCAATCAGCGTGCCCCATAAAAAGTACAGCGCGGGTATGCCCCCGGCGCTGCCATCGTCGCGGATGGCGTTGCTGACATAGTCCAGGTCGCTCTGCAGTTTGCTTACGTCGGTCATGATCACAGTTCCCTGTCGATACTGTTTTTGTATGGACTCTAAATCTTAGAGTTAGATGTAGAGTACTCTAAAAAATAGAGTTGGCAATGGCCTGATCGTATGCCGGGTGTCTTTTCGCGCCACTTGTTGCTTTCCAAACTCACTTACCTTGCTCTTCCCGGCAGATTGCACGCGGCAGCTGTAACCGCGCACGACAGTCGGTAAACTAGCCCGCTTGCAAAAATTCACTGGGCAAAACACGAGATTGGGGGCAGTTTGGGGGTGCATTCGGTGCAGGAGACGGCACAGCAAGGATCGGGTCTGAGTCGGGAAGGTACCCGTGTGGTATTGCGCCTGGCGATTCCGGTACCCCTACGCCGCCTGTTCGATTATCTGCCGCCCGCGGGCCTGGACCCGGCGCACCTACAGCCCGGACAGCGCTTTCAGGTACCGTTTGGCAAGCGCGATCTGGTAGCGGTGCTGGTGGAAGTGGCCGGGGATTCGCCGCATGCCGAACTGAAACCTGTCACCGCCTGTATTGACCCAACGCCGATCTTCGATGCGCGCAGCCGCCGTTTCCTGCAGTGGGCGGCCGATTACTACCAGGCGCCTATTGGCGAACTGTATGCCGCGGCACTGCCGGTCGCGCTGCGCCGGGGCAAGCCGGCGGACCACTGGGCGGAGCAGTGGCTGGAGCTGACCACCGAGGGCAAGGGCCTGCCGGAGACCGCACTGGCGCGCGCCAAGAAACAGCAGGCCCTGCTGCAATTACTGCTCAGCTCGGGTCGCCAGAGTCGCACCGCCTTAAACGCCCGTGGCCTCAACAGCAGCGTGTGCAAGGCGCTGATCGAACGCAACCTGGCGCGCTGGGTGGCTGGGCCCACGGCGCCGCCGCCTTTAGAAGAGGTTGAGCCCCGCCCCGCCCCGGACTTGAATGACGAACAGCGTGAGGTGATCGATTCGGTGCCCGCCAGCGGATTCAGCGCCTCGTTACTGGAGGGCACCACCGGCAGCGGCAAGACCGAGGTCTATCTGCGCCTGATGGAGCGCGCCCTGCGCGACGGCAAGCAGGCACTGCTGCTGGTACCGGAGATCGGCCTGACCCCACAAACCCTGCGCCGTATTGCCGCGCGCTTCCCGGATTTTCGTATCGCCGCCCTGCACTCGGGCCTCGCCGATGGCGAACGCGCGCGCGCCTGGCTGTCTGCTGCCAGCGGCGTGGCGGATATTGTGATCGGCACCCGCTCGGCAATTTTTACCCCGCTGCCGCGCCTCGGCATCATCCTGATCGACGAGGAACACGATGGCTCCTTCAAACAGCAGGACGGGGTGCGCTACTCCGCCCGTGACCTGTCGCTGGTGCTGGCAAAAAACGCCGACATTCCGGTGCTGCTGGGCTCCGCCACCCCCTCACTGGAGAGCCTGCACAATGCGTTGAGTGGACGCTACCAGCATCTGCGCCTGCGCCACCGCGCGGGCAATGCCAAGCCACCGCAAATCAGTGTGGTGCCAATCCTGCACCAACAGCTGCAGGAGGGTTTTGCGCCGCAGGTGCTCCGGCATATCGGCGATACCCTCGCCCGTGGTGAACAGGCGCTGGTGTTTATTAACCGCCGCGGTTACTCGCCGGCGCTGACCTGTGATGACTGTGGTTGGCTCGCCGACTGCCCGCACTGCTCCGCCAAACTCACCCTGCACCGGCGCCAGCGCCACCTGCGCTGTCACCACTGCGACTACCGCATGCGTGAAGTGCACAGCTGCCCACAATGTCACAGCCGCAACCTGAATGCGCTGGGTGCCGGTACCGAGCGCAGTGAAGACTTCCTTACCCACAGCTTCCGGGATTTCCCGGTGATTCGCGTCGACCGCGATACCACTGCCAGCAAGCAGGCGCTGGACAAGCTGCTGGAGCCGGCGCGCAACGGCGAACCCTGCTTATTGCTCGGCACCCAGATGCTGGCCAAGGGCCACCACCTGCCCAAAGTCACCCTGGTGGTGATTCAGGATGCCGACGGTGGCCTGTTCAGCGCCGACTTTCGCGCCCCCGAGCGCATGGGCCAGCTGCTGGAGCAGGTTGCCGGCCGCGCCGGCCGCGGCGACCTGCCCGGGCACGTGCTGGTGCAGAGCCGCTACCCGGAGCACCCGCTACTGCAATTACTGCTAAACAAGGGCTATGGCGCCTTTGCCCGCCAGCTGATGGATGAGCGCAAGATCGCCCAGCTGCCGCCGCTTCGCGCCATGGCGCTGGTGCGCGCCGAGTGCGAGGAGCCGCGCTGGGCGGAAGAGTTCCTGGCAAACGCGCGCGATTATCTGCAAGCAATGGCGCCGCCGTCGCCGGAGCTGCAGTACCTGGGGCCGGTACCGGCGCTGCTTGAACGCAAGTCCGGCCGCTTCCGCTTCTATCTGCAGATCACCGCCGACAAGCGCGGCTTGTTGCAGCAACTGCTGGCGCAGCTCAGCCAGTGGGCGGAAGGCAATCGCAACCGGCGGCTGCGCTGGGCGATCGACATGGACGCCCAGGAGCTGTCCTAAATTCCGCACACAGCGCGCTGTTGAGGCGTTACAATTTCCCGCCTTTAGCTATTCATAAAAATCGAGAGAACACGATGGCCCGCCGTACTTCCCGCCGCTCACAACCCTCTGGCAAGCCCGCCTGGGTCTGGTTTGTACTCGGCATCTTTGTCGGCGGTTTCGGGGTGTTTGTATTTTTGCTGAACGACATCAAGACCGGGCAGATGCAGGTGGCCAAGCGCACAGAAAAGCCCGTCGCCGACAAACCCGCCCCGGGTGGATCCAAGCCGCGCTTCGACTTCTACAAGCTGCTGGAAGAAAACGAAGTCAAAGTCCCCGAGCCGAAAAACCCGCAGGTGCGGGTACGCGAAGGCGACAAATCCGCGGAAGATTCGCCGGTACGGACGGAGCCCAAATCCGACCTGGTGTATATCCTGCAGGCCGCCAGTTTCCGCGACAAAGCCGAAGCCGAGCGCCTGCGCGCCCAGCTGATGCTCGCCAACCTCGACGTCAAAGTGGAATCTGCCACGGACAACCGTGGCACCTGGCACCGGGTTCTCGTCGGCCCATATACCAACCGCTCCAAGGTCGCCAAGGCCCGCAGCGTGCTCGCCGAGCACCGCCTGATGCCACTGGTGCTCAAGCGCCCGGCGCAGGGATAAACCAATCCGTCTCGACTGCCCGGTTTTCACCGGGCAACATTGAAATCCCCCCTCCCCGACCACACTTAGTGCTTCTGAATCAAAAATGCAGAGGCACCAGTGGAACAATATCGCGGTACAACCATCCTCTCCTGCCGTCGCAACGGCAAAGTCGTTATCGGTGGTGACGGACAAGTCTCCATGGGCAATACCATCATGAAAGGTAACGCCCGCAAAGTGCGCCGCCTGTACAACGACAAGGTCATCGCCGGATTTGCCGGCGGCACCGCCGACGCCTTCACCCTGTTCGAGCGCTTCGAAGCCAAGCTCCAGGCCCACAATGGCCAGCTCACCCGCGCCGCCGTCGAACTCGCCAAAGACTGGCGTACCGACCGCGCCCTGCGCCGCCTCGAAGCGCTGCTCGCCGTAGCCGACGAAACCGCCAGCCTGATCGTCACCGGTAACGGCGACGTCATTCAGCCGGAAGACGACCTAATCGCCATCGGCTCCGGCGGCCCCTTTGCCCAGTCCGCAGCGCGCGCGCTGCTGGATAACACCGAGCTGGATGCGCGCACTATCGTCGAGCAGGGTTTGAAAATTGCCGGTGACATTTGTGTGTACACCAACCACAACAACACGATTGAAGAGCTGAGTTACTAAGAGAAAAAGTCTCTGACGAAGTTGCCCGGCCCAAATTGAAGGGCGGGCGTCGGGGGAAAGGGTTCAGGACTGTCGGAAACAGGGATGTTTCCGACAGAGCGTACAGGGACGTATTCACAGCGGTCCTGAACCCTTTCCGCCGATGACCGACCGCCACTGCGCCTGAATCAAAGCAAGCGGCGCTGGAAAAACTGAAAAAATTCGAGAAAGACCATGTCCATGACCCCTAGAGAAATCGTTCACGAACTCGACCGTCATATTGTCGGCCAGAACGACGCCAAGCGTGCAGTAGCCATCGCCCTGCGCAACCGCTGGCGCCGCATGCAGGTCAGCGAAGAACTGCGCGCGGAAATCACCCCGAAAAACATCCTGATGATCGGCCCCACCGGCGTGGGTAAAACCGAAATTGCCCGCCGCCTCGCCAAACTTGCCGGCGCGCCGTTTATCAAAGTCGAAGCCACCAAATTTACCGAAGTGGGCTACGTCGGCCGCGATGTGGAATCCATCGTCCGTGATCTTGTCGAAATGGCCATCAAGCTCGAGCGCGAGCGTGCCACCGAAGGCGTAAAACAGCGGGCCATGGATGCCGCCGAAGATCGCGTACTCGACGCCTTGTTGCCACCGGCACGCAATACCGACCCGCTGGAAAAAGACTCCGGTACCCGCCAGGTATTCCGCAAAAAACTGCGCGAAGGCGAGCTCGACGACAAGGAAATCGAAATCGACGTTTCCGCCAGCCCCATGGGTGTCGAAATCATGGCGCCTCCCGGCATGGAAGAAATGACCAACCAGCTGCAGGGCATGTTCTCCAATATGTCCAAAGGCAAAACCCAGAAGCGCAAGCTCACCGTAAAACAGGCACTCAAGCAGCTGACCGATGACGAAGCGGCAAAACTGATTAATGACGAAGAAATCAAAACCAAAGCCATCCGCTCCGCCGAGCAGAACGGCATTGTGTTTCTCGATGAAATCGACAAGGTAGCCAAGCGCCAGGAAAGCGGGGGTGCCGATGTGTCCCGCGAAGGTGTGCAGCGTGACTTGCTGCCGCTGATCGAAGGTTGCACCGTCACCACCAAATACGGCATGATCAAAACAGACCACATTCTGTTTATTGCCTCCGGTGCTTTCCACCTGTCCAAGCCGTCGGATCTGATTCCCGAGTTGCAGGGCCGTCTGCCGATCCGCGTGGAATTGAGCTCGCTGACCTCCAAGGATTTCCAGCGCATCCTTACCGAACCTTCTGCGTCGCTCACCGAGCAGCAGAAAGCGCTGCTGGGTACCGAGGGCGTCAATCTGGAATTCTCCGAAGACGGTATTCAGCGTATCGCCGAAGTTGCCTTCGAGGTGAACGAAACCACCGAAAACATCGGTGCCCGTCGCCTGCATACGGTGCTCGAACGCCTGCTGGAAGAGATATCCTTTGCCGGAGGTGATGGCGACAACACCATCACCATCGATGCGGCTTATGTCGACAAGCAGCTGGGTGAGTTGAGTAAAGATGAAGACCTGTCGCGCTTTATTCTCTGATTTTCCTTGTCACTTGGTAGGGGCCGCATTACGCGGCCCTCACCGTATTGCACTGTTGTTTTTCACTTGGTCTTGCCGCCCGCTTCTAACTGACTCTTGGTTTTGCCATGTCCGCCCCGAAAAAAATTCGCCTGAATAAAGCCGAAAAAAACCTTTCTCTGCAGTACGCCGATAAAGAGTTTGTGCTGCCTGCGGAATACCTGCGAGTCTATTCGCCTAGTGCCGAAGTGCGCGGCCATGGCGCCGGTGACGGTACTTTGGTGGATGGGAAAATCCAGGTGGGTATCGATAAGGTCGCCGCCGCCGGGCGTTATGCCCTGCAGATTTTTTTTGATGATGGCCACGATAGCGGCATTTACACTTGGGCATACCTGCGCGAACTGTGCGATACCCAGGAGGAGAAGTGGCAAAGCTACCTCGAACAGTTGCAGGCCCAGG
The DNA here is from genome assembly GCF_000220505.1 of Microbulbifer agarilyticus S89. Taxonomy (GTDB): domain Bacteria; phylum Pseudomonadota; class Gammaproteobacteria; order Pseudomonadales; family Cellvibrionaceae; genus Microbulbifer; species Microbulbifer agarilyticus_B. Next base: position 123,802 of record NZ_AFPJ01000028.1, on the reverse strand, counting down.
GCAAGGGCCGCGACCCTGACGAGAGCACGGTGAAACTGATCGGTTGAACGGTCGGGTAAACTGGTAGTAAATCTGACCGCAAAATCCTCTACACTATCGCCCCAGTTTTAGCGTCTCGCGACTATAACGCCCTTTTATAGGCAGTTGCGGCAGGTAAATTTTTACTGGGGCACAGCATGCAATTCCATCGACTCCCTCTCGCGTTCGTTACCGCCTTCGGCCTAGCCGTTGCCGCGTGCGGCGAGCCACACTCCGCATCCGATACCTCTACGGCTTCCACGCCCCCCGCCGCCGAGCCCGTAACTCATCGCCCGACAGAGACCGCGCAGCTTACCGAATCGCAACAAACCAGCAGCTGGTACCGGGATGGCCAGGCCGCACTGGCGCGCGCGCAGAGCGTGGTGATTAACAATGAGCGCGGTGCGGCCAAAAACATCATCCTGTTTGTGGGTGATGGTATGGGCATTTCCACCGTTACCGCCATGCGCATTCTCGCGGGCCAGATGGAGGGCCTGAATGGTGAGGAATACCAGCTGAGTTTTGAAACCATGCCGTTTGCCGGCCTCAGCAAAACCTACAACACCAACCAGCAAACACCGGACTCCGCCGGTACCGCCACCGCACTGATGGCCGGGGTAAAAACCAAGGCGGGTGTATTGAATGTGGATGAGACCGTGGCCCGTGGAGATTGCGCGGCGAGCCTGCAGCGCCCACTCACCACTGCGCTCGAGCTGGCGGAAAATCTCGACAAGAGCACCGGCGTGGTAAGTACCGCGCGCATCACCCACGCCACCCCGGCCGCTACCTACGCGAAAGTACCGGAGCGCGGCTGGGAGGCCACTGCTCCCGAAGGCTGCAAAGATATTGCCACGCAGATGGTGGAGCTGGCGGCCGGCGATGGTATCGACGTGATCATGGGCGGTGGCCGTCGCAGTTTCCTGCCGCAAGAGGTGGAGGACCTGGAGGGCAAGTCCGGCAAGCGCACGGATGGTGTCAACCTGATCGACGCCTGGAAGGCGCGCTACAACGACGGTACCACCGAAGCGGTGTATATCGAAGACCAGTCCGGGTTCGACCAACTCGAGGTAGCCGATACCGACAAGCTGCTCGGCCTGTTTGCCAGCTCGCACATGCGCTACGAAGAGGATCGCAAGAACGACAAAGCCGGCGAGCCGTCCCTGTCACAGATGACCGCCAAAGCCATCGAACTGCTGAGCAAAAATGACAAGGGCTATTTTGCCATGATCGAATCCGGCCGCATCGATCACGGCCACCACGCGGGCAGTGCCTACAGTGCGCTGACCGATGGTGTGGAAATGGCCCGTGCGGTGCAGGTTGCCATGGACAACACCAGTGCCGAGGACACCTTGATCATAGTGACCGCCGATCACAGCCATGTAATGACCATCGCCGGCTACCCCACCCGGGGCAACCCTATTCTGGGCAAGGTGGTCGGCAATGATGCAACCGGCCAGCCCAAGGAAAACCTATCGCTGGCAGCCGATGGCATGCCCTACACCACGATTACCTATGCGAACGGCCTCGGCTTCGCCGACCTCGGTGACAGCACCAATGCGGACGATCGCTACGATGATCCGGTCAATGCCGGTCGCCATAACCTCCACGACATCGATACCGAATCAGCCGGCTTCCACCAGGAGTCGCTGGTGCCTCTGGGCAGCGAAACTCATGGTGGTGAGGACGTGGGTGTGTGGGCGCGCGGCCCCGGTGCCCACCTGCTTACCGGCACCAAAGAACAGAATGTTATTTTTCATGTGATGGTGCATGCCGGTGGCTTGCTCGGCGAATCCGCACAGGATTAATTCAAGGGATATTTACTAAGTAAACGACCAGTGCCCTCGCGGGAACAGCTGCCGGCACCGCTGCACGATCTCGTCGCGCAGCTGTTCTAATCTCGTGGCGGCGTGTTCCTGCAGTGTTTGCTGTTCACCGGCCAGTTCGGGCGTCTCATCCCCGTGGCGCGCAAGGTGGTGGCAAAGCAGGCGCAGGTCGCGCCAGTCGCCGAGGGCGCTGGCCAACCGTTGCAGACCGTGAGTGCGGCTGCCAATAGTTTCCGGGTAGTGCTCTTCCAGCAGGCGGCTCTGGTACCACTGGTCTTTGACGCGCTTGCGCAGCGTGTGGAAGCGCGCATCGGTGCCCAGGGCAAAGGCGTGTCCCATGGCCTTGAATGCCCGCCGGTAGCTTTTGCAGTAGCCCACTTCAATATCTTCCCAGCTGGCATCCTGAAAGTGCCATCCATCAATTTTTAGCAGTGCCTGCTGCAGCGATTTTTCGGCCAGCGCCAGCAGCCTTTCGGTGTGCCCGTTCTCCAGTCGACTCTTTAAATGTGCCGCAGTATGCGGGAAGTCCTGGGCGCTCAATTGCTCGTGCAGGGCGAGGTGAAGCGATGCGTTTTCGCGGCAGGCACTGAGTGCAGCATTGATACTGCGATAACGGGCATTCTCGGTGTGGTATAGGGTGTCCGTGGTGGTATTGGCGTAACGGATCAGGCGCAACAGGGCGCGCAGTTTTTTGCCGTGCTTGCGCACGCTGTGGATGGCATGCCCGTTATCCACCGACTGGCAGCAGGCGATGGCTGCATGCACCTGAGCGCGCGCCGTGGCGCGAATCACCGGAGCGAGTGGGTGCTTGCTGTGCAATTGATAAGACATAAGCAGGACAGAAGCAGAACGGAAAGCGGGCAGCGGTGCCTCGATATTGCTCAAGTTTAGTCTGTGGCGGTGCCGATCAGGTCCGCCCCATGTACAATGTGGCCCTGAAATTTGGCGCAGCAGGCACAAGATGACCGAACGCAAGACGACCCATTTCGGTTACCAGCAGGTACCGGTGGAGGAAAAGGCGGGACGAGTGGCGGATGTATTCCACTCGGTAGCGGCCCGCTATGACGTGATGAACGACCTGATGTCGGGTGGTATCCACCGCCTGTGGAAGCGCTTCACAATTGAGCTTTCTGCGGCGCGCCCGGGCCAGACGATCCTGGATATTGCCGGCGGTACCGGCGATCTGACCGCGCGCTTTTCGCGCATTGTCGGCCCCACCGGCAAGGTGGTGCTGGCGGATATCAATGCCTCCATGCTGAAGGTTGGGCGCGACCGCCTGCTGGACCGCGGCATTGCCGGCAATGTGGAAACGGTACAGGCGGACGCCCAGTACCTGCCCTTCCCCGACAATACCTTTGACTGCATCACCATCGCATTCGGCCTGCGCAATGTGACGGATAAGGACCTGGCGTTGCGCTCCATGCTGCGCGTGCTGAAGCCCGGCGGCCGCCTGCTGGTGCTGGAATTCTCCAAGCCGGAATCCAAACTGCTGGAAAAGGTCTACGATCAGTACTCATTCCGCCTGCTGCCGTTTATGGGCAAGCTGGTGGCAGACGATGCCGATAGCTACCGTTACCTGGCGGAGAGCATCCGTATGCACCCGGATCAGGAAACCCTCAAGGGCATGATGGGCGATGCTGGCTTTGTGGATTGTGAATTCCACAATATGACCGGCGGTATCGTGGCTTTGCACAAGGGCATTAAGCCCTAGTTCTATCTATGTCTGTGGCGGTCCGAACGACGGGAATCCCTCGCGAGACACGCCGTGAACCCATCCCTGGGGGCTCTTCTAAAACATCCCTGTTTTAGAAGGTCTCGCGAGGGGTTCCCGCCGCCCGGACCTTCGCATCAGCGTATTTCGCACGGATGAATTCTGATAACAATGACCGATCCCACCTTCCGCGCCGGCTTTGATGCCACACTGGAAACCGCCATCAACACCGCCCTGCGTTACGACCCGGGAAACCGCGTACGCCTCGGCACACTCGCGGGCAAGGTGCTGGGGGTGAACCTCACTGCGCCGGCCATGTCCCTGTTTCTGTTTATCGATGATGAGGGTGAAGGCGGTTATATCGAGGTGCACAGCCGCTGGGATGGCGAGGTGACCACCGAGCTGTCCGGCTCCGCCCTGGCATTTATCCAGTTACTGAGAAATCGCGATGCCACCCCGGCCAAACTGGGGGTGCAGGTGCGCGGTTCCAGTGCACTGCTCGCCGAGCTGCAGTCGATCCTGCGTGAGCTGGATATCGACTGGGAAGAGCCCGTCTCCAAGTTAATTGGCGATTCGCCGGCCCATCAGCTGGGCACCGGCGTCCGCATGGCGGCAAGCTGGCTGAAGGACGCGCTTGCCACCGCGCCGCGGGCGACCGCGGAAGCCGTGAGTGAAGAGTGGCGCATGACACCACCCGAGGCGCAGTTTGAAGCCTTTGCCGAGGATGTGGCCGAATTTTCCCAGGGTGTGGACCGCCTGGAAGCGCGGCTGGCGATTCTGCAGCGCAAATTTGCGGCACAGGTAAAAGCGGCCAGCGACAAGCCCGGTCAGGAGAAGCGTTGACGTGCCAGTAGCGAGAAGTCTTACCATCGCGCGGGTGTTCCTGCGCTACCGCCTCAACGAGCTGGTACCGGCCGAGTACCAGCCGCTGTGGCTGCGCGCGCTATGGGCGCCCTACAAGCTGCTGCCTGCGGGCAAGGCAAAGAATTTGACCCGCGGTGAGCGCCTGCGCTGTGCGCTGGAGGATCTCGGGCCTATTTATGTGAAGTTTGGCCAGTTGCTGTCCACGCGCCCGGATTTGCTGCCGCCGGACATGGTGCTGGAGCTGAACCAGCTGCAGGACAATGTACCGCCGTTCCCCATCGACCAGTGTATCGAGCGCATCGAGGCGTCGCTGGGAGCACCGGTGGATGAACTGTTTGCCGAATTCGATCGCGAGCCGCTGGCCTCTGCGTCGGTGGCCCAGGTGCACGGTGCGCGGCTGAAAGGTGAAAACGGCGAGCCGGGTCAGTCGGTGGTGGTGAAGGTACTGCGCCCGGGCATCGACCAGGTGATCCAACAGGACCTGCAGTTGCTGCGCTACATTGCCCGCTGGATTGAACGCTATCTCCCGGACGGCCCGCGCATGCGCCCGGTGGAGGTGGTGGAAGACTACCGCCATACCATTGAGGGCGAGCTGGATCTGGTGCGCGAGGCCGCCAACGGCTCCGAGCTCAAGCGCAACTTCGCCAATTCCCCCCTGCTGTACGTGCCGGAAGTCTATTGGGACTACACCCGGGAAAATGTGCTGGTGCTGGAGCGCATTGACGGCATCCCGGTAACCGACCTGGAACAGCTGCGCGCGCAGAATACCAATATGGAACTGCTGGCCGAGCGCGGTGTGGAGATCTTCTTCAAGCAGGTGTTCGAGCACAACTTCTTCCACGCCGATATGCACCCGGGCAACATCTTTGTGTCCCGTGAACATCCGGATCGCCCCAAGTACATCGCCATCGATACCGCCATCGTCGGCAGCCTGACTCGCGAAGATCAGTACTACATGGCGCGGAATATCCTCGCTATGTTCCGCCGCGACTATCGTATGGTGGCCGAACTACATGTGCAGAGTGGCTGGGTACGACGGGATACGCCGATCAACGCCTTTGAATCCGCAATTCGCGCGGTGTGCGAGCCGATCTTTGAAAAGCCCCTGGGGGAAATCTCCTTCGCGCGCGTGTTAATCAGTTTGTTCCAGACTGCTCAGCGTTTTGAGATGGAAGTTCAGCCCCAGCTGGTACTTTTGCAGAAAACCTTGCTCAATATAGAAGGATTGGGGCGACAGCTTTATCCTCAGCTGGATCTGTGGAAGACTGCCCATCCGTTTCTCGAGCGATGGATGCGTGAGCGCATTCATCCCAAGACAATCGTCGGCGAAATTAAGCGATATGGTCCGGAATGGCTGGAAAAATTCCCGCAATTGCCGCAAATGGCTTTTGCCGCCCTGGAGCAGGGGCGCGAGCTGGGCCCGCAGCTGCAGCAGCTGAGTGACCAGCTGGCGGGCAGCCGCCAGCGGGGGCGCATCCGCTACGCGCGGATGATTGTCGGTGGCCTTTTGGCAGCGGGGGCTGCTCTGGTGGCGTCACCGGGGCTTTTGGCGCAGGTACCGGCGGCCAGTTGGATTATGGGCGCGGCAGCACTTGCGTTGCTGCTGTGGCCCTAGGGGATTGGGCGCGGAGCTTTTCAGAGCGCCCTGTCGAGGCCCTCGAAAGGCCGGTCACACTCCGGCCGGAAGGCGAGGGCCATGAGCCTACAATATCGAATGCAGTAAGGAATCCGTACGGTGAGTGAAACCGACTTCACAGAAGCAGTCAGCTGGAACAGCGACGGTCTGGTGCCTGCCATTGCGCAGGACTTTAAAACCGGCCGCGTGTTGATGATGGCGTGGATGAATGTCGAATCCTTGCGCCTGACCGCCGAGGAAGGGCGTGCGGTGTATTGGTCCCGCTCCCGCGGCAAATTGTGGCGCAAGGGCGAGTCCTCCGGCCATGTCCAGTTGGTGCGCGAGATGCGCCTCGATTGCGACGGCGACACTATTGTTCTGCTGGTGGAGCAGCTCGGCGGTATTGCCTGCCACACTGGCCGCACCAGCTGTTTTTACCAGGTACTGGAAAACGGCCAATGGCAAATCCGCCAGCCGGTCATCACCGACCCGAAAGAGATCTATGCAGGGGAGAAGAAGGCCGCGACATGAGTAACATGCTGACACAACTGGACCGGGTGCTGCGTTTGCGCATGCAGGAAGCGGATGCCGACTCTTCCTATGTCGCCAGCCTGCACGCCAAAGGCCTGAACAAGATTTTGGAGAAGGTGGGCGAAGAGTCCACCGAGCTGGTGCTTGCCGCCAAGGACGCCGAGGGCAAGGGCGCCGACAGCGATGAGTACCAGGCGATGATCTCGGAAACCGCAGACCTGTGGTTTCACTCCCTGGTGATGCTCAACCACTTGGGCGCGGACTCCCGCGCAGTACTGGATGAGTTGGGGCGTCGATTCGGCCTTTCCGGCCTCGAAGAAAAAGCGTCACGCAGCCAAGACTGACGGCGTGCATTGAACATACGAATTCAAGATTGAATCAGGAGCATTTCTTATGGGTATTAGCTGGCAACAATTACTGATCTTGCTGGTCATCGTCCTGCTGATTTTTGGCACCAAGCGTCTGCGCAACCTCGGCGGCGACCTCGGTGGTGCCATCAAGGGCTTCAAAAAAGCCATGAAGGAAGAAGACAAAAAGGACGCGGAAGACAAGGAGCCGGAATTGCTGGAAAAAGACGAAGCCAGCAAACCGCAACAGAAAACCTCGAGCGAAGAAAAGCAGTCCCAGGATAAGTAACGCCGGTTTTCGGTTTTGCTTTGTATCCGTCGTTAACTGAGCGAGTAGCGCGTGTTTGATATCGGATTTTTTGAACTGCTGTTGATCGCCGCTGTGGGCTTGGTGGTGATCGGCCCTGAACGCCTGCCCGATGCGGTACGCACCACGGTGCGCTGGTGGACCCAGATCAAGCAAACCCTGGGTAGCGCCAAGGATGAACTCGAGCGCGAAGTGGGTGCCGATGATATTCGGCGTGAACTGCACAACGAGCGCGTGCTGAAAGAGTTGCGCGAGAGCCAGCAGGCAATGGAGCGCACCTTTAGCGAAGCGGAGCGCAAGTTTGAGAAAGATCTGAAAGCGGTAGAAGCCCAAGCGCAGGCACTGAAAGACGATGCCGCCGCGCATGCGGAGCCGGCAGCGGGGGAAGCCAAGGCGGCTCTCGCCGAACCCTCGGCACCGGATCCGGAGGCAGATAAATTGCGTGAGGCGGAGGACTACCTGCCGGAAGAGGATAAACGCGCGCTCGCCGAGGGCAACCTCGATGACGACCATTTACCGGAAGAAGAGGAAGAGCTGGAAGACCCGGATTACCCTGAGCATTTGCACGATCATGGCGAGCCGGAGCTCAACCCGCACCATCCGGATCATTTCAAGCACGAGGAAGACGCGGCCTGGGCAGAAGTCGATCGCCTGGATCCGGCCGAGCCTGCACCGTCTGCCGAACAGACGCCAGCACAGCCGCACACTGACAGTCCCACCGAGTCGGAAGACAAACGTCAATGAGTGAGAAAGACCAGCCGTTTATCGAGCACCTGATAGAGATGCGCGACCGCCTGCTGAAGACGCTGCTGGTGGTGGTCGCGATTTTTGCCTGCATGGTGCCCTTCGCTAACGATATTTATAACTTCGTTGCCGACCCGTTGCAGGCGCGTCTTACCGAAGGTGCGGGCATGATTGCCACCGAGGTCACCTCGCCCTTTCTGACGCCGTTTAAAACCACCTTCGTGCTGGCCTTCTTTGTGGCGATCCCGTTTGTGCTGTACCAATTCTGGGCGTTTATCGCGCCCGGCCTGTACAAGCATGAAAAGCGCCTGATCGCACCGTTGATGATTTCCAGTATCTTCCTGTTCTACGCGGGTATGGCGTTTGCCTACTTCGTGGTATTCCCGCTGATTTTTGAATTCTTTATCAGTTCCGCGCACGCTGACATCAAGGTGTTGCCGGATATCCGCAGTTACCTCGACCTGGCGCTGAAGCTGTTCTTCGCCTTTGGCTTCGCGTTTGAAATCCCGATCGCCACCCTGTTGCTGATCTGGAGTGGTGCGGTGACCGCGAAGGATCTGGCGCGCAAGCGCCCCTATGTAATCGTCGCCTGCTTTGCCATGGGCATGCTGCTGACCCCCCCGGATGTGATCTCGCAGACGCTGCTTGCGGTGCCCATGTGGATTCTGTTTGAAGTCGGGATTTTCTTTGGTCGCTGGGTAAAACGCGGCAAACCTGAGGAAATAGAGGCCCAGTAACTGGCTGCGACCATCCGCCCTGATTGATTTGTCGTATGTTCTTATGCGGAGGCACAGTTGCCTCGCACGCGACGACACAAATGGTGACGGTGACATGACGAAATGGGCAGCGCGGCCTGCAGGTGTATTTCTTGGCTCGATTGGCTTACTGGTCCTGTGGCTGCTCGGGTCGATTTCCGCGACAGCCCAACAGCCACCCTCCCCGACCCCATGTGCCATTCTCCTGCACGGAATTACCAAAGACGCCTCATCAATGACGGACATTGAGGCGGCACTGCGCGATGCCGGCTTTTACACCGCAAATCTCAACTACCCGTCCAAACAACATCCCATAGAAATCCTGGCCGAGATGACCGTACCCCGTGGGCTGGCGGCTTGCCAAAAGGTGGGCGCAACGCCGGTCTATTTTGTCACCCACTCCATGGGCAGCCTGCTCCTGCGCCAGTATTTTGATCAGCGCGATGCCAGTATTATTGAGCGTGCAGTCATGCTTGGCCCGCCCAATCAGGGCAGTCGCCTGGGGAATTTCCTCTCGTGCATTCCCATCATCAAGGATGTGAACGGACCGGCCGGCAACCAGATGGGTATCGACGCGCGCAGCCTGCCCAACCGCCTTGGTCCGGTGCGGTTTCCACTGGGGGTTATCGCCGGCACCCGCTCGTTCAATCCTTTATTCTCGGCAATCATCGAAGGTAACGACGATGGCATCGTGGGTGTGCCGAGCACTTACGTGCAGGGCACCTGCGCTCGCGTCACCTATCCATTAACCCATAACGGTTTGACTGGCAGCCAGCAGGTCATAAAACAGGTGGTGAGTTACCTCACAGAGGGGCGGTTCGTTGGTGAGAAGGTGGAGTATTTTGACTGTCGCCAATGACCGCCTGCATAGTGCGTCAGTTTGGCGAGCAAAGTCGCGCCGCTAGCGCTCGAGAACGGCTATGCTGCTGAACAATAGAATGGATGCAAACAGCACGAGCAGTTGCTCCCGGTGTTCCGGATCCGTTAACAGCTGAACAAAGGCGAGGGGCGGCAGCAGTAGCGCGACCACACCCATGCCACTGGAACGGGCAAAACTCAGCCGGATCAAATAAATCCATAATACGACACCGAGCACCAGCGAAAATACCAGCGACACGGCAGCGACGGGCGGCATGGACGACTCCCACATAAAAACCTTTTCTCTCACCATAAACCTAGTTGGTTTGTCCCGCGGGGCGCGTATTTGGCGTCGCTTCACGCGGCTGTCGTCGTTGCTGGTGGCACTCTCGATAGCGATGCTACTGGCCGGTTGTGAAACGGTGCATTTCTATTCCCAGGCTGCCACCGGCCAGCTCAAAATCCTCGCCGGGCGCGAACCCATTGATCGCCTGCTGCGCGATGAAGCAACCGACCCCAAACTGCGTCGCCAACTGGAATGGGTGCAATCGATACGCGCTTACGCCGCCGGCGAGCTGCATTTACCGGTGGGCTCCGCTTACAGCGAATTTACCCAGTTGGAGCAGGAGTATGCGCTGTGGAATCTAGTGGCAGCGCCGGAATTCTCTTTGTCGCCCAAGCGCTGGTGTTATCCCATCGCCGGCTGCGCCAGTTACCGCGGCTATTTCAACAAGCGCGATGCGCAGGTGCAGGAAGGACGTTTGCAGGCGCAGGGTTACGATGTGTATCTGGGACCGGTACCCGCCTACAGTACCCTGGGCTGGTTTGACGACCCGGTGTTGTCGAGCTTTGTGGACTGGAAGCCGGACCGCCTCGCCAGTCTGCTGTTTCACGAGCTGGCGCACCGGCGGCTGTATATTGGCGGTGATACCCAGTTTAATGAGAGTTTTGCCACCGCGGTTTCACGCATCGCACTGCCGGACTGGCGGCGCCGTAATGGCCTCCCCGCGCCGAAAGTTGCCAACGTGGAGCAGGCGCGACGGGTAAATGGTCTGATGGTGAGCGCGCGCCGGCAGTTGCAGTCGCTGTACGCGTCGGATTTGAGTGTGCCGGAAAAGCGCCAGCGCAAGGCGCAAACCCTGCAGCGCCTGCGCTATTGCTACCGCAAGGAATCGGAGGGCTGGACCCAGGATGAAAAATTCGCGCGGATGATTGAGAAAACCAATAACGCGACCCTGGCCCTGGTCAGTGAGTACCAGTCCCAGGTGCCGGCATTTGTGCAGCTATATCGGGACAGCGGTAGTGACTGGCAAGCGTTTTATCGGGCGGTGGAGCAATTGGGTGCGCTGCCCAAGTCGGAGCGCAAGGCGCGCCTGGACGCGTTGAGCAAGCGTATCCTGGGCTCGAATGCGACTCAGACCTCGAGCAAGAAAGTCACCGGGCCATCATTACACAGCGATACCTGCATGTCCGCGGCGAACTGACCGCCTGCTACCGGCAGTGCATCGGCCATCCTTGCCCGCGCCTGCCGCAGGAAGTATTCATACAGTTCATTGGCCTGCTGTGGGCTGGCACCGCGGCTGAAACTCGGGCGCAGTCCCTTTGCGGTATCCGCGACCAGGGTGAACTGACTCACCACCAGTAGCCCACCGCCGGCCTGCTGCACATTGAGGTTCATTTTGCCCTGCTCGTCACCGAAGATGCGATAGTGCAGTACCTTGTGCAGGAGCTTGTCCGCGGTTTCCTCGGAATCAGTGGCTTCCACACCCAGGAGCAGCAGAATGCCATGATCGATGGCGCCGACAGATTCACTACCGACTTCCACTTTCGCGTGTTTTACCCGTTGAATCAGGCCCTTCATCGACAACCTCTTCTAAAATGCTGCTGACCGCTGGATGCGCGGCGGCGAATTTTCTAGATTAGCCCACTGACCCTCAAGAAAAAACCGGAAATCCCGATGAACAAAACTGCCCTGACCCTGATCGCGGGGGCTGCGATTCCTGTGATTGCCGCGGTGGCTGCCATCACCGTGAACAGCGCGAGCAGCGATAAGCCCGCCCAGCAATACCCGGAAACCGCCACGGTTGACCAGCAGGATACCTATTTCGGTACCCAGGTGAGTGATCCCTATCGCTGGCTCGAAGATCAGGAATCCAAGCCAGTAAAAGACTGGGTGCAGGCCCAGAATGAATTCGCCCTGCCCACGCTGAAAGCCCTGCCCGGCTGGCAGAAGATCAATGAACGTTTGACCGAGTTGTGGCAGTACGAACGCTACGGTGTGCCCTACAAAAAGGCCGGACAGGTGTTTTATCAGTACAACGACGGCACCTGGGACCAGAGTGTTTTCTACAGTACCACCGATATCAACCAGGAAGGCGGCGTGGTGTTGGACCCGCGCACACTGAGTAAAGATGGCACCATCGCGGCCAAGCGCTATGCGGTCAGCCCCAATGGCCGCTACCTGGCCTATGGCACTTCCGATGGTGGCACCGACTGGACCGATTACCATGTGCGCGATTTGAAAACCCGCCGCATGCTGCCAGACCACCTCACCGGGATTAAATTCAGTGGTGCCAGCTGGGCCAAAGATGAATCCGGTTTTTATTACAGCCGTTACCCGTTCAATCAAGACGGCAGCGCCGACGACAGCAAACAGGTGGCGATCTATTTCCACAAAATCGGTGAACCGCAAAGCAAGGATCAGCTGGTCTACCAGATTACCGACCACCCCACGCGCAATCCCGGTGCACAGGTAACGGATGATGGGAACTATCTGGTGCTGCCGATTTTCGATGGCTACGATAGCAACGGTATTTATTATCAGGACCTGACCAAGCCCAGTGCCGACGTGGTTAAGTTGCTGGACGACTGGGACGCCCTATACACCTTCCTCGGTAATAGCGGCAAAACGTTCTATTTCGAAACTAATTCCGACGCCCCCAATGGTCGCGTGATCGCGATTGACCTGGATAAGCCGGAAAAATCCCAGTGGAAAATTCTGGTGCCGGAACAGAAGAACGCCCTGCAAGACACCAACTTGGTCGGTGGTCGCCTGGTGCTGCACTATCTGGAAGATGCGAAATCCAAGGTGGTGGTAACCGATCTGAATGGCGAGCAACAGTACGAACTCCAGTTGCCCGGCATGGGCACCGTGAGCGGTTTTTACGGCGACCCGGATGATAGCGAAACCTATTTCGAGTTCAGCAATTTCCTGACGCCGCCGAGCATCTACAAACTGGATGTGACCACCGGCAAGAGCGAAAAAGTAAAAGCACCCAAATATCCGGCGGACTTTTCCGATCACGTGGTCGAGCAGCATTTCTTCACCAGCAAGGACGGCACCCGCGTACCGATGTTCCTGGTACATAAAAAGGGCATGCAAAAGGATGGGCAAAATCCCACCCTGCTGTATGGCTACGGCGGCTTCAATGCCGCGCAGCTGCCACGTTTTTACACCCGTTTCGCCGGCTGGTTGGATATGGGCGGCACGCTGGCGATGGTGAGCCTGCGCGGCGGTAGTGAATACGGCAGTGCCTGGCACAAGGCCGGTACCAAGCTGCAGAAACAAAACGTGTTCGATGATTTTATCGGCGCGGCCGAATGGCTGATCGACGAAAAAGTCACCTCACCGGAGAAGCTCGGCATTATGGGCCGCTCCAATGGCGGCCTGCTGGTGGGGGCAACCCAAGTACAGCGCCCGGAGCTGTTCAAAGTGGCGCTGCCGATTGTCGGCGTGCTGGACATGCTGCGCTACCATACCGCCTCGGCTAACGCGCGCCAGTGGTCCAGTGACTACGGACTGTCGGAAAACGCGGACGAGTTCGCCGCGCTCTATGCATACTCCCCCGTGCATAACACCAAAAAGGGCACCTGCTACCCCGCCACCCTGATCACCACCGCCGATCGCGACGATCGCGTGGTGCCCTGGCATAGCTATAAGTTCGCTGCGGCACTGCAGCGGGACCAGGGTTGCGATAACCCCATCTATCTCGCGGTAGAGACCCGCGCAGGCCATGGTGCCGGTAAGCCGGTGTGGATGCAGGTGGAAGACTTTACTAACCAGTATGCGTTTTTAGCAGATCAGTTGGGGATGAAGCCTGAGTAGATTTTTCATTTCGCAGAACCAAAAAAGCGGCTATGCCGCTTTTTGGTTCTGCTTTAATGGCAATTATTGCCCAAGCGTAAACCGGTCAATGTAAGAGTACTGGAATATATATGGATTGAAGGAGGTACCGGTTATCGACGTTCGATCCGTTTCATTGAAGACGCGAATATAATAATTGCCATTTTCGACGTTCAGCAATTCAAACTCGCGGAACCTGTTCAGGTCGCAGGTGCTTGAGACCCCGGTGCAATCCGTCCGAAAGGTTTTTGTGTTGCGATCATAGTAATAGCGCATTTCAACGTACGTTCCCTGATTAAACCAGCTGAACACATTGCCATTTGATGCGTACTCGGTAGCGAATCGTTCTTTGTCCGTGCCGGTGCCATCCAGCAGGAAGTCGAAAGCAAATCCCAGGTCATGATAGTCCGATGTTGGGTCTACGATGCTGAATATGGAGTCGCCATAGTTAAGTTGCGCCGGTAGCGGCAGCTGTGCCGGTTGCTTGACGGGAACGAGTAGATCACCACCGAAGCTCGCGATGGAATTGTCGTCACGGCGCAGGATCGCCAGTGTTCTGATGGCAGCACCATCCATTCCGAGTGGTATGTACTCCATGCTGTCACCGCGACCCGTTGTCATGGAGAGTCGGCCATTCTCCAGTATTTCGAGTTCTGCGGTGTCGGTAACACTGTTTTTGAAATCAAATCTCTGGGTGAAGTTGCCAGATCCATTCGCGGTGTTAATCGCTGCTTGCCAGCGGCTAGTTTTGAGGAAGGTGTTTTCATCTAGATCGCGATAGCTACTTGTTGCGAAGGTACCGGTCACGAGTGGTGAGAAATCTCCCGAGTAGTGCGTGTTGATTTGGTAAAAGCGGTTTGGCACGGTGAATGTTTGTGCCGATTCAACACACTTATGCGTTTCCACCATGGAGAAAGCGGAGAATGCTGGTGTGTCGAGATATTTCGTGAGTTCCCGTTTAGTCGCAATCGAGTAGGCGACAGGATTTGCAACAGCCGGGCAATTTACCGAGGCCTCATCACTGGTATAGGCGGGTGATAGGCTTGCCACATCAAGGGTGATCGTCCTGTCATCAATGCTGTAGGTGATCTGGTTGTCGTCATTTTTTAATGAACCAAACTCTGCGAGATAAGCGTTGTTGCCTGACTCTTCCGCTATTTGTACAGCGAAACCATATGGGCGGCGTATCGACGAGGGCCCCTCGATAAACAGAAGTTCTTGCGCCGGTGCAATGGCCAGCGGTGAGGCTTGTCTGGTGTCATCAACGATCGAAGAGAAATAACTGTTGTATTTGTCGCGGTTGGACGCCTTGAGTGTTTCGGCTATTTGGACCGCCGTGGGGAAGTCCATTAACAGCGCGTAACTGTCAGCGTGGGTAAATTCAGGCCAGGCGTCTCCCTCGAGCAGTGACACCATAGTGATGGCACTTTCCAGAAGAAGATCCTGCGCTAACACCTGTGAGAATTCGACAAGTTGTGCCTGGGTCGTGATGGCTTCTCCCGCCGCTCGCTCCATCATTGCGGCTGCGCTGGTACTTGCGGCACTCAGGTACAGTGTGGGGAGTTCTGATTCAGACACTGCCCCATCCATCACGGCATCGACAATTTGTGTGCCCCAACCCGCATAGGACTTGAGGACCAGCGGCTGGTCGGACGAATCTTGCTGAATGGTCGCGGTAATCGAAATGACATCCGATTCTGCCGGCGTTGGTACATCCACTGAAAATGTGGCCTGATCGGTTGCAGCTGGATAGCTCTCACTGCCAATATGCACCACGACTTCCTGTTCAGCGTCGGCGGCACCCTGAACGCTGCCGCTAATGGTCAGGCCCGGGATAATGCTCACGGACACCGTGGCCTTGGCTTCATCGGTACCGTCGCTGACCGTGTATTCAAAGCTGTCTGAGCCGGTGAAATTGGATGGAAGGGTGTAGCGGATTTGCTGGTTTTCGATTTGTGGCGTAACGCCTTGCTCGGAAACACCGACAGCGGTAATTTGCAGCGCGTCCTCATCGTCATCGGTATCGTTCGCCAGAACATCAATAGTGAGGTCGCTAGCTAGGTTCAGCACCGACACGCTATCATCCACGACGTTTGGGATGCTGTTGGCGGCAGTGATAGTTACGGTTACCGTCGCAGTTGCCGTGTCGGCACCATCACTGACGGTGTAGGTAAATGTATCTTCCCCGGTAAATCCTGTTGGCAGTGTATAGACAATGGATCCGTCCACGATACTCGGGGTAACGCCCTGAGTGGAGTCTGAGACCTCACTGATGCTCAGCTGGTCGCCGTCCGCATCCGAGTCGTTTGCCAATACATCCACGGTCAACTCTGTGGAACTATCCTCAACGCTGGCCGTATCGTCCTGAGCAATCGGTGCGTTGTTGCTGGGAGTTACTGGTGCCGGGGAGTCACTCCCGGAACTGCTGGATCCGCCGCCGCAGCCGCTGAGGGACAATGCCAGGAGGGAGTAGAATGCGATGGGTCTTATTATTCTTTGATGCATGGAATACCGTTTCCTTTGGGTCGGTGCAGTAGCAAAATAGAACCGCTTTTTTGGTCCACCCTAGATATTAGGCGCGCAATTCCCCGGATAAAATCCGACCTTTGATGGATGCCGTAGTGCTGGGGGCGGGAATTAGAGGGGATTGAGGGGTGCTGGGGGACGAGGCGTGAACATGTGGATTGGATTCGTATTGGGAATAGATATTGATGAGCGACGTTGAGCATCGGCGCAGAAGGGCGTTCGTCACCGGCGGCACCGGCTTTCTCGGCGCTAACCTGATCGAACAGCTGGTGGCGGATGACTGGCAGGTGACCGCTATGCACCGGCCAAGCTCGGACCCGGCGCGCTTGCATGCGCTGGGTGCCTCGCCGGTTGCCGCATCGCTGGACGATATCGAATCGCTGCGGGCAGCACTCCCGCAAGAACTTGATGCCGTGTTTCACCTGGCTGGCAACACCAGTATGTGGCGCGGTGGCGATGCGCAGCAGTGGCAAGATAATGTGGAGGGCTCGGCGAACCTGGCCCGTGCGACGCGCGAGCATTTTGCGGCGCAGCCGGAGCCCCGGCGCGGCCGCATGATTGTCACCAGTTCAATTTCGGCCTATGGCTACCACAACGCAGTGATCAGCGAAGCCAGCCCCAAGCTCGCCAGCAACCCGCGTTTCCATTACCACTACTCGAAAATGCATGCGGAACAAGCGGTGTTACGGGAAGCGGCCAACGGGCTGGACGTTGTGTTCCTCAACCCCTGCGCTATCGTCGGCAAGTACGATGTCTCGAGCTGGGCGCAGACATTTTTTATGCTGGCAGAAAACAGGCTGCCCGGAGTACCGCCCGGTGCCGGGTCATTCTGCCATGCCGGTGCCGTGGCGCGCGCCCACATCAATGCGTTCCATCGCGGGCGCAGCGGCGAAAACTATATTCTCGCCGGTACCGATGCCAGTTTTCTGGAGTTCTTTGGCCTCATTGCGAAGCTGGTCGGGGTGCCTGCGCCCAAGCGCACTACGCCCGCGCCGGTAATCCACGCAATGGCGCACATCTCTGATATGGCGTCGCGCCTGAGCGGGCGGGAGCCTGCGGTAACCCCACAAAAGGCGAAGATGCTGACCGGGCGCGCCCTGGCGGATTGCAGCCGGGCGGAACAGGCGTTGGGTTATCAGAGCCGCGTGAGCCTCGAACAGATGCTGACCGAGTCCCGTGACTGGCTGGTGGCCGAGGGGCTACTGCAGCTGCCACAGGCGAAATAAAAGCAGGGAAAGTACCGATGAACCGTCAAAATATTATCTTTATCCTGGTGGCGATACTGTTGATTTTACAGCTGGTGCAGCACTTCTTTTTCTCGGCCCCCCAGTAGGCCAGAGATAGCTGCAACCACAGGAATTGGGAGAACAATGTATGCAGAGCTTGCAAGCTCAATTGGAAGAACTTGGACCGGTACTACTGACGGTGGGGCTGAACATTCTGTGGGCCCTGCTGGCCGTGGCGGCCACCTGGATTGCCGCCAAGTTGGTGTCGCGTGCGGTCAACCGCCTGAGCGAGCGCGGTATCGACGAAACGCTGGTGCCGGTGCTCGAGACCCTTGCGGTCTGGGCCACCTATGTTGTTGGTGGCCTGGTAATACTGGATATCTTTGGCGCAAACACCACTTCGCTGGTGGCTCTGCTGGGTGCCACCGGCCTGGCGGTGGGCCTCGCACTGAAAGACACACTGCAGAGTATCGCCGCGGGCTTTGTGTTGCTGGGGCTGCGTCCGTTCCGTGTGGGAGAAACAATCCAGTTCGGCAGCACCATAGGCACCGTGCGCAAGATTGGCCTCTTTACCACGGAGATGGACACACCGGATGGCCTGCGTATCTCGGCACCCAACGACAAGGTATGGGGTGAGACGCTGACGAACTTCACGCGCAACGCCAGCCGTCGGATCGAAATCATTGCCAGTATTGCCTACGGCGACGACATTGAAACCGGCATGCGCGTGCTGCACGAGCTGGTATCACAGGAACCGCGTATTCTTGCGGAACCCGAGCCTGCCTATGCGGTGCGTGCACTGGCGGACAGCTCGGTAAACCTGCATCTGCGCGCCTGGGTAAAAACCGATGAGTACTGGGATGTGTACTGGGCGTTGATGAAAAAGCTCAAGCCCGCACTGGAGCAGGAGGGCCTGACGATTCCCTTCCCCCAGCGCCAGCTGCATATCGTTTCCGGGGATGCGAAGAAGATCGTGGCGGAGCAGGATGCCGCGCAGCGCTGACCAGCATTCGGTGCTCGCCATTCGTCCCGCATGACGGCGGTTTCATCGCAGAGGCGTCGACGTTTCGGCGGTGTGCTGCCATCTTCCCCGGCCAAATTTTATCCTTATTCAAAGAGTCCGACCGTTGCTCCCTGTGAGTCACACGGTCCCAACAGAGAGGCAAAACTATGCGCAAAGCGCTCCTGAGTCTGGTTATCGCCGCAGCCGTTGCCGGCTGCCAGCAGGGTGAAGACCCGAAGAAACAAGCTGAGCAGGCCGATGCCGCCCAAGCCGGTGAGCAGGCCAGCCAGTTGCCAGTGACCGCAGAAGACGGCCAGCAAGACGAGACTACACGCCTGACTGAATGGTTTGATGCCAAGTATGAAGAAGAGCTGAAGTTCAGCCCGATACAGCTCAGCTACCTGGGCCGCAAGGAACTCTACAGCGAAATCGACGATATGACCAAAGCCGCGGCCGAAAGCCAGCTGGCGTGGAAAAAAGCCACCGTCGACGAGATGCAGCAGCAGTTCGACTACGACAAGCTGAGCACCGAGGGCAAGGAATCCTATGACCTGTGGATCCAGCAGTACGAACTGGAAAAGGCCAACCTGCCGTTCTGGGACTACAGCTACTTCGCCAGTGAGCTGGGCGGCCCGGAGGCGCAGTTCCCCACCTTCCTGATCAATCAGCACAAGGTGGATACCGAGCAGGACATGCGTGATTACATCACCCGTATCGGTGGCATCAGCACGGCGTTAAGCCAGCTGCTGGACCGCGCCAAGGTGTCTGCAAACAAGGAAATCCGCCCGCCGCAGTTTACCTATGACCTGGCCATCGAGCGCGCGCAAAAGGTGACTACCGGTAAGCCGTTCAGCGATGGCGACGACGCGCCGCTCATGGCAGACGCGAAGAAGAAGATTGCGGCGCTGCAAGAAGCCGGCACCATTGACGAGGCCACCGCCAAAGACCTGCTGGCCCAGGTGGAGACCGCACTCACCAGCCAAATGAAGCCTTCCTATGATGCGTACATCGCGTGGCTGCAGGAAGACAAGGTTAATGCGGATGAGGTGCCCAAGGGCGTTTCGCACCTGCCTGACGGTGATAGCTACTACAACAACCGCCTGGCCAACCACACCACCCAGCCAATGACGGCGGAAGAAGTGCACCAGATTGGTCTGGATGAAGTGGCGCGTATCCGCAAAGAAATGGAAGCGATCAAGGACAAGGTTGGCTTCGACGGCAGCCTGCAGGAGTTCTTCGCCTTTATCCGTACCGACGACCAGTTCTATTACCCGAACACCGATGAGGGCCGCAAAGAGTACCTCGACAAGGTTGAAGGTTTCCTCGCTGGCATCGATGCCAAACTGCCTGAGTACTTTGGTATTCTGCCGAAGGCCAAGCTCGTGGTTAAGCGTGTAGAGGCTTTCCGCGAAGTACCTGGTGGTGCACAGCACTATGTACCGGGCACCCCGGACGGCAGCCGCCCCGGCACCTACTACGTGCATATGTCGGATATGAGCGCACTGTCTACCGCAGACATGGAAACCGTGACTTATCATGAGGCTAACCCCGGCCACCATATGCAGATCTCCATTGCGCAAGAACTGGAGAATATCCCCAAGTTCCGCACCAATGCGTTTTCCACTGCCTATATCGAAGGTTGGGCGCTGTACTCGGAAAAGCTGTCCAAGGAAATGGGCCAGTTCCAGGATCCCTACAATGACTTCGGTCGTCTGACCGCAGAAATGTGGCGTGCCATCCGCCTGGTGGTGGATACCGGGATGCATGCCAAGGACTGGAGCCAGGATCAGGCGGTGGAGTACTTCCTGGAAAACTCTGCGATTCCCGAGACTGCGGTGCGCTCCGAGGTTCGTCGCTACCTGACCTATCCGGGCCAGGCTACCGCGTACAAGATCGGCATGCTCAAAATCGAAGAGCTGCGCAGTAAAGCGGAGGAAACCCTGGGTGACAAATTCGACATCCGCGGCTTCCACGACACCATTCTCGGTGGTGGTGCCCTGCCGTTGCCGCTGTTGGAACAGCGCGTCGAAAACTGGATTGCCGAGCAACAGCAATCCACCACTGCAGGCTAATCCTCACGCGGGTTTATCGAAACAGCCGGGCCCTGCCCGGCTTTTTTGCGCTAGCAGTGGGCTAGTGCCAACAACGTTGCGTATAAATTTGCGTATATAGATACGCAATAAAAATCTACCCAGCCACCTGAACAGGATTATGGAGAACTCAAAATGCTAAACCCGGTCAGTTTTTTGCGCACCGGTCTCGTTGCTGCTGCGATGTGCCTGGCACTGCCGGCACATGCGGAAAAGGTCGTCGAGCAAGAAATTGCCAGCGATCAGCAGGCATTCCGCATCGTACAACTCGCCGAAAACTTGCATCACCCCTGGGCGGTTGCGCAGCTGCCCGATGGCCGTTTTCTGGTGACCGAGCGCCGCGGGCGTCTGGCACTGGTCGACAATGGCGAGACCACATACTTAAGCGGCGTGCCCGAGGTATCTGCCAAGGGCCAGGGCGGTTTGCTCGATGTGGTGTTGCATCCAAAATTTGGTGACGGCAGCAATGACTGGATCTACCTGACTTATTCAAAACCTTCAGAGAATGGTGCGGAGTCCGCCTCTGCGGTGGTGCGTGCCAAACTGGGTGACCAGGGCCTCGTCGATGTGCAGCCGGTATTTGAACAGGATCGTTACTCCACCCCGGGGCGGCATTACGGCTCGCGATTGGCGTGGCTGCCGGACGGTAGCTTGCTGATGAGCATCGGTGACCGCGGCGTGGTACGCGAGCGTGCACAGGATCTTGGCGACCATGCCGGCAGCGTGCTGCGCATGAGTGAGACCGGTGCCCCGGTTGATGGCAACCCGTATCTGGGCGACAAGCGCGGTCTTGATGAAATTTACAGCTACGGCAACCGCAATATTCAGGGCATGACGGTTGCGGCGGATGGCCGTA
Organism: Microbulbifer agarilyticus S89; assembly: GCF_000220505.1. Lineage (GTDB taxonomy): Bacteria > Pseudomonadota > Gammaproteobacteria > Pseudomonadales > Cellvibrionaceae > Microbulbifer > Microbulbifer agarilyticus_B. The sequence continues at coordinate 102,405 of NZ_AFPJ01000028.1, read as the reverse complement.
TCTGGGCCTCCGAGCACGGTGCGCGCACCGGTGACGAACTCAACATAATTGAGCCTGGTATTAATTACGGTTGGCCGATCGTCAGCAAGAGCTTTGAATACAGCGGTGAGGCCGCGATTGGCGAGCCGTCGGCCTCCGGCGTTCGCGATGCGGTGTACCTTTTTGACGGGCGCTTTGCCCCGTCGGGCCTGGCGATGGTTACCAGCACGCGTTTCCCCAACTGGCAGGGCAACCTCATCGCCGGCGGCCTCGGTAGCGAAAAGCTGGTGCGCTTGGTAATCGATGGCGACAAAGTGGCTGAAACTGAAACCTTGCTCGAAGGGCAGGTAGGAAGGATTCGTGATGTACGGCAAGGTAGCGATGGCTATGTGTACCTGGTGAACGATACAAACGATGCTGGGCTCTATCGCTTGGAGCCGATTACGGATTGATATTGCCTGAACACAGAACATATCCACGTACAGTGAGCCCCGCCCTACGGCGGGGCTTTTTTTATTTCAGTGATTCCCAATGATTGAAATGACAGCGAGTGCCGCAGGATAAAAAAACCTGCGCGTAAATATTCCAGTGTGCCAATCCCGGGGCGTCTGACGGGGCGTAGCCTTCGTATAGATAACGGAATGGATTTACACGGAAGAGGTACAACATGTTTGAGAAGAAAGCACTTTGCGCTGCGCTACTGGCGGCCACCACATCCATCGCTGCGTATGCCGACGATGGTTTCTACGTTAGCGGTTCGATTGCCTACAACAACATGGACGATACCGGCACCAATGGCCGGCTCACATCCGATTTTGTTACCGGCCCCGGCACAACGATTCCTGCCGGTGCGGTGATTCCACGGGGCACCCGCGTACAGTGGCAAACCGATGTGGATAGTGGTTGGGGTGCCAATCTCGCGCTGGGTTGGCGAATGAATGCGTTTCGTATCGAAGCGGAGTACGCCTATACCGAAAATGACGTCGACAGGCACGATAATGTGCGCGTCGGTGGCATCAATATCGATAACGAAGATGCGGCGGTGCTGGTCACCGGGGCCAGTGCGAACCTCGGCATCTCCGTGGGCGACCTGGTTGCCAACGGACGCGGTGACTTCCAGACAGACTACCTGTTTGTGAATGGCTATTACGACTTCGACATGGGCGGACAATGGTCGCCCTATGTGGGGGTGGGCGTGGGCTATGGCTGGGTCGATGTGGATTACCAGCCCTCCGGCGTGCGCATTATTAATGACGACGACGGCGTGTTTGCCTATCAGGTCATGGGTGGTTTGAATTACTGGTGCAGTGACGAGTTGTCGTTCTTCGGCGGCCTGCGTTGGCGCGACACCAACGACATTGACGTGCGCTCCAGCCTGCTTCCGGCCACCTTCACGGTCCAGAGTGAAAACTGGCAGTTTGAGCTGGGCGCCCGCTGGCACCTCTAAATTCAGTGTGCTCAAACAAAAATGCCCGGGCCAGACCCGGGCATTTTTTTGCCGGCAAAAAAATTTGCCAACCCAGTAATCCAACCTCGGTTTTACCGCGTAGAAATCCTCGAGACAAAGCACAGACCCCCTTTGCAGTCTTTTGTCTCTCCCTCCTAGGGTGCTCATCCCCTTGAGCGCCTGCGAGTTGCCCCATTTGTGCCGCCTTCACCAAGGCGGCATTTTTTCTTCCCGTCCCATTCCTCCTGTTCACCGTCAGGCGGCAAAACCAACCCCAGCTGCTAGATTAAACATATGGCGCCGTGAAAGCGGCTGCCCGCATTTATGGTGATCTGGGGAAACCTTGGCTACTTCGACATCGCCCGGTGACGGGAAGCCGACAACAGCACGATCGGGAGCCTCTGCCACGCCCGGCCAGGTTGACCTGGAAAAGGCAGACTTGCCGAGTGTGTTTGCGGCGCTGGCGACTTCCTCCGCTGGGCTCAGTGGTGCGGACGCCAAGTCACGCCTGCAGCAATTTGGTCCTAACGCCATTAGTGAAAAAGAAGAAAGTGCCTGGCGTCGCTTCCTGCATTATTTCTGGGGCCCGATCCCGTGGATGATTGAAGCCGCCGCCTTGCTGTCGGCGCTTATCGGGCACTGGGCCGACTTCGCGATTATTACCCTGCTACTGCTGTACAACGCGATTGCCGGCTTCTGGCAGGAGCGCAAGGCTTCGCGCGCGCTTGCCGTGCTGAAAGCCGGCATGGCGCCCAAGGCGGAAGTACTGCGCGATGGTGACTATCGGGCCGTGGATGCCGCGGATTTAGTTCCTGGGGATATCGTGCGCGTGCACCTGGGCCAGATAGTGCCCGCGGATGTACGCTTTATTGATGGCGCGTTCATCAGTATCGATCAGGCCGCGCTTACCGGCGAGTCACTGCCGGTGGATAAGAAGGTCGGCGACATCGGTTACTCGGGGAGTATCGCCAAGCGCGGTGCCATGAGTGCCGTGGTCATCGGTACCGGTAGTAACACCTTCTTCGGGCGCACTGCCACGCTGGTAGCCAGTGCCGGCAAAGGCATGTCGCATTCGCAGCGCGCCATGACCCAGATCGGCGATTTCCTTATTTTTTTCTGTCTGTTGCTGGCGCTGGTCCTGGTGGGCTACGAGCTGTACCACGATATCGTGGTGGCGAAGGACTGGCACTGGTCCAGCGCGGTCGATATTTTGCGCCTGGTATTGGTACTGCTGATCGCGTCGATTCCCGTGGCCATGCCATCGGTGGTTACCGTCACCAATGCACTGGGTGCGCTGGCGTTGTCGCGCAAGAAAGCCATTGTGTCGCGTCTCGAATCGATCGAGGAACTTGCGGGCGTGGATATGCTGTGTACCGACAAAACCGGCACCCTCACCAAAAATCAGCTCACCCTACACGAACCAAAACTGTTTGACGCAGAGGATGCTGACACCCTGATCGTCGGTGCCGCGCTGGCCTCGGAAGAGGGTTCCAGCGACCCCATTGATTGTGCCATCACCGCCGGTGTGAAGGACCCTTCCGCACTGAATCAATATACCCGCGGCGACTTTACCCCCTTTGACCCGGTCACCAAGTACACGCTCGCCAAAGTAACTGACGCTGACGGCAATGCGCTGTGCTTCGCCAAAGGTGCGCCCCAGGCCATCGCCAAATTGTGTGCGCTGGAGGGCGAGGCGGCGAAAAAAGTTGCGCAGAGCGTGGCGGATCTGGCCGACCATGGCTTGCGCGCGCTCGCCGTTTCCAGGTCAGCAAATGACGGCGATCACTGGTCGTTTCTCGGCATCCTGTCACTGGAGGATCCGCCCCGTGACGACTCCCGCGAAACGATTGCCCGGGCGCGGCAGCATGGGCTCGCAGTAAAAATGATTACCGGCGACGACGTGGCCATCGGCAAGGAAATCGCGCAGCAGGTGGGTATCGGCACCAATATCCTGAATGCTGCGGATGTATTTCCCAAGGACTTGAACCCCGATCACCTGCCACAGAAAAGCATTGAATGTGTGGAACAGGTCGATGGCTTTGGCCGCGTGTTTCCCGAGCACAAATACGCGATTGTGAAAGCACTGCAGGGCCAGCACCACCAGGTGGCAATGACCGGTGATGGAGTCAACGACGCCCCGGCACTCAAGCAGGCCGATTGCGGTATTGCCGTGAGTGGTGCCACCGACGCCGCACGTGCGGCGGCAGCGATCATTCTCACTGCACCGGGCCTGTCCACGGTAGTGGATGCCATTGATGAGGCGCGGCGAATTTTCGTGCGTATCCTCAACTACATGCTGTTTCGCGTGGCCATGACGTTGGACATCATGGCCGTGGTGGTGATCGCCACAGTGTTTTTTGGGTTTTCCCCACTGACACCGGTGATGATCGTGCTGATCGCGCTGCTGGATGATGTGCCCATCATGACCATTGCCTATGACAACACTCGCGAACCGGCGCGCCCGGTGCACTGGCAAATGCATCGTCTGCTGTTTGGTGCCGGCGTGCTGGGCTTGTTTGCGATTGCGCAAACGGTCGGGCTTTTATTGATTGGTATGGAGTGGCTCGGCAATAAAGAGTGGCAGTCATGGATCGCGCTCAGCAAGGAACAGCTGCAAACCGTGGTCTTTCTACAGATCGTCGCCGGCGGTCACCTGCTGCTGTTTGTGGTGCGTGCGCGTCATGCCTTTTATGCCAAGCCCTGGCCGGCACAGCCGCTGGTGATCGCCATCCTTGGCACCCAGGTACTCGCGGTGCTGATGTGTGGCTTTGGCTGGCTGGTGCCAAAAATACCCTGGGCGATTATCGGTTTGGTGTGGTGTTACCTACTTGCCTGGATGTTTGTACTGGATGTCGTCAAGCGCGTGCTCTATCGGCATCTCGGTGGTGTGGAAAAAAATCCGGAGACACGTAGTGAATTACTTTGACGATTTTCGGATCAAGCCCGGGAGCAAGGTACATCTCGCCAAAATCGATGCCTCGTATCACGGTGATATAAAGGATGAAGATGCGGCGGTCGCGGTAACCCAGGCGTACAAGGCCAAGCTGCGCGAGCTGCAGTATCTGATGTACGCCGAGCACAAGCGCTCACTGTTGATCTGCCTGCAGGGGCGCGATGCCGCGGGCAAGGATGGCACCATCAACCATGTACTGGGTTCGATGAACCCCCAGGGCTGTACGGTAACCGGGTTCAAGCAGCCGTCCAAGGCGGAGTCGGAGCACGATTTTTTGTGGCGCTGTCACAAGGTCACCCCGCGGCGCGGGCATGTAGCAATCTTCAATCGCTCGCACTATGAGGATGTCCTGATCCAGCGGGTACACAATATCGTGCCGAAAAAAACCTGGTCCGGCCGCTACGAGCACATCAATAATTTCGAGAAACTACTCGCCGACAATGACACCACCGTGCTCAAGTTTTACCTACATATCGATGCCGATGAGCAGCTGGAGCGATTTAAGAAACGCATCGACGATCCGGCGCGACACTGGAAGATCAGTGAAGCGGATTACTCCGAAGCGCGGTACTGGGATGACTATACCGCGGCATTTGAGGATGTACTGGAAAAATGCAGCACTGAGCAAGCGCCCTGGTTTGTTATCCCGGCCAACAAAAAGTGGTTTCGCAATCTGGCGGTATCGCAAATCGTGTTGCACGCGCTGGAGTCGCTGGACATGAAATTCCCCAAGCCCAGCGTAGACATCGACAGCATCCGCAAGAAATACCATGCGCTGAATAAAGCGGTGAGTAAAGAAGCCGGCAAGGGGGCGAAGAAAAACGGCGGGAAAAAGAAAAAAGACGGGGAAAAGAAAAAAGATGGTAAATAATACATCGTCCGGCCGCGGGCGCGGCCAGACGAAGTAATGCAGCGGGCAGCCTTAGAAGGCGACCCGACGATAGCGGCGATAGTTTGGCGACCAGAAGTTCTTCTCGATATTCTTCTCGAGCTTCTCCCTACTAATGCCCGGCGCCACACCATCTTCCTGCGCCTGCAGGCCCACCGCCATGGCAATCGCCTTGCCCACTTCACGAATATTCGACATCGCTGGCAGCAATGCACCACTGCCCTGCTTCACCACCGGCGCGTTTTCGGCCAGCGCATTGGAGGCGGCCATCAGCATATTCTCGGTAACCCGGTTGGCATTGGCCGCGATCACGCCGAGGCCGACACCCGGGAAGATATACACGTTGTTGCACTGGGCAATGGGGTATCGCTTGTCGTCGACCTCCACCGGGTCAAATGGGCTACCGGTGGCTACCATGGCTTCGCCCCGGGTCCACTCCAGTACTTCCTGGGGCGTGGCCTCGGCGCGCGAGGTGGGGTTGGACAGCGGCATTACCAGTGGGCGCTTGCAGCCCTTGTGCAGCGCCTCAATCACCGGCTGGGTGAACAGGCCGCCCTGGCCGGATACACCGATCAGGATGGTGGGCTTCACGTGTTCGATCAGGGCCTGCAGGTCCCACTCCGGCGCTTGCGGGTATTTCTCGGTGCTCTGTGCCAGCTTCTCCTGGAAGTCGTGCAGGCCTTTCATCTCATTGGTGACCAGGCCATAGCGGTCGAACATAAAGATGCGCTCGCGGGCCTTGCTCTCGCTGAGCCCGTCACCAACCATGGCAGAGACCACTTGCTCGGCAATGCCACAGCCAGCGGAACCGGCGCCTACCACCAGCACTTTCTGCTTGGACAACGCTTCATCCTTGGCCTTGCACGCGGCGAGCATAGTGCCGAGTGCTACCGAAGCAGTGCCCTGAATATCATCATTGAAGCAGCACACCTCATCGCGGTAGCGGTTGAGCAGCGGCATGGCGTTGTTCTGGGCGAAGTCTTCGAACTGAATCAGCACCTTGGGCCAGCGACGTTTTACCGCGGCGATAAATTCCTCGATAAATTCATCGTACTCCTCCTGCGAAATACGCTCGTTGCGCCAGCCCATGTACATGGGATCGTTCAGCAGGGTGCGGTTGTTGGTGCCCACATCCAGCGTGACCGGCAGCGTATAGGCCGGGCTGATACCGCCACAGGCGGTGTACAGGGACAGCTTGCCGATGGGGATACCCATGCCGCCGATACCCTGGTCGCCGAGGCCGAGGATGCGCTCGCCATCGGTGACCACGATGACCTTTACGTTTTCCTTCGTCGCGCTGCGCAGGATGTCGTCCATGTGCTTGCGGTCCGGGTAGGACACAAACAGGCCGCGGTGATTGCGGTAAATATTGGAGAACTCTTCACAGGCCGCGCCCACGGTGGGGGTATAGATGATCGGCAGCATCTCTTCGATGTGCTGTTCGATCAGGCGGAAGAACAGGGTTTCGTTGTCGTCCTGGATCGCGCGCAGGTAAATGTGGCGCTCCAGGTCGGTGCTGCACTGCTGGTACTGGTGGTAGGCGCGTCGCGCCTGCTCGCTGATGGATTCCACATTGTTGGGCAGCAGGCCCACCAGGTTGAACTCGATACGCTCCTGTAGGGTGAAGGCGCTGCCCTTGTTTAGCAGCGGCATCTCCAGCAGCGAGGGGCCGGCGTGGGGGATATACAGGGGGCGTTTGGTTTTCTGGCTCATAAATAAGTAAACAGGTAATTCGGCGACCAATATGGTGGTAAACAGTCATATGCGCGACAGCCTTTGTCATTGACGCGCAGGCAATTCTGGGGCGCATTTTACGCAGGCTTGTGTGCCCGTGTCCCACCCCGGGCCGGAGGTAAAAGCGGAATTTTTCTGAAAAGAACAATTAGAAAAGAAAGTGCGGTAGGCTCTCGCAAAACGACACAAAACTTTGCAAGGATTTTCATGTTCAGCTTTCAGATCGAACCCCGCTTCAGCGAAACCGACGCCCTCGGGCACATCAACAACACCGTGGTACCGGTGTGGTTTGAGCAGGGACGCACTCCGATCTTCGAGCTGTTCAATCCCACCCTGAACCTGCAGAAGTGGAATCTGATCCTGAAGAAGATGGATGTGGATTTTGTCGCGCAGATCTACCTGTACTCGCCGGTGGAGATCCGCACCAGCCTGAGTAACGTGGGCAATACCTCAATGACCATTCACCAGGAAGTGTGGCAGAAAGACCAGCTGGTGGCGCAGGGGGATTGTGTGATGGTGCACTTTGATTATACGCAGCAGGCCAAGGCGCCAATTCCTGCCGAGGTTAAGCAGAAATTGCTGGAGCACCTCACGTAAAGTGGGTGACTGAAACGGCGACTGCCGTCATTAGGCGCTGATGACCTGGTTGCGGCCGCGGTCTTTGGCGCGATACAGGCGAGAGTCGGCTTCCGCCAGCAGCTGGCTCTGTCCGCCCTGCCTGGCGTTGGCGCCGCCCTCGGCGACGCCGAAGCTGATGGAGATTTTCACTCCTTCCTCGTAGCGCTCACTCAGCGCCTCCACCTTGTGGCGCAGCTTTTCAGCCAGGATGCCGCCGCCTTGTACGTCGGTATTCGGCAATAGAATCAAAAACTCCTCGCCGCCCCAGCGCGCCACCACATCATCCGCGCGGGTGTTGTCCCGGAGTGTCTGCGCCACATCCCGCAGGATGCGGTCGCCAAAACAGTGTCCGTGGGTATCGTTAATGGCCTTGAAGCTGTCCAGGTCGCCAATCAGCACGGTGTAGCGACCGGCCAGCTCGCGATTGCGCCGCTCCATTTCGTCCATGGCGCGGTAGGCCTCGCGGCGATTCGCCAGCCCGGTCAGGGCATCGGTACTGGCGTGATTCTCCAGCTCCGCCGTGAGCTTATGCAGCATCTGCTGGGTCTGGTGCCGGCTGCTGTCGAGGATTGCCGTCAGCGCGGTGAGGGCGCCGAATACCGCGATGAAACGCGCGCGATGGGCGGTGTCATATTCCGCCAGCAGACCGGGGAAATCCGGATAGAACAGGATCATGCCGGTGGCGCCGCCCACGCCGGCGAGGGTTACTGTGCCCCACTTGTAGCCGTACAGGTTGATAAAGCCCGGCACCAGCATGACCGCCCACATCAACCCGGTGTTATTCACACCGCCGGACAGCAGCAGATAGAAAAACAGGACCAGCAACAGGGCGCCCACCAGCATCGGTGTCTTGCGGCTGGGGCCAGCCACATTTACCCCTACATAGGACAGCAGAATGATGCCGGCCACGGCAAACAGGGTTGCCGACAGCACCACATCGGCCGACATCAGCGCAATGACACCCATGGCACCGGTAATCGCCAAGGCAAAGATCAGCATATAGCCAGACGCCTGAATCCGGCGGCGCAACTCCAGTGCGCGTGCCTGCGCGACCGGGTCGGCGCTGTCGTTGCGCAAGATATCGTGGGTGGGTGCTGCAGTGATTCCCATGGTGTCGCCAGTACTCTGTGCGGCCGTTGCCATTGGCCGTGTATTTCACGCCGGCAAACACCGGGCGCTCAGCGGGCTATAGTAAAGGCGAATGGGACTGGCGCGGAGAGGGTCATGGGGCGGCTGCTGCTGATTTGTGAAGACGTTCTCAATCTGGAGGCCGATGCACTGGTGTGTCCTGCCCACAAGCACCTGATTCGGGGACGTGGGCTGTCCGCACAGATCTATGATCGGGCGGGGGACGACCTGGTCAGTGAGTGTTCGCAACTGCCAGAGTGCTTGGTGGGTGAGGCACGCATGAGTGGTGCGCCCAATCTTCGCGTACAGCACCTGATCCATACCGTCACCCCACAGTGGAGCAGTGGCGACCAGTGGGGTGTACAGGGTGTGGCCCAGTTGCGGGCGTGCTATGACAGTGTGCTGGCGCTGGCCAGGGCGCAGGGCCTGCACCGCGTCGTGTTTCCCGCACTCGGCGCCGGCACCAACCGGTTTCCCCACGAAATTGCCGCCCACCAGGGGCTGGCCGCCCTGCGCGCGGCCAAGGATGTGTTTGCAGAGCTTACCGTGTGTTTGCACTCACAGGAGGCACTCGCTACCTGGCGCCAGGTCGACGCGCGCTTCTACGCTAACGGCGCGAGTAAACCCTGATCAATGCACAGCACATTGGCGCCCCTCTGATCTGCCGCGGCGGAATGAATCACCAGAGGTAAAACCGCGGGCACTGCAGCTTAATAGCGCTTCTACGTCGATACGTTTTTTCAGATCATCAAGGCATCCGACAATGTGGCGAAAGCCACATTGATTCACGAATTTTCAGATTATTTCCGATAGAACCAATCCGTCACCCGAAAGGCTCCGTACTCCCAACGCGATCATCAATGATCAAGATCAAACTCGTGATCTGGATCGTCCAATAAATACCGGAGTTCTTTTATGTTCAGTAAAAATAAACTCGTTCTTGCCGTGGCAGTGAGCGCAATTTCTATCTCTGCACAGGCAGAAGATTTCTATATTGGCGGTAACGTTGGTTACAGCGATATGGACGACACTGCGACCAGCGGCAGCTTCAGCAGTGAATTCGTTACCGGGCCCGGCACCACCCTGCCGGCGGGCGTTGCGCTCCCCGCGGGCACCGATGTGGGTTGGGACACCAATATCGACAGTGGTGCCGCGTATAGCCTGACACTTGGTTACAACATGGGCCAGATGCGTTTCGAAGCGGAGTTCGCACGCTCCATGAACGATGTGGAATCCCACAGCAATGTTGCCACTGCGGGCATCGCCCTCGGCGGTGAAGATGCTGGTGTTCTGGTGACCGGCGCACCGGCTAACCTGGGTGTGAGTGTTACCGACCTGGTTGCCAATGGTCGTGGTGAATTTGACGCAAAATATCTGTTTGCCAATGTGTATTACGACTTCGACCTGGGCAGCCCCTTTAAGCCCTACATCGGTGCCGGTATTGGTAATGCCGATGTGGATGTTGAGTATCGTCCGTCTGGCGTAACAATCATTGATGACAGCGACAGCGTGTTTGCCTATCAAGTAATGGCGGGCGTTAACTTTGACGCAACCGAGCAGCTGACCGTATTCGGTGGCCTGCGCTGGCGCGAAACCGACGACATCCGCGTCAATGCGGATCTGTTCGATGCGCGTTTTGACATGGAAGTGAGCAGCTTCATTGCTGAACTCGGCACCCGCTTCAATTTCTAATTGAGGCTTGGTTGGTGACGAATAAACGGGCCGTAAGGCCCGTTTTTTATTTGCTGCGTATCGTTCTTTTCGTCATTATGCAGATTCCCGCCTCCCGGGCATGGATTTGTAACAGGAACCAGCGCGCTATGAAATTATTTGGAAGCTTCACCTCACCGTTTGTTCGCCACTGCCGAATTGCCCTGATGCAGTCGGGCCTTGACTGGGAAATGGCCGAACTGGATATCCATACCAGCAAGGATCCTGGAACCCCAACCCTGCGGGTTCCCTTTCTGGAAGATGGCGCGCTCACGCTTACCGATTCCACACCCATCGTAAAGCATGTGCGCGAGAAGGCGGGGCAGGAATTTATCACGGATGTGAAAGACCTTGATCGTTACTGCCTTGCGAACACCTTGCTGGACAGCGCGATAAATTTATTTTTATTGGAGCGCAGCGGTCTCGACCTGAACGAGAATGTATACACCCGGCGCCAGCAAAAGCGTGTCGACTTGATTTTACATGAGCTGAATTCAGCGCCGATTCCCGCGGTGGGTGCATTTGGTGATGCGGACTATCGCGTCGCAGTGGGTGTGGCCTGGGGCCAGTTCCGTAATCGCTTCTCCATTGAGGGGCACTCGAATTTGGTGCGCCTGTTGGAACTTGCTGGCGAAGATGCAGCTTTTGTCGCGACCGCTCCACCCGCATAATTGTACTAAGGCGAAGAGGCCGACCAGTAGGTTTGCCTCTTCGCAGATTTCTATTTGTTTTTTGTCGCATCGCCAGACATTTGTTCAAGTAATTTGCTCTCTGCAATCGCTCCCACCGATAGATTCTGATTTTTTTTAAAAACCCGCCCGTCATATAACACGCTAAGGAGATAGCGGTGAGCGCCATAATAATGGCTGTGCGCTCTGCGGTCCCTTGTCTTTTCCTTTTTTAAAAAAATAAATACAGGAAAAAACCATGACGCTCAGAAACGTTTTTCTGGTGGCGGCGCTACTGTTTTGCGCGAAAGGACACGCCCTGTGTCCTGAAGGCTCCACCTTCGATTCCTCGCTAGATTTTTGTGCAACAGAAACCGATGCGTTTGGCCCATTTACCAATGCTATGGTCGACAAGTGTGTTGCCTATGGCGGTGGTAGTGCGTGTACCAATACCTATACCTATCCGGTACAGGGAACCAATATTGAAGTGCTGCGCTGGTCCCGCAGTTTCACTACAAACCTGCGCGGCACCGGTAATTGCCCGGACGATACGGTGCGCTCGCCAACCTACGGCGGCCACTGTTTTGAACAGGTAAGCGGTGCGGAAAATAATGTGTACGGCAATTTCAAGGGCGAAGAGGTTGAGGCCTGCGACCGCCTGGGTGGCGGCACTGCCTGTTATACCAATCGCTGGTCGGCAAATTTCTATCTCGCGGTAAAAGATGAAATTGCCAACGCACCGGATCCGGATCCCGCGCCGCAGCTGGTGAATAAGTTCGGTGTGTGGCTGTGGTACATCGATGAGGCCGGTCTTGGTCGCACCCACACCCAGCTGGCAGATGAGCTGGCGGCGATGGGCGTAAAGCGTATTTTTATCAAGATTGCCGACGGCTCGCAGAACTGTGGCTTGTTTGCCGATGCCTGCTCAACCACCACCACCGATATTTATCGTTCTCGCGGTATTGAGCCCTGGGCCTGGTCCTACAATTATCCGGGCAATGAAAGTGCGCAGGCGGATGCACTTTATTATGCTGCCAAATACGGTTACGTCGGGTTTGTGCTGGATGTGGAAGTAGAGTTCAACAACACCACCACCGAGCTGCACAGCATCTATCAGGCAATGCTATCCGCGCGCGACGATGCAGAACGCGATGGACATTTCTCCGGCAGTTTCCCCATTGGCACCACAACCTGGGGCAACCCGATGGATCAGGGTATGAATGTGGGCATCATCGACCAGTATGTGGATTTCCATATGCCGCAGACTTACGTTGAAGTCTGGGGCCAGCCCTACATGCAGGCCGCCAAGCAGTGGATTGCTGCGGGTAATTGCGAGTACCGTGAGATGGGCGCGCAGAAGCCGATCTGGCATATCGTTTCCACCGAGTACGACGACATCACTCCGGCGCAGCTCACCGACTTCCTCGAAGCGGCGGGGCCGAATACCTCAATCTGGCGTGTACCCGGCGGCTCCGTGCCGCAGGTGGTGTGGGATGACTGGGCAGCACTCGACTGGAACATGTCCGAGTTTGATGCGACCGACTGCAACACCGGTAACAACGACCTGAATGATTACCTGGGTGATGCCAATGTGGTGGCCGATCCGGTAGATCCGCCGGCGCCGGTTGCGATTCCCTACTGGCAGCAAACCGAAAACTACTACGATCCCTACGGTACCTGCTCGATCACTTCACTGGCGATGGTCACCGACTATTTCGGCTTCACCAGCCCAGCCGCGAATGGCCGTACTCCGGATTACCTGTACGAGGAGCTCGGGGGTGTCTTGCAAACCGTGCCGGACCTGGAGTGGGGCTTTAACCAGATGGCGATCCGCGCCGGCAGCAACAAGCGTGCGGACAGTAAAACTAACGGCACTATTCAGGAACTGCGCGATGCAGTGACCTCCGGCAAGCTGGCGATTGTGCACGGCTGGTTCACCAACCCGGGCCACATTATGGTGGTAACCGATTTTGATGGTGACTACTACACCGTGAACGATCCCTTCGGGCAGTGGAACCTGCAGAAGTGGGGCAGCTACAACTCGAATGTTTCCGGAGAGGGTGTGCGCTACCCGAAAGACGCCTTTGAATACGCCATCAACGACAATGGCACCGGCGACGATCTGTGGCTGCACATTTACGAATAAATATTTGTATTGAGCCAATAAAAAACGGGGCCAGTTGGCCCCGTTTTTTGTGCGTGGAAGAAATTACTTCTTCGCGCGCTTACGCATATTTTCCTGCAGAATTTTTTTGCGTAGACGAATGTGGTTCGGAGTTACCTCACACAGTTCGTCGTCTTCGATAAACTCCAGCGCCTGCTCCAGGGTGTGGCGCACCGGCGGAGTCAGGGTCAGGGCTTCATCGGTACCCGCCGCGCGCACGTTGGTGAGCTGCTTGGCCTTGGTGGGGTTAACTACCAGGTCATTGTCGCGGGAGTGCAGGCCGACGATCTGGCCTTCATAAATTTCTTCACCGTGGCCCAGGAACAGACGGCCGCGGTCCTGCAGTGCGTACAGGGCGTAAGCCAGGGTCTTGCCTTTCACCATGGATACCAGCACGCCGTTGATGCGGCTGGTTACGTCACCTTCCTTCACCGGACCATAGTGGTCGAAAATGCTGGTCATGATGCCGGAGCCACTGGTCAGGGTCAGGAACTGGTTACGGAAACCGATCATGCCGCGCGACGGTACCACGAAGGTCAGGCGCACACGGCCCTTGCCGTCCGGCTCCATGTTCGTCAGCTCGGCCTTGCGCAGACCCAGCTCTTCCATAATGGAACCTTGGTGCTGATCTTCGACGTCGATCACTACCTGCTCGTACGGCTCCTGTACTTCACCGTCGACAATTTTCTGTACAACTTCCGGACGGGATACACCCAGCTCGAAGCCTTCGCGACGCATGGATTCGATCAGTACCGACAGGTGCAGTTCACCACGGCCGGATACCTTGAACTTGTCCGGAGAGTCGCCCTGCTCCACACGCAGTGCCACGTTGTGGATCAGTTCCTGGTCCAGGCGCTCCTTGATGTTGCGGCTGGTGACGTACTTGCCATCCTGGCCGGCAAACGGGGAGTCGTTTACCTGGAAGGTCATGCTTACGGTGGGCTCGTCCACGGTCAGCGCCGGCAGGGTTTCCGGGTGTTCCGGGTCACACAGGGTGTCGGAAATATTCAGCTCGCCCACACCGGTAATACACACGATGTCACCGGCGCTGGCCTGTTCCACTTCCACGCGCTCCAGGCCCAGGTAACCCATGACCTGCAGAACCTTGGCCTTGCGCGAGTTGCCTTCGCGGTCCAGTACCACAATCTGCTGGTTCGGCTTCAGGGTGCCGCGGGTGATGCGGCCAACACCGATCACGCCCACGTAGCTGTTGTAGTCCAGTGCGGAGATCTGCATCTGGAAGGGACCGTCCTGGTCAACCTTGGGCGGCTCAACCTTGTCGACGATCATCTGGAACAGCGGGGTCATGTCGTCCGCCATATCGGTTTCGTCGGTACCGGCGATGCCGTTCAGGGCAGAGGCGTAGATGACCGGGAAGTCCAGCTGCTCGTCGGTGGCGCCGAGGCTGTCGAACAGGTCGAATACCTGGTCCATTACCCAGTCCGGGCGCGCGCCCGGGCGGTCGATCTTGTTGATAACCACGATCGGGTTCAGGCCCTGCTCGAACGCCTTCTGGGTTACGAAGCGGGTCTGCGGCATGGGGCCGTCTACCGCGTCTACCAGCAGCAGCACCGAGTCCACCATAGACAGTACGCGCTCTACCTCACCACCGAAGTCGGCGTGCCCAGGGGTGTCCACGATGTTGATGCGGTAGTCGTTCCAGTTGATCGCGGTGTTCTTGGCGAGGATGGTAATACCGCGCTCTTTTTCCTGATCGTTGGAGTCCATCACGCGCTCGGAATCGGCGCTGCGGCGGTCGAGGGTGCCGGACTGCTGCAGCAGCTTGTCCACCAGGGTGGTCTTGCCGTGGTCAACGTGGGCGATGATCGCGATATTGCGAAGATTGTCTATCACTGGGGGCCTCTGGGCGTAATGCGTGATTGGGCGCGACCACTAGGTCGCACCAGAGAATTAGGTCAGGCGGGGGCTGGGCTGAGATGAGATACAGCGGCTATCCGGCCAAGGCGCGCGCATTATAGAGCTGAAATGTGGCAATTGGGAGTTGGACTGGTGAAAAGTTGTGCGAAAAAGTCGCTTTGTTGGCGCTAGAGCCGTCCACACGTCCCGCCGATTAAGACCTAGCCAGAGCGCCAAAAGCGATCCAATGGGCTCAAATTACGCCAGGAATGACGCTTTAAGCACAAAAAATCGCTGTTTGGTAGCACGTGGCATGCTTGCCCGTGTGTGCGGCTGCTCGCCGAAGCACCCCTGTATTACCTCTTGTCGCAGCCGTTGGCATCAATGGCTTTTGGCCAGTGTGGGTGCCTCGCGTGCCTGCCCACACCGGGGCCCGTCGGTTTCCGACCCATAGTCACCGAGCCAGTCCGGCCACGCTGTCGCCACTATACAGTGCAGCGCGCCGATATCCTGTTGGCGCTGGTACGCCTCAAGCAACGACGCGTAGGTGCGGAAGCGCTGGGAAATTTTGCGCACGTAGTCGTAAGGTTCACGACCGCGCGCATAACCATAGCGGGCCTTGGAGTAATACTTTTTTTCCGACAGCAGCAGCATGGCGTTTTCCACATTGTCGAACCAGATGTTGCGATCCCAGCCTTTTTCCTCCGCCAGATCCTGCGCATCGTATACGTGACCAAGCCCGGCATTATAGGAAGCGAGCGTAAACCACATCCGGTTCTCGGGGCTGATACCCTTGTCCTCAAACTTGCGGTACAGCCAGCGTAAATACTTCATCCCGGCACGCACGCTGGTTTCAGGGTCGAACAGGTTCTTTTCACCCACCTGCTTGCCGGTATCCGGCATCACCTGCATCAGACCCCGTGCACCCACCCAGGATTTCGCTTTCGGGTTGAACGAGCTTTCCTGAAACATTTGCGCAACGATCAGTCGCCAGTCAAAGTTAAATTCTTCGGCATATTTCTTTACCAGTTTGTCGTAAGGGGAAATTTCACCTTTTTCGCTCAGGGATTTAATTTCATCGCGAGTGCGGCGTGGCTGGTCGAAATATTTTTTGTAGAGAGTTTCCCGTAACTTCACAATTTTTGGTTTGTTGAAGAACTTCTCTACCGCGGCGAGCAGCTCCGGATTGCTTTCGCGAACCATCCACGCGTAAAAATTATCTTCAATTTTCAGGTCATAAATTTTGACGATGTCGTCACGCCAATGTTTTTCCAGGCGCACCGTAATGTCGTCGGCAATGGTCAGATCGTACTCACCATCGGCCACGCGATCGAGAATTTGTGGAATGGTCAGGGTTTCGGATACCAGCTCAATGTCGATCTTTAATTCCCGGAATTCGGGCCGCTCTTGCAAAAGCTCCATAAGCAGCTCGTACTGACTGCTGGAACGCAGCAGATGGATGGTCCTGCCGTTCAGGTCTTCCAGCTTCTCCAGCTTGTCGCCGGGTTGACCCACAATCGAAACGGCTTCCTTGATGTAGTGTGGCCCAAAATCCATACCCGCCTCGTCGCGCGCCTCGGTGTCGGAGATCAGGCTTGCGGCGATATCTGCCTTGCCATCCCGCACCATGGTGAAGATTTCCCGGTGTGTAGGGGCAACCACGATTTCCAGGCGTACGCCGAGGTCCTTGGCAAATTTCTGCAGCAATTCATATTCGTAACCCATCACGCGTCCTTTCCACATAAAGTAGGTGCCTGGATGGTTGCGTGTGACCGCGCGGATTACACCTCTTTCCTTGATCTTGTCCAGGTCACCCACATGACGCGTGTAGGGACTGGTAAGTTTTATACTGCGGATGGCCTTATTCAGCTCTTCTTTTAGTTGCGGCGAGTTCTTGCGGATGCCAATGGTGAGAGGGTCTTCGCGCTCAAACACCACATTTTTTTTGAGGTTGTCGCGGAATTGCTGCACCAGATCGAAGATCTGTTCATCAATCACGGTAAAGTCGATATGCCCAAGTGATACATCGATCGCCAGCTCGACATAGTTTTTCGTAACCACCTCAAGTTTCACTCCGGGATTTTGCTCGGCAATTTCACGCCCGCGTGTCTCAAACACCGTGCCCTTGGTGACCGCGAGTGTTTTGCCCTGCAGCGAATCACCAGGTTTGACCTCGGGAACATCCTCCCGAGATATCAGCGTGTCATGCGTCTTGCCGGTTGCCTTGCTGAAATCAATGAGTTGTGCGCGCTCTTTGGTGGGCACCAGGTTGTTCGCGATAATGTCCCCTTTACCCTCGACCAGCAAAGGAATTAGCCGGTCAAAATTTTGCACAAACAGCACCACCGGCTTGAGGCCCAGCAGTTCGGCCTTGCGCCGTGCCAGTTCGATCTCGATATCCTGTTGCGTCGCTGCGCGGTGTAGCGAGTCTGTATTCGCGATATCGATCAGGATGCGCAACATGCCCCGCTTCCTGATCGCGTCCAGGTCACCGGTCTCGATATAGTTGTTGAACGCGCCTATGGGGTATTCGGCGGTAGTGTCCGGGTCCCACGCGGCACTGGGGCGCAGGTCGTCTTTTCCTGCCGCCTTGCCGGTGAACTTTTCATGGTTCAGGCCGGCAGCGGTGGCGATGGCCGTGGGTTCCGTTTCTTCATCGGCAGCGGTGTCCGTGTCTGTGTCGCTGTCTGTAGCTTCGTCGGCGTCGGTGGGTGTCTGGCCCTGTGTGTCAGATTCGGTGCCAGATTCGGCGCTACTCGCGGCCTGTTCCTTAGGCGACGAATCTTGCGCAGCGCGCTCGCAACCTCCGCAGAACAACAGTATGCAGACTAGGCAAAGCCCCACAGGTGCGCGCAAGTTGACGGCCATCGGTCCATCCCGGATTGGTGAAGGAATATCTTTAGTCTAGTTGTGGGACACCAGTTCGCTCAGTGGTGATCGGCGCGGCTGCTTGCGGTTGTTTGGGGGCTTGTCCGTCTACACATCAGAGCGCCGTTTTTAGCCTGACTAACTGGTTTTGTGGGTAGAAATAGTAAATCAGCGTGCAGAACTGGGCATGGGTAAAACTGCTTTCCACGTTACGGCGAATGATAAGTCACGCACCGATAAGGCCGATCGCGCCAGGCTACAAATTGTTACAAAGGGCCGTGCCAGTTGAGATGTTGGGCGGGGTACAGTGCTTGGCTGCTACAGGTAACTGCAGCGAGAGAATAACAAAGTGGCCTTGCGCAGCAGGGCATGCTAGAGGTAACTGGGTGAAGCACATGAGCAACGCAGACGTAACTGAGCCGCAAGAAGCGCAAAAACCGGACCAAGAAGTCATCGATCCGACAGCGGGAGACAGCGAAGCCGACAAAGGTGAAGCCTCGCAGCAGCAACAAAAGCAGCCAGAGCCGGTAAAGAAATCCTGCTCCGCTAATCTCGCCGGCTGGATGCGCCAAAACCAGTTGTCTGTAGCATTTACCTCCTATCAGTCAGGCCGTGTTTATATGGTCGGTGCCGAGCCTGGCGGCAAACTGTCGTTCCACGAACGTATCTTTCAGCGTGCCATGGGTATCGTCGGCAATCAGAAGCGTATCTACATGGGTGGCTTGTATCAGGTGTGGCGCTTTGAAAATGTGTTGCAGCCCGGACAGGTCGCCAACAAGATCTTCGACGCCTGCTACGTACCGCGCAATGCGCAGTTTACCGGCGAGGTGGATATTCACGAGCTGGGTATTCAGAAAGACGGCAAGATCATCTTCGTCAACACCAAGTACAACTGCCTGGCCGAGCCAAGCCTGACGCACAGCTTCCGCGTAATCTGGAAGCCGGAGTTCATCAGCAAGATCGTGCCGGAAGACCGCTGCCACCTGAACGGCCTGGCAATGGTGGACGGCAAGCCCAAGTACGTCACCGCGGTGTGCAAATCCGACACTATCGACGGTTGGCGCGAGCGCCGTGATAACGGCGGTATCATTATCGACGTCGAGACCAACGAGATTGTATGTGAAGGCCTGTCCATGCCGCACTCCCCACGTTGGGCCAACGGCAAGCTGTGGGTACTGAACAGCGGTACTGGCTACCTGGGTTATGTGGATTTCGAAACCAAATCCTTCGTGCCGTACATCTTCTGCCCGGGCTTTATGCGCGGCCTGCAGATTCACGGCGATCACGCTATCGTCGGTCTCTCCAAGCCACGCTACGAGCGTTTTGAGGGCCTGCAGCTGGATCAGAACCTGGCCGATAAGGACTCCGAGGCCTGGTGCGGTGTGCAGTTTATCAACCTCAAGACCGGTACCGTAGACCACTGGATTCGCCTCGACGGCCCGGTAACTGAGCTGTTCGACCTGACCGTGCTGCCCGGTGTGCGCTGCCCGATGGGGATTGGCCAGCAGAGTAAGGAAAACCTGACCATGGTGACCTACGAGGACGCCACTGGTACTAAGGCAGGTACTGGCGGCTGAACATGCAGAGCGGTTACCGTCAGCTAGCGGACTACAGCGGCTACCAGCTTTTCGACGTCTATCGCAAACTTGCCCCACAGGACGTACGCGCGGTGATCGACTTCTGGCGCCGCAACGATGCACTGCCAGAAGGCCTCGCCGAAGCGGAATTGCAGCGCCGTGCACAGCAGGTCGTGGTGATGGTGCTGCGCGACGGCGCCATTGTCGCGCTCACTTCTGTGTATGTGGCGGTCGCTCCGAGAGATGGCCAGCCCTATTATTTTTATCGCAAGTTTGTGCAGCCCGGGCACCGCATCTACCTGATGTGGCGTGAGATGCTGGCGCAGAGTTATGGGATTCTCAAAGATTGGGAGCCCA
The DNA here is from genome assembly GCF_000220505.1 of Microbulbifer agarilyticus S89. Lineage (GTDB taxonomy): Bacteria > Pseudomonadota > Gammaproteobacteria > Pseudomonadales > Cellvibrionaceae > Microbulbifer > Microbulbifer agarilyticus_B. The sequence continues at coordinate 82,456 of NZ_AFPJ01000028.1, read as the reverse complement.
GCTTGTTACCGCGCAAACCTCTCGGCGTGATCGTGGTTCCCGAGAACCGCAAGCTCACCCGCCGCAGTGTGCTGCGGGCAGGAAATAAAATTGGTTTCTTTACCGTGGGATACCTGCCCAATGGTGATCCAGTATATGGGCGAAAATTCGATGAGACGGTGACAGAGAATCTTTCTGCGCAAGACGCCGCTCAGAGTGCGTAGTTTCTAGTCGCTACGCGCGCTCAGGGCTGACCGGGGTCACGCCCGGTTGGGCCAGCGCAGGGTCGCGCGGGTGCCGCCCAGGTTCGGAGACTGGTCCAGACGCAGCTCGCCCTCGTGCCACATCATTACTTTCTTCACGATGTACAGGCCCAGACCGTAACCCTGCTCATCCGTCGCGGAGCGGGTAAAGGCATCCGTGAGCTCCAGCGCGTCACCGCCCAGCCCGGGTCCATTGTCCTCCACGGCAAGGCAGCAGAAACCCTTTTCACTATCAAACTCAAAGCGAATGTCGACACGATCTCGCGCATATTTTGCCGCGTTAACCACCAGGTTTTGAATCGCGATGGTCAGCGAGTCGGGCTCCAGCCAGGCATCTTCATCGGGAAAATAATAGGCAATTTCCAGAGCCGGGCACTGGTGCTCCAGGTGTGAACCCAGGTCGGCAAAAAACGTCTCAAGAGCGTTGAGCTTCCGGGCGAGAAATTGTTCATGCACCTCGACTTGGGCAAAGTTCAGATATTTTTCAACCAGCTGCTCGATATCACGCGTAGCGCGGTCAATGACTTGTGCGCTTTCAGATTTTCTTTCTGGGTCGTCGGCCGACAGCGCCTGCTGGAATTTGATTCGTGCCAGCGGCATACGGATTTCGTGGGCGATGGTGCGCGCCAGGTCCTGATTCATCTGGAAATGGCTGGTTACGATATTGGCCGCACGACGGAAGGTTTCTGCGAGGGGAAAAATGGGGGATCGGCGGCTCAGTTGCTCTGGAATATGAAAGGGCTTTTTGCTGAAGCGAATGGCCTGGTTTTGCAGACGATTCAGATCGCTAAACATCGGCCAGATTAGTAACAGTAAAACCACCAGCATGGCGCCGATGAGCAGCAACCGCCACTGGGTAACACTGTGCGCCGGCTCATGGGGAAACGGCCCTATCTCCAGCACTGTATTGCCGTTGCGGTGGTAAAAAAGGATATGCCCATCACCAGCATTCAGGCCTACCACTTCACCATTATTTAGGCGCTGGCGCAGTGCGTCGGAAAAGTGAATGGCGTCTGCGGGGTAGCTCTGGGCCAGGGGGGTATCGCCTCTCTCGAGCGCCTGCGCCAGTTGCGCCGCACTGATGGTGTATTCCTCGGGAGCCGTGGAGTAGAGGCTATAGAGCGCCGCAACGGACGAGTAAACCACCACCAGGGCCAGCGCTAGCACGCTGACCATGCGCAACATTTGTAAGCGCATCAGGAAGTACTTTGAACGGTATTCAGGGAGTAGCCGCGACCGCGAATGGACTGGATGGCAACACCATCGGCGATGGCATCCAGCTTTTTACGCAAGCGACTCACGCGCATGTCAATTACACGATCGAGCCCATCAAACTCCCTCCCGATAACGCGCCGGAACAGATACTCACGACTCAGCAAGCGCGCGGGTTGCTCGGCAAAAATTTGCAGCAAATCGAACTCGTTGGTGGTGAGCGGAAGTAGCTGGTCGTGCACTTCAGCCTGTCTGCTCACCAGGTCGACGTTGAGCGGGCCAAACGTAATACTGGAGCTGCTGGGCACCTGGCCGTTCGAGGCGCGCAGGTGAGTTTCAATTTTTGCCCATAGCAGATGAGGATCAACCGGCTTTACCAGATAGTCGTTGGCACCTAGGCGAAGGCCTGCTACCTGGTCGTCCACCGAGCTGAGTGCGCTGAGGAAAATCAACGGACAGCGCAGTTGGCTGCGAAACTGTTCAAGCAAGCGAAAGCCACTGGCATCCGGCAGCACCACGTCGGCAATAATCAGATCGTATTCCTTGTGGTGTACCGCTTTCATAAAATCACTGCCACTGGCCGCATAGGTCACATCGCACTGGCGTTCGGCAAGGAAGCGCACAATCAGCGCGGCCAGTTGCTTGTCATCTTCGAGTAGCAAAATCCGGTATTTGCTGGGCGCGCTTTCTCCCTCAACGGGCCGTGCAGTATTTGCAGAATCAATCATGGTGTTCATCACAGGAGCCCCCAACCGTAGCGGCGGCGGTGTCGTTTGGGCTGATACTGGGCCACCTTGAGCACAGCATTGGCTACGCTCTGACCGTTCTCGTTGACGGTCACCTTAAAATGAATATCGCCGGCACTGCTGACGTACACTTTCAGGTCGTCATTGTCACCCCAGAAGCAGCGTACCCGGCCCTGACCGATAATGGACAGGCAGTAGCGCGCTTTGTCGTCTGCCTCAAAAGCAAGTTTTACCAACACACTGCACTGGCTCTCGCCCTCATCCAGTGCGCACATACTGGGCGTTGCACGTAACTCCGCGGCCATTGCCAAGCCGGGCAGTAGTGTCAGGAACAATATTTGGATTGCCCGCTTCATGGTCAGCGCCTGCTACCAAAGGAGTACTGCAGGCCGGCAAACCAGCTGAAGGTATGCGGATTTTCGATAAAGTCGAGGTTTCTTCCCGCTTCATCGTAGTCGTTATAGCGCGCTGCCAGGCGCAGTTCGAGTCGCTTGCCCAGGGGGTAGGAAAAATGCAGCCGTGCGTAGGTGTCGGTGGCATCGGCAGCGGGGTACTTTTGCAACAAGTGGTTGTAGAAAATGTCCGCTTCTACCTTGGTGAGCTGGTAGTAGTAGTTCACCAGGTCTACATCTTTCTGAATCGCGCCAACGCCAAAACCGACGGCACCGCCGAAAAGTGGGTATTGTTTGTCAAAGCTCAGGTGGGTTTCGCTGCCGTGGTGGACGTTACTCAGGTCGTGAAACCAGGAGAAGGACACATCCACCCATTTAGAGACCAGTGTCACACTGGGGCCGCCGACAATAGAGACCTTGCGTTCTACATCTGCGGGATCCGCCGCCTGAAACTGTGTAAGCCAGTTTGTTATCAGGCCATTGCTGAATGCGTCGGTCTTGTCCAGCTGGAAGAAGAGCCCGTCGTCGTTGGGGCGCGCTACCAGGTCCAGATAAACGTGTTCGTTCTCCAGCAGGCTATAGCCGACGGTCAGGTTACTGACAAAGAAACGTTTTCCGTAATAGCTGAATGATGGAAGGAAATAAGTCTCGGCATCCTGCTTTCCAGCCAGTGGATTTTCCAGGAAGCCGTAACCTGTGGCGAGGTTGACCTCCCACTCGGGTGCATTTACTTCTGACGGCGTGATGGCCCGGGCTTGTGCGCAGCCAAGGGCGAAGGCGCCGAGAAAAATCAGCGAGATTAATGGAGTACTTCTGGTCATCTGGCGAGCGGCGACGCTGTGTTATTACTATTGTGCTGCTTTTATTTTCAACGTTTGTATCACAGCGTAACTGGCCGCTCTACAGCGCCATTGGATTCCTTACAATCTGTTACAAAACAGAAATTTTTAGATTTATTTGTGGCAAAGTGGACGCTTGTCAAACAAATAGATTGTGCCAATTTTCCGACTTTTCGGTCGGTTCTGCGGCCGCCCCATCCTGTTTCTATCGCCATCCTGCGCCGCGATATCGGTTGCCCTAATCGCGGGCAGTGCGTCGCGCCCTGCGCACCTGACTGGTGCGTTTACAAACTGTTACGTGAAACCCTTGGAGAGCTTGATTCACCCCGTGGTTTTATCGGTCGCTGAAAAACTTCCGATAACAACGTGCTTACGCAACCATTCCACTTGGGGAGAGAATCGATGGCCAATAATAAAGGCTTTCCCAGCAACCCGAGCCAGCTGACCTCTGCGGTCCGCAAAGCTCTGTTTACTTCTGCCACCGTGACCGCGATTGCGGTGGGCGCACCCGGGCACAATGCTTACGCGCAGCAGGTAGGTGCCTGCAATCCGATTTCCACCGAATTCACCGGCGGCACCGTGGAGTGCAGCGGGGCTTTCGATGAGACCATCAACTACCAAGTTCAGGACTCCACCCTGGTTAGCGGTGAGGTAACGCCGGGCGATATTACCGTGGTGGTTGCCGAGGGCAGCACCGCTAACGGTATTGAGGTCAGCTCCATCGTTCCAGCCTCTGGTGAGGCGGAAGCCCAGGGCTCCGTCAGTATCGATAACCACGGCGACTTGACTCAGGGCGCTGGCGCGGCGCTCGAAATCCCCGAAGAAAACATCATCCACTTTGGCGATGATTACGGCCTGCGTAAGAGCGGCTCACAGGGTAATTACAGTGGTTATACCTACACGGGTTCCGTGGCGCTGGATGCCGATGGCAATGCGGTGGGCGACACCACCACTTTTACCGACGGCGTGGTACCAGCTGACCTAGCCGGCTATCTGGGTGTCGACGAGTCTGTGCTGGACGGTAACTTGCAGGACAACGGCGGTCCCATCGAGGACCTGAGCATCGTGATCGCCGCTGAGGGCGAGCTGCAGTTCGACGATATCGCCGCGATCAGCGCTGAGACCGACGCCGGTGCGATCGATATCGCCAATACCGGTGACATCAGCATGGGCAGCGGCCTCCAGGTGGAGTACCACACCCGCTACAGCATCAACAGCGGCGCCATGACTCCAATCGATGTGGACACCGATGGTGACGGCGTAGATGACCTGCGTCTCTACGCTGAGCGCAACCAGGTATTCCTGCCCGAGCAGGACCGCGCCGGCAACCGCTACCGCTTCGAGACTTCGGCCTCCGTGGTGGGTATCGATGCGGCCAGCGCCAGTGGTGATATCACCATCAGCAATGCCGGTAGCATCGACGCCGGCGACGTGGCCTTTGGTGTGCGCAGCCACACCGACAGCGGCGATATTGACATCAGCAACACCGGTGACATCAGTGTGGGTGCCGATTCCGTGGGCATCAGTGCAACCACCAGCGCCAGTGCCGAGCTGGTATACCAGTACGGTTACACCGTGGATAACGGTGTGACTTTTGAGCCCGGTAATGCCAGCCCGTTCAAGTACAAGGAAACCTCCTACACCCATAACACCACCGACTATGTGGGCAAGATCTACAACGCCGATGGTGGCGACAGCCGTATCGAGATTGCCAACGCCGGCAATATCACGGTAGGTGCGGCCGGTACCGGTATCCTGGCCCACAACCCCTCCGGTGATGCCATCGTTATCGATAACAGCGGTGACATTACTGTTGGCGCCGGTGTGGGCGGTACCGGTATCGACGCCGATGCCACCGCTGGCTTCAGCACCCAGTATAACGTCGACTACGCCCAGACTCCGGGCTGTGGTGGCTTCTTCGGCCCGGCTTGTGAGCCGCTGCCTTACGAGACCAATGTGGCCCCGGGCGAGGGCGTTGTTGCGGGTGACAGCTGGTATACCAACGACCTGAATGGCGATGGTGTGGAAACCCCGACCAAGCACTACTACAACCACACCGTAAAAGAGGGTGTCGGTTACGTTGAAGACATGGGTGATATCACCATCGTCAACAGCGGTACCATCGACATCAGCGCAGCTACCGAAGCTACCGGTATCCGTGCCAATACCCTGGGTGCCGCCGCTATCGAAAACAGCGGCAGCATCCTCGTGGGTAAAAACAGCACCGGTATCAGTACTTCAGGCGCCGGCGAGACCCTGGTGATCAATAGCGGCGACGTGCAGCTGGACGGCGAGGGCAGCCAGGGCCTGCAGATCAGTTCTTACATCAACCACCGCTTGAAAGGCAACGACAGCATTTCCCCTGAGGAAATCTACTCTGGCTTTGACCGGGATGTATTGAACGATGCCTACGCCGGCTTCGGTGGCGATACCAATGTCTACAACACCGGTAGCATCAGCGGCAACACCGTCAAGGAAGATGCACTGGTTTACAACGAAGTCGGTGACCTGGTTACGACCAACCCGAACCTTGAGCGCAGCGTCGGCATCCAGGTGTCCACCACCAACAGCAACCTCAAGGGTACCGATGTACCGTTCGCCATGTACGGCCCGGAAAGTGTTGCCGCCTGGAATGAAGAAAAGAGTGCTGACCTCAGCTATCGCGACAGCATCGAGTTCTTTGAGACTAATGTGATCAATACCGGCGATATCGCCCTGGGCGACTTGTCCACCGGTATCCGCCTGTCCGCTACCTACGGCGAAGCCACCATCATCAACAGTGGCAACGTATCCGTCGGCGACGGTGTGCTGGGTGAGCGCTATGACACCTTCAACCCGGTACGCTTGCATTCCGTGGGTATTTCCGCGAATCCAGGTGGTGACAGCTGGGCCAACAACACCGTGATCAACACCGCTGACGGTGCTGTGACCGCTGGCGACATCGGCATGGGCCTGATCGCGACCAGCGTCAGTGGTGATGCCATGGTGATCAATGATGGTACTGTCACGGTTGGCAGTGGTGCCACCATCGAAGCCAGCGAGCATCGCGAAACTGACTTCACCATCAACTCCGCGGGCATCCAGTCCAGCGTCGTACTGGGTGTGGATTCCTACGCGCTGGCGGCCAACAACGGCACCGTCACCACTGGCGACAACTCTGTCGGTATCCAGTCCACCAACTTCACCGGCCCGGGATTTTTCACCAGTGCGTTTGACCACCAGGCTACGGCTGTTGCTTCCAACACCGGTGTGGTTTCCACCGGTGACAATAGCTTCGGCTTGGCCGTGGGCGGTGCCAGTAACCTGGGTTACAACAGTGGTGATATCACCATCGGCAGCGGAGACTTCTACACCACTTCTTACACCCTGGGCTCTGCCGCTATGGGTACCGTCGGGGGTCTGCAGGGCAGCCTCTACACCACCTTGGTGAATGTGGGCAATATCACCACCGGTGACAATACCGCTGGCATCGCTGCCGAGGGCTTCGTGTTCTCTGCAGCGGTACAGACAGAAGACGGCCAGATTACCACCGGCGACAATACCTTCGGTATGCAGTCCATCGGTTACATCCAGGGTGTCACCCAGAATGCTGGCGCAATTTCTACCGGCGACAACAGCATCGGCATGCGCACCTACGCCATCTATGCCGCAGGTGTTAACTCCGGTGATATCGAAGTTGGCAGCGACTCCACCGGTATGAGCATCATTGGTGCTTCCGCCTACGTGAACAACGTCGGTGATATTGCCACTGGTGACAATGGCACTGGCATCGAGGTATTCAGCGGTACCACCCCGACCGTGGTTGCCAACACCGGTAACATTATTACCGGCGACAACGGTGTGGCGATCGAGATGGAGGGGCAGGACTACCTGAACATGGAAACCGGTCAGGTGATTGCCAATCTGGTATTCAACGGTGGCAACATCACCGGCTCTATCATCACCGGTGACAGCGACGATGTGCTGCGCAATGGCTTCCGTTACGACAACAGCGGCAACATTGCCGGCGTTGGCAGAATCACCCTGAACGATGCAGCTATCGACATGGGTGCAGGTCGTAACACCTTCATCAACGAATCGGGCGATATTGTCTTCTCTGGTGACAGCGCGATCGACCTGGGTGCCCAGGGCAGCATGGTCAACTACTCCGGCGGCGCCAACTACGTCACTATTTCCAGCCTGGATGATCAGGTGGGTGACACTTTAACCATCAACAGCGACGTGACCTTTGCCAACATCCAGAGTGTGGGCAGCCTGTTCCTGGTGGATGTCAGCTCCACTGCAAATGACAGCATCGTAATTAACGGCGACCTGAATGTAGTAGACCTGCTGAATGAGGCCGGAGACACCCAGCCGGGTGATCTGCGCATTGCCATGAACGTTACCGACCAGAGTAAGGGCGCGCAGACCACCGCTGCCATTCTCACCGTCAATGGCGAACAGGAAGTGGATAGCGTTTCTCTGGCCGCCCTCGGTGGTGACTTTGCCGATACCATCCTCGAAGCAGAAATGCAGCAGGATGGCAACGGCAACTGGGTAATTGCCTACACCGCCGGTCTGTCCGACCTGGGTGCTGCGGCGAGCTCCGTGTCTCACCTGGCGGAAAGCTTCTGGATGCGCTCCACCTCTGCGTTCTTCGATAGTGAGCGGGCAAACAACATCGGCGAGACCAGCCGTGTGGCAGGCCTGCACGCCTGGTCCAGTGTGTTCCACACCGACAGTGATATCGACAGCAAGTCCGACCTGGCTGCACAGAACCTGGCGTATACCCAGCTCCTGAGCAATCAGATGGCTGGTGCCACTTACAACGCCAAGCTGGGTAGCAGCTGGCTGTCTATCAGCCCGATGGTTGGTCAGGGCTCCGCCGATGGCAACCAGCTGGCACAGCAGTCTGGTGCCGCGCTGGATACCGAAACCTTTGCCCTGAATGCGACGTTCAGTCTGCGTGACTTCTATGTCAGCGCCATGGCGCAGCAAGTTGATTTCGATGCGCACATCCATGCCTACGATTCTGCCGCCGCAACATCCGGTAAAGCGGAAGGTGTGAGTATGGAAGCGGGTTGGACCTACTTGATGGAATCCGGCATGGCACTGACCCCGTTCGCACAATGGGAAAAAGTGGGTGTAGAAGTGGATTCCTTCAGTAGCTCTGATGGCAACTACGACTACAACTACGAGCTGAACAGCACCCACCGTGCACGTCTGGGCCTCAGCCTGCGTAAGTCCTTCAAGCTCGCTGACGGCTTCGCGTCTCCGTATGCCACCTTCAGCGCCAATGATGTGAACAATGCAGCGATCCACGACCTGACTTCTAACGACGTGCGCTTCGGCAGCGATATCAATGGTAGCGGCCTCAACATCGACTTCGGTGTCGATGGTAAATACAAGCTGTGGACCTTCAAGAGCGGCCTCGGCGTACACAGTGGTGAGACTGACAAGAACGGCTTGAGCGGGCACTTCGCGATTTCTCGCAGCTTGTAAGTCACACCATTGCACTCGTTGCAATAGCGGGGGCGCGCGGCGCCCCTGCTATTCGGTAAGTCAAAGAATTCGCATGGGCTAGCGCCCACAGGAATTGAATATGTTTGAGAAAAAGAGACTCTCGCTTTGCGTAGCGGCGGTACTCGGGCTGGCGGTTGCCATGCCGCTGCACGCACAAGAGGTTACTGCCGAAGAGCAGAAAGCCGAAAGCAAGAAAGAAGAGAACGAAGAGCAGCGCTCCAGCACAGTACAGAATGCCGATGAAGGCCTCATCGTGCGCGGTTCTGAAGCGATCGAAACCGTGGTGGTCACGGGCTCGCTGATTCCGCGCAACACGTTCGATGGTCCCGACCCGATGACCGTGATCGACGAAGACGACATGAAGGCGCGTGGTTTAACCACCGTTGCCGACGTGATTGACTCCATGGCGTCTAACAACGGTTACACCGAAGGTAACTCCGGCAATCTGCTGTCGGGCTTTACCGTTGGTGCCAGTGAAGCCAACCTGCGTGGCCTCGGTTCCGGCCGTACCCTGGTGCTGGTCAATGGCCGCCGAATTGCCGATTACCCGCTACCGTTTGGTGGTGAGCAGAATGGTGCAGACCTGGGGACTATTCCCGGTACTGCCATGTCTCGCGTGGAGGTGCTGACCGGCAGTGCTTCCGCAATTTATGGCTCCGATGCAGTGGGCGGTGTGATCAACGTGATCACCAAGCGCGATATGGAGCAGACGCTGGTGACCGCCAACATGGGTGCGTTTGAGGATGGCTACGGCTTTACCAAAGACCTCTCATTCGTCACCGGTAAGGCCTTCGAGCGTGGTTCCGTGACCTTCAGCCTGGAGCAGCGCACCGCAGACGCTATTTCCGCGGACGAAGTGGAATACCTCGATGACCGTCGTTTCCTGGTTACCGGTATCGGTGCCAATATTCAGGATTTCGAGAACGGCTATACCGGTGCGGTTTCCCCACTGGGATACAGCTGTGAAGAAAACGGCCTGGTTACCACCGAGACCTTCAGTGAAGACGGCGCTAGCCGCTGCAACTTCGACGCCTCCCGCGGCATTGCCATGAGTTCGGATCTGGATCGGACCTCGACGTTTGTCGACGGTCGCTACCAGTTCACCGATAACATCCAGGGCTTTGCCACCGTGCTGATGTCCAAGCAGGATGTGGGCAGTTCGGTGAGCGCATCCAACTGGAGCGGTCGCGTGATCAATGCCGACTTTACCAAGGCAATTGATATCGGCCGCTCCTTCTCGCACGACCTGGGCTATACCACCTCCTCCTATGATCAGGAAATGTGGACTTTGATGGCGGGTCTCGAAGGTGAGATTGAACTCGGCGACAACGCGTGGAACTGGGATGTAGTCTACTCCAAGGCCCGCTACAACATGACTCAGCAATATGGAGCCATCCGCGAGGAAGTGCTGCGCGACTGGTTCCTCGACGGTGCCAGTGAGGTCAACGAACTGGCTCCAAACATCTATCAGGTCGACAACGGTTTCTTCGACAACCAGCTGGTGGACAATGTATTCCGCGATGCCTCTGTAGACCGCGATGCGCTGATGGGGCAGGCCACGACCTTTGCCAACTCCAGTGCTCAATCCATCAGCCTAAAGGCGGTGGGTGAACTGAGTGATTTTGGTGTGCTGTACAACCCGGTCACCATGGCGATTGTTGCCGATTGGGGTAGCCAGTCCACCGACATCAACCCGGATGAGCGCTCTCTAAACCTTAATGGCAATGGCTGGCTGAACGTTGGTGCGATCGAGGCCGGTGGTAGCCGCGATCGCAGCGCGATCGGCGCTGAGTTCCTGATTCCGGTATTGGAAGACCTGGAGCTGACCTTCGCCACGCGCATGGACCGTTACGACGATTCCACCGCAATTGGTGGTCGCAACACTTCCTCACTGAAATTCTTGTATAGCCCGTTTGATACGCTGAAGTTCCGCGGTAGCTACGCGCAGACCTTCCGTGCACCGGATATGTTCAACATCTATGGCGAGTCCACCGGCTACCAGGTAGTGACCGACTTGCTTGGCGGCGACTGTTTTGATGGTGAGAACTTCACTGGCACCTGCCCATCCTACAACGTAGTTTCCACTCGCCGCGGTCGCGACGACCTGGAAGAGGAAAGTGGCAAAGACCTGGGGCTGGGCTTGATCTTCACCCCAACCAACAATGTCAGCGTTGCACTGGACTGGTACAAGGTGCGGTTGAATGACCTGGTGGTAACCGAGAGCGCATTTGGCCTGATGGAAACGGAATGGCGCTGTGCCTCTGGCACTCTGCAGAGCAGTAGCCGTTTGTGTGCCGACGTGAGCAATCGTGTGATCCGCGATGCTACCGGGCGTGTCGAGAGCATCATTATCGAACCGCAAAACAATGCTTTCACCGAGCTCCAGGGTCTGGATGCCACGGTCAATGCATCGTTCGATTCGGTGCAATACGGTAACTTTGATGTTCAGCTGAAGTATGTAAATACGCTGTCTTACGACTGGTTACAGTTCGAAGGTGATGAACCGATTGATATGCGCACTGGCTTGCCAGGGCAATCCGTACCGGCTACACGCACCAATCTGACCTTCAGTTGGAGCAACCCGCTGACCGCATTTGAATCGGTGGGCGCGGCACTGTTCATCCAGCGCCAGGGACGTGTGGACAACTTCACCGGTACCAACGCAATGGAGCCGCATTACACCGCGAACCTGAGTGGGTTCTATCAGGCGAGTGCGCGTCTGAACATGGGCCTGACGGTGCAGAACCTGACCAATGCCATGCCCACCACCGACAGCACCAGCCCGCGCTGGCCGTACTACTGGAGTCACCTGCAGAGCCCGCTCGGGCGCAGCGTGAACTTTTCTTTCAGCTACTTCCTGAGTAACTGAGTTCCTGTTTGAGGTGTCGGTCGGCACCCGACAATTTTTGTTGTCGGGTACCGGCCACAGGAGTTAAGTGATGAAAATACTAAAAATATCTGCAGCTGCTCTGGTGATCAGTGCGGTTGCCTTGTCCTGCCTCCAGGGAGTGCAGGCAACGGAAAATAAAAATAATCAGGATGTCGGCAACTACGCAGACAGTCTGGGAAACTTGCCAGTGCCGATGGAGGACCTGTTCCGTCCAGTGGCCTACACAAATATTCGCATCTCTCCCGATGGCCGGCACTTTGCTGCGGGCAAGGTGCGTGAGGACGGGTTGACCGATGGCGTGATCATTGATCGTCGCACCATGGAGATCAAATCCACTCTCGAGATGGACGGCTCGGTCGGCGTCAGCGATATCCAGTGGGCGAACAAAGAGCGCGTGCTGTTCAGTTTCAGCATGAAGTCCGCTACCTCTGAGGGTGCCGGTTCCGGCTCCGGCTCCATCGCCGCAATGAATGTGGATGGCTCGCGCAAGGAACTGATCTGGACTGGCACCAATGATTACGGCGGTAATGAAAGCGCCAGCCTTGCTGGGAAAATTGACGATAAGCACTACCGTGTAGTGGTTTATCCCTCCGGTACCGGACTCGACTTTCCGCTGCAATATATTTACAAACTGAATATCTACACCGGTAAAAACACGCGTATCGCACGTTCGCCGATCCGTCTGGCAGAACCGATCTTCAACAAAGGTGGTGACATTACTCACTGGGTAGGCCGGCTGCCGGACAGCTTTGATCACACCGTGGTTGCGACCAAGCAAGACAACGGTGATTGGGAAGAAAGCGTTTACCACAATGCCAAAGGTATGTTTGCGCCGGTTTCCTGGACCCGCGAAGACGGCTTTATGTGGTACACAGATACCATCGAAGCACCGACCAAAGGGTTGTACAAGGTCAACGTAAAGACCGGCGAGAAAGAGTTGGTGTATCGTCATCCGAAAGTCGACTACGACGAGACCTACAATGATGACGATGGCAACCCGTGGGGAGCGATGATCAATTACGATTATCCCCAGGTGGTTTATATCGATAAAGAGAACCACTACGCTAAAACCCACCAACGCCTGCAGGGGACTTTCCCAAACAAAGTCATCAAGATTTTGAACCGCACCAGCGATGGCAACGAGTGGGTGGTGCACATTGGTGACGACCGCCATCCCGGCAGTTACTACGTATATAACCAGTTTGATGGTGCACTCAAGTTCCTCGCCAACCAGGCGGAATGGATCGACCCTGCCACGATTCCAGCCACCCACCCGGTGCGTTTCAATGCGCGAGATGGTCTCGAAATCAATGGCTACATCACCTTGCCGGTCGGCAAGGAAGCGAAAAACCTACCGTTGATCATCCTCCCCCACGGTGGCCCGCACGGTCCTCGTGATTATTGGGGTTACAACAAGGAGCGCATCGTGTTCGCCAATGCCGGTTATGCGGTGATGCATGTGAACTATCGCGGTTCCGGCGGTTATGGCCGTGAGTTCCTGTTTGGAGGGTACGGTAAGTGGGGGCGTGAGATGCAGGATGATCTGACCGATGCGACTTACTGGGCGATTCAGGCTGGTATCGCCGATCCGGAGCGCGTGTGTATCTACGGTGCCTCCTACGGTGGCTACGCGGCAATGATGGGCATCACCAAAGAGCCGGACCTGTACAAGTGCGGTATCGGTTATGTGGGGGTGTACGACCTGAATATCTTTATGACCGAGGGGGATATTCCCCTGCGTAAAGCGGGCCGCACATACCTGAAAGCCGCCGTCGGTACTGATGCAGAAGAACGCGCGCGACGTTCCCCGGCGGCCAATGTGGATCGTATCAAGGCACCAGTATTCCTGATTCAGGGACAGCGCGATGTGCGCGTGCACTGGGCGCACTACGAGGCTATGCGCGATGCTTTGGAACAGCAGGAGCACGCGCTGGAGACGCTCGTGGCACCGCGTGCGGGCCATGGCGCCCGTGAGGAAGACAGTCAGCTGGAAATTTACTGCCGCATGATCGACTTCTTCGATCGGCATATTGGTGATCGCGAGGCCACCGACCCGCCGGCCAGTGACTGTGTGCCTGAAGGCGCTCTGGGTCTCGAGTACAAATACTACGAGGGGGTGAAGCGTGGTTAAGTCACTGCTGGCCAGCGCGGCGCTGTTGGCCGCCAGCCAGGCGCTCGCCCTGGATTGGCAGCGTCCTGATTGCGCCAGCTTTGCACAAGAGTCTGCGTGCATTAACGACTACAAAAATCAGGTTCGCCGCGATCGCCAACAGGAATTTCGCGCAGCTGGTGTCCAGTTCTGGTACTACGAACGTCCGGATTTTTCTGAAAATGCAAAAGTCGAAAAAGCGCTTGCCGACAAGCTGGAAGGCGCCTTACTAGTGTCTTTTGATATTGAAAAGGACGGCAGTGTTTCCGCTGTGGCGCTGCGTGATCAGACTTCAGAGGACATGCTGGTTTACGCTGGGCCGGTACTTGATGCGGTAAGAAATTGGCAGTTTGTACCCATGGAAGAGGCTGTCAGTGGTCGCACCTGGTTGTTCCCTTTTATCTTCAAAACTGAAGCGTGTGGAGAGGTAAAGGATAGTGCGGCGTGCGCTGAAGAAGAGAATTCCTCACACCAAGGTGCGATCAGTAATGGCGTAACAAAAGGCGCCGGCGGCTCGCCGGAAATTTACACGCCGCGATGGTCTGGTCCCTTTTACGATCTGTTCTTTATTCACTCGTCTTAGGTAACACTTCTCTTGATCGAGCGCCGTAGCTTTATTCGGCGTAGCTAAAGTCCCGCGGCCCGATTTATCGAACAATCACCGCGGGCATCCCCCAGTGGGCCCGGTAGTGATACCGGGCCTTTTTACGTTTGCGGGCAGCGGGTAGCGACGGGAATTATTTTCCCTGGTGCGGAATCTCCGGGCGGAACACACCTACATTGCGGTAGCCCTCATCCAGCAGGTGCGACGCATGCAGCTGGCTCATAACCCCGCGCGCGCAGTACAGCAGGTACTGTTTGTCCTTATCCAGCTTCTGGAAGGCGGTGCTGAGGCGGTAGAACGGGATGGTCTCCACTTCCGCGTCGTCGATTTCCAGCGGGTTTACCTCTTCCTCGGTGGGGTGGCGGATATCGATAATGATGGCATCGCCGGGTTCTTTGAAGATATCCACCGGTGGAGCGTCTTCACCCAGGTCGTCCATTACCTCATCGATATTCTGCATTACCCGGTTGCCCACCGCGCGGTCGAGCACGGAAAAGTCAAAGCGCGCTTCTTCGCTTTCGACTTTTTCCATTTTCGCGCGGGTGGTGGGTTTCACCGAAATGACCCCGCAGTACTCCGGCATACTCGCGGCAAATTCCTCGGTGCCGATCTCGCGCGCGGTGCGAATAATGTCGGTCTTGTCGGAAGTAATGAGTGGGCGCAGCACCAGGGTATCGGTGACGCTGTCGATGACCGACAGGTTCTTCAATGTCTGGCTGGAAACCTGGGCGATGGCTTCGCCTGTTACCAGCGCGTCCACCTCCAGTTCCTTGGCGATGACCGAGCCTGCGCGCAGCATCATGCGCTTCAGGGTCACGCCCATATAGGAGTCATCCACCTTCTCCAGGATTTCCGCCACGACTTCATCAAACGGTACCGTGACAAAGCGCACCCGGTGGGAGGAGCCATATTTTTCCCACAGGTAGAATGCGACTTCCTTTACCCCGAGCTCGTGCTGGCGACCGCCCAGGTTAAAGAACAGATAGTGGGTGCGGATACCGCGTTTGATGGTGAGGTAGCTGGATACGGTGGAGTCGAAGCCCCCGGACACCAGCGAAATGACCGGGTCCTGGGTGCCGAGCGGGAAACCGCCGAGGCCCTGGTGCAGTTCCTCGATCACATTCAGCTTGTCGTGACGGATTTCCAGTTTCACGGTGATGTCGGGTTTTTTCAGCTTAACCCCGGCCGCGCCGGTGTTCTGGTTGAGGCCGCCCCCCACATACTGCTCCACGTCCCCGGACTTAAAATCGTGCTTGCCGGTGCGTTTTACCCGCACACAAAATGTCTTGCCGGCCAGCTGCGGGCCCCAGATGGCGAGGGTCTTCTGGTAGATATCGTCGAGGTCGCCCAGCGGGAACTGCTGCACGCGAGCAAAATTGGCGATGCCCGGGGTGTGCGCCAGTACCCCCTCAATCCGCTCGGAAAGATGGGATACTGCGTCCGGTGCGGTCACGTCGATTTTTTCCCAGTCCTTGCGCACCTTGATACGGTCATCCAGCTGCCGCATCAGCTTGCGCAGGTTGTCCGCGAGCTGTCGCGACATGCGCTTGCGCACGGGATTGCTCTTGATGGTGATCTCTGGGAAAAATTTAACGACAAAGTGCATAAGGGATGTGCCGGAACCGCGGTTGAATTTGAGGCCGGAAAGGATTTACTGGCTTCCCGGAAGAGGTGGCGAATTATAAACTCGCTATCACGATTTTGCTTGTGGCACCAAAGTGGTGCCAAATGCATGATTCCCGCCCTAAAATGGTGCGGGCGGAGGTTTGGGGGCACCATTTTTGGGAATGCTGAGGTCCACCGGAACTAGCTGGCGTCATATTGTTGGTTCGGGTTGGATGAATTCTATTCGATTGTTCGCCGCAGCAACTAAATCCGACTCCCCAAACCCCGTTGCCGTCAATTTGCCCCAATTTGGCACACTCTTTGCTTTTACTGTTGCCACAAGATAAAGCGAATTGGCGCGAACATAACTTTTTCATTCTTGGAGGACTGTAATGTCAGCGAAAACGCTCGGGCTCATCAAAGAGAGCGAAGCTAAATGGGTAGACCTGCGCTTCACCGATACCAAAGGTAAGGAACAACACGTTTCCATTCCCGCTAAGGAAGTTGACGGTGAGTTCTTCGAAGAAGGCAAGATGTTCGATGGCTCCTCCATCGCTGGTTGGAAAGGCATCAACGAATCCGACATGATCCTGATGCCGGACGACGAAACTGCCTTCCTGGACCCGTTCACCGACGAAGCGACTGTCATCATTCGCTGTAACATCGTTGATCCGATCACTGGCCAGGGCTACGAGCGCGACCCGCGTTCCATCGCACTGCGCGCTGAGGAATACCTGAAGTCCACTGGTTTCGGCGACACCGCACTGTTCGGTCCGGAGCCTGAGTTCTTCGTATTCGACGACATCACCTGGGGTGCCGAAATGGGTGGCGCCTTCTACAAAATCAACTCTGAAGAAGCGGCCTGGTCTTCCGGCGCTAACTTCACCGACGGCAACATGGGCCACCGTCCGGGCGTTAAAGGCGGTTACTTCCCGGTTCCTCCGGTCGACTCCCTGCACGACGTGCGTGCTGCCATGTGTTCCGCTATGGAAGCCATGGGTCTGGAAATTGAGGTACATCACCACGAAGTGGGTACTGCTGGCCAGTGTGAAATCGGCGTTGGCGCCAACACCCTGACCAAGAAAGCGGACGAAGTTCAGATCCTGAAGTACGCGGTACACAACGTAGCGCACGCTTACGGTAAAACTGCGACCTTTATGCCGAAGCCGCTGGTAGGCGACAACGGTTCTGGTATGCACGTGCACCAGTCCTTCAGCAAAGACGGCGTAAACCAGTTCGCTGGTGACGCTTACGCTGGACTGTCTGAAACTGCGCTGTTCTATGTTGGCGGTATCATTAAGCACGCGCGTGCCCTGAACGCCATCTGTAACGCGTCTACCAACTCCTACAAGCGTCTGGTTCCGGGCTTCGAAGCCCCGGTAATCCTGGCTTACTCCGCGCGTAACCGCTCTGCGTCCATCCGTATCCCGTTCGTACCGAGCCCGAAAGGCAAGCGTATCGAAACGCGCTTCCCGGATCCGACTGCTAACCCGTACCTGGCCTTCTCCGCTCTGCTGATGGCTGGCCTCGACGGTGTTAAGAACAAGATCCACCCTGGCGACGCTGCGGACAAGGATCTGTACGATCTGCCGGCGGAAGAGCTGGCCGAGTACCCGACCGTTGCTTCCAGCCTGGAGCAGGCTCTGGACGCACTGGATCAGGACCGTGCGTTCCTGACCGAAGGTGGCGTATTCACCGACGACGCGATCGACGCGTACATCGAGCTGAAGAAAGAAGAAGTACAGCGCCTGAACATGACCACTCACCCGGTTGAGTTCGACCTGTACTACTCCGTGTAAGACGCCGCAGGCGCTTCTGTGTAAAACGGAGTATCATCAGCGCGCCGCCGCCGGGTCCCCGCAACGGGACTGGTGAGAACGGCGCAAAGATGACGAGAAAGCCCACACCTGACGGTGTGGGCTTTTTTTATGCGCCTACAGGGGGGATTTTGTGCAGTTATGCGTGCAAGTGCTGTACGCCGTGCCCGGTTTCACGAGTACACTAGCCTTAATAAACAGGTAGGTTGAAAACACGATTGCGGGAGCGACCATGATCAAACTGACCGCGTTGCTTGCAGTGCCATTCGCCGTTCTGCTGACGGCCACCGCGAGCGCCCAGGACCAGTCCGACAACACCAAGGGTGGCTCTGGCTCGTCTACGGGCTCCGTGTACAAGATTGTCGGGCCCGATGGCCGGATAACCTTCAGTGATACCGCGCCGGCGGGCGAAAAGGTGGAAAAGGTCGAGATTGGGCCGATCAATGTCCAGCCAATCGCCCCCAAAAGCGCGCTGCCCACACGCAAGCTGTCCCCGCGGTCTGGCGAAGCGCGCCAGCGCGAAGACCTGGGGCCAATCAGCTTTGCCATTGTCAGCCCGGCGGATGATGCAACCATTCCCCCCGGCCAGCGGTTTATCGTCTTGCAAGTGGCGGTGAATCCGGTGCCGCGGGATGGTTACCGCTTCTTTGCGGTGGTCGACGGCCAACGCTGGAGTGGTGGCTCCTCCAGTACGAGCCTGGATATCTCTGCGCTGGAGCGCGGTACTCACACCATTCAGGCGGTGCTGTACAGCGCCACTGGCGAGCCACTGGCACAGTCGCAAACTATCCAGGTCCACGTGAAGCGACCGGGCGGGCAGATACCGGAATTCCCGGCGCAGCAAGCGCCGCAGATGCCCAAGGCCCAGCAGGTACCCGGTGTCGCGAAACCGCCCAGTCCCCAGCCCCGTTAATAGCGGCGAGCACTCACTCCAGTCGAGTGAGTAACTCATACCGAGTGCGCGCTGCGACTGGGCGTACTCGCCTGATGAGCCGCTACGGTCTGGCTCGCGTCCCTTTGCCTCGCGTCCCTCTGCCTCGCGCCGCTTTCGCCATCCTCCTCAGCCTCTCTACCCCGTGCCCTCTCTGCCGGCACGCGCTGCCCCGCAATGAACACCAGATCTGGCTATTTTTCACTCAATGCACAATAATGGTGCGCTCATTGGTGGCGGAGGCCGCCAGCGCCCTCTAATTCATTCTCTTTGATCGGTTTTTTGCGCCATTTTGGTTTGCTTCTTGCACTGCCATTAGGCGAACCGGAAAAGTGCACAACCGCGCAACGCCAAACACCCAACTGCGGAAGCTGGAATGCTCAACGATCGTCAATTACGCCTGCTGCTGGACAACCTCACTTCGGCCGTATTGGTGCTCGATGACAAGCTGGCACTTTGCTATTTGAATTCCGCCGCCGAGAACCTGATCGCGGTATCCAATGCGCGGGCCGGTGGCCAGCCGCTGGAAGAGGTGGTGCGGGAAAACCCCGCGGCGCTGGAGGCGTTACGCGCGTCCCTGGCCAGTGGCGAGAAGTACACGGTGCGCCGTGCCCTGTGGCTGCTGCACAACCTCGAAGAATGCACCGTGGACTACTCGGTGACACCGCTGCCCGACCTTGGGCTGTTGTTGCTGGAGGTGCAGTCGATGGATCGTCTGTTGCGCATCGCGCGTGAAGACGCGCTGCTCTCCGCGCAGGAGACCACGCGCAATCTGGTGCGCGGCATGGCGCATGAGGTGAAGAACCCACTGGGTGGTATTCGCGGGGCGGCACAGTTACTGCAAACAGAATTGAAGGAGCTGGACGACGACGGCCTGGGTGAATACACCCAGATCATCATCGAAGAGGCCGACCGCCTGCGCAACCTGGTGGACCGCATGCTGGGGCCGCGCAAGCCGGTGCAGCTGCAACCGGTCAATGTCCACACCATCACCGAGCGGGTCGCACAGCTGATCGAAGCCGAATGCAATGGCGCGCTGATTATCGAGCGGGACTACGACCCATCGATTCCGGATATTCCGGCGGACAGTGAGCAACTGATCCAGGCGATTTTGAATATTGCGCGCAATGCCATGCAGGCCATCGCCGAGAGCATTGGCCTGAAAAAAGGCAGCCTGGTGATCCGCACCCGGGTTCAGCGTCAGTTCACCATCGGTCGCCGCCACTGCTCACTGGTGTGCCGCATTGACGTTGTGGATAACGGTCCGGGTATCCCGGAGGACATCCGCGAACGCATTTTTTACCCGATGATTTCGGGGCGCGCAGAGGGGACCGGGCTGGGGTTGTCCCTTTCGCAGCACATTATTAACCAGCACCGCGGGCTGATTAAATGCGAGAGCGAGCCCGGGCAAACGGAATTCCAGATTTATCTGCCGCTGGCTTCTGAGTAGCCGCGACAGCATCGAATACGCACAGATTTTTGACTGAGAACGCAGGCCGGAAAATTATTATGAACAACCGTGTTTGGATCATTGATGACGACCGTTCCATCCGCTGGGTGCTCGAGCGCGCACTATCCCGCGCCGGCATTGACACGACCTGTTATGAGAACGGCGACCGGGCGCTGGATGACTTTTACAGTGAGTCGCCCGATGTGGTGATCAGCGATATCCGCATGCCGGGTTCCGACGGCTTCAAACTGTTGCAGCGCTTCCAGGCGGAACGCCCCAACCTGCCCATCATCATTATGACCGCGCACTCGGATCTCGACAGCGCGGTCGCCGCCTACCAGGGCGGTGCGTTCGAATACCTGCCCAAGCCGTTTGATGTGGACGAGGCGGTGGCGGTGACCCGCCGCGCGCTGGCGCTGGCCAACGAGCAGCAGCCGGAAGAGCCGGTGGTGATCGAAAATGGCACCGGCAATAAAGAAATCATTGGTGAAGCGCCGGCGATGCAGGAGGTGTTCCGCGCGATCGGCCGCCTGTCACACTCGAACATTACGGTATTGATCAATGGTGAATCCGGTACCGGTAAAGAACTGGTGGCGGCGGCACTGCATAACCACAGTCCGCGCAAGAACCAGCCGTTTATTGCCTTGAATATGGCGGCGATTCCCAAGGACCTGATGGAATCCGAATTGTTCGGCCATGAAAAGGGTGCGTTCACCGGCGCCAGTGCACAGCGCGCCGGGCGCTTCGAACAGGCCAATGGCGGCACCCTGTTCCTGGATGAAATCGGTGATATGCCTGCCGAGACCCAGACCCGCCTGTTGCGGGTTTTGGCCGATGGCGAGTTTTATCGCGTCGGCGGGCACACGCCGGTAAAAGTGGATGTGCGCATTATTGCCGCGACGCACCAGGACCTGGAGCGCCTCGTAGAGGAGCACAAGTTCCGTGAGGATTTGTTCCACCGCCTCAACGTTATCCGCATTCATATCCCGCGACTTTCCGACCGTCGTGAAGACATCCCTCGCCTGGTGCGCCACTTCTTCAACAGTGCCGCCAAGGACCTGGGTGTCGAGCCGAAAATCCTCACCGCGGAAACCGAGGAGTACTTGTCCGGGCTCGACTGGCCGGGCAACGTGCGCCAGCTGGAAAATACCTGCCGCTGGATCACCGTCATGGCGTCGGGCCGCGAAGTCCATATCGACGACCTGCCGCCGGAACTGCACCAGCAGGGTGCCACCAGCGAGGCACCACAGGACTGGCAAAAAGCGCTGCGCCTGTGGGCCGACCAGGCCCTGGCCACTGGCCAGCGCGAGATCCTCAGCGAGGCGGTGCCCGCGTTCGAGCGCGCACTGATTGAGATTGCCCTCAAGCACACCGCTGGCCGCAAGCGCGATGCCGCGGAACTGCTGGGTTGGGGGCGCAACACGCTGACGCGCAAGCTGAAAGAGCTGGGGATGAACGGCGGTGAAGACTAACGCCGCTCCCTCTCTCGCAGCCTAAATAGAGCCAGGACGCGCCCCGTATTCCCAGCGGGGCCACTGGTCGCTATGCTAGCGCCCCAGCAAATCCACTATCCTCATGTTCTTCCCACATGATGTAACCAAAGCTATGAGCGAATTACCCAATTGCGTGCAGTGCAACTCCACATACACCTATGAAGACCGGGGCCTGTTTGTGTGCCCGGAGTGCGGACATGAATGGAGTGCTGCCGATGCGGCGGATGACGACGCCCTGAATATTCGCGATGCCAACGGCAACCCGCTGCAGGATGGCGACACGGTTACGGTGATCAAGGACCTGAAAGTAAAAGGCTCGTCGCTGGTGGTCAAAGTGGGTACCAAGGCAAAGAATATTCGCCTGGTCGAAGGTGACCATGATATCGACTGCAAGATTGATGGAATTGGCGCCATGAAACTCAAGTCTGAGTTCGTAAAAAAGGCCTGAAACTCGCTCGCATTGTGTGCAGAGCGCATCGGATTGAACCAGACTTGAGAATGGCTTAACGATTACTGCCTGATTCAAGCGTAAATGTTCAATTTTCTTACCACACTACCGCTCTCGATTATTTACCTTGTCTCCGTGCTACTGATTCTGGTGGCGCTATCCCTCGGCTATCTGGTGGGCCATCGGTTAGCGCGGCAGCGCACCGCTCACGAGGACAGCTCCATAGGCAGCGCCGTCGCGGCCATGCTTGGCCTGCTTGCGTTTATGCTGGCACTTACCTTCAATATGACCTCCGAGCGTTTCAGTGACCGCAAGGCGTTGTTGCTGGACGAGGTCAACGCCATTGAAACGACGTTCCTGCGCTCAGACTTCTTGCCTGACGCTGAGCGTGCACGGGTGCGGCAGCTGCTGACCGAATATGCCGAGGTGCGCAGCACCGACCCAACGCGCCGCAGCATGGTGGAGACGTATGCAGCGATGGAGCGCAGCGAAAAAATCCACGGCGCACTCTGGCAATTGCTGGGTAGCAGCCAGGACAACGACGCAGTGAACGCAATACATGTAAGGGCGTTTTATGAGTCGTTGAATGAGGTGATTGACCTGCATGCAAAACGGGTACAGGTCGGATTGATTTACCAGATCCCTGGGGCCATCTGGGCAGCGCTTTATGCCATCAGTGCACTGGCGGTATTTGGGTTGGGGGTGCAGCTGGGGATCAATGCACGAGGTTCCGCGCCAGTCGCGATCTCCCTGGCGCTTGCGTTTGCGCTGGTGATTTTGCTGATCGCCGACCTCGATCGGGCGGGTGAAGGTCTGCTAGTGGTTAATCAGGAGCCGATGCGGGCTCTGGCAGAGCGCATGACCAACCCGCAGCAATAGTTAGTTGGCGATGGTGTACCAGGCACCCATGCACACACTGGCGGAAAAGTTGCGCCGTCAGATCGCGACACAAACGGGCACAGGAAGCTGAGTGGCACATGGTCGCAGACGAGTTTTTCCATACGGTACCATTGACGGCGGTGTACACCTTTACCGTGGTCCTCGTGGTGGGATCTATGGGCTTTGGGTTGCTGCTGGGGCGCCGCTACATACGCCGCCTGGGCACGGAAAAGGAACCGTCTATTGGTAGTGCGGTGACCGCAACACTCGGGCTGCTCGCCTTTCTCCTCGCGTTTACCTTTAATATGTCGGCCACGCGCTACGACACACGCAAAAATCTGCTGTTGGATGAGGTGAATGCGATTCATACGGCCTACCTGCACGCAGACTTCCTTGCGCCGGAAGCGGCGCGCAAGGCAAAAAAGCTGCTGCTGGAATACACCGATCTGCGCTTCTTCAATCCGCGCCAAGATGAAATTACCCCGGAGGGGCTGGCCGAGAGTGTCGTGATCCAGGACCAGCTATGGGCACTGGTCGATGCGCATGTACGTCAGAGCTACCAGGGGGCCTACCTGCGACACTTCGTCGACCCGGTGACGGACCTGATTAACTCGCATAATTCCCGTATCGTGATTGGCCTGGAATATCGTATCCCTGGCCCGATCTGGCTGGCGCTGTATTTGCTGACCGGCCTCGCCATGCTCGCCATGGGATTTCAGTTTGGTGTCAGTCGTTGCGGCTCGCTGCAGCTGGCGGTCACCCTGGGCCTAACCTTTGCCACGGTTATCGTATTGATTGCCGACCTGGATCGCGCCACGGAAGGGGCCATCATTGTGGACCAGACACCGATGGCAGAAATGGGGCTCATTCTGGAGGAGTCGGAGCGACGCAGGCGGCTCGGCCTGTAGCGTTCAGGCCGGACTCGCGTGGAGGGATGAATGGGTGGAATTACTTAACAATTGTCAGCTGAATTTCGCCGACATTGAATCCCCATTTGCTGAGTTTTGATTCAGCGATCAGTACGTTCGGTGCCACAAGGTACATGCGGTCATCCACGTTCACCTCAAGGGTGCGCCCCTTGTAGGGGACCTGCAAGACGTAACGCATAAATACCGCATTGCCGGCGACGCGCATGGTGGACGGTCCTACCACGTCTTCGGCCGTTGCGGTGTAGCTGCGTACCGGCGCGTTGGCGGCTGCCGCATTGGGTACCATGACCCAGTTGCGGTGTTGGATTTCGCCGTCATCAAATTCGAACTTCTCGCGCAGTACACCCCTGCCGCCTTCCCAGCTACCCTCGAGATCGGCGACGAATTTTCGGGTGACTCCACCGCTGCGGTTTTTCACCACACCGTACGCCTTCATCGGCCCGGAGAAAAAGTCCTCTGCAACAAAGCGCGGTGTTTTATCCGCATAGGTTTCGATGCCAGGCGCACTGCAACCAGCAATTGCCAGTCCCATGGTTGCCACCAGTGCGAGGGCCCTAATCATGACGTTTCTCCGCAGTCAAAAATACAAGAATCTTAACTAAAGCATACGCTTTAGGCCGTGGTTCGGATTTCCCTGCCCCGCACAGGACTAGTCGTCCTGCTTCGGCATTTTGGGGCCACTGTCGCTCTCGGTGAGGCGCGCCACTTGTGGGGCTGGAGTCGGATCATTCTCACTGAGAAATTCCCGCATAAAAATCTGCCAGAACGCCATAAACAGTGCCGCCAGCAGCGGGCCGATGGCGAATCCGCTGATGCCGAACATCATCAGGCCGCCGATGGTGGAGAACAGCACCATATAGTCCGGCAGCTTGGTGTCGCGGCCCACCAGGATGGGGCGCAGAATGTTGTCCACCAGACTAATTACCAGTGCCCCATACAGCATCAGCACAGTCGCTTTGATCATATCGCCGGTTGCATACAGGTAGAGCGCGGCGGGGAACCAGATGATTGCCGCACCCACCGCAGGCAGCAGCGACAGAACGGTCATTACCACGCCCCACAGCAGTGGCGCGGGCAGCCCCAGCGCCCAGAAGATAATGCCGCCCAGGGTGCCCTGGGTGACCGCCACAACCAGGTTGCCCTTGATGGTGGCGCGCGTGACTTCGGCGAATTTATCCAGCAGCAGTTTCTCGCGCTCGTCTCCCAATGGCAGTGCGCGGATCAGCAGGTCCACCAGGGCGTCGCCATCACGGATAAGGAAAAAGGTGAGGTAGAGCATCAAGCCCAGGCTCACGAAGAAGTTCAGCGTATTCTGGCCCAGTGCCAGGGCATTCTTTGCAATCAGGCTGCCCAGGGTCATCAGCCCTTCCAGCAAACGCTCCTTGAGCTGCTGAAAATCCAGCCCGATCCGCTCCATTGCGGCGTTGATACCCGGGAAGGCGCTGCGCACCTCTTCCACCCTTGCGCCGAGGTTTATTTCACCGGATTGCACCTTGTGGTACAGGTTCGCTACTTCGCTGATAAAGGAGCTGGCAACCAGCAACACAGGAATGACCACCACTACAAAGCAGAAGATCAGCGTTAGCAGCGCGCTCATGTTGCGCCAGTTGGGAAAGCGTTTACACAGGTATTTGTAAAAGGGGTAAAAAATCAGTGCGATCGCACACGCCCAGAAAATCGCAATAAAAAATGGTTGCACCATAAGCAGGAACGCGATGGTGACCAGAATCAGAGCGATAATAAATGAACGTCTTTCCAGTATTTCCTGCACTGGTATTTCCCTATTGTTATTAAGCGTTATTAAGTGTTATCGAGCATGGACAATCATGAAGCCGTAACAGCTTATGAAACCAGATCGTCATGTGCATTACCAGCGTCGGTAACCGCAGGTGTCCACGTGAAAGCGAATGCCGCTGTAAATCCCCAGGCCCATATTCCACTTGCGCCCGACTTTTTTATGGATGCGGCGCAACTTGGGCACCAGCTGTCGGCGGGTGTAGTCATCCTCGGGGATCATATCCAGCCCGCAAAAATGCAGGTGTTTACTGGTGCGGGCGCCGCCGGCCTTGGCGTTATAACTCGGCGTACGCCAGCCGGACAGTACAACCACCGGACCAATGCTCGGGATAATGTAATCCTTCATTACTCGCAATGTGTCCACCATGGTTTCCCAGGCATCTTCTGGCGGTATGGCAAAAGGCGGTTCGCCAATTTTTTGCCAGTCGGTGCCTTGCCGCATAAGTTCGTAGGGCGGCACCACTTCGTTCACGTCGTTGAGTGTCAAGAAGCGCTCGAGTTTTTCGAAGCGCGCGCGATTGTCGCCCTCTTCAAGGAAGCGTTCAAATGCCGCCCCGGATGCCGCGGTGTAGCCCTTGATGCGGAAGATCATCGGCACATCCGGGTCGACTATTTGCGGTTCTGGTTCGATATGCGCAACCGGGCTCACAATGCGCTCGGCTAATTCACGGGCTTTTTCTACGGTGAGCACCACCAGAATCAGTGATGCAATCAGTACTCCCGCGACAATCCAGATCACCCGCCGGCGCTCGATATGAATATCAATAAATTCATGATCGGCGCTTTCTTTGATATCCATAGGCGCTACTACTCAACCTCTGAACCAGGAGAACAATTACCAGCGGCGAAACCCGCAGGTATCCACATGAAAACGCACGCCGCTATACAGGCCGAGCCCCATCTTGCTGTCGGGACCGAGCCGCGTGTGCAAACTGGTTAATTCCTCAACCAATTCCTTGCGGCCGATATTGGAGCGCGGCACCAGGTCCACGCCACAAAAACTCTTGTGTTTGCTTTTCCTGGAGCCGCCCGCCTTGTGGTTGTAATCGTCGGTGCGAAATGCCGACACAATATCCACAGGGCCGATCGCGGGTACTACCTCATCGCGAATCAGCTTCAGGGTGGCCACCATATTTGGCCAGTATTCTTGCGGGGGGATTGCGAAGGGCGGTTCTTTGACATCCAGCCAG
This sequence comes from Microbulbifer agarilyticus S89, assembly GCF_000220505.1. GTDB lineage: Bacteria > Pseudomonadota > Gammaproteobacteria > Pseudomonadales > Cellvibrionaceae > Microbulbifer > Microbulbifer agarilyticus_B. The sequence goes on along the minus strand of NZ_AFPJ01000028.1, from coordinate 55,341 downwards.
TCGGAGCCCTGGCGCAGCAGGTTGGGTACCTTGGTGGCATCCCCCACGCCGGACTGGTTGAGGAAATCGGAGAGCTGGCTCAGGGTCCGGCGGTTGTTGCCCTCGCGCAGGAAGGCCTTGAGGCTGTCGTCGTTGGCGACGCGGTAGCCCTTGAGCTCGTAATAGGGCTTCTCCATAGCCTTGTACTGCAGATAGAGCCACAGCATTAGCAGCAGGGAGAGCAGCAGCCCGACAATGCCCACAATCACCCACCAGTTGGTTTGCTGGTTGGGTGGCAGGTGTTCGTAGCGACGTTTTGCTTTGGAAAATGGGTTGCTCAATGGCATCTGTGCTAACCGTGATGAGAAACCAATAACCGTTGTTGCGCACAGCGGCGCAAAAACAGTCCCTCTACTCACTATAGCTGCCGTGGCGCAAATGTTGCCCACAAAAAAGGCGACCTAAATGGTCGCCTTTTTCATCAAGGGGGAGTGCCGGGTTGCTTACGCTTGCGGGCCGGCCGCCTTGATGTCATCGCTTACCGAGAACTTCTCGATGTTCTCGGCAAACAGGCCGGCCAGCTTGCTGGCGGCGTCGTCGTACGCGGCCTGATCCGCCCAGGCGTTGCGCGGGTTCAGGTAGGACTTGTCCACACCCGGCACTTCGGTGGGGATATCCAGGTTCATGGTATCCAGGTGCTCGGTTTGCGCATTTTCAAGCGCGCCGCTCTGGATTGCGGCAACCACGGCGCGGGTCACCGGGATCGGGAAACGCTTGCCATTGTCGCCGGAGCCACCGGTCCAGCCGGTGTTGACCAGGTACACCTTGGAGTCGAAGTCTTCGATACGCTTCATCAGCAGGTCGGCGTATTCACGCGGGGCGCGCGGCATAAACGGTGCGCCGAAACAGGTGGAGAAGGTGGGGTGGATACCCGCTTCTGCACCCAGCTCGGTGGAGCCCACACGCGCGGTGTAGCCGGACAGGAAGTGGTAGGCGGCCGCTTCCTTGGACAGTACGGAGACCGGAGGCAGTACGCCGGTGACGTCACAGGTCAGGAAGATCACGTTCTTCGGCTCGCCGGCGCGGTTTTTCAGCTGACGCATTTCCACGTGTTCCAGCGGGTAGGAGCAGCGGCCGTTCTCGGTCAGGCTGGTATCGTCGTAGTCCGGTACCCCCGCGTCGTCGGTTACCACATTCTCAACGATGGCGCCAAAGCGGATAGCATCCCAGATGACCGGCTCGTTCTTCTGGCTCAGGTTGATGGTCTTGGCGTAGCAGCCGCCTTCCATATTGAATACGCCACCCTTGGCCCAGCCGTGCTCGTCATCACCGATCAGGTAGCGCGCCGGGTCAGCGGACAGGGTGGTTTTACCGGTGCCAGACAGGCCGAAGAACAGGCATACGTCGCCGTCTTCGCCCACGTTGGCGGCGCAGTGCATCGGCATTACGTCTTTTTCCGGCAGCAGGAAGTTCTGCACGGAGAACATCGCCTTCTTCATTTCACCGGCATAGCGCATGCCCGCCAGCAGTACTTTGCGCTGGGCGAAGTTGATGATTACACAGCCTTCGGAATTGGTGCCGTCGCGGCTCGGGTCGCACTCGAAGTTGGCTGCGTGCAGGATGCGCCACTCTTCCTTGCCCTTGGGGTTGTACTTTTCGGCGCGGATAAACATGTTGCGGCCGAACAGGTTGTGCCAGGCGGTCTGGGTAGTGACCTTCACCGGGATATAGTGATTCTCGTCCTGGCCGACGTGCAGCTGCTGTACAAAGCTGTCGTGGCTAGAGACGAAGTCTTCGACGCGGCTCCACAGAGCATCGAACTTGTCGGCGGGGAAGGGGCGGTTCACGTTGCCCCATTCGATGCTGTCAGCGGTAGAGGCTTCTTCCACCACGAAGCGGTCTGCGGGAGAACGGCCGGTGCGGGCGCCGGTCACTGCGAGCAGTGCGCCGGTGTGCGTAAGGTGACCCTCACCACGCTGCAGTGCCTGTTCGACTAATTGCGCTGCGGAGAGGTTGGAGAACGCCTGCACCGTCTCGTTTTGCTGTGCCATTCGCTTATTACCCATTGAAGTTGTATCACTGAAATAAATAGTAGGGGGTGCCACCTGAGTTCGCGACCAACTGTCGTGGTTATGTTGCGCGACCGGCCGGCTGGCGCGCGCATTATTGCAAAATTCAAAATCTCTTCACAGGAATGCCCGTATAAATTTTGAGCGAAAATCGGTTTATTTGGGGAATTTTTCGCAAAAATTTATTCAACACAGTGATGTAGTTTTTTTACTTCATAGTTTTGGAGAATATTGGGTGTTATGTAGTTTTCACTACAAACGGTGGTAACGCGCGTGCGGAGTTGGCTGGTCGAGCACCGGGTACAAAAAACGCGCCTTGGGGGCGCGTTTGCGAAATTATCTGCGCCGGCACAGGTGCCGGTATCCATCCGATCAATGCAGGGTGTGTGGCGGCGCATTGAACAGCTCTTCGACCTTGTCGCGATCGAACTTGTAAGTGCGGTTGCAGAACTGGCAGTCGGCGGTGATTTCACCACCCTGCTCCTCCAGCAGGCGGTACACATCTTCCGGCCCCATGGCGATCAGGGCGCGCGCGCTGCGCTCGGCGGAGCAGCTGCACTTGAAGCGGATATTGGTGGTGCCCAGGGTGGCCGGCTCCATCTGGTGGAACAGGCGGAATAGCAGCTCGTCGTGAGGCACGCCGTGCAGCTCCTCGGCGGTGACGGTGGAGGCCAGCTGCACCCCGGTCTCCCAAGCGTCTTCATTTTCCGTGGCACTGGCGGCGTTATTGCCCGGCAACACCTGCAGCATGATGCCGCCCACCGTGTCGGCGCTGGTTTCGATCCAGAAGCGGGTTTGCAACTGTTCGGACTGGGTAAAGTAATCCTGCAGGCACTCCGCCAGGGTTTCCCGCTCCAGCGGCACAATGCCCTGGTAGCGCTCGCCCTGCTGCGGGTCGACGGTGATGACCAGAGTGCCGCGGTTGCCCACCAGGTCGCGCAGGTTGGCGTCTTCAGCGATTTCCGCACCTTCGGCCACGCGCGCCAGGCCGCGCACGTCACTCTGGTGGCTGCATTCCGCCACCAGCAGCGGCACATCGCCCTCACCGCGGGCCTGCAGCATCAGCATGCCTTCAAACTTCAGGGTGGTGGCGAGCAGGCAGGAGGCCGCCAGGAATTCGCCCAGCAGTTTCTGTACCGGCAGCGGTAGTTGGTTGTGCTCCAGTACCTCCCGGTAAGCATCGGTAAGCGTGACCACCTGGCCCCGGATATCGTGCTTGGAGAAGATAAAGCGTTCCAACTGATCCGACATGATGTTTGCCTCGCTAGGTTTTGGGGGAGGCGATTTTAGGCGCTGTGCGCGCGAAATGCGATAAATGCCACCTTAATGTCACTATAGCCGCTGCAGTGGTGGCGAAGAGTGCTGTACTTCGGGAGGGTTTGCGGTTTTTACGTGCGCAGGCTGATGCACGCAGATGCGAAAAGCGGCTGCTGAAAGCCGGGGAATGGAGCAGCAGGACGGGTGCATTATGCGTGACCTGGCTGCACCCTATTTTATCCACAGTTCCTGCGAATCTGCGCCTCGAGCTTGCGCGCCTCGTCGACACGCTGGCGCTCACTGATGGTCGACTCGTTGCCCTCCGCATCCACGAAGTACACCGGGCCTTGCAGGATCTTCAGTTGCTTGCGGGCATAGTTGCAGGCTTTCTGCTGCGCGCGTTGTTGTTTGGCTTTCTCCGCCTGCTTGCGCGCGGCATATTCCTGGTCGATCTGGTTTTTGCGCGTGTTGTTGGGGAGGCCCTGTCGCTGTGTGGGCTCGGCACTGTTCACCGGTTTGAGCTGGCCCTCCAGCGACTCCGCTTTAGCCTCCACCGGCGGGCGGTCGCCAAAGTGCACCTTACCGTCCTCGTCCACCCAGCGGTAAAGTTCGCCCGCCATTGCGGGGCTGGTAGCAAATACGCCAAGCGCGAGCACACACGGAATAAACCAGTGTGCGCGAAGTTTGCAAAAGCTAATCACGGCTCCCCCCTGAGGTGACCTGCACTTCCAATTCCCGCTCAAAGTCCCAGCCGACCCTTTACGCAGGGTGCGGGCGACAGCCGCTTATTCTACCTGCCCCAGTTCTGCCGCGTCAGGAGTCGGCTCATCCGCGCCTTCTGCGAGCGTGCCGAACAGGCCGAGTGAGTGGCGCTCGGGAATCTGGTAGGTCTGCAGAATCAGTGGCTGTTGTTCGCGGGCAGCGGCAGAGTCCAGCACCATGCGGTAGCCGGCACTGTCTTTCAGCTCGACAAAGCCGGTTTCACTGCTTTCCATGAGCTGCGCGAACTGTTGGAAGTCATGAATCTTCTCCCCGTTCACCGAGCCGATAATCCAGTTTTTCCAGTCGTGGTAGCCCAGGTTCACCGGTGCCGGCAGCACCTTGAGCGCCACCACCAGTTCCTGCTGCTCCGGGCTGGACCACTGATTGCGCGCGTGCAGGTATTCGATGGGCGCCTTGGAGTGCCAGTTGTTACCCCAGCGCTTGATCAGGTTCATATTCAGCGGCACAAACACCACGCCACCGTAGATGTAGTAGCGCGGGCGCTGGTCAAACTTCTCACCCTGCACCAGCGAGCGCGATGGCGGGGTGGCGGCGAGGGTGATGGTCTCATTGAGAATCTCGCCGTCGCGGGCAAAGCGCACCGGCAGCTCATCGCCCACATGATACTGGTCCACCGCGTAGTGGTAATTGGTGCGCTGGTGCTCACGCCACTCAATGGTACGGTCGGCGGCGATATCAAAGCCATCCACCTGCAACAGTACATCTCCGGGCTGGAGTACCTGCGCGGCGGGTGCATCCTCAAATACGCGCACCACCAGCGCCCCTTCCTGGTCCGGGGCCAGCCCGGCCGCAGCTTTCATCGACGGGCTCTCGAGGCTCTGGGTCACTGCACCCAGCTCCGGGAAGCCCTGGTGCACACCGTCCTCGGCGTCCTCCAGCACATGACTGATCACGCTGGGCGGCACAAAGTAGCCCAGGTTCTCGGCACCGGCACTGTGGTTGGTCTGCATCGCCACACCGACAATACGACCGCCGGAAATTACCGGGCCGCCGCTGTTGCCGGGGTTGATGGCGGCATCGATCTGCCCGGCCATCAGGTAGCTTTCTGCGTGGGCATAATACTGGTGCTCGACCCGCGACAGTACGCCGCGGGTGATGGACAGGGATTTGCCGCCAATGGGGTAACCGTAGACGGTCACTTCTTCCTGTAAGTCTGGCAGGTTGCCGAGTGCCAGCGGGCGGGTGTCGTCAAAGAAGCTTTCATCGTCGACGGTGAGTAGCGCCAGGTCGGCGTCGTGGGAGACGAATTTGACCCGCGCACGGAATTTCTGCGCATCGCCATGACGCTGCACCTGGATGAAGCTGCCGTTAGCAATGACGTGGGCGTTGGTAAGGATTTGCTCACCGTCGATCACAGCGCCGGAGCCCGACAGTTGCTGGGCATTGAGCAGTGCCCAAGGGTTGAAGTAGTCGGGGGCGGCGGCAGTGGTGTAGATCTTGATAATCGAGCGCTTGAGCTGCTCGCGTTCGCGATTGTCCGCGTGGGCGATCTGGGAGAAGCAGAGAATCAGCAGGCAAAGAGTCAGCAGGTGTTTCATTGCGGCGTCGCGTCTTGATTATTCGTTAGTTTGGGGCAGTTTAGCACTTTGGCGGTTTTGTGCTCTGGCTGAGTTCGGTACGCTCTGATGGGCACACTGGACCTGTGTGGCCGCCAAGTCGCGGGTGGAGCTTTTCAGGACCGCTGTGAACCCATCCCTGGGCGCTGCGGCGCAAACATCCTGTTTGCGACGCTCCTGAAAAGCTCCACCCGCAACTTGGCCTTCGCATTTCACACCTGTACTCAGTCCTGTGATTCTTGCAGGAACCTATGGATCTGCCGACGCTGTTTTTTGTTTGGTCGTTCATGCGAAATCGTTGCGTTATTGGCCTTGCGGTCGGCGGCAAATTGTTCGCGCTTGGCAATACTTTCTTCCGTCTCGCGATACAGCGTTTGCGCGATGTCTGCGCCGCGACGCTGGTCAGATAGCGCAATAACTTCCACCACGCGTTCATCCCAGCCCTGACGAATAGTGAGCAGCGTGCCGGAGGTGATTTCTTTACTGGCTTTCACCCGCTGGCCACCCGCATGCACCTTGCCGCCTTCAATAGCCTGCTTGGCGATACTACGGGTCTTAAAAAAACGAGCGGCCCATAGCCACTTATCAATACGAACTTTATCCATCAGCAATCAAATAAAAGAATCTACGAAGTAAAAAGGTCAGATGAGAAGGTCGTGCGCTGGGTGGCGTTTTTCAGGAGCGTCGCAAACAGGAAGTTTGCGCCGCAACGCCCAGGGATGGGTTTACAGTGGTCCTGAAAAACGCCACCCAGTGCGCGACCGCCACAGGGCGCGAGTCGAGAGCACTAACAAGGAAAAGCTAAGGGGCCCGAAGAATCTCATCAAAATCATGAATCGCGGGAAAGTCGGAAATCTCCCGCGCGGGGCTCTTGCTGTCCGGCTGGCGGATACACAGCAAGTGCTCGATACCGTAGTCCCGCGCCGCGCCCAACACATGCAGGTTGTCATCCACAAACAGGGTGCGTTCCGGGTTGAACGGCTGGCGCTCTTGTAATGAGTGCCAGAACAGTGTGCTTTCTTTCGCGTGCCCCAGATCGTGGGATGAAACAATCTCATCCAGCCACTGATCAATACCGGTAATGGCCAACTTGTGACTCAAACCATCCGGGTGCGCATTAGTGACCAGTAGGGCGCGTTTTTTCATGTTGCGCAGGCTGCGCAGGAAATTGTCGGTGTGCGGGCGCAGGGCAATGCGGTCCTCGATCTCCCGGTAGATCGCCAGCACGTCCAGCTTCAGTACGTCCGACCAGTATTGCAGGCAGTACCAGTCCAGGGTGCCACGCAACTCATCGGTCATTTCGATCACCAGCTGCTGCGCCTCAGGTACCGAAATACCATTGGCCTCGGCGTAGCGCAGCGGCAGGTGCTCCATCCAGAAATGATTGTCGTAATGCAGATCCAGCAGGGTGCCGTCCATATCCAACAGCACCGTATCGATCCGGCTCCAATCCAGCATAACCAACCTATTCCGCGGGCTGGCGCCCGCTATTGCACAAAAAATGGCCGGCTATTATGCCCTCAAGCCTGCCGCGCCGCCAAATCCGTGCGAATCAGTCCCATCACCAGCAGTGCCTGAGCGCCGTAGTAGGTGACCATGATCCACATACCCGCCATGGGAACCGGGTCCACGAAGCGGTCCAGCGCAATCAGCGCATCCGACACCATAAACGTCACGGCACCCGCGAACAGCAAGGATGAGCCGCTGCGGTGCGCCGCTGCCGCCAGCGCCATAAATACAATCGCCACAATGTAAAACGCCACCGGCAGCGCCAGCTCACCGGCGCCGGGCAACACCTGCCGCGCCAGTAATAGTGCGGCCAAGACCAGAGCCGCGCCGCGCAGCATAAAGCGCCGGCTGCCCAGATCGGTTGCCCGCAGGAAGTTAACCGCATAGGTAAGCTGCGCCAGCAGGAAGGCGCCCAGGCCAAATACAAAATGATTGGTGAAAGGCACCGCCAGCAGTACGTCACCGGTAGCGGAGAATGCCAGCGCGACCAGGGTGAGAGTGCGCGTAAGGCCACGCAGAGAAGTGGCTGCGATCCACAGCAGGGTCGCGATGGGCACTATCTTAAGCGCTGCCATCCACAGGGCTTCCACGCCTGCGGCACGCAGTGCGATGTAGACAGCGGCCGACACCGCGAACAGCGCGAGGGGGGTGGGCTTGGGCGCGGCGGCAGATGGGGAGGGCATCGCTATTTCGGACATTGAGTTGCTCCAGTTTTTATATTTGGTGATATGGGGAGTATTCTTGCTCGAGTATTGGCGAAATGGCCGTGTCGTACAATCCGACAGGCGGTGACATTTTCGACCACTAGTCCACTTTTACTGAGACCATCACCTTTTATTGATTCAGGGAGCGACAGATGAAGGCAAATAACATCCTCGAAACCATTGGCAATACCCCCCACGTGCGTATCAACCATCTGTTTCGCGACGATATCGAGGTGTGGATGAAGGTGGAGCGTTTTAACCCGGGCAGCAGCATCAAGGATCGTATCGCCCTCGGCATGATCGAAGATGCGGAAAAGTCCGGAGCGCTGAAGCCTGGCGGCGTCATTGTCGAGCCGACTTCCGGCAACACCGGTATCGGCCTGGCTATGGTGGCCGCGGTGAAGGGCTATCGCCTGATCCTGACCATGCCCGAGTCCATGTCGGTTGAGCGCCGCAAGATCATGAAGGCGCTGGGCGCTGAGTTGGTGCTCACTCCCAAGGAAAACGGTATGCCTGGTGCCATCGCCAAGGCCGAGGAAATTCTCGCCGAGCATGACAATAGCTGGATGCCCCAGCAGTTCACCAACCCCGCCAATGTGAGTGCGCACCGCAACACCACGGCCAAGGAGATCCTGGCTGACTTCCCGGAAGGCCTGGACTACATGATCACTGGTGTGGGTACCGGTGGACATATCACTGGCTGTGCGGAGGTGATGAAAGCCTCCATACCTGACCTGAAAGTGTTTGCCGTAGAGCCGGAGAAATCTCAGGTGATCGCGGGCAAGGAAAAGGGCATGCACCGGCTGCAGGGCATTGGTGCGGGCTTTGTTCCCGAGGTCCTGAATCGCGAGGCGCTGGATGGTACTGTGCCGGTGAGCGAGGAAGACAGCTTCGAAATGGCCCGTCAGTGCGCGCTCAAGGAGGGGCTCTTTGTGGGTATCTCCTCCGGTGCGTCGCTGGCCGCAGTGAAGCAAAAAGAGGCCGAACTGGCACCGGGTAGCCGGGTGTTGATCTTCAGTTATGACACCGGTGAGCGCTACCTGTCTATCGAAGACCTGTTCACCGCCTGATCACAACCTCGAAATTGGCCTCTGTAATCGCCGCGGCCGGATCAAGCCACAAATCCTGCCGCGGCGCACGTATAATTCCCGCTTACCGATTTTGGGCTGTCGACCACCTTCGCGTCGGCCGATGCAGTAACTGAATAATTTTGTATTGGGGGAATCATGGCAAACGTAGTGAGCAGGGAACTGCTGGATAAGGTGATCGCGATCTCGGTCGAAGCCGGTGAAGCGATTCTCGGGGTGTACAACGCCAGCGGTGAACTGGAGGTGGAAACCAAATCTGATGATTCCCCGGTGACCGTTGCAGACCTGGCGGCGCACAAGATTCTCGAGCCGGCGCTGGCGCAACTGTTAGACGGTGTGCCGGTGTTGTCCGAAGAAGGCGAGATGCCGGCCTATGCGGAGCGTAGCCAGTGGGACCGTTACTGGATTATCGACCCGCTGGATGGCACCAAGGAATTTATCCGCCGCAATGGCGAGTTCACCGTGAACGTGGCGCTGATTGAAAACGGCGAGCCGGTGCTGGGGGTGGTGCATGTGCCCGTGCTGGACATCACCTACGCCGGTGCCAAATCCCTCGGCGCGATCAAGCGTGATGCCGGCGGAGAGAAGTCCATCGCGGTGCGCGCGATGCAGCCGCGTTTGGATGACAAGCAACCGATCGAAATCGTTGCCAGCCGCAGCCATGGCGCCGGCGCCGTTGACGCACTGCTGGCACGCATTGAAGGCTCCCTGGGTGAAACCGGCCTGAAGAACATGGGCAGCTCGCTCAAGTTGTGTTTGGTGGCCGAAGGTGCCGCGGACCTGTACCCGCGCTTGGCGCTGACCTGTGAGTGGGATACCGCAGCAGCGCAAGCCGTGGTGGAAGCCGCGGGCGGTATCGTGGTTGATGACAAGTTTGACCTGCTGCGCTACAACCAGAAAGACGAGTTGCTGAATCCGTTTTTCTACGTGATTGGTGACAAGTCCTTTGCCTGGAAATCTTTGTTGCTGGGTGAATAAACACACCGGCAACACCTCGGTGGCGGGGTATACAGCCCCACCGCCTTACCCTCCCGGTAAAATTGCCTATCTTGGTCTAGGCTTAAAGATGTATCTCGGCCACTGCTGTTGTTTTAGGCGTCGTTGCCTGAATTCCTGACAGCTGTTGATACTGCGGGCAAGCAATTTCCCTGCAGTATTCCGGTGGCCGGTTCCATCCATCGGGTTGAACCGCAGGGTAAGCCATGACCAATTTCCGCAGTACCCATGTAAACGTCAACGAAACAGAAACCCGGCATCTGCGCCAGCGCCTGCAAGTTGAAATTACCTGGCTGTCGCGCCAATTGCAGGACATGCAAAGCGCGGATCACTTGCCCGACCACTCGTTACAGCAAACCTACCGGGAAATGATCTTTTCCCGCCGCGCCTTACTTGGGCGAATTCCTCGTTAGCGTTCGCACACTTTTTTGCACGCGTCGCACATTTATTTTCTTTGCAGAGAAATTTGCTCAATCTCGAATAATTGGGTCTACGCTTGATGGGATAAAAGCTAACTGAAACGAGAAAGCCCATGCGTTACCCGGTTGTGGTACACAATATCGAATTTGCCGGCTACGGTGCCATCGCGCCAGATCTGCCCCACTGCCATTGCCACGGTGACACGCTCGAACTCACGCTACAGAAAATGGCGGAGACTATCGTTGCGCGGCTCGACGACCTGCATGCTGCCGGCGATGTACCGCCAACCCCAGGCGACCTGGAAACGCTGCGCCAAAATCCGGCGTTTACCGGGGGCATCTGGGCAATCATCGACATCGAGCAGAACGCCTTCAGTTCTCGTAATTAGCAATCCGTTAGGCCCGAATTTTCACGCCAGGATCTCTGAATCAAAAAAGGATGTTTTGATTCATTGCTCGTAAACAGGGAAGTCAAATAATGAAAACTTTGGTATTTCTTCTCGCGCTGTTCGCCTCCAGTGCCGCGGTGGCACAGTGGAATAACCCCATCGATGGCTACTGCAATGGTGAATATTTCATTGTCGGTAGTGTTGGTTTGGGTGCCGGCGAACTACAGATCAATGACGAACAGGACTTTGCCGGGTATGCCAGCATTGGTGTCACGCCTGCAGCGGGTATCTGGCAGGTTGAATTGCGCTACACCGGCTTCGACGATGGCAGCGTAAACATCGATCAGTGGGGCATCGGCGCTAAAGTCGACTTTACCGTTACCTGCGATGTCCAGTGCCTGTACTGGATGATTGGCTGGAACTACGGTGAGTTTGATGTGGATAACATCCAGCGCGACGGTTTCATCTACGAGATTAACAACGACTACGATGACGATTACTGGAATGCCGGTATTGGTTATCGCTACAAGTGGACCCAGGACTTCGATACCTCGATCGAGTACATGTACAACGATGTCGATACGCGCTTCTACTTCTTTGATGGCGTGGAAGATGTGCGCTTTGACCTGGGGCACTTACGTACCCTGACATTGAATTTCAGCTACCGGTTCTAGCACCGCCTTGCGGTAAAGAAAGCCCCATATTCCTGCCGGGCATAGATTTCATGGTCGGCAGGTACCTCCCCAATTTCGATACCTACTCCCCCGTCGCCTCCCATTAACACGCGACGCCTCCTGCTTCCCGTCCGCGAATCTCCGGTATCTGGCGTCGAAACAGGTGTGTTGAGGCCAAATGTGGCATCATGATCATGCATTTGTAATAACTAAAAGTTGAACAAGGAATGATCAGTGGACAATAAGTACAATATTGAAATTACCGGTGAAGCGGTTGGGGGGAAAAGCCGGGAGCAAGCCATTGCTGCCCTGGCACGCTACGCGGGTATCACTGAAGAACGCGCAGCGGAGATGTTCGCTGCAGCCCCAACGGTGGTAAAGCGGGATATTCCCGAAGACCTGGCGATTCGCTACGAGCGCAAGCTCGCCGACCTGGGTATCGGTGCCCAGCGCGCTCCCGCACAGATTCATGCAGAGGCACTGGCCGTGGAAACTGCGGGCGCGGGCGCTACTGCCGATGAGGCCGCGGATGTGGCAGCTGCGGCTGCAACAGCGCCAAACGCCGCACGCCAGGCCACGGTTGCCGGCGACGGCGAGATGCCGCCCTCTGGTGGCGGTAGCGAGGGTGCAACCGAAAAGCGCCATGTGGGTTTTGTCTTCTCGGGTAATGGCTACGAATACTTTAAAATCTGGATTGTAAACATCCTGTTGACGCTGGTTACCCTGGGCCTGTATGCGCCCTGGGCCAAGGTGCGTAATGCGCAGTATTTTTACGGTAACACCAGCCTTGATAATGCGAGTTTCGCGTTCACCGCAGACCCGGTGAAAATGTTGATCGGCCGTCTGATTGCCGTCGCATTGCTGATCGGTTTCCTGGTACTGCAGTCCTTTTCACCTGGCGCCGCGATTGTGCTGGCAATCGGCCTGGTTTTTGTTTTTCCGTGGGTGCTGAACCGGACCTTCGCGTTTTATGCGCGTAACAGTACCTACCGCAATATTCGCTTCCGTTTTGTTGGGCGCTATGTCGATGCATTGATCAACTTTCTCGGCTGGCCGATTCTGTCCATGCTGAGCCTGGGCCTATTGAGCCCCTTTATGATCTACAAGCAAAAGCGCTACGTAATTGAGCATCACCGTTACGGTAACCAGAGCTTCTCATTCCGCGCGAGTGTGGGTGATTTTTACGGTCTGGTGTTTATCGCCATCGGTATTGGTATCGCCGGCGTTATTGCCGGTGCGGTCATTGGTTTGGTGCTAGGTCTTATCTACTCGCCTCTGGCGGCACTGACCGGCGTTGCCATGCTGATCGGTTATGCGATTGGTATCCTGTATTTTGTCACTAATATGCAGAACCTGATCTTTAACAACACCAGCCTGTCCTCGCACGATTTCAAGGCGCGCTACCAGATGAAATCCTATGGCTGGTTGATGATCAGCAACTTCCTGCTCACGGTGATCACACTGGGCTTTTATATTCCATGGGCCAAGGTACGCGTCGCACAGTATGCGGCGGAACATACCGCTGTGGATGTGGCGCAGGATCTGGATAAGTTTGCCGCGATCAGCCAGCCTGATGAATCCGCCTTCGGTGAGGAATTTGGCGATGTATTCGATATGGAAGTCGGCTTTTGAATAAGCAATACACCATAACAGGGCAATGGCAGGACGGCGCAACCAGCGCCGTTTTGCCCGCCCGTCTGCAATGCCTCGGTGACCGCGTCCACTTGCTGGTGTACGGCAAAGAGCTCCTACGAGCCAAGTTGGATCACCTGAGCCTGTCGCCAAAACTGGGGCGCACGCCGCGCTACCTGAGCTTCGCGAACCAGGCGGGTCAGTTTGAAAGTGATGACCACCAGCACCTGGATATGTTGAGTGCAGCCATTGGCGGTCGCGGTTATGCATTGATCCACCGGCTGGAAAACCACTTGGCAATGGTGGCGCTGGCTGCAGTGGTGGTGGCCGCGCTGATCTGGGGTTATTTTGCCTGGGGCGTTCCCGCCGGTAGTAAGGCATTGGCCTATCAATTGCCGGATAATTTGCTGGATCAATCGGCGCAGGAAACCTTGGAGTTTCTGCAGGAGTATTCGTTTACCGAAACCGCGCTGAGTGAAGAACGCCAGCAGGAAATCCGCGATACTTTCCAGGAATTTGCACCGGACTACGATATTCGGAAACTGCATTTCTTTGGTGGTGGTGCACAGGGTGCGAATGCGTTTGCGTTGCCCGACGGTACCATTATTTTTACCGACGAGATAATTGCCCTCGCGGATACGGACGAAGAGTTACTCGCGGTATTTGGCCATGAGCTTGGCCATGTGGCGCATCGCCATTCGTTGCGACAGGTAATACAGGCCTCTGCGTTTACCCTGACCCTGGCCCTAGTCACTGGTGAGGTGTCGGCGTTGGGCGATGTATTGCTCACGGCACCGATCGTATTTACCCAGCTCTCATACTCCCGGCAGTTCGAGCTGGAGTCCGATGATTATGCGGTGGAGATGTTGCGCGAGCGCGGCCACTCGCCGGATGCACTCGCCAGTATTCTAACCAAGCTGTATCACAGCAAGCGTTGCGACTGGGAAGAGTGCGAAGCAACGGATATGGATGACAAAGAGAGCACGGCGGATACTGCTGCGGATGACAATGCGGATTGGTTGCGCTACCTGAGCACCCACCCGCATCTCGAAGAGCGTATTGCGATTACCCGCGAGTGAGTTTGCTGGTTTGAATGCGGCAGGGTAATGCCGACGAGGGAGAATGATGGCTAGGTGGCTATTGCGGGTCGCGGTCGTTTTAATCGTACTGGTGATGGGCTATGTGGCGCTCCCTTGGTATTCGGCGCATCAGTTGATTGCTGCCGCCCAGCAGGAGGATATGGCCAAGCTCGAGCGCTATGTGGATTTCCCCCTGCTGCGACAAAATATCAAAGTTCGTTTGCGCGACGAGCTCCGTCAGTCAATTGGCGAGGACCTCCCCCCAGCCTTCGGGGATTTATTTAATGCGGGAGCCGATCTGTTGGTGGGCCCGCTACTGGAACGCTTGATCAGCCCCCAGGGTATTGTGCAGTTTATTCAGGGGCAAAAAGATTGGCGCGAGTTCGAGCGCGAGTTGGGTAGCTCGCGCACAAGCCCTCCATCCCGCACCCAGGGCTCGCAGCCCGCTACACCCGGGGGCAAACCCGTCGCAGCGGCCGACGGTGAACACGATCAACACTGGCGGCTGCAACACTGGTACTTTACCGGTCTAAATACGGTGGAGGTGGTGTGCGGCAATCGCGATACTTTCGATCGTGTAATGTTGCGTTTGCAGCGGCATGGACTGCGTTGGCAGCTGGTCGATATTGAACTGGTAGATGAAGTACCCGGTGGAGAATAATCATGGCAATAACTTTGGAAATGCACGAGTCATTGAACGTATTTGGCGACCCATTGGTGCCATGCAGTAGCGACCCATTGACGGGCTTTTTTCGCGACGGCTGTTGCAATACCAATGATCAGGACCTTGGTTCACATACGGTGTGCGTTGAAGTGACCAAAGATTTTCTGAAGTTTTCCGCTGAGCGCGGCAACGATCTGAGTACGCCGATGGAGGAATTTGGATTTCCGGGGCTCAATCCCGGAGACCGCTGGTGCCTGTGTGCGGCCCGCTGGCTGGAAGCGCAGAAAGCCGACATGGCACCGCGCGTGTTTTTGCAGCGCACTCATGTCAAGGCGCTGGAGATTGTACCCATGGACGTGTTGCGTCGGTACGCGGTGGACTTGAATTAGGAAAATTAGAAAGGCGGTGCTGCAGAAAAAAATGCTCTGAGGTAAGCCGTCCGGGCCTACCCAGAGCCAGCCTCGCGGCTGTAACCAACTCACAGGATGAAATATGTTGGTGAGCGCGAAATCCTTATCTCGGCCGCCCGTGTTATCAGCGTGCGGTCTGCTCAGAATTTAGGATGCGCCTATTCAAGATTCTGGGCAATAGCCCATTCGGACCTATTTACCCACCTCTTTTCCTCGCTGATTCGACCTTTGTCCTAAATCAGTCCTTCATTTAGACACTGCGAAATTAATTGGCCTGTCGTCTTGCAAGCGGCTTTTTTGAGAATATTTTTGCGGTGATTCTTTACCGTGTGCGCCGAAATTCCCAGTAACTCGCTGATGGCAGCGCTAGTCTTTCCCTGCGCAAGTAATTGCACAATTTCCATTTCGCGCCGGGTAAATGCGCGTCGGGTGCAAAGGGAGGTGCTGAGTGATGGCGCGGCGAATGGCGGGTTGGAGAGTGACGGGGTGGTTAGAGAGTGCTCGGGGTTATCGAATACATCAATATTCCGGTAGCTTTCCCCGCCATGCAGATTCAGCAACGATAGTTTACGCACCCCCCGCTCGGCAAGGTGGCTGATATCGGTATGAATGCCCAGCGTGCGAGCGACACCGCTTCGTTCATCGGCGTCAAGAATAATGGTCTGGTGATTGAACAGCCGGTAGCTACCATCGGCCACGCGCAGGCGGCCGCAGTAGGAAATTTTGAATTCCGTGATCCGTGCCATGCCAATCCGGTTCTGCAAAATGGCGAAGGCGGTTTCTTCGGCCCTGGTAACAAACGGAATATCCTCCGGATGTCGCCGCACCAGTAACGACTCGAGCGTTGTGTTTTCCGGATCCAATCCCAGCAGCGGCTGGATATCCCGGCTAACCAGCAAGGGCTTGTCGAGATTGCGAAAATCCAGCACATAGTAATAACAGGGGCCGCTGCTAAAGCTCGCACTGATAAAACGATCCAGCTCTAGTCGCTGCTGTGCCACATTGTGCCGCGCGCTAGCGTGTACACGGTGGGCGGCATCCCGCGATTCCCTGGTGTCCCGCGACTCGTGCAGATCCTTCGGTGGCAGGGTAACGGGGAGGTCCATCAAATCACGCCTGCGCCCACACAGTTCGCCAACAGCTGGCTCATGTTCTGGCAGCCGGCCTTTTTCAAAATGCGCTTGCGATGATTCTTGATGGTGTATTCCGACAAGGAAAGCGCCTCGCCAATCTGCGCACTGGTGAGGCCTTTCGATACCAGCCGGATGACCGACAATTCCCGTTCGGTAAAGTTTGGCCGCTGGGATTGCGCGGCTTTGGAGTGCTGGGCCACTTCGAGATTGAGGAAGGAAGGTTCCCCATCCAGACCAATCAGGGACACACGGTAGTTATTTTTCGTCGTCAGGTGGGAGATATCGGTGTGTACATTCAGCGCCTTGCTGACCCGGCCATGGTCGTCTGTTTCGAGCACCAGGGACTGGTGGTTGAACAGTCGGTATTCGCCGCCTTTCACCCGGAAGCGGAAGCAATAGGACGCCTTATAGCTGGTGACCTTATCCATACCGATGCGCTCTTGCAGGAAGCGTATGGCTGTGGCCTCTGCGCTGGCAACGAACTCCATATCGTCCGGATGAATCTGGTCGAGAATCGATTGGAACGTCATGTCACCAATCTTGAGGTCATGCACCTGCTCCACCAGAGGGCTCATATACACCAGTTCCTGGTCGAACAGGTCAAATACATAGTGGTAGTGAGGGCCATTACTGAACACCCGGCCCACGAGCTCGTCTACCGGTACCTTGCTCAGGTCCGTCTTCCCCTTGGCGAACACGTTTTGGCTCTGTTCCCATACATCGGTGAGCAGTCCCGTATCCGGCACTTTTTCTTTTTCTTCTATGGCCACTGTGGCTGTCCCTTTTACCTTTCCGCGAACCATCCGGCGGAATCAACATCTGGCCTGTGGCGTAGCCGACACAATGAAGCACGCGTCGGGCGGCCATCCCCTGAGGTTATTGTGAACGTCGTCACATTTATAGTGAGACACTTGTACCAGAACTTGGGCGCATCTTGCAATCCCATTTGCCGGATGAGCTTAAAAAAGCGCGCGTGCTGGCAAAAAATACAGGAAAGTACGGGAGTGTCCTGTGCGGAAAATGGGCAGATGAGCCCCGCTAGTGCGTAATTAGGTGGCTGGCAGGTGGGAGAATCGGGTGGCGATGACGGGATTCGATGAAAGATTTCGGTGAAGGGTTCCGATGAGCCCGGCTGATTACATTCAGACCCGGGCTCACCGGTACAGGTGACCGCTAGCGATCAGGACGGCAGGAAGTCGATGGAATAGTTGAGGGTGGATTTTTCCACATTGGCGGAGCCAAAGTTGATCAGGCGAATGCGCGCAAGCAACTTGCGCTCCAGGTCCGCGTTTTCCAGTTCACTGCTTACCAGCGTTACCGCAGAAATAACCCCGTTGGGCTCGATTACCAGTTTCACGGTAACCTTGCCCGCCAGTGTCGGATCGCGGCGCAGGGCGCGGTTGTAGATCGCGAAGATCGCGCCTTTGTTGGCTTCCATAACCTGGCGAATGGACTCTTCACCGCGCGAGCCGCGTTCACGGCGCGCCTGCTTACCGCTGGACTCGGCCGCCGCCGTCGCCTCCGCCACTTCCACCTGAGTGGTTTCGCGGCCAGACAGGGCGGAACCGCCGGTGTTGCGGCTGAGCTGCCCGGTATTGATACCACCACTGGCAGTCTTCGATTTATCGCTGATCATCGAGCGATCAATCTTCTGTGCATTGGCGGCGCCGCTCGCCAGGGAGTTGGCATTGGCTACCTGGGATACGTCGAGGCTATCGCGCATATCCATCAGGTCGTCCTGCAGCTGCATCAGGCCGCTATTTGCCGCCTTCTCCCGCGCCTTGGCAACCTCTGCTGCCGGGGCCTTTTCACTCAGTGGCTTTGGCTTGACGGTCTTGATTGGTTTCGGCTTGGGCTTTTCCACCGGTTTGGGTTTTTCTTTTTTAACTTCCTTGGGCTTCTCAACCTTTTTCTCTACCGGTTTCGGCTTGGGTTTTTCCACCGGCTTGGGCAGCTCTTTTTTCTCGAGAATGACCCGCGCCAACTGCGGTGGCAGTTGTTCTTTTTGCTCACGGGTCAGTTCCGGCGCCGGAATAAATGTGAATAAGGCACCGAGTACCACGAACGCGATAAAACCGGAGCGCAGGAACTTGCCAAACCGCTGGTCCTCCTCTTCCGTGGAGGCCCAGGGGAGTTTTGAGTTGTAGTAGTGCCACGGCATCAACGCCGCGCGGCCGCTTGCTTGGGAGGCTGTTGTCATGTGCATACCTCCTTACTGGCCAGCGGCGGGTGCCGCTGGGTCCTGCGGTGTCGTCTGGGTTACCGCCAGGTCGATATCCCGGTAGTCCGCTGCCGCACAGGTGTTCATGATCTGCTTGAGCAGCGCATAGGGAACTTCTTCGTCACCCATAATGGTCACCGGGCGCCCCAGGTCCTGTTTCTCTTCCGGCAGGGGTTCCGCGCGGCTGGCGAGGTACTGTAGCTCGTTCAGCAGCGGTTCGATCTGCTCCTGGTCCGCGGAGATGTCTGCAACCGTCGCAATCATACGGTTACCCACAAACAGCTGGTCGCCGTTCACGCGCACTACCGTGGTGGTTTCCGGTTTCTGGGTGGAGGTGGATTCCGGTAGTTTGATGGTCTTGTCCGTCTGCAGTACTTCCACATCGGAGGAGTTCACCAACAGGAAAAATACCAGGATGGTGAAGATATCCATCAGGGATACCAGATTCAGTTTCGTTTCTTTATGCCGGCGCTGTTTGCGCCCTTTCAGCTTGCCGCCGATCGTCGCTTTCATAATGCGTTGCCTGCCAGCTGCTTGTCCTGCGCTGCGTCACCCTGTTGGGGCGCGTCGCCGAGGGAAATCTGTGGAAACAGCTCCGCGTCTACTACGGAAGCCGCAACCACCGCGCGGAAAGAGCGCGCGGTGTCCATGGCACTTACCAGCGTGCGGTAAGAGGTCCCGGGTTCAGAGAGGATCACCACATCTTTCTTGTCGATATCCTTATCCCGCAGGGCGCGTTTGATTTCCTGCAACACATCAGACACCAGTTTCAAATCCGGCTCACCGTCCCGGTTGGGGATTCGCTTCACACGAATGCCCGCCGGATAATTGATGTCGATATATTCGGCGCGCAGCACCATTTCCAGCTGTTGGTTTTCTTTCTGCTCCGCCGCACTGGCATCACTCAGTCCCGGAAGGTTGAGGTTCAGTACGGAGATATGGGAAAACACCATATTCAGAAGTAATACCGGCACCAGAACGGTCATCAGGCTCATAAAAGAGGTGATGTCCAGATCCGGGTCGGTTTCCAGCCTGCGTCGGATAGCCATGGCTCTCTCTTGTTCTAGTTCTTAACGTTTACGGGTCTAGCGCTCGGGGGATTAAGCCGGGGCACCGGCTTTGGCCGCAGGGCGCGCCGCCGCTTCGGCTTTCTGACCGCGAGTCAGGGTAATCAGGTTAAGAAACTTCACGCCGGCCATTTCCAGGCTGTCGATGATCTCGTTGGTTTTGTTTTGCAGCATGGAGTAAGCCAGCAGCAGGGGAATGGCCGAAATCAGGCCGAAGGCGGTGGTGTTCATCGCAACCGAGATACTGGAAGACAGCATGGTGGCTTTTTCTGATGGGTCGGCATTGGCTACCGCGGTGAACGCGGCGATCAGGCCGATAATGGTACCCAGCAGGCCCAGAAGCGTGGCGATGTTGGCCAGGGTGGCCAGGTAGTTGGTGCGTTTCTCCAGGCGCGGCACCGCTTCGAGAATGCTCTCTTCGATGGCCATCGCAATGTTTTCATCTTTGCGCGCATGCTGGGCGGTGCTGATGCCGGCGGCAACGATCTGGCCTACCGGAGCCTTCTCACCCTGGGCGAACTTGAGCGCGGCGGCGAAATTACGCTGCTGCATCATTGGCAAAACCTGGCCGTAGGCGCGAAGGTTGGCGAGCTTGGCTCGGGACAGGAAAACCCAGCGCTCCACAACCAGCACAATACCGATGACCAGCACCAGTGCGATGGGATACATAAAGGCGCCGCCATTTTGGAAAAAGCGCAGCAGTGTGTTGAAAAACTCCATGGTAAATCTCCGGGACGTAAAGATTCTTGTTGTGATTAAGTTGAATGTATTTCTGAAAACGTTATTTGGGCGCTAGTCTCTTGGTACTAGTAGCCCCATTTATTCTTTGGCATCTGCGGCCTTGAGTAATTTAATTTCCCGGTGCAATTCCGAGTATTCCTGATGCTGGAAACTATGGGTGATTGCATTGGGCAATGTGCTCTCGATTTTCTCCAGACTGGTGGCCTGCTTCCAGGGAATGATGTACAGCACTTTGGGCTGTTCCTGGCTACCGACAATGGTGGACTCCAGTGAAATAACATCACCGTCATCTTCCTGCGCCAGTGCCGCGCCTGAAAGCAACGCAAAGGTACAGCTAATGGCAGCAGCTGCCATACGGACGCGTTTGATCGGTTTCATTTACAGTCTGCGCTCCAGATCCATAATCCAGCCTTTCAGCATCCGGTCTTCCTCTGTTTCCAGTGCCTGGGCTTCGCGGTAGTGATGCAAGGCCTGTTCCGGTTTGTGCAGGTAGAGGTCGAAGAGAATTCCCAGGTTGCGGTGGCCCATGGCAAAGTCGGGCCACTGGCTCAGCGCGCTCTGATACGCCTCGCGCGCTTCGTCAAAACGCCCCTGGTCACGCAGCAATACACCGAGGGAGTTCCAGGCAAACACGTTTCTGGCGTTGGCAGTAACCGCCTGTTGCAGGCTTTGCTCTGCCTGCTCCGGTTGTTCCAGCTTCAGCTGCACTTTCGCCAGGTTGAGCCAGGCTCCAGATAGTTCCGGCCACTGGCTTACCACTTGCTGGAGCTCGGTTTCCGCCGCTGTAAACTGTTGTTGTTCGAAGTAACCGCGCGCGTTCGCCAGTGCCTGTTGCGCACCAGAAGGCACGCCGGATGCTGCACTCAGGTAGGGGTTGGGTGAGGCCACCCGTTTCACCAATGCACCGTCGGCGCTGGGCGAGGTCACCGCGTCTGCGTCGGGCGTACCCGGGTTGCTGGCACAGCCACTGAGCAGTAGTGCGCCCAGTGCCAGTAGGGCGGCACCTGCGCGCAGGTCGCGATTAATAGGCGGCATCGCTCCACTCCACAGTTGATTCGGGTTTGCGGTAACGGGCGGGGAGCAGGTTTTCCAGTGAGGAGAAGCTGTTCTTGATCCACTCGTCGTAGACGCCATCGGCGGTGCGCTTGATGTTGGCCTCATGCAGTTCGATGGCTTTTTCCTCGAACGGATAGGCCTGTTCTTCCAGCAGGATTTCGTACTGCTCGAGTTCTAGCGGATTCAGGCCATTGGGGCGCTGCGAATCCATCAGGTCGCGGCTCAACTGGCGATAAATTTCTGCCAGGCGATAGTTGGCTGCGGTGGTAAATTCGGCAATGCCAAATTCCAGTACTTTCTTGTAGTCCGCAACGGTGGTTTCCATCGCCTGCTTTTTATTGCGCAGACTTTGTTTGAGCGGCAGGGTCAGCGCCAGCCGCTCGAAGCGCGCAAAGCTCTGGCTCGCCAGTTCATTTTGCGCAAACGCAGCGAGGTAGCGGCCGCGCGGCTCGGATACCTTGTTGCTCGCCAGGCTCTTCAACCACTGGTTACGCGCGGACTGGTCGCCGGCTTTGCCGTACAGGGTGACCAGCTGATGCTGCGCTTCCAGGTTTTGCAGCGCCGGCTCGCGCCAGTCGCGGGCATACTGGCGGTACGCATCAATGGCACGCGCGCGCTTGCCCGCAACCTCAAACTGCTCCGCCGCCAGGTACAGCGAATCGCGGCGCACATTCGGGTCACTATCGGTTTGTGCCAGCACCAGCAATTCCCTGGCCGCGGCTTCCGGCAGGTCCATGCTCTGGTACACCACGACGGCTTTGGCGGTCAGCGTCGGTGTCAGCTCATGCTGTGGATAAAATTTGCGGAAGTCCACCAGCTCGGTGTGTGCCCGCGGCCAACGCTCCAGGCGCATCAGCTGGTTGATCGCATCGTACTGCGCGGTTGCCGCGATTGCGGAACGGCCGCTCTCACGCACACGCAACAGCAGCTCAATCGCTTCTTCCGTGGGTGCCACGAATTCCATGCTGTCGGTGGTCAGCGGCACCTGGCTCAGAATCACTTCCGCCTGCTTGTAGATGGATGACTGCAAGCGGTCGCGGGTGCTGGTGTAATCCGGGTCGTCGCTGGCCATGCCGCCGAGCAACTGGGCATAGGCCAGTTCCGCTGCCGGGTAGTTTTCCGTTTCAAATTGGCTGTGGCCTAACAGGAGCAGAATACTGCGGCGCTGTTTGGGGTTGGGCGGTGGCTGCCAGCCAGCCGCCTTGATGGCCGCATCGATGGTTTCCTGGTGGCGATACTGGGCAAACAAGTTGTGGGCCGCATCCAGCTGGGCCGGCAATGCACGGGGATCCTGTGACCAGCTGTCGGCAAAACGCAGGCTGGTTTCGGTTTTCAGGTCGAGCCAGAGGTTGGCCTGCTCTTCATTGTTCTTGATCTGCTTTTCGGCATCATACACACGCCCGGCCATCAGGATCGCCGCATAACCGGCTTCGGTCGCTTGTGGCGGCGTGTTGCCAGTTTCTGCGGAAAAGCCCCAGGCCACCCGGCGATAGGCGCCAAATGCCTGCGCATATTGCCCGGCTTCATTCAGGCTTTCCGCCATCAGGAAGGTCAGCTCCGGGGTCTTGGGATCGTCCGGGAAGGTGTCGGTAAATTCGCGGTACAGCGTGGCGGCAACGATAAAGGCTTCGCGCGACTGTTGCTGGGCCCGGGCCGCGGCCTTGCCGCGATTCTTCGGATTCTGTGCCTCTTTGGCCAGGGCCTGGGCGCGGGCGTGGTCAAAACGTGCCAGCTCCTCGAGCCAGGGCTTCAGATGCACCTCCAGCAACCGTCGTTTTGGTTCCGCCGCCGTTTGCCAGTAACCGGCGCGGCTGCCGTAGCGCGCAACAAACTCGCGTTTCGCCGGGATCACTTCGCTGGGGAAGTTGCCCTGCTGCAAGATCTCTACCGCGCGTACATGCATTTGCGGCGCCTGGTCGGTTTGCGGGTAGCGCGACACGAAGGTCAGGAAGGTTTGTGCACCATCCCGGTAGCGCTCGGTTTCCGCATACCAGTCACCCAGTCCGCGGTACAGCAGGTGGTGGTATGAGCGCGGACCTGCGTCGGAGACAAACGACTCGATGACCTCGGCACCGCCCAGATAGTTGAAGCCCAGTGCCAGAACCCGCAGGGTGTCGTTGGCCAGGCGACGCTCACCTTTATCGAGCTGGCCGAGAAGTTTTTGCTCTTCGCTGTTCTCCGCCAGCAGGTCATCCATCAGCGTCAGGAACGTTTCGCTGGCGGCCTTGTAGCGCGCATCTTTGAACTGGCTCCAGCCGAGCATGTAGCGGGCGTTGCGCGCGAAGGGCGTATCGCCCTCGGACAGCACTTCGGCAAAATCGCGCTCCGCGGCCCGGTACTGCTTGCGCCCAAAGGCGGCTTCACCGCGACGGAACAGCGCCTCGGCAATAAAGGGCGACTCCGGGTTGCGCTGAACAATGGTTTCCAGTGCGTCGAGGGCGCCCGGTGCATTGCCATCGAGGGCGCGGGCACGGGCCAGGCGGTAGGCCAGGTAATCGTCGTCAGCAGAGGTTTTCAGCAGCGCTTCGTAATGGCGCACGGCCTCGGCATAGGCCACGGCCATTTCCGGGTTGTCTTCCTGCTGTTGTTCCAGGCGTTCCATTTCAAGGTCCGCCAGGCGCAGTTGGATCTGACGGCGGGTCTTGGGATCCTGTTGCGAAGACAGCGCTTTCTGGTAGCTGTTGATCAGCGCCGGAATTTCCAGCTTGGGCATGGCGACCAGAGGCTCCGGTGGCAGCGCAGCCGTTGGCAGGTCCGCCAGGGTCTTGCTGTTATCCACATAACCGGCACAGCCGCCCAGTGCTGCCGTTGCGCACACCGCGAGAGCGAGCAATTGTTTGCGGTGCGGGCGTGAAAACAAAACACTCACAGTGCCGGCTCCAGTTCTTGATTCGCTGAGGGCGCTTGTTCAGCTGAAGGCTCTCTATCCGCTGAGGGCTCTTGTTCAGCTGAAGGCTCTCTATTCGCTGAGGGCTCTTGACCCGCTGAGGGCTCTTCTCCGGCTGAAGGCTCTTGACCCGCTGAAGGCTCTATCTCCGTCGCCGCTTCGGCTGCGGGCGGGGTGGGCAGGTCGTACTGGCCTTGCATGGCGGCATCCTGAATGCGGGCGATGGCCAGGCGCGTGTGCGCAATATATTGCTCAACACGGTCGCGGGCGCCGCTCAGGGCGCTCTGCAGGTCTGAACGAATCTGGGTTTCGATGACCGCGCTGGCGCGGTCAATCGCATTGCGCTGCTGATTGATGCGCAGGCCGGCATCGTCGACGCTGCCGCTCAGTAGGTTGAGTTGTGGCGCTTCGGCAGCGATGCGCGCGACCTGGCGCTGATTGCGCGCGGCATCGACGAGGACGTTTTCCAGCTCGGTGATGGTTTTGCGTTTTTCCCACAGGTTCTGGTGGTACTGCTCCGACGCTTGCCACTGCAAAATGCCACGTGCGCGCGCCAGGGTCTGCTGCTGATAGTTACTGGTTTTGCCCGCGCGACTCAAGCGCATGTATCGCTGTTCGGCTTCGCGCAGCATTTGCAGGAACTCTGCCGTCTCGCCGGTTTGCGTGGCTAACAAGGCGAGGCTGTCTTTTTCCGATTCGATACGCTGCAGCGACGTCTGTAATTCATCCAGTTGCTGCTCGGCGATTTGTACCTGCTGGTCGTACTGGGCACTGTCGTGTGCCTGCACAATAGTGAGTCGGCGCTGCTCGCGTTCCTCGATTAGGTTGTGAAACTCGGGCAGGCGTTGCTGCCAGCGATCCAGCACCCGGCGCAGTTGTTGCAGATCGCGCAGTTCCGACAATTGCAGCTGCAGGCGATCACTTTGCATCATCTGCAGCAGGTAGTGCTGGTTCATGCGAATCAGTGCGGGGGTTTCTGCATCTTCCAGCCAGCCATAGCGCTGCAGGTCGATTTTTTCGTCGCCATCAATCTCCGCGAACTGCAATTGTGCGGCGGCGCTGTGCAGATTGTTCAGGTCGGTAAGGGCGCGCTGGTATTGCTGCTCGGCACTCTGGTAAGTGCGCAGCGCGAGCTTCGGGCGGTCCAGTGCCTCGTAGGTGTACGGCAGCGCAAGCAGTGCTTCCTGTACTTGCGGTAGCAACGGGTTCTGTCGGATCAGGTAGCCCAGCGCATCCACCGCCTGGGTGTGCATCTGGCCATTCACCGACGCCCAGCCGAGGCCGAGCAGCGCATCCGCTGACCAGGGTGTGTCGAGCCTCACCCGGCGGAATTCATCAGCTGCCGACGTGTAATCCCCTTGCAGCGTAAGGGCGTAACCCGCGCCGATGCGCGCTTTGTCCCGCAGGATATACAGCTCTTCGCGCAGTGCCTCGTCGAGATCTTTATCCAGCGTGACGGTGTCCACCAGGTCGGCTGCGCGTTGGTATTCCTCGGCCGCTGCCGGGAAGTATTCGCCGCGTGCAAACGCTGCGGCCAGGTTGTTGTGCCCGAGCACGCGCTCCGCCACCGGAAGGTCGGCCATACGCAACAGCTGCGCGGCCTGACCGAGATCGTTGTTGCGGATCGCCAGGTTGAGGGTCAGGGTGGTCTCGTGGATGGCTCCGGATTTTTCCAGCTGCTGGGCCGCGGTGTCCCAGTTCTGGTGCCGATAATTCAGCTCTGCAAGCTTCATCCAGGCGATCTGGCGAAAGCGCGTCAGGCGCTGATGATTTTCTTCATCGACGGCTTTCTGTAGCTGTTGCTCGAACAGTGTGGCTGCCTGGCGCTCGAGGCCAAATGCCAGGCTGATACCGCCGCGGATCAGGTCGGCGTTGTCCGCATGATGGGAGATTCCGCCGCGCAGGTCGGACACCATCAGGGTGCTCAGGGCATCAAAGGTGTTGCCCTGAAAGTAGTGGTACAGGGCGGCGCCGTAGCGCATGTCCTGTGCCTGTTGAAATTTTTGCTTGCCCGCCGCCGCGGCAGGCTCTGGTGCAGGCGCCTCCTGCGCAAAACAGGGGCTGGCCCCGGCAATAATGCCGGTCAGCGCGAGCGCCAGAGAAGCTTGTTTAAGCACAGCAGACCCCATGGGAAACTCAGGGTGCCGGCCATTCGACGACAGTGAACTCCGGCTGCTGCTTGCTGCCAGCATCGGAAATCCGCAGTTCGATCACTGCGGGTTCATCGGTCTTTTTCAGGTCCAGGCTGGCGGCGCGCTTGAATTCGCGCTGTTCGGGGCCGGTGCCATTAAAAAACGCCGTAATGGTATGTTCGCCGGACTTCAGGTTGCCCTTGAACAGGGGCTGGATGCCGCCGCGGAACAGGGCATCTTTCTGGTGCTCGGTATACAGGTGGGTTTCCACCAGCTTGTTGTTGATATGCAGCTTTACCGAGTCCAGGTCAAAAAAGTGGCCAACGTCCATGGAAACGTACACCGCCACCTGGCTTTGCGCGGGGAACAGCAGGTCTTCTTCCAGTACCAGCAGATCCCGGTTTAGCTTCAACACTTCTTTTTTCAGGGACTCCAGGTCCTCTGCGGGAAAGTCGCCTTCCTGGGCAAAGGCCTGCCCTGCGGTCATCAAAGTGAGTGCGGTAAGCAGCGCACCGAATTTGGTACGGATACCGGTGCTTGGGCTGGGAAGGTGACGCAGGGAGAACATGGTAAAACCTGAAAAATAGAGTGTTCGATTGTCGTTAATTATTCGCACAAACGGGGGCGCGATTATGTCAGGGTGTCACACCTTGTGTGTGACTTTATTCACATTTTTGTCGTGCTGGTGCACGTATTTCTTTTGCGTTAGCCCTTTGGGTCCAAGCGGATTCTCTCCGGGCACTTTTCATCGTGACCTGCTCAGGGGTTGCCAAGTCCACTCGAGAAAAACATCCGGCGGTTGGCATCGATCACGATGGCTTCAAATCCGTCCATGCGCTCGATCAGTGCGAGCCCTTTGCTTTTGCCCAGGACAAAAACACTGGTGGAGAGTGGATCGGTATCGAAACCCTGCGGGCCAATCACGCTAACGCTAATTAATTTTTGTACATCTTCGTTCTGAGCGTCACTGCTCTGGCCGCGGTGCTGGCTGGCACTTTCGGTGGGCTTTCCTGTGGCCGGGTTGAAGATGTGGTGCACCCGGTGATCGTCGTCATCGATAAAAAACCGCTCGTAATCCCCGGATGTGGACAGGGCGGTATTTTCCAGCGGTATTACCGCGGCATTTTTGCTTTTGTCTCTGGGGTGGCGAATGCCAACCAGCCAGGGTTTACCGCGTTTGTCGCCAATCAGGCGGGCGTCGCCACCGGCACTTACATTGGCATTGGTAACACCGTAATGTTTCAGAATATCGACAGCACGGTCCACCGCGTAGCCCTTGGCGATACCGCCAAGGTCAATCTTGGTACGGTGGTCAGCGAAGCGCAGTGTACCTGACGCGCGGTCAAGCTCGATATGCTGGTAGCCCACAGCATCGAGCAGGCTGTCGGTGGTTTGTTTGTCTGCCTGTTTTTTCTCGCGAAAGTTATACAGGCTGCCCACCGTCGCATAGGTGATATCGAAGGCCCCGCCCGTTTGCCGGCTATAGAACAGGGACTTATCCACAATTCGTGCCAGCTCATCGGATACCTTTACCGCTGCCTTGCCCGCGGTGCGATTCACTTGCGACAGCTCGCTATCTTCCTTGTACGGCGAAAGCGCACCATCGATACGGCGAAACTCGTCCATCACTGCGGAGGTAATCTGCGTCGCCTGCGCCTTGTCCTCGTGCCAGAACTGCAGATGTACCTCGGTACCCATAATGGCCTGCTTGTCGTAGTGCCACTCGGCATGTGCCGTGCCGGCGCCACACAGGCAACAGGCCAACATTAGAAGGCGAATCGGGTACATCTTGTTACGTCGCTAACTCATTATTAATTAGATGATCGGCTGGAACGCCGTCAGGCTGTCCATCAGGCTGGCATTGCCCAGGCCGTGATTGGGGAACAGGCTACCAAAGTTGCCCTGTTCGCCGTGCAGCGCCATGTAGTTCAGTACCACGGTCTGCACCAGCTGGTTGACGTTGTTCGCCGCCGGGCTACCGGCAGTTTCCACATCACCGGACGCGCGCATGTAACCCAGTTGCTGATGGCGTGCCTGCTCATCAGCACTGCCGCCCAGCAACTGCGGGCGCCCTGCAGGGTTGTACACCAGGAAGAAAGACGCAGCGGTTTGCTGGTTGTCGCCGGTCCACACACCTTTACCGCGGCCTTCCGCGGAGTCATCGATCATACCGTTACTAAATACGGAGCCATCACTGAATACATAAACCATCAGCGGCTGGTTAACCCGGCGTGCATATTCCAGGCAGGCACCGATACAGCGGCCAGCGCGCAGGTCGCGCAGCTCGCCGGTGGCGCGATCGCCGGTGTGGTAATCGTAACCGCCCATGGTGATGGTGCCAGCACCGGCATAGCCATTGATCACCAGCTTCATGGTGGACGCTGCTTTCTGGAACTCGCGATCGCTGAGGAATTCACTGGAGCTGAAAATACCGGCAGGGCCGACAATATCCGGGTCCAGCGCAGGATCCAGTGCAGACGGGTCGCCAAAGCGCGCGGCGAGATCGGCGCTCTTCATGTAGCCACACTTCACCAGGTCTTTAATCACGGCATCGTTGGTGACGCGGGTATTGACCTTGCCGAGCTTGGAGTTGGAGATGCGGTACATGGATTCCATCACCGCAACCGTGTCTTCCTGGCTGAGCAGGCCAACCAGGTCACCCACGTCTACCAGGCCGGTAACGTCCGACGGACGGTCGATTTTGGTGGGGCGAACTTCCGGGTTAATCAGGTCCATCGGCGCCATGGAGTTGCCACCGGATTCGCTGGTCTGGGAACCGATCAGGGCCAGCAGTGAACCGTTGGCGCCCGCGCGATTGATACCGTACATGGGGTTGTGCGGATTGTTGCCGGTATCGTTTTCCGAACGTGCCGGAATCACCGCTCCATTAATGGCACCCGCGGTACCGGGAGAGACTTTTTCCAGGATGCCCGCCAGCATCTGGCTGTCACTGTGAAATGCCAGGCCCAGGTCGGTGTTGTACAGCGGGTTGCCGGTACCGTCGGTCAGCGAGGGCACCATGTCGCCGGGCAGGCCCTGCTTGCTGTAACCCGCGGTGCTCAGGAAGTCGAACTGACCACCCTGCTTGCCGACGAGCACGTTGGAGCCCGCAATGTTGGCACCACCGGCCAGGTCAAAGCAGATAAAGGGAATCTTGCCTGCGCCGTTTTTACTGACGCCGCACAGGCCGCGAATGGCTTCCAAGTCTGACGACAGGCTGACTTCTGCCTGTGCCGGATTGGCGAACAGGCTGAATACGGAACCGCCCAGCACGGTCGCCATACCGGCACGGAAACCCTGGCCGAGGAAGTCCCGCCGACTTACCGGGCGGTGGTGGTCCGGATGGCGCAGTGGTTGGTCCAGTTCAAAATGTTTTTTCTTGCTCATGACGTTTCCGGGTTCCCGGGTCTTGCGTATTTTTAATTGCGTTTGGTTGTCGTTGCGCTCCGCTCGGCGAAGCGCAGGCGCAAAAATTTAGTGGATCAAAATCATCGCACTGCCCATCGCGGCGGCACAGGCGGCCTTGACGGTGGTGGCGGTGCGGTCGGCGCTGCAGCCAGTACCACAGGCGGTCATTTTGTCGATCAGCCCATTCAGCTCGGTGCGCACCGCACTTTCATCCGGTGCGGTGCCCAGTTGCGCGGTGTGGCCGCCCACGGCAGCGCTCCAGGTGATCGGCCGGCCCAGCAGGTTTTCCAGCAGCGGGTCGAGAACCTGGGCACGCTTTGTGTCGGTGTTAAATGCCGTGTCCGCCGCAGCAGAGAAGTCGAAGCCAGAGAAGTAGCTGGCGCGCGCACTGCTGTCGTCGACCAAGGTGCTGCAGTACTTCACTGCCAGCTGGGTAATACCCATCTGCTGGGCGGCGAGGAAACCCTGAATATCCGCTTCGACCGGTAACTGCTGTTTCACCTTCTCCCAGGTGTCCACCACTTCCGGATGGGCACTGGGAATACCGGTGGCGGCAGACAGCGCGGCATGGATCTGCTCAAAGCGACGGATACCGATACGTGGCTGCGGCGCCAGGTCGGCCGCAGCGGCCGGTGCCGCCGGAGTCGCTTCCACGCGGACAAACTCTTGATTGCCCAGGCGTTCAAAGGTCAAGAAAAACTCGTCCGAGGTGGGGCCTTTCTCCAGGGTGATGATGGTACCGAGGGGAGACAATTTCTGGCCGGTCTCCGCATCGTAATCCGCTGCGCTCACCGTGGTGTCGAGGTTCGCCCACGCCTGCCCAACTACGGCCTCGCGACCGTTGATGCCAATGCGCATACCCTGGATCACAATACCGTCCGGGGTAACACCGTCTTCCAGGCTGATGAACTTGGGTTCGCTGAACAGGTAGCCGTGGTTGTCGAACTGCTGTACCTCGAACATGACGTAGCCTTCCGGCACGTTGGTCTCTTCTTCGACCTTGAACAGCAGCAGGTATTTTTCGCCCACGCCCGCATCGTAGTTGGTCAGGATGTCGTCCTGGCTCAGTGCGCGGGAGTGAATTGCCAGCAGGCGCACGGAGCCGTGCCACTGGTTTTCGTTGGAGACTTCGCTGCCCAGTACCAGCGCGAAGGTGTCGTCCCAGGTCGACAGCAGGCCCGGCTCTACTGGGTCTTCGTCACCAGTGAATTCACCGTTCACATACAGGCGGCGACCGTTGATCGGGTCGAAGGTGGCCACCACATGCTGCAGGGTTGCCTGCGCGCGTTCGGCCATATCGTCGGTGATCAGCGCCGGCATGCCATCCGCATTGGTGCTGGCATCGTTGCGGTTCTGGAAGGTGTAGTTGTACATCGCCTGGCCGAGGGTGAAGTTGCGGATATCGTTGCCACCGGAGTAGCTGACGATCCGCGCCGGGCCTTCCTGTACCACGTTGGCCGGGGCTACCCACGCTTCGATGGTGTATTCGCCGGTGCCACTCAGGGTGTCGAACAGACGCTTGCTGGTGGCGGTGGTTGCCTGGGCCTTGCCACCGGTCAGCTGTACACCCCAGGAGCCGAGCCATTCGTAGTCACCGGAGAGCTTCAGGTCGATGGCGGGGTTGATACCGGAGGTGTCGTAGGCGATGTCGTCGCTGCCGGTTTTGAATTCGTACAGTGCGATCGCGTTGTTGTCGATACGGCCACCGCCACTGCTTACCACACCGTCGGTGAGGTACAGCGCCTTGCTGATTACCCAGCTGGGGTCCACCGCGGTTACCGAAATCCCGTCGGCAAATTCGCGAATTGCCGCAGCCATGGTATCGGCGTTGTCCGCACAGTTGCTCCAGCAGTTGTGGAAGTCGCTACCCAGGCGCACTACCAGGCGGGAGTTCTCCGGGCTATCCAGGTCAATCCGCGACTTCGCCGCCTCATAGGCCTGGTCCACATCGCTACTGGCAATGTACGGCTGTTGTGCGGTACCGGCATCTTCGCTGTGGCAGCTGGAGCAGTATTGCTCCAGTAACGGATAAATGGTGTTCTCGAAGTTGCCGCTGGATTCGGGGAAGCTTTTGCTCTCGCCGACATCGCGCTCGGTGGGTGCCGTCAGGGTAATCGTGCTGGCCACCGAGCCAGCCGCAGAGGCCCAGTCGGCGATGTAGCCGGTGATAATGTCCGCACAGGCATCGGCACTGGCGAGCCAGCAGTTGTGGCCGCTGGCCACCTTGGTCACCAGGCGGGATTCTTCCGGCGCACCCAGGTTGACGAGGTCGCGGCCTTCGCTGTGCGCGAGGTTGATATCGTCACCGCGCACAAAGCGCGGGCTCTGGTTGCCTTCCACATGGCAGCTGCCACAGCGGTTTTCCGCCGCCAGGTTGTCCCAGATATAGCGCTTGTAGTTCTGTACGTCTTCACTTTCCGGGGCCGGGCCGGCATAGCTGGTATCACCGGAATCGGGATTGGTGTTGGGCAGTTCTTCGGTGGACTGCCCGCTGCCGCCGGAACAGGCGACCAGCACGGCGGTACTGAGAATGGTGGATAACAGTGCGGCCCGGCGCAGGCGCGGGCGCACAACAAGCTGGCAAAAATCGGACATGGTCTGCAGGGAATTCTTGTGGCTGGTGCTGGTCGCTGGAGTCTCGTAGTTCATGGCGTTACTCCCCCGCACAGTAAACAGCAGTGTCGGCGTACACCTGCTTCAGCTTGTAGCCATTGCTGGTGAAGCTGTCGGTGATACTGCTGATGCGATTGCGGTCGGCGCTGTCTTCCGGTGCGCGCAGGCACACCTGCTCAAACACCTTGGTGACCTGGCACTGGGCAAAGGCTTGGCTGTTGGCAAGCTCCTGGCCCATGGACTTGGCGCCGTTGCCGCTGCCCGGCAACGCATCGCTCCAGCCGAGATGCAGGTTCGGGCCCTCGCGCCAGTAGTTGTCCCACTTGTCATCGGGAATGACAAAGCCGTAGGGGAAGGTGGCGCTGTTGATATGGTTTTTGGCCTGCACTCGGGTGCCGGTGCTGGGGTCGGTATCGCCGCTGCGGTTGTAATCCAGCCGGCCGTCTTCGCCGGTTGGGTCATTTTCCACATCGTACTCGTAGTTGTAGTAGGCGAAGGCCTGGGCCATCGGATCCATGCCGCTGTGGCAGCCGACGCAATTGTTCTGGAATACGCGGCTGTCGCCACCGGGACTGCGGCTCACGTCCTGGCGAATGCGATCCGGTGGTCGCGAGGTGTCGTGCACCTGCTCGAGGTCGCGGCACAGGTGGTTCATCAGGGTAAAGCGGAACATGGCGCGATTGGTGCCGGCATAGAAAAATGCCTTGGCGCCGCCACGGGTGGTCATTACCCCGGCGGTGGCATCGCTGGGCAAGCCGGTTACTGACGACTGGGCCTGGCGTTCCAGGGTGGTCTGCAGTGGGTAGCCAGCGGCTTCCAATGCCGCATAGTGATCGTTGTTGGCATTGTTGTAGGCGGGCAGGCCTAAACCGGAGGCGCCGGTATAGATAATGTCGCCAGAGAGAATCTCACGGAAGTCCACATCGTCGCGCACCATGCCGATCACGGTTGCGGTGTAGTCGTTCAACGGCGCAAAATTGTCGCCGTCGCGATTGGTCCATGGCGTAACCAGGTTCTTCAGGGTTACGTTGTAGAAAGAATCATTTTCCATTGCCAGCTGGGCTGCGCTGGCGGCATTGCCGTTGGCAATGTGTTCGGCCATTTCGGTAAGTACGCTGACACTGGGTTTCACGCCGGTCAGGCGGCTGTGCATTTGCGCCGCTTGCTCTTGCGGCCCAGCCAATGTCGGCAAAGAGATAGCAGCGCTGAGGCAGGCGGTTGCTGCAAGCAGCGCCCGGGTAGCGGACGAAGTCATTTTCATCATGGAGCGTTTTGCGTCTTGTTATTGTCGGACGGTCGTACCGTACAACTTGTATACATTGCGAGTGGAAGAGATAGTAAAGAAGACCAAGGGATTCGCCAGCGGAAAAAATATAAAGCGTGTTCTGGTTGGCAATTTCCCCGCGCATTGCTTGAGATCGAAATTTGCCGGCGGGAGAATCGAAGGTAAATCGCGCTGCGTTGTCAGACGAGCATCCAGCAAAATGCAGTGAGGCTGTGATGTAAATGGTGAGTGGTTACTGCGTTCCCCCCTCGGGTTGTCATTAAAAATTCACAATAAATCATTGAGTAATTATCCGTCGCGGAACGATGTAGCGGGTAAAGAGGACGAGTTCTTGAAAACTTTTGGTGCACGGACCCTGGCCGCCCGTCGGAAATTGTCACTACTGTCTATTTTTTCTGCGATTGCACTGGCCGGTTGCGGCGGTGGCTCAAGTGATGGTTCTGGCCTCGGAGGCGATCAGGCAGAAGACCCCGTCGTTGTGGATTACCCGGTGGTGTATGTGCGTCGCGCGCTACCGCGGGATGAAGAGGGTGCGCTTGCGGCCGACAGCATCTACCGCCCCGCCACCTTCAATCCAGGTGCTGAGCTACTGCTGCGCGATCGCGCCACTGCCACCGCCCCAGAGCGCTCCCTGACCGAGGGCCTGTTCGTCAATGATGAAGAGGCGGGCATCGTCTTTGAGGGTGGTTACGATGTGAAAGACCTGACGGTATCCGCCGATGGTAGCCAGCTGGCTTTTGCCATGCGCGCGCCGAATATTGAAGGGCTGGATGATGACGAGCAGCCGAGCTGGAATATCTGGCTATACGAATTTGAGACTGCACAGCTTACCCGGGTTATTTCCTCGGACCTGATTGCCGAGGAGGGCGACGATATTTCCCCGGCGTTCCTGCCCGATGGGCGCCTGGTGTTTACCTCCACCCGCCAGCGCCGCTCCCGCGCACTGCTGCTGGATGACAACAAGCCGCAGTTCTCCGCACTGGCGGAAGGGCTCGACGACCCGGCATTCGTGCTGCATGTGATGGAAGCTGACGGCAGCGATATCCAGCAAATTTCCTATAACCAGAGCCACGATCTTACGCCGACCGTCCTGGCCAATGGCCGCATCCTGTTCAACCGCTGGGACAATATGGGCGGGCGTGACCGCCTCAGCCTGTATACGGTCAAGCCCGACGGTACCGACCTGCAGCTGTATTACGGCTACCACAGCCAGGCCACCGGTACAGGCTCCGGTACCGACCCGGTTACCGCTACCTTCAGCAAGCCACAGCAGATGCCGGATGGGCGTATTCTCGTGACCCTGCGCGCACCAGAGGGCATTGCCTACGGCGGCGACATGGTGGTGATCGACGGCGAAAATTTCGTTGAGGCCTACAGCGAACCAGAGCAGCAGGGTGTGTTGCAGGGGCAGGAATCCCTGTCGGTGGAGCAGGTCATTATCGACGGCGGCCTGTCACCCCACGGCCTGTTTGCCAATGCCTGGGCCTTTCACGATGGCACCAGTCGTCTGCTGGTGAGCTGGAGCGAGTGCCGGGTGATCGAGCCGGGCACCGCAACGGAAACCGAGGCCGGCATTACCCAGCCCTGTACCGACGAGTGGCTGGCAACCCCGGACATCGAACCGGCCGACCCGCTCTACGGCCTGTGGATTTACGATTATGCCGAGGGCACCCAGCGCCCAATCATCCAGCCGGAAGACGGCATCATGATTAGCGAAGCGGTTACCGCGGATACCCGCCCGGTGCCGACCTTTATCCCGCAGCCGATCCCCGGTATCGATATTGACCGCGATCTTTTCGATGAAGGCATGGCGGTGCTGGATATTCGCAGCGTTTACGATATCGACGGCATGCAGCTGCTGGACATCGATGTCCTTGCCGACCCGCTGCAGACCACCGCCGCCGAGCGCCCGGCGCGCTTCCTGCGCGTGGTCAAGGCGGTGGGCATTCCCAGTGATGATGTGCTGGACTTCGACCGCTCGGCGTTTGGCCGCAACCGCAGCCAGTTGATGCGCGAAATCATTGGTTATACCCCGATTCAACCCGACGGCTCGGTGCGGGTAAAAGTACCGGCAGATACCCCGTTGGCCATTTCCGTGGTGGATGAAAATGGCCGCCGCCTGTTCGGTCGTCACAACAACTGGCTGCAGTTCCGCGCTGGCGAATTGCGCAAGTGCCAGGGTTGTCACCTCGCAGACAGCGAAGTGCCGCACGGGCGCACGGATATGGAACCGGAATCCGCCTGGGCCGGTGCTCCCACGAGTGCCGCCCCCTTCGCCAATACTGAGCCGGGCCTCACTGCCGACATGGGGGAAACCATGGCGCAGCTGCTGGCGCGCGTGGCCGGGCACCCGGAGCTGGAGGGCGACCTGAAGTTTGCCGACAACTGGACCGACCCGGCGCTGCGCGCCAAGGATCCGTCGAGCGAGCTGTTGATGAGCGACCTGACCACGCCGGCGCCGACCACTCTTCCCTGTTTGAGCAGCTGGAGCGCGGATTGCCGCACGGTGATTCACTACCCCGACCATATTCAGCCCATCTGGGACCTGCCCCGTGAAATTACCGATGACATGGGTACGGTGCTGGAAGATCGC
Source organism: Microbulbifer agarilyticus S89 (assembly GCF_000220505.1). Taxonomy (GTDB): domain Bacteria; phylum Pseudomonadota; class Gammaproteobacteria; order Pseudomonadales; family Cellvibrionaceae; genus Microbulbifer; species Microbulbifer agarilyticus_B. Next base: position 18,997 of record NZ_AFPJ01000028.1, on the reverse strand, counting down.
ACCTGTACCGCCTGCCACAGCAACCGCGATGCCGCGGGCATGGCGCAGGTACCGCCAGGGCAGCTGGATCTCCGCGGCGACCCGTCTGGTGTGAACAACAACTACAGCACCTCCTATGTTGAGTTAATTTTCGACAATCCCACCGAAGAGCTGCGCGATGGCGCGGTACAGAATGTGCTGGTGCAGGACACCGATGACGACGGTAACCCGCTATTTGAGGTCGATGAAAACGGCGAGCAGATCCTCGATGCCGATGGCAACCCGATTCCTGTTATGGTTACTGTCAATATTCAGCGGATCATGAACACCAACGGTGCCAACGCCAGCCGTTTCTTCAATGTATTTGAAGCGGGGGGCATACATGAGGGAGAATTGTCTGCTGCGGAATTGCGTTTGATTTCCGAATGGCTGGATATCGGTGCGCAGTATTACAACAATCCATTTGAAGCGCCGGTTAACTAAATAATGAACAGGCAGCTCGATATTAGAGCAAGCAGGGCTGTGGCAATGACCGCGGCCCTATGTATCTTGGGGGGCTTGGGGAGTTTTTCCTCAACCGTCGCGGCGCAGCCGGAAACGATTGGTGACTCGGTAGAAGAGTCGAGTGAGGTATTCGTCACCGACAGCTTTTCCGCGCGTCAGTTCGAAGACCGACAGCCGGAGACGCTGGCGTTCGATACCGAACGAGTTATCGTCGGAGCGGAGTTCCTCAACTTATTCACCGGCCCCGGCCGCGGCTATGTGATCGATCATGTAGTGGAGTATGGCGAGCCCCTGTGGCTGCTGAAGCGCCGTACCGACTGGGTCAAGGTTATGACCCGCACCGGTAAAACCGGCTGGGCCAAAATTGCCGACCTCGACGAAATCTACACCGCCGAGGGCGAACAGGTAGTGGTGCCCACCCCAGGTATCGACGACTACCGGGACCAGAGCTTCCGGATGGGCTTTGCCTACGGTGACTTTGCCGGTGCCAATTCCATGGGCTTGTCCCTTGGCTACCGCTTTACCGGCAACCTGTCCGCGGAACTGCGCGCAGCGCAGACCATCGGCGCCTATTCCGATAGCCGCACCTTCCAGGTGGCGGTGGTGCACCAGCCCTTTCCGCAGTGGCGGCTATCCCCGTACTTCCTGCTCGGCACCGGAATCAATATCACCTCACCCAACGCCACCATCGTCGCCACCGAAGACCGCCAGGACACCACCATGCTGTCCGGTATCGGCGTCACCACCTATTTATCCCGTCGCTTTGCCCTGCGCGCGGAAGTTGCAAATCATTACCTGCTGACCTCGCGGGAAGAAAACCAGGAGATAGTCGAGTGGAAACTCGGATTCGACGTATTTATGTAAAGCTCGCGAGCCTTCTGCTGGCAGGTACTATGTCCTCCACGGCGCTTGCGCAAAGCGCGGGCGATATCGACGATATTATTTCGCCGGATCTGGAGCGTCGTGAGATTCGCGAGGCCAAGATCGATAGTGAAGACTTTGAGTTCACGGTCTATCTCGGTGGCATCCTCAGTGTCGAAGACTTCGGTACCAACCGCATGATCGGCGGTAGCCTTGCCTACCACATCAACGAAGACTTCTTTATGGAAGCGGCCTACGGCCAGGCCACCCTGGGTGAATCCAGTTACGAGCGCCTGAGTGGCTCGGCGCCGCTGCTCACCGACGACGAGCGCGATCTCAGTATGTACAACCTGTCCCTAGCCTGGAACTTCCTGCCTGGGGAAATTTTCATCCTGGATAAATTCGCGCTCAACAGCAATCTGTATCTGATCGGCGGCGCCGGCAATACCAACTTCGCCGGTGAAGAACACTTCACCTATAACGTCGGTGTCGGCGTGCGTATGCTCGCGCAGGACTGGCTGGCCCTGCGCCTGGATGTGCGCGACCACATTTTTGAACACGAGATCTTTGGTGAGCCATTGACCACCAACAATCTCTCCGCCCAACTGGGTGTTTCGATTTATTTCTGAATACACAATAACTAGACAGACACTACTGGAGTCAATCCATGCGTAAATTGATTGCCGCCCTTTGCACCAGCGCAGCCTTGCTGGCTGCTGCCCCCGTTTTCGCCAAGATCCCCGCCAGCGATTTCACCCTGGCCTCGCTGAAAGATGGCAACCTGAAGCTGAGTGAGCAGCGCGGCGAAGTGATCATGCTGAACTTCTGGGCTTCCTGGTGTGGCCCCTGCCGTGAAGAAATGCCACTGCTGAACGACCTGCACGCGCGCTACGAGCCGGTGGGCTTTCAGGTGTGGGGTGTGAACGTGGATGCCAACCCGGCAGACGCGCAGGCCATGCTGAATAAAATCCCAGTGGATTTCCCGGTCCTGTTCGATTCCAAAAGTGACGTGAGCAAGCTGTTCGGCGTACAGGCCATGCCGAGCTCCGTGTTTATCGACCGCGATGGCAACGTGCGCTACGTGCACAAGGGTTACCGCACCGGTGACGAAGCCGAGTACAAAAAAATCATCAAGGAACTGATCCGGGAATAAGCCATGACCAAGCGCGCGCTTCTGTTACTGCCGGCTCTGTTACTGCTGGGTGGCTGCGAAACCATAATGCCCGAACCCTGGGTGCAGCCCTACGAGCGGCACTACCTCGCCGACCCGATTATGAGTTTTGAGCGGGACCCGGTGGCGGCCGGCTTTATGAATCACGTATACGAAGCGCGTGAGGCTGCCCGTGGTGCTGAAGGTGGGTCAGGAGGCGGCTGTGGCTGTAACTAAAAAAATTTCGTGAGAGCTACTGCGCTCCGAACTTTGGCGGTCGGCGGTACTCGCCATCCTCACGCACTTTGTGTGCGCTGCGGTGCCTGCGTTCCGGCGCACACCAAATTTCGTTCGCTCGCTACGCCCTCACGAAATTTTTACTTTGTTCAGTTTTACTGGTATCGACTGCGAAAGCTGCGGTGCTGCCGGAGGAGCGGCTCGATACCCTGTACCACTCCTACAGTGGTGGTGGCGTTACCATCGATGGGCCGTCGGTGCTGGTGCGCAAAAACATTGGCAACAATGTTTCGCTGTCGGCCAATTACTATGTGGATATGATTTCCGGGGCTTCCATCGACGTACAGGCAACAGCCAGTCGCTATACCGAGCAGCGGGATGAGTTTTCCGTAGGGGCCGATTATCTGGTGGAAAAAACCACCATGAGCCTGAGTTATACCAATTCCAGCGAAAACGACTACCAGGCGGAAACCGTCGGTTTTGGTATCTCGCAGGATTTTTTCGGTGACCTCAGCACCCTGTCCATGCGCGCCACCTATGGTAGCGACGATGTGATGCGCAACGGCGATGAAGAGTTTCTCGCCCATGCGGAGCACCGCCGCTATTCCCTGAGCTGGAGCCAGATCCTCACCACCAAGCTGATTGCCGAGCTGAGCGTCGAAACCGTCGCTGACGAGGGTTTCCTGAATAATCCGTATCGCAGTGTGCGCTACCTGGATCCGTCTTCCGCGCTTGGTTTCAGCTACCAGGCGGAGCTCTACCCAACCACCCGCAACAGTGATGCGGTGGCGTTGCGCGCGAAATACCGCTTGCCCTACCGGGCGGCAGTAAAAACAGAATATCGGCGCTACGCGGATAGCTGGGGCATCAACTCCGATAACCTGGAGTTTCGCTATACCCATCCGCTGGAAAGTGAAAACCTGATTCTTGAAGGCAAGTTGCGCTTCTACAAACAGAAGGGCGCCGACTTCTATAGCGATCTGTTCCCCTATGTGGATGCCACCAACTTCCGCGCGCGGGATAAAGAGCTCAGTGATTTCACCAGCACCGCGATCGGCTTTGGTGCCACTTACTTGGTGCCGGATCGCTGGGCACCGTTCAATCGCAAAAATACCCTGAACCTGTATTGGGATTACGTGTTATTCGATTACGATAACTTCCACGATGTGCGCGTGCACAATGGGGGTGACAGCGTACTGCCCGGTGACGAACCCGCCTACAACTTCAACGCACACGTAGTGCGCGCTTACTGGTCGATGTGGTTCTGAGAAAAGTTTGATAGTGGGATGGCGGGATGTTTGGATGTTGAGATGGGAGTAGCTTAGGGCTCCAGCTCCCGCCAGAACATCTCCGCTGCATTCTCACAAATCGGCTCGATTGCCGCAGAGTCCACGTAAATACCATCGATAATCAGCCGGCTGATCCCGTGCAGCGTGCTCCAGCTCACCTGAGAGAACCGCAGCGCGTCCACCTTGTCTGAAATCAGCCCATTTTCCTGCCAACTGCGCACGCTACTCACGTAATTGCGGAAGCTGTTGTGGGACTCTTCCCGCAGGGAGTCGGTCGACGTGCGCGATTCCCAGATATGCCCGCCGAACATCAGGTCGTAATACTCCGTCTGCTCGGTCGCAAACTGCACATAACCCGCGACAAAATCCCGCATGCTCTTTGCACTCGGCGGCCGCTGGCCGGCGTGGTGCACCTCCGACAGCATTACATTGAAGCGCCGGAACCCCTCCTCCGCGATGGCACACAGCAGCGCCTGCTTGTCCGCAAAGTAGTGGTATGACGCGGTGCGCGAAACACCGATGTTCAGCGCCAGCTTGCGCATGGACAGCGCCTTCTCACCCTCCTCGCGAATGATGCGCACAGCCTCGTTCACCAGGGCCTTACGGAGGTCCCCGTGGTGGTAGCTACCAGAGCGGCTTGAACTACTAGATGCGTTGCGTGTGGAAGATGTGGTCATGTCGCGCAATCTATCAGGCCATCTTGACACTGTCAAAACCTGAGCATATGGTAGCAATACGCATTTTGACAGTGTCAAGACAATATCTAGACAGCGCCGCGAGATGGCGCAAATTATGGACAGGCCAGGTACCGATGGCTCCCCGGTCACCACAAGTAACGAGCGCGTGTGTAGTAGCCGCTGGCTTCGCGTGATGCGCCAACGAAAAACAGATTCAAGGGAAAACGTGATGAGCAATACTGATACCAATACCGCCGCGAACAATCCTTACCCGAAAATGCTCGAGCCCCTCGACCTGGGCTTCACCACTCTGCGCAACCGCGTACTCATGGGTTCCATGCATACCGGCCTGGAAGAGGCCCCCAACGGCCACGCGCGTATGGCTGCATTTTTTGCCGAGCGTGCCCGCGGTGGTGTTGGCCTAATCGTCACCGGCGGCTTTGGTCCCAACAAGCGCGCCGCCACCCACGAGCACACCAAAATGCTGTGGAGCGAAGAGGACTGCGCAGACCACCGCATCATTACCGACGCGGTGCATAAAGAAGGCGGCAAAATCTGTATGCAGATCCTGCACACCGGCCGCTATGCGTTTAACGAAAATCCGATTGCCCCGTCTGCCATCCAGGCGCCGATCAATCCGTTCAAACCGCAGGCCGCAACCGAAGAAGAAATTGAACAGCAGATTGTCGACTTCGTGCGCACCTCCGTGCTGGCCAAAGAGAGCGGTTACGACGGTGTGGAAATCATGGGCTCCGAGGGTTACTTCCTCAACCAGTTCCTCGCCGCGCGTACCAACCAGCGCGACGACGACTGGGGTGGCAGCTACGAAAACCGTATGCGCCTGCCGGTAGAAGTGGTGCGCCGCGTGCGCGAAGCGGTGGGTGAAGACTTTATTATTATTTACCGCCTGTCCATGCTCGACCTGGTTGAGGGCGGTAGCGATTACCAAGAAATTGTCACCCTGGGTAAAGCCATCGAAAAAGCTGGTGCCACCATTATCAATACCGGTATCGGCTGGCACGAAGCGCGCATCCCCACCATCGCCACCAAGGTACCGCGCGCCGCGTTTACCTGGGTTACCGCCAAGTTCCGCGAGGAACTGTCCGTGCCGGTAATCACCTCCAACCGTATCAACACCCCGGAAGTGGCCGAAGAAGTGCTGCAGCGCGGTGATGCCGACATGGTTTCCATGGCGCGCCCGTTCCTCGCAGATGCAGAATTCGTCAAGAAAGCGGCGGAAAACCGTGCAGACGAAATCAACACCTGTATCGGTTGTAATCAGGCCTGTCTGGATCACGTATTCAGCATGAAGATGACCAGCTGCTTGGTAAACCCGCGTGCCTGTCACGAGACCGAACTGAACCTGCTGCCCACCAGCAACGTGAAAACGCTCGCGGTCATCGGTGCCGGCCCTGCGGGCCTGGCCTTTGCCACGTCTGCCGCAGAATGTGGCCATGACGTCACCCTGTTTGACGCCGCCAGCGAGATCGGTGGCCAGTTCAATATCGCCAAACAGATCCCGGGCAAGGAAGAGTTCTACGAGACCCTGCGCTACTTCCAGCGTCGTATCGAAATCACCGGCGTTACCCTCAAACTGAGTTCTCCGGTAACCGCCGAGCAGCTGAACAACAGTGACTTTGATGAAGTGATCCTGGCCACCGGCATTACCCCACGTGTACCGCCAATCCCCGGTGTTGAGCACGAAAAAGTACTCGGTTACCTGGAGGTACTGAAAGACAAAAAACCGGTTGGCAAAAAAGTCGCGGTCATCGGTGCCGGCGGTATCGGCTTTGACGTATCCGAATACCTGACTCACGCCGGCGAAGCCACCAGACAGAATATCCCTGCATTTATGCGCGAATGGGGTGTGGACATGAGCCTGCAAGCGCGTGGCGGTATCGAAGGCGTGCAGGCCGAAGTGCCCGCGTCACCGCGCGAAGTATTCCTGCTGCAGCGCAAGGCCAGCAAAGTGGGCGGCGGCCTGGGTAAAACCACCGGCTGGATACACCGCACCGGCCTCGCCAACAAAGGGGTGAATATGATCCCCGGTTGTGAATACGTGAAAATCGATGATGAAGGCCTGCACATCAAGGTTGGCGAAGAAACCAAGGTGCTGGATGTGGATAACATCATCCTGTGTGCCGGCCAGGAGCCGGCGCGAGCACTGGTAGAAGGCCTGACCAAGCCGTATCACCTGATCGGCGGCGCGGATGAAGCGGCCGAGCTGGATGCCAAACGAGCGATTGACCAAGGAATGCGTCTGGCTGCCTCAATGTAAAAAGTGGCGCAGACCTTAATAAAAAAGCCCCCGCAGTGTGCGGGGGCTTTTTTTGCAGGGTATTAAGGAATAGAGAATTACGGAATATTGCGGTCGATGGTCAGCTTCTGCAGATAAGCATCGCCATCGGAAACACCGTAGTAGTCATAAAACCCGGAAAATAACTGCAGCTCGTCTTTCAATACCATTACTGGTGGGATGTAAGACTGTGGCTGATACTGGCCCTCATTACGCTGCACCCACTGTGCACCGGTTGTGTAGTCGTAATGCAGTACAACGTGATCGCCGTTGTAGTCCGGATCGTTGTAGCGGTCGGTCAGCTTGATAAAAGTATTGCCATATTTGTCGACAACAATATCCTCGGCCCATGGGTAGGAAATGCCATGGTTGTACGAGCTTTGCGCCTGCAGTTCCCCACCGATGCTCAGGCGGGTAACGGTGGAAGAGTCATTGTTGATATCGTGGCTCCACCACATGATGTCTTCCGCTTCCGTCAGGCCGATGCGCGAGAGATCGGCATAATTGACACTCTGCACCCACTCGGTGGAGCCGTCAGTTGCCAGCAGGGTAAGCTGGTTGCGGTGCGCCATCAGCACGCGGCCGTCGCTGGTGATCTGCAGGTGGTAGCCAGCCATGCTGCTGGTTTTCGGCTGATACAGCTCGGCGATCTCTCCGGTTGCCAGGTTCAGTTTTAGCGAGAAACTTCCCGCGCCCGTCATCGATGCACAAGAGTCTTGGTCACACGACATCAGCATGCCGACAAAATGCGCGTTGTTGCCGTCTATGCGTATGTCATGGGTATGCCAGGCACCGATCTCAAAACCCAAGTCATGGGTAAGAGGCTGGCTCCAGCGCGCATTACCCTGCTGGTCGTAGTAGCGGATAACGCCGTCATTACTGAACACGATGAAGCCGTCACCTACCACGTACTCTGCAGTTACTTGGATATAGTTTGTCCCTTCAAATGATGGCAGCGCGGAATTGGTGGTAAATGCCCCAGCCGCGGAAAGCGCACCGAACAGCAGCTGGTTATTTTCATCTGCAGCAATGGTAAAGGCGGTGCTGTCATTTACACCCAGAGCAAGTGGAATGGGAATACCTTTGCCCGCCAGAATGTAGCCAGAAACAGCCGGCACGCCGGCCGAATCGACAAACGCAATATACTGCTGCTGCACTCCAGAACCAGTAGCGCCAAGCTCGCCGTAAGACAGGCCGGTCATGGCCAGCATGCCTTCCGGACCATCGGCGAGAATATCGATGGTGGTGCTGCGCGCGGAGCTCAGGGTCGTTACAGCTTCATCAGTAGTAGTCTGGGCAACGGCAATGTCGACATTCATTACGCTGGTATTGGAGTCCAGCTCACCGTCATTGGTAATAAATGCGAGCTGGTCTGCACCCCAGGTGCCGTAAGTAGTGGACAGGTTCATGCTGCCCAGGTCGTTATCGATACTCGCCACTTCAGCTACTTGTGGCTGTTCAACAACCGTAGTGGTGAGATCGGTGCTGTCGACATCGACAATCTGTAAATCGATAGTCTGTGTCGCACCTGCAGTCAGGCTCGCGGAAATTTGCTCGGGCACTTCCGGTGCGTCATTTACCGCTGCAATGGTGAGGGTGATGGTGACTTCGTCGGTTTCAAATTCACCGTCACTGGCGGTCAGGCGAAACTCATCGGTGCCGAAAAAGTCTTTGGCCGGCTGGTAGCTAAATTCACCGCTGGCAGCAATCTGCAGCTCACCGTTTGCCGGCTCAGCGGTTACCGAGTAGTTCAGCTGATCCCCGTCCACATCTTCAACCGGCAGCATCGCGGTCAATACGATGTCTTCATCCGTAGAGAAGCTACCGCTAGTGGCAACCGGGGCATCATTAATCGGGTTGACGGTGATGGTGACGGTCGCTGGCGAGGAGCGGCGACCATCTTCGACGGCGGCAAAACTGAAGCTGTCTTGGCCTGCGAAATCCGGGTTGGGGGTATAGCTGAACGCAGTACCACTCAGGCTCAACTGCCCATTTTCCGGACCCTGCTGCAGCTCAAAAGTCAGGGCACCGCCGGCTTGTGCGGTGCCGGAAACCTGGCCTTCGATATTGGTGTCTTCGTCGAGGCTAATACTTTGCGCGGTCGCATTGGGTGGCGCTGGAGTGCTATCACCACCACCGCCGCCACAGCCGGTAAGGAATAAGGGCAAGGCAAAGCTCGCCAGAAGCCCAGCACGGATCTTTTGTTGCTCAATCATTATATTTTTCTTTATGACTATTTTGTTTTGAGTGGTCGGCGATTATATGTGGTTTTCGCTGCCAGAAAAGCTCGACCAAAGGCGGGGCACAGGAGTAATTGGCCGGAGGCAGAAATATTTTGGTGTTAATTAGTTTTGCTCGATTAACTTCAGCGTTGCGCTGTCGAGCTCGCCAGAATAATAACGCTCCAGCACCTGCTTAAACTGACTTTCGCGACCATCGATGATCGCAAACAGCGTCATGCTGGATTTCAGTTTCATATCATCCGGGCTGCCGAATATCTGATGAGCGCTGCGGCCTTGTACGGCAAGAAGAGCCGCACAACATTCGCGCAGACGGGCGCCGAGAACCGGGTGGGCTAAATAGGCCTCTGCCTCCTCGCGGTTCTTTATCGCGTAGTGCCGGGCAGTGGAGCTGCGGCCGAGGCCGTCGATTTGCGGGAAGATGAACCACATCCAGTGGGTGCGTTTGTTACCAGCGCGGATTTCGGCGAGGGCCTCGGGGTAACAGATTGCTTGGGCGTCTAGGAAGCGCTGTAGGTTGTGTGGGTCGTTCATGGTTGTTTCCAAGCCTCCTGGGGCTCAGATTTGAGTGTAGATAGGCCACCTTGGGGGTGCTGGTAGCGTGCCTGCTTTGGGAGCAGGATGGCGGGGGTTCGAATCCCTCTGCCCCGGCCATTCTGTGCGCATGGATTCGATTAAAGCCACCCGTTGATTACAACAATGGTTGGGGGTGGCGTTTTCGACCCAATAGCTCGTTTGGCTTAGAGACATATCCCGCCAGTTCCGGCAGAATAATTCACATCCAACCTTAAAGATTGCACAAAATTTAATCGTATTCGCGAGGGCTAATCGTGTCTCGCGGGTCGCAAAAGGTGTAAAACGTAATGGCCCGAAAGCCAGCCGCAAAATCCAGTAAACAAAAATCCTTCGAACAAACCCTGTGGGATACCGCCGACAAGCTCCGCGGCAGCGTGGAATCCTCTGAATACAAGCACGTGGTCCTGTCGCTGATCTTCCTTAAGTTCATCAGCGACAAGTTCGAACAGCGCAAGCGCGAGCTGATTGCCGAGGGCCAGGGTGACTATGTGGACATGGTGGAGTTTTACACCATGAAGAACGTCTTCTACTTGCCGGCGGAATCCCGCTGGGACTACATCGCCCAAAACGCCAAGCAGGACGATATCGCCATCAAGATCGATACCGCCCTCTTCACGGTGGAGAAGAACAACAAGGCGCTCAAGGGCGCGCTGCCGGACAACTACTTCTCCCGCCTGGGGCTGGATGGCAGCAAGCTGGCCGCGCTGATCGACTCCATCAACAATATCGACACGGTGGTGGAGCAAGAAGGCGGCGCAGCCAGCGAGACTGATATCGTCGGGCGTGTGTACGAATACTTCCTCGGCAACTTCGCCGCCACCGAAGGCAAGGGCGGCGGCGAGTTCTATACCCCAAAGTGCGTGGTCAACCTGCTGGCGGAAATGATCGAGCCCTACCACGGTAAGATCTACGACCCCTGCTGCGGTAGCGGCGGCATGTTCGTGCAGTCGGTGAAATTCGTGGAGAACCACCAGGGCAACAAGAAAGACATCTCAATCTACGGCCAGGAGCAGACTAGCACCACCTACAAGCTGGCGAAGATGAACCTGGCCATTCGCGGCATCACCGCCAACCTGGGCGAGGTGCCCGCCGACACCTTCTTCAAGGACCAGCACCCGGACCTTAAGGCCGACTTCATCATGGCTAACCCGCCGTTCAACCTGAAGGAGTGGCGCGGCCCCGACGAACTCACCGACGATCCGCGCTGGGCCGGTTACGAGGTGCCGCCCACCGGCAATGCCAACTACGGCTGGATCCTGCATATGATCAGCAAGCTCAGCGAGAACGGCGTCGCCGGCTTTGTGCTGGCCAACGGTTCCATGAGCACCAACACCAAGGGCGAAGGGGAGATCCGCAAGAAGATCATCGAAAACGACCTGGTGGACTGCATGATCGCGCTGCCGGGCCAGCTGTTCTACACCACGCAGATTCCGGTGTGCCTGTGGTTTATCACCAAAAACAAGAAGGCCGAAGTCATCCCCGGCCACAGCGACAGCAACCACCGCAACCGCGAGGGCGAGACACTGTTTATCGACGCCCGCAATATGGGCAGCATGATCAGCCGCATCCACAAGGAACTGACCGTCGACGATATCGCCGAGATCGCCCGCACTTATCACGCGTGGCGCGGCGAAGCCAAAGACGGCGACTACCAGGATATTCCCGGCTTCTGTAAGGTCGCCACCCTGGACGATATTGCAGCCAACGACTATGTGCTGACCCCCGGCCGTTATGTGGGCGCCGCCGAGGTGGAGGACGACGGTGAACTGTTTGAAGAAAAGATGCGCGATCTCACCCAAACCCTCTACCGGCAGATGGCGGAAGCGGAACAGCTGGATTCAGTAATTAAGCAGAAGCTGGCGGGGTTAGGTTATGGGGAGTGAATGGACAACGATTGGTGAAATAGCCGAAGTCTTTGACGGTCCGCATGCCACACCAAAGAAAATTGAAGAAGGTCCTTATTTTTTAAGCATCTCTAGCTTAGAGAAAGGACGGTTAGACCTTTCTAAGTCAGCTCGAATCAGTGAGGAGCAGTTTGTCAAATGGACGAAGCGTGTAACTCCAGAAGAGGATGACGTATTATTTTCATACGAAACCCGGCTTGGAGAAGCCGCATTAATGCCGAGTGGTATTCGTGCTTGTCTCGGGAGAAGGATGGGGTTACTGCGTCCCAAACGGGACAAGGTTGATCCCCGCTACCTTCTTTTTGCTTACTTAGGTCCTGACTTTCAGAGAGAAATTTTTGCTCGCACTAATAGCGGAGCGACAGTTGACCGTATAGCTTTAAAAGAGCTGCCTTCTTTCCCGATAAGAATTCCTTCGCTACCTGAACAGAAGAAGGTATCTGCGATTATCGGTGCTCTTGACGATAAAATTGAAGTCAGTCGCAAAATCAACACCACCCTGGAATCCATGGCCCAGGCGCTGTTTAAAAGCTGGTTTGTGGATTTTGATCCGGTCATCGACAACGCCCTGGCCGCCGGCAATTCCATCCCCGACGCTCTGCAAGCCAGAGCGCGCGCCAGACAAGAAATGCGCACCGCCACAGGAGCCACCGCGCAGCCCCTACCCGCCGAGATTCAGCAGCTGTTTCCCAGCAGTTTTGTATTTACTGAAAAGATGGGTTGGATTCCGGACGGATGGGAATTTGGGGTGCTTGAAGATTTATTGGTGCTTCAAAGGGGATTTGATTTACCTAAAAGTTCCAGAACCGACGGTGAATTCGCTTTGATGGCTGCTTCGGGTCAAGACGGTACTCACAATGAGTTCAAAGTCAGTGGCCCAGGAATAACAACAGGCAGAAGCGGTAAGCTCGGTGAGGTATGCTTTGTTGAACGAGATTTTTGGCCGCTAAACACAACGCTCTGGGTGAAAGAGTTTAAGCGGTCCTCTCCGTATCACGCCTACTACCTCCTTAAATCGATGGATTTAGAAAAGTACAACTCTGGGTCTGCTGTGCCAACCCTTAATAGAAACTACGTTCATAACGTTTCAGTAGTACTTCCTCCAAAAGACCTGGTTTCAGCATACGATAAATTTGTATCTTCGTTGTATACGAAGCGGTATGAAAATGAAGCCCAGAATCAAACTTTGGAAAACGTCCGCGACAGCTTACTTCCAAAGCTTCTTTCTGGACAGCTTGAAATCCCTGAAGCAGAACAGCAGCTTGCCGAGGTGATCTAGTCCATGACCCGGTTCACGGAAGAATATTAAGGAGCCTCGCCCCATGATTGAAATTAGCAGCCTGGAAGATATTGCGGCTCTGAAAGAAAGCACGGATGTGGAGTGCAAGCTGGCGCAGGGTCGCGACGGTAAGGGCGCCTGTCCTAAAAGCCTGTGGGAAACCTATAGCGCTTTTGCTAATACCCAGGGCGGCGATATTTTTCTGGGACTGGAGGAAGATAAGCATGGGAAGTTTTCCCTGGCGGGCATCCAGAATACCGGCAAAGTCATCGACGAAATTTGGAGCAATCTCAACGATCGCTCACTGGTAAGTGGCAATGTATTGCTGGAGGGTGGGGTTCGTTGTATCGAGATTGATGGGAAATCCATTATTCACGTCCATGTACCCCGCGCCGCCCGCGAGGCTCGCCCGGTTTTTATCAAGGGCAATCCTATAGGCGGCACCTACAAGCGCTTTAACAGTACGGATATTCGTGCGCCGGAGGAAGTGGTCAAGCGCATGTTGGCCGAGCAGGTCGAAGATAGTCGCGATAATGTCGTATTGCGCGGTTTCGGGTTGGAAGACTTGGATGCAGCGTCCATCCGCGATTACCGCCAGCGATACGCCAACCTGCAACCGGATCATCCCTGGAATGAGCTGGATACCCTTGAATTCCTGCGCTCGATAGGCGCCTGGCGTAGAGACCGGGAGAGTGGTCACGCAGGCCCTACCCGCGCAGGTCTGCTGATGTTTGGCAAGCTACCCTCCATCAAGGAGGCATTTCCCAATTACATGCTGGATTATCAGGAGCGCCCCGAGGCCCGCCGCGATGCTGGTTGGATTGATCGGCTGACGTTGGATGGTGCCTGGGCCGGCAATTTGTTTGAGTTCTATCAGCGGGTTATCCGCAAGCTGACCGCGGAGCTTAAGGTGCCGTTTGAGGTGCACGGCGATCAGCGCCAGGACGAAACCTTTGTGCATCGGGCATTGCGCGAGGCGCTGGTCAACGCACTAGTGCACGCGGACTATAGTGGCCGCGCATCCATTCTGGTGGTCAAACGGCCGGATATGTTCGGTTTCCGCAATCCCGGCAATATGCGTATCCCGGTAGAGCTGGCGCTGAAAGGTGGAGAGAGCGACTGCCGCAATCGGTTGATTCAGGATATGTTCCGCTATATCGGTCTCGGTGAAAGTGCGGGCTCGGGTCTTCCCAAGATCTTTGACGGCTGGCGGCGCCAGCATTGGCGCACGCCTTTATTGCGTGAGCAGGAGCAACCCTCCCAGCAAACATTGCTGGAGTTACATACCCTTAGCTTGGTGCCGGAAGAGGCTATACAGGAGTTACGCGAGCAGCTGGGCGAGGAAGTATTCGACGGCTTGGATGATCGCGAGCGTCTGATCCTAGTCACTGCGCATATCGAGAAGACGGTAGATCACAGCCGCATGATGTCGGTAATCGATATTCACCCTCGTGACCTATCGGCCATTTTTGCTCGTCTGGTTGAGCAAAAACTACTTTTCCAGGGTGGAAGCGGTCGCGGAACGGTGTATTTCCTGGCGGAAGCACGGTTGGATGACGTTTATGAGGCGCATACAAGCTCTGGGGGTTTGGGGGATAGCTCTGGGGGTTTGAGCGATAGCTCTGGGGGTTTGGATCGACTCAGGTCTATTGCACATCCCGTCGCCTCCACGAAAAAGGCGGCAAAACCTTTGGTTGAGGAAGTGATTCTCGCGCTATGCGCGGAACAGCCTTGCACGCTTGAGCAGCTCATAGAGCTTTTGCAGCGCTCCGAGGGGGTGGTTCGCAAAGACTATTTGCAGCCAATGATTAAAGACAAGCGCTTGCGCTATCAGTATCCGACCATGCCCAATCACCCAAGTCAGGCCTACATCACCAATCGGGACGGTGAAGAATGAGTTTCACCGAGGCGAAACTTGAGCAGGCAATCATTGCCCTGCTGGACCAGCAGGGCTTCCGCAATACTCCCGGGGGCCAGTTGCAGCGCGCGGCTACCGAGGTGTTGATCAAAGACGACCTGCGCCGCTTTCTCCGCCAGCGTTACGCGGAGGACCAGGTCACCCCGGCGGAAATCGAGGCGGTGATCACCGAACTGGAGCGGCTGCCCGCCGCCGATCTGTACGACAGCAACAAGGCCATCCACAAGCGCGTGGCGGATGGCTTTCTACTGAAGCGCGAAGATCGCAGCAAGAAAGACCTGTATATCCAGCTGATCGACTATGCCGGTCTGCCGGAGCGGCGCATCCCCGAAGAGGGCGAGGTGGAAACACTGGTGGCGCAGAAGCTGCCGGATTATCAGGAGCGCAATATCTATCGGGTGGTCGACCAGCTGGAAATCGAGGGCAAAGAAAAGCGCATCCCCGATGCCATTCTTTATATCAACGGCCTGCCGCTGGTGGTGTTCGAATTCAAAAGCGCGATCCGCGAAAACGCCACCATCTATGATGCCTGGAAGCAACTCACCACCCGCTATGCGCGCGATATTCCCGAACTGATGAAATACAACGCCCTGTGCGTAATCAGTGACGGCGTCAACTCGCGCATGGGCTCGCTGTTTACGCCCTACGACTTCTTCTACACCTGGCGTAAGGTGACCGGTGACGAGACCATCGAGCAGGATGGCATCAACGCCCTGCACACCATACTCGAGGGGCTGTTCGACAAGGCGCGCCTGCGCGAAGTGATCCGCCACTTTGTCTACTTCCCGGATGTGTCCAAGCGCGAAGACAAGATCGTCTGCCGCTACCCGCAGTTTTACGCCGCCACCCGGCTGTACCAGAACATCCTGCGGCACCGCAAACCGGACGGCGACGGCAAGGGCGGTACCTACTTCGGCGCCACCGGCTGCGGCAAGAGCTTCACCATGCTGTTCCTGACGCGCCTGCTGATGAAGAGCGTGGAGTTTGCCAGCCCCACCATTGTGCTGATTACCGACCGCACCGATCTGGACGACCAGCTCTCCGGCCAGTTCACCAATGCCAAGGGTTATATCGGCGACCAGCATGTGGTGAGCGTGGAAAGCCGCGAACACCTGCGGCAACTGCTGAAGGGCCGCAACAGCGGCGGCGTCTTCCTGACCACCATCCACAAGTTCACCGAAGACACCGAGCTACTGACCGAGCGCGCCAATGTGATCTGTATCAGTGACGAGGCCCACCGCAGCCAGATCAACTTGGACCAGAAGGTGCGCGTCACCGACAAGGGCGTCAAGCGCACCTACGGCTTCGCCAAGTACCTGCACGACTCCCTGCCCAACGCCACCTATGTGGGCTTTACAGGTACCCCCATCGACGCCACCCTGGATGTGTTCGGCGAGGTGGTGGACAGCTACACCATGACCGAGTCGGTGAAAGACGAGATCACCGTGCGCATCGTCTACGAAGGTCGCGCCGCCAAGGTGATGCTGGATAACGACAAGCTCAAGGAGATCGAGGACTACTACGCCGAGTGCGCCGAGGCCGGCACCAGCGACTACCAGATCGAGGAGAGCAAAAAGGCCAGCGCCAATATGAATGCGATCCTCGGCGACCCGGATCGCATTAAGGCGCTGGCGCTCGACTTTGTCCACCACTACGAACAGCGTTTGGAAGAGGGCGCCACCGTCAAGGGCAAGGCGATGTTCGTGTGCAGTAGCCGCGAGATCGCCTACCGCTTCTGGCAAGAGGTGATCGCGCTGCGCCCGCAGTGGAACGAAGTACTCGCGGCGGAAGAGGGCGCCGAGCTCACGGACAGGGAGCGCAAAGAGCTCAAGCCCATGGCGCGGATCAAGATGATCATGACCCGGGGCAAGGACGACGACAAAGCGCTCTACGACATGCTGGGCACCAAGGAGTATCGCAAGGAGCTGGACCGCCAGTTCAAGAATCCCAAGTCCAACTTCAAGATCGCCATTGTGGTGGATATGTGGCTCACCGGCTTCGATGTGCCCTTCCTGGATACCATCTATATCGACAAGCCGATCCAGCGCCACAACCTGATCCAGACCATCTCCCGCGTTAACCGCAAGTACGAGGGCAAGGACAAGGGCCTTGTGGTGGACTACATCGGCATCAAGAAGCAGATGAACCTGGCCCTGGCCCACTACAACAAGGCCGACCAGCAGAATATCGAGGAGATCGCCCAGTCGGTGATCGTAGTCAAGGATCACCTGGACCTGCTGAGCAAGATCTTCCACAAGTTCGACAGCAAACCCTACTTTACCGGCAGCCCGCTGGAGCAGCTCAACTGCCTGAATATGGCCGCCGAGTATGTGCAGCTCACCGACAAGATCGAAAAGCGCTTTATGGCGCTGGTAAAGCGCCTCAAAGCCGCTTACGACATCTGTTGCGGTTCAGACCGTATCAGTCAAAGTGAGCGCGATCTGATTCACTTTTACCTGGCGGTACGCTCCATCGTATTCAAGCTCACCAAGGGCGATGCCCCCGACGTGGCGCAGATGAATGCCCGCGTGCGCGAGATGATTACCGAGGCACTAAAAGCAGACGGCGTGGAGGAAATCTTCAAGCTGGGCGAAGACGACGCTGGTGAGACGGATATCTTCGCCGACGACTATCTAGCCAAGATCGAAAAAATCAAACTGCCGAACACCAAGATCAAGCTCTTGCAGAAACTGCTGGCCAAGGCGATTGAAGACTTTAAAAAGATCAACAAAACCAAGGGGATGGATTTCTCGGAGAGGTTCCGCCAGCTGGTAGATCACTACAACGAGCGCAAAGAAGACGATGTGCTGGTGAGTGAGGTACTGGAAGATTTCTCTGATGAGATCATGGATCTGATCCAGGCGCTGAAGCGGGAGAAGGAATCCTTTGCCGATCTCGGTATTGATTTGGAAGAGAAAGCCTTTTACGACATCCTGAAAAAGCTCGCGGTGAAATACGATTTCAGCTACCCGGAAGACCAGCTGCTGGAGTTATCCAAGGCGGTGAAAGACGTGGTGGATGACAAGTCTAAGTACACCGACTGGAGTCAGCGCGACGATATCAAAGCCGAACTGAAAGTCGGTCTGATACTGGTGCTGGCCAAACACGGCTACCCGCCGGTGGATCGCGATGAGGTCTACAAGGAAATTTTCGAACAGGCGGAGAATTTCAAGAGGTATCAAAAGCTTAGTGCGCACGAGAAGTTTAGTGCGCCCTCTCCAATAGTTGTCGGTGACCGAGCCTTGTATGGCTATGATCAAATTATGCGTGTTCCTGGCATGGTAGAGTTCGGTGAAATAACGATTTCACTCGATCAGCCCTATGAAAAGGACTTCGTTGGTTTGAGTGCCACGGGAAAATATCAGGAGTTGTTTAGCCTAGGTGTAGTTAGCCCTGAAATATTAACTTCTTATTTTCACTCTATTTCAATTCTGGATGCGGCGTTTAGAGAGCAAAAAGAAGCGCTAAGTGAATCTGGTATTAAAAGTTATTTTTGTTTGAAGGTTGCAAGGTCGGGAAGCGTAGAACTGCTTATCGGGCTTGTGCTAGGGATTGGAATTGGAAAAGGGGTGGGTTCTATTCTCGCCTTTTTTGAAAAATATCCGAAGTATTCAGATGGTTTTGAGCGCATGAAGAGTGATCTAACTAAACGTTGGAAGAAAAATAATAAAGAGCAGAGTAGCCCCATATTGTTAGATGTTTCTTTACGGCAAGTGCTAAGAGATCAGGGTGATTGAGGTGAGATTCGGACGTCAGATGTTGCTACTAGGCATTAAATGGCTAGGCCTTATTGAGTAGCGCAGCTTGGTAGCGCACTTCGTTCGGGACGAGGTGTCGGGAAGAGTGAATCTTACGCCGGTAATTCGGATGGAATCTAAGAAGCTTTTATTTGGGTGTGGCTGGGCGGGCAGGATTGGTGGTTAGGCGGAAGAATCGTAATAGCCTTTGGGCTATTACGACCCTGCGGGCTTCGCGCTTTGCGCTCGTTGCTAATTGCTTTCGCAATTAGTCGAACCGTGGTAGTTCTCAACCGCCCTTCGAAACCATACAAAAAAGGCCGCACCCTTTCGGTACGCGGCCGTTTTCG
>NZ_AFPJ01000029.1 GCF_000220505.1 Microbulbifer agarilyticus S89 | reverse complement strand
GGCACCTTCAATGCGCAGTACATAATCCGGGTCGAACACATAGCGCTCTTCCGGAATCGCGATCTTTTTCTCGCCGGACAGGTACTGCCCGGTAAGCGAGCGATTACACCCGGTGATTTCCTCCGCGGTGCCCGCAACCACCACCTCGCCGCCGTGCACCCCGGCGCCGGGGCCGATGTCCACAATAAAGTCGGCACTGCGAATAGCGTCCTCGTCGTGCTCGACCACGATCACGGTATTACCCAGGTCACGCAGATGGGTGAGGGTGTTGAGCAGGCGTTCGTTATCGCGCTGGTGCAGGCCGATGGAGGGTTCGTCGAGGATGTACATCACACCGACGAGGCCGGCGCCGATCTGGCTGGCCAGGCGAATACGCTGGGCCTCACCGCCGGACAGGGTTTCGGCACTGCGGTTCAGGGTCAGGTAGTTGAGCCCCACATCCACCAGGAAGCGGAAGCGATCGCGCAGTTCCTTGAGGATCTTGTCGGCAATCTCTTTTTGCGCGCCCTTGAATTTCAGCTGGTTGGCAAAGTATTCGAAGGCGTCGCCCACGGGCAGCTCGGTGATCTGCGCCAGGGTGCGGTCATCCACAAAGACATGCCGGGCTTCGCGGCGCAAACGGGTGCCGTGACACTCGGGGCACTTCTGGGTGCTCAGGTACTTGGCCAGTTCCTCGCGCACCGACTGGGATTCGGTATCCCGGTAGCGGCGCTGGAAGTTGGGGATAATGCCCTCAAAGGTGTGGCGGCGCACGGTGATATCACCGCGGTCGTTGACGTAGCTGAAGTCGATGGGCGTCTCGCCACTGCCGTTCAGAATCACCGCTCGGTACTTCTTCGCCAGTTTTTTCCACGGCTTGTCCAGGTCGAAGCCGTAGTGCTGCGAGAGGGAATCGAGCATGTGGTAGTAGTAGATGTTACGTCGGTCCCAGCCGCGGATAGCGCCCTCGGAGATGCTGCTCTCCGGGTCGAGAATCACCTTGTCTTCGTCAAAAAACTGTTTCACGCCCAAGCCGTCACAGCTGGGACAGGCGCCGGCGGGGTTGTTAAAGGAAAACAGTCGCGGTTCCAGTTCTTCCAGGGAGTAGTCACAGATGGGGCAGGCGTGGCGGGCGGAGAACAGGTAGTCGTCGCGGTCGCCATCCATAAAGCTGATCGAGGCGATGCCATCGGTGAGGTTCAGGGCGGTCTCGAAGGATTCGGCCAGGCGCAGCTGCAGGTCCTCGCGCACCTTGAAGCGGTCCACCACCACTTCGATGGTGTGTTTCTTGCGCTTGTCCAGTTTGGGGGTGTCATCCAGGTCGCACACGGTGCCGTCGATGCGCGCGCGTACAAAACCGTCGCGGCGCAACTGCTCAAACACGTGCAGGTGCTCGCCCTTGCGGTCGCGCACCACCGGTGCCAATAGCATGATCTTGGTGCCCTCGCGCAGCGCCAGCACGTGGTCCACCATCTGGCTGATGGTCTGGGCCTGCAGCGGCACATCGTGGTCCGGGCAGCGAGGTTCGCCGACGCGCGCGAACAGCAGGCGCAGGTAGTCGTATATCTCGGTGATGGTGCCGACGGTGGAGCGCGGGTTGTGGGACGTGGATTTCTGCTCGATGGAGATCGCCGGCGACAGCCCCTCCACCGTGTCCACATCGGGCTTTTCCATCATCGACAGGAACTGGCGCGCATAGGTGGACAGGGATTCCACGTAGCGGCGCTGGCCCTCGGCATATAGGGTGTCGAAAGCGAGTGAGGACTTACCCGAACCGGACAGGCCGGTAATCACAATAAGTTTGTCGCGGGGAATATCCAGATCGATATTCTTCAGGTTATGGGTGCGTGCACCCCTGACGTAAATCGTGTCCACTCGTCTTCCTGTTGCAAAAAGTGTGTGACTCGCGCGTCGGGCTATTTGTGGCCCGGCGGAAACAAACGGTCAAGTATAATCCCAGGTGTCGACGTGCCAAAATCCGCGTACTGCGATATGCCGAAGGGGATCAATTCCTGCGCCCCGCACTGGTACAATGCGCCCCGATTTTTCCTGTGTCCGGATTTTTGCATGAACTCCACCGAACGCCGCGCGCTCGCCGGCCTCGCCTCGCTGTATGTATTCCGCATGCTCGGCCTGTTTATGGTGCTGCCGGTGCTGTCTCTTTACGGCAGCGACTACAGCGGCAGTACCCCGGCCTTGCTGGGGTTGGCGCTGGGAGCCTACGGCTTGAGTCAGGCCATCCTGCAGATCCCCCTGGGCGTGCTGAGCGACCGCTGGGGGCGCAAGCCGGTGATATTTCTGGGGCTATCGGTATTCGCGATCGGCAGTGTGGTGGCGGCTACCAGCGAGTCTGTTTACGGGCTGATCGGCGGGCGCATTCTACAGGGTGCCGGTGCCATTGCGGCGGCAACCATGGCGCTGGCCGCGGACCTGACCCGGGATGAGAACCGCGGCAAGGCGATGGCGGTTATTGGCGCTTCCATTGGTGTGGCCTTCGTACTCGCGGTGGTGCTTGGTCCGCTGCTGGCAAATCTGGGTGGCCTGTCGGCAATTTTCTGGCTGACCGCGCTCCTCGCGCTAGTGGGGATGCTGCTGGTGTGGCGCCTGGTGCCCAACCCGCAAGTGCAGATACGACGGGGCCCGGCATCGGGCGATTTCGCGCGTGTACTGCGGAATGCCTCCGTATGGCGCTTGGTGTGTGGGGTCTTCTTCCTGCACCTGTTACTGACCGCGCTGTTTATTCCCCTGCCGCTGTTGCTGGTGGAGAAGCTGCAGTTGCCCAGTGCGGACCACTGGAAGCTGTACGCACCGCTGTTGCTGGGTACTTTCGTCGTAATGGTGCCGCTGATGCGCTTGGCGGAGAAGCGCCAACAGGTACCCGCGGCAATGCGGCTGGCGCTGCTGGGACTGGTTTTTGGTGGCGTTGCACTGATGCCGTCGACCCAGGGCGGCTGGATTGTCGCCTGTCTGGCGCTGTTCTTCCTGGCGTTCAACCTGCTCGAGGCGCTGCTGCCCGCGCAGCTGACCCGGGAAGCGCCGGCCGAGTCTCGCGGCGCGGCTTCCGGACTATATGCCACCTGCCAGTTTCTGGGGGCGTTTGCCGGCGGTAGCCTGGGGGGGCTCATGTACGGACAGGGGGGCGCCGGTAGTGTTGCCACCTTCGTGCTGGGAGTGCTGGTACTCTGGTCGATCAGCTGGTGGCAGCTGCGGGGAATCCGCTTGCCGGTTGCCAGTAGCTAATCGGGCCGGCGGTGACGGCCCTTGCCGAGTATTGTATGCTGCTGGATATAAATACACCGTTGGCTGCGCCGGGGCTTGCCCTGCCGCAGCCCCGTTGGTTTGCCGACACTATTTTTTAATTTTTTTAGAACATGAGAGCTCCGGTCGCCCCGGGGCGCAGAGAGGAGAGGCGCATGGCTTCCAGAGGCGTGAACAAAGTAATCCTGGTGGGTAACCTGGGCGGTGACCCCGAGACCCGTTACATGCCGAGCGGTGGTGCCGTAACCAACGTGACCGTGGCGACTTCTGAGACCTGGAAGGACAAGCAGAGCGGTCAGCAGCAGGAACGTACCGAATGGCACCGCGTGGTGTTTTTCAACCGCCTCGCGGAAATTGCCGGTGAATACCTGCGCAAGGGCAGCAAGGTCTACCTGGAAGGTTCCCTGCGTACCCGCAAGTGGCAGGACAAAAACTCCGGCCAGGACCGTTACACCACCGAAATCGTTGCCAGCGAAATGCAGATGCTGGATAGCCGTGGCGAAGGCGGTTACCAGCAGCAGGGCCAGCAGGGTGGTGGCTTCCAGCAGCAAAACCAGGGCGGCGGTTTCCAGCAGGATCAGGGTGGCTATCAGGACGAATACGCCCAGGGTCGCTCTGCGCCTTCACCGATGGCGCCGTCCAACCAGCAGCAGGGTGGCGGCCAGCCGCAGAATCGCCCCGCGGGTAACCAGCCGCCCGCCGGTGGCTTTGATAACAGCTTCGACGACGACATTCCCTTCTAAGTCGGCCTGAACCGCCATGCACCACACTGGCTACAAGCCCGATACCGTCGTTGTGATCGGTGCGGGTAACGCAATGGATAGCGCCTTGCAAAAGGGCCTGCAGAAGGTCGGCTTCCGGGTGCAACTGCTGAGTGCTGAGCAGTTTATCGAGGGCGGACTCCCGGAGGGCGTGCGCCCGATTATCGTTAATGCCGCCAGCTGTGCTGGTGGTGTGCGCATGCCCGAGGCCAAGGCCGTGTGCCATGCGCTGCTGAATCAATCGTGCCACGCCATACTACACCTCTCTTCCTACGGGGTCTTTGGCCATGTAGGCAGCAGAAAAATTGATGAGGATGCGGAACCCGACCCGCTGTCAGAACGCGGCCGCGACTGGTTTGCGTGTGAACAGACGCTCACGACACTGGATAATGTCAGTATCTTGCGCCTGGGGTGGCAGGTGGACCGCAGTGAGCAGGCGCTGCTGGGGCGCATTATTCGCAGCCTGCTGGATGGTCGCGCGGTGTCGCTGGACGACGCCAGCCTGGGTAACCCGGTGACCGTGTCCGACCTTGTACGTGTGGTGGTGGCGATTACCCAGCAGCTTGCCAGCGGTGCCCCGACATCGGGCCTGTACCACTATGGTTCCGCCGATACCTGTACCGCTATGGATTTTGGGCGCGAGGTGGTCGACCGGATGCGCTCGTTAAACGGGGATGACTTCACCGCGGAACTGACCGTGCTGGAGCCCGCGGAAAAAGACCGCTCCTATGTGCTCGCCTGCGGCCGCCTGCGGGATGTATTCGGCATCCAGCAGCGCAGCTGGCGCCAGGGGCTCACGCGCCAGGTGGAACTGTGGCTGGAGCGGCTGCACAAATCTGCCTCCTGATTCTGGCTTGTAGAAATATGCAGAACAAAAAAGGGCGAACCGGATAGCGGTTCGCCCTTTTTTATTGCGTTGAGGGCCGCGGCCCACGTACAGCGATCAGATCTTGTCGAACACCAGGCTGGCGTTGGTGCCGCCGAAGCCAAAGGAGTTGGACAGCGCGCGGTTGACCTTGGTCTCGCGCAGTTCGGTGACCAGGTCCAGCCCTTCTGCTGCTTCATCCACCGTCTCTACGTTGGCCGAGGCCGCGATAAAGTCGTTCTGCATCATCAGCAGCGAGTAGATGGCTTCCTGCACGCCGGCAGCACCCAGGGAGTGGCCGGTGAGGGACTTGGTAGAGGCGAAGGCGGGTACCTCGTTGCCAAACACTTCCTTCATGGCGCGCAGTTCGGCGACATCGCCCACCGGCGTGGAAGTACCGTGGGTGTTGATGTAGTCCACTTTACCTTCCAGGCCCTTGCCGTCCATACCGGCCAGTGCCTGCTGCATGCAGCGGGCCGCACCTTCACCGCTCGGAGCCACCATGTCGTAACCGTCAGAGGTGGCGCCGTAGCCCACCAGCTCCGCGATGATGTTGGCACCGCGCGCCTTGGCGTGTTCGTACTCTTCCAGCACCAGACAGCCGCCACCGCCGGCGATCACAAAGCCGTCGCGATCCGCGTCATAGGGGCGGGATGCGGTGGTTGGGGCATCGTTGTACTTGGAAGACAGGGCGCCCATGGCATCAAACAGGTGCGTCAGGCTCCAGGCCAGTTCCTCGCCGCCGCCAGCGAAAACCACGTCCTGCTTACCCATCTGAATTAGTTCGGCACCGTTGCCGATACAGTGCGCAGAGGTGGCACAGGCGGAGGAGATGGAGTAGTTCACCCCCTTGATCTTGAATGGCGTTGCCAGGCACGCAGATACGGTGCTGCCCATCACCTGCGGAACCCGGTAAGCGCCCACACGGCGCACACCTTTGGTCTTCAGGATGTTGGCTGCTTCAATGATGGCTGCGGTAGACGTGCCACCGGAGCCCATCACCAGACCGGTGCGCGGGTTGGAAACTTCAGAATCTTCCAGGCCCGCCATGGCGATCGCTTCCGCCATGGAAATATACGCGTAGGCCGCGGAGTCACCCATAAAGCGCAGGTGCTTGCGGTCGATGTGTTCTTTGAAGTCGATATCGACCACACCGGCGATCTGGCTGCGCAGGCCGAGCTCAGCGTACTCTTCCATCGCGCGGATACCGCTGCGGCCAGCTTTCAGGGAGGCCAGCACTTCTTGTGTGTTGTTACCGATACAAGAAGTGATACCCATTCCGGTAATGACTACCCGGCGCATAGTGATCTCCAGTAAAACTTGTAGAGTGAATTGTTATTTTTTTATGTGACAGTCGCAGTGCGACTGTCTGCCGCATTAAAAATCGTCGGTGCGGGTAAACAGGCCCACGCGCAGGTCTTTCGCGGTATAGATCTCACGGCCGTCAACGGACACGGAGCCATTGCCGATACCCATGACCAGTTTGCGCTCTACCAGGCGGCTCATCTGGATGTGGTATGTGACCTTTTTGTTGGTCGGCAGGATCTGGCCGGTGAATTTTACTTCGCCACAACCCAGTGCGCGACCGCGACCGGGGTTGCCTTTCCAGGCCAGGAAGTAGCCCAGCAGCTGCCACATGGCGTCGAGCCCAAGACAACCTGGCATTACCGGGTCGCCGGGGAAGTGGCAGTCAAAAAACCACAGGTCTGGAGTGATATCCAATTCGGCGATCAATTCTCCCTTGCCGAATTCACCGCCGTCTTTGGCGATGTGGGTGATGCGGTCCAGCATCAGCATGTTGGGAGTCGGCAGCTGTGCGTTGCCCGGGCCGAACATTTCACCACGGCCACAGGCCAGAAGTTCCTCACGGGTGTAGCTGCTTTTTTGAACGAAATTACTCATTGGGTCCCCATTCTGGGTATTTCTTACACGAGCCGGCATTCTAAGCGCTAAGGATATCTTGTCCAGTCGGTCATAACGCTTTTTGTGACTGGAACTGTCCCAATTAGCCCTTGACCCTCGGTGTTTGGCTCGAAACTCCGGACATCTTGCCAGATTGCCCGAGCAGACCGCTAGTCTTGTGTTGCTGTGACGATGTGTGCCTGAAGCGTGTCACACATTTGTGATAAGTTGCGGGATCAACGGATGTCCGTGGTTTTACCCTGGTGCTCTTGAAAGTCAGCGTTTCGGCACAAGTTACACGGAATCGATTTAATAATGAGGGACGTGCAATGCTCAAAAAGTGTCTTTTCCCGGTCGCGGGCTACGGCACGCGGTTCCTGCCGGCCACCAAAGCCATGCCCAAGGAGATGTTGCCCCTGGTCAACAAGCCCCTGGTGCAGTACGGCGTGGAGGAGGCTATTGAGGCGGGGCTGACCGAGATCGGTTTTGTCACCGGCCGCGGCAAGCGTGCGATTGAGGACCATTTCGACACCAATTTTGAGCTGGAACACCAGATTGCCGGCACCGGCAAGGAGCGCTACCTGGATAGCGTGCGTGAGGTGATCGACACTGCGAGTTTTTCCTACACCCGCCAGGGGGAAATGCGCGGCCTGGGGGATGCGATCCTGCAGGGGCAGCGCCTGATTGGCGATGAGCCCTTCGGTGTGGTGCTGGCAGACGACCTGTGCCTGAACGACGAGCTGGGTGTGCTGGGCCAGATGGTGCAGCTGTATAAACAGTTCCGCTGCAGCATCGTCGCCGTAGAGGAAGTGCCCAAGGAGCAGATCCACAAGTTCGGGGTCATTGCCGGCAACGAAATCAAACCGGGCCTGTACCAGGTTACCGACATGGTGGAGAAGCCCAAGGCGGAAGAGGCCCCCAGCAATATGGCCATTATTGGCCGCTACGTCCTCACCCCGGATATTTTCGACCTGATTCGCGAAACGCCTCCCGGTAAGAACGGTGAGGTCCAGATTACCGATGCCCTGTTGACCCAAGCCAAACGTGGCTGTGTTCTTGCATACCGATTCAAGGGGCGCCGCTTCGACTGCGGTTCTGTCGACGGCTTTATCGAAGCCACCAACCATGTTTACCAAAATGTCTATTTGCCGGGAGAGAGTGGCTGAGATGTCTGAATTAACCTGTTTTAAAGCCTATGACCTGCGCGGCCGAGTGCCGGATGAGCTGAATACGGATGTGGCTTATCGCGTGGGCCGGGCTTTTGCCCAGTTTCTGAATGCGCGCCGCGTGGTGGTTGGCCATGATATTCGCCTGACCAGCGGCGAGCTGACCGATGCGCTGGCCAACGGCCTGCGCGACGCTGGTGCAGACGTCTACCACATTGGTGAGTGCGGTACCGAGGAAATCTATTTCTCAACGTTTCACGGGGACTTTGATGGCGGCATCTGCGTAACCGCCAGCCACAACCCGATGGACTACAACGGGATGAAGTTTGTGCGCGCGGGCTCGCGCCCGATCAGCGGCGATACCGGTCTTCTGGATATCAAGAAGCTGGCCGAGGACAACGACTTTGCCGCGGTCGAGACGCGTGGTGAACTGCACACCTTTGCCCACCGCGATGACTTTGTAAAACACCTGCTTGGCTATGTGGACACCGCTGCACTGAAGCCGCTGAAGCTGGTGGTCAATGCGGGTAATGGCGGTGCCGGTGCGGTGGTGGATGCGCTGGCCCCGAGCCTGCCATTTGAGTTTGTGCGCGTACATCACGAGCCCAACGGCAACTTCCCCAACGGTATTCCCAACCCGATTCTGCCGGAAAACCGCGCCTCCACCGCCGCCGCGGTGCGCGAAAGTGGTGCTGATTTCGGTATTGCCTGGGACGGCGACTTTGACCGCTGCTTTTTCTTTGATGAAAGTGGCGAGTTTATCGAGGGCTACTACGTTGTTGGATTGCTGGCCGAGGCGTTCCTGGCCAAGCAGGCTGGAGCCAAGGTCGTACATGACCCGCGCCTGACCTGGAACACGGAAGACATCGTGGAAGCTGCTGGCGGTACGCCGGTAGAGAGCAAAACCGGCCACGCCTTCATCAAGGAGCGCATGCGCAAGGAAGACGCCATCTATGGTGGCGAGATGAGTGCCCACCACTATTTCCGTGATTTTGCCTATTGTGACAGCGGTATGATTCCGTGGCTGCTGGTGGCTGAGCTGGTGAGCCGCAGCGGCAAGTCTCTGTCCCAGCTGGTGGGTGAGCGCATGGCTGCTTTCCCCTGCAGCGGCGAAATCAACTCCAAGGTCGAAGACCCCAAAGCGCTGCTGCAGGCGGCGGAAGAGAAGTATGCCGCGGACGCCAACAGCGTGGAGCATGTAGACGGCTTGAGTGTTGCCTTTGACGACTGGCGCTTCAACCTGCGCATGTCCAATACCGAGCCGGTTGTGCGACTGAACGTCGAATCCCGTGGCGATGCGGCGTTGATGAAGGCCAAGACTGAAGAGTTGCTGGCGCTGATTCGCGGCTAACCTCTTTTGTCCTAGAGGTCTTGCCCCAAAGCAAAAAGCCCCGGAACAATCCGGGGCTTTTTTGTTTGGGGCTCGCTGTGCGTTATTTGGTGCGCGCTACGGAAAACTCTGCGAGCTGGCGCAGCGCGGTTTTGTGCTCCCCATCGGGCAGGAACTCCAGCTTTTCCAGTGCAAGTTCCACTTCCCGGTTGGCGCGGGCAAAGGTGTAGTCGAGCGCGCCGCAGCTCTCGATGGCGGCGACAATCTCGGTCAGCTTTTCAGCGCTCTTCTGTTCAATGGCCTCTTTCACCAGTGCCGCCTGTTCTGCGGTGCCGTTTGCCATGGCGTAGATCAGCGGCAGGGTCGGCTTGCCCTCGGCGAGGTCGTCCCCCACATTTTTGCCCAGTTCTTCAGGGTTGCCGCGGTAATCCAACGCGTCATCCACCAGCTGGAACGCCGACCCCAGGTGGCGGCCGTAGAGCTTGAGGGATTCACGCTCGTCGGCACTGCATCCGGCCAGCACCGCAGCGGTTTCGCAGGCAGCCTCGAACAGGGCGCCAGTTTTCTTGTGGATTACGCTGAGGTAGTTCGCTTCGCTTACCGCGGGGTCACCGGCGTTCACCAGCTGCTGCACCTCGCCCTCGGCGATGGTGTTGGTGGTGTCCGAGAGAATCGACATGATGTCCATGTCTTTCAGTGCCACCATCATCTGGAAGGCGCGGGAGTACAGGAAATCGCCGACTAGCACCGCCGGCGCGTTGCCCCACTGGGCGTTGGCGGTCAGGCGACCGCGGCGCATATCGGACGTATCCACAACGTCGTCGTGAAGCAGGGTGGCGGTGTGGATAAATTCGATAATCGCCGCCAAGGTGATGTGGGCATTGCCCTGATAACCCGCGGCGCGGCTGCACAGGAGCACCAGTAGCGGGCGTAGGCGTTTGCCGCCGGCCTCGACCAGGTAGTGCCCGATATTCTCCACCAGCGGGACGTCGGAATGCAGTTGGTCGATGATTTGCTGGTTGACGGCCGCGAAGTCGTCGGCGGCTACCTGGTGGAAGGGCAACATGCGGGGGTCCTTACAGGGGTCCTTATTACAGCGCGCGATTTTTCGCGCTTATCTCTCTCACGGCGGCAAGACTAGCGGTTTTGGCTTCACTGGGAAAGGCGCGTGGCTAGAAAGAGCCAGCAAAGCCCCCGGTTGGTGGGGAGTCAGGGCTGATCTGTCCGAAAAACGCACTATTGTATCCAGCGGGCGAATTGATTAGAATCTGCGCCCCGCTCAAACCGGGTCCATAAAGTGTGGATGCAGTATGGGTGGGGAAGAAGTTATTAACATCAACGGCGCAAGCTCCCAAAATGCTGGTTACCCGGTCACTTATTTTTCTGTGACTTTACCGCTGCTTCGTGTCGTCCATTTTGGAGCATAGAGATATGTACGCTGTTATCGAGAGCGGTGGCAAACAACACCGTGTAGAAGAAGGCGAAGTACTGCGCCTGGAAAAAATTGAAGTCGCTACTGGCGAATCTGTCGATTTCGACAAGGTTCTGATGGTAGTGAACGGTGACACCATCAACATCGGTGCGCCGGTAGTGGAAGGTGCCAAGGTGACTGCAGAAGTGCTGAGCCACGGCCGCGGCGAAAAAGTACGGATCATCAAGTTCCGTCGTCGTAAGCACTCCATGAAGCGTCAGGGCCACCGTCAGTGGTACACCGAAGTTAAAATCACTGGTATCAAAGGCTAATCGCCGGGTAATAGAAGAGGAGTAACTACTCATGGCACATAAGAAAGCTGGCGGTAGTACGCGAAACGGTCGCGATTCCGAAAGTAAACGCCTGGGCGTTAAGCGCTTTGGCGGCCAAGCGGTTTCCGCAGGCAGCATCATCGTTCGTCAACGCGGCACCAAGTTCCACGCTGGCGTAAACGTTGGTATGGGCAAAGATCACACCCTGTTCGCTACCGCTGATGGCGTAGTGAAGTTCGAGGTGAAAGGCGCTAACAACCGTAAGTTTGTTTCTATCGAAACAGCCTAAGCGGTCACAACGCCCGATCGAAAAGCCCCGCACTCGCGGGGCTTTTTTGTATTGATGGACCGCAAATTACACTGAAGACCGGATAACCCGGTAAGTAGACACATGAAATTTGTAGATGAGGCGCCGATTTCGGTGCAGGCCGGCAACGGCGGTAAAGGGTGTTTGAGCTTTCGGCGCGAGAAGTTTGTCGCCAAAGGCGGCCCAGATGGCGGCGACGGCGGTGACGGCGGCTCCGTGTATCTGGTGGCCGACGAGTCACTGAATACCCTGGTGGACTACCGTTACCAGCCCCGCTATCAGGCCCAGAACGGCGAAGCGGGGCGCGGGCGCAACTGTACCGGCGCCAAGGGTGAAGACCTGGTGCTGAAGGTGCCCGTGGGTACCACCGCAATTGACGTGGAAACCGGGGAAACCCTCGGCGACCTGCTGGAACCGGGCGAGAAGCTGCTGGTGGCGCAGGGCGGCTGGCACGGCCTGGGAAATACCCGCTTCAAGTCCAGTACCAACCGCGCGCCGCGCCAGACCACCCCGGGTAGCGAGGGTGAGCGCCGCGACATGAAGCTGGAGCTGAAGGTGCTCGCCGATGTGGGCATGCTGGGCTTACCGAATGCGGGCAAGTCGACGTTTATCCGCGCGGTGTCCGCGGCCAAGCCCAAGGTGGCCAATTACCCGT
Organism: Microbulbifer agarilyticus S89; assembly: GCF_000220505.1. Taxonomy (GTDB): domain Bacteria; phylum Pseudomonadota; class Gammaproteobacteria; order Pseudomonadales; family Cellvibrionaceae; genus Microbulbifer; species Microbulbifer agarilyticus_B. Next base: position 50,857 of record NZ_AFPJ01000029.1, on the reverse strand, counting down.
TTACTACCCTGGTGCCAAACCTGGGCGTGGTGAAGGTGCAGAAGTACCGCAGCTTTGTTATCGCTGATATCCCGGGTCTGATCGAGGGCGCCGCCGAGGGTGCGGGGCTCGGTATTCGCTTCCTCAAGCACCTGACACGCTGCCGAGTACTGCTGCATCTGGTGGACCTGGCGCCATTCGACGGCTCCGACCCCGCACAGAATGCGCTGGCCATCGAGCGCGAGCTGGAATCCTTCAGCCCAACCCTGGCTGGGCGCGAGCGCTGGTTGGTACTGAACAAGACCGACCTGGTACCGGCGGATGAGCTGGAAGAGCGTTGCCAGGCCGTGGTAAACGCGCTGGGATGGCAGGGGCCGGTGTTCCGCGTGGCAGCCATTCGCGGCGATGGCACCGATGTACTGTCCGGCCAGCTGATGGACTACCTCGAAGAGCGCAAGGAGCAGGAAGAGCTGGATGGCGACCTGTTCGAGGCGGAGCAGGAGGCCCAGCGCCAAATGCAGCGTGAGGCCCGTGAGCGTATCGAGCACCTGCGAGAGACGCAGCGTGCCAAGCGCAAGGCTGCGCAAGAATCTGGGGAAGATGATGAAGAATGGGACGACGACGACTACGACGTCGATATAGAATATCGTCCCTGATTTATCGGTCCTCGCAGCGTAAAAATCTGGACAAGGGTTTTTCTGCGGGGGCATACCCCATATGAGGAAGAAATGGATTCCATCTCGCCACGCCGGCAGCTTGCGGCGAGCAAGCGCTGGGTCGTAAAAATTGGCAGCGCTCTGTTAACCGATAACGGCCGCGGGGTTAATCGCGCGGCCATCCAGAACTGGGCCGGCCAGATCAGCGCTTTGCGCCGGCAGGGCATCGAGGTACTGCTGGTCTCCTCTGGCGCGGTCGCTGCGGGCATGGACCGGCTTGGCTGGCGCAAGCGCCCGGACTCCATTCATCAGTTGCAGGCGGCGGCCGCCATTGGCCAAAGCCACCTGGTGCAGGTTTATGAGCACGCGTTCGGGCAGTATGACTGCCGCACCGCGCAGATCCTGCTCGACCATGACGACTTCTCCAATCGCACGCGCTACCTCAATGCGCGCAGCACCATCAAGACGCTGCTGTCCCTGGGCGCCGTGCCCATCATCAATGAAAACGATACGGTCGTGACCGACGAGATTCGCTTTGGCGACAACGATACCCTGGGTGCGCTGGTGGCGAACCTGGTGGAAGCCGATGCCCTGCTAATTCTCACCGACGCGGACGGCCTGTTTACCGAAGACCCCCGGGATAACCCGAATGCGGAGCTGGTGCGCGAAGCCGCCGCGACCGATCCGCGCCTTGCGGCCATGGCGGGGGATTCCCGCAGTGGCCTCGGGCGTGGCGGCATGGCGACCAAGGTGCGCGCGGCACAGCTGGCGGCGCGTTCAGGGGCGCGCACGGTGATCGTGGGTGGCAGTATCGATGGCGTAATCGAGCGTGTCGCTGCGGGCGAGGACGTGGGTACCTTGTTACTGCCGGAAGCGGACCCGTTGACGGCGCGCAAGCGCTGGCTGGCGGGGCAGCTGCAGGTGCGCGGCAAACTGGTGCTGGACGCTGGCGCCGAGCGCGCGCTGTGTAACCAGGGCAAAAGCCTGTTGCCGGTGGGGGTGGTTGGTGTGGAGGGGCGCTTCCACCGCGGTGAACTGGTGAGCTGTGTGAGCAGCGCTGGTGTGGAGGTTGCCCGCGGGCTGGTCAACTACGACAGTGCCGAGGCCGCCAAGGTGTGTGGCCAGTCGTCTGAGCGTATTGTTGAGCTGCTTGGCTATCGCGACGATGACGAGCTAATCCATCGCGACAATCTCATTGTGCTGTAAATAAAAAACCCCGCATAAGCGGGGTTTTTTGTGCTCAGGAAGCGGTGGCTTAGGCAGCCAGCTTCTTGATCTGGGCATTCAGGCGGCTCTTATGGCGAGCTGCCTTATTCTTGTGAATGATGCCCTTGTCTGCCATGCGGTCGATAACCGGCACAGCTTCCGCGTAAGCGGTCTTGGCTTTTTCTGCGTCACCTGCATCAATGGCCGCAACTACCTTTTTGATGTAGGTGCGCACCATGGAGCGCAGGCTGGCGTTGTGATTGCGGCGCTTTTCGTTTTGGCGCGCGCGTTTCTTCGCTTGGGGTGAGTTGGCCACCGGTTGCTCCTGTCTGGAATCTGTAAAATCTCGAACAATCGGGCCGAGGGCCCGTTTGGGACGCGACATTATCCCCAGCGTTGGTTGTTTGTCAACCGCATTGGCGGCTTGTTTGTGACCGCTTGGGATAGCTTCGCCAGGATGGCGGGCGCGGCGCTGTTCAGCGGGGCAGCGACAGGGTAAATACCACCCCGCTGTGATCATCGCGATTGGCCGCCCGCAGCTCCCCGTGGTGGAAGTCGGCGATCAGGCGCGCGATGTGCAGTCCCAGTCCCAGATGGCCGGCCTTGCCGCCGTCATCCCTTACCGACACCAGTGAGTCAAACAGCTTCTGCTTAAAACCCTCTGGCAAAAGTGGCCCCGTATTGCTGACGCTGACGCGGTAGGTTTCATCGTCGGCCTCCAGTTTAAGCTGGATTGTACTGCCCTCCGGGGCAAAGCTGGCGGCGTTATCCACAAGCTTGTCCAGCAGCTGGGCGAGCAATTCTGGGGCCCCGTAGTAGTTTTGAGGACCGTCCGGGCTGTCCAGCGCAAACTGTTGCTCGGGGTGGGCGTCGGCGTAGCTTTGGGTGAGTAGCTGCAGCAGGTCGCACAGGTCGAATTCCTCGCGCTCCGCCTGGCTGATGCTGGCTTCCAGCTGGTTGGCGGCAGAGAGTGCGTTGAGGATGGACGACAGGCGCGCTCCGCCTTCGGCTGCGCGCTCGGCATAGCGCCGGCTGTCTGTATCCAGCTCGCCCGCCGCCAGGTTGTCCAGCGATGAGCGCACCACGGCAAGGGGGGTGCGCAGCTCGTGGGACAACTTGCTGGCGAGGCTGCGCAAATATTGGTGATAGTGGTCCAGTTCCGCCAGCAGGCTGGCGAAGGCGCGATTCAACGCTCCCAGCTCGTCGTTCAGGTAAGGCCGGGGGAATTCGCCGCGCAGGCGGCCGCTGCTATCCACCGCGGTTTGCGCGGCCCGGTGCAGCTTGCGAATGCGCCAGGACAACCAGCTGGCGTAGCCCAGCAGTAGTAGCAGCACCAGCCCTGCGGCGGCGGCGGTGGTCAGCCAGAGCCGGCGCGCAGCGGTTTCGGTAAGTGACTGCAGTGCGTTGGAGGACTGCGCGGTAATGACGCGGCCAAGCAGCGGCCGCTCGATGATGTTGTCGGCCCGGGTGATCACCGGCACGCTCACCGCGGCGATGCGCTCTTCCGCAGCACCGGTTGCCCACGTCGTGGGCAAATTGAACCACTGGCTGGCGGTCTCGCGATTTTGCGTGAGGGACTCGGGCAGGGCGTCTTGCGGAAGTACTGGCAGCTCGCCGGTGGCCAGCACCTGGCGGTTGAGCCAGCTTCGCAGCCAGCTGCGCTCGGTACTGGTGCTGGCTGGCTCGCGTTGCTGGTGCCAGTCGCGGCCGGTGCGCGCCAGTACGAAGCCCTCCTGGTCCACCACCGTGAGTTGCAGCTCGGGACGGGCGAAGTGCTCCAGCTCCCGCTGCAGGGCCGGCAGCGGTTCCACCAGCATGCCGGGGCGACCATCAGCGGGCAGGGTGCTGGCCTGGCGCACGGGGGGGCCGCCGTCGCTGCGTTGGCGGTCGAGCACGCGCAGTGCAAGCTCGCCACCGCTGAGCGCAACGGGCATCGCCAGTTCCAGTTGGTAGCCCTGTGGCGAGGCGGTCCAGCGTCCGCGGATACGCAGCTCGCGCTCGTATTCGCCGCGGCGCGGGTTGTACCACATGGCTTGCACCGGCCCCTGACTTGCCACCGGTAAGGTGTATTGCTGGTGGGCGGTGTGGATTTCTACGGTGTCGCCGTTGGAGATGCCCGCTATGCGCGGATCTTTGTAGCTGGGGCTGGCATCACTCGCGGTCAGCAACAGGTAAAGCTGGCTGCCGTACTTGCCCAGGGTGGCCTGGGCGAGAGGCTCGCCCCGGGAATCGGGCAGCACTCTGGGGCGCACGCCGCGTCCGCGCCATTCGGCTCCGTAGCCATCCAGTTGCGGCGCAGACTCCAGGGGGTGCAGGTACAGTTGGGCCCCGGGTGGCCGGCCGGTGCGCCTGGGATCGGGCGCGACCAGCTCCGGTGCACTGGCGAGACGCGCAGCGATGGCGTTACCGGTGGCCTCCAGTGTCTGCATTTGCCCCTGGCCCAAAGCCTGATCGACCTGGCGTAAATACTGGCAGCCTGCCCAGGGCAGGGCGAGGGTGCACAGGCTCAGCAGGACCAGTTGGCGGCGTAAATTCATGCGGGTGGTTCCATCAGGTCTGCCAGCGATAGCCCATGCCATACGCGGTGCCGATGGCATCGAACTGGGCGTCAAGCGCCTGGAACTTGCGGCGGATACGCTTTACGTGGGAAGTGATGGTGTTGTCATCCAGTACAACCCGTGCAGCCTCCATCAGCTGGCTGCGGGATTTGACATGCCCGGGGCGCTTGGCCAGCGCGTGCACAATCCAGAACTCGGTCACCGTAAGGTCCACCGGCGCACCCTGCCAGTGGCAGTGCATACGGGACACATCCAGCGTCAGGTCGCCCTGGGTGATGGTGTCGTCATCGTCGGTGTTCGACTGCATCGCACTGACCCGGCGCAGTAGGGCGCTGATCCGCGCCTGCATATGCGGCAGAGAAATATCCTTGGTCAGGTAGTCGTCGGCGCCCAGGCGCAGGCCCGAGATGATATCCAGCTCGGAATCCCGTGCGGTGAGGAACAGGATGGGCAGGGTTGGCGCCATGGCGCGCAGCTCGCGACACAGTTCGAAGCCGCCCTCGATTTCAGCCCCCAGCCCGACATCGATCACCGCCAAGTCCGGCAGTCTCTGCTGAAAAGCGGCCAGTGCATCCGGTCGGGTGTGGTAGAGGTTCACCTGATAGCCGCTGCGGCGCAGGGCGTCGCGGTAATTTTCGGCGATGGCGATTTCGTCTTCGACGATGGCAATGGTCGGGCTGCTCATAGGTTTCCGGAACTGTGACGAATTATTAGATTTGGCTCAGCGGAAAATCATGCCCGATTAGCGGTGCTCGAGGCAAAGGGATCTGGCGGTTGAATGGGCTTGTGTGGCACTGATTGCGGTAACTTGCGGGGTAAAAAGCCGCGCGGTCACAGGTGCGCCGCGCGCAAAATACCACTTACAGGGTTGGGTTTTGAGGGGCGGTGAGCGGCTGCTCCAGCGGTGGAGCTGGGCTCGAGGAGCCCGACCGCCGCTTTTGTGGAGCGGAGGCCGGCCAATGACATTGTTGCCGTGGTTTCTGGGCTCAGAAAGAGCCAGCAACCGCTTCCGGCATGCCGAAGTGAATGTCGACGCGGCGCTCCAGAGCGTAGGCGTCGTGGTCACCTTTGCTGGCTTTGGACTGGCTGGCACCAAGGGCGCGACGCTCAATGCGCTCCGGCGCAACGCCGTAGGCTTCGAGGGCACGCTGTACGCTCAGGGCACGCTGGTCTGACAGCACATTGTTGTAGCCGTCGCTACCGCGGGGGTCGGAGTGTCCTTCCAGGTAGACCTGCAACTGCGGGTGGCGGTTGAGGAAGTCGGCCATGGCGGCGGCCTGGCGCTCTTGGGCCTCCTGGAGTTCGTCGTCGCCGGTGGTGAACAGCATCTGGAACTCGAGGCTCTCCAGTGCCAGTTCGCGGGCGTCGTTGGCGGACAGTCGCGCCGCATCCAGTTGTTGTGCGAGGTTGCCCAGTTCGGTGCGGCTTTCGGTGAGTTGCGTTGCGAGCATGTCGGCCTCTTCTGCTTGCTTGATCTGTTCGCCCAGCCAGGCTCCGCCAAGTGCCCCGGCGATGAAGCCTATGGGGCCTGCGATGGCGGCACCTGCAACCGTGGCGCCGGTAAATACACCGGCCTGCGCGGCCGGAGTCAGGACTGAGCCCTGCAAATCGTTTTCTGTGTCGGTAGCGGCCTCAGCGGAAGCAATGGTGTTCAGAGTCAGAGTGCTCAGGGTTACTGCCATCAACAACTTTTTCATGTGCGTGTTCCTTGCGATTGGATTGAAATAACTGCTCTTGGTTCCGATCGGGTGTTTCCCGCTTCGGTTGAGAGTTATTTAAATCCCGCAAGAAGGCACTGGCGTGGCGCCCGTGGGGCGAATTGCGCAACAATTATGGCGAAATATGGCGCAGGCCCCTGTGACTGAGTTCTGCCTCTGGGTTTGAGGGGTGTCTCAGACTTGGGGACGCCGGTAACGCCGGTCTCTGGGTTGCTCAATACGCACTCGCACTCGCCGCGGGCGCGGGCCCATGGCCACGGCGATATACAGTAGAACCGCCAGTATCAGTGCAATAATCAATGCGTTGATGGTCATTCCGTTACTCCTCTTTTGCCACTACTCCCTGTAGCGCGCCAACTGCATAACCTGAGTATAGTTCCCTCTTGCGCCAAGCGTAGGCGTGGCGCGGATGAAATGCGGGATAAGTTCCCATTCCAGCTGGCCGAGTAGGTAGATTGCGGTAGACTTGCCGGCCATTATGTAGTGATCGTGAACCAGGAATCAGGGAAGTGGCAGGATCTTCGCCAAACCAGACCTCCAAACCGACCCCGGACTCTCCCGGGCAGGCCCCGCAGGCTCCAAAAGATAGTCCGCAACGGGGACTGTTGCGCGGAACCTCCGTAGTTGGGGGTGCCACTTTATTGTCGCGGGTGCTGGGACTGGCCCGGGACATTGTGTTTGCCCGCCTGACCGGCGCCAGTGATGCCGCCGATGCCTTCTTTGTGGCGTTCAAAATCCCCAACTTCTTCCGTCGCCTGTTCTCCGAGGGCGCTTTCTCGCAGGCCTTTGTCCCCGTATTGGCGGAATACCGCCAGAATGGCGGTATTGCCGCGGTCAGGGAGCTGAACGACCGCGTCGCGGGGGCGCTGGGTGGCACCCTGCTGCTGGTCACCCTGTTCGGCGTTCTGTGCGCGCCGCTGGTGGCAGGGATATTTGCGTTTGGCTGGTGGTGGGGGGGCAACGAGCCGGAAAAGTTCGCCATGACCACGGAAATGCTGCGCATTACCTTTCCGTATCTGATGCTGATCTCGCTGACTGGTTTCGCCGGCGCCATGCTGAACAGCTTCGACCGCTTCTTGATCCCCGCGCTCACCCCGGTTTTGCTGAATTTGGTGTTGATAGGCGCGGCCACCATTGCGGCCGGCTGGTTTGAGCCACCGGTGATGGCGCTGGCCTGGGGGGTGCTGGCCGCTGGGGTGGTGCAGTTGCTGTTCCAGATCCCCTTCCTGATCCAGCAGGGGCTGCTGCCGCGACCCAAGTGGGACTGGCAGTATCCCGGTGTGCGTAAGATTTTGCGCTTGATGGCGCCGGCGATCTTTGGTGTGTCGGTTACCCAGATCAGCCTGGTGCTGGACACGGTGCTGGCCTCTTTCCTGCCAACCGGCTCGGTTACCTGGCTGTACTTTTCCGATCGCCTGACCGAGCTGCCGCTGGGCGTGTTTGGCGTGGCTGTGGCCACCGTGATCCTGCCGAACCTGTCCCGCCAGCACGCCGGCGGGGACCCGCGCAAGTTCCGCCATACCATTGACTGGGCGCTGCGCAGCGTCACCCTGATTGCGCTGCCGGCAGCGGTCGCCCTGTTCGTGCTGGCCGAGCCCCTACTGACGGTCCTGTTTCAGTACGGCAACATGACCCCGCGGGATATGGAGATGGCCGCCTGGTCACTGCGTGCTTATACCTTCGGCCTGCTGTCGTTCATGCTGATCAAGGTGCTGGCTCCAGGGTATTTCGCGCGCCAGGACACCGCCACGCCGGTGAAGTTTGGTCTCATCGCCATCGCCTCAAAGATGCTGCTGAGCCTGCTGTTTGTCATCCCACTGCATATCTACTTTAAGCTTGGTCATATGGGGCTGGCGATGGCCACCGCCGGACAGGCGGCGATCAACGCCTGGCTGTTGTACCGCGGCCTGCGCCAGGGCGGTGTTTATGCGCCGGAAGCCGGCTGGCGCAGCTACCTCTTGCGTCTGCTGCTGGCTAATTTGGCGCTGGCCGCGACATTGCTGACAATCCTGCACTTCTGGGGTGAGTGGAGCCAGTGGCTCTGGTGGGAGCGGGCCTGGCGAATGGCGGCACTGGTTGCCGCCGGCGGCGCCACCTATGGCGTGGTGCTGCTGGCCAGCGGTCTGCGGCCGCGGCATTTCCGTGCGACTTCCTGAATTTTCGGGGCGTTGCACGACGGTTGACGGTGCCCAGAGGCCGGGGAAATCCGGTATACTGCGCCGCTTGATTTTGCCAGGGCGGAAAAGGGTGGTTGGAGCACTGTGACCGAGCAACGGGAGCTGATACGCGGGCTGCACAATTTGCGCCCGCACCACCGCGGATGCGTGGCCACCATTGGGTCGTTTGACGGTGTGCACCTGGGCCACCAGGCCATTATTACGCAGTTGCGCGCGCGGGCCGCGGAGCACCAGCTGCCCTCGGTGGCAATTATTTTCGAACCCCAGCCCCACGAGTACTTCTCCGGCGAAAAAGCCCCGGCGCGCCTGATGCGTTTCAAGGAAAAGGTGCTGGCCCTGTTCGATGCGGGTGTGGACCGGGTGTTGTGCCTGCAGTTCAACGAGCGCCTGCGCAGCTTGAGCGCCGACGCCTTTATCCAGCAGGTGCTGGTCGACGGCCTGGGAGTGCGCCACCTGGTAGTGGGCGACGACTTCCGTTTTGGCTGTGACCGCAGTGGTGATTACGCCTTGCTGCAGCAGGCCGGCGCTAAATCGGGCTTTAGTGTCGAGGATACCGCCACCTTGCAGATCGGTGGTGAGCGGGTGAGCAGTACGCGTATCCGCAAGGCCCTGCAGGACGCGGACTTTGCCCTCGCTGAGCAGTTGCTGGGCAAGCCATACCGCATCACCGGGCTTGTTGCCCGCGGTCGTGCGCTCGGCCGCCAGCTCGGTGCACCGACGGCCAATGTGCGGCTGCACCGCTACCGCTCGCCCTTAGTGGGCGTATACACGGTGACGGCAAAGCGGACTAGCGGCGCCCCTATGGGTGGTAGTTGCATGGAAGTAGCTGGCGTTGCCAATGTAGGTTTCCGCCCCACGGTAGAAGGTGAGGGGGCCAAGCCGCTGTTGGAAGTGCATCTGTTCGATTTCAACGGCGACCTTTACGGCCGTGAAATTGCGGTGACCTTCTGCCACAAACTGCGCGATGAAGAAAAGTTTGAGTCGCTGGATATCCTCAAACAGAAAATCGCGGACGACATTGAGAATGCAAAAGCCTGGTTTGCTAACCGCAAGCCAGTTTGAGCATCACGAATTACCCCGTTGCATCTAACGAAGTACTTTGTGAGATGCGAAGGTAGGGGGCTGGGGGCGAGTTTTCAGGAGCGTCGCAAACAGGAAGTTTGCGCCGCAGCGCCCAGGGGTGGGTTTACAGCGGTCCTGAAAACTCGCCCCCAGTACCCTACCGCAACTGAACGAGTTTAAAGGGCCCCGGAGCTCTTTCTTTTCTCCGGTGGCGCTGGAGCACTGGGGATCAGGTTTCAAAATCGCTGCGAGTACATCCATGTACGCTCCGGCGGTGACGTCCTGTCACCGACGGTTTTGAAACCTGATCCCCAGCACTCCAGCTTAGATTTTTAGCCTTGCACTTCGTAAGAAAGTTTCCCGAATGAAGTGGGTCAAGGCACAAAGAATGAATTATTTCTGAGCTACAACCGAAGTAGATAGCCAATGACCGATTACAAAGCGACCCTGAATCTTCCTCAAACCGACTTCCCGATGCGTGGCAACCTGCCCAACCGGGAGCCGGAGATTCTGAAAAAATGGCAAGAAGGCAAGCTTTACGAAAAGATTCGTGAAGCTCGCGCCGGTCGTGAGCAATTTATCCTGCACGATGGCCCTCCCTATGCCAATGGCGATATCCATATCGGGCACTCGGTCAACAAGATCCTGAAAGACATTATCGTAAAGTCGAAAACCCTCAGCGGCTTCGATGCCCCATACGTGCCCGGTTGGGACTGCCACGGCCTGCCCATCGAACACAAAGTGGAGCAGAAAGTTGGCAAGGCCGGCGTTAAGGTAGATCACAAAACGTTCCGCCAGAAATGTCGCGAGTACGCCGCCAAACAGGTCGAAGGACAGAAGAAAGACTTTATCCGTCTCGGCGTGTTCGGTGAGTGGGACAACCCCTACCGCACCATGGACTTCCAGTTCGAAGCCGACATCATTCGCTCCCTGGCGGGCGTAGTAAAAAACGGCCACCTTTCCCGCGGCTTCAAGCCGGTCTACTGGAGTGTGGTGGGCGGTTCCGCCCTGGCGGAAGCGGAAGTCGAGTACCAGGATAAAACCTCCTTTTCCATCGATGTTTGCTACCCGGTAACCGATGAGACCGCGTTGGCCATCGCCGACGCCGCCGGTGGCCACGCAGGTGACGGTCAGCTCTCCGTTGTGATCTGGACCACCACCCCCTGGACTCTGCCTTCTTCCCAAGCCGTATCCGTAAACGGCGACCTGGAGTATGTAGTGGTGCAGGTGGGCGACAAGCGCCTGCTGCTCGCCGAGGCCCTCAAAGATGACGTCTTGGCGCGTGCAGGCCTGGAAGGTGAAGTGGTTGGGCGTATCCGCGGTGCCGCGCTGGAACACCTCAAGATCAAGCATCCCTTTTACGACAAAGAGCTGCCCATCATCCTCGGTGATCACGTCACCACCGATGCCGGTACCGGCTGTGTGCACACCGCACCCGACCACGGCCCGGACGACTTCAATGTGGGCAAGCGTTACGGCATCGAGACTCTGAATTACGTCGACGATAACGGCGTGTTCCGCGATGCGGTACCGGTGTTTGCCGGTGAGCACGTCTACAAAGTTGACGGCAAGATCGTTGAACTGCTGAAAGAGAAAGACGTGTTGCTGCATGAAGACAAACTGCTGCACAGCTACCCGCACTGCTGGCGTACCAAGACGCCACTGATTTACCGCGCGACCCCGCAGTGGTTTGTCAGCATGCAACAGAACGATTTGCTGGAGCACGCGCAGAAGGCGGCGGACGAAGTACAGTGGATCCCCGGTTGGGGCAAGGCACGCATTGACTCCATGCTGGATGCCAGTCCGGATTGGTGTATCTCCCGTCAGCGTACCTGGGGCGTGCCCATTGCGCTGTTCGTGCACAAGGAAACCCACGAGATCCATCCGGACACCCCGGCACTGATGGAAAAAGTGGCGCAGAAGGTCGAAGAGGGCGGTATGGACGTCTGGTTCGAACTGGACGCCACAGAGCTGTTGGGTGATGAAGCGGATAATTACCAGAAAGTCACCGATACCCTGGACGTATGGTTCGATTCAGGCGTAACCCACTACGCGGTGCTCGAGCGCCGTGAAGGCCTGCGCTTCCCGGCAGATCTGTATCTGGAAGGTTCAGACCAGCACCGTGGTTGGTTCCAGTCTTCCCTGAAAACCTCGATCGCCATCAACAATTGCGCCCCTTACAAGCAGGTGCTGACCCACGGGTTCACCGTGGATGCGCAGGGTCGCAAGATGTCCAAGTCCGTTGGCAACGTGGTAGCGCCCCAGGATGTGATCAATAAGCTGGGCGCGGACGTATTACGTCTGTGGGTTGCGGCCACCGACTTTAGCGGAGAGATGGGGGTTTCCGACGAAATCCTGAAGCGCACTGCGGATTCTTACCGCCGCCTGCGCAACACTGCGCGCTTCTTCCTGTCTAACCTGGCGGGCTTTGACCCGGCGAAAGATCTGTTGCCGGTAGAAGAGCTGCTGGCGCTGGATCGTTGGGCGCTGGAACAGGCCGCGAAGCTGCAGGAAGAAATCATCGCTTGCTACGACCGCTACCAGTTCCACCAGATTTACCAGAAGCTGCATAACTTCTGCGTGGTGGAGATGGGCGGCTTCTACCTGGATATCATCAAGGATCGCCAGTACACCACCCAGGCAGACAGTGTCGCACGCCGCTCCGCACAAACTGCGCTGTACCACATCATGCAGGCGTTTGTGCGCTGGGTTGCACCGATCCTGAGTTTCACCGCGGAGGAACTGTGGAAGTTCATCCCCGGTAACTCGGAAGATAGCGTCATGCTGGCGGAGTGGCATGAATTCCCTGAATTGCCGCAAGGCACCGAAATGGGTGATGAATTCTGGGCCGCCATTGCCGATGTGAAAACGGCGGTGAACAAGGTGCTCGAAGAGCAGCGTGGCGCTGGCAACATTGGTGGCTCCTTGCAAGCAGCCGTTACCCTGTTTGCCGACCCGGCCCTGCAGGCCAAGCTCGATGCGCTAAAGGATGAGCTGCGCTTTGTACTGATTTGTTCCTCTACCTCCGTGCAGCCGATTGCCGACGCGGCCGGCGCCGAAGAGACGGAACTTGCCGGCTTGCGTGTGTCGGTGCATAAAGTGGATGCACCGAAGTGTGGACGTTGCTGGCACTATCGAGAAGATGTGGGCAGCAACAGTGAGCACCCGGAACTGTGCGGGCGCTGTGTAGAAAATGTGAGTGGCAATGGCGAAGAACGTCACTTCGCATAATCAGCGCTACTTTGTATGAACAACGCGACCTTGCATGAAAAACGCGATTTTGCATGAGGAACACTATGCCTAACGCTCTCAAGCCCAAGCCCTCGTTTGGCCTGTTCGCGGCGCCCTGGCGGTGGTACCTGCTGTCGCTGGTGATCATCGTGATTGATATTGCCACCAAGGTTTGGGCAGTGGAGCGCTTTATGTATGGGCCGCCATTGCAGATTATCCCTGGCTTTCTGCAGTTCACTTATGCAGAAAACTATGGTGCCGCATTTAGCTTCCTGGCCGATGCCGGGGGCTGGCAGCGTTGGTTTTTTGGTGCGGTGGCCGTGATCTTCAGCGCCGTGGTGATTGTCTGGATCAAGAAGTTGCCGGCGGACAAGCGCTGGGAACCCATGGCGCTCGCGCTTATTCTTGGCGGTGCACTGGGCAACCTGTGGGACCGCATGCTGCTCGGTTATGTGCGCGATTTCATCTCTGTCTATTACGGAGATTGGCATTTCCCTGTGTTCAATGTCGCCGATATGGCAATTTCCGTGGGTGCCGCGATGCTGCTGATCGAGCTGCTGTTTTTTAAAGAAAAAGACGAAGAGTCGAGCAACAGTGGCGCGGAAGCCTAATCGCACAACGGACGTATCTGTTAGAGAAGTAGTATGAGTAATAACGTAATTGGCGAACACAGCCGGGTCACCCTGCACTTCGCATTGAAGCTGGATGACGGTTCGGAAATTGATTCCAATTTTGAAGGTGAGCCAGCCACGTTTATCGTTGGTGACGGTAACCTGTTACCTGGGTTTGAAAGTGCGTTGCTCGGCCTGAAGGCGGGTGATGAGGCAGAAATCGAAGTGCCCCCGGAAGCGGGCTTCGGCCAGCGCAACCCGTCCAATATCCAGAAGGTGAAAAAAGGCCATTTTTCACCAGACATGGAGCTGGAAGAGGGCTTGGTGGTTTCGTTTGATAACGGTGATGGCGAATTGCCTGGCGTGATTCGCGCAATTGGCGAGGACGATGTGGAGGTGGATTTTAATCACCCCCTAGCCGGTCAAACCGTATTCTTCCATGTGAAAATTCTTGAAGTGGCCTCGGTCAATTAATTAGACGGCTTAGATAGGTCAAGGACCCAGTAAGATGCAAATTCGCCTCGCCAATCCTCGCGGTTTCTGCGCCGGTGTCGACCGCGCCATTGATATCGTGAACCGCGCGCTGGATGTATTTGGAGCGCCTATTTACGTGCGTCACGAAGTGGTACACAACAAATTCGTTGTGGATACCCTGCGTGAGCGCGGCGCGGTATTTGTGGACGAGCTGGATGAAGTGCCGGACGATGTGATCGTGATCTTCAGTGCGCACGGTGTCTCCAAGGCCGTACAGCAGGAGGCCGCCGAGCGCGGATTGAAGGTCTTCGATGCCACCTGTCCGCTCGTCACCAAGGTGCATATCGAGGTGAGCAAGTTCAGTAGCGATGGCAGTGAATGTATCCTTATCGGTCACGAAGGGCACCCGGAAGTCGAGGGCACCATGGGCCAGTACGACACCAGTAATGGCGGTGCCATCTATCTGGTGGAAGATGAGCAGGATGTTGCGGCCCTCGAGGTAAAGGACCCTTCCAACCTGACCTTTGTTACTCAGACTACGCTGTCTGTGGATGATACCTCCCGGGTCATCGACGCCCTGCGGGCGAAGTTCCCCAGTATTCGCGGCCCGCGCAAAGACGATATCTGCTATGCCACCCAGAACCGTCAGGATGCGGTGAAACAGCTGGCGCTGGAATGCGACCTGGTATTGGTGGTGGGAAGCCCGAACAGTTCCAACTCCAACCGCCTGCGTGAACTTGCCGAGCGCTGCGGTGCCGAGGCCTACCTGATTGACGGCCCGGATTGCATCGACGCATCCTGGCTGCAGGGTAAACAGCGTATCGGTATCACCGCCGGTGCATCGGCGCCGGAGGTGCTGGTGGAGCGGGTGATCAAGAAGTTGCGCGACCTGGGTGCGGACGCGCCCGATGAGGTGGCCGGCATCCCGGAAAACATCAGCTTCAGCCTGCCTAAAGAGTTGCGGGTCTGACCCGCAACGGATTCTTTCGGAAGTCCCCCGTCTAACAATTTACGGGCTGGCAATCTACGGCCTAGCAATCTGCTGCAGCGACCCTGTCTACGCGGACACGGCCGCTGCGTGCGAGCACCAGCTGGTAGCCCTCTCCCTGGGTCGTCGGGCAAATAGTGAAGGTCCCGGCCTGAAAGCCGCCACCGCTCGCCGTACCCGCATAACGGCTTTCCCCCGAGCCGATAAACGAAACATAGGTCGCCAGTGGGCCGTTGCCATTGACTGTGACTCCAGTTAGTTCACTCCCCGTCGCGATCTGCGGCTCATCGGGGTCCCGCTCGCCGTCAAAATCCAGGTCGTAAAAAATTTCCCAGCCTGCATGCCAGGTAGCGAGCCTGCGCAAGGTGGCCCGGCGATTTGTGCTGACGGCTTTGCTGCGGGTGAGATGGATGGCCTGTAGCAGCGTGTCGGCGGCGGCTCTTGTGCGGCTGTCTTCCAGCTGTTGCTGAAAGCTGGGTATGCCAATGGCCAGTAAAATGCCAAGAATGCTGCAGGTGATCAGCAGCTCAATCAGTGTGAGACCACGTTGCTTCACAGCTCCTCCCTGAGTTGTATATATTTTCAACGGTGGCCGTCCTGGCTGCCGCTTGCTCCCTTCAGCTCACCGTTTGTCGGCCCCGGCTCTTGTCGAGGCCGCGAGCGTGATAGGGTGCGCAAAAGCTAACATCGCGCTAATTCGGCATCCAGAGCGGTCACACTGGAAATGTTGCATAAGATAGAATCGATGCCAGTATTTGCGGTTCATCCGTACCACCTGAGTCGATCACCGAACCGGCGCGCGATGGGGGGCATTGAAGCGTGTTCAGCAGGAATAAAAAGCAGAATATCTGAGGCTTAGACACTATGGGATCCAGACAGCAGGGGCTGACCCTGATCGAGTTAATGATCACCCTCGCCGTGCTCGGGGTTATCGTCGCCATCGCCGTGCCCGGCTTCAACACCATGATCCAGAACACCCGCTCTGCCACGCTCGGCGAAGAAATGGTTGGTGCGTTGCAGTTTGCACGCAGCGAAGCCATCAAGCGCGGTGCCCGTGTCACCCTGTGTGGGAGTTCTGATGGTTCCAGCTGCGATGGTGGCTGGACCGACAACTGGATAGTGGTGCTCGACACAGCAGCAACCGATGATGCAGCGGCACCTGTGGTGGCCAATGCGGCGGCCGTGCTGCGCTTTTGGGAAGCCCCTGAGAATGGCGCCGCGGTCGCCGCCACCCAGGGTGGTGGCTCCCCCACCTTTGTACGTTTTACCCGCCGCGGTACCTTGGGCCTGTCTGGCAGCGGTGCGGTAACCCTGAACACAAGCTTTAGCGGCTGTAGCAGTAACAGCGCGCGGCAAATTACCGTGGGTGCTGCGGGCATGTTGAATGCCGCACGCACCACCTCTGGCTGCTCCTAATTAACGGGCTGTTCCTGACATGGGGATTCCAATGAAAAAACAACAGGGCGCTGGCCTGATCGAAGTTCTGGTAACCGTACTGATCCTCGGTACCTCATTGCTGGCGCTGGCCGCACTGCAGAGTAAGTCCCTGCAATACAACCACAGTGCTTACCTGCGCTCACAGGCCAATATCCTCGCGTACGACATTCTCGATCGCGCGCGTATCAATCGCGCCAATGTCGCGAGTTACTCATTGGGCCTGGCGGACGCCAAACCGACGGGCACGACCCTGGCGCAACAGGATATGAACCAGTGGTTAACCAATGTGGAAGACACGCTACCCGGCGCGGATGGCGGTATCGAGTGCATTGCTGCCACCAGTTTCTGCACCGTGACCATCCAGTGGGGTGAGCAGAACAGCTCTGGCGATGCCACTGAAGATACCAGTCAATTCGTGTATACCACCCGGCTGTGAGGAGCAGTAAGCAATGTTAAGAAAAATGCATATGCAAACAACCATGCGCAGCCAGACAGGTATCTCGCTGGTTGAGCTGATGATCTCCATCACCATTGGCCTGATATTGATGACCGGTGTGGTGCAGTTGTTCCTGTCGAGTCGCGCCACCTTTTCCACCCAGCAGGCGCTGGCGCGGGTGCAGGAAAGTGGCCGCCTGGCGATGGAGTTTCTCGCCGAGGATATTCGCATGGCGGGCTACATGGGCTGCATGAGCCGCAACCTGAATGTGACCAATACCCTGAATAGCTCTGGCGATCTGGCATACAACTTCGAGATTGGTATTGAAGGATTGAATGACGTTGGCGCTACTCCCCCCGCGGACTATCCGGCGGGAATTGTCGAGGGCACCGATGTGTTGGTGGTGCGCGGGGCCAACGGCAATGGCGTGGACATTACCCAGAACAACAACGGTGCCCAGCTTTTCACTGAAAATACCGGGGTGGCCGCCTCATGCGGGGCCGGTCTGGCAAGTTACAGTGGCCTGTGTGAGCAGGATATTGTGGTGGCTACTGACTGCAGCAAGGCGCGGGTTTTCCAAATTTCTCAAATGCAGGCAACCGGTGGTGGCGGTACTACAGAAATCAATATTGCACACTCCGGGGCGAGCATGTTGCCTGGCAATGCAATTACTTCCTGGGGTGGCAACAGCAACCCGGAAGAAACTTTTGGGGATGATGCAGAAATTATCAAGATGAACACCTCCGTGTATTACATCGCCGATGGCACCGCCAGTGCGCAGCCCAGTCTGTGGCAGCAAACCAACGGGGGCACGCCGCTAGAGCTGCTGGAGGGGATTGAGGATATGCAGCTGACGTACGGCCGCGACACCTCTGGTGACGGCATCCCCGATACCTATGTCGATGCCTCTGCGCTCACGACCGTTGCCGCTTGGGAAGATATTTCCAGTGTGCGCGTACAGCTGCTGATTCAAAGCACCGAAGACAACCTGCTACCGGAAGAGCAGCCCTACACCTTCAATGGTGTTGTCAATAACGCGCCCGGTGACCGCCGCTTGCGTCAGGTTTTTATCAATACGGTAGGCATCCGCAGTCGCTTGCCCTGATCGGAAGGTCAATCACGAGAAGAGTATGAAAAAAGTAACGAGCTTCAAGGCGATTCATGGTCAGCGGGGTATGACGCTGATTGTCGGCCTGATTATGGTACTGCTGATGACCCTGGTGGGCATGGCGGCGATTCGTGGTAGCGGAATGCAGGAATTGATGGCCGGTAATATGCGCGACCGTAATCTCGCATTCCAGTCTGCCGAGGCCGGCCTGCGTGCGGGTGAGGAAGTACTCACCGGGGCAACCATCCCCGTGTTTAACGGGTCTACCGCAGGCCTGGTGCAGGCAATGGATGGCTCCAGCAGCACTGGATTCTGGGACACGTACGGATGGGATGCCGGCTCGGTGCGCTCCGCGGAAGGGGTGCAGATGGTGGCCAGCCAGCCGCAATATGTCATTGAAGAGGTGACCTCAACGGTTACCACCAATGCCGCCGATGGCGGCGCGGTAGATTTTGCCAGCACCCTGAAAACCGAAGATACCGTGTATTACCGGGTAACCAGCCGCGCCGAAGGCGGTACTGCGGATGCAGTGGTTATCCTCCAGTCCACGTACAAACGCTAAGTCTGGGGAAGGGAATAATTGATGAGCATAAAAATGAACGCAAAAAAATTCTCTGCCGGTCTGGCTGCCGCAGTATTGAGCCTGGGTGTAACACACAGTGCCATGTCGGTTGATATGGCGCAGAGCCCGCTGTTCCTGAGTACCGGTGCACCGCCGAATATCATGTTTATTCTGGATGACTCGGGCTCGATGCATTTCGAAATCACACCGGAAAATTTCCGTAACGGCACCAGCTATATTTTTCCGCGGGCCAATGGAATTTACG
This sequence comes from Microbulbifer agarilyticus S89, assembly GCF_000220505.1. Classification (GTDB taxonomy): domain Bacteria; phylum Pseudomonadota; class Gammaproteobacteria; order Pseudomonadales; family Cellvibrionaceae; genus Microbulbifer; species Microbulbifer agarilyticus_B. Next base: position 32,389 of record NZ_AFPJ01000029.1, on the reverse strand, counting down.
GTTCCAACGACGGCGATAACCGTATCCCGACCGTGGCCGATGACGATCCGTTTAATGCGCTGACCCGTTCTCCCCAGTTCAACAAGACTTATTACGATCCGTCGATCACCTACAAACCCTGGATCAAGTATGACGGTACCGTGTACCCGGATGCGGTTCCCGAGTGTGCCTGGCACAATCCGGCAAATACCGGTACCTGTCCCACCGGCGACGAATCGGTAACGGAAAGGGCGCGTAACCTCACCGTTGATAACGCAAATTACAATGACAACCGCTGGTACACCCGTACGGTGGATGCGGATGGTAACGTGTCTTACGGTTGGAATACGGATGCGCTGACCTTTTGGCCTGCCACCTACTTCTGGCACAACGGCGGTGGCCAGTGGGTGTGGGGCAATTACACCAAGCAGGAGATAAAGCCGGGTATTCCCAGCTACACCGGGCACGGTCGCGATGAGCGAACCGACTGTTCTGCCGGCACCTGTACCTACACCGAGGAAATCCAGAATTTTGCCAACTGGTACACCTATTATCGCTCGCGGATGCTCGCTGCGCGGGCGGGCATTGGCCGCGCGTTTGCGGAGCAGGGGGAAGACCTGCGCGTGGGCTTTGGCGCGATCAACCAGGGGTCGACCAGCGTTGACGGCGTGAACACCAATACGGTGTTAAATGGTGTGCGCCCGTTCTCTGGCACTAACCGCGAGAACTTTTTCAGCACACTGTACACCCGTGCGGTACCTTACTCCGGTACCCCGCTGCGGCGCGCGCTGGATAGCGCCGGGCAATACTTCATGCGTACGGATAACCGCGGCCCCTGGGGTCAGGATCCCGGCACCGACGATTCCACGCCACATCTCGCCTGTCGCGCGAACTACACCATCTTGATGACCGACGGCTACTGGAACGGTACCAGTGACTATACGAATGCCGCCGAGGCCAACGTGGATGGCACGTCCGGATCGGAGATTACCGGGCCCGACGGGCAGTCCTATACCTATACCGCGGCATCCCCGTTTACCGACTCCCACAGCAATACCTTGGCCGACGTGGCGATGTATTACTGGGGCACCGACTTGCGCACGGACCTGTCCAACCAGGTACCGGTAAAAGATGATTCAATCGACCCAGCCTTCTGGCAGCACATGGTGACCTTTGGCGTGGCCTTTGGTGTTACCGGCAGCGTGGACAAGGATGATGCCTTTGCCGCAATAGGCACTGGGGCCACCATCAACTGGCCAAACCCGAACAGCAATGCGGCAAAAGTAGATGACCTGCTCCACGCATCGGTCAACGGCCGCGGTGGTTTCTTCAGTGCTGCGGACCCCCAGGCATTTGCCGATGACCTCTCCAGCGTGCTGGAAAACATTGTTGGGCGTACCGACGGCTCGGCTTCCTCGGTTGCCACTAACTCCACCCGTCTCGGTACCGATACGGTGATTTACCAGGCGCGCTTTAACAGCACCAACTGGAGTGGTGAAATCCGCGCGCTGAACCTGAATAGTGATGGCAGTGTCGGCACCACCAAGTGGCAAACCGAAGACGCAGATTTTGCCAGTCCGGCGATACGGGATATCTACACCCATAACGGTACCGCAGGCACCGAGTTTGTGTGGGCGAACCTGTCAACTGCGCAGCAGGATGCCCTGAAGGACGGTGGTACCGATGCCCAGGGGCAGGATCGCCTGAACTGGGTGCGCGGTGCGGATGTCACCGGCCTGCGCGAGCGCAGCTCGTTGCTGGGGGATATTGTGAACTCCAGCCCGGTATTTGCCGGTGACCAGAAATACAACTTCAGCAGCCTGTCCGAAGCGCTCGGTGGCCTCGCCTACGACACGTATCATTCGAGCCAGAAGGATAATCGTCGCCAGGTGATTTATGTCGGTGCCAACGATGGCATGTTGCACGCATTCGATGCCTCTACCGGTGAAGAGCTGTTCGCCTATATCCCTTCCGGCGTATACGACCAGTTGGCGAATATGAGTGAAGCGGATTACGGTTCTACCACCAACCCACATGCCTACAGCATGGACGGCAAGCTGTTTGTGGGCGATGCGTTCGTGGATGGTGCCTGGAAGAACATCCTGGTGGGCTCTCTCGGCGCCGGCGGCCGCGGTATTTTTGCCCTCGACGTCACCAATCCAGACAGTTTCGATGCATCAGATATTTTGTTTGAACTGACCGAAGCGGATTTCCCCGGTATCGGGAATATCACCGGTGAGCCGCTTATCGCGCCGACAGGCGATGGTTGGAAGCTGTTCTTCGGCAACGGCTATAACTCCGAGAATGACCGCGCACGGCTGTTCGCGGTAGACCTGGAGAACCCGCTCACGGAAACCCAGATCATTGAGGTAAATGATGCAGGGGCAAATGGCCTCGCTGGCCCGGCGCTGATTGCGAATGCCGACGGCGAAGTGATTTCTGCCTATGCCGGTGACCTGCTCGGCAACATGTGGAAGTTCGATCTCAGCGCAAATAATGCGAGCAATTGGGATGTGGCACTGGACAGCGGTGGAGTAAATGCACCACTGTTTACCGCGGTTGATGCGAGCGGCAATCCGCAGCCGATTACTTCCACGCCTACACTGGGCCTGAATGGCGAATTGGATAATGCAATCATGGTCTATTTCGGTACCGGCCAGTACATGGCGAGCACCGATAACACCGTTGGTAGCGTTGTGAACAGCTTCTATGCGATTGCCGATGAAGATGCGCCGGTAACCGGCCGCGATCAACTGTTCCAGAAATCCATTTCCACGGAAGCGAATGGTGTGCGTGAAGTGGCCGGCAATACCGACACCAGCTTTTGGGAGACCAAAAAAGGCTGGTACCTGGACCTGTCCTATGCCGGCAGTGTTACCGGTGAACGCGTGATCAGTAAGCCGCTGCTGGTGTACGACCGCCTGCTGTTTCCAACCACCATCACTTCTACCGATCCCTGCTCCTTTGGTGGTAGCGGCTGGCTGATGGAACTGGTTGCGGTGGGTGACCGTTATGAGGGGCACAGCATCTTTGGCGAAGACGGGGTGGAAGTGGATTACGCGGTCATCAGTTATTCGGAAATCATCCGCAGTGGTGAAAAGGCCTATCTCCCCACCAGTAACATCCGCGGTGATGTGGCGGTGCCTGAAGGTGGCTTCCCCTCCGAGGCGGTTGGTCGTATGTCCTGGCGTCAGTTGCGATAAGTATTTGGAAGATTGAGATTTAGTTATGCACAAACAAACCGGTTTTACCCTAATCGAGATGATGATCGTTGTGGCCATCATCGGCATTATTTCGGCCATCGCGTACCCGTCGTACATGGAGTCTGTACGCAAGAGCAACCGTGCAGACGCCAAGGCGACGCTGAATGATGTGGCGCACCGCCTGCAGCGTTGCTTTACCACCTACAGCGCCTACGACAATGCGAATTGCTCTGTGGCAACGACCCTTTCGGGTGGTGGAACCATTACCTCGGCTGAGGGGATGTACAGCGTCACGGCTGCCATCACCGCGACCACCTACACCCTCACCGCGGCACCTGTCGCCGGTACCAGCCAGGCGGCCGATACCAAGTGCGGCAGCCTCACATTGACGAACGCGGGTGTGCGCAATGCGACTGGCTCCTATGGTGCCGAATGCTGGTAAGTTGATGGCGCGCTAGCGATGCAGCGACAATAAAAAATAACCCGGCATTTGCCGGGTTATTCGTTTTCCAGTCCCAGCTTTTTCAGCCGGTAGCGCAGTGAGCGGAAGCTGATGCCCAGCTTTGCCGCGGCGGCAGTTTTATTCCAGCGTGTCTGGCTAAGTGCGAGTTCAATGGCATCGCGCTCAATGGTTTCGAGGAAGTCGTCCAACGTCTCGTGATCGCCCGCGCTGAATTGACCGGGGTAGGTGTGGTGATCGACGGACTGATCCGCGGATGGATTGGCGACATGGGGTTCGCTGCTAACCGCCCCAGCGGATACCGCCCTCGGGGAACCTGTGATTGTGGTCGTGACGGGTACCGGCGGCGCGCTGCCAAAATCTAGGTCCTGCGGGCGAATGGTGCTGGACTCACACAGGGTCAGTGCGCGCTGCAAAATGTTTTCCAGCTCGCGCAAATTGCCCGGGAAGGAATAGGACAGCAGGGACTGCATGGCCTCCTGGCTGACGCGTGGCGTGCCGCCGCTCTGAGATTCGTTCAGCCTGCGTAACAGGAAGCGCGACAGCAGCGGAATGTCTTCCGCGCGGTCGCGCAGCGCCGGCACCGCGAGTTCAATCACATTGAGACGAAAATACAGGTCACTGCGGAAGTGGCCGTCGCGGGTAAAACCGGACAGCAATGTTCTGGTGCTGCTGATAATGCGTACATCGAGCGGGGTGTGGCCCTCGCGAGCGCCCGCAGGCAGGCGCTTCTCTTCAATGACCTGGACCAGCTTGCCCTGTATTTCTTTGGGCAGCCTGGCGATTTCGTCAAAGAACACGGTACCGCCATTGGCTTGGGTTAGCAGTCCTTCCGTGTCGCCAGTACCGTCGCTCCGGCCATCGCTACTGTCGTTGCCTTTGCCGAACAATACCTGCGCAAATTGTTCCGCAGGGATGTCGGCGCAGTGCACGGTAGTAAATGGCTTGTCGGCCCTTGGCCCCAGCTGGTGAATACACCGCGCGGTGAGCTCTTTGCCGGCCCCGGCCTCTCCTACCAGGTGAACCGGTGCGTTGCTGCGTGTAACTTTTTCAATCGTATGGCGCAGGGCCTGCACCGCAGGCGACTGCCCCTGCAACAGGGGCGGAAACTCCTGTTTTTGCAGGAAGCGGTCTTCACCGAGACGCAGCGCCATTTGCACCAGGGTGCGCAGGCGCGCAAGGTTGACCGGCTTGCTGACAAAGTCGAAGGCGCCGAGCTTGAGCGCGGCAATTGCGGTATCCATATTGCCGTGGGCGGTGATCACCGCGACGGGGAGGGATTGATCGGCGGGGAGGTTCTGGATGGTTTCTACCAGCGCCAGGCCGTCACCATCCGGCAGCCGCATATCTGTCAGGCAGAAATCGTACTGCTTCTCCAGCAGGCGCCGGCGCGCCTCCGCCACAGACATCGCAACATCCGCACGGACATGCATGCGTTGCAGCGTCATGGAGATCAGGTCGCAAATATCTGGTTCGTCATCGACAACCAGGGCGATGGGTTGACGGTCGGTCATCTTGTTCAGCGTTATTATTGAGCGACAATCAGAAACTTCGTTAGAAAATCTGTGCAGTGCTGGCGAAATCTATTCGAAAGCAGCTGCGATTTTTTGGGTCTCTGCAGTAGTAGAGGCTTGCCCGATTAGATTCGCATAATTCCCGTGCAATATACAGTCCCAGTCCGGCACCGGTTGCTGCAGTTGTGAAAAAAGGCTCAAAAATCTTGTCTTTGTGTTCTTCGGTTACGCCATGGCCCAGATCGATGAAATCTAGTTGCGCGCACTCGCGGTCGGGGTTAAAACGCACAACGATTTCGGCAACGGAGCGTCCCTGAGCTTGATGGGAGTGTCGCACAGCGTTGTTACACAAATTGGTCGCAACCTGCGCCATTTGATTGGGGTCAAACCGCGCATACACCGGGGCGTCGGGTGCCGTTAGTGTGATGGCATGCTGGTGGTGGGTTTCTCGCTGGTACTCGTCCAGAAATGCCGTCGTCCACTGGCGAAGATCCTGCATGGCTGTCTGTGGTGCCTGGCGGCGCGACAGCTGCATCACATTCTCGATGATCTGGTTCACGCGTTGACTGTGGCGGCCGATGATTTCGGTCAGTTGGCGATCTTCACCGCTGATCGATGGGGACTCCGCGAGCAGCTCCGCTGCGTGGTTGATTGCGCTGAGTGGGTTGCGCACTTCGTGGGCAATGGAGCCGGTAAGCCGGCCAAGGGAGGCCAGCTTGAGTTGCTGCGCCTGCTGAGTCAGCTTGCGGTTGTCCTCCAGGAACACCAGTGAGCTTTCCGACGTGTCGCCGCTCAGCGCCGTGACACTGGCCCGGATTTCGCTGCCGGGATCGCCCTGCACGATGCCGCTGGTGATACCGGGTTGGTGGCGTAACTCTGCCAGATGCATGAGGAGGTCGCCCTCAAGCCCACCGTCCTGCAATTGCTTGGGGCCGAGCAGCTGGCGCGCAGCACGGTTGATCAATTCCGGTTCCCCCGATGCGTTCAGCACCATCACACCGGTGCGCATTTGCGCAACAATCTGCTGGGTCAGGCGCTGCAGTCGCGCTGCCTGGCGACGCTGTTGCTCGGCTTTTTCGTTGGCCAGCTGGATATGGGTGGAAAGGTATTGCAGTGCAGTCACACAGGTAAACAGCAAAATGCCGAGGCTGCCTGCAGACACGATATCCTGGGTATCGGCGCGGTCACTCAGGGTGTTGAGGACCTGCTGGCAGATCACCGCCATACTGGCAATTGCGGCGAGGAACGCGCTCATGCGCCGGTCCAGTAACAGTGAGCCCACCGCACACGTCGTCAACAGCAGGTAACCGATGCCGGAATCGAGCCCGCCGCTCGCCTGTATCAGCAGCAGGAAAGCGAGGATGTCGCAGCCGAGGATGCTGCCGATACGCCGCGGCGACGTGCGAAATCCACTGGGGTACAGGAACAGGAGCCACGCGATATTCAGCACCGAATAGCTGATGGCGGTGTTCAGATAGAGTGCGGGGAACAGGGTGCCAACGGAGCCGCGACTGATGCCAGAGACGAAAAGCCCGAACAGTACCAGGCTGATGGCCACCCGGTACCAGGCGTAAATCTTCAGCAGGTCCTGCTGGCGAAGGTTGAACTGCCCGGGTGTCGGGTTCGCCTTGGCCCCAGAGTCTGCAATGTTCTCTGGGGTCGTATCTGCAGTCTTATCTGCAGAGGTGTCTGCGGCGATGGCGGATCGGGTGAAAATACCGGCAGTGCGCGCGGGCCGGCTGGCTGCTGGGGATTGGTCGCTCACTTTTTATTCTCGTAGTGTGAGTAGGTTCTTGCCCCAGCGGATATTGTGCGCTGGGGCTGCGTGGCTACAATAGCCGCCTCAACGCAATGGGGTTACAAGATGTCTACTTTGCAGCTAGTGCTGGCGCAAATCAATCTAATGGTGGGGGATATCCCGGGTAATACCGACCAGGTGGTCGAGGTCGCCCGCCGCGCGCACCGCGAACACGCTGCCGATCTGGTTGTGTTTCCAGAGCTCACGCTGTGCGGCTACCCGCCCGAAGACCTGCTGCTACGCCCCAGTATGCAAAAGCGCATCGACGATGCGCTGAGCCAGTTGCAGGAAGCTGCGCTGCCCTGCGCGGTGTTGGTAGGCTACCCCCGCGTGGTAGGTGGTACTGTGCTCAACATGGCGGGTCTCATTCAGGACGGCAGGCTGGTTACCGAGTACGCCAAGCAGAAACTCCCCAACTATCAGGTGTTCGATGAGCTGCGCTACTTCGCCCATGGTGACCAACCATGCGTGGTAGACATCAAGGGTATTCCCACCGCCATCACCATCTGTGAAGACATCTGGCACCCGGAGCCTGTGGCCCAGGCCAAGCGCGCCGGCGCCAAGCTGATGCTGAACATTAATGCCTCGCCTTTCCATCGCGGCAAGGCCGCTGAGCGGCTGGCGCTGCTGGCGCGGCAGGCTCAGGCCGGCGACATGCCGATCGTGTACGTCAATTCCGTGGGTGGCCAGGACGAGCTGGTGTTTGATGGCGGCTCCTTTGCGGTAGATAAAGATGGCAGCCTGCGCGGACGGGCCCCCGAGTTTATCGAAAGCCTGCTGCCGGTCACCGTCACTGCCGAGGGTGAGGATGTCAGTATCGTCCCGGGCAACGACGTGGAGCCACTGGAAGACCTCGCTGCGGTCTATCAGGCGCTGGTGCTGGGTGTACGTGATTATGTGAATAAGAATGGCTTCAGCGGGGTGGTGCTGGGCCTGTCAGGTGGGATCGATTCCGCGTTAACCCTGGCAATTGCGGTGGACGCGCTCGGCCCGGACCGCGTGGAAGCGGTGATGATGCCGTTCCGCTACACCTCCGATCTGTCGAAAAACGATGCCTCGGATCAGGCGCAGCGCCTCGGTATCCACTACCGGGTAATCGGCATCGAGGGCATTTTCGATGCGGCGATGGCGGCGCTGGCCAAAGAATTCGCAGGCAGCGAGCGGGATACCACCGAGGAAAACCTGCAGGCCCGCGCCCGTGGCATGCTGTTGATGGCGATCTCCAACAAGAAGGGTTACATGGTGCTGACCACCGGCAACAAGAGTGAGATGGCCGTGGGGTATGCCACCCTCTATGGAGATATGGTGGGGGGCTATAACGCCTTGAAGGACGTGCCCAAAATTCTGGTGTATGCCCTGTCGCGCTATCGCAATTCGGTGTCCGAGGTGATTCCGGAAACCGTGATCACACGCGAGCCGAGCGCGGAACTGGCGCCAGACCAGGTCGACTCCGACAGCCTGCCACCTTATGAAATTCTGGATGAAATCTTGCGCCTGTATGTGGATCACGACCACAGCGCCGAGACCATCATCGGCAAGGGATTTGATCGGGACGTGGTCATGCGCGTGGTGCGCCTGGTGGATCGCAACGAATACAAGCGGCGCCAGGCCGCAGTGGGGGTGCGCATCTCCGAGCGTGGCTTCGGTCGCGACCGGCGCTACCCCATCACTAATGGCTGGCAGGCTGGCGAATAACCGCTCCGGCGCCAATCGCAGCCCAACAAAAAAGCCCCCGTTACTCGCGTAGCGGGGGCTTTTTCGTAGCGGCCGATTACTGGAGTTCCGGGGGCAGGGGTGCCTGCTCGCGCTGGAACTCGGCATTGTAGAGTTCGCGGCTATCAAAACCTCTGGGGTCGGACTTCTCGAACAGGCCCAGGGTGATGCGGTGCAGGAAGCTGCGGCCGCTGGCACCGGCGTAGTAGCGATAGTTGAAGCTACCATCGCTGCGGAATGCCGGGTGGTCCGGATAGTTATCGCGCAGCACTGCCAGGGAGGTAGACTCCAACTGGGGCATCTCCAGCAGACGGTAAGCCTGTACCATCACCGCCAGCGCATCCGGCACCGCCGGGGTCTGCTGGAAGTTCTCCACTACAAAACGGCCACGATTCGCCGAGGCCAGGTAGGCACCGCGTTTGAAGTAGTAGTTGGCTACGTGAATTTCGTAGCGTGCCAGCAAGTTACGCAGGTGGATCATGCGTTTCTGTGCGTCCGGGGCGTAGCGGCTCTCCGGATAACGCGCCATCAGCTGGGCGAAATACGCAAAAGACTCCCGCGCCGAACCGGGGTCGCGGCGGGTCATATCCGTTGGCAGGAAGCGCTCGAACAGGCCGCTGCCTTCGGTAAAGGAGGCCAGGCCTTTCATGTAGTAGGCATAATCTACATTGCGATGCTGGGGGTGCAGGCGGATAAAGCGGTCCGCCGCGGAAATGGCCGCATCATTCTGGTAGTCACGGTAGTAGGCGTAGATCAGCTCCAGCTGGGCCTGTTCGGCATAGTTGCCAAACGGGAAGTTGTCTTCCAGCGCCCTCAGGTTTTTGATGGCCATTTCCCACTGGCTGGAACGGAGCTGCCGTTGGGCCGCTTCATAGAAGGCCTGCTCGGTGCGGTTTCCGCTGGGGAGGCCCTCTTCTTCCTCATCCGTACTGGCGCACGACGCCACCAATACGGCCAGAAGTGCCATAAATAGGGTTTTCCAGGCCTGATTATTCCAAGACCACATGGCCCCTCGCTCTATCATTATTCGTCTCAACCTTATTAAACTAGCCGCCCAAAAATTCACAGGGGGCTGAAGGGCAGCTATTTAACCACAGCGCCTCGCCAGCCCAAAGTATTAGACCCTCTCGGATGAGCAATCAAATACATCTTGAAATTGAAGTGCCCGCAGAATGTGCCGGGCAGAGGTTTGACCAGGCTGCGGCGGATTTGATCCCTGATTATTCGCGCGCGCGCCTGCAAACCTGGATAAAAGGCGGCCAACTCACGGTTAACGGGCGTTCCGGCAAGCCGAAGGACAAGCTTTTCGGCGGCGAATTGCTGGTGCTGCGCGCGGAACTGGAGCCGCAAGGCGAGTGGCTGGCGCAAAAAATGGACCTGGACATTATTTACGAGGATAACGCCATCCTCGTCATCAACAAGCCCGCTGGGCTGGTGGTTCACCCGGCGGCGGGCAACCCGGACAATACCCTGTTGAACGGCCTGCTGGCGCACAATGCTGGGCAACACAACATTCCGCGCGCCGGTATCGTGCATCGCCTGGATAAGGACACCAGCGGCCTGATGGTGGTAGCCAAGACCCTGCAGGCGCAGACGGATCTGGTGGACCAGCTCAAGGAGCGCAGCGTGAGCCGGCTGTATGACGCTGTAGTGCAGGGCACGTTGAGCGGCGGCGGTACCGTGGATGCGCCAATGGGGCGTCACCGCACCCATCGGCTGAAAATGGCGGTATTGCCCAACGCCGGCATGGGCGGTGCCAAGGAAGCGATTACTCACTACCGCCTGCAGGAGCGCTTCCGCAGCCATATGCTGGTGCGCTGCCAACTGGAAACCGGCCGCACCCACCAGATTCGCGTGCACATGGCGCATATCCGCCATCCACTGGTGGGCGATCCACTATATGGCGGGCGCGGTAAATTGCCCCAGGGGGCGAGCCGCGAACTGGTGGAAGCTTTGCAACAGTTCCCCCGCCAGGCACTGCATGCCGCGGAGTTGGCACTGATTCACCCGGAATCCGGTGAGCCGATGCACTGGCAGGCGCCGATGCCGGAGGATATGCTGCAGCTGCTCGCGCTGTTGCGCGCTGATCGTGCGGATTCCGGCCCGGACGCCGTCTAATCACCCAGCGCTGCAGCCTTCGCGCTTGGACAAACGATTTATTGCTACACAGGATCACCCATGTCTGCGGATCACTACCTCAAACCCGACTGGCCGGCACCGGCAAACGTGCGCGCTTTCACAACCTTGCGCGACGGCGGTCACAGTGAGGGATGTTATGCCGCATTCAATCAGGCGGATCACGTGGGCGATGCCGCAGAGGCGGTCGCCGCGAACCGGCAACAGCTGCAGCAGGAACTGAGCCTGCCCAATGCACCCCAGTGGCTGGAGCAAATCCACAGCGACAAGGTGGTGGTTGCGGGCACCGACGGCAAAGTACTTACCGCCGACGCCAGTATGACCGGCGAGGCCGGCACCGTGTGCGCGGTGCTTACCGCGGACTGCCTGCCGTTACTGGTGACCAATCGCGATGGTACCGAGGTGGCCGCCATTCATGCCGGTTGGCGCGGGCTTACCGGTGGCGTAATTCGCGAGACGCTTTCGGCAATGCAAAGCGAACCTCAGGACTTGCTGGTGTGGTTGGGGCCCGCTATTGGCCCGCAGGCCTTCGAGTGTGGTGTGGATGTGCTCGAGGCGGCGTTTGAGTCGGCCATCAGCGAAGAACATGCGGAAGCGATTGCCCAGTGTTTCGTGCCGCACGTGCAAAAACCGTTGCATTTCCGCGCGGATATTTATGCGCTCGGCCGCGCGGAGTTGGCCGAACTCGGTGTCAGCCAAATCTTTGGCGGTGACCGTTGCACCGTCACCGAGGATTCGGCCTTTTTTTCCTATCGCCGGGATGGCGATACCGGTCGTATGGCGTCCCTTATCTGGTTCGAGTAACGCCGGTCTTTGATTCCGCCAACTTGAAAACCTGCAGTAAGCCCGCAAATTACTGATCAGCACTAGACTGTATTCGTCATTGTGTTTCCGCGCGTCGCCACTTTCTTTCCCGGCGCGCCAATGATCAGGAGAGGGGAGTACGCATGCGCATCGACCGGATGACCAACCCGCTGCAGGCGGCGATTGCCGACGCGCAATCGATTGCCGTTGGCCGTGACCACAATCAAATTTATCCCGAACACCTTTTGCAGGCGCTGCTGGATCAGTCCAGCGGCAGTGTCACCGCATTTCTGAATCAGGCCGGATTTAACATCAACGGCCTGCGCAATGACCTCGCCAAACGCCTCGACAGCTTGCCCACCGTCGGTACCCCGACCGGCGATGTTGGGATGTCGCAGGAATTGATGCGCCTGTTTAATCTCGCAGATAAGCAAGCCCAGAAAAATGGCGACAGCTTTATCGCCAGCGAGACAGTATTACTGGCGGCATTCGACCCCGCCGCCGGTGAAGTGTCCAAGATCCTCAACGCCAATGGTGACCTGAAACACCTGCAGGACGCGATTCGCAAAGTACGCGGCGATGAAAAGGTGGACGACCCGCAAGCGGAAGAGGCCCGTCAGGCCCTGGATAAGTTCACCCTGGATATGACCGCGCGTGCCGAGGCTGGCAAGCTCGACCCGGTGATCGGTCGCGATGACGAAATCCGCCGCACTATTCAGGTGTTGCAGCGCCGCACCAAGAACAATCCGGTGTTGATCGGCGAACCCGGCGTGGGCAAGACCGCCATTGTTGAAGGGCTCGCCCAGCGTATCGTCAACGGTGAGGTGCCGGAAGGGCTGAAAGACAAGCGTCTGCTGTCGCTGGACCTGGGCGCATTGCTCGCCGGGGCGAAATTCCGCGGCGAATTCGAAGAGCGCTTAAAAGCCGTGCTCAACGAACTCTCCAAGCAGGAAGGGCGCATCATCCTGTTTATCGATGAACTGCACACCATGGTGGGTGCTGGCAAGGCGGAGGGCGCCATGGACGCGGGCAATATGCTCAAGCCCGCCCTCGCCCGCGGTGAGTTGCACTGTGTGGGCGCGACGACCCTGGACGAGTATCGCCAGTACATTGAGAAGGATGCAGCGCTGGAGCGGCGCTTCCAGAAAGTCCTTGTGGACGAGCCCTCGGAAGAGGACACCATTGCAATTCTGCGTGGCCTGAAGGAACGCTACGAAGTGCACCACGGTGTGGATATTACTGACTCCGCGATTATTGCCGCGACCAAACTGTCGCAGCGCTACATCACCGACCGCCAGTTACCGGACAAGGCCATCGATTTGATCGATGAAGCCGCCAGTCGCATTCGCATGGAAATCGATTCCAAGCCGGAGGAAATGGACAAGCTTGAACGCCGTTTGATTCAGCTCAAGATCGAGCGCGAAGCGGTGAAAAAAGACAAGGACGACGAAGCCGCCAAGAAGCGCCTGGAAAAACTCGAAGAGGATATCGACCAGATCGAAAAAGAGTATGCCGACCTGGAAGAAATCTGGAAGGCCGAGAAAGCCAAGCTCGCTGGCAGCGCCGACATCAAGAATAAGCTGGAGCAGGCCAAGCTGGATATGGACGCCGCGCGTCGTGCCGGCGACCTGACCCGCATGTCCGAAATCCAGTACGGGGTAATCCCACAGCTTGAAGAGCAGCTTAAGCATGCATCGGACAGCAGCGATACCAGCGAAAACCAGTTGCTGCGCAATCGCGTTACCGACGAGGAAGTGGCGGAAGTCGTATCGCGCTGGACCGGCATTCCGGTGTCAAAAATGCTCGAAGGTGAGCGAGAAAAACTGCTGCGCATGGAGGACGTTCTGCATAACCGCGTGATCGGCCAGGACGAGGCCGTCGAAGCGGTCTCCAATGCCGTGCGCCGCTCTCGTGCAGGCCTTGCCGACCCCAATCGGCCCAACGGCTCCTTCCTGTTTCTCGGCCCTACCGGTGTGGGTAAAACCGAGCTGTGCAAGGCGCTGGCGCAATTCCTGTTCGACACCGAAGACGCCATGGTGCGGGTGGATATGTCGGAGTTTATGGAGAAGCACTCCGTGGCCCGTCTGATCGGCGCGCCTCCCGGCTATGTGGGTTACGAGGAGGGTGGCTACCTCACAGAAGCGGTGCGCCGCAAACCTTACTCGGTACTGTTGCTGGATGAGGTGGAAAAGGCGCACCCGGATGTGTTCAACATTTTGCTGCAGGTTCTCGAGGATGGCCGCCTGACCGATGGCCAGGGACGCACCGTGGATTTCCGCAACACGGTTGTGGTGATGACCTCGAACCTCGGCTCGGACCTGATTCAGAAATACGCCAGCGGTCGCGACGATGATGAAATCGATTCGGAAATCCAGTACCGGCAGATGAAGGCTGCGGTGATGGATGTGGTGGGTGAGCATTTCCGCCCGGAGTTTATTAACCGCATCGACGAAGTGGTGGTATTCCATCCGTTGGGACGCGAGGAGGTGCGGGCGATCGCCGAAATCCAGCTGCAGAACTTGCGCAAGCGCCTGCTGGACCGGGATCTGAAACTGGAGATCTCCGACGAATTGCTGGGCAAGCTCGCCGATGTTGGCTTCGATCCCGTGTACGGTGCGCGCCCACTGAAGCGTGCCATCCAGATGTGGATCGAGAATCCGCTGGCCCAGGACGTGCTGTCTGGCAAGTTTGTGCCCGGTGACACCATCCATGTAACGCTCGAAGGCGACAAGGCGGTTTTCAACAAGTGAGCCGCAAGCGACTCATGCTTGATGCTGCCCGAGGTCCACGGAAGGGCCTCAGCGAACGCGTCAGCGGTATTGCCCAGTGGTGTTAGTTCGCTGGTAGTAGATCGGTAGCACTAGTTCGGTAGTAGTAGGTCGGTAGTAGTAGGTCGGTGGTAATGGAAGGGATGTATGACACTGGCAAGGCAGTTAATTAACTGGCGCATGTTCTGGATGCTGCTGGCCTGCCTTGTGGTGTTCGGCGGTATCTTCGGCTTCAAGTTTTTTGGCCTGCACATGATGAACCAGGCCATGGATAACATGTCGCGGCCTCCCGCCACGGTAACCGCGAGCCGCGTGCAGCAGCAGCGCTGGCAGGCCCGCCTGAACGCGGTGGGCAGCCTGCGTGCGGTCAATGGTGTGGACGTCACGACTCAGGCACAGGGCAAGGTAAAATCCATCTTCTTCGAATCCGGACAGCCAGTGGAAAAGGGTGCGCTGCTGGTTGAGTTGATTGCCGAGCCGGAAACCGCGCAAATCGATGTGCTGGAAGCGGAGCGCCGCCTGGCGGAGCGGGAATTCAAGCGCATCTCCGAGCTTTACAAGAAAGGTGTCGCCACACTGCGCGAACTGGATCAGGCCCAGTCCAATATCGACCAGGTGCTGGCAAGCCTGCTGGTACAGCGGGCCACCATTGAAGAGCGCATGATTACCGCTCCCTTTTCCGGGCGCCTGGGTATCCGCCAGGTGGATCTGGGGCAAAATGTCGCGCCCGGGGATGCCGTGGTTTCTCTGCAGCAATTGCATCCCATCTTTGTGGATTTCTCCCTTTCCGAACAGGACTTTTCCCGTGTTGAGGAAGGTCAGGGCATTGAGTTGAGTGCCCCGGCGGTCCCCACGCAGACTTTTCAGGGGCGTATCACCGCCATCGACCCGGCCATCGACCCGCGCAACCGTACGTTTCTGCTCCAGGCTACGCTGGAAAACCCCGAGGGACGCTTGCGCCCCGGCATGTTCGCCGACGTTGCGGTGAAGGTGGAAAAGTTTCGCAATGTACTTGTAGTGCCGCGCACCGCAATCAGCTATGCACCCTACGGCAACTCGGTATTTATTATTCGCAAACAGCAGGGTAAGCCCGAGCCAAAAGCGCCACAAAAGTCTGTGCTCGGACGGGCTCCGCCGCCGCAAACGGATTTGGTGGCAATAAAACGGTTTGTCAAAACCGGTGAGGTGCGCGGCGACATGATCGAAATCACCGAGGGCATTCAGGCCGGCGAGCAAGTGGCAACCAGCGGCCTGTTGAAATTGCGCAATGAGGGTGGGGTGATCATCAACAACGACAACCCGCCGCCGGAGCAGCTGGCTCCAAAGCCGGGTAACAGTTAGCGCGCTAACGCCGCTGGCAGGGACGCCGAGTGCAGTTTACCGACATCTTTATTCGCAAACCGGTTCTGGCCTGCGTGGTCAGCCTGTTTATTTTCCTGCTCGGCCTGCGTTCCACTGCTGAACTCAATGTACGCCAGTACCCCGAACTGGAAAATGCGGTCATCACCATCAGCACTGTCTATGTGGGGGCGGATGCAGACCTGGTACAGGGGTTTATCACTACGCCACTGGAGCAGGAAATTTCCACTGCCGATGGCCTGGATTACATTGTCTCGACCAGCATTCAGGGTATCTCGGTAATCCAGGCCTATGTACGGCTCGACTACGACCCCAACCAGGTCCTCACCCAGGTGGTGGCGAAGGTTAACAAGCTGCGCAACGAATTGCCGTTGGAGTCAGAGGACTCGACGGTAGATCTGGCGGTGGGGGAAACCATCGCCGCCATGTACCTGTCGTTTTCCTCTGAAATCCTCGATAACAGCCAGATCACCGACTACATCACGCGCGCGGTGCAACCCAAACTTTCCACCATCGCCGGGGTACAGCGGGCGCAGCTGCTGGGCAATCGCACCTTTGCCATGCGTGTTTGGCTGCGGCCGGCGGAAATGGCTGCGCAGGGTGTTACCCCCGGCGATGTCAGCAGTGCGCTGCGCCAGAACAATATCCTGGCCTCTATTGGCAGCACCAAAGGCTCGCGTGTGGCGATGGATATTCGCGCAGATACCGATATTGCCTCGGAGCAGGCGTTTCGGCAGTTGGTGGTCCGTGCTGACGGCGATCAGCTGGTGCGTCTTGAAGATGTCGCAGACGTGGAACTGGGCTCCGAATCCTATGAAACCTCGGTCACCTTCAACGGAAGGTCTGCGACCTTTGTGGCAGTTGAGGTGGCGCCGGATGCGAATGCACTGGATGTAATCGCCGATGTGCGTGATGTGCTCGACAACGAGATCTTCCCTCAGCTGCCCGAGGGGATGCTGGGGGAAATTCCCTACGACAGCACCGAATATATCCAGGATTCGATCAACGAAGTGGTGAAGACCATCGCCGAGGCGGTGCTGATCGTGATCGTGGTGATCTACCTGTTTCTGGGCTCGATTCGCAGCGTGATCATTCCGGCAATTGCGGTGCCGCTGTCGATGGTTGGCGCACTGTTCCTGATGTTGCTGATGGGCTTTTCCATCAACCTGCTGACGCTCCTCGCGATGGTACTCGCCATCGGCATTGTGGTGGACGATGCAATCATCGTGTTGGAGAACGTCCACCGGCATATCGAAGAGGGCATGACGCCGCTGGATGCCGCGATCAAGGGCGCGCGTGAACTGGCCTGGCCCATTGTAGCCATGACCACAACGCTGATCGCGGTATATCTGCCGATCGGCTTTCTCGGTGGCCTCACCGGCACCCTGTTTGTGGAGTTCGCGTTTACCCTCGCTGCGGCAGTGTTACTGTCGGGCGTGGTGGCCCTGACCCTGTCCCCGATGATGGCGGCGAAGGTGCTGCGCGCGGAAGATGGTGAGCGCAGCAACCGCTTTGAAGCCTGGATTGAGCGGCGCCTGGCAGCACTGGAGACTGGATACCGGCGCCGCCTGCACCGGGCGCTGGACGCGCGGCTGGTCATCCTGGTGTTTGGCGGCGTGGTCCTGTGCAGCTGCTACTTCCTGTTTATTACCTCCCCCAGCGAACTCGAGCCGCAAGAAGATCGCGGTTTTATCCTCGGCATCGCCAGCGGCGATTCCTTCGCCACCCTAGATTATATGGAGCAGTTCACCCAGGAAATTAATGGGGTGCGCGACCGGCACCCGGAAGTGGAGAACCTGTTTCTGTTAAATGGCGTGGGCGGTGCGGGGAACAGCCCGAATAGTGCGATTGCGGGTTTCGTGCTGTCGTCGTGGAACAAGCGCGACAAGGATACCCAGGAAATGCGCGAGGTCATCCGCGGCGAGGTTTCGCAGATTGCCGGGCTGAAGATCGCCACTTTTGTGCCTCCGAGCCTGCCCACGGCCGGCGGGCGCTTGCCGGTGGAATTTGTGGTCGGTACTACCGAGCCTATTTCGACGCTGGCGGGCTTTGCCGATGACATTATGGAGCGCGCGCGCGCAAGTCGTCGCTTTATCTTCCTCGATGCAGACCTGAAGATCGACAAGCCGCGCATTGAGGTGGTCATCGATCGCGACAAGGCGGCCTCCATCGGCGTAACCATGGCGGATATCGCGCGCGAACTGGGTGCCATGATGTCCGGTGCCTTCACCAATCGCTTCGCGCTGGAAAACCGCAGCTACAAAGTGATTCCGCAGGTGGTGCGGGTCGAGCGTCTCTCCGCTGAGCAGCTCAAGCAGTATTACATTCGCGCCGGTGACGGCAACCTGGTGCCCCTGTCGACGCTGGTGCGGCTGGAAGAAACCGTCGAGCCGCAGCAGCTGAAACGTTTCCAGCAGTTAAATGCGGTGACCATATCCGGTGTGCCGCGGCCGGGGGTGCCGCTGGGTGAGGCTCTGGGGGTGCTGGAATCTGCCGCGCAAGAGGTATTGCCGCGGGAGTACTCGGTGGACTATTCCGGGCAGTCGCGCCAATTCAAGAAAGAAGGGTCCGACCTGGTAGTTACCTTCTTCTTCGCCATGATCGTGATTTATCTGGTGCTGGCCGCGCAGTTTGAATCCTGGCGCGACCCGCTAATTATGCTGGTTACCGTTCCCATGAGTGTGTGCGGGGCGATGATTTTTGTCAGCCTCGGCCTGACCACCCTGAATATCTATACCCAGGTCGGGCTGGTTACCCTGATTGGGGTGATCTCCAAACACGGTATCCTGATCGTGGAGTTTGCCAACCAATTGCAGCTGCAGGGAAGGAGTAAGCGGCAGGCGATTGAGGAGGCGTCGAGTATCCGGCTGCGTCCAATCCTGATGACTACCGCCTCGCTGGTGCTGGCGATGGTGCCGTTGTTGCTCGCCGCGGGTCCCGGGGGTGGGGCACGTTTCGCGATGGGTTTGGTGGTTGCGTCCGGCATGACCATCGGTACGCTGTTTACCTTGTTTGTAGTGCCAGCGATGTATCTGTATCTGGGGCAGTCGTACCAACAAGAGGTTAAAGGAGCAGGGGAATAATAATTTTGGCGGCATTATCATTCAGGTAATTATCTGCCATCTCGTAATCAAAGTTTATCTCTGATTTAATCCGCGAAATTTTTGGATATATAAAAATAACCAACGACTCCTTTCCGTCAGGAGTTTTTCAAAGGAAGATTGGGGATTAAATGTTTTTAAAAAGAATGCTCGGTGCTTGTCGATTTTTGATATGCGCTTCGGTTGTAGTTTTATCAAATTCGGTAAAGGGTGGTGAGTTTCCTGTCAGTGGGGTCCAGGAGTTCATACGGGAAACCGGCAATCCTGTAGAGCATTCAGTCAACTTTTCCGCCCCCAAAGCTGGTGATCACTACCGGTTACGGATTTTAAATGTTGAGGGGGAGGGTTATCAGGCCGTATATCCTGTTACATCAGGAATTATTGCCCTTAATGGGTCTCAGAGATTTTTGCCAGATGACTTCACGAAAAAATTGAACTATCTCGAGGTTCCGGTATCTCTAGAGCTGCAGAATTTTCTTACAGTAAAATTGGCTGGTAAGCCTGGCAGTGGATTGCGTGCAGAGGTCGTGGGAGTGGATAACGATGTGCCCATGATTGCTTCCTCGGTAAGTCTCTCTGCAAATGAAGCCGGTTGGCATAAAGAAGATGTAATCGTGAACTTTACTTGCAGCGATTCTGGTAGCGGAGTAGAAAGCTGTAGTGCACCTGTTGTGATAGCTGAAGAAGGTGCAAATCAAGTGGTCACTGGCGTTGCTTTGGATATGGCAGGTAATTCTGTGCAGGCACAGGTGACTGTTAATTTAGACAAAACCGCTCCAATAATTGAGGTTGTTAAACCCGCGGACGGCGCCGTAATGGACGCGGGTGTCTCAGAAGTTCTACTCAACTTTTCTGATAATCTGAAATTTAATGCCGCTTCACTTGAGCTTTTGGTCGACGGTAAGAATACTGCCTGCACGGTTAATGTGGGTGAGGCGGTGTGTCAGCTCGCTGTTGAGCCTGTGCCTGGTCAGGAAGTGGTTCTATTAGCGTCCGTCAGTGACTTGGCGGGTAACACGGCGGCTGTTGAGAGTCGTTTTTCTATTGAAGAAGACGCGAATGACCCATCCGAAGAATTACCGCTAGAGCCCGATGAGCTTGCCACATCTATTGATAAAACCAGCGTTAATAGTCTGAGGAGTACTACTGAATTTATATTTTCAGGGCTGAACCCAATTCAAACAGGGGTTCTTCCCGAAACGATTGAAGAAAAGCGTGCGGCGGTAATTCGCGGAGAAGTATTTGATAAGGCGAATAGTCCACTATCCGGAGTTTCGATTACCATTAAAGATCATCCGGAATTCGGACGGACGCTGACTCGTGCCAATGGCAAATTTGATATGGCAGTCAATGGTGGTGGGCACCTAGTAGTTAACTATGAGAAAGAGGGTTTTTTACCAGCTCAGCGTCTCGTAAAGGCGCCGTGGAATGATTACATATTTGCGAAGGATGTAGTGCTTATTCCTCTGGATAATAAAGTAACTACAATCGACCTTGCTGACAGTAGTATGCCTTTCCAGGTACATCAAGGAAGTCTACAAAGTGACGATGATGGTAGTCGCCAGGCAACCGTTCTATTCCCTGCTGGTGTCTCTGCTGTTATGACGCTACCAGGGGGTGGCGTTGCCTCACTTGATTATTTAAGCGTACGTGCCACGGAATACACTGTCGGCGAAAATGGTTCGCAAACTATGCCTGGCCCGTTGCCACCTATCAGCGGTTATACCTACGCGGTTGAACTCAGCGTTGATGAGGCTATTGCTGTCGGAGCATCACGTATAGATTTTAGTCAGGCGCTGCCAGTTTATGTTGATAATTTTCTCGAATTTCCAGTTGGCAGTATCGTGCCTGCGGGTTGGTATGACCGAGAAAAGGCAGCATGGATACCGTCAGAAAATGGCGTTGTCGTTGAGATATTGGACATCGTCGATGGTATTGCTCAGCTAGATATAGACGGCAGTGGTTTGGCAGCAGGCACCACTGCGTTGACTGCGCTTGGAGTCAGTGACGCAGAGCGTCGGCAATTGGCCGAATTGTACTCGGTTGGTAAAAGTCTATGGCGTGTTCCAACTATGCACTTTACGCCGTGGGACCATAACTGGCCATACGGTCCACCTATGGATGCAGAGCGTCCAGAGCTTCCGGAGCCAGAAGTGGATGAGCCCGAGCCTGAGCCTGAGTGCCAAAGTGGGTCAATTATTGAGTGTCAGGGACAGGTGTTGCGGGAGCGTATCCCGGTGGTAGGTACGTCGTTCACCTTGAATTATCGTAGTGATCGCGTGTCAGGGCGAAAAGCCTATACAGATATTCAGCTTACCGAGGATACGATATCCCCTTCCTTGCAGCAGATTATTCTGGAGGTTTCAGTTGCTGGTCGGAAGTTTGAATATACTTTCCCTCCCCAAAATAATAAAAGTCATCGTTTCATTTGGGATGGCGTTGATGCATACGGTCGAAAAATTGTTGGGCAACAATCCGTAAATGTTCGCATTGGATATGAATACGATGCCGTTTACTATGAACCAGAAGATTTCGAAAGAGCTTTTTCTACAGCAGGAAAAAGTCCGATAACGCGAAGTGGTGGAAATGCAATTTCGGCTCGGAGGACGGTCACTTATTGGCAGCAAAGTACAAAGATGCTTCAGGCAGCATCTGCTGATAATGCGGGAATTGGCTCTTGGAGTCTTTCAAACCACCATCACTATGAGATTTCCGGCCAGCGAATTCAAAGGGGGAATGGTTCAGTAGTCGATATTTCATCACTAGGGGGCGTTATTGATACAGTTGCCGGAGGTGGAGAGGTTGGAGGAACGTCAATACTCGGCGATGGTGGATTGGCGGTAGACGCCAGTCTCAGATATCTGGGACGTGTGGCTGTTGCTCCAGATGGGAGCTTCTATTTCACAGATGACCACCTGATCCGTAAAGTTGATGTCGATGGTTATATCTCCACAATTGCCGGAACATTAGCCTCTAATGTAAGTGTGCGCGGTTTCAGCGGTGATGGAGCCATAGCGACTGCCGCAACAATGGATCACCCCTACGGCTTGGATTTTTGTGATGATGGCTCTATCTATGTTGCCGATACCGGAAACGATCGCGTTCGTCGTATAGACCGGCGAGGTGTGATAACCACTATTGCAGGGAGTGAAGTCATCGACACCTTCGCAGGCGACGGAGGTCCAGCTACAGATGCTAGTTTGAATGCTCCATATGATGTGATCTGCGGGCCGCACGGAAGTATATATATTGCAGATTCACGAAACCATCGTATTCGTCGAGTTGATGTCAATGGAATAATTTCTACCGTTGCGGGTAGTGGGGCTAGAGGATTTTCGGGCGATGGTGGTCCGGCTACTGACGCTAGCCTGAGTGCGCCTTCTGGAATTACTTTGGATCCTGAAGGCAATCTTTATATCGTTGACTCCGGCAACCGGCGTATTCGGCGGGTTGGCGTGGACGGACGCATCACGACAATCGCGGGTAATGGTGGATATAAAAATACAGGTGATGGTGGCTCTGCTCTTGAGGCGGGATTTGATGATCCTCTAGGGATTGCTTACGCGGCAGATGGAGGGATCTATATTTCAGATTCTGGTGAAGGTGGGGTTCGACGAATTGGTACAGACGGTACAATTGTTACTGTAGCTGGCAACAAGTCTCCTTATTGGGGGTTTGGCGGAGATGGTGGCCCCGCCATTCAAGCCGATATGACCGGTGTTACAGATGTGGCAATCGGACCGGAAGGCAGCCTTTATTTGGTAGATGCGTACAACTTTCGTATTCGTAAGGTTTCCAATCCGGAAGCCTTGGCACTTCAGGAGCACTTTGTTTCTTCTCGTGACGGCACTCAGTTGTTTCAGTTCGATAAGACTGGGCGCCACTTGGAAACCAGAGATGCAGTATCGGGAGCTTTGATATATCGCTTCCATTACAATGAAGTTGGTCTGTTAGAGCGAATTGAAGACAGCGCCAATAATGAGACGGCTATTGAGCGTGGTTCGAATGGAGTGCCTTTAGCGATAGTGGCTCCCGATGGCCAAAGGACTGATATTGCTCAGGACGCTTTTGGCTATCTTTCTAGTGTTGCCAATCCTGCCGGTGATAGTTACACAATGGCTTATACCGATAATGGCTTACTTGCCCGTTTTACGGATCCAAATACCAATAGCTCATCAATGACCTACGATGATTTGGGTTACCTCGTTACGGATATAAATGCGGAGGGCGGCGGTTGGACCTTGGAAAAGGAAAGCCGCTTTCCTATACAGGAATTCCGTATGACTTCCGCCGAGGGTCGCACCACCCGCTACCAGGTAATCCCCGAAAGCGTGGGCGGTCGCCGACGCGTCAATATCCACCCGGACGGCACAGAGACTACGACCCTATTCGGCACTGGTGGCGATGTTATTACGATTGCTCCAGACGGCACCGAGACCTACAGGAAGCGCGGCCCCGATCCCCGTTTTGGCATGGGCGCCCCGGTTCAGGAAAATACTTTCGTTACCACGCCTGCGGGCCTAGAGCAGGTGATCAGCAGCAGTCGTACTGCAGAGCTTGCAGACCGGGCAGACCTGCTGAGCCATAACTCTCTCGGTCAGACGGTCACTATTAACGGGCGAACCGCAACGGCGGTGTACGATGCATCAAGTCGCACCTGGTCGAGCGCCACGCCTGAGGGGCGTCAGAGTACTGTAGTGCTCAATGACAAAGGGCGTCCGGTATTCCGGCAGTCCGGTGGTCTTGCCCCCCTAGGTCTCGTTTATGATTCACGCGGGAGGCTAGTTCACTCCATTGCTGGTGACGGCGCCACGCAGCGTACAGTGGGTTATAGCTATGGTTCTGACGGATTGCTGGAGAGCGTTACTGATTCTCTGCTGCGTACTACCAGCTTTAGCTACGACCTTGCTGGCCGTGTTACCCAGCAAGCTTATCACGATGGCCGTAGTGTCAATTTTCAATACGACCCCGCTGGAAACCTGACTGCAATCACTCCATCAGGGCGTAATGCGCATATATTCAACTACACCAAGGTCAATCTGGAGGAAGGCTACATTCCGCCAGATCTGAGTGGGGTGGAAACGGTAACCAGCTATCAGTACAACAAAGATAAACAGCTGGTGTTGATAGAGCGGCCCGATGGCCGCGATATTAGCTACGGCTACAATGACGGCGGCCGCCTCGCCAGCCGCACCATTGCACGTGGCAGCTACGGCTATGCCTACAATGAAAGCACTGGCCAACTGAGCACCATCACCGCCCCCGACGGCGGCACACTCAGCTATAGTTACGACGGCTTTTTACCCCTGTCCGAAACCTGGGGCGGAAGCATCACTGGCAGTGTGTCATGGACTTACGACAACAACTTCTGGCTAATCGAAGAATGTATTAATACTAGTAACTGCGTCAGCTTTGAGTACGACGACGATGGCTTGCTCACTTACGCCGGCGCCCTGAGTCAGACTCGCCACGCCCAGAGTGGCCTACTGACGAATTTAGAGCTGGACAGCACCACCACTGAATATGCCTATAACAGCTTCGGTGAATTACTCAGTGCGGAAACTAAATTCTCCGGTAGTCGTCTCGCGAGCTTTAGATACCAGCGGGACAATTTGGGTCGTATAGACAATAAGACTGAAATCCAAGACGGTAGCACTTTAAGCGAGAGCTATGAGTACGATACCGTAGGGCGCCTAAAGGCAGTAACACGTAACGGTGAAACCACCAGCTGGCAATACGACAGCAACGGCAATCGTACCCACGAAAACGGCCAACTGATCGCTAGCTACGACGAGCAGGATCGTCTGCTCACATTTAAAGGGAATAGCTACAGCTACACCGCTAATGGAGAGTTGAAGAGCAAAAGCAAAGGCGGCGTTACAACCCATTTCAGCTATGACGAGTTAGGTAACCTGGTAAGCCTAGTCCTCCCGGGCGATATTCAAGTCGATTATTTAATCGATGGTAGTGATCGTCGAGTCGGCAAGAAGGTGAATGGTCAGCTTGTTCAGAGCTTCCTTTATGGTGATCAACTGAACCCTATTGCGGAATTAAGCGGTAGTGGCGATGAGGTCGCTCGATTTATTTATGGCGAGCAGGTGAATGTGCCTGCCTACATGGTAAAAGGTGGAGTGACTTATCGTATTGTCAGCGATCAACTTGGAAGTCCTAGGCTTGTTGTTAATGCTGCTAATGGGGAGGTTGCTCAGCGCATTGACTATGATGCGTGGGGTAGAATCATTGCTGATACCAATCCTGGGTTCCAGCCGTTCGGGTTTGCTGGAGGGATTTATGATCTTCACTCCCAGTTAACGCGTTTCGGTAACCGAGACTATGACGCCGATGTAGGGCGTTGGACTGCGAAGGATCCAATTGGCTTTTTAGGTGGAGATTTTGGCCTTTACGGCTACGCAAATGGCGATCCAGTCAACAATATCGATGATGATGGGCTTAGACCCACCACAAGCCGTGCGCCAGGCAATCCATTCTCTAGGATTAATCGAAAAAATCATAAATTGCAGTCCCAGCAACAGTCGCTTAGAGATCGCCTGAAAAATTTGGAGCGTGACGCTGCACAAAAGAAGAAATTTCTAGATGATGCAATTTCTGAGCTGGAGCGGAGGATGCACCCTATGTTCCCGACGAAATGTGTGAAGAGAGAGTGTCCTTGGGACAATCTTAACTCTCAATCGTGTGATAAGACCGGGCAGAAAGTATCTCCGATGAGGAGTGCGGAAAATGGGTGTAAGTGTGTGAAAGAAGAAGCTGATTGGTCTGGTCCCATTGGGAATAACGATATTATAGTGGTTCGTTGATATGAAAGTTTTATTGTTGATTTTCACAATTTTCCTGGCGTCCGCCCTGACAGGTTGTGAAGAGGGTGGCTCTCAAGATTTTGACATTGCTGTGCTCGATTTAAATGGGGATGGGGTGGCGGATATTTCCTATGAAGAGTCAGCTGATGGATATTTTGAATTTGTTGACCGGAATTTTGATGGGCGGGTCGATGTATCTAGTTTTTACGGAACGGATGATAAAATCGTTAGCAGTATGTTGGATGACAATTTTGACGGCTTTTTGGAAACAAAGACTTGGTATGCGCATGGCAACCCGACGGTCTCGGTTGTCGATGAAAATTGCGATGGGACTGTGGATATTCTGTTTGTATACGAAAATGGGGTAGTTCGAAGGTCTGAGAAATATGTTGTCACTGAAGGTAGTTCCGACGGCGAAATAGTGCAATTTGAGTATGAATTTGGCTATCCAGTTAGTAGGACGGTAATTGGTGGCGGGGTAGCGCGTAGTCAATATTACGAGAGGAATAAAGAATATTTCGACGTCAGCGAGGTTCATGGATGCAAGTGACGATAGTCCAAGTTTACTTCTCTCTTTCTTGATGGTGCCTAGCTTACGTTAGGCCCACGAAACCCTTTACTAGAATTTAGATCGCAGCATTTGTTTCTCGCTCAGTTTGAAGCTAAGTGATGTATCTAATAGGGTTAAGCTAGCCCCTGAAGTGTTTTTGCTATATCAGCAGCTTGATAGCAGGATCTCGCGGGTCTGCTGGATGCGCTGCTGGCGTTCGTCTTCCCCCAGTACCCGGTAGTTACCACTGGCATCCACTTCGCGCACACGCGAGCGGGCCTCAAGCTCTTGCAGGCGCCGCTGTGCGCTCTGGCAGCGCTCGGCGCGCGCGGCCATTTCGGCCTGGTCGAGTTTTTCTTGTTGTGCTTGTTGGTTTTGATCTGCGTCCGTGGTCTGCGCCGGGGTGGTGGTTGCCGCATCCTCTAGTTGCACCGCGGTGGCGAGCTGGCGGTTGGCTTGCAATGCCTGCTGTTCGTTTTGCCACTGGCGGTAGCGTTCGGACTTCGGTGCTTTCACAACTTCGACCTGCCCATCCTGTGGGGGCTGTGAGCCAAAGTGCACCACGCCATTTTCGTCGACCCATTTATAGATGCCATCTGCATGAGCGGCCGCCATCAGGCCCAGAGACAGGGAAAGGGATACAAGCAGAGTGCGCATGAGAAGCCGCCTTGTCGAGTGTTGCTGTGGTTGCAAATCGGTATTGTTATTTGGCCATTGTACCGGGCGAAGGCGGGTATCTCGCAACCCAGTTAACACTTTATCGGTGGCAACCAGCCTGCAGAGGCCCAAACAGGGGCAATTTGGCCGGTGGTTGCCTTCTATTTGCCCCTATTTGTCCACCGGGGCCCCGGGTTGGTTGACACTGGCGATTCAAACTGGACAATTTGCGCCTCGCTCGGCGAAGTAGATGCCCCCGCAACACCCTGCGGTCTGTACTCTCTCCCCAGCGGGTTAAGCACCCGCTACCTCCTGCCGAGGAGGTCCTCCCCATCTGGAGGCCTTGGAGCCCGCGCTCCGGTCCCGCGACCGGTCGGGTTCCGCGCAAAAATAGCGCTGCCGTGAAGTTATCCTAAAAAACGGGCTATTTCTGCGTTTAAGGCTGATATTTATCACGCTTTTCCTTTAGAATCGCCGTCTGGCTTTCGCATGCCTGGCGCTTCTTTCGCTTGTGGATGATGCGGATCCTAATATTTAGGTATTTTTGAGGGGGCTCACGTGGAATTACTCTCCGGCGGCGATATGTTGGTTCGCGCGCTGCAGGATGAAGGGGTAGACCTGATTTTCGGTTACCCCGGCGGTTCAGCGCTGCATATATACGATGCAATCTTCCGGCAGAAGAGCATCAAGCATGTGCTAGTGCGTCATGAGCAGGGTGCCACGCACGCTGCAGACGGCTACGCCCGTGCTACCGGCAATACCGGTGTGGTGCTGGTGACGTCTGGTCCCGGTGCGACCAATGCCATTACCGGCATTGCCACTGCCTATATGGATTCCATTCCTATGGTGGTGATTTCTGGCCAGGTACCTTCCGAGAAGATCGGTGAAGATGCTTTCCAGGAAACCGACATGGTGGGCTGTTCGCGTCCGATCGTGAAGCACAGCTTCCTGGTGAAAAAAGCGGAAGATATTCCCGCGGTGGTCAAGAAGGCGTTCTATATCGCCGCGACCGGTCGCCCGGGTCCTGTGGTCATCGATATCCCGAAGGATGTCACCAACCCGGTAGACCGCTACCCGTACCAGTACCCGGAAAAACTGCGCATGCGTTCCTATACCCCGGCGGGTAAGGGGCATGCCGGCCAGATTCGCAAGGCCGTAGCGCTGTTGTTGTCTGCCAAGCGCCCGGTAATTTATGCCGGTGGCGGCGTGGTTCAGGGGGATGGCTCCGAGTTGCTGACCGAATTGGCGCAGCGCCTGAACTTCCCGGTAACCAATACCCTGATGGGCCTTGGTGCTTACCCCGGAACCGACAAGCGCTTCCTGGGCATGTTGGGTATGCACGGTACCTTTGAGGCGAATACCGCTATGCACCACGCCGATGTGATTTTGGCCGTGGGTGCGCGCTTTGATGACCGGGTAACCAACACTCCGAACAAATTCTGCCCCGGGGCCAAGGTAATCCACATCGATGTGGACCCTGCGTCTATTTCCAAAACCATCACCGCTGATGTGCCGATCGTTGGCACCGTGCAGTCGGTGCTGGGTGAAATGCTGGAAATGCTGAAGTCCTCGAAAGAAATGCCCGACCAGTCTGCAATTGTCGACTGGTGGCGTCAGATCGATGATTGGCGTGAGCGTCACGGCTTGTACACCGCGCCGCGCTACCGTACCGATGGCGACATGATCATGCCGCAAGAAGTGATCAGTGCGGTACATCAGATCACCGGTGGCGATGCATTCGTGACTTCTGATGTAGGTCAACACCAGATGTTTGCCGCGCAGTACTATCTGTTTGATAAGCCGCGCCGCTGGATCAACTCCGGTGGCCTCGGCACCATGGGCTTCGGCCTGCCGGCGGCGCTGGGGGTGAAAATGGCACACCCGGGTTCAGAAGTGGTGTGTGTGACCGGTGAAGGCAGTATCCAGATGTGTATTCAGGAACTGTCCACGGCGACCCAGTACAACTTGCCGGTAAAAATTCTGTGTCTGAATAACCAGGCACTGGGCATGGTGAAACAGTGGCAGGAGATGCAGTACGAAGGACGCCTTTCCAACAGTGTGTATGAAGAGTCCCTGCCGGACTTTATCGCGCTGGCGGAAGCCTACGGGCACCTTGGAATGAAGATCGAGCATCGCGACGAGTTGCACGGCAAATTGGCCGAAGCGTTCGCGATCAAAGATCGCACCGTGTTTATTGATGTTTATGTCGATCCGACTGAACACGTATACCCAATGCAGGTTATGCCGAGTGGCTCCATGCGGGATATGTGGCTCAGTAAGACGGAACGGACATAAAGGGAGGTAAACCGGATGCGCAGAATCATTTCAGTTCTGATGGAGAATGAGCCCGGGGCATTGTCGCGGGTAGTAGGCCTGTTTTCTCAGCGTGGCTACAACATTGAAAGTCTTACGGTAGCGCCAACCGAAGATGCGACGCTGTCGCGCCTGACGCTGACGACTGTCGGAGACGACCACAAGATCGAACAGATCACCAAGAATCTGAACAAACTGATCGATGTGGTGAAGCTGGTCGACCTCACCGAAGGCTCGCACATTGAGCGTGAACTGCTGCTGGTGAAGGTGCGTGCGACCGGTGCGCAGCGCGATGAAGTAAAGCGCAGTGTGGATATTTTCCGTGGCCAAATTGTCGATGTCACCAGCAACATGTATACCGTGCAGGTGTCTGGCACCAGTGAAAAGCTCGATGCCTTCTTACAGGCTCTGGGTGAGCACACCATTATGGAAACGGTACGTTCCGGGGTGAGCGGTATTGCTCGCGGTGAAAAAGTTCTCAGTATTTGACTGTCAAACAACTGAACAGGAAGTTCTGGATTTTGGATCCAGAGTGAATTTCAAAGCACATTAAGCAGGAAGTAAGTTATGCAAGTTTATTACGATAAAGATTGTGACCTCTCTTTGATCAAGTCCAAGACCGTTGCCATCATTGGTTACGGCTCTCAGGGCCACGCCCACGCCAACAACCTGAAGGATTCCGGCGTTGACAATGTTGTTGTTGGTCTGCGCAAGGGCTCCGCTTCCTGGGCCAAAGCAGAAAAGGCCGGCCTGCGCGTAGCGGAAGTTGCCGATGCAGTAAAAGATGCCGACGTGGTAATGATTCTTACTCCGGACGAGTACCAGGCTGCGGTATACCGCGAACAGGTAGCGCCGAACCTGAAGGCCGGTGCTGCACTGGCTTTTGCGCACGGCTTCAACGTGCACTTCGAGCTGATTGAACCGCCGAAGGATGTTGACGTAATCATGATCGCGCCGAAAGGTCCGGGCCACACTGTGCGCTCTACTTACCTGGAAGGCGGCGGTGTGCCGACGCTGATCGCGGTTTACCAGAACGCTTCCGGTAACGCGAAAGAGCTGGCGCTGTCTTACGCTTCTGCCAACGGCGGCGGTCGTTCCGGTATCATCGAAACCAACTTCCGCGAAGAAACCGAAACCGACCTGTTCGGTGAGCAGGCGGTACTGTGCGGTGGTGTTTCCGCACTGGTACAGGCTGGTTTCGAAACTCTGACCGAAGCGGGTTACGCGCCGGAAATGGCCTACTTCGAGTGTCTGCACGAGCTGAAGCTGATCGTTGACCTGATGTATCAGGGCGGCATCGCGGATATGCGCTACTCTATCTCCAACACCGCAGAG
Organism: Microbulbifer agarilyticus S89; assembly: GCF_000220505.1. GTDB lineage: Bacteria > Pseudomonadota > Gammaproteobacteria > Pseudomonadales > Cellvibrionaceae > Microbulbifer > Microbulbifer agarilyticus_B. The sequence continues at coordinate 1,884 of NZ_AFPJ01000029.1, read as the reverse complement.
TACGGCGACTACGTAACCGGTCCGCGCATCGTAACCGAAGAGACCAAGGCTGAGATGAAGCGCGTACTGAGCGACATCCAGACGGGTAAGTTCGCCAAAGACTTCATGCTGGAATCTCTCGCTGGCCAGCCTCGCCTGAAAGCGGAGCGCCGTATCGGTGGCGAACACCAGATCGAAGAGGTCGGTGCCAAGCTGCGTTCGATGATGCCTTGGATCAAGGCAAATAAGATCATCGACAAGACCGAAGGCAACAGCTGATTCCGTTGAATTAGCAGCGTTCGATCACAAAGCGGTGGGGCTCGATAGCCTCACCGCTTTTTTTTTGCCGCTGCGCCACTGTACACTGCGAGGGTAATTAGTCAGTCGTGCTTTTAAGGAAGCCTGTATGAGCGATAACAAGGACGCCCGGACACTGGGCCCGGGATCCGATGAAGAGATCCGCTTGCCCGTGGATGAGCATGTGGAAGAAGAGGTTTGGGAGAATGGTAAAAAGGTCCGTGCGAAAGGCGTGTACTTGCTGCCCAACCTGATTACCACAGGTGCGTTGTTTAGTGGCTTCTATGCCATCGTTGCCGGCATGGGAGGCAAATTCGAAGCGGCGGCTATCGCCATTTTCGCGGCGATGATCCTCGATGGCCTCGATGGGCGGGTTGCACGCCTCACCGATACCCAGAGTGCTTTTGGGGTGCAGTACGACTCCCTGTCGGACATGGTTTCCTTTGGTTTGGCGCCGGCACTGGTGGTCTTCAGCTGGGGGCTTGCGCCGTTGGGTAAGCTCGGCTGGGCCGCTGCGTTTCTGTATACGGCTTGCGCCGCGTTGCGCCTTGCACGCTTCAATACCCAGGTCGATACCGTCGATAAGGGTGTGTTTATCGGTCTCGCCAGTCCAACTGCGGCTGCCATCGTTGCCAGCATGGTGTGGGCGGGGCACGAGACGGATGTGGGCACCGGCTTGGCCATTGTTGCCGCACTGGTGACTGCGGCCGCCGGCTTGTTGATGGTTTCGAACTTTCACTACACCAGCTTTAAAAAGCTCGACTTTAAGGGGCGGGTGCCCTTTGTGATGATGCTGGCAATCATCCTGGTCTTCAGTCTGGTCACCATTGACCCGCCACGTGTGCTGCTGGTTATCGCAATTATCTACACCTTTTCAGGTCCTGCTATGTGGGGTTGGAAGTTTGTTGCCGAGCGCCGCAGCGCCAATGCCGCGGCAGAACAGGTGCACGATGATGCCGCTGATACCGCCGCAGAGGATGGCGGGCCCAAGGTCGATACCAAGGACGATAGCGGGCATAACTCCGAGCCCAAGCCTTAGCCTGTCATTTCGGAATTGAGGTGCGGCCACCCTGTGGCCGCCTCTTTCCTGTCGACCTGGCCGCAATCCCGCCACTGTGGATTGGCCGCAAAATCCCCCTTCGCCATTTGGCATTACCCTTACCGCACACTAAGCTCAAAAGATTACTTGCTCAAAAGTGACCGGCTACCGTGGTAGGCCGGGGAGGCAGGTCGGGCTTTTTGTCAGCGCAAATCCCTGAGATTCAATGACTGACTCGCAAGTATTTGTGCGTAAAAACTTTTTTCACAAAAGTCCTTGCACCCCAAAGGGTGCAGCCGTATAGTTCGCGCCCTCGCTGCCAAGGCGGTAACGCAAACGGCGGCGAGAAGGTAAGTTAACCTTTTGATTTTCAACGAGTTTTTCTCGAAAAAATGAATTTCAAAAAGCGCTTGCCAAGGTCGAAACGGGCGCTATAATGCGCGCCACTTCAACGGAGTCGTCACGGTTTAACCGGTGTTTTTGTTGATGGTTCGACGGGGCTCCAGGCAGTCCCCCAGCACTGAAAACGAGGTCATTTATTTGGCGGTTTCCAGCGCTGAAAAAAGCTT
>NZ_AFPJ01000030.1 GCF_000220505.1 Microbulbifer agarilyticus S89 | reverse complement strand
CGTATTGTCGTGTTTTTTATGGGCATGCGTTGGGCGATCAGATGTCGGCCAGCGCCTTGCGTACAGTGGCCAGTTTCACGCACAGGGTGAAAACCGACATGGCCGTGTCCAGCTCTTCCAGCGGCGGGAAGCTCGGGGCGATGCGGATATTGGTATTTTCCGGATCTTTGCCGTACGGGAAGGTGGCGCCGGCCGGGGTCAGCTTGACCCCCGCTTCTGCGGACAGGCGAATCACTTCAGAGGCAACCCCCGGGCGGGTATTGAAGGAGACAAAGTAGCCGCCCTGTGGTTTTTCCCATTCGCCGAGATCGGTATCGGTGAAGTTTTTGTCCAGATGCTCGAGCACACAGGCAAACTTCGGCCGCAGGATTTCTGCGTGTTTCTGCATGTGTTCTTTCAGCTGGGTCAGCTCCGGGAACAGGCGCGAATGGCGCAGCTGGTTTACCTTGTCGGGGCCAATGGTCATGGCGGACATCTGGTGCTTAATGGAGGCCAGGTTAGCGGGGCTTGCGCTGACAAAGGCCACACCTGCGCCGGCGTGGGTCACCTTGGAGGTAGAGGCGAACTGCAGCACCGAATCGGCGGTGTCATTGCTCAGTGCGGCTTCGCGGATATTCGGCAAGGTTACCTGATGGTCCAGGTCGTGGATCGCGTAGGCGTTGTCCCAGAAGATTCGGAAGCCCGGGTTGGCAATCTTGGCCAGCTGCGCGAGGCGGTTCACGGTGTCTTCGTCGTAGGTGACGCCGGTGGGGTTGGAGAATTTGGGTACACACCACAGGCCAATGACCTGGTCGTCTTCGCGAATCTTCTGTTCCAGTACATCCATATCCGGACCGGTGGCGGTCATGGGCACGGTGTCCATGGTGATACCCAGCTGCTCACAAATAGTGAAGTGGCGGTCGTAGCCGGGCACCGGGCACAGGAACTTGGGCGCGCGCATGTCTTTCCACGGCTGGTTGCCGGCAAAGCCGAACAGGTAGCCAGTGAGTACCGCGTGGTACATCAGGGTCAGTGAGCTGTTGCCGCCGGCGAGTACTTCGTCAAACGGGACCTGCAGGATATCCGCTCCCAGCTCACGGGCTGCCGCGATGCCTTCGAGACCGCCGTAATTGCGGGTATCGGTACCATCGGGGGCGCGGTAATCACCGGTCAGAATACCGTCGAGGCTGTCGGAAAGGGAAAGCTGGTCTGCCGCCGGTTTACCGCGGGTCAGGTCCAGGCTCAGGTTGTGCTGGCAAATTCGCTGGTACTGTTGCTCCAGGTCTTTTTCCCACTGTTGCAGCTGGTCGAGATGGGCGGTTTCGATACGCACGGACTTTCCTCTTCTCTATCCAAAATATTTGGCGATTTAATTCGGAGCGGGAGCTTATCAGCAGTGGGTGGAAGCCGTCATGTTTTCTGTAAATTATTTACAGGAAAAACGCCAAAATATGCGGGTATTCGGCAGAAAATTTGTTGCAGCTGAAACGGACTGTAGCAATGTCTGTTCAGTGCTATTTGGCGGGGCTCGGGGCTGTTGCAGTTCAGTGTTGTTGTGCCGCCAGGTGGCGGAAGTCGGAAGCAAATTCCAGCAGGGTCTCTTGCATGTGGGCGCGCTGCTCGGGGGTGGTGCTTTCCAAAATACCGGTGGCCAGCGTTCTCCCCTGGTCGCGCAATGCATCCTGCATCTGCCGGTAATCATCGGGCCACAGGGTTTGTGGGTCGATCAATAATTTGCGGAGCTTGCTTTCGTAGCCTTGCGGTTTGTTGCGCAAGGTGTCGAGAAACGTATTGGTCCAGAGCTCGCGCTGCGCGATACGGCTGGCGGGATTAAATGAGGTCTCGGCCACCTGTTTATCGATCATGGCCTGCTGCTCCGCGGTGAGGTCACCGAGCCAGCGTTCCGCCTGTTTGCGAAACTGCTTCTCACGCTTGCGCTGAGACTTATCCCATTTCTTTAGCGATTTTTCCCGTTCCTTGCGCGCGTTTTCCGCAAGTTGGTTGATTTGGTTGTCGTCCAGTTCCACTAGGATTGGCAGTAGCAGGTCGCTTAGCATCACTACCGAAGAGTGCCAGAAGTCATCCACCTGCTTTTCGATTTTTTTCAGGTTCTTCGGGCTGACGTCGGGAGAATCTACCTGAGTCGCCAGCTGTTCCATATAGTCGGCGTAGCGCGGTAGTTGCGTCTGGCGGTGCCAGCGGTGGAATTCGTCGACCCGTCGGGACAGGAGCTCTTTTTGTGGGCCATCCAGGTCCAGGTATTTATTCAGCGTGCGGTCCATCCACCAGTCGAGATGACCGTACACCAGGCGCACACTGGAACATCCCGCTAACGACAACAGAAGCAGGGCAAGCAACAAGGTGGTGATGCGTGCACAGGTGTTGGTTCTGTTCGGCTGGATTGCGGTGGTCATGGCGTTAAATATAGTTGCTGTGCCGCGCCACCGCATCGGCTATGTGCTAAAGGGCCGCCTAATTAATCCAAACTTCCACACGGCTGTTTTTTACCGGCCCCTGTTGGCGGTCTGCGGTCAGCGGCGCGAACGCACCCACCGCCATGATCTTGCTGTCTCCCATCTGGTGATCACGCAGTAGGGCGCCCTGGACCTTGAGAGCGCGGAAGCGGGAAATCAGGTCGGAAATGGTTTCATTGGATTTGCGATCAGAAAAACCCACCAGCGTCAGCGATAGGTCGCGATTTTCCTCTTCCGTCATAAAATCCTGCAATCTCTGCAGGTCGCGCAGGGCGCGGTTGTCGAGCTCGGTACTGCCATTGGCAAAGCGGAACGAGATGCTGAGGCGTGACCCATTTTCCATCAGCGCGCGATAATTCGCCGGAGCGTTCGCAAATGGCGCCATCTGCAGGGCAACCGGCGTCAAATTGATAAAGCCAATGTCTTCGACGATTTGCTGGCCGGCGTGAGACTCTGCGAAGTGCAGGAAGGCGTCCACCTGCGGGTTATAGCGACCGGGATTGCGGTAGAGGTACAGCCGGCGGGTGAGGGGAAAGTCTTCGGTTGCGATGATGCCGCGGTCGGGAACGACGGCCGCAAGTTCGCCGGACTTGATCGCAACCTTATGCAAGCCTGTCGCATCGGCAAATGGCAGGTAGCCGATCGCGGCGGGGTCGCGTAACACCAGTCCGCGCGTCTCATGGTTGCCAGACACTTCGTAGACAAAGGGTTTGGCCGGGCGGCTGCCGCCAAACACTTCTGTGTCGAACGTGGCGCGGGTGCCGGATTCAATGTCTCGGTGCAGTGGGCGGATGGGCAAGTCCTTGCCGACCAGTTGGGCCCAGTTGCGGATCTCACCACGGTATATTTGTGCCAGTTGCGCCAGGCTCAGTCGCTTGATGGGGTTGTCCCTGTGCACCGCGATCACCAGCGCATCCAGCCCGATCACGTGCTCCGCTTGGGGGCCGGTAAAATCGCCGAAGCGGGCCAGCATGGCGACTTCTTTCGCTTTGACGCGGCGTGAGGCCATGCCGATGTCGGCGGTATCCCCATTCAGTGCCTTGAAGCCCGTACTGGAGCCCAGTGCAATAATCGGCACCACGACCGGCTCGTTTTGCAGGCGGGCGTCGATCCAGTGCTTTTCTCCCCGGGTGCGTTGATTGATGTCGGTGGCGCCCAGGGAATGCAGGTATCGCTTCACCAGCGCCGGAGCCAGGTCTGCGCCGACGGTATTCGAGCCGGTCATACGGAACAGGACTCGCGACTCGTTATCGGCGGCTTCTGCGCAGCAGGTGGGCAGCAGGCTGGCCAGCGCCGCCATAAACAACAAAGCTGCTGCGGAAAAATTCTCCTTGTGTGTCTGACCGAGTTCCATTCTGTTTCCTATCACTTCATTCTGCTGTTCGGAATTCGACCCGCACGGCCAACACTTGCGCGTAACGGATGACGGGCGCGCGCTTTATCGCAAAAAAGTGTGACCGATTTATTGCAAGTAACTTGCGCTAGTGCACAGTTTTGCTGGCTTTGCCGAGTGCGCACGCGATATAGCGGTTGGTGTTTCCTGTGGCGAGGGGCTGTTTTGCCTAACCCTTTTGGGTGAGATCGACGGATTTATCGTCAAGCAGCGAGATAGGCGGGGATATAATGAAAGAGATCTTTGGGTTTTTTTTAAAAAAGGCATGACAACGCTGTCATTTGTCTAGTACTATTTCCATAGACAAATTGGTACAGGCGTCACTGGCGTCTCACCGGAATCCCCTGGGGTGCAGAACATGCAGTGGGGAGGTCCGGTCAGGAAACATAACAATAGAAATCTTAGGGGCCGGTTAGATGGTTGCTTTGAGAGACAGCAGGGACATACTCTTTATTGGGGTCGATGGCGGTGGCAGCAAATGCCGCGCATCCATCTTCGATGCCGACAATCGCCTGCTTGGTACCGGGGTCTCCGGGCCTGCAAACCCCCTTCATGGTTACGCTCAAACCATTGATTCAATCGTGCGCTCTGCCGCCCTGGCGGTGACCGATGCCGGCCTGCCGGCAGAAACCCTCGGTGAGCTGGTGGCGGGTGTTGGCCTTGCCGGGCTTAATATGCCGCGTCTCTACAACGAGATGAATGCCTGGGCGCATCCGTTCAAACAAATGTTCCTCACCACCGATCAGCACTCCGCGTGCCTGGGCGCCCATCGTGGCGGCGACGGCGCGGTCATTATTGCTGGCACCGGTTCTGTCGGTTACTCCTGGGTCAACGGCCGCAGTGAAATTATCGGTGGTCACGGCTTTCCCCACGGCGACAAGGGCAGTGGTGCCTGGCTGGGTATGGAGGCCGTGAAGTACCTGCTGATGGCAATGGAAGGGCTCGCCGAAGACTCCATGCTCAAGCGCGAGCTGGAATCAGCGCTCGACACCAGCGATCCCTACGACGTCATCGAAATGATGGCCGGCAAGCCATCCAGCCAGTACGCCAAACTCGCCGTGCCCGTGGTGGAGTGTGCCGAGGCAGACTGCCCGGTTGCTGTGTCGATCATGCGTGATGGTGCGGCCTACATCAGTGATCTTGCAGACAAGTTGATGGAAGGCAAGTCTCCTCGTCTGGCCATGATTGGCGGCCTGGCACCGCGCCTTAAGCCGTGGTTGAAGCCGCACGTTGCGGAACAGGTTTCCGACCCGCTGGATCCACCTGAGCTGGGTTGCGTGTACTTTGCGCAGCACTCTCTGGCAGCCCTGGGCAACAGCGAATCCGGCCCGGCGGATGAGGTTGAGAACAAAGCGCTCTTTGGATGAGCGCCGCCAGTCGTTAGAACACACAGGTTGTCGGCAGGCCCAAGAGAGCCTGAAGGCACGGTCAGATAAAAGTTACGGATAGATTTTATGAGTGCAGTGACCTCTGGTGAGGCCAAAAAGGTGGACGCTTCTATGGCAATGACTGTAATGGAAACCGAGGCCCGTGAAGCCCCGAGCCGTGTTGCAGAGCAACTGAAAAACAATGCGCCGATCATGCAGGCGCTGGGTGAACGCTTGCGCAGCAAGCCGCCGCGTTTCGTGATGATCGTCGGCCGTGGCTCTTCTGATCACGCGGGTGTATTTGCCAAGTACCTGATCGAAATTGAGACCGGCACCCCGACGTTCGCTGCAGCGCCCTCCGTGTCCAGCGTGTATGGCAAGAAACTGAAGCTGGAAGATGCGCTGGTGATCGTCATCTCCCAGTCCGGCCGCAGCCCGGACATCCTCGCGCAGGCACAAATGGCGAAAGACGCCGGTGCCTACACCATTGCGCTGGTAAATGATGAGTCTGCGCCGATCAAAGATATTGTTGACCGGGTTGTGCCGCTGAAGGCTGGCCCGGAGTTGGCGGTTGCCGCCACCAAGAGCTACCTGTGCACCCTGTCTGCAGTGCTGCAGCTGGTTGCCAACTGGACGCAGGATGCCGAGCTGCTGGCCGGCGTGGAGATGCTGCCACAGACCCTTACCGATGCGGTTGAATCCGATGTGCAGCTGCGCCCCGAGGACCTGGCTGCGGTGAAGAACCTGGTTGTACTGGGCCGCGGCCCCGGCTATGGCATCACTCGCGAACTGGCACTGAAGCTGAAAGAAGTGTGCAGTGTGCACGCCGAGTCTTTCTCCAGCGCGGAATTCCTGCACGGCCCGGTAACCCTGGTGGAGCAAAAGCTCACCGTGGTGAATGTGCCGATTGAAGATGAATCCTACCAGGCGCACAGCGAGCAGATCGCTGACATTATCCGTCGCGGCGGCACCCTGATTAACCTGCATGTGCCGAGCAAAGGCGTGCACCCGCGTGTTGCGCCGTTAGCGTTGCTGCAGCGCTTCTATATTGATGTCGCGCATGTGGCGGTAAGCCGTGGTATCAACCCGGACGAGCCGGCGGGTCTGAAGAAAGTGACTCAGACCGTTTAATTTTACCGTTTAATTGCAGCAATCCAGGACACGGGGCACGACAGTGGCACAGGCATATATCGCCGAACAGCTTTTTGATGGCGAACAGCTGCGCAAGGATGTGGCGCTTACCATCGACGGCGGCAAGATTGTTTCTCTGGGGGGAGCGCCCGTTGCCGATGCCACACGTTTGCACGGATTGCTGGCGCCGGGCCTGGTTGATGTTCAGGTGAACGGTGGCGGCGGTGCCCTGTTTAACAACGACACCACCGTGAATGCCCTGGGCAAGATGTCGGCCGCGCACGCGCGTTTCGGCACCACGGGCTTTGTGCCCACCCTGATTACCGATCAGGTGGACGTAATGCAGAAGGCCGCGGATGCGGTGAGTGCTGCGCTGAAAGAGGGCGTACCCGGTGTGCTGGGTGTGCACTTTGAGGGGCCGCATTTGAGTGCGCCGAAGAAGGGTACGCACGAGGAGCGGTTTATCCGTCCACTCAGTGACGAGGAGCTGGCGATCTACGCCCGCGACGATCTCGGCCTGAAGGTGGTGACCCTGGCGCCGGAAAATGTGGCCCCGGAAGATATCGCCAAGCTGGTGTCATTGGGCGTGAAGGTTTGCCTCGGGCACTCCAATGCCGATGGCAAGACCGCTGCGGCAGCGGTTGCTGCTGGCGCGACCGGGTTCACCCATTTATACAACGCCATGTCCCCGTTGCACTCCCGTGATCCGGGCATGGTTGGCACTGCCCTGATTAGCGACGGCTGCTGGTGTGGCTTGATTGCCGATGGCCACCACGTAAGTGCAGAAGCCATGACGCTGGCATTGAAAGCCAAGCCGCGCGGCAAGATTATGCTGGTGACCGATGCGATGTCACTGGTTGGCAGTGACGAAATGAGCTTTCCGTTGTTCGATCGTGTGGTGACGCGCGATGGCGACAAGCTGACCTCGACGACCGGCGAGCTGGCCGGTTCGCACCTGGATATGATTGGTGCGGTGCGTAATATTTGCGACTGGTGCGGGGTCGAGCTGAGCGAAGCCTTGCGCATGGCGGGCTTGTATCCCGCCCAGTTCCTCGGTTTTGATGGTGGGCGTATTGCCGAGGGGCACGCGGCCGATATGATTTTGCTGGACGATGATCATCAGGTACGCAAAACCTGGATCAGGGGACAGGAAGTGTTTTCCGCAGACTGACCATCTGCCTGTATACAAAGTTGATGACGATTTTTTTAACGCTAGATAACGATAATTAAAGGTGACTCTATGAATACCGCAGTTATTAGCCAGAGCGAGACGCGTAGCAGCGTTTTGCCGATGGTAATCATCGGCCTGCTATTTTTCATTTTTGGTTTTGTTACCTGGCTGAATGGGGCACTGATTCCGTTCCTGCAAACCATCTGTGAGCTGAGTGCCTTTGAGGCCATGCTCGTGGCTTCCGCCTTTTATATTGCCTATACCGTGATGGCGTTGCCCATGGCCGCGATCATCGAGCGTACCGGCTACAAAACCGGTATGGCACTGGGCCTTGCCCTGGTTGCGGTGGGTGCCCTGATCTTTATCCCGGCGGCATACAGCCGCATGTTCGGCATTTTCCTGCTCGCGCAGTTCGTGGTGGGCTCGGGTCTTACCATCCTGCAAACCGCATCCAACCCTTACGTGGTGAAGGTTGGCTCTCCGGAAACGGCGGCGGTGCGCATTTGCATCATGGGCCTGCTGAACAAGGGTGCCGGTATCGTTGCGCCGCTGGTTTTTGCGGCGCTGGTAATGTCCGGCATCAGTGGGGTAAGCGATGCAGAACTGGCCGCGCTTACCGCCACTGCAAAAGATGCCAAGCTGGATGAGCTGGCAGGTCAGCTGGTTTCCCCGTATATCGGCATGGCAGTACTTGGATTTGTACTGGCGATTGCGATGATGTTTGCGCCGCTGCCAGATATCGAAGATGAAGCCATCGAAGGCCAGGAAGAGATGGCGGTAAACCTGCCTGCGCTGCTGAAGTTCCCGCAGCTGATCCTGGGCTCTATCGCGCTGTTCTTCTACGTGGGCGTTGAGGTGATTGCCGGTGATGCTATCGGTCTGCTGGGTAAGCAGGCGGGGCTGGATACTGCGGTGGCTGCCGTCCTCACGTCCTACACCATGGTGTTTATGGTGTTGGGTTACCTGTGGGGCACCGTGGCGATCCCGCGCTTTATTAGCCAGCAGACAGCGCTGTTGATCTCTGCCGTGCTGGGCATCCTGTTCACCCTTGCGGTAATGACCGGCTCTCTCGAGAGCACCGTGATGTCTTCTGCAACCCTGGCGATCTTCGGCCTGCCGGAGATTCCCAACGCGGTCTACTTTGTAGCGCTGCTGGGCTTTGCCAACGCCATGTGCTGGCCGGCAATCTGGCCGCTGGCGCTGGATGGTCTGGGCAAATTCACCTCCAAGGGTGCCGCGCTGCTGATTATGGGTATTTCCGGTGGTGCGATTCTGCCGCCGCTGTACGGCCACTTTGCCGATACCGGTGACGGCCAGCTGGCGTACGCCATCGCCATCCCGGCTTACCTGTTTATTCTTTTCTACGCTCTGAAAGGGCACAAGATGCGCAGCTGGAAGTAATCCTTCCCGCTGTTGCCATCGCAACAGTCAGTTTTATGTTTTCTCTTTGGTTCTCGTCATCTTTGCCCTCCTAGTGAGGGCTTTTTTTTGCCTGGATTCGCGCAAAAGCTATTGCGCTTTTGCGCGAACTAGTAATCGAGAGGGAGGGGGATTAGCTGGGGGAGTCACCGGTAGAGTCGCGCACCAGCAGCTCCGGGACAAACTTCTTGGTAATGCCCGCTTCCTTGTTAGCCGCTGCGCTTTCTGCCGCACCTTTGCTGCGTGCTTTATTTAGTACCAGCGCGGCTGCGCACTTGGCGATTTCATTATTGGGCTGGTGGGCTGTGGTCAGCTTGGGCCAGGTCTGGCGGGAGAAGGGGCTGTCCTCGAAGCCGACAATAGAGAGTTGCTCCGGGATCTCGATATGCATCAGGCGCGCGGCAAATAGTGCGCCTGCAGCCATCTCGTCGTTACTGGCGAAGATGGCGGTGGGCGGGTTGTCACTTTCCAGTAGCGCTTTGGCGCCGGCGACACCCGAATCAAAAGAGTATTCACCGGGGACCACCAGTTCCGGGGCCAGGCTGATACCGGCCTGTTGTAGCGCCTGCTTGTAGCCGTCCAGACGGCCGTGGGTGGAAACGTGCTCCTCGCCACCGGACAGGAAGCCGATGCGCTTGTGGCCGTGTTCGATCAGGTGCTTGGTGATATCGAAGGCTGCTGCCGTATCGTCGACCTGAATACAGTTCTCTTCGTCCCCCTCGGCCGCACCGCTGGAAACAATGCGCACATAGTCGAGGCCGAGCTTTCTCACTTGATCAATGACCGACTGTGTTTCGGAGAAGGGCGGGGTAAGCACCACGCCGGCAACCTTGGAATGCTCTACCAGGGCGCGCAACTCGTCGTAAACCGTGTCGGACTTAGAGTTGCTCGGGTGGATCAGCAGCTCGTAGCCACGCGCCTTACACGCCTCGAGAATACCGTTCTGCATGTCGATGACGTAGTAGGCGTTCGGGTTGTCGTAGATCAGTGCAATGGTGTAACTGCGAGTGCCCGCCAGGTTGCGGGCTGCCAGGTTTGGTTGGTAGTGCAGCTCCTCAACCGCATCCATCACTTTCTTGCGGGTGGCGGGCCGTACCGAGGGCTCATTGTTGATTACCCTGGAGACGGTCTTGATTGACACCCCGGCTCGTGCGGCCACGTCATTGATGGTGCTTTTCATGTCGGGCGATTTCCTTGTCTTTGCCTAACCCGCAAGTTTAACCGGTTCCGCGCTGCGCGACGATGGCCTAACATTCATTCACGCTTTCGTTTTCCTGCTCTTATTGTTCTGCTGTTGGTCTGCTGCTGCTCTGCCCGAGTTGTACCGGCGCGATTTCTGGGGCACCTCTGTGCAAATACCGCGCAACTATCGCGTAAGTACAGGGTAAGGGGCGCGCTAGTGCTGGCTGGCCAAGATCCGTTCACGGGTTAGTTGTTGTGGAAAAAAACTACAAACTCAATTGACAGCTCTCATCAACTATGTGACTCTCTCGCCAATTTGACAGCGTTGTCATTTGGCTTGCTGATTCTCGTCCAGGGTGGGTGAGAGGCGCGAGCCGCACGGGTAAAAAACAATAACCGGCGCCCGCAGCCCCACAGGTGGCGCCACTTTCCGGGGATCGCTATGCACTCTGACACCTCTTCCTCCCAACCTCTTTCACATTCTCCTGTCTGGCAGGCGCTGCAGGCGCAGGCTGCAGAGTTCAAGCAGACGTCGCTGAAGGACCTGTTTGCCGCTGATCCACAGCGGGCCGCGCGGTTTTCACTCGAACTGCCGGAATTCTTACTGGATTTCTCGAAAAACCTGCTCGACCAAGAGGTTTTTGTAAATTTATTACGCTTGGCAGAAGAGGCCGAGTTACCCCGCTGGTGCGCAGATTTCTTTGCCGGTAAGCCGATCAACGCGACAGAGGGCCGGGCAGTGCTGCATCCCGCACTGCGCGGCGGCTTACAGGCCGACATCCAAATAGGTGGGTGCTCGGTCACGGCCCAGGTTGAGGCGGAATTAGAGCGCTTGAAAAAGTTTGTAGTTTTACTACATAATGGCGACCTGACTGGCTACCGGGGTAAAAGGTTTACCGATGTAGTCAATCTCGGGGTAGGCGGCTCCCATCTCGGGCCACAGACCACGATCGAAGCGCTGCGAGCCCACCGGAAGGGCGATGTCGCAGTGCATTTTGTTTCCAATGTGGATGGAACCCAGCTCACGGATGTGCTGGCCGGCCTGGATGCCGATTCGACCCTGTTCATTGTCTCGTCGAAGACGTTTACGACCAGCGAGACAATGACCAATGCCCGCAGCGCGCTCGAGTGGCTGCGGCGGGCAATGCCGGGGGTAGTTGACGCGGCGCTGTTGCAGCAGCACTTTGCCGCCGTGACTTCAAGCCCCGATAAGGCGCAACAGTTTGGGGTGTTGCCGGAGCGGACCTTCCGCTTCTGGGATTGGGTTGGGGGGCGCTTTTCACTCTGGTCCTCCATCGGCTTGCCAATTGCGATCGCCTGCGGATTTGAGCATTTCCGCGCGCTGTTAGATGGCGCTGCGAGCATGGATAAGCACTTCCGCGAGGCACCGCTGGAAGCCAATGCGCCGGTGATCATGGCGCTGCTGAGTGTCTGGTATTGCACCTTTATGGGTTATCCGGCACACGCCGTGCTGCCCTACGAGCAATCACTGCATATGTTGCCTGCGTATCTGCAACAGGCGGATATGGAGAGTAACGGCAAATCCACCACCCGCGCCGGGGTGGCGGTGGATTACCCCACCGGCCCTCTGATCTGGGGGCAAACGGGGATCAATGGGCAGCATGCGTTTTACCAGTATCTGCACCAGAGCCCGGAAGTGGTGCCAGCCGACTTTATTGGCAGCGTGGCACCCGGGCACGACCTCGACGGCCATCACGAGATTTTGCTGGCAAACATGTTTGCCCAGAGCCAGGCACTGATGAATGGCGTGGATGCCAAGTCAGTGACTGACGAGCTGACAGCCAAGGGGCTGTCGCAAGAAGAGATAAAAAGGCTCACCCCATTCAAAGTGCACAGGGGTGGAAAGCCAAGTAACACAATACTCTTAAAGGAGTTGGACCCCCGATCACTGGGAGCGCTGATTGCACTCTATGAGCACAAAATTTTTGTGCAGGGTGTGATTTTGCAAATTTATTCTTTTGATCAGTGGGGAGTGGAACTGGGTAAGGGTCTGGCGAACAAACTGGAGCCAAAACTGGCTGCGGGAGATTTGTCGGGCGAAGACAGCTCCACGACTCAACTGATCGAATACTACCGCCGAAAAAAGAACGGCGCGGTTATGTCCACGGAGCTACCGGAAGTTGCGGTGGCTGAGTCTGCTGGAGAACAGGCTTAACAACAACGTGCGGCGGGCCGATAAAAAAACGAAGAGTTGATCAAAAATGGCAAACCAAACAGTGGTAAACAGTCGCATACAGGCGGTGACCGACAGGATCATTCGCCGCAGTGAAGAAACCCGGGCCAAGTATCTGGCCCAGGTTGAGCGCGCGCAGGGCAAAGGCCGGGCGCGGCACAATCTGGCCTGCGGCAACCTGGCGCACGCAATGGCGGCCTCCAGCGATCACGACAAAAACCTGATCGCGTCCGGACAGGGCCCAAATCTGGCCATCATTAACGCTTACAACGATATGTTGTCTGCGCACCAGCCATACGGCGCCTACCCGGAAATGCTGAAGGCGGAGGCGCTGCGCAATGGTGCCACCGCACAGGTTGCTGGCGGTGTGCCGGCAATGTGTGACGGCGTGACCCAAGGCCAGCCCGGCATGGAGCTGTCACTGTTTTCCCGCGACGTGATTGCCATGGCTACGGCCATTTCCCTGTCCCACGATATGTTCGATGGCGGCCTGTATCTCGGTATCTGCGACAAGATCGTTCCGGGCCTGGTTATTGGTGCCTTGTCATTTGGCCACTTGCCTGCGGTATTTGTTCCCGCTGGCCCAATGCCCACCGGGCTGTCAAATTCGGAAAAAGTGCGCGTGCGCCAGCTGTATGCCGAAGGCAAAGTCGGCCGCAAGGAACTGCTGGAAGCAGAGAGTGCTTCTTATCACAGTGCCGGTACCTGCACCTTCTACGGCACCGCCAACAGTAACCAGATGCTGGTGGAAATCATGGGGCTGCAGCTTCCGGGCAGTTCCTTTGTTAATCCGGGTACGGAACTGCGCGACGCGCTCAATCACACCGCCGTGAAGCAGCTGGTGCAGATCTCTGAGCCCAGCAACTACACCCCGATTGCCAAGATCCTTACCGAGAAGGCGTTTGTGAACGGCATTGTCGGCCTGCACGCCACTGGTGGTTCCACCAACCACACCATGCATTTGATTGCGATGGCGCGTGCCGCCGGCATTCAGATCACCTGGCAGGATATGGCGGAATTGTCCGAAGTAGTGCCGTTGCTGTGTCATGTGTATCCGAACGGTACCGCCGACATCAACCACTTTGCGGCTGCGGGTGGTATGCAATTCCTGATTCGTGAATTGCTGGGCGCCGGGCTGTTACACAATGACGTCAGCACTGTGCTCGGTGACTCGGGTATGGAGTCTTATACCTACGATCCATTCTTGAATGACGACAAGACTGGTTTGGTATGGCGACCGACCGCAGAGGAGTCCGGCGATCCGGAGATTATTCGTCCGGCGAGCGATCCCTTCTCAAGCCACGGTGGCCTGCAGTTGCTGAAGGGCAACCTCGGCAACAGTGTGATCAAGGTGTCTGCACTGAAATCCCCGCAACTGAAAGTGACCGCGCCAGCAGTGGTATTCAATAGCCAGGATGACCTTCTGGATGCGTTCAAAGCGGGCGAGCTGGAAAAAGACTTTGTTGCGGTGGTGCGTTTCCAGGGCCCACAAGCGAACGGTATGCCGGAGCTGCATAAACTGACGCCGTCGCTCGGCGTTCTGCAAGATCGTGGTTTCAAGGTAGCGCTAGTTACCGACGGCCGTATGTCTGGTGCCTCCGGCAAGGTGCCAGCGGCAATCCATCTCTCTCCGGAAGCTCTGGAAGGGGGCATGGTTGCCAAGATCCAAGACGGCGACCTCATCGAGCTCGATGCGGAAGCTGGTGTTCTCAAAGTACATGTAGGTGATGAAGAGCTGGCGGCAAGGTCGCCAGCGGAATGCGACTTGTCCGGCAACGATACCGGCATGGGCCGCGACCTGTTTGTCAATATGCGCAAGCTTGCGAGCGGCGCGGAAACCGGCGGCAGCATTCTTTTTTAACTGAAATTTACGCGGGGTCTGCCAATGCAGGTACCCGCGTCTTTGTTTGAGAGCAGAACAATGGCAAAAGCATTCGACATGGTACTGTTTGGCGGCGGCGGAGACCTGTCGCTGCGCAAATTGATCCCCGCGCTGTACCGCGCGTTTATCGAAGGTGGTCTCGACGAAGGCACCCGCATTCTCCCGGTATGTCGACGTCCGGAAGATGCCGATGCTTACATGGAAACCGCACAGCAGGCGTTGAAAACCCACCTGCGCGATGGTGAGTACTCCGACAAAAACTGGAAAGCCTTCAGCCCGATGCTGCGCGCAGTGGCTCTGGATATCTCCAAGCCCGATGAGCAATGGGATCTACTGGTCGACCTGTTGGGTAACGACATCGAGCGCACCCGCCTGTTTTATCTGGCGATCCCGCCGGCCGTGTTTGGCCCATGCTGTGAAAACCTGTCTGTAAAAGGTCTGATTCACGAAAATTCCCGCGTTGTTGTAGAGAAGCCGCTGGGCTACAACGCGAAAACCTCCGACGAAATTAATAGCAAAATCGCTGAGTACTTCCGCGAAGAAAGTATTTTCCGGATTGACCATTACCTGGGTAAGGAAACAGTCCAGAACCTGCTGGCGCTGCGCTTCAGCAATGTGCTGTTCGAGCACCTGTGGGATGCCAAGACGATTGACCATATCCAGATCAGTATCAACGAAACGGTGGGGCTCGAAGGCCGTGCCGGTTTTTACGATGACACTGGTGCAATGCGGGATATGGTACAGAACCATTTGTTGCAGCTCCTGTGCCTGATCGCGATGGAGTCGCCCAACAGTATGTCGGCGCGAAACATCCGTTCCGAAAAGATCAAGGTGCTGGAAGCGTTGCGCCCCCTGACTGACGATGCCGTCGATCAGAATATCGTACGTGGCCAATATGTCGCCGGCGGTTTGGGTACAGAGCTGGTGCCGGGTTATTTGGAAGAATTGAAAGCGCCGAATAGCACAACAGAAACGTTCGTCGCAATTCGTGCACATATCGACAACTGGCGCTGGACCGGTGTGCCGTTCTATTTGCGCACCGGCAAGCGTATGGAAAAGCGCTGTGCGGAAATTGTCATTCAGTACAAGAACGTTTCCCACAGTGTGTATCAGCCAGAAGCGGGTGAGGTACTGCCAAACCGCCTGGTGATTCGCCTGCAACCGGAAGAGAGCATCAAGCTGGTGTTAATGGCGAAGAAAATGGATAGCCTCACCATGGAGCTGCAACCGGTTGAGTTGAACCTGACTTTGTCTGACACCTACGACAGTTTCAAAAGTGATGCGTACAAGCGCCTCATGCTGGATGCAGCGGCGAATAACTCAGCGCTGTTTATTCACCGCGACGAAGTTGCCGCGGCATGGGCGTGGGTTGATCCAATCATGGATCGCTGGCGCGAAACCAACAACCAGCCGCAGCTGTATCGTGCCGGTACCTGGGGGCCGCAAGCGTCCAACCAATTGTTGGCTGAGAGCGGTCACCACTGGTTTAACCCTTAATCAACATCTTCAGTGAAAGTATTCATTTCAAAATCGGTCACAAGACATGGTTGAAGAAAAGTTTTTTGCAGATAGAGAGCGCCTGACATTGGCGCTTGCCAATGAGTGTGCAGCGGCGCTGCATGAAGGCATTAAAGCGAATGGTCAGGCGACCTTCCTGGTGAGTGGCGGTAGCTCGCCCGAGCCGGTCTACCGCGAACTGTCCCGTCGCCCACTGCCGTGGGAGCAGGTCAATGTCGCGCTGGTGGATGAGCGCTGGGTCGAAAAAGATGAAGCGGGCAGCAACCTGGCTTTTATCTCAAATACCTTGCTGCAGAACGAAGCCGCCAAGGCCCCGTGCCTGGGCATGAAAAATGCCGCGGCCACGCCTGCGGAGGGCGAGGCAGATTGTGAACGCACCTTCCAAGAGTTGCCGCGTCCTTTTGACGTGTGTGTGCTGGGGATGGGGAATGATGGGCACACCGCCTCTTTCTTTCCCTATGCGCAGGGCCTGGAAGAGGCGCTCGACCCGCAAAGCGACAAGCTGTGTAAAGCCATCACGGCCAAGCAAAGCGCAGTCACGGGGGTGCACACCGAGCGGATGACACTGACCCTTGCGGCAATTCTGCAGGCAAAGGAAATCAAGCTGCTGATTTCGGGGGAAGAGAAGCTGAAAGTATATCGCCAGGCACTGCTGGGCGATGACGTGCTGGAAATGCCAGTGCGCAGCATTCTCAAGCAGGGATCGAAACCGGTCACTGTGTACTGGGCACCTTAATGTAGCGGGCCTCTGGCCATTTAAATAACAACGAATTAGGCGAGTTTTAGGAATTGACCATGCAAGAGACTCTTGTACCCGTACTGGAACAGGCTGGCGTAGTGCCGGTAATCGTGATCGACAAGGTGAGCGATGCACTGCCGCTTGCTCAGGCGCTTGTAGAGGGCGGCTTGAACGTGCTGGAAGTTACTCTGCGTACGGAAGCGGCACTGGCGGCGGTAGAAGAAATCGCCAAGCATCTGCCGGATGCCCACGTGGGAACCGGCACCGTATTGAATGCAGGGGACATTCGTCGCTCCGTGGACGCTGGCGCGACCTTTATGGTGAGCCCGGGTGCCACTGAGTCTTTACTGGATGCCGCTGCCGATGTCCCCGTGCCTATGTTGCCGGGCGCCGCTAATCCTTCAGACGTGATGCGCTTGCTGGAGCGTGGCTATGGCTACCAGAAATTCTTCCCGGCGGAAGCGGCCGGTGGTGTGCCGATGTTGAAGTCCATCGGTGGCCCGTTGGGCCAGGTTAAGTTTTGCCCCACCGGCGGCATTGGGCCAAAGAATGCAATGGACTACCTGAACCTGTCCAACGTCGTTTGTGTTGGTGGCTCCTGGATGGCAGCCCCGAAACTGGTAGCTGAAAAGAACTGGGCCGAGATCACGCGTCTCGCGAAAGAGGCCTCCCAGTTAAAAGGCTGATTTAGCCTGAGCGGACTTGAGAAGTCCTGCATTGAGGTAAAGCGCTGGGGGGGATTTGCACTCAGCGTCGCGATAGAAAATTCATAAACTTTACAAGACAAAGGGTGTAGCGATATGAAACTCAGAATTGCTATTAACGGATACGGACGTATTGGCCGTAATGTCACTCGTGCAATTTACGAGTCTGGCTATAACGACCGTGTTCAACTGGTCGCGATTAACGACCTGGCACCGGTGGAAGCCAACGCCCACCTGACGCGTTTCGATACCGTGCATGGCCGCTTTAATACCGAAGTTGTCGTTGATGGTGAGAACCTGGTTATTGGTGGTGATACGGTAAAAGTTTGCCAGGAGCGTGATCCTGCTGCCTTACCATGGGCAGAGCTGGAAGTGGATCTGGTACTCGAGTGTACCGGCCTGTTCACCGACAAAGCCGCCGCCTCCAAGCACATGGAAGCGGGCGCAAAAGCGGTGTTGATCTCGGCTCCTTCCAAGGACGCGGACCTGACCGTGGTGTACGGCGTAAACGACGACAAGTTGACCGCGGAGCACAAAGTTGTGTCCAACGCTTCCTGTACCACCAATTGCCTGGCACCTGTTGCCAAGGTACTGAACGAAGCGATTGGTATTGAGCGTGGCTTTATGACCACCGTACATGCCTACACCAACGACCAGAATACCCAGGACGCGGTGCACAAAGATATCTATCGTGCACGCGCCGCTGCAGACAACATGATTCCGACCAAGACTGGCGCGGCCGCCGCGGTAGGTCTGGTGCTGCCGGAACTACAGGGCAAACTGGATGGTATGGCAGTGCGTGTACCGGTGAACAATGTGTCCCTGGTCGACTGCCAGTTTATTGCTAGCCGCGAAACGACCGCAGACGAAATCAACGCGATTCTGCAGGATGCTGCCGGCACCATGAAAGGTGGTGTGCTGTCTTACTGCGATAAGCCGCTGGTTTCAGTGGATTTTAACCACACTGCAGCTTCCAGCCACTTCGACGCCAACCATACCCGTGTGAACGGAAATCTGGTGAAGGTGATGTCCTGGTATGACAACGAGTGGGGTTTCTCTCACCGTATGCTCGACACCAGCCTGGCCATGGCCAAAGCGCAAGGTCTGTAATAACAGCCTGATAACGTTTCGTTATCCAGCCCGGGTGCGTGCAAGACTCGCCCGGGCTTATTTTGACCCTGCTAGCGGTTATTTAGCAGGGTGCGCAGTCAACGGCGACTGCGACTTCAATGAATTGGTCTCACTTCACACTCAAACACAAAAATCACCACTATGATTCGCCATACAAAAATTGTTGCCACACTCGGCCCGGGCACTGACAAGCCGCGCGTAATTGACGAGATTATCCGCGCTGGAGTCAACGTCGTGCGCCTGAACTTTTCCCACGGTAGTGCCGATGACCATCGCAAGCGTGTGGAAGAGGTGCGTCGCGCCGCTGCAGAGCAAAACAAACTGGTTGCCGTACTGGGCGACTTGCAGGGCCCCAAGATTCGAATTGCGCGTTTTGCGGAAGGCAGCATCTTTCTTGAAAACAACGCGGAATTTACGCTGGACGCCGACTGCCCGAAAGAGGGTGGCAACCAGCAGCGCGTTGGCGTGGACTACCCCTCACTGATCGCAGACTGTAAGCCCGGTAATATCCTGTTGCTGGATGACGGCAAGATCCGCCTGGAAGTGACCGGTGGCACCAATAGCAAGCTTTTCTGTCGAGTGCTGCAGGGCGGTAAATTGTCCAATAACAAGGGCATCAACCTGCTTGGTGGTGGTCTGTCCGCACCAGCCCTTACCGAAAAAGACTACGGTGATATCAAGCTCGCCGCTGAGTTGGATGTGGATTTCCTCGCTGTGAGCTTCCCGCGGAGTGGCGAAGACCTGGAGATTGCCCGCAAGGCGATGCGTGAAGCGGGTAGCAATGCCGCGATCGTCGCCAAGGTGGAACGTGCCGAAGCGGTCAACAATGACGAGCAGATGGACGGTATCATCCTGGCATCGGATGTGATCATGGTGGCCCGTGGTGACCTGGGTGTGGAGATTGGTGATGCGGCCCTGGTTGGTGTGCAGAAGAAACTGATCAACCGCGCCAACGAACTGAATCGCGGCGTCATTACCGCGACTCAAATGATGGAGTCCATGATTACCAATCCGACCCCGACCCGCGCCGAGGTAATGGATGTGGCCAATGCGGTTCTGGACGGCACCGACGCGGTAATGCTGTCTGCGGAAACCGCAGCAGGCGACTTCCCGGTAGCGGCCGTCGAATCCATGGCGGAAGTGGTTGTGGGCGCGGAGCAGTATCTGGGTACTACCTCCAGGCCAGCTGCAGATCGCTCTTCCTCCGAGACTATCGATACCGTGATTGCGCAGGCGGCAATTGAGTCTGCGGCGCGGGTTGAGAACCTGTGTGCAGTTGCGGCGCTGACCGAGTCCGGTCGTACACCGCGGATTATGTCGCGTGCCACCAGCCAGCTGCCAATCTTTGCCATGACCCGTCACTCGCGTGTTGCCCGTCAGCTGGTACTGCTACGTGGTGTCGAGCCGATCGAGTTTGACCCAGCTTCGGTGCCGCTCGGCCATCTGACCGACGCGATCGTTGAGGTGCTGAGCTCGCGGATCGATCTGGAAAAAGGCCAGCGTATCCTGATTACCCAGGGCGAGCGCCTGAACATGGGCGGCGGAACCAGCTCTATGCGCATTAAGGAAATCGAGTAGAGTTGAGATCACGCTGATGTTTGGAAACCCCGGCCTTGCCGGGGTTTTTTGTATGTAGGTTTTTGCCTGCAGTTGTATGAATTTTGTACTGTTCTGGGCCGGAGCTTGAGTAAATGGCTCTTTGATCTGTACCAAGTGGCAGATTGGGAGTACAGAAATACAGCAATTACCCAGATTTTTTCCCTTCAGGGCAGTAGCTTTTTCTTCACAGAGTGTGTATTGTCGATCGTGAGAATGACAGCGCTATCACAGCTATCAAATGACAGCGCTATCATTTGGCGGTACAAGGTGAATAAAAAATTTCTAACCAAACCTTTATATAAATAAAAAAGGAAGGGGAAATCGATGCTTAAGCGCAATAAACTCGCTATCTCTATCAGTGCGGCTGTACTCAGCGGAGGCCTGATGGCTCCTCTGGCAGTAGCTCAGCAAACTGAAGCTCTCGAAGAAGTAACTGTTACGGGTATTCGTGCATCTTTGCAGGATGCTCTGAGCACCAAACGCGATGCTAATGCCATCGTTGATGCTATCTCTGCGGAAGATGTCGGTAAGTTCCCCGACAAAAACGTCGCAGAATCTCTGTCTCGTGTACCAGGTCTGGCGGTAAGTCGCGAGTTTGGTGAAGGCGAAAAAATCAGCATTCGTGGTGCGGGCCCCGACCTGAACCGCACCCTGCTCAACGGTCAAACAGTTGCTACCGCAGACTGGTTCATTCTAGATGATCCCGCTCGTAGCTTTAACTACACGCTGTTGCCTTCTACCCTGATTGGCGGAGTGGAAGTATATAAATCTCCGGTAGCTTCCATCGATGAAGGTTCTATCGGTGGTACCGTTATTGTTAAGACTCGCCGTCCGCTGGATCTTGAGGCAAACACCATCAATCTTGCGGTCGAGAGTCAGTACTCCGACAAGTCCGGCGAAAATGATCCGCAGCTGGCTGCACAGTACTCTTGGAAGAATGATTCTGAAACCTTTGGTGTTTTGGTATCTGCTGTGAAGCAAGACCGCACCATGCAGCGTGAAGGCCTAGAGGTACTCGGCTGGAACGAGTCTGACGCAGATGACTACAGCGTACCTAGCCATATTGGTATCGCTAAGTTCGAACAGGCGCGTGAGCGTGAAACCTTCTTCCTGTCCGCGCAAGCCGCTCCGACTGAAGAGCTGACCTTCACCTTTAATGCGCTGTCCTCTGAAATGGACGCGGATAACCAGAACCAGAACTTCCTGTTGCTGCCGAACAACACGCGCGACGCGATCATCGCCAACAGTGGAATTGCCGGTGGCAACGTTACTTCTTCCGCGGTAACTGACAACACTGGTGCAATTTTCCTGGATTTCATTAACCGCGTATCCAGCACCAAGACTGAATCCTACGACTTGTCCGTGGACTACGAAACTGACGCATTCTCCCTTACTGGTGTTATCGGTAAGACAGAAGCGTCTGGTGGTACTTACCGTGAGACCTCTTGGGAATACGTGACCGGTACCGCTAACTACACTTACGACCTGAACAGCCGTGAAGTAAATACTTCTCCAGAAACCACCGATGCGGCCGCCTTTGGTGCTGGTTGGATTTGGGGTGGTGAGCGTCCGACTACCGACGAAGAGTCCTACGCACAGCTGGATCTCGATATTCCGGTCGAGCTGTCCGTATTTACCAACATCAAAACTGGTCTGAAGTTCCGCGACGCAGAGCGTGCGCAAGAGCGTACCGTGTATAGCTGGCATGGTCCTAATACTCTGGACGATGCGAGTCTTGCACCGGGCTGGCCTGTATACCTGCAGTACATCTTCGATACATGCCCGACTCTGGCAGATTGTGGTCTGAATGCGAATGGCACTGTTAACGTTGATGCTCCTGCTTCCGGCAGCCTGCTGAGTCAAATTGAGCAGAACCGTGCTGCAATGGAAGAAATGGCATTTGTTGGTCTGAACGGTGTGCCTGCTGATTACGCTCGCTCTCTGGAGCTGGCTCAGAACTGGGCGGTTGGCGAAGAAATTACTGCATTCTATGTTCAGGGTGATTTCGAAGGTGAAAGCTTCCGCGGTAACGTCGGTCTGCGCTACGTTGATACCAAGCAGGCTTCTGGCGGTTACCAGTGGCTGGACGGTGCCTCTCCTTCCTGGGGCTTCTACACTGTTGATCGCGACTGGCTGGCACCAGCTGAGCTGGACTGGGTAGTTGTGGATAACAACTACAGCGAGGTACTTCCTAGCGCTAACTTCATCTACGAATTGGACGATGAGACTCAGCTGAAACTGGGTGCTGCCCGTGTAATGGCGCGTCGTAACCAGAGCACACTGTCTCCTTTCGAGACCTACGGCTCCTTGAACCAGGCTAACCCGACTGGTCAGAAGGGCAACCCGATGTTGCCGCCGATGCTGGCAAACCAGTTTGACGCATCTTATGAGTGGTACTACCAGGACGCTTCCTTGCTGGCCGCTACCTTCTTCTACAAGGATATTGACAGCTACATTTACGGTGAAGAAACCGTTGATGCACGTTACAACGAGCAGACCGATGAGATGGTTGATGTAACCTTTACTCAGCAAATTGCTGGTGAAGGTGGTACTACCACTGGTTTGGAAGTGAGCTGGCAGCACGACTTCGATGGCTTTGGTGTTCAGGCGAACTATACCTACACCGATGCCAAGTCTGACCAGAAGCGTGAGGCGGACAAAGTAGGCTCTGGTCTTGTTGAAGGTGCATCCGAGCACATGTACAACCTGACCGGTTACTATGAAAACGACTGGGTGGGTGCTCGCCTGATGTATAACTACCGTACCGAGTGGTACAAAGGTCTCCACTTCAACGGTGATGAGCTTTGGAACGATTCTTACGGTCAGTGGGACGCCAGCATCTCTGCTGCTGTTACCGACAACATTGATCTTGTTTTCGAAGCGGTGAACCTGACTGACGAAGAGTTGGTTGAGTTCAATACCGATAGTGGACGTATTATGTCTGCTTACGAAAACGGTCGCCGTTTTGTTTTGGGCGCTCGTATGAGCTTCTAAGGCATAGTGGCTGAGAAAACCGGGTCTTTGACCCGGTTTTTTTTTGCCTTTGGAAAGGTGTATGGACGCAGGATTGTCTGAGGGTTATCTTGAACTATGGATGACTCGGGGTGTCTGGCGTGTTTCGCGATAGGAGGCAACGTTGAAAGCAGGCAGCGTGAACAAAGTTGTGATTCTGGGTGGGGGAACTGCGGGATGGATGACTGCCGCGTTATTGAAGCGGGCGCTTCCTGAAAACATCTCTATCACTTTGGTCGAGTCGGATCAGATCGGCACTGTTGGCGTGGGTGAAGCGACGATCCCCCCGATACAGCAGTTGAACCAAGTGCTTGGTATCAATGAGCAGGATTTCTTGCGGGAAACTCAAGGCACTGCAAAGCTCGGGATAATGTTTGAGGGCTGGCGAGTTCAGGGTGAGGGCTATATGCATGCCTTTGGTCCTGTCGGTAAAAATTTCCCATTTTGCGATTTTCATCATTACTGGTCTCGCGCGCGAGTCGAGGGTGATACCAGTGACTATTGGGATTATTCTTTGAACTATCAAGCCGCGATTGCCGGCAAGTTTTCACCACTGAAAAGAGTCGCAGCCACTAATCTTCCTGGTGTTTCCTATGCATATCACTTCGATGCAGGACTGTATGCAAAGTTGCTACGACGTCGTGCTGAAGCCAACGGTGTGCAGCGGGTTGAGGGTAAAGTCGGAGTGGTGCGTAAAGCCGAGCGTAGTGATTTCCTAGATAGTTTACGGCTAGAAGATGGGCGCGAGATCCAAGGCGATCTCTTTGTTGACTGTTCGGGCTTTGCAGGAGTATTGATAGAAAAGGCATTGGGAGTTAAGTATTCAAGTTGGAGTAAATGGCTTCCATGTGATCGCGCGATAGCCGTCCCTAGTAAAGGTATCGCTCCAATCCCTCCGTATACCCGCTCAATTGCACATGACGTGGGGTGGCAATGGCAGATTCCGCTGCAGCATCGAACTGGTAATGGCTTGGTGTTTTCCAGTGCTTATTGGGATGATGCTCAGGCCCTCTCATCATTAACTGAAAACCTTCCTGGTGAGCAATTGGCTGAGCCGCGAATTATCTCGTTTGAAACAGGGTGTCGAGAAAAACAGTGGCACGGCAATGTAGTGAGTATTGGCCTTTCAAGTGGTTTTCTCGAACCGTTGGAGTCTACTTCAATCCATCTGATTCAAACGGGTGTGACCCGGCTGATTAATTTCTTTCCGCATCAAAAGATATGCGAGGAAGAAGTAGCAGAATTTAATCGGTTGAGCCGTCTCGAACTTGAAGCTGTGCGCGACTTTATTATTTTGCATTACAAGCTTAACGAGCGCGTTGATAGCAAATTTTGGCGTGACTGTGCGGCCATGGATGTGCCAGAGTCACTACATAAAAAGGTCGAGTTGTTCCGGGTGTCGGGGAAAATGGTGAGCGAGCCTGGCAGTTTGTTTTCTGAAACTGCCTGGTTGCAGGTGCTGATTGGTCAAGGGGTGTATCCGGGAGATTATCACCCTGCAGCGGGTAACATGACGAGTAAACAATTGCGGGCATTCATGCAGGGAATGAAGTCTTTGATTTTTAGCTCTGTAGAATCGATGCCGCCACACGAGCGCTTTTTACTTTGAGTTTTATCGTACATGTCTCCCTTGGCCTGGAGGTTTGAATTGGATACCGATTTGTTTGAGAACATGAAGAAAATTCCATCCGTAAAGATGGTCGATAGGCGAAGGTTTCAGGATGAGGTCGTTGCCGGGCATACCCCGGTTATCTTTCGTGGAGGAGTCGCTGACTGGGAATTGGTTAAGCTGGCAAAGCAGTCGGATGAACTATTGATTAAATATCTCAACAAGAGAGTGATACCAGGCCCAGTGAAAAT
Organism: Microbulbifer agarilyticus S89; assembly: GCF_000220505.1. Lineage (GTDB taxonomy): Bacteria > Pseudomonadota > Gammaproteobacteria > Pseudomonadales > Cellvibrionaceae > Microbulbifer > Microbulbifer agarilyticus_B. The sequence goes on along the minus strand of NZ_AFPJ01000030.1, from coordinate 82,684 downwards.
CGTGGAGGGGTCGAAGGAGTCCAAGGGCTATTTTTTCTACGATGATGCGATGTCTGGGTTTAATTTCAGACGCATCCAGACCACATTTTTTGATTTTTCAGATAAGTTATTGAGAACCAAAAGGCAGGAGGATGCCCCGGTCCTATCTCTGCAAAGCGCTTACGTCGACGAGTATTTTTCAGGCGTTCACGAAGAGAACACGCTTGAATTGATGGGGGATACTGTTCGCCCTAGGATCTGGATCGGTGGTAAGTCGATCGTTGCGACCCATTACGATGACGCTGAGAATTTGGCGTGTTGTGTCGCCGGAAGACGCCGCTTTGTGCTGTTTCCACCTGAGCAAGTGGGGAACTTGTATATTGGTCCGATTGATAATACACCCGCAGGTGCCCCGGTGAGTATGGTGTCGTTGGCAAACCCTGATTTCGATAGGTTTCCTAAGTTTGAGCAGGCGCTGAGGCATGCCTGGGTAGCAGAGCTGGGGCCGGGCGACGTTATTTATATCCCTGCTCTTTGGTGGCATCACGTAGAGTCACTTGAGGCTGTAAATGTGCTGGTCAATTATTGGCAGGGGGGTGCGATCGGCGGTGAAGTTGGCCCCAGCGCCCTGGATGCGATGCTGTTTGGCATGATTGCCCTAAAAAGTCGATCTGGGCCTGTGAAAGAAGCCTGGAAGGCGTTGTTTGACCACTACGTGTTTGAGCAGAATGGCGATGTAGGCGAGCATATCCCCAATGCAAGCAAGGGGCTTCTCGGTGATATTGACGAGGAGCAAGTCAAAACTGTTAAGGCTTGGCTTATCAAGCAGCTCTCGGAGTCCAGTTGAGTAACGGTCGGTTTTAGATTCTCACTAACGCCGGGCTGGTTATTATCGGAAAAATGGCTTCATAGGCATATAAATGCTGGAATCTTTAGGCTTCCTGAGGTAACTTTTCGCTTCCCTTTTCAAGTATAAAAAATATACTAAGCGGGTTTTTTTAGAATAACTTCAATTTGAATAAGGTGTTGTATGGCCACTGTAGAAGCCCCAAAAATCGTACCACTGCGCAGTGACGTTCACGGTAAGCTGAAAGTCCGTGAGTTGGGGACCTTTGAGCACGTGAAAGAAGCTCACATGGTGCCGGTAACTGCCCATGAATTTTCCCGCCTGGGTGCCGAATACCCGATCGTATTCGTGAAGAATTCCGATACCGAACAATTCCAGTCTGTTGCACTGCTGAGCCTGAAAGTAGGCGAAAACCTGTTTGTTGACGGCGAAAACTGGAAAGGCGTTTTCGTTCCGGGCGCTGTGCGCAACCATCCTTTCGTTTTGGCGCCTGCCGGCGAAGACAAAGAGAAGCTGATGGTTGGCCTGGTTGAGAACAGCCCGGTAGTTGGTGAAGAAGAGGGTAATGCCCTGTTCGAGGAGTCTGGTGAAGAATCCGAGTACCTGAAAGCCAAGAAAGAGTCCCTGGTGGGCTACCTGGAAAGCGATCAGATGACTAAGGCGTTCGTTGCCATTCTGGCCGAGAAGGACCTGCTGACCACTCAGAACGTTGCGGTTAACGCGGGTGGTGAGAAGATCAACCTGACCGGTATTTACATGATCGACGAGAAGAAACTGAACGAGCTGAGCGAAGAAGACTTTGCAGACTTCCGCAAGCGTGGCTTCCTGCCGCCGCTGTACGCGCAGCTGGGCTCTATGCACCAGTTCTCCCGTCTGGCGAAGATGCAGGCTGGCGCCTAAGCTGGTTTGCGCTGGGCGGTGTTGCCGCCCGGCCTGCTAGAGCCCCGGTTTTGGGGCTCTACACATTCCTTTCTTTATGATGTTCTTCAAGCGCTATTTCCCCTGGCTCGTATTTCTTGGGTTGTTTTATGCCCTGTGGGGGCTTGTGGTGCTGTCTCAAAATTTCTGGCCTCTCGTCACCGAGCACTGGCCCATGGCTCTCTCGATGGCCGTTGGTAGCTATGCTGCCGGTTCTACCCCCATGGGGGGCGGTACGGTGGGATTTCCGGTGCTGGTGCTGCTGTTTGATATGCCCGCGAGTCTCGGGCGAGATTTCAGTTTTGCGGTGCAGTCCATCGGCATGGTCAGCGCCAGTATCTATATATTTTGTCGTCGGCAGGCACTTGCCTGGGCGATGTTGCGTGGTGCCTTGCTTGGCAGTCTGATCGCCACGCCGCTCGGCATATTGTTTTTTGCGCCACTGGTGCCGGATCTGTGGGTAAAGCTGACCTTTGCGGTGATCTGGGGAAGCTTTGGTCTTCTGCATCTCTACCGCCTGCGCGAGATTACCGCCCATGACCATCATGGCGATCCCCGCTGTCCCAAGGACTTCCGCATCGGCGTGCTACTTGGTGCCACATCCGGATTTGTCGCGGTGTCGGTAACCGGTGTTGGTATTGATATGGTGGTGTATGCGGCGCTGGTGTTGCTGTCTCGCGTGGACCTGAAGGTGGCCATTCCCACTTCTGTGGTCATCATGGCGTTTTCTTCTGTGGTCGGTGTGGCGGTAAAGAGCGTTGCCGGCGACTGGCAGCCGGGGGTGCTGGGCAATTGGCTCGCTGCAGCCCCTGTGGTGGCCCTTGGCGCGCCGCTGGGAGTGTTTGTGGTGGGCTTGATAGGTCGCACGCCCACGCTGCTGGTAGTGGCGCTGCTGTGTGTGGTGCAGTTTGTTTGGACCTGCGTGTCCGAATGGGGCTCTTTGGGCACATCTGGGGTGGCGTTGGCGCTCCTCGGCATGGTTGCGTGCCTGGCCGGCTTCGAGGCGCTCAGGTCCCTCGGGCTGCGCAGGGAGCAGTTGCGCAAGCGCGATGTTGCCGCTTCTTCCGAGGCTGAGGGTGTTGTGGCTGCAAGTTGATAGAGGTGAACCTGGCGGGTCCGGATGAGCAGCGGGCAGGGCTGAGGGTCGGCTAGGTGGGCGGCAAATAAAAAAGGCGATTCCCGAGGGAATCGCCTTTTTTACAAATATGGCTGGGGTGGAAGGGTTCGAACCTTCGCATGACGGGATCAAAACCCGCTGCCTTACCGCTTGGCTACACCCCAGTGGTGCTTTCGTGATGCTGGAACCACGAGAAGAAAATGGTAGCAAGGGGGAGACTTGAACTCCCGACCTCAGCATTATGAGTGCTGCGCTCTAACCAGCTGAGCTACCTTGCCACAAACAATCTCGGCTAACCGAGGGCGCGCATTATCGGGCGACCTAGGGGGGCTGTCAACACCTTTTTAGTAAATTAATCAGTAGCTTAGCGCGCAATGCGCTTTTGCCGCAGATTCTCTGGGGTGGATCAGCGGCCACGGCCAATGGCGGCCAGTAGCGAGCCCAGCACGACGGTTATCGCGCCAACCCAGCTGATCCAGTTCATTGGCTCCATGTCGATGTATCCCGGCCATATTGCGCCAATAACCGCGCTCAGCCCGAGCGTCATCAGCGGTACCAGGGCCAGGGTTGCGCTGACTCTGGAGGCCTCCCACACCTCCATGGCCTTGGCGAAGGCGCCATAGGCGATGAGGGTGTTGGCGGTGAGGAACAGCAGCAGCCCCCAGCCTAGCCAGTCCAGCTGCAGGGCTGCACCCGGGTGGGAGACCGGCAGGAAGCACAGGGTCCCAGCTACGTAGATCAGCATCAGGAGGTTCTGCGGACGTGACTGCGCGACGATCTTTTTCTGGAACAGCCCATACACCGCCCAGGTAATTGCCGCGATCACCACCAGTCCCACGCCAATCAGGTATTCACGATCCTCGCCGGCCCAGAGCTCACCCAGGCGCTGGTTGAAGAACATGAGCAGGCCACTGCAGACCAGCACGACCCCCAGCCACTGGCGCGGCGAGAAGCGCTCGCCGAGCCAGAATACGCTGAATATCACCAGGAGTAGTGGCGCCAGCTGAATCAGCACCTGGAGTGCGCCCGGCGTAATGTAATTGAGGCCGGTGGCATAGGCGATATAGTTGGCCAGCAGGCCGCCCACCGCCAGCACTGTATAAGGCAGCAGCTTGCCGCTAAACAGGGTTTTTAGTTCTAGCTCCTGGCGCCATCCATACCAGACCCCGGCAAACAGCGCGGCGCCGAAAAACCGGTACCAGGTGACCGTGGTGGAATCCATGTCCTCGATCAGCCCCTTCATGGCGATGGGTAATAGGCCCCAGAGGAAGGCGGTGGTGAGGGCGAGTGGAAGGCCAACTCTCCAGTTGGATTGGTGCATGGCAACCTTCGGTGTTGGTTATGCTGCGGCTATTGCCGTCGGGGCTGCGGGTGGCGGGTAATCCCGACAGGCGCTCGCGCTTGGTCGCTCAGCGCCCGCCGGAAATCGGCTAGTGGGATTAGCCGGAGAGACGGGAATTAAACGTTGAAGCGGAAGTGAACGACGTCGCCGTCGGCAACGATATATTCCTTGCCCTCAAGACGCCACTTGCCCGCTTCCTTGGCACCGGCTTCACCGTTGTTATCCACGAAATCGGTGTAGCTGACGACTTCCGCGCGGATAAAGCCCTTTTCGAAGTCGGTATGGATCTTGCCGGCGGCTTGCGGTGCGGTTGCACCGAGTGGAATAGTCCAGGCGCGCACTTCTTTTACTCCAGCGGTGAAGTAGGTGTGTAGGCCCAGCAGTTCGTAACCGGCGCGGATTACGCGGTTCAGGCCGGGCTCTTCCATGCCCAGTTCTTCCAGGAATTCCAGCTTTTCATCGTCGTCGAGTTCGGCGATCTCGGATTCCAGCTTGTTGCAGATGGGTACCAGAACTGCGTTTTCTTCCTCGGCGATTTTCGCAACAGCATCCAGATGTGCGTTACCTTCAAACCCGTCTTCATCCACGTTGGCGATGTACATGGTGGGCTTAACGGTCAGCAGGCTCAGCTCGCGCAGGTCTGCCAGTTCGTCTTCGCTGAGGCCGAAGGAACGCAGCGGCTTGGCTTCATCCAGGTGCGGCTGGATCTTTTCCAGCAGCGCTTTCATTTTGATTGCGTGCTTGTCCTGACCTTTGGCGGCGCGGGTGTAGCGCTGCAGCGCTTTTTCCACGGTATCCAGGTCGGCCAGCGCCAGTTCGGTGTTGATCACCTCGATGTCAGCCACCGGATTTACCTGATTGGCTACGTGGATAACATTGTCGTTGTCGAAGCAGCGCACCACGTGGGCGATGGCGTCGGTCTCACGAATGTTGGCGAGGAACTTGTTACCCAGGCCTTCACCCTTGGAGGCGCCAGCCACGAGGCCTGCGATATCGGTGAATTCCATGGTGGTGGGAATCAGCTTCTGCGGCTTAACGATTTCCGCCAGCTTGTCCAGGCGCGTGTCCGGTACCGGCACGATACCCGCGTTGGGTTCGATGGTGCAGAAGGGGAAGTTCTCTGCGTCGATGCCCGCTTTGGTCAGGGCATTGAACAGGGTGGATTTGCCCACATTGGGCAGGCCGACGATGCCGCAAGTAAAACCCATGGTCTGAATCCTGTTGGTATGGCTGGTACGTCTGCGCGTGCCGCCTTTCGTTGAATACGTTTCGCAGCACGGGGCTGCTACTTGGAGTTGGTGTGCAGTGTTTTCATGGCCCCGTTCCAGTCGCCAGTGGCGGCGGTGGGCAGTACGTCCACCGCGCGATCGATGGCTTCCGCCAGCTGGTCCTGCTCGGTGCGGGGCGCGCGCTGCAACACGTACTTGGCCACATCGCGGGCGTTACCCGGGTGGTCAATGCCGAGGCGCAGGCGCATGAATTCACGGTTGTTTCCCAGTGCCGCGATGATATCGCGCAAGCCATTGTGGCCTCCGTGGCCGCCACCTTTTTTCAGGCGCGCGGTACCGCAGGGCAGGTCCAGCTCGTCATGAGCGACCAGAATAGCTTCGGCGGGAATCTTGAAGAAGTTCGCCAGTGGGCCCACTGCTTGGCCACTGCGATTCATATAGGTGGTGGGAATCAGCAGGCGGATATCCTGCCCGCCGATCCGCACACGGCCGGAGTGGCCGTGATACTTGCTGTCTGGCGCGAGCTGGGTACCGTGAATACGGGCCAGCTCGGAGACAAAGTCGGCTCCGGCGTTGTGTCGCGTCCGGTCGTATTCCGGGCCTGGGTTACCCAGGCCAACAATCAACTGGATGGGCGTGTCCGGAGCCTTGCTCAAGGTGCTTATCCTGAGAAGAAGTCGACTTGGAGAGTCGGCTTATTCTTCGCCGGACTCTTCGCCTTCTGCAGCTTCAGCGTCGGCTTCAACAGCGCCACGCGGCTTGTGTACAGAGGCAACAACCAGGTCGTGGGATTCACCGTGGGCCAGATCCACAGACTCAACGCCCGCCGGCAGTTTGATGTCGGAAATGTGGATAGTGCCGTCCAGTTCCAGGTCCGCCAGGTCAACTTCGATGAACTCAGGCAGCTTGGAAGCCGGTGCAGTAATGTCCAGCTCGTTCAGGGTGTGGGATACGATACCGCCGGCCTTAACGCCTTTGCTGCTTTCTTCGTTCAGGAAGTGCAGCGGTACTTTTACGTGTACTTTGGTGTTGGCAGATACGCGCTGGAAGTCAGCGTGCAGCAGGATCGCTTTGGCCGGGTGACGTTGCAGGTCACGCAGGATCACGGTTTCGTCTTTGCCTTCAACACTCAGGGTGATTACGGAAGAGTAGAAGGATTCGCTTTCCAGAGCCTTGAACAGGTCTTTCTGCAGCAGAGAAACGGACTGCGGCTCAGCTTTGCCACCGTAGATGATGGCCGGCACTTTTGCTTCCAGGCGACGCAGGCGGCGGCTCGCACCTTTCCCTTCGTCGGAGCGGAGGCTGGCATTCAGTTTGAAATCAGACATGGGGTAAACCTCAGGTTGTCTGTCCAGAAGGGACCTGCGACCGGAACCTTCTGGCGTTGCTATAAGTCAGGCGAAATCTATTGACACGCCCAATAGTAAACGCCCGGCAGTGCCGGGCGGGCGCGTATTCTAAGTGTAAGCGCCGGTGAATGCCAGCGCTTATGGAGAGAAGATCGCGGGGGGTCGGGGCGACTCTTAATAGGTGCTTGAGCGGGAAGCCCTTAAGAGTGGAGGCCTTAAGATCTAAACATCGCCGACAGCGATTCTTCGTTGCTGATGCGGCGCATGGATTCGGCCAGCATGGCAGACAGGGTGAGCTGGCGGATCTTGGGGGCCTGTTCCATTTTGTCACCCAGCGGGATGGAGTCGGTGACTACCAGTTCATCCATTACCGAGTTGTTCAGGTTGTCGATGGCCTTGCCGGAAAGTACCGGGTGGGTACAGTAGGCAACAACCTTCTTGGCGCCATGATCTTTCAGGGCCTTGGCCGCGTTACACAGGGTGCCAGCGGTATCGACCATGTCGTCCACCAGCAGGCAGGTACGGCCGCTGACTTCACCGATGATGTTCATCACTTCCGCCACATTGGCTGCCGGGCGACGTTTGTCGATGATCGCCAGCTCGCAGTCGAGGCTCTTGGCTACCGCACGCGCGCGTACTACGCCACCGATATCCGGGGAAACAACCACCAGGTCTTCATACTTCTGGCGCTCGATATCGTCGAGCAGCACGGAGGAGCCGTACACGTTATCCACCGGTACGTCGAAGAAGCCCTGAATCTGCTCTGCGTGCAGGTCAACGGTCAGAACGCGGTCGATGCCCACGCTCACCATCATGTCGGCAACAACCTTGGCGGAAATCGGTACACGCTGGGAGCGAACGCGACGATCCTGACGGGCGTAACCGAAGTAGGGGACTACCGCGGTAATCCGGCCGGCGGAGGCGCGGCGCAGTGCGTCAACCAGCAGGATCAGTTCCATGATGTTGCGGTTGGTCGGCTGGCAGGTGGACTGAACAACGAATACGTCGCGACCGCGCACGTTATCGGTGATCTCCACGGCAATCTCACCATCGGAGAAGCGCTTAACCACGGCTTCCCCCAGTGGTATCGCCATATGCTCAACAATCTTTTGTGCCAGTTCCGGGTTTGCGTTGCCGGTGAAGACCATTAAGTCAGCCACTGCGAGTACCTTTTTCGTCGGGATAGAAGATAGTAGTAAAAATTAGGTGGAATGCGGAGCGGGAACTGCTTGCAGGGTGTTGTATTGCCGATTCATTGGGCGACCGTTGTGCAAGTGTTGTGGCGTGGCTGCCAATTTTTCCGGCTGCGCCGGAGGCTCCGTCTGTACCCCAAGGTGGTAGGGATACCTATAAATAAGGAAATGGCTGGGGTGGAAGGATTCGAACCTTCGCATGACGGGATCAAAACCCGCTGCCTTACCGCTTGGCTACACCCCAGCAATGTTGCAGTTAGTCAATTTAGACAGTTGCTGCAAAATTCGCGAGTTGCCGGTGTGTGAGTGATTCATCAGCACCTTTGGCAACAAAACCTTCCCACCCATCCGGCCGTGCTGCTAGCACTTCCCGGGCAGCGGTTTCCGACTCAAATCCGGCAAAAACACAAGCGCCGGTTCCGGTCAAAAATGCGTCTGCATATTGCGCAAGCCACTCTCTAGCTTCACGCACCTCTGGGTAGAGGTCTTCAACGAGCGGCTGAAAATCGTTACCGGCATATTGGTTTAGCCAGTCGCTGTTCAGCTGCCTGTCGCGAAGGGCCGCTAATGTAATTGCGGCGGAATCTCTTGTCAAACGTGGATTGGAAAAAAGCGCTGCGGTGCTGACATGGCAGGCGGGTTTGAGTATCAGGTACCAGCGCGGCTCGATGGATACGGCGGTGAGTTTTTCGCCAACGCCTTCGGCAAACGCGGAAGTACCGCGCACGAAGACGGGAACGTCTGCGCCCAGTTGCCGCCCCAGCTCCGCCAGCGCGTCGAGGTTGAGTTCGCACTGCCACAATTGATTCAGTGCGAGCAGGGTAGTGGCGGCATCGCTACTGCCCCCGCCGATACCACCGCCAGCGGGCAGTACCTTGTCGACCGATATCTTCACCCCAGCGTTTTGCGAACGGTTGTTCTTTCGCAAGGCTGCCTCTCGAATTAACCGGGCGGCGCGCACAATCAGATTTTGCTCCGGCGGAACGTCGACGCCGGGGCAGTGGAGATGAATTTGCCCGTCATGAGTGGGGGTAAAGCTCAGGGTGTCACCCACATCCAGCAATTGGAATACCGTCTGCAGTTCGTGATAACCGTCTTCGCGGCGCCCCAGGATGCGCAGCATCAAATTCAGCTTTGCGGGTGCGGTGAGAGTCAGAGTGACAGGAGGCGTATTCATTGCGCTAGAGGGGATGTAGAAACCGGCGGCCAGTTTACCAGCCGCCGGTTTTTTTAGCAGGGCCTCAAAGGCCGGTACCGGCGATTACTTCGGAATCCACTCCTTGACCACAACGGTAACGCTCACCGGGCCGGCGGGGTTCGAGCTCGCCGCTTTGATACGGCTTGGCAACTTGTACGGGCCTACTACCTGGTAATCGCTGAAGTTCAACTGCCAGCCAGCCTGCTGCAGGCTTTGCAGTAACCCTTCGGCATTCTTTCGCTGGCCACTCACCGCGCCGGGCGCGGCCAGGCCGCGCACCCAGTAAAACATTTCCGAGACCGGCAGCGGCCAGCCCATAATCTGCTCGGTGAGTTGCGCCGGGTTGGATGCAAAAACGGCGGGGTCGCTGCCTTTCTGCAGGCTGACACCATTCGGTGCGCCGGTGATGGTGGTGGAGCCGGCACCGAGAGGGCCGCTCAGGTGAATGCGATAGTTGGCGTTGGCCTGCTGCCAAACCAGGTTGGCGCTGCCGTTTTCCCTCGGTGAGCGCACGCCCAGTTTCCCTTTCACTTCCCAGCGCTGAAGCGCCGCCGCCGACTGCTGCTGCGCGGTGTGGGAGGGGGGGTGTTGTGGTTGCGGTTTCTGCGCGCTACACGCGGCCAGAGTAAACAGTAAAGCTGCGCCCAAAATTCTCAGGGCACAGCGCGTGGTTGCTTGATAAGAGGTGAAAGAGAGAACGTCAGCTTTCCGTAACATGCTGTTCCAGTCTTTGTTGATCCTGTAGCCGCTGCATGGCTTCCGGGATAAGTTTACTTTCCGGGTTTTGCTGCAATCCCTGCTCCCAAACCTGCATAGCCTGTTGTCGCTCACCCAGTGCCCACAGGGCCTCTCCCAGGTGTGCAGCAATTTCGTGGTCTTGCAGCAGGCTCAATGCTTTGCGTAAGTAGGTGACCGCTTCGCTGTAATTGCCAAGGCGATAGTGTGCCCAGCCCATACTGTCGATGATCGCGGGATCATCGGGGCTCAGTTCAATGGCCTTGGCGATGAGCTCCATGGCTTCCTCCACGCGCTCGTCGTAAGAAAGCAGTTTGTAACCCAACGTATTTAGCAGGTTCGCATTATCCGGGTCGCGGGACAATAGCTTGCGTAAACCCTGTTCAAAGTTTTCCACATCGCCTATTTGCTCGCTGGCCATGGCATAGGCATAGATCAGCCGATTGCTGTCCTCGTTTACTTTTATCGCGTCAGCCAGCAGGCTCTGCGCTTCTTCCAAGTAGCCATTTTTTGTCAGCAGGTCGGTCTGCATTAGATAAAACTGTTCCTGCTGGTTGGGGTGGCGCTGGCGTAGTTCGGAGAACCATTTGTGCACCTCTTCGGTTTCTCCGAGCTTGCCGAGCAAACTTGTACCGCGGGTGATGGCCTGCACATAGTCGCTACCCGGGCGTACCAGACGGTAGTGGATAACTGCCTGCTGTGGATTATTTGTTTGCTCGGCGATTCCGCCCAGATAAAAGTGCGCGATGGATTCGTGATCTTCCTGCTTGAGCAGTTGGTTGAGTAGCGGTATGGCCTTATCGAACTGCTTGGTTTCGTAGTGGATAAGTGCCAGAGACAGGATGAGGTTGCCGTCATTGGGGCGCTGTTTCACCAGCTCGGCAAACTGTTGCTGCGCCATATCCAGGTCCTGCCGAATCAGTAGCCGGGCGTATTGCAGACGCAGCCGGCTCTCCTTGGGATACAGCTCTACCAGGTTTTCCAGCAGGCGCCGGGCCTCGTTCTCACGGCCCATGTCGATGAGCGCGTGGGACTCCAGCAGGGGTGCATCCAGGTTGGATGGGTCGCGCTCCTGTACCTGGCGGGTGATCTTGAGTGCCTCCTGGGGGCGCTTGTTTGCGCGCAGCAACATGGCGTAGGCCAGAGCGACTTCCGAGTTTCTCGGGTGCTTTAGGTGGAGGCGCTCAAATTCGGGCAGCACTTTTGCCGCGAGTTCTTCATTGTCTACCGCCGTGGCGGCCACCGATTGCAGGGGGGCATTGCCGCCCAGTGCCAGCGCGAGCTCCGCGTGGTGCAGGGCCTCATCCAATTTGCCGGCGAGGGTGAGTTCGGCGGTGACTGCCAACTGTGCGTCGGCGCTGTTCGGTGCCAGTTTTACCCACAACTGCGCCGAGCGCAGCGCGGCACGACGGGCATTGAGATAGCGGGCTATGCGAGTGGCGCGGGCAGCAATGCCTGCATCTTTGGTGCGCTCGGCCTGAAAGTAGTAGTTGGCCAGGGCCAAATCGTATTGCTCTCTATTGCCCGCAACCTCGGCGACCAGCAGTGTGTAGAGCGTTTCGATGGGGAAGGGTTTGGCCTTCGCCTCTGCCGTGGCAGGAGCTGTGTCTGGTTGGTCGGGTGCGTCGGCTGTTGCCGGGGGCTCTGCGGGCTCTGTAGTTTCGGGCGCACGGTCGTCCTTGTTGCCCGGCGCGCGCGTCTGGTTGTCGGCCTCACTGACGGCTTCCGCCTCCCACTGGTCACGCCAATCGCCCTGATCTCCGTTGGCGACCTCTGGTTGCTGTGCGCAGGCACAGAGAATGGCAAGCGAGGAGACCATGGCGGTCCTGCGCACCCCGCGCATGTGGGGCCTGAAGTTTGCCGGGTGGCCGTGCGCCAGCGCGGTTTTCAGGGCCTTGTGGGGTTGGCGGCAGGCGAGCAAAAAGGGAAGGAGCAGCTGCATAGAAACGTGTCCGTACGTTCGCGCCTCATCAATTGCGTGTTTCTCTCGAGGTCAGTCGGGCCGCGCGTGGTAAGCGGGGCGCGCAGCGGGCATTTGGCCAGATACGCGGGAAACCGTGGCAATTTGGCTAAGAAGGCGCCTATTGGCGTATTTTTCCGGGTTATCGCCGTATAATTCTAGTTCTGAATTTGCCCCCCGTAGCCGGCAGGCCGGGTCCAGTGACAAAGTCAGCATCTATTTAAACTAGGAAGATTTTGTGCGTCGCCGGATTCCGCTTGCACCAGCTGCGGTGGGCCCGGACAATATGCGGCCATTTTTTGCCCCGCGTGCCCGCTTGTGGTGCTGGCGTGCGGCAGTAGTGACGAGAATCTATGCCAATCCTTGCCCTGGGAATCAATCATGACAGCGCGCCGGTCGCCGTGCGCGAGCGGGTGGCGTTTGCTCCCGAAGTGATGCCCAGTGCCCTTGCTGAGGCGCGCATCGCTCTGGAATGCCCAGAATTGGCCATTCTTTCCACCTGTAACCGCACCGAAATCTACGGGGAGGTCGCTCCGGAGGCCGTATTGGCCTGGGTCGCCGAGTACCACTCGGTCTCCCTGGAGGAACTCACCAGCTGCTATTACCAGTTCACTGATGAAGCGGCGGTGCGGCATATGATGCGGGTGGCCTGCGGGCTGGACTCCCTGGTACTGGGCGAGCCGCAAATCCTCGGACAGATCAAGTCTGCGTATGCGGTGGCCCGTGAGTCCGGCAGTGTCGGCCCCACATTGCACAGTGTGTTTCAGCAGGTGTTCTCGGTGGCCAAAAAGGTGCGTACCGAGACCGCCATTGGTGAGAACCCGGTATCGGTTGCCTTTGCTGCGGTGTCGCTCGCCTCGCGTATCTTTACCGACCTGGCTGAACAGACCGCCCTGCTGATCGGTGCCGGTGAGACCATCGAGCTGGTGGCCCGCCACTTGCTTGATAAAGGCGTAAAGCGACTGATCGTGGCAAACCGGACCCTGAACCGGGCCCAATCTCTCGCGGAAGACTTTGGTGCGGAGGCGATTCTGCTGGCAGATATCCCCGAGCATTTGCCGCGCGCGGACATCGTTATCAGTTCGACCGCCAGTCAGTTGCCGATCCTTGGCAAGGGTGCAGTGGAGACCGCGCTCAAAGCCCGTCGCCACCGCCCCGTGTTTATGGTGGATATTGCGGTGCCGCGGGACATCGAGCCGCAAGTCGGCGAGCTCGACGATATCTACCTCTACACCGTGGACGACTTGCGCGGTGTGATTGATGAAGGCAAGCGTCTGCGCGAGCAGGCGGCACAGGCCGCGGATGAGATTGTGAATGTGGCTGCTTCGGCTTTTATGCGCGAGCACCGCAGCCTGCGCGCCGTGGATTCCATTCGCAGTTACCGTCAGCAGGCCCAGGCAATCAGCAAAGATGAACTGGAAAAAGCACTGATTCAATTGCGCGCGGGCAGTGAACCAGAGCAATTGCTGGAACAGCTCGCACGCACATTAACCAACAAACTGATTCATGCCCCCACCGTGGCTTTGCGGCAGGCCACCGCGGAGGGTGACCTGGAACGCTTGCGCTTGGCCCGACAGATCATCGGGTTGAGCGCGGACGAAACGGGCATGGACGCGTCCGCGGGAAGCGAAAATTCCCCGGACAAGCAGGACAAGAAGAAACTCAAGTAATGAAAGCTTCGGTACAAAGCAAACTCGACAACCTGGTGGAGCGCCACGAGGAAGTGTCCGCCCTGTTGGGCGATGCGGAAATCATCAGTGACCAGGATAAATTCCGTGACCTTTCGCGGGAGTATTCCGAGCTCGAAGAAGTCGTCGGCTGCTATGGGCGCTACAAGACCCTGTTGGACGATATGGCCGGCGCGCGTGAAATGCTGGAGGAGAACGACCCGGAAATGCGCGAGATGGCTCAGGAAGAGCTGCGCGAAGCGGAAGCGCAACTGGAGCCGCTGGAAAAAGAACTGCAGACACTGCTGCTACCTCGCGACCCCAACGATCGCAAGAATGTTTACCTGGAAATTCGTGCCGGTACAGGTGGCGACGAAGCGGCGATTTTCTCTGGTGACCTGTTCCGTATGTATTCGCGCTATGCGGAGAAGCAGGGCTGGCGCATTGAAATTATCAGTGAGAACGCCGGTGAACACGGCGGCTACAAGGAAATCATCACCCGTGTTGCCGGTGAAGATGTCTATGCAAAACTGAAATTCGAATCCGGCGCGCATCGCGTGCAGCGGGTGCCGGAAACAGAATCCCAGGGGCGTATTCACACTTCCGCGTGTACCGTGGCGGTGATGCCGGAGCCGGACGAGCGCGACGCGATCGAAATTAACAAAGCGGACCTGCGTGTGGATACCTACCGCGCCTCCGGTGCCGGTGGTCAGCACGTGAACAAGACGGATTCCGCGGTGCGCCTTACCCATATCCCCACCGGTATTGTGGTGGAGTGTCAGGATGAACGTTCCCAGCACAAGAACCGGGCCAAAGCGATGGCGCTGCTGCAGGCAAAACTCAACAGCGCCCAGGAATCTGCCGCCGCCCAGGAAATCTCCGATGCGCGCCGCAACCTGGTGGGCAGTGGTGATCGCTCCGAGCGTATTCGCACCTATAACTTCCCGCAGGGGCGCGTGACCGATCACCGCATTGGCCTGACCCTGTACAAGCTTGATGAAGTGATGCAGGGCGCTGTGGATGAGGTGATCGGCCCGTTGCGCACCGAGTATCAGGCGGATCAGCTGGCGGCGTTGGGGCAGAGCTAATCGGTATGGCAACGGTTAAGGAAAACCTGCAACGCGCGATAGAACTGATCGACAGCGACACCCCGCGGCTGGATCTCGAGGTGCTGTTGTGTCACCTGTTGGGCAAGTCGCGCGCCTGGCTGTATACCTGGCCGGAACAGTTGCTAAACGACGACCAGCAAGCGGAATTTGAGCAGCTCCTCAAGCGGCGTGTGGCCGGTGAGCCGGTAGCCCACCTGACCGGTAGCCGGGAATTCTGGTCGCTGCCGTTCAAGGTGAATCGCTCTACCCTGATCCCCCGTCCCGACACGGAAGTGCTTGTGGAAACCGTGCTTTCCCTCTGTCCGCAGGAATCGGCGCGGCTACTCGATCTCGGTACCGGTACCGGCGCCATCGCCCTGGCCCTGGCGAGTGAAAAAAAGCACTGGCAAATTACCGCGGTGGATACCATGCCCGCAGCAGTTGCGCTGGCGGAAGAAAACCGCGATGCGCTCGGCCTTGGCAACGTACACATCCTGCAGAGCGACTGGTTTTCTGCTCTGGCTGATGCCACCTTTGACGTTATCGTCAGCAATCCTCCCTATATCGATACGCAGGATCCGCACTTGCGCGAAGGGGATGTGCGCTTTGAACCTGTGTCAGCACTGGTGGCGGGTGAAAAGGGGCTCGCCGATATTCGTACGATCGCCGCTCAGGCAAGCGGTCACCTCTCTGAAAATGGCCTGCTGCTGGTTGAGCATGGCTGGGAGCAGGGCAAGGCTGTGCGCGAACTGTTTTCCGAGTATGGATACAACAACGTCGAAACTCGCCGCGATTATGCTGGGCGGGACCGTATTACGCTGGGACGTATATAGTCACAGCAATATGCCCCCGATGTGATCGCAGTGGGGGTGGCCAGTAAGGAAACCGGCTAGGACATTACGCATGCATGACCATGCCCACCAGCAACACGGTAGCGGACGCCTGAAGCCCCTCGTCTGGGGGCTTGTTATTACCTTTCTGTTCGCCATCGTTGAGGCCATCGGCGGCTGGCTTTCCGGCTCCCTCGCGTTATTGGGGGACGCCGGCCATATGATTACCGATTCGTTCTCTCTCGCTCTCGGCGCGGTGGCGGCATTGATTGCGCGCAAACCCGCAAGCCGGGTGATGTCATTTGGGTGGGGGCGTGCGGAAGTACTCGCCGCGATGGTCAATGCGCTACTGATGCTGTTGATCGTGGTGGGTATTTCAATGGCCGCGTTTGATCGCCTGCGAAACCCGCAGCCGGTTGCCGGTGGCGTGGTGATGCTGATCGCCGCGATTGGCTTGCTGGTGAATGTGGCCGTGGCCTGGGTGCTGCACCGCGGCGAGCAAACCCTGAATATTCGCGGCGCGTTACTGCATGTTATGGGCGACCTGCTGGGCTCGGTGGCGGCGCTGGTGGCAGGGGGCGTGATTTATTTCACCGGCTGGACACCGATCGACCCGTTGCTTTCCATGTTGATTTGCATCCTGATCCTGATAGCCAGCGCGCGGCTAATCAGGGATGCGGTCGATGTATTGATGGCACGTGTGCCCCGTGAATTGAGTTTACCCAGTGTGGCGGAAGCCATGGCATTAGAGGAGGGTGTGCGGTCCGTGCACGACCTGCATATCTGGCGTTTCGACAGCAGCACGATTCTGCTGTCTGCGCACATCATTGTCGATGATCTGGTGGCCTGGCCGCGGGTGCTGGAAAGGCTGAGCAATACCTTGAACAAGCGATTCGGGATTCAACACATCACCTTGCAACCCGAGCCATTACACCTTGACCCCACACCGGTAATCGACCGGGTGAGTAATACACCGCCTTCCTGATCTTTGTTTCGCAGAAAGCTTTCTTTTTTACTGCCTTTTCTACTGCTGCCTTAGCCTCTGCTTTCTTCACTCGTCCTCTTCGCTTTGCTCCTCAGGATCGCCGGAAGGTTTGGACTCCGCGCCTGATATTGGCTGATCTTTGGCTGCCCCAGAGTCTTGCTGCGGCTGCTTCTTGGTAGCCGTTTCAGGTGCGGTGGGCGCAGGCTCAGCTTCTACGGTCACTTCCTGTGGTGCGGAAATTTGCTCTTCCGGGGCCTGAATACCAATGTGGTAAGCGGCAAAGCCCGGTTGCACCACCTGGTTCATGGCCATGCCGAGAATGCGCCCGTTGTACTGGGAGCGAATTTCTTTGCGCACGTTGGTGATCGGGTTGGTGACGGTGCCGAGCAGGTCACCTTTGCGCACGGTCGAGCCCAGCTTTACGTTGCTGAAAATAATGCCGCCGGTGGTCGCACGCTGCCAGGTGGAGTTGTAGTACACCGGCTCCGGGTCACCCCACAGGCTGAATTTGCTCATCATGCCGAGCTGATTGAGCAGGGTGCGAATACCTTTCACACTGTGGCTGACCGACAGCTCATCCAGCACCATGGGGGCGCCCGCTTCCAGGGTGACAGTCGGGATGCCCGCTTCCACCGCGGCCCGTCGCAGGGTGCCCTTGGCGCCGTCGCTGTGCAGCACCACGGTGGAGCCAAAGCCTTTGGTCAGTTTGACGACTTTAGGGTCCTTCAGATCGCCACGCAGCTGCGGCAAGTTGGTGCGGTAAAACGAACCGGTATGCAGGTCGACGATGGCGTTACAGTGCACCACCACTTCATCAAAAAACGAGCGCGCAATGCGTGAGGCCGAGGAACCGCGGTTATCGCCTGGGAAGTGGCGATTCAGATCGCGGCGGTCGGTGAGATAGCGCGAGCTGCGGTGAAACCCCTGCAGGTTCACGATGGGTACACCGATAACCGCGCCCTTCAGAGTGTCCTCGTCCAGGTTGTACATCACCCGGCGCACGGTCTCGATACCGTTCAGTTCGTCACCGTGAATCGCGGCAAACAAACACAGGGTTGGCCCCGTTTCCGCACCGTTTACCACCAGCACAGGCGTGGCACTGTACACGCCCTCGAAATGCTGGCGCGGCGACCAGGCCAGACGCGTGGTGGTTGCTGGAGGCACTTCCGCGCCCAGTAATTGCAGTGGGCGACCGACGGGCTCCTCTTGCTCAATAACTGGAGCTTCAATTGGCGCTTCGGGCGCAGCGGTTTCTTCGGCGGGAGCAGACTCTTTATTGGCCGCCGGCGGTACGACCAGCTCGCTCTCGCTCACGGGCTTGTCGAGCTCGACGCTTTTTGCCTTGGGGATCGGCTTTTCCGCCTGGTCGCCCGCACTGCGCTGGTCGCTTTCCTGTAGCGCGCTGGTCTCCGGTGAGGGCTCAACCGGCAGGGCTTGCTGGGCGGATGTCTCCGGCTCTGGGGTCTTGTCGCTTTGGTTTGATTCGTCCAGGGCCAGCGAGGGTGCCGCCAGGCAGTACAGGGCAAGCAGGAGGGAGGGGCGCAGAGCGCGATGACGCATGAAAAGCTCCGTTTTACTGGAAATACCGCGGCGGCCAGGGCGAGGTGGCCGCGCGCGATGATTCGGATGTCTGGAAACTGAGAGCGCGAGTATAGCTAATCGGTTCCCGGCGAATTGCGCGGCACTTGGCGATTCTGCGATTCTGGCCGGTCAGCGCGCCCGCCTGTTGCTAGGTTATAGAGGGGTGAGGTGGGCGGCAGGCAGTGCCTTGTTGCTGGTCCGCTGGAGTCGCCAGAGCAACAGCACCGATGCGGTGCCCAGACCGATGCAGATCCCGACCCAGTAGCCGTAAACCCCCCAGAACTGCTCGCCCAGCCAGTAAGCGGAGGGCAGCCCAATTAACCAGTAGGAGAAGAGCTGGATGTACATGGGCACCCGCGTGTCCTTGTATCCGCGCAGCGCTCCCCAAGCCATGGCCTGGGCCACATCCACCAGCTGGAACGCCGCCGCGAGCAGCAGCAGATTGGTGGCTACCGCAATGATTTCCGCGTTGCTCGTGTAAGCGAGTACCAACAAATTACGCAGGCTAATGAGCACCACGCCGGTACCGAGAGCGTAAATCAGGCCGCTGCCCACGCCCACCATACTGACAAAGCGCGCACGTTTCGGGCGTTCCTGGCCCAGTACCTGGGCGGTGCGGATACTGACGGCCTGCGCCAGCGCCAGTGCCACCAGATAAAAAACGGAGCCGATGCTCATGCCAATCTGGTGTGCGGATACGATGGTGGCGCCATAGGAGGCGAGCAGCAGGGTAAGGCTGGCAAAGAAGGTTACTTCACCGGCGGCGCCAACACAGATTGGCATGCCCACTGCCAACAGGTGCTTCAGGGTGGGCCAGTGCGGCCGCTCTGGCAACAGGCGCAACTTCAACGCCCGGTATGCGGGATCGTTACCCGCATGCCAGTACAGCGCGATGGCAATCGCCCAGCAAACCAGACTGGTGGCCCAGCCACATCCTGCACCACCCATGGCGGGAATCGGTCCCCAGCCAAACACAAACAGGATATCCAGCGGCACATTGAGGACCGCCGCAGCAAGATAAATACGCATCACCGGGCGCACCTGCGCCATGCCTTCACAATACCCGCGCAGGGCGCTGCCAAAGGCAAACGGCAGTACCCCGGTGGCCAGGGCCAGCAGGTACTGCACCATGATTTTGCGCACCGGTTCCTCGGTTTGGATCCAGTGGCTCCACAGCGGCGCGGCGAGTAAAGCGCCGGCCACCAGCAAACCGCCTACCAGCGCAATCCACACCGACTGGCTCATCTGCTGCGCGCACCCCTGTTCGTCACGGGCGCCGCGCAGATTGGCCACCACCGGTGACACTGCCGCCAGCATACCGATCAGGGTCACCGCGCATACCGCCCAGATGCTCGAACCGAGGGCGAGACCAGCCAGATCCACTTCGCCGGAGCGTCCGGCGACGATGGTGTCGGTAACCCCCATGCTCACCACCGCGAGGTTGCTCACTACTAGCGGCCCACCGAGATTGGTGAGGTGGCGTAGCTCGGTGGCTGTGGCGCGTTTATAGATTCGAAGCATGGGTGTAAGCGAAGTCTGCTCGGCAAATGCGTTGGGGGCTAAACTGTTCGGGACCAAATTGGCGGGCGAAATGTAAGCATTCCACGCCCTCAGCGACTACTAAACAGGTTGGATCAAACGGGTTCAGTCGCAATACACCAAAACGGGAGCGGATTATGGATGGGGCGCACAGCGGGTTCAATCGATTCTATGAGGGTTTTTTGCGCTTTCTGCGGCCGCTGGATGGCTTGGGGCCACTGGCGTTGCGGCTATTTTTAGGGCCGATCTTTATTCTCGCCGGCTGGAACAAGTTGATGGGGATCGGTGATGTTGCGGCCTGGTTCGGTAACCCGGACTGGGGCCTGGGGTTGCCCGCGCCCACGCTGTTGGCCTGGTTGGCCGCACTCACCGAGTTTTTCGGCGGTATTGCCCTGGTGCTGGGCCTGGGGGTGCGCCTTGCCGCAATCCCGCTGATGTTCACCATGGTGGTCGCCGCGGTGGCGGCCCACTGGCAATATGGCTGGCACGCGCTGCCGGAGCAAACGCTCACTATGCCGTGGGAGTGGCGCAAGGACCTGATTGCGGAAGCCGCAGTGCGCAAGGAAAAGGCGGTGGAGTTGCTCAAGGAATACGGGCATTACGAGTGGTTGACCGAAGCCGGCAACTTCACCGTGTTGAAGAATGGCATCGAGTTTGCGGCCACTTACTTCATTATGCTGCTGGCACTGTTGTTTACCGGTGGCGGGCGCTTTGTAAGCCTCGACTACTGGATCGCGCGTCGCCGCGGCTTGCTGCAGGATTAAGCGCGCGCCAGGCACCGAACGCACGATTTACGGCGCTTGCTCGCTGCTTCCCGCGCCGTTCACACATAAATGATATACTCGCCGATTATTTAACCCGTTCCTGTGGCTTGTTGGTCACAGGAGCTACCCGGAACAGCCGGTCTGCGGCCGTACCGGGGCAATTGAGCGAGCAATCTTTTGATAGGCAAGTTTTTCCGTCGTTCCTCCGACAAATCTGAAAATGCATCCCAAGAGCAGGCTAAGGGCCAGAAGGCCGGCCCGGGTGCCGACAAGCGCTCAGCGGAGGGCAAGTCCACTTCCGGAAAGGATGGCCGTTCCCGCGGGCGTCAGCGCAACCGCCGCCGTGATCAGCGCACAGATAGTCGCAAGGATACTCGCGCTAAGGTTCCGCAGAAGCCGTGGACGCTGGACGATTTCCCGGTGCCGGAGCAGGAAGGCAAAGTGCGCTTCCACGATCTGGATCTGCCGCTGCCGTTAATGCACGCAATCGCGGACCTCGGCTTCCAGTACGCTTCGCCGATTCAGGGACAGTCTCTCCCGCACACGCTCAACGGCCACGACCTGGTGGGCAAGGCACAGACCGGTACCGGGAAAACGGCCGCCTTCCTGATTACCGTGATTGACGACCTGCTCAAGCATCCGTTCGATGGCGAGCGCTACGCCGGTGAAGCCCGCGCACTGATCATCGCGCCGACCCGTGAACTGGTGATGCAGATCGCCGACGATGCCAAGAACCTGTGTAAGTACACCGACCTGGAAATTCACACCTTGGTCGGCGGCATGGATTACGAGAAACAGCAGCGGGCGCTGAACGAACGCCTGGTAGACATTCTGGTGGCCACACCGGGCCGCCTGCTGGATTTCGTTAACAAGCGCGACTGTTACCTCGACCAGACCGAAATCCTGGTGATCGACGAAGCGGACCGCATGCTGGATATGGGCTTTATCCCCGATGTCCGTCGTATTGTGCGTCAGACCCCGCGCAAGACCCATCGCCAGACCATGTTCTTCTCCGCCACATTTACCCCCGAGGTAGATGACCTGGTGGAGCAGTGGACCACCGAGCCGACCATCGTGGAAATTGAGCCGGAGCGCGTGGCAACCGATACGGTTACCCAGCATGTGTACCTGGTGTCCGGTGACGAAAAATACCCGCTGCTGTACAACATCGTGCAGCAGGATGATGTGGACAGCCTGATCGTCTTTGCCAACCGCCGCGACCAGTGCCGTCGCCTGCACGACCACCTGATTGCGCACGGCATCAAGGCCGGGCTGTTGTCTGGTGAAGTGGCGCAGAACAAGCGCGTGCGCACCCTGGAAGACTTCAAAACCGGTAAATCCAAAGTGCTGGTGGCCACCGATGTGGCCGGCCGGGGCATTCACATCGACGGTATCAGTCACGTAGTGAATTACACCCTGCCGGAAGAGCCGGAAGATTACGTACACCGTATCGGGCGTACCGGGCGTGCGGGCAAGAAGGGCACCTCCATCAGCTTTGCCTGTGAAGACGATGCGATGCGTCTGGAGCCGATCGAGACCTTGCTCGGCAACAAGCTGAAGTGCGAAGTGCCGCCGGAAGAGCTGCTGGTTGCGCCGCCCAAGGTGGAAGTGAAGCGCAGCAGTGGTGGCGATCGCAATGACCGTGGTGGCCACCGCGGTGGTCGTCGCGGTGGTGGTGGACACCGCTCGCGTCGTTGATCTTTCAGCGGCGCTTTGCTCATAAAAAACGCGGGTGATACCCGCGTTTTTTTTATGCCTGCTTACTTGCTGTCTTTCGGCCCTTCAATACCTTTCGGCCATTTCTTCGTTGCGGCGACCGCTGGCTGATCGACGGGGAAACTCCGCCCGTTTGGCCCCTTGCCGGGATCGCCATCGGACCAGATGCGCTCCACCCATAACGCCGTGCCACCGGCAACCGCCGCCGGCATCACAAAGATATTCAGGATCGGCACCATCTTCGCCAGCATTACACTGCCCCCGAAACCGAGGGTGGTGAATTTCTTGCGCATCAGCACGCTCTTCAGTTCGCTGAAGGAGCGCTGATGGTTATCCAGCGGGTAATCCACATACTGAATCGCCATACACCAGGCACCCCAGAGCGCGCCGAGCAGGGCGGGGATAAATACGGTCCAGCTGGTGAGCAGGGCGATTACAAAGATCACGATACCCCAGCCAATAAAGTACATCAGCTTGCGCAGCTCCCGACCGAGGGTGCGGAAGATCATGCTGTGCAAGGCTTCCGGGGGTGGCGGGTGGCCGGTCAGCAGTTCTTCGACTTTCTCTGCCAGCAGGCCGTTAAATGGGGCGGCAATGATGTTGGTGATAATGCCGAACAGGTAGCCGTAGACGAAGAAGAACAGCAGTACGACCACGATGGCGATCAACCAGGCCAGCCACTGGAAAACACTCGCTGCCCAGTCTGCGCCAGTAGCGAGAATGGCACGCCACCAGGACATATTGGAGGTGTCTACCGGGGTGTCGGACAGCAGGCTGCCGATATAACGGCCCAGGTCGTCGAACTGGCTGATCATCAGGGCGCCCAGCGCGATAAACAGCACCAGGTTGATGAGCAGGGGAATAATGATGAACGGGCGCAGCTCTTTCCGGGTAAGCAGCTGCGCCCCCCGGATCAGTGCGTGTACGCCATGTGCCGGGTTGGAAGCCATGACTTACTGCGCTCCCGCGGCCTTCAGGATGTCGGCATACTCGGCACCTTGTTCGTGCTCGCCAATTCGCGCCAGCAGAGTCTGGCCTTCCGGGCTCTGGCTGTTCAGGTCGAGGCCCTGTTCCTTGAACAGGCGCACGAAGGTTGCAAAGTTTTCTGCTTTCATGCCGCGGTATGCGCGCTCCAGCAGGTAGAAGTCGCGGTTAAACCCTTCCGGGGCTTCACCTTCGAGAAAGCCGGCGATACGTGCATCGTCGAACACTTCACCGAGAACTTTTTGCTTGTCTTTTTTCAGGCTCACTTGTTAATTCCTTGCGTGGTCTGTTGTAGCTCTTGTCCGGGCGCCACCGGAGGTGGGGTGATACCACCAATGCCTCCGGTCTCAGCCCCAGTCTCAACCCCAGTCTCAACCTCAGAGTAGGGCGTCCAGCTTCTCTTTCAGGACCTTGTTGATCATCTGCGGGTTCGCCTGGCCTTTGGAGGCCTTCATGATCTGACCGACAAAGAAGCCCATCATTTTTGGGCGCTTGTCGGGGTCGGCATTGCGGTAGTTTTCTACCTGAGCAGAAGAGGCCGCGATCACGTCGTCAACCAGCTTCTCAATCGCGCCGGTGTCAGAAACCTGCTTCAGGCCCTTGGCCTCAATCACGGTATCCGCATCGCCGTCACCGTTCGCCATAGCCTCAAACACCTGCTTGGCGATCTTGGAGGAAATGGTGCCGTCTTTGATGCGCGCGATCAGGCCCGCCAAATGCTCGGCGTTTACCGGGGACTGCTCGATGGATTTTTCTTCGCGGTTGAGCAGAGCCGCGAGCTCGCCCATCACCCAGTTGGCCGCCAGTTTGGCTTCGCCACTTTTTGCCGCAACCTGCTCAAAGTAGTTTGCCGTGGAGCGCTCCTGGGTTAGCTGGTCTGCGTCGTAGGCAGACAGGCCGTATTCCTTTTCAAAGCGTGCGCACTTGGCGTCGGGCAGTTCCGGCAGGTCGCCGCGCACCTGTTCGATATATTCGTCCGACAGTACCACCGGCAACAGGTCCGGGCAGGGGAAGTAGCGGTAGTCGTTGGCCACTTCCTTGCTGCGCATGGAGCGGGTTTCGTTCTTGTCCGCATCGTACAGGCGGGTTTCCTGTACCACCTTGCCGCCATCCTCGATCAGGTCGATCTGGCGCTGGGCCTCTACCTTGATGGCCTTCTCGATAAAGCGGAAGGAATTCAGGTTTTTGATCTCGGTGCGGGTGCCCAGTTCTTCCTCGCCCTTGAGACGCACGGAAACGTTGGCGTCACAGCGCAGGGAGCCCTGAGACATATCGCCGTCGGAAATGCCCAGGTAAGTCACGATGCTGTGGATCTTTTTCAGGTAGGCCACGGCCTCGGCGGCACTGCGCATGTCCGGCTCGGACACGATCTCGATCAGCGGGGTGCCGGCACGATTCAGGTCGATACCGGACATGCCATGAAAGTCTTCGTGCAGGGATTTACCCGCATCTTCTTCCAGGTGCGCGTGGTGCAGGCGCACGGTCTTGCTGCTGCCATCTTCCAGGTGGATCTCGATCTGGCCTTCGCCAACGATCGGTTGTTCCAGCTGGGTGGTCTGGTAGCCCTTGGGCAGGTCCGGATAAAAATAGTTTTTGCGCTCGAATACGGAGCGCTTGCCGATTTCCGCATTCATCGCCAGGCCGAACATGACCGCGAAGCGGAAGGCTTCTTCATTGGGCACCGGCAAGGTGCCGGGCATGGCCAGATCTACCGCGCAGGCCTGGGTGTTGGGGGCGGCACCAAATGCGGTGCTGGCACCGGAGAAAATTTTTGATTGGGTGGCCAGCTGCACATGCACTTCCAGCCCGATTACGACTTCCCATTCCACGTCGCTTCTCCTTGTTCCTACTTATTCTGCTGCCGGGGCGGTTTGTTGATGCCAGTCACTGGCTTGCTGGAACTGGTGCGCCACGTTCAGCATGCGCGCCTCGTCTAGGTAGTTGCCAATGATCTGCAGGCCGACGGGCAGGCCGTGGGCGAAACCGCAGGGGATGGACATGCCGGGCAGGCCCGCCAGGTTAGTGGCGATGGTGTAAATGTCTTCCAGGTACATGGCCACCGGGTCGGCATTCTTCTCACCCAGCTTGAATGCGGGGTTCGGAGCCGTGGGGCCCATGATGACGTCGACCTTGTCGAAAGCATCGACAAAGTCCTGCTTGATCAGGCGGCGCACCTGCTGGGCCTTGTTGTAGTAGGCGTCGTAGTAACCGGCAGACAGGGCGTAGCTGCCGACAAGAATACGGCGCTTCACTTCCTCGCCGAAGCCCTCGCCGCGGGAGCGCATGTACAGGTCGCGCAGGTCCGCGGGGTTTTCACAGCGGTAGCCGTAGCGCACACCATCGAAGCGCGACAGGTTGGCGGAGGCCTCTGCCGGTGCGATCACGTAGTAGGCCGGTACCGCCAGCTTGCTGTGGGGCAGGCTGATTTCCACCAGCTCGGCACCGAGTTTTTCGTATTCCTTCAACGCGTCCTGGACGCGCGCGCCGACTTCACTATCGAGGCCTTCACCAAAGTATTCGCTTGGCACACCAATCTTGAGGCCGGCGATGGAGTCGTTCAGGTGCGCGGTGTAGTCCTGCACCGGGCGATCCAGGCAGGTGGAGTCTTTTGCATCGGGGCTCGCCATTACCGACAGCATCAGCGTGGCGTCTTCTGCGGTGCGTGTGATCGGGCCGCCCTGGTCCAGGCTGGAGGCGAACGCGATCATGCCCCAGCGTGACACACGGCCATAGGTCGGCTTGAGGCCGGTGGTACCGGTCATGGCCGCGGGCTGGCGAATCGAGCCGCCGGTGTCGGTGGCGGTGGCGCCCGGGGCCAGTAGCGCCGCCACTGCAGCAGCGGAACCGCCGGAGGAGCCGCCGGGGATGCGCTCCACATTCCAGGGGTTTTTCACTGCGCCGTAAAAGCTGGTCTCGTTGGAGGAGCCCATGGCGAACTCATCCATATTGGTCTTGCCCAGGCTGATGGCGCCCGCCCGCTGGAAGTTGTCGATTACGGTGGCGTCGTAGGGCGGCACAAAGTTGTCGAGCATCTTCGAGCCACAGCTGGTGCGCACGCCATTGGTGCAGAAGATATCCTTGTGTGCCACGGGTACACCGCACAGGGCCGGGGCATCGCCCTGCGCCAGGCGGGCGTCGGCAGCCGCAGCCTCTTTCAGCGCTTGCTCGCTGGTGACGGTGATAAAACTGTTGAACTGGTTGTCGAGCTGCTGGATACGTTCCAGGTAGTGGCTGGTGAGTTCAACGCTGGAGAATTGTTTGTCGCGCAGGCCGCGGATGATCTCGGCGATGGTCAACTGATGCATTGGAAATCCGGTTTCTTGTCTATTCTGTGGTGGCCCAGGTCAGTGCTTGGTTGGTGGGTCGGGTCGACGGTTAGTCGATGACCTTGGGGACCAGGTAAAGGCCCGCTTCCGATTGGGGTGCCAGGGCGAGGAACGCTTCACGCTGGTTCGGCTCGGTCACGGCGTCCTGGCGCAGGACCTGCACCTCATCCAGTGGATGGGCCATGGGTTCAACGCCATCGGTATTGACCGCCTGCAGCTGGTCCACCAGCTGCAGCACGTCACCCAGTCGGCTACTGACTTCGTCTATGGTTTCTTCAGAAATGGCGATGCGGGCCAGTTCGGCCAGCTTTTCGATGGTTTGCGCGTCCACGGCCATGGGGGTAGAGACTCCAGCTTCTCATTGGCTAATTTGCGGCCAGGCCCGGTTTTACGGGACTGGCGGGAATAGAAGGAGCGCAAATTTAGCATACCTGTGGGGGAAACTCTTAATGCTTATAAATCAGAGGGCGCTGAGCCTTGCCCTCGACCCCCGCCATTGTTAGAGTTTGCCGATTCTGGCCAGGCCACCGTCGCGTCTGGCTTATTCGTCGAAGAGCGGACGAAAACGCCGTCCGGAACACAGAATTGTTTGCGTGGACTAATTATCCTGTGGCGCATCTCCAGCTGGGGGCGCGATTCACTCTAGTTTGCGCTCCCGGCACCTGACCCCGCTCGGGTGTTGTACTACAGAAGAATTAAGGTAATCGAATTCCATGTTTAAACGTTTGCGGGGCATGTTCTCCAGTGATCTCTCTATCGACCTGGGTACTGCCAACACGCTTATCTACGTGCGCGATCGCGGCGTAGTCCTCGACGAGCCGTCTGTTGTTGCCATTCGTCACTACAACGGAACCAAAATTGTGGAAGCGGTTGGCGTGGAAGCCAAGCGCATGCTGGGTCGTACCCCGGGCAATATCACTGCGATTCGTCCGCTGAAAGACGGCGTGATTGCAGACTTCCAGGTCACCGAGAAGATGCTGCAGCACTTCATCAAGAAGGTGCACGAGAACAGCTGGATGCGCCCGAGCCCGCGGGTTCTGGTATGTGTGCCCTGTCAGTCCACCGAAGTTGAGCGCCGTGCGATTCGCGAATCTGCCCTCGGCGCCGGTGCCCGTGAGGTATGGCTGATCGAAGAACCCATGGCGGCGGCGATCGGTGCCGGCCTGAAGGTGGAAGAGGCGAGCGGCTCCATGGTGGTGGATATCGGTGGTGGTACCACTGAGATCGCAATCATCTCCCTGAATGGTGTGGTGTACTCCGATTCCGTGCGCATTGGCGGTGACCGTTTTGACGAAGCCATCGTTAACTATGTGCGCCGCAACTACGGCAGCGTCATTGGCGATGCCACTGCCGAGCGCATTAAAGAAGAAATTGGCTGTGCCTATGCCGGCAGCGAAGTGCGTGAGATCGACGTGCGCGGCCGCAACCTGGCCGAGGGTGTGCCGCGCAGCTTCACCCTGAACAGCGATGAGATTCTGGAAGCCCTGCAAGAACCTCTGACCGGCATCGTACAGGCGGTGAAGAGTGCGCTGGAGCAGTCTCCCCCCGAACTGGCTTCCGATATCGCCGAGCGCGGCATGGTGCTGACCGGTGGTGGTGCGCTGTTGCGCGACCTGGATCGCCTGCTGATGGAAGAGTCTGGTCTGCCGGTGATCGTCGCTGACGATCCGCTGACTTGCGTTGCCCGTGGCGGTGGCCAGGCGCTGGATATGATGGACAAGAGCCGTCTTTACTTAGTTTCAAGTTGAGTTTCCAGCTAATCCCGACTTGCAGCTGGTTTCGACCAGTCTGCGACGGCGGTGCTCACGGAGCGCCGATTGCACCCCAATGACTTCCTGAGGGAGTAGTTGGGCCGAGCGCCGCCGATTCACCAGCGTATGGATACGCGCACAGATCAATAAGAACATCATTGCTGAACAGGTCGATGGGGGCCGCCCATTAAACCGCTATTTACCCGAGGCCCGTCACCGGAATCCCGCATACTTGTGCTGGGGCTGGTGGCGACGGCGCTGATCCTGATCAATCTCTACACCGACTGGCTGAATCCGGTGCGCGAGCGCCTTGCCAGCCTGGCTGCGCCTTTTTACTGGCTCACCGGAACCCCCTCCCGAGTAGGTGATTGGGCCGGCGAGCAATGGCGTACCCGCGATGAACTGCTGGAGGAAAACAGCCGCCTCAAGCATCAGGTGATGCTGCTCGAGCAGCAGGCGCAGCTCCTCGCCGCGGTGCGCGCGGAAAACACCCAGCTCAAAGAATTGATGAACTCCGCCGAGAGCGTGAACCAGCGGGTGCTGGTGGCACAGGTGATCGGCGTGTCCCCGGACCCACTGGAACATGTGCTGATTATCGACAAGGGTCGCAGCGATGGCGTAGTGCAGGGTGCCGCAATCATGGACGCCAGCGGCCTGCTGGGGCAGGTGATTGAGGCCGGCGATTTTTCCAGCCGGGTGCTGCTGATCACCGATGCCAACCATGCCCTGCCCGTACAGGTGCTGCGCAACAGCGTGCGCGCGGTGGCCGAGGGCACCGGGGATTTATATCGACTCAAGTTGCGTCATCTGGCCAATACCAGCGATATCCGTGAGGGCGACCTGCTGTTGAGCTCCGGGCTCGGTGGCCGCTTCCCCGCGGGCTACCCGGTGGGTGAGGTGATTTCGGTCAAGCGTGATCCCGGACGCGCCTTTGCCGAAGTGGATGTGGAGCCCCGCGGGCGTATGAACCGCAGCCGTTTTGTGTTGGCGGTACTGAACGCGCCCATCGACGAGGGGCAGGACTGAGCGGATGGATGCCCACAATCGCTGGTTTATCCTGTTTACCGTGGTGGTTGCGCTGCTGCTGGCAGTGATGCCCCTGCCGACGGACTGGCTGTGGTTTCGACCTGCATTCTGTGCACTGCTGGTAATTTTCTGGACGACGCGTATGCCCCAGGAGCTGGGGGTGGGCTTTGCCTGGATGGTGGGGCTCGCCGAAGACCTGGTAACCGGGGCAACTCTTGGGGCGCACGCCCTATCTCTGGCGGTGCTCGCCTATTTCAGCCTGTTGACCTATCGCCGCACCCGCGCGTTTAACCCGGGGCAGCAGCTGATGTGGGTATTTGTATTGGTGGGGATCAACCAGTTGTTGGGCAACTGGGTGCACAGCCTGGCTGGCAAGTCGGTCCCGGGGCTGACCTTTCTGTGGCCGGCGCTCACCACGGCGGTATTGTGGCCGCTGATTACCCCCTGGTTGCACCGCACCGCCTCGAGCCTGCGCGTTAGGTGATTGCCCGACCCCGGCCCTGCGGTCAGCCGTGACAAAAGCCCGGCAACAAAAACTCGGCCGAAATTTGCGTTAAGTAACCTCAAGGGGCGGTTATTTTTCGAGCGCTGGCGCTATAATCAGGCGTTCTGATATTTCGTCCAGCAAATACATAATCATAAGCGTTGCCCGTGCCACAGCCAGACTCTCGACAAACCACTTCTGCGCCACGCCTACTGCTCGCCTCGGGTTCTCCCCGGCGCGCTGAGCTGCTGTCGCAGATAGGGGTTCCGTTTTTCTCTGCTGCCACTTCGGTGGAAGAATGTCGCCGCCCGGAAGAGTCTGGGCGGGATTATGTGCTGCGTCTCGCCCAGGAGAAGGCGCGGGCTGGCCTTGCTCAGGTGGAAACGGAAGCGGGGGCTGCGGTCTGGTCTCTGGGCGCCGATACCCTGGGCATCGTGCAAGATGTGGTGCTGGAGAAGCCGCGGGATTTCGCCGACTTTAGCCGCATGATGGGCCTGATGTCCGGCGCCGAGCACGCGGTGCTTACCGCCATTTGTCTGACCGACGGGGATCAGTCGTTCAGTACTGTGGTCGAAACCCGGGTACGCTTTCGTGAATTGAGCGATCGCCTGATCGAGGACTACTGGAATACCGGCGAGCCGCGTGACAAGGCCGGTGGTTACGGTATTCAGGGCAAGGGCGCTCTGCTGGTGGCGTCCATCCAGGGTAGTTACAGCAATGTGGTGGGGTTGCCGCTGGAGACCCTGTCGGGGTTTCTGGAGCGCGCGGGCATCCCCTTCTGGCAATTTGATCGGCGCGTCGATGCAGGGGTGATCGGGGAGTAGCGGTCCGGTGAGTGAAGAATTATTGATCAATGTGGCGCCCATGGAGACCCGTGTGGCGCTGGTAGAAAACGGTGTGTTGCAGGAGGTTTACCTGGAGCGCACCGCGAGCCGCGGTATTGTCGGCAATATCTACAAGGGCAAAGTCGTGCGCGTGCTGCCCGGTATGCAGGCCGCGTTTGTGGATATCGGGCTGGAACGCGCCGGGTTTATCCACGCCTCGGATATTGCGCCGTTGGATGACGAGGGCATGGAATCCCGCGAAGGCGAAGTGGCCGATATCCGCGCGCTGGTGCGTGAGGGGCAGTCGCTGGTGGTGCAGGTGGTCAAGGACCCGATCTCCAGCAAAGGCGCGCGCCTTACCACGCACCTGTCGGTATCTGCTCGCTACCTGGTGTATATGCCGCAGACCCGGCATATCGGTATCTCCAATCGCATCGAGGATGAGTCCGAACGAGAGCGCCTGCGCGCGCTGGTGGATCTCGCCTCCACCAAGCTGGCGGATGAGGGATTGAGCGGCGACGGCGGCTTTATCCTGCGTACGGTTGCCGAAGGCGTTAGCGAAGAAGAGCTGCTGCGCGACATTCCATTCCTGTACCGGCTCTGGAATGAGCTGGAGCAGCGTATCAAGGCGGAGAAAGAGCCCTCGATCATCTACGAGGACTTGCCGTTGTTTATGCGTGCGCTGCGCGATCTGGCCCGCCCGCACACCGAAAAGATCCGAATTGACTCACGCGAGGCCCACGCCCGCGCGGCCAAGTTCACCAGCAAATACGCGCCGGAAGTCGCCCCGCGGATCGAGCACTACCCCGGCGAGCGTCCGCTGTTTGACCTGTACGGTGTCGAAGAGGAAATCCGCAAGGCGCTGCAGAACAAGGTGACGCTCAAGTCCGGTGGGTACCTGATTGTCGAGCAGACCGAGGCGATGAGTACCATCGACGTCAACACCGGCGCGTTTGTTGGGCATCGCAATCTCGAAGAGACCATCTTCAAGACCAACCTGGAGGCGGCCACGGCGATTGCCCGCCAGCTGCGCCTGCGCAACCTCGGCGGTATCATCATTATCGACTTTATCGATATGCAGGATACCGAGCATCAGCGCCAGGTATTGCGCACGCTGGAGAAAGCGCTGGAGCGCGATCACGCGAAAAGCAGTATCACCGGTGTATCCGAGCTCGGGCTGGTGGAGATGACGCGCAAGCGTACCCGCGAGTCCCTCGGCCAGATGCTGTGCGAGCCCTGCTCGGTATGCGCAGGTCGCGGTACCCTGAAGACGGCGGAAACGGTGTGCTACGAGATTTTCCGCGAAATTATTCGCGAAGCCCGCGCCTACGACAGCGACAAGATTATGGTGCTGGCCAGCCAGGTGGTGATTGACCTGCTGCTGGATGAGGAGTCGGCCAACGTGGCCGATTTGGAAGAATTTATTGCCCGCCCGATTCAGTTTCAGGTGGAGCCTATTTACAACCAGGAGCAGTACGACATTGTACTGGTGTGATCGTCCAACCAAGACTGCGTGCGTGCGCCCGAGCATGGCCTTTCCTCAGGGAGAGTCTGCCTGATGCTGTGGTTGCGCTGGTTCGTCCGCAAGTTCTGGTTGCTGGTGGTGGTCCTGGTGATCTCCCTGGCGATCCTGGTGCAGACCGGGCGTATCCTTTCGCCCCAAGTCAGCAAGTACAGCCCGCAAATTAGTGGCTGGCTGTCCCAGCAGCTGGGCGCACCGGTTGCACTCGAGCATATCTCGCTGCGCTGGCAGGCGCTGGAAGTTGCCCTGCAGCTGGATGGCCTCAAGATTGGTGAGGATGGCCAGGTCGCGCTGCGCCGTGGCCTGTTTCATCTGGACCTGCTGGCGAGCCTGTGGAATCGCGAACTGATCTGGAAAAACCTGGAGGTTGATGGTTTTTCCGCGACGCTGGAACAGCGGGCAGAAGGCGGCTGGCAGGTGCGTGGCTTCCCGCGAGCCAGCCAGCCGGCCACACCAGCCACCGATGGCGTGCGCCTGGGTGATCCCGCACGCATTTTCCAGTTGGGCCCCAAGGTACTGGTACGCGATGCCAGCATCGGCCTGTCCCTTACCGATGGGCAGTCGGCGAATGTGAACCTTCGGGAAATCCAGCTTGAAAATAGCGGCGGCTTCCACCGTTTGGTGGCGCGGGCATTTGTTACCGGTGCGGTGCAAAGCCTGAACAGTGGCGAGGAGAGCCTGCGTTTGGTACTGGAAGGGCGCGGCGACCCCCGTCGCAGCGAGGCGTTCACCCTGCGCGGCTACGCACAACTGAATGAGCTACTGGTCGATGCCGACCTGATCGGGTTGATTTACCAGTTGTCACCCCTGCCCGAGAAACTCTACTGGCCTGGGCGCAAACTGGCCGGCGGGCGCCTATGGCTCAGTTCGGATGCGGACTCCGGTTACAGCCTGCGTGGCAACTTGAGCCTGTCTCAGGTTGCCGAGGACGGCGCGTCCGGCGGTGACACGGATTCTCAGAAAGCACCGGCGGGAGCGCTGGGTACGCTGAATGCCCTGTCGAGCAACATTTCCGGCAACTGGCGCCCCGGCAAGCAGTGGGAGCTGGTACTGCAAGACCTGGGGCTTAACTGGCAGCAGTTGGAAGTACCGGACGTGAACCTGCAGGCGAGCGGCGATCAGCAGGGCAACCTGCAGCTGGCGCTGGATCAGATTGAACTGCAGGCCTGGCACCGGGTGCTGCGGGTACTGGAGTTGATCCCGCCGAAAGCCGACGAGTGGCTGCAGGCGCTGGAGCCCACCGGTGAGCTGCAAAATGTGCGCCTGTCGCGGGTAAATGGCGAAGTGACCATCGCGGCCAATCTGCACGATGTCGCCGCGGGCGCGCACCGCGGTGCGCCGGCGGTGACCGGCGTGAATGGTTTCCTGTCGCTGAACGGGCAGGGTGGCCGGGTTGAGCTCGATAGCCAGAGCGGTTTCAGCGCGCACTTTCCCATGCTGTACGACGCACCATTCGAATTTACCTCAGCTCGGGGCACCGTAGCCTGGGATGTAGACCGTGAGCACGACACCGTATCCGTATATTCCGGCCCGCTGTTACTGGATGCCGCCGCGCGCGGCGCGCAGGGGCAGGTGCCCGCTGCTGGCGCTTTCCGCGGCCAGTTTTTGCTGCAGATCCCGCTGGTTCCATTTACCCGTCCATCAGACTTCACCCTGGCGCTGGGCCTGCGCAATGTCGCGGTTGCCGAGCAGCGCCACCTGGTGCCGACGGTCGTCAGCGCCGACCTGCGCCAGTGGCTGAACAACAGTATCGGTGTAGATAACTCGGGGCAGATTCCCGCCGCCGGGTTTATTTACCGGGGATACAGTTACCGCACCGGCGAAGACCCCGAACTCCTCGCACTGGGGAAAAGCAAGCAACGGCAGACGGTACAGCTGCAGGCCGATATTGCCGACAGCAGTTTGCGTTATGCCAGTGGTTGGCCCGTCGCCAAGCAAGTGAATGGCCATCTGGGAATCAACGATACGGAAGTCATGGTGATGGCGCCCACAGCCAAGCTGTGGCAAGTGGACGGCGAAAATGTGTCGGTGCGAATCTTGCCTGCGCCGGGTGGTTCGCGCCTGGATGTCTCTGCAGACTTGAAAGGGCCTGCGGCGGATGGTTTGAAGCTGCTGCGGGAATCCCCCCTGCGCGACAAGCTGGGCGATGCCTTTGATCACTGGTCATTGAATGGCGATATGCAGGGTACGCTGAAAATTGCCCAGCCCATGGGGGGGGCCAAATTTGCGCCGATGCAGGACATTGACCTGACGCTTGCCGGAAGCGAACTGAACCTGCAGAAGCTCAACCTGCAGATTGATCAGCTCAGCGGCAGGGTGCGTTACCACAGTGAGAAAGGCCTGGAAGGTTCCAGCTTCCGTGGCGCTCTGTGGGGGCAACCCTTGCAGGCATCGATTCAACACCTGGGCAGTGGCGATGCGCGCGATACGCAGGTGGTGGTGAATGGCAGTGCGAACACCGCAGCGATCGGGCGCTGGAGTGGGCGCCCGGAATTGCAGTGGATGGACGGTGACCTCGATTATCAGGCACTGGTTACCATTCCGGCCAAATCCAAGAACAAACCGTACGGTGCCGTGCTGGAGGTTTCCTCTGATTTGCAGCAGGTTGCCGTCGGTCTGCCAGCACCGCTTGGAAAGCTCGCGGGTGACAAGTCGCGATTTGTGATGCGGGTGCCAATCGGGGATGAAGGCAACCTGTATCACCTCAGTTACGGCGAGCACTTGCAGGGCCAGCTGTGGCAGGTCGATGGCAAGCTGGAGCGTGCCGCCATTGCGCTGAATGCACCGGCCACCCTGCCTGACTCGCCGGGTATTTCCGTGTTCGGCGATCTGGCGATCGTGGATTTTGCGTCCTGGAAACAGGCACTGGAAATTTACACCGAGAATGCCGGCGAGCCTGTAACCGGGGAGGATGCTTCCGCATTGCCCATCACCCTCGACCTCAGTACCGATTTGCTGAAAGTGTCGAATGCGGTGCAGATCGAGAACATACATGCACGCGGCCGTGGGCTGGGAGCCGACTGGCAGATACAGTTTGATAGCGAGACTGCCGCTGGTGAATTGATTGGGCTATTGAATTCCACCTCACCGTTGGTGTTGAAACTCGAGCATCTTCGGTTGCCGGCACTGGCCAAGAAGCAAGCCCGAGGCGGCGACAGCGAACAGGAAACCCCTGAGCTGGGGGAAGTTGCCGTACGCGAGGCGATACAGGATCGCTGGCAAGGCTTTGATTTCACGGCTTTGCCGCGGGTGGATTTCGCCACGGAAAACTTGTGGCTCGGTGAGGAGGCGATGGGGCCCTGGTCGTTCCGCCTGCGCCCCTCCGAAGAGCGCCTGGTGGTTAGTGAAATTCAGGGCGCCATGCGTGGTTTACGGATCGAAGGGCGTGGCGAAGGCGAGAATCGCCTGGGCGCCCAGCTGATGTGGATGCGCGATGCCGATGGCAGTGAGTCCACCCAGTTTATTGGTCGCTTGAGTGGCGATAACCTCGGTAACGTACTGCAGGCGTGGGGGCAGGAAGCGGCCATCGAAAGCCGTTCGGCGGTATTTGATACTGCGCTGCGCTGGAGCGGTTCGCCGGCGATGGTGCGCCCCAATGGTATGAACGGCGAAATTCGCATCGATATCCGCAATGGCCGGTTCCTGCGGGCCAGTGACAATGCCGGCACATCCCTGTTGCGGCTGCTGTCCCTGTTCAACTTCGATACCTGGGCGCGGCGCCTGCGTCTGGATTTCTCGGACCTGGTGCAAAGTGGCCTGACGTTTGACCGGGTGCACGGTGAGGTGTATTTCGAAGGGGACGGCGAGTTGCTGATTGCGGTACCCATTCAGGTGGAAGGCCCCACCAGTGAGTTGCAGATGGCGGGGCGGGTGAACCTGCAGCGGGAAGATCTGAACCTGACGCTGGTGGCAACCCTGCCGGTGGGCAACAACCTCGCATTTGTTGCGGCGCTGGCCGGTGGCCTGCCAGCGGCGGCGGGGGTTTACCTGATCAGTAAGGTGTTCAAAAAACAGGTGGATCGCGTCGCCAGTGTCAGCTACCGCATCAACGGTGCCTGGACGGAGCCAGAGGTGCGCTTTGACCGCCTGTTTGACGATGGCGCTTCTGGTACCGCACCGCAGCGTGCGGTTGCCAACTAAAACAATTTTCGCTTTTCTTTCTGGCTTGAGAAATATCGTGCTATTCGGTGAAATTGTGCGCTGGTGGTTGCAAAAACCGAATAATTATTCGATATTGCTGTTTATTGCGACGACGACAGCCGTTGTAAGATCCGCAGCTAAGCAAGCACTGCATCCAGACTTGAGTAAGTAACAACAATAATCACGCTATCGAGGTTCTTCGCCAATGTCCGAGGTGGTTTCTTTGGCCGGTTTATCCGCTAATCGCTATACCCTGTTCAAGATCTTTAAGTACGTTGTGTACAGTTTGCTGGCGTACAACGTTTATGCGTTTTTCCTGGAAAACCATGCGGCCGCGGGTACGGTGTTTGCCGATGGGGTTAGCCTGGGCAAAATCATTGAGGCCTATAACGATTCGATCGATACCCTGGCCTGGGTGGTGTTGCTGCTGGTGTTCGAACTGGAAACCTGGGTGCTGTCGGACGAGAAGCTGAAGGGCGCAACCAAGTGGGCTCTGAACGCGGTGTCGGCGTTCTGTTACGTATTTATTGTCTATTCCTTCTACGGTTACTTCTCCGAGATGGTGACGGTGACCAATCTTCTCCCGGTATCGGCAGCGGCGTGTGACCTCGTGGCAAACGGCGGTTGGTCTTTGGTGCTGGAGCAGGATGACTATGTGGCGTTGACGGCGGCCAACTGTGGTTCGTTGGCGGATGCGAATTTGCTGCAACTGGCGGGCGCGCAGGTTGTGGGTTCTGCGGAAGTCTGGCGTGAGATTCAGTGGTTGGCCTGGGTGGATGTGATTAATTCCGGTGCCTGGCTGCTGGTGGTGGCGATCCTGACCTTTGATGTATGGCTGCAGCTGCGTCATCAGCTGTCCGATTCCATTATGCGTTACTCTCAGGTAATCAAGGGTGTCCTGTATTTCACGCTGTTGCTGTGCGCTATCTACTGGGGCTTCAACGGCAGCTTCCTGGACTTCTGGGATGCATTCCTGTGGCTGGTAGCCTTCTTCTTTATCGAGATGAACCTGTTTGAATGGCAGGCTGAGACAAGCACTGAAGCCAGCGCTGAGTGAGGAATAATTCGGGGGCGGGTGCTTTGTTCTGGTCTCGGTGGCGGTACCGCCACCGGGCAAGACATTGTGAGACTCGCCGTGGACCCATCCCTGGGGGGCTCTTCTAAAACATCCTTGTTTTAGAAGGTCTCACAATGTCTCGCCCGGTACCGGCACCTTAGCATCGGGCATCTGTGTCATTGATGCCCTGAGCTTTTAAATCACGCGCTGCGGCTGGTCACTTCCAGCAGGTGATAGCCAAACTGGGTTTTCACCGGGCCGTGTACCTTGTTCAACTCATCGTTGAAAACCACCTTGTCGAATTCCGGCACCATCTGACCCTGACCGAACTCACCCAGGTCGCCGCCATTGCGGCCGGACGGGCACTTGGAGTATTGCTGGGCAATTTTTCCGAAATCGGCGCCGTCTTCGATTTGCTTTTTCAGGTCCTGACACTGGGCTTCAGTTTCAACCAGAATGTGGCGTGCTGTTGCTCTTGGCACGGGTATCTCCCTATTTATTGGTGATGAAGTGTTTGTTGAGCGGCAAGCTTAGTGCGTAACGAACTGGGGCGCTACTCACTGTCCGGATAGCGCGGCAAAGGTGTTGCACTGGTTCACATCGCCGGTGCTGAATCCGCGATTGAACCAGTAGGCGCGTTGCTCAGCGCTGCCGTGGGTAAATGCGTCGGGCGATACGGCGCGGCCGGCGCGGCGTTGCAGGTGATCGTCACCCACTGCGGCCGCGGCACGCAGACCCTCCTCTACGTCCCCAGGCTCGAGCATTTGCTTGTCGCGGTTGGCGTAAAACGCCCATACGCCGGCGTAGCAGTCGGCCTGTAGTTCCAGCATTACCGAGAGCCGGTTTGCGGTTACCTTGTCGGCGCGCATGCGCGCCTGTTGCACCTGCGCGGAAGTGCCCTGTAGGTTCTGCACATGGTGGCCCACTTCGTGGGCGATCACGTAGGCGAAGGCGAAGTCCCCGGGGGCACCTAGTTTCTTGAGTTCGTTGAGGAAACTCAGGTCCAGGTACACTTTCTGGTCACCCGGGCAGTAAAAGGGTCCTACCGCGGCAGAGCTCAAGCCACAGGCGGAACGCACTGCGTCGGTGTACAGCACCAGTTTGGGTGCCATGTATTGGGAGCCGGCCTGCTGGAATATGCCACCCCATACATCTTCGGTGGACCCCAGCACGACCGCGACAAACTGCGCCAGTTCGTCCGTGGCCCCGGGGGTGCCCGGCGCGGTCTGTGCGTCCGGGCCCAGGCTTGGGGATTCGGTTGTCTGCATGCCGCTAAACAGGTTGCCGCCAAAGAAGTACAGGGCGGCGAGGGCGGCGAGAATCAGCCAGCCGGTTTTGCTGCGCAGCAGGAAAGGGGCCAGCGCGAGCAGGTTGCCCATCCCTCCCAGGCCGCCGCCTCCCGGTGATTTTTCTCCGCGGCGATCTTCAACATTCGAGCTTCTGCGACCCTGGCGCCAACGCATGGTGATACCTCTTGATTCACGATCGTTGATGGGCAACCGCGTTGCACATCTGCGATTTCACTTCGCACATAGTTCTGAGCATAGATCAGATGGCGCGATTTTTTGTTTGCGCGTCGGGAGATTATTCTTGTGCCATCCGCAGGAGTGGTATCGTTGTCCCATCCACGTGCAACCAGAGAGTCAGTATTTTGTCACTTATTCCGCTCTTTCCTCTCAACATGGCCCTGTTTCCCGGGGTGACGCTGCCGCTGCGTATCTTCGAACAGCGCTATCTGCGGTTGGTGACCGAGTCCATGAAATCCGACACCGGTTTCGGCGTCGTGTTGATTCGCAACGGCAAAGAGGTGGGGCCTTCGGAAGTCTGGCCGCTGGGACTGTATGTGCGCGTGGTGGACTGGAGCCAGGGTGAAGAGGGGCTGCTGCATATCGATGTGGCCGGTGAGTCCCGCTTCCGTGTGTTGGAGACCCACCGCGAGGAAGATGGCCTGCTGATGGCGGAAGTGGAGTGGCTGCCCGACGAGGAGTCGCACCCGGTGCCGGAGAGCTGCGATGGCCTGCTTGCGGTGCTGAACGACTTAAAGCAACACGCGGCAACTTTGGCACTGAAGTTTGCCCCGGTTGAGTCTGCGGAGGCGCTGTCCTGGCAGTTGGCACAGCTGCTGCCGCTGGAGGATGCGGCGCGCGTGGAATTGCTGGCGAGTCACGATCCGCTGGAGCGGCTGGCAAGTATCGCTGCCAATTTGGATCGCTGGGCTAAGGAGTAGCGCCAAGGGGTAGGCGCCAAGGGGTAGGCGCCAAGGAGTAACAGCAACAGCGGCGGGGGAGTGGACCGCTGTGGCTGAGAGAAACAAAACAATAAAACCTGAAAGAACGCTATGGAAAATTTTGTGTTACTCGGCGTCCTGCTGATCATCTCGATCATCGTTGGCGCATTTATGGGGATGTTTGCCTTTGCCGAGGTAAAGCAGTTGCGCAGAGAGGTGCGCAATTTGAGTGCGCGCCTGGACGAAGTGTCTGAGCTGGGCGAAGCCACGGGCCAGAACCGCAGTGCTGCGGGCGATAACGATGTATTTCCCACCGCTGCGCAATCGCCACCAGAGTCCGATACGCTCGAACTGGATCTCGATTTGGGTCAGCCTCCGTCGGCGACACCGCAGAAACCCCGCAGCCAGCGCTGGCGCCGGCAAGCGGAGAAGCGTTCGCCTGCAGGGCCCACCGCAGGCGGTCGCTTTTTCGCGAACCTGCAGAAAAACTGGATGGTGTGGCTCGGTGGCGCCTGTGTGGCGCTGTCCGGGGTATTTCTGGCCCGCTACGGAATCGAGCAGGGCATGCTCGGACCCAAGGTCAGGGTGGTACTGGGGCTGGTGACGGCGCTGGCGCTGTACATTGCCGCGGAAGTGTTGCGCCGCAAAACCGGTGGTACCCACCCGACCTTTGCCGCCCTCGCCGCCGGTGGTGCCATAACCGCATTTGCGGCCGTTCTTTCCGCGGTGCATCTGTATCACTTTATCGAGCCCGGGGTTGCGTTTGGTGCCCTGGCGCTGGTGGCGCTGGTGACCATGTGGTTGGCGCGCTTGCACGGCCCGGTATTGGCCGCTATCGGCATGCTCGGTGCTTATTCGGTACCGATTCTGGTCTCCAGTGATTCCGGCAATGTCCTTGGGGCAATGGTGTATGCACTCATCATCTCCGCATCGGTACTGCTGCTCCTGCGCCACGTTTATCGCAGCTGGCTCTGGCTTGGATTGCTGGCCGGAGCACTGCTGTGGTGGCTGGTTTCCCTGGTTGGGCACCAGGCCGATGGTTGGCGCGGTCCCTATCTGGCGGTCGTCGCCTACCTGATTCTGGCCGTCATTCCACGGGACTGGCTGCTGCGCCTGCGTATCCCGGATACCAGTCAGCAGGGCGCGCTGGTGCTGCCCAGCCTGCTGTTACTGGTCGCCGCGCAGTGCATATCCATTTTGCGAGAAGGTTTTCTGTCTTCGGCGATCTGGGCCTGGAGCCCGCTCGCGATTGTGACCTTACTGGCCGCACGCCAGACTCCGCGCCTGGCGCCGGTACCCTGGGTGCTGTTTCTTGGGCAGGTGGCGGCCTGGTTCGCCAATCAGGTAGGCGGTGAACCCCTGCGTTTGTCGCCAATGGCCCCCGAACTGCACAGCCCATTTTTGACCTACCTGCTGGTCAACACGCTGCTGTTTAGTGGTTTTGCCGTATTCAACTATTTCGCGGTGGGTAGCGGCGAGAGTAAAGCGCGGGCGGTCACTGCGGCCTGGTGGGCGTCGCTGGCGGTGATGGCGCCACTGTTGTCGCTGTTGCTGGGGTATGCCCTTGCCGGGGACTTCCTGCCGCAATATTTGTGGTGTCTGTATGCGGCAATATTTGGCGCCATCTTCATGCTGCTGGGCAGTCGTGGTGTCGGTAAACACTGGTCGCGGGGCATGGTGGTATGGCTGTTTATCGCCGCCCATTTCGCCTACAGCCTGGCGGTGTGCCTGTGGCTGCAGCAGGCGAGTCTTACCCTGGCACTCGCACTGCAGGCGATATCCCTGGCGTGGGTGATCCGCCGCTTTGATATGCCCGCGCTCGGCTGGTTGCTGAAGGCGGTGTTGCTGGTGGTAGTGGTGCGGCTGACATTGAACCCGTGGCTGCTCAGCTATGAAAACGTCGCGCACTGGTCGCTGTGGACTTATGGTGGCGCGACCCTGTGCGCCTGGATCGCTGCGCGACTACTTGCCGCTTCCCAGCCAGTGGATTCGGTACCGGCTAGTTTGGCGCGCTGGGCGGAAGCGGCTGCCCTGCACCTGCTGGTGCTCACTCTGTGGGCGGAGTGCCGTTACTGGCTCTACAACGGCAATGCGCTCGCTGCCGAGTTCAGCTTTGCCGAGGCGGTCATTGATATGTGGCTGTTTACCTGCCTGGGCCTCGTTTATTACCGCAAGAGCTTGCTTAGTGGCAGCTTTGGTCGCTGGTACGACGGCTACGCACGCGTGCTGATGCTGGCCGGGCTCGGCTGTTACATCCTGATTCTACTGGCCACTGCATTGAGTGAGCCCTCGGTGTGGCGCGAGATTGGCGAGCGCCCGCTGGCGAATATGCTGATCCCGGCGTTTGCCGGGCCCGTGTTGCTGGCGGCACTGGCCAGTCGCTATTACTTGCCCAGTGTGCGCCGCTTTGCCGGGCTGTTGGCGGCACTTGCGGCATTTGTGTGGATATCGCTTGAGGTGCGACACCTGTGGCAGGGCAATATCCGCCTCGATACACCGGCAAGCACCGGCGAGCTCTACACCTATTCGGCGGTGTGGCTGGCGGTTGCGGTCATCGCGATCCTGGTTGCCAGCTGGCGTGGCTGGCGCAGCGCTTACCAGGGCGGTATGGCGCTTTTGGCACTGGTGATCGTCAAGCTGTTTCTGGTGGATATGTCCGGGCTTGAGGGGCTGCTGCGGGTGGCCTCGTTTATGGGCATGGGGCTCGCATTGCTGGGGATCGCCTACCTCCACCAGAAATTGGGGGTGAAACCGCAGGATTCCGCTTAACTCAAGCCAATCCAGACCATTTTTTGGCCGCGCTTACGGTATACTGCGCGGCCTTTTTCCGGCGGCTTTCTATTTGGCGACTTTCTTATTGGCGGTTTTCTTTTGGACGCCTTCCTGTTGGGCGGGAATGGCGAAGCTCGTCGGCGGAGACCGGACAGAATGACGCGGGACCGGCAAAGGTCCCGGACCGATAGCGTGTAATGCATGGAGATAAGCAGTGAACAGTGTCAGCGCCACCGAGCAGCAGGGCAGTCAACAAAGTACTGAACAGAAGATGCAGGCCATGGGCCGCGCCGCGCGCGCAGCAGCCCGTCTGATGGCTCGCGCCGACACTGGAGTGAAAAACGCTGCGCTCAAGGCGATCGCCGCGGAGCTGGATAAGCAGCGACCGCAACTGGCGGCGGCCAA
Source organism: Microbulbifer agarilyticus S89 (assembly GCF_000220505.1). GTDB lineage: Bacteria > Pseudomonadota > Gammaproteobacteria > Pseudomonadales > Cellvibrionaceae > Microbulbifer > Microbulbifer agarilyticus_B. The sequence continues at coordinate 40,129 of NZ_AFPJ01000030.1, read as the reverse complement.
CGCCCAGGACATGCAGAATGGCCGCGACAACGGCCTGGACGCGGCCCTGTTGGACCGCCTGGAGCTGAACGACGCGCGCATCGACGCCATGATCGAAGGGCTACTGCAAATCGCAGAGTTGCCCGATCCGGTGGGTGAGGTGAGCGATTTGAAATACCGCCCCAGTGGTATTCAGCTTGGCAAAATGCGCGTGCCCCTCGGGGTGGTGGGGATTATTTATGAATCTCGCCCGAATGTGACCATTGATGCCGCCAGCCTTTGCCTGAAGTCGGGCAACGCCACTATTTTGCGTGGCGGTAGCGAAGCGCTGCACTCCAACGGGGCCATTGCCGCGTGTATTACCTCTGGTCTGCAGCAGGTGGGGTTGCCGGAAGCGGCGGTGCAGGTGGTGGATACCACTGATCGCGCGGCGGTGGGTGCACTGATTTCGATGCCGGAGTTTGTAGACGTGATCGTACCGCGCGGTGGCAAGGGTCTGATCGAGCGTATCAGCCGCGAGGCCCGGGTTCCGGTGATCAAGCATCTCGATGGTATCTGCCACGTGTACCTGGATGACCGGGCGGATACGGAAAAAGCATTTAATATTGCGCTCAATGCCAAGACCCATCGCTATGGCGTGTGCAATGCGATGGAGACTCTGCTGGTGGCTGAGGCGGTGGCCGCAGAGTTTCTGCCGCGCCTCGCCGCTGCCTACAGTGACAAAGGTGTTGAGCTGCGCGGCTGCGACAAAACGCGTTCGATCCTGCCGCAGGCATTACCCGCCACCGAGGAAGACTGGGCGACGGAATATCTGGCACCGGTACTGTCGATTCGCGTGGTGGTGGATATGGATGCGGCGATGGAACATATCGCGCAGTACAGCTCCGGCCACACCGAAGCGATCGTTACCGAGGACTACACCCGCGCGCGCCGGTTTATGGCGGAAGTGGATTCGAGTTCCGTGATCGTGAATGCGTCGACGCGTTTTGCCGACGGTTTCGAGTACGGCCTGGGTGCGGAAATTGGTATCAGTACCGATAAGATCCACGCCCGTGGCCCGGTGGGCCTGGAAGGCCTGACCTCACAGAAATGGATCGTATTTGGCGACGGGCAAATTCGCCAATGACTGCGCGCTCGTCGAATACCCTGGCGCTGTTCGGCGGCACCTTTGACCCGATTCACTTCGGCCATCTGCGCATGGCACTGGAGCTGAAGCAGTCACTGGGTTTTGACGAAATGCGCCTGCTGCCGTCGCACCAGCCCGCGCACCGCGCCGCGCCCGGTGTCACGGCGGAAAAACGGCGGGAGATGCTGGCGCTGGCTCTGGATGACTGTCCGGAGTTGGTGCTGGACCCTCGCGAGCTGCTGCGTGCCGGCCCCACGTACACCGTGGATACGTTCGAGGAGTTGCGCAGTGAGTTGGGCACAGGGGTGTCTATTTCCTTTTGTATGGGGATGGATTCCCTGCTGGGGCTGCCCAGCTGGCATCGCTGGCAACGATTGCTCGAGCTGGCCCACCTGGTGGTGGTGGCACGACCGGGCTGGGAGCTGCCGGCAAGCGGGCAGGTCGCGGACCTATTGGCGGCCCGGCGTGGCGCGCTGGCGGATATCCAGCGGCAACCGGCGGGCAAGATCCTGGTGCAGGAGCGGCGTTTACTGCCGATTTCTGCCACGGATATTCGCCATCAAATACACAGTGGTCGCTCCCCGCAGTTTTTACTGCCGGAGCGGGTGCTGGACTACATTCAATCTCAAGGGCTCTATCAACAGGAGCGCTAAAACGGTGGAGCATAGGCTCCCGATACAGGTGTTATGACTGATATCAAATCAATTGCGGTAAACGCACTGGAAGACCTCAAGGGTAAAGACATTGTTTCCATGGATGTGTCCGGACTGAGCGACGTGATGGAAACGTTGATCATTTGCACGGGTACCTCCAACCGTCAGGTGAAATCCCTGGCCAACAATGTGGTCGAGGATGGCAAGGAAGCGGGTATTCGCCCCATCGGTGTCGAAGGAATGGACCAGGGCGAGTGGGTGCTGGTGGATTACGGTGACGTGGTGGTGCACGTGATGCAGGCGGAAACCCGCGGTTTCTACGACCTGGAAAAGCTCTGGTCCATGACCCCGAACACCCGCCAGGATGCGGATGGCTCCGACCCTCACCAAGACTGATCTTGTCAGCTTGTCTTTCGTGAAGATGCCATCCTCGTGAAGATCAGAATAATTGCTGCCGGCGGCAAGATGCCCGGGTGGGTGCAGGAGGGGTACAACGAGTACGCCAAGCGCCTGCCGCGGGAGCTGACCCTGGAAATGGTCGAAATCCCGCTCGGCAATCGCGGCCAGAAAAACTCCCCCGCCCTGGTAGAGAAAGCCCGACAGAAAGAGGGCGAGGCGATGCTCGCCGCCATCCAGCCGCGGGAACATGTGGTCGCGCTGGAAGTGAAGGGCAAGTCCTGGAGTACAGAGCAGCTATCCCGCGAGCTGGCGGACTGGCAGATGGGCGGCGACAACGTATGCCTGCTGATCGGTGGGCCCGATGGACTGGCGCCGGAGTGCGTGGCCCGCGCCAACCAGAAGTGGTCGCTGTCGGCACTCACCATGCCGCACCCACTGGTGCGCGTGCTGCTGGCGGAACAGCTCTACCGTGCCTGGACACTGCTTGCGGGTCACCCCTATCACAAGTGAACCGGTGCCCGTGGGCGGGGTCTCAGTAGCTGGATAACCGTGCCTATTGATGCACTGTAAATGGCTGTTATGAGCAGTGGTTTACTTCCGCAGGGACAGCAAACTTGTGTACACTTCGTGGTCATTTTCGCGCCACCGAATAATCTGTATTCACCAGCATGTCTGAAAACCTGCATTTTAAAGATCACCACACGGAGCAGCGGCTATTCCGCAACCGGATGCTGGTGGCCATCTGCGGGGTCGTAGTGCTGCTGGGGGTGCTGGTTGCCCGCTTTTACAACCTGCAGGTGGTGAATTTCGAGGACTACCGCACCCAGTCCGATGAGAACCGTATTCAGGTGCGCCCGGTCCCGCCTACCCGGGGCCTGATCTACGATCGCAATGGCCAGCTGCTGGCCGACAACCGCCCCAGTTACACCCTGTCGATCGTGCGCGAGCGGGTCAAGGACCTGGACGCCACGCTGGAACTGATTGGTCAGCTGGTACAGCTGAACGACAGCGATGTAGAAAAATTCAAACGCCGCCTGCCGCGGCGCCGTCCATTTGAACCCGTCCCCCTGCGCTACCGCCTCAGCGAAGAAGAAATTGCCCGCATCAGCGTGAATGAATTCCATCTCGTTGGTGTCTCTGTGGAGGCCGAGCTGGTGCGCTATTACCCCGAGCAGGATCTGTTCGCCCACAGCGTCGGCTACGTCGGCCGTATTAACGAGCGTGAACTTTCCGGCTTCACCGAGGAAGATGTGCGCCGCTACCGCGGAACCCAGAGTATTGGCAAGGTCGGCCTCGAGCGTTCCTATGAAGAGTTGCTGCTGGGCAAGGTCGGGTTTGAAAATGTCGAGACCAATGCCCGCGGCCGGGTACTGCGCGTACTGGAGCGCCAGGATCCCAAGCCGGGTGCGGAGCTGACCCTGCATCTGGACACTCGCCTGCAAGAGGTTGCCACCCGCGCGCTTGGCGACAAGCGCGGTGCCGTGGTGGCGATCGACGTGAAAACCGGTGGGGTTCTCGCCTTCGTCAGTCAGCCGTCCTTCGACCCCAACCTGTTTGTCACAGGTATCAGTTTCAAGGACTACAGCGCGTTGAGAGACTCGCTGGATGTGCCGCTGTTCAACCGTGTGGTGCAGGGGCAGTATCCGCCGGGGTCAACGCTGAAGCCTATGATGGGGCTCGGCGGTCTGGCGGATGGCATTATTGAAATCGACACAAAAATTCGCGACCCGGGTTTCTTCAAACTGCCCAATGACCCGCGTATTTATCGCGACTGGAAGCGTACCGGGCATGGTAATCAGGTGGATTTGGTGCAGGGGCTCGCGGAGAGCTGTGATACTTATTTCTGGGATTTGGCGTCGCGCTGGAGCATTGACCAGATGCACGATATTGCCACGCGCTTTGGCCTGGGGGAGAAAACCGGTATTGACCTGCCGCGCGAGTATCCGGGCTTGTTCCCGTCGCGTGACTGGAAGCGTGGCGCCCGGGGTATGCCGTGGTTCCCCGGCGACAGCCTTAACGCGATACTGGGGCAGGGCTTTGTGCTGGCGACACCGCTGCAGCTGGCGGTGATGACCGCCACCATTGCCAACCGCGGTACCCACTATCGTCCGCAAATGGTGATGGCGGTCGATGGTGTCGAACAGCCGCCAGAAGTACTGCACCATGTGGATGCACACCCCGATCACTGGGATGTGGTATTCGAGGGTATGGAAGCCGTGGTGTACGCCACCAACGGTACCGGCAAGCGCGCTGGTGCGGGCCTGGACTTCAAGGTGGCGGGTAAAACCGGTACCGCGCAGGTGGTGGGTATTGCCCAGGGGGCAAAATACGACTCGGAAGCCCTGAAAGAACGCCACCGCGACCACGCCTTATTTGTTGCCTTCGCACCGATGGATGACCCGCAGATCGCGGTATCGGTACTGGTGGAGAATGGTGAGGGCGGTGGGCTGGTGGCGGCGCCAGTCGCCAGGGAAGTCTTCTTTGACTGGATGTCACGACCACTGGAAGACACCGCGAGTATTCAGCCGCTGTACATTCCGCATCTCGGCGAACAGTGCACAGAACCGATGGGGAGAGCGTTTCGTGGCTAGTCGCGATTATATGCACCGTCTGCCGGATGCAGGCAGCAGTCTGCGCCGCCCGGAAAGCCTGGCACGCCGCTGGCACATTGATCTACCCCTGTTGCTGCTCTTGCTGTTACTGGCGGGAATGGGGCTGGGTGTGCTTTACAGCGCTGCCGGTGATGAGTTGCATTATGTAAAACGTCAGGCCGTGTTTATGGCGCTCGCCTTTGTCGGCATGTTTGTTGCCGCACAGATCCCGCTGGAGTTTTATCGCCGCTGGTCCCCATGGTTTTACCTGGCGGGGTGCTGCCTGCTCGTCGCGGTGCTGTTGATCGGGGTCGGTGCCAAGGGGGCACAGCGCTGGCTGCAAATTGGTGGCTTCCGCTTCCAGCCGTCGGAAGCGCTCAAACTGGCGGTGCCGATCGCGGTGGCCGCCTATCTGCACAAGCGCACGTTGCCGCCTTCCCTGTTAACCGTATTTACCACACTGGTGATTATCGGGGTGCCGGCGCTGTTGATCGTGCGCCAGCCGGACCTGGGTACATCCATCCTCATCGCCGCATCCGGTATTTTTGCGCTGTATCTTTCCGGCCTCAGCTGGAAGTTGATCGGCAGCGCGGCGGTCATGTTGTTGATGGCCGCCTGGCCGATCTGGATGTGGGGACTGCGGGATTACCAGAAGCAGCGCATTCTCACCCTGTTCAACCCGGATGCGGACCGGCTTGGCGCCGGTTGGAACATTTTCCAGTCCAAAGCCGCCATTGGTTCTGGCGGCTGGTCCGGTAAGGGGTACATGCAGGGCACCCAGTCGCAACTCGACTTTTTGCCGGAGAGCCACACCGATTTCATTATCGCGGTGCTGGCGGAGGAGTGGGGTATGCGCGGTGCGCTGATACTTCTCGCGGTGTACCTGTTGATCATTGCCCGGGGCATCTATATTAGTTTTATGGCCCAACACGTATTCGGTCGCTTGTTGGCGGGTAGTCTCACGCTGACATTTTTCGTGTACGTGTTTGTGAATATCGGCATGGTCACTGGCTTACTGCCGGTGGTGGGGGTACCCCTGCCATTGGTGAGTCATGGCGGTACCTCGGTCATCACCTTGATGGCCGGGTTCGGTATTTTGATGGCCATCAGCACGGAAAGGCGCAGAGTGCTTTTCTGATTACCTCTGATGATGTCACCGGAATTGCGCCACGTTTGCCAATAACGTGAGCCGGTTCAGGCTGACATTACTTTTTCACGTGTATCGTGCCACTTTTTGGCGCGCTTGTAGTCACAATAGCCATACGCTGTCAGGGCGGATTAATGGCGATCGCGATGATTGCAAGGATTTACACAGTGAACAGTGAAAAGGTAATTGGAAGTACTTTATGAAGACAGGAGCGGTTGTTTTGAAGTGGACCACGGGATTGTTGGCTGGTCTGGGACTGGTGCTCAGCGCCTGCGCCCAGGAGCAGGGGCATGATGAAAATGTCCAGGCCAAAGCCTTTGTGGACTATATGGTGGCCGAGCACAATTTCAGCCGCGTCGAGCTCGAAACACTGATGCGCGAGGCCAAGCGCAAGGACTCCATTCTTAAGGCCATCAAGCGTCCGGCTGAGAAGGCCAAGCCCTGGTACGATTACCGCAATATCTTTATCACTGATGCCCGTATCCGTGGTGGCGTCGAATTCTGGGACAAGAACGCAGAAGCGCTGAAAGCCGCAGAAGAAAAGTACGGTGTGCCGCCGGAAATCATTGTTGCCATTATCGGTGTCGAGACCCGCTACGGTGGCAATATGGGCAGCTATCGGGTAATTGATGCACTGTCCACCCTCGCCTTCAACTATCCCCGCCGCTCCAAGTTCTTTACCAAGGAACTGGAAAACTACCTGTTGCTTACCCGCGATGAGAAGATCGACCCCACCAGCCTGAAAGGCTCTTATGCCGGTGCCATGGGCTTCGGGCAGTTCATGCCCTCGAGCTATCGTTTCTATGCCGTGGACTTTAACGGCGACGGCCGCGTCGACATCTGGACCGACACGGAGGACGCGATTGGCAGTGTCGCCAATTACTTTGTCCAGCACGGCTGGAAGACCGGCGAACCGGTTGCCGTGATCACCAAGCCGCTGCCCAACGCCGATATGACCATCGTAAACGACAGCCTGAAGCCCAAGTGGACGGTGGGCGAAGTCGAGGCAAAAGGCTTCCCCACCACGGCGCAGGTCACGAAGGAAATGCCGGCCAATGTGTTCTCACTGAAAACCAAAAGTGGCGAGCAGTTCTGGATCGGATTGAATAATTTTTACACCATCACCCGCTACAACCACAGTCGTATGTATGCGATGGCGGTGTACGAACTGGGGCAAGAAATTATCAAGGCGCGCGGCGGCCGCTCCTGAAGTTATTTCGGTTGCCGGACGTTATATAGGTTGAAAGGCGCCAGAGTGCGCTGCAACAATATCGCACAGTAATAATTGACCGCTCAAAGCGGATCAGATCGATAAAAACGGTAGCGAATGCGTGTATCTCGCACCGGGGGGAAATCATGAATAAACCACTGTCCGGGTGTTCGGCCCGAATTGGCGCTGCTTGTCTGTTGGCGCTTGTGTCAGCCTGCAGTACAGTTCCCCTGGAGCAGAAGCGAACCCCAGCGGTACAGCCGGGGGATATCCCCTTCGATCAAGTGCGCGACAGCGGCCCGGCGGTACCGGTCGATATGCTGGCAACCCCGGAAGTGACACCCGTACGCGAGCCTATTGGTGTTGCCGGCAACAAATCCCCGTATGTGGTGAATGGCGTAAGGTATCGGGTGCTCGATGGTGTGAAAGGCTATCGCGAGCGCGGGCATGCCTCCTGGTATGGCACCAAGTTCCATGGCCGCAAGACGGCCAATGGCGAGGTGTATAACATGTACGCCATGTCGGCCGCGCACAAAACCTTGCCGTTGCCCAGTTACGCGAAGGTCACCAATCTGGATAATGGCCGCAGCATTATCGTGCGGGTGAATGACCGCGGTCCTTTCGTGCCCGGGCGTATTATTGACCTGAGTTACACCGCTGCGCAGAAGCTTGGCTATATCGACAAGGGGGTTGCCCGCGTCGAGGTGGAGGCGCTGGATCCCGCGAGCCTGCCCAGTGCCATGGAGACACTGGCGGTAGAAAAAGACGCCGCCGCGCGCAATGGGCTGCCGCAAGATGCCAGCTTCAAATTGCCCGACAACACCTTCCTGCAGGTGGGTGCTTATAGCTCATCTTCGCAGGCGGAGCAGATTCGCGCGCAGCTGGCCGCCACATTCGGCTATCCTGTTACCGTAAGCCCGGTAAACCGTGGCGGAAAGATGCTATACAGGGTACGAATAGGGCCGATTGAGCAGCAGCGAGCACTGGTCGCGCTGCGGGAATCCGTTGAACAGCAGAATTTTGGTCAACCCCAGGTGGTTGTGGATTAAGTCCAGTAACTGCAGGTTACAGCCAATACCGATACTGTATTCTCCCGGTGGATGCCGGGAACTGACACTTTAAGAACGCAAGGAATAAGAGATACCCATGTTCAAACGCTTATTTGCCTGTCTGCTCCTGTTTGTTGGCGCCAGTGTGGCCCAGGCCGATAAACCACTGATTCCCGCGCCGCCACAGCTCGCCGCCTCGGCATACATCCTGATGGATGCCCACACCGGCCAGATTCTGGTTGAGCACGATGCCGACAAGCAGATTCCTCCCGCCAGCCTGACCAAGATGATGACCAGCTACATCGTCATTGAGGAGCTGGAAAAAGGCGCAATCAAAGAACAGGACATGGTGAACATTTCGGAAAAAGCCTGGCGCAAGGGCGGTTCCAAAATGTTTGTAAAGGTCGGCGACAAGGTCCCGGTGATCGACTTGCTGCGCGGCGTGATTGTGCAGTCCGGTAACGACGCGAGTATTGCCCTGGCGGAATACGTTTCTGGTAGCGAGGAGGTGTTTGCTGAGGTGATGAACCAGCAGGCGCAGTTGCTCGGTATGCAGGACACCAACTATGTGAATGCCACCGGCTGGCCCGCCGAAGGCCATATGACCACCGTACGGGATTTGGGCACGCTGGCCCAGGCGGTGATCAATGACCACCCGGAACACTATCCGATCCATGCCGAGAAGTACTTCCGCTTCAACGGCATCAACCAGCCGAACCGCAACCGCCTGTTGTGGCGCGACCCGGCGGTAGATGGCATCAAGACCGGCCACACCGAAGAGGCCGGTTACTGCCTGGTGGCTTCCGCGGTCAAGCGTGGCATGCGCCTGATTTCCGTGGTGGTGGGCGCCGACAGCGACGAGAAACGGGCGGCGGAAACTCAGAAGCTGCTCGCTTATGGCTTCCGCTACTACCAGACACACAAAGTGTACGGCAGTGACGACGTGCTGCAGACCGAACGCGTGTGGGGCGGCAAGGCCGACTCTGTGGGTATCGCGGTATCTCGCGATGTATTCGTTACCATCCCGCGCGGTGGTGAAGAGAACATCAAGGCCGACCTGATTATCGATGGCGAGCTGAAGGCGCCGCTGGCCAAAGGGCAGCAGGTGGGTAAAGTGGTTGTGAATCTGGATGGCGAAACCGTCGCAGATGTACCTGCAGTGGTAGCCGAAGATGTGGAAGAGGCGGGCTTCTTCAAGCGCGTATGGGATTCCATCAAGCGCTTTGTGATGTCGTTCTTCCAGTAAAATCCTGCGCTGGCCCGGCGAAACCTTTCGCCGGGCTGTTTTAACCCCCGCTCAAAGCAGTTTCGTCTGCAATCTTTCCTCCCTGTCCAGTGCTTCATCGGCACTGTATAATTCTCGCCCGGCCGCAATCCTCGCCGGGCAGATACCGGCAAAATCCACCATCTGACCTGCGGCCATGTGAGCGTGGTATGACCCAGGATTCAGAGCAGCAGCCTCCTAAAATCGAATTCCCCTGTGAAGACTATATGGTCAAAGTGGTGCGAGACGCCGACGACCAGGTGCACGATTTTGTGATGGATGTGATGCGCCGGCACGCGCCGGGCTTCGACGAGAGCAAGTTGAAGCACAAGCCCAGCCGCAATGGGAAATTCAACTCGGTGACCTTCTATATCCTCGCCACCGGCGAGCCGCAGCTCAAGGCACTGTTCGAAGAACTCAAGGCCCATCCGGGCGTACATATGGTGCTGTGATGGCGGGTTCGGAACCGGTCATCTGCAACCTTGGCCGGCGCGATTACGAGACCGTATGGCGCGCCATGGCTCACTACACCGATACCCGCGGCAACGACGCGGCGGACCAGATCTGGTGCGTGGAGCACCCACCCGTATTCACCCAGGGGCAGGCTGGCAAGGCCGAGCACCTGCTGAATACCGGTGACATTCCGGTGGTGCAAGTCGATCGCGGCGGCCAGGTGACCTATCACGGCCCAGGCCAGCTGGTGGTGTACCCGCTGCTGGATCTACGCCGCAGCAAGATCGGTGTGCGCGATCTGGTGACAGCGCTGGAAGAAGCGACCGTGGCGATGCTTGCCGAATACGGTATCAGTGCCGCGCCCCGTGCCGATGCTCCGGGCGTATACCTGACCGAAGGTCCGCGCGCGGGGAACAAGATTGCCTCGATTGGCCTGCGGGTGCGCCGCGGCTGTAGTTTCCACGGCATCGCCATCAACATTGATATGGATCTGGGGCCCTTCCTGCGCATCAATCCGTGTGGTTACGCGGGGATGCAGATGGTGCAGATGGCCGAAGTCATACAGCCGACGCCCACTTGGCAGGATGTTGCGGAGAAGTTTGTTGCAGCGCTGCAGCAAAAGCTGGGGCTGCCGCAAGCCAGCTGGCACCCGCTGGATGAAAACGTATTTGAGGTAGCTGCACAGGCGCAGGCTACCGAATCAGGAACAAGTAATGTCTGAACGATTTGACGCCGACCAGTCTGAAATAAAGGCGACTGAAGTAAACCCGTCTGAGACCGGTAAACCGGATCTCGTACCGGTAAAACGCACCCGTCGTTTGCAGCAGGGCGAAAAGCTGCGCGATGGCGAAAAGGTTGAGCGTATCCCGGTAAAGGTAATCGCCAGTGACCAGACCCTGCGCAAGCCAGACTGGATTCGCGTCAAGGTGCCGTCGGTAAAGGCTTCCAAGGAAGTCGAGCGCATCAAGAGCATTCTGCGCTCACAGAAGCTGGCTACCGTCTGTGAAGAAGCCAGCTGCCCGAACCTGGGTGAATGTTTCAGTGGTGGTACCGCCACCTTTATGATCATGGGTGAGATCTGCACCCGCCGCTGCCCCTTCTGCGATGTGGGCCACGGCAAACCCAATCCGCTGGACCCGAACGAGCCGCAGCAACTGGCTGAAGCCATTGCGGCCATGAGCCTGCGCTACGTGGTAATTACCTCCGTGGACCGCGATGACCTGCGCGATGGCGGTGCCGAGCACTTCGCCGAATGCATCAAGCAGTCCCGCGCGTTGTCGCCGAACCTGCAGGTGGAAATCCTCACCCCGGATTTCCGCGGCCGTATGGACGTGGCGCTGGATATCCTGGAAGCCGAGGCGCCAGACGTGTTCAACCACAACCTGGAAACCGTGCCGCGCCTGTACCGCGAATCCCGCCCGGGTGCCAACTACAAGTGGTCTCTGAAATTACTGCAGGAATACAAGAAGCGTCGCCCGGACGTCCTGACCAAGTCTGGTCTGATGGTGGGCCTGGGTGAGACCAAGGAAGAAATTTTTGAAGTGTTGGACGATATGCGTGCCCACGATATCGACATGCTGACCATTGGTCAGTACCTGCAGCCAAGTAAAGAGCACTTGCCGGTACAGCGTTACGTGCACCCGGACGAGTTCGAAGAGTACCGTGTATACGCCGAGCAGATCGGCTTCACACACGCCGCCTGCGGCCCCATGGTGCGCTCTTCTTATCACGCCGATAAACAGGCGCATGGTGAGAAAGTGAGTTAACAGCTGCGTATGCGTCGTTAGTCGTTTACTCGATCGCGAGCCTAAAAAAGGCCGGCACCGCAAAGCGGGCCGGCCTTTTTTATTTTTGAAGTGCGCGCTTAGAACTTCGCATTAACTCCAGCAAAGATACGACGCCCATATTGGTTTACATCACCCGGCAGCGACTGGTCGCCCCAGCTGCTGCTCTGCTCGGAGTCGGTCAGATTGAGCAGGTTCATTACCAGGGATACATTGTCGGTCAGCTGATAGGACAGGTTAGCGTCCAGCTGGCCGTAGCCGTCCTGATTCCGCTGCAGACCATTACGCGTGGTACCGGTGTAATAGTCGGAGCGATAGTTGTATGCGAGACGCGCGGATACGCCGTGATCTTCGTAGTAACCGGTCAGGTTATACGTATCACTGGAGTTACCGGGCAGCAGTTTCTCGATACCCGCTTCGCGATCTTCGTCGGACTCGAGCATGTCGGCATCCGACCAGGTGTAGTTTGCGAGTACACCAAAGCCATTGCCAAAGTCGTGCTGTACGTTCAGCTCAACGCCCTGATTGACACCGCCCAAGCCGTTAACCGGAATGGTAATACGGTATTCCCCGGGACCTTCCTCACCAATAAGGGTCTCACGTACGTCCGTGGTATCGGTGTAGGTGTCGATGTCCTTGTAGAAGAAGGCAAGGGAGACAATTGAGGACTCGGTAAAGTAGTACTCCGCTGAGATGTCGTACTGGTTTGCCTGATAAGGATCCAGCTCCGGGTTACCGCCACTGCCGAAACCATCGTAGCCAGGTACCCAGACACTGTTGGCAAAGCCACGAGTCATACGCAGGCTGTCATAGTCTGGACGAGAGATCACCTTAGCCGCAGCAAAACGCAATACAGTGTCATCGTTCAGGTCATAAGCCAGGTTCAGGCTCGGCAGAATATTGTCGTAGTCGTTCTCAAGCTCGGTCGGAGTCATGGTCCAGGTATCCGGATTCCAGGAGACCGGCTTGAACAGCTGGAAACCGATACTGGTGCCATCGGTGGATGCGTAGCGCACACCGACGTTACCGCGCAGGTTTTCATACTCGAAATTACCCTGCACATACATGCTGGTAATTTCTTCCTGAATTTCAAAGCTGTAATCTGGGCGATAGTTCGAGCGGTAGGTCGGGGTCGCATCGGTCCAGTCCAGCCAGTTCGCATACTGGAATTCGTACAGGCCCTGCTGGGCATTGCTGGAACCTTTGAAGTCACCGGCAACGGCACCATTGGCATAGTTATCGAGGGTCGTGATCCAGGGGTCGAGGAATACGATCCAAACATCCTTGTGCAGGTTGGAAACCTTGTCGTGGTCACGATATTTCGCTCCGATATCCACGGAGGTCAGCCAATCCATATCGACTTCCACGTTCAGGTCAAACTGCGCATAGTCTTCCCGTTCGGCGTTATCGAAGATGTTGCGGTGGGTGTACATGGTCGCATAGTCGGCAGGCGTCACGTCCGACAGGAATTGATAAGTCGGCTCCCCGGCCAAGCTAAAGCTGCCATCCAGGCTCGCTTCAAATTCAATCTGGTCGTCCAGAATATCGCCTTCAGCGCGGGTGGTACCCAGTTGCGCTTCGAGGGTGTAGCGCTCGCCGGCATATTCGACTTTCAGGGTATGCGCGCGGGTCTGGTAGCCACCTTCGTTGTTATTACTACTGTACCAGGACTCTTCCTTTTCACGGCCGCCATTCGCATCGCTCATGAGCGTGCCGGAAACCAGGACGCCATTATTGATGACCGCATTGGATACGCCGGCACCACTCAATGCACCCAGCGTGCGCACGCCGTTAGTAATGGTCTGGTCGACGCGATCAACCTTGGAGAATAGGTTGGTAAGCTCGATGTTCAGGCTGTCGGTGGCTTGCCATTCCAGGTTGGCGGTATAGGTAGAGAGGTCTTTCTCCGAGCGGAAGCGCGAGGAGCGTATATTATTGGGCGCGCGGTAGAGCAGCTCGCCATCGGCATCCAGTACCTCCTGGTAGCCCAGGTAGCCAAGACCATTGGTGTCGCGCTGTACGCGATTGTCCTTGCGCACATAGCCAAGGTTAAATCCGAAGTCAGCGTTGTCATTTTTCCAGTTATAGAACCCGGAGATAGAAGGGCTGTGCTCGTCCGCAGACTCCTGGTACATGTTCTTTACGGAGAAGGCGGCGTAGTTTGCTTCGGTGTCCAGTGGCGAGCGCGTTTTGACGATCACGGTGCCACCAATGGATCCCTCTTCGACTTTGGCCTGGGCAGACTTGTGCACTTCCAGGGTGTCGATCAATTCTGCGGGCAGCAGTGAGTAGTTAAAGCTACGGCTCGGCGGATTGGTGACACTGGCAGAGGCTTCTGCAGTCGCCACATTCTGGCCGTTGAACAGGGTCAGGTTCAGGTGGGGTGCGGTACCGCGAATACTGACCCGATCCGCTTCACCGTCGGTTTTCTGTACGGAAACGCCCGCAACACGCTGCAGTGCGTCAGCCACTGTCTGGTCTGGGAATTTACCTACATCCTCTGCGGAAATTGCGTCGACCATCACATCGGAGTCGCGCTTGATATCCAAACTCTTTTTCACAGAACCGCGGATACCGGTGACCTGTACCTCCTCGATCGCATCACTCTGTGGGGTTCCTTGAGTGGCATCTTGCGCCATTGCGGCGGGCATCGCGGCGAGGGCTGCCAGAGTGAGTAGTGAGCAATTCGCAATGCGAATGGCTTTGGTGAGTTGCTTCATCCCTTTCTCCCATTGATTTTTATTAGTTTCGGCTCCGGGGCATCGCACCCCGAGTAACAAAATATTCCAAATCGAGCGGTCGATCAAGAATAAATTATTTCTCGTGTCGGCTGGTTTAACCTCTGTGCGAGATTTGGCGATTTGTGTTGAATTTTGTGCCATTCAGGTTTGTCGACCGCTGGGCTGGACCTGTGGAGTGGACCTGTGGAGTGGATCAGTGGAGCAGGGGCACCAAGGGGGGGTGCGATAAGAACTACTGAGTTGCAGGCGCGCCGTGGCTGAGGCTGGAGGGAGATTGACGAAGGATTTTGAGTAGCGGCGCGTGGCTGCTACTCAGTCATGATGCCGTGCAAGATGCAGGGCCGGGCGTTCGGAGCTTTTTAAGCGTGCGCAGGTTAGTGCGCGTAGGTGAGGCAGTTAACCGTATCGCCGCTGTAGCCAAGTTCAATATGGTCAGCAGTGCACTCGAAGTCGATATTGTGGCTGCAGCCTCCGACCTTGCAGGCGCCCACACCGGCGTTGCGTTGTCGCTTGGTGTGATGGCTGTTGCTGAAAAAGGTATCGCAGTCCGGATCGTCACCGTCGCCAATGGTGATGGCGCGCGCATGGCAGGAAGAGTCTGTGTTGTAGGCGCACGAGGTTGCGGCGCAGCTGGAAACTTCAGGCATATCGGTGGCGATGATCATGGCGTGATTCTCTCTGGCTTATTGTAAAAGGAGCAATGCCCCTACTGAGCCTAGTACAGCGCTTTGGCTTGTCAAATACGGACCCCGGACTTGTGCGAGGCCCCATTTCGCCCATTTTTCATGTCGCTTTTTTGTACGCTCAGTTCACGGTAGAGTAACAAGTCCTAATAAAAATAAATTGACCTGAGGAGTCGTGCGATGAGTTTTGCCAACCGGCAACAGGCCGCCCGTTACTGGAAAGAAAACGTTCGCCTGATGCTTAGCCTGCTGTGCATCTGGTTTGCGGTGTCTTTTGGCTGCGGAATAGTGTTTGTAGAAGAATTGAACCAGATCCGCTTTGGCGGCTTTAAGCTGGGGTTCTGGTTTGCCCAGCAGGGCGCTATCTATGTGTTCCTCGGGTTGATTTTTTTCTATGTCTACAGGATGAATCAGCTGGACAAGAAGTACGGTGTATATGAAGACGATGAGTCGGCGCCTTCTGCGGAAGATGCCGAGCCGTCTGCTGGGCACCCCGCAGCGTCAGCCCAGCAGCTTGAAGGAGGGCAGTAAGCATGGATGTTCAGAGCCTTACCTTTTTGATCGTTGGGGCCACCTTTGTCCTGTATATCGCCATCGCCCTGTGGGCCCGCGCGGGCTCCACGAATGATTTCTATGTGGCCGGCGGTGGGGTGCACCCGGTGGCCAACGGCATGGCCACGGCGGCGGACTGGATGTCTGCGGCCTCCTTTATTTCCATGGCCGGTCTGATTTCCTTTATGGGTTACGACGGTGCGGTGTATCTACTGGGTTGGACCGGCGGTTATGTACTGTTGGCCCTGTGCCTCGCACCTTACCTGCGCAAGTTTGGCAAGTTCACCGTGCCCGATTTCATCGGTGATCGCTATTATTCCCAGGCCGCGCGTACCGTCGCGGTAATTTGTGCGATTTTTGTCAGCTTTACCTATGTGGCTGGCCAAATGCGTGGCGTGGGCGTGGTGTTCTCCCGTTTTCTGGAAGTGGATATCGCCACCGGTGTGATGATCGGCATGGGGGTAGTGTTTTTCTACGCGGTGCTCGGCGGCATGAAGGGCATTACCTACACGCAGGTGGCACAATACTGTGTACTGATTTTTGCCTATATGGTGCCGGCGGTATTTATTTCCATCATGATGACCGGCCATGTGCTTCCCCAGACGGGTTTCGGCGGCCTGCTGGCCGACGGCACTTATCTGCTGGATAAGTTGGACGGGTTATCCACAGAGTTGGGGTTTGCCGAGTACACCTCGGGCAGTAAGAGTACTGTGGATATGTTTTTCATTACCGCAGCCTTGATGGTCGGCACTGCCGGTCTGCCGCATGTAATCGTACGCTTCTTCACCGTACCCAAAGTGCGCGATGCGCGAAAATCTGCCGGCTGGGCACTGCTGTTTATTGCGCTGCTGTACACCACCGCGCCGGCTATTGCCTCGTTTGCCCGGGTCAATATGATCGACACCATTAACGGGCCGGACGGGCAGGGCACCCCACACGCGGAAGCCCCGAGCTGGGTAGCCAACTGGGAAGAGACCGGCCTGATCCAGTGGGACGACAAGAATGCCGACGGCAAGATGTTCTACTCCGGTGACGAGCGCAATGAGATGCAGGTGGACCGGGACATTATGGTGTTGGCCAATCCGGAAATTGCCAACCTGCCTGCCTGGGTAATCGCACTGGTTGCCGCCGGTGGTGTGGCTGCGGCCCTGTCCACTTCCGCCGGGTTACTGCTGGTGATATCGACGTCCATTTCCCACGACTTGCTCAAGCGCAACCTGATGCCACGCATAACTGAAAAACAGGAGCTGGGTTATGCGCGGGCTGCCGCGGCGGTTGCCGTTTGTATTGCGGGGTATCTCGGGATCAATCCGCCGGGTTTTGTCGCCCAGGTGGTGGCCTTTGCCTTCGGGCTCGCGGCATCGTCGTTCTTCCCGGCGATCATCATGGGGATCTTCTCCAAGCGCATGAACAAGGAGGGGGCCATTGCCGGTATGCTGTCAGGTATCCTGTTTACCGCAGCGTACATTGTGTACTTCAAGTTCATCAACCCTGCAGCCAATACACCGGAGAATTGGTGGTTTGGTATTTCGCCGGAAGGTATCGGAACCCTCGGCATGATGCTGAACTTTGCCGTGGCGATTGGTGTAGCGAAATTTACCCGTAAGATCCCGGCCGATGTACAGGAAATGGTGGAAAGCATTCGCTTCCCGCAAGGCGCCGGTGCAGCCAGCGCACACTGAGTGTTGGTGATGTAAAAAAGCGGGCTTCGGCCCGCTTTTTTATTGTTTACTCGATTGGCTTTCCCGGTTCCATGCAAGAAGTGCGAGTTCTTCGTTACTGTCCGGGAATGTGAAAACGTCTTCCTTGCCCAGCCCGAGTTTCTCCAGCAATTGGATAGAGGCGTGATTATCGGGCGCAGCTATCGCGAGAATGCGCGTTAGACCCAATGATTTTTTTCCCCATTGCATGGCCGCGCTTGCCGCCTCCAAGGCATAACCTTGTCCGCGATATTGCGGCAGATAGGCGAAGCCGACTTCTACATTATCCAATTCCGCGCGGCGCATCAGCCCGGATTGCCCAATGGGGGTTCCATCTTTTAGTTCTACACAACACATTCCGAGGCCGTGGGATGCATACATGGCTATGGGGCCGCGCAGGAGATACTGACGCGCATCCTCGAGCGTGCGCACGCCACGGTCACCAATATAGCGGTGAAAGTCCGGGTCGTTTAGAAGTTCCAGGGTGAATTGCGCATCGGCATCGCTGTCGGTGAGCTGGCGCAGGCGCAAGCGTTCGGTGGTGATGGTGGGCATTGGGGAGCTAGACATTGTATGAGGGCACTTCAGGTTATCGCTGGGTAGAGGAGAATACCCAGCTTTATCCACAAATAAAAACGCCCACCGAAGTGGGCGTTTTTATTTGGCTAAGTGCTTTTTATCAGAAGCGGTAGGTTACATTGATGGAACCGTGTTCGGAGTTCGGGCGCGCGGTAAGGTTTGCGCTCACCCCGATGGCTTCCGCCGCCTGCCAGCGCAAGCCAACCAGTGCGCCGGCACCGTCTTCGAAGAGCCCGGTGTCTTTGCTGGCGTAGCTCGGCATTGCATTCATATTGCCGGTCATGGACTTAACACCCACTTCCAGCATGTCGTTTTCGGTACCGGTGGTGTCTTCGTACCACAGCTGCGCATGTGCACTCACGTCCCCCCAGGCCTTATCGGCGAACGCACCGAAACGCATAGTGGTGTAGCGGCGCTCCTGGCTGCCGAAGTTCATACCAAACGGGTCAGCCTGCTGGTTGTCGGCACTGGCATAGGTGAATCCATCGATGGCACCTTCGCTGTAGCCATCCACATCGGCGGTCACCTTGGTTACACCGGCGAACGGTCCGAAGCGTGCTTCTCCGTTGGAAATATTCAGTCCGGCAGTGAGTTCCAGGGTGGTGTTTTCACCGCTGGTGTCGCCGTACAGCGTCTCCGAGAACTGATCACCCAGCTGGAAGTGGCGGCCGATACGGTCGTAATCCACATCGGTGATGGTCGCGCTGGCGTCAACAAAGAAACCATTGGCGTGGTAGCGCGTGAACAGGCTGTAGTTGGTCGAGGTGGACTCGATGTCGCTCTGGCTGTTTTCCAGGGACAGGTCAGAGCGGCTCACCGCGAAGCCCAGCTGCAAGTTATCACGCAGCGCGTAACCGGCGCCGATCAGGCCGCCGTTGCCGTCACCGCTGGCGGCGGGTGCCAGGTTGTTGTCGTAATCGCTGTTACCGAATACGCCACTCACAAACACGCCGGTTTCCGCTGTGCGGTAACGGCTGCTGGCAAAGCTTTCTTCCAGCGCAGCGGTGTGGCTGCGAGAAGCCTGTACGCCCATATCGGGCAACTGGCCTGCGACCTGTGCAGCGTTCACTACAGCGGTGTAGTAGTCCGCGAGCAGTTCCTGCGCAGCTTGGGTGGGGTGCACGGAATCATTAAACAGCAGCTGACTGGCGTCCGGCGCTGTACCGTTCTCACCGTAAACCGGGTGCTCGATACAGCCGTTGCCGTTGTAGCACAGGGTGCTCTGGTCAAACTCGTCGGAGAATCCGAGTGCGGCCGGATTCGCCTGGGCGACGGTAACGATACCTTCCATATCCACCATCAGCACGCCGTCGATATCGCGCGCGTCGGCCAGCAGGGTACTGTTAAACAGGGTTACTGCGTCGCTCGCTTGGGAAAGGGTGCCATCGATAGCTGCAGCCAGCTGCGCGTCAGCTTCTTCCTGGGTGAGCAGACCGCCGGCCACTGCGCTGGCCAGCTGTGCCGCTTCCGGGCTTGCTGCTACCGCCTGTGCAACCGCGGCATACATGCCCGGGGTCTGGCTGATGTCCGGCGCGTTGGCCACCAGAATATAGTTGGCGCCCGCATCCGATAGTGCCGCGGCACTGTCGGCCAGCATGTTGGCGGCGAGGCCGGTCTGTGCGGCAAACTGTTCGCCGGTAATGGAACCACTCAAGGATGCGGTGAAGCCGCTCAGCAGGTCATTGCCGCCACCATTAATCCAATACAGTGCCTTGCCATCGGCGCGGCCACTTGTGGTTTCCAGGTAGCCCAGGCCCAGTGGGTGTGGGTTACCGGTAATGCCAGAATCGGCAACGATAGCGCCGGGGGCTGCGTTGACGGCAGCCTGCCAGGCATCGGCCTCGGCGTTCAGCTGTGCTGCGGTGGCTGCATCACCGGCGGCTTCCGCCTGGGCCGCGCCCGCGCGCAATTGCGCAATTACGTCTGGGCCTTGCAGCAGGGTTACCAGCTGGGTCAGGTCGGCGTAGAGGCCGGTGGCGGTTTCGCGGGTAGGGTCAGGCAGCAGGGCGCTGACAAAATTGTGTGCGCTGACGTCGAGGGAGCGTCCCTGTGCGGCGAGGTAATCCATATAGCCGCGGGTGCCGAGCACATTCAGCAGTACATCGGCAGCGCGGTGGCCACCTACCGCCCAACCACCGCCGACACTCGACAGTGAAGCGCGCACCTGGGCCTCTGCGGATGCCAGTAGTTCGGCTTCGCTCAGGCTTGGGTCTACTTCGGGAAGGCACAGGTTCAGGCCGGCACACGACGGGGTAACCGGTCCCAGGCCGAGTTGTTGCGAAAGAATGTCGATGGCTGCCTGCTTGTCGTCACCGCTGGTGAATACGCCGGCGTTGCCCACGTCGGTGAGGCTGTCGCCAAAAGCGACCACCTGGGAAAAGGGGGATTCGTCGGCAAGGGCGGTGCCGCTCAGGCCGCTGGTGATGGAAGCAAAAGCAATCGCTGCCGCCAGACTGCGCTTGGCGTTGGGCATGGTTGTCTCCTAGCATCGCTACGCACAGCGCTGCCGCTGAGCTGTGTCAGCGAAAGACCTGTGTGTGCATCATTATTTTTATCTGTTAGTAGTCCCAGAAAAACCAGAACTTGTCCGATACTAACCGAGGAAAAATGCAGAGTGAATGAAAAGTCGAAACTAATCCTGTCTGATTGGTCACATCTTGTGGCGCGTGTACCTCGGTAACATTCCCGCGGTTTTGCGGGGGCGTTGAGGAGATGCCGAGGAGATGTTGAGGCGATACTGAGCCGATACTGAGAGGGCCGTGGTGCTAGCGCAGTGTGTGCAGGAACTGCATGTGGCGCTCGTACTGGGAGACCATGTCCGTCAGTAACTGCTCGGAGGTCCAGCCCATGACATCGTAGTCCTGGCCGCCTTCGTGAAGATGTACCTCCGCGCGGAAGTAGATATCGTCCGGATCATCATCGACATCGTCATCCAGCTCGCGGTCTGGATTGGCGGCATCTGGCTTCAGCGTGGCCTTGGGGTGCAATCCATAAATGAAGCTGGTTTCATTGCCCTGCATCACTTCCAGCTGGACCACGTGTTTCTTGGGCTCGGTGACCGACGCCTCGTAGCCATTTTTTTGCACTTCTTCCGCAAACTGTTGCAGTGCCGGTTTACCGGTGTTGTCGATAAAGGCTTGCACCTGGGCCAAGGTGGAAAGCTGCAATGCATTTTCCAAACGTTCCTGCCAGACCACAGGGTTGCGTGCACTGATGGGCGCCACCGGTGCGTGCTGGCTAATGCGTTTTGCGCTGTCGGCGCGCAGGGCGCTGATCAGGCCGTACATCGCAATCAGCAGTATCACGGAAAAAGGCAGCGCGCTCACAATGACCGCCGTCTGTAGCGAGCCCAACCCCCCCGCAAGCAATAGCGCGATCGCCACAGCGCCAATCAGGAAGCACCAGAATATTCGCTGCCACAGCGGCGTTTCGTCCCGTCCGTGGGAGGACAGCATGTTGACCACCATTGCCCCTGAATCCGCTGAGGTCACGAAGAACACGATGACCATAATGACCGCGACAAACGAAAAGACCGAGGAAAAAGGAAATTGCTCGAGAAACTGGAACAGCGCGACGGATTGGTCCTTGGCAACGACCTCGCCCAGCTGGGTAAGCCCCTGGTCAAGAATCATATGAATGGCGGAGTTTCCGAAGAACGTCATCCACATCATGGTGACCAGTGCCGGTACCAGCATTGCACCGATGACAAACTCGCGAATGGTGCGTCCGCGCGAGATACGCGCAATGAACAGGCCCACAAATGGCGACCAGGACATCCACCAGCCCCAGTACAGAATGGTCCAGCCACCCAGCCAGTCCGTGGGATCGTACGCGTAAAGATTGAAGGTCTTGTTGATGATCTGTGACAGGTAGCTGCCAAAATTCTGCACAAATGCCTGCAACAGATATACGGTGCTGCCTAGTAGTAACACCATCATCAAAAGCAACCCGGCCAATATCATATTGAGCTGGGACAGCCGCTTGATTCCGGTATCCAGACCGGCAATCACCGATACCGTGGCAAGCAAAGTGGTCAGTATAATCAGGGCCACCTGTACGCCGTCGCCGATCGGTAAGCCGAACAGGTGATTCAGGCCGGAATTGATCTGCAGCACCCCGTAGCCCAGAGTTGTCGCTACACCGCAGACAGTGCCGACAATGGCAAACACATCGACCGCGTGCCCCATGGGGCCATAAATGCGTTCGCCAATCATTGGGTATAGCGCGGAACGCAGGGTGAGCGGGAGTTTGTGTCGGTAACTGAAATAGCCGAGTATCAGCGCCACAATCGCGTAGATTGCCCAGGCATGAAAACCCCAGTGGAAGAAGGTAAGCACCATGGCCTGGCGCGCAGCCGTCACCGTACCGGTATCGCCTACGGGCGGGTCCAAATAGTGCATCACCGGTTCGGCAACACCGAAGAACAGAAGGCCGATACCCATGCCAGCAGAAAACAGCATGGCGAACCAGGAGAGAAAATCGTAATCCGGCTCAGCGTGCTCAGGCCCTAGCTTGATGGCGCCAAACCGGGACATGGCGATGGCAACAGTGCCGATCAGGACGACCGCCACGGCCAGCACGTAATACCAGCTCATGTGTTCCACGACCCACGTCTGCAGGTACTTGAACGTGGAGGTGGCGTGATCCGGGACCAGTACCGCGTAGGCCACGATCAACAGGAGTACTGCCGTCGCCGCATAGAATACGGGGGGATTGAAGTGCGCCAAGTGTTTACTGCTGTTTCGGCTCATGCCTGACTCATGTCGCTCTTCGTGTGTAGTACGAGGATTTAACGTGTCAATTTGGTATTATTTTTCTTTGCTTCGAGTAAGCATAGACGAATGTACCCGCTATAAATGAGTCGAATATAAAAGCCCCTTCTTATGCTATTTATTTCTCGTAATCTGACGCTGCCACTTGATGAAGTGGAAATGCATGCAATGCGCTCTGGTGGTGCCGGTGGTCAGAATGTGAATAAGGTCTCCACCGCCATCCATCTGCGTTTCGACATTGGCGCGTCCAGCCTGCCGGGTCCGGTGAAGCAGCGTCTTTTCGCGCTGCGTGACCAGCGTATTACCGATGAAGGTGTGATTGTGATCAAGGGGCAACGGTTCCGCACCCAGGAAAAGAATCGTGCAGACGTACTGGAGCGATTGCGTGAAATGATTGCCAGCGTCTTGGTCGCGCCGAAAAAGCGCATCCCCACCAAACCCACCAAAGGCTCCAAGGAGCGTCGCCTCAATAGCAAAGCCCGCCGCGGCAAAATTAAATCCATGCGCGGCAAGATTTCGGGTCACTGAAGACTCTTTACAGAGACACTTCACAAAGACTCTGCACAAGAACTCTACATAAAAACCCTGCGCAAAAATTCGAAAGGATGACGAGACACCATTATGCACCCACGTTACGACGCGCACGCGCTGAAAGAATTCGCCAGTACCCTATTTGCCTCGACGGGTATCGCATCCGACCGCGCCGATACCATGGCCGAGGTTTTTCTGGAGGCAGACCTGATGGGCTTTACTACCCATGGGCTGAACCGGGTGGCCAGTAATTTGAAGTGGCTGGAGAGCGGCGCTTCACGCCTGCGTGGCGAGCCAAAAGTGCTGTCCGATCGCGGCAACTGTTTTAACTGGGATGCAGATTTTCTGCCCGGGCCCTGGGTGGTCAACCAGGCGATTGATCAGGCGCTGGCGAGGGTCGGCGAGCAGGGCGTGGTGACGGCGACGATCCGTCGAAGCCAGCATATTGCCTGTCTAGCGGCTTATCTTCCCAAAATTGTTGCGCGCAATTGTGTAGGCATCCTGACCTGTTCCACACCAGCAGAGAAAACCGTTTCTCCCCAGGGCTGCAAGACTCCGCTGTTTTCCGCCAATCCGATTGCCTTCTGTGCGCCAGCAGGGGATTACCCCCTGTTATTCGATATCAGCATGTCGGTGACTGCCGGTGGCTATGTGGCGCGTGCCGAGCGCGAGGGTAAGAAATTACCTGGGCAGTACCTGAAAGACCGCGACGGCCATCTTTCCGATGATCCCGCTGCGTTTGCTAACGGAGGCAGTATTCTGCCGGTGGGTGGTGCTGACCACGGCTACAAGGGTGCGGCACTGTCTGCAATGCTGGAGATTTTGTCCATGGGGCTCGGCGGATATGGCCGCGCGGACTCCGTGGAACAAGATGATGAAGCCAACTCCGTATTCTTGCAGATCATTGACCCCGCGGCATTTGGCAGTGCACAGAATTTCCTTCGCCAAACCGCGGCACTCACGCACTTGTGGGAATCGTGTGAAGCTGATGATGGCGACTCCGTGCGCGTTCCGGGAAAGCGGGCATGGAATTTGCGTAGTGATCAATTAGAGAATGGTGTTGCTCTGTATCCGACGATCGCCATGGACCTGCAAGCATTGGCCCAGGAGTACGGGAAAGCATTTCCTCACCCGCTGGGTTGAGTTTGTACGTTTTATTTTGTCCAACGTAATCGGGGCGGATTGTTCTACATGTGTTTCGCGGAATCGGCGCCAATTCGGGCTACATTAGGGGGAGCGTCACAATTGCAGTTTGTAAGAGCATGATAACTGCGAGCACCATAACCAGGTGATCTTCTAACGACCTCCCAACGACGCCAGTCGAAGGGACAAACCGGAGAATAACGCCGATGAACGATTTTATTCGAATGTCTGCACTGGAATTGCTCAAGGGCTACCAAGACAAGCAATTTTCTCCGGTTGAAGCCACCCAAGCGATGCTCGCGCAAATTGCACGCTGTAACCCGGTGGTGAATGCGTACAACCTTGTGGATGAAGAAACCACGCTGTCATTTGCGCGCGCGTCCGAGCAGCGTTACCAGCAGGGCAACCCCGAAGGGTTGCTGGACGGTGTTCCCGTTGCCATCAAGGATGTTTTTCTCACTTCCCAGTGGCCCACCATCAAGGGCTCCAAAACCATCGACCCAAAATCCACGCTCGGCAAAGAGGCGCCCAGTGTTGCGGCGCTCAGACGCAATGGCGCAGTGCCGCTGGGGAAAACCACCACGCCGGAGTTTGGTTGGAAAGGTGTAACCGATAATCCGGTAGACGGCGTCACTCGCAACCCCTGGAACCCGGACAAGACCGCCGGTGGTTCCAGCGGTGGCAGCGCCGCCGCGGTACCTCTCGGAATGGGCCCGCTGGCACTGGGTACCGACGCGGGCGGCTCCATCCGGATTCCCGCCGGGTTCAGCGGCCTAGTAGGCCTGAAGCCCAGTTTTGGCGAAGTGCCACACTGGCCCGCGAGTCCGTTTGGAACTCTGGCGCACGCCGGCCCCATGACCTGGACCGTGCCCGACTGCGCCCTGTTGATGAACGTGCTCACGGAGGCGGATTCCCGGGATACCAATGCGATTCCCCGCCGCAATATCGATTATCTTGCGGCACTGGAAGGCGAGCCGCAGGACTTGTTGCGCGGAGTACATATCGCGTTCAGTGCAACCCTCGGCTATGTGCAGGTGGAGCGCGAGGTGGAAGAGAGCGTGCGCGCGGCCGCCCAACTGTTGCAATCGCTGGGTGCGGAAGTGACCGAAGTGGCGCCGGGTTTTGATGATCCACTGGCCGCATTCGGTCACCTGTTTTACGGTGGTGCGGCCAACGCGCTGCGCGACATTGGCAAAAAGCAGCGCGCGGTGATGGATCCGCAGCTGGTGGCAGTGTCCGAGAAGGCCGCGCAGCTTTCCATGCTGGATTATTTGGAGGCCGTCAATGAGCGCGCCGCCCTGTGTGAGCGCATGGCCGCGTTCCACAACAAGTACGATCTTTTGCTGACGCCGACACTTCCGATTACCGCGTTCACCGCCGGTCGTGAAGTGCCGGAGGACTGGCCCAGCACCCGCTGGCCTTCGTGGACCCCGTTTACTTATCCGTTCAATATGACCGGGCAACCGGCCATCTCTGTACCCTGTGGTTTCGACCGTGCTGGCCTGCCGATTGGCTTGCAATTAGTCGGAGCTCGCTTCGACGATCGTGCCGTGTTGCGCGCAGCACAGGCCTACCAGCTGGCGGCGCCACTAACCGACAAGCGTCCCGATTTGTTTTATCAACGTTCCGACGAGGGCGCCACGGCGGGAGCAAATATATGAGTCGGCTGGATTTTGATTTTTACGAATCGGAAGACCCGGTCTGGAACCCTGCGCTGCTCACCATTCCCGTGCCGGGCATCCGTAAGATGGTCAATATGGCGGCTTCCATGGAAGACGTCATTCATTTGTCCATCGGCCAGCCCGACGCGCCGACGCCACCGCATGTGGTGCAGGCGACGGTGGATGCATTGAATGCGGGGCAGACCGGGTACACCATGGATGCGGGGTTGCCTGAACTGCTTGATGCACTGGCGGAGTATTATAGTGAGCGTGGCGGGCGCGCACTCACCCCGGAAAATATTCTGATTACCTCCGGCGCTACGGAAGCCATTTATCTGGCGCTCACCGCAGTGTCCGCGCCGGGGCGTGAGTTTATTGTGCCCGACCCGTCTTTCATGCTGTATGCGCCGCTGATTCGCATGAATGGCGGGGAGGTAAAATACATCCCGACCCGCGCGGAAAATAATCACCAGCTGGATCCGCAGGAAGTTATCGACGCGATTGATACCAACACCCACGCGATCATTCTCAACTCACCCAGCAACCCTACCGGTACTGTGTATCCGCGGGAAACGGTGGAGACGATCGTGCAGGAGGCGGCTTATCGTGGCATTTATGTGATCAGCGATGAGGTCTACGATCACCTTATCTACGATGACCGCGATTACGCCAGTGTGCTGTCCTGTTGCTCGGACCTAGACCACGTGATGGTGACCAGCAGCTTTTCCAAGACCTTCAGCATGGCTGGTATGCGCGTCGGCTGGTTGATCGCGAGCCAGGGCGCTATCCGCAAGCTACGTCGTTATCATATGTTTACCACCACGGTGGCGAATACCCCGTGTCAGTGGGGCGGCGTAGCTGCTTTGAAAGGCGATCGCCGTTTTGTTGCCGACACAGTGGCCACCTACCGGAAACGCCGCAACCGGCTGGTTGAGCTGGTAGATGAAACCCCTTTTCTGGAAGGATATGTGCCAGAAGGTGCGTTTTATATGTTTCCCGCGCTGCCGGAAGGCGTAAACGGCAATAATGTCGCGCTGCGGTTACTGCGGGAAACCGGCGTTTGCACCATTGCCGGTGATACCTTTGGCGAGAGCAGCCGCAACGCGCTGCGCTTCAGTTACGCCACCTCGATAGAAAACATCGAGCGCGCGTTCGAGCGGATTATTCCGTGGATGGAGAAGCAGGACTTCGGCTGACCGGGTAATCCTGCCGCTGATTCTCAGTGAAAACTCCGCACTTGGATTAAGCCACATTTTCCTGAAGGCGTGTTAATCCACGCTTGCCGACACTAGGATGTTCGTTTCCTTTTCTGCTTTTTATCAAGATGTTTGTTTCCTGATTTTCCGCCATCGAAAAGGTTCTTTAGCTTTTGCTTGGCGCCAATTTCATTGAGTGCATGATTCGTTGATGCAGCTATCGATTTGCCCTACTCTGGTGCGACTTTTGTTTTGCGAATAAAAACTAAATTAGGGTCACATCATTGCTTCTGCATGTGAGGGGCAAGCGATGGAGGGGTTCCGCTATCAAGGTATTGCTTCTCGGGAAGTCAGGAGCGGTATCTGAGCTCCGATCGACCCTGGTTTCATATAAATAACTAGGAGAGGGGTATTCATGCGCGTATTTAAAATTAATGCACTGACGTTGGCGATGGCTGCGGCAACCGCACTGCCAGCATCTCTGGCGTTTTCCCAACAGGAAGCAGAGCCGGCGAACGACCAGGAGGTAATGGAAGAAGTAATTACCACCGGCACTCGCAAAGAAGGTGTGGCTCCCACCGAGACTTTGTCGCCGGTCGATGTACTGGGTGGCAATCAATTTTCTGAACAGG
Organism: Microbulbifer agarilyticus S89; assembly: GCF_000220505.1. Taxonomy (GTDB): domain Bacteria; phylum Pseudomonadota; class Gammaproteobacteria; order Pseudomonadales; family Cellvibrionaceae; genus Microbulbifer; species Microbulbifer agarilyticus_B. The sequence continues at coordinate 12,284 of NZ_AFPJ01000030.1, read as the reverse complement.
GTAATTTTGACCTTACCGAATCACTGGCCAAGATCGCACCGTCGTTCAACACTCAGCGTTTTCCGATTGCCGATGGTACCGCGTTTATTCGCCCAGTTACCCTGCGCAATCTCTCGCCCGACCAGACTCTGGTACTGGTTAACGGCACCCGTCGTCACCGTTCTGCATTGGTAAACCTGCAGTTGGCCCCGCTGGGCACCACCAACCAGGGTGCGCAGGCCGTGGACTTTGCCGCGCTGCCCTCTATGGCCATTGAACGCGTCGAAGTTTTGCGTGATGGCGCTTCTGCCCAGTACGGTTCCGACGCTATTGCCGGTGTGGTGAACGTAATCCTGAAAGACGATGCGGAAGGCTTCGGCCTGTCTGCCCAGACCGGTGAATACTTTGAGGGCGATGGCGCACGCACCACACTGGCGGCGAACGGCGGTTTTGCTCTCGGTGAACAGGGCTTCCTGAACGCTACCATCGAACACTCCTCCGCGGATAAAACCTGGCGCGGTGAAGCGCGTCCGGATGCGGTCTATGTTGGCAGCATCGTGGGTGAAGAAAATGTACCCCTGGATGGCCTCGGCCAGCGCTGGGGTGACCCGGAAGTGGAAGCGCTCAAGTTCTTTGCCAATACCGGCTACGCGCTGAGTGATACGACCGAGCTGTACGGTAACTTCGGTTATTCCAAAAACGAGACCATTTCTGATTTCTTCTACCGTGGCCCGGTACTGGACCCCTCCGCGGAGTTTGGCGCGCGTGAAACACTGCAGGCCGATGGCGACGGCGACTTTATGCCAGACCCCGCACCGCAGTCCCTGGTGGATGACATTGTCGCCCAGGGTTTGAACCCGGCTGATTACCTGATGGCGGACAGCAGCAGCGCCAGCGGTTATGTACTGCGCAACCCCATCTACACCCAGTTCCCCGGTGGCTATAATCCATCCTTCGGTGCGGACATTACCGATGTTTCTGCCGTGGTTGGCGCCCGTGGAGAGTGGGACAACGGCATTAGCTGGGACCTGCGCGCACGCACCGCCGAGAGCGAAGTGTCCTATGTGCTGGAAAACTCCATTAACCCGAGCCTGGGCATCAACTCGCCGTTGACCTTCAATCCGGGTACCTTGACGCAGGCCGAGACCAGCGTAAATGCGGATTTCGTTAAGCCGGTAGATGTTGCCGCTTTCTCCTCACCATTGAACGTGGCGTTCGGTATGGAATGGCGCGATGAGACCTACAAGATTGGCGCGGGTGACGAAGCCTCCATTGCGGTAGGCCCGACTGCTGCGGTATTTGGCGTGGGCTCTGATGGTTTCCAGGGCTTCCCGGTGGAAGCGGCTGGTGAGTACAGCAGTACCAGTACTGCGGCGTACGTAGATCTGGAAGCGGATGTAACCGACAAACTGCTCCTGGGTGCCGCACTGCGTTTCGAGAATTACGACGAGTTCGGCTCCACCTTCGACTGGAAACTGTCTGCACGTTACGACTTTACCGATAGCTTTGCTCTGCGCGGTACCGCGAACACCGGCTTCCGTGCACCCACCCCGGGTCAGGTGAACACCCTGAACGTCACTACGACTTCTGACTCTTCTGGCAACCTGATTCCCAACGGTACTTACCCGGTAAATCATCCGGTGGCCATGACTCTGGGTGCCAAGGAGTTGACTCCGGAAGAGTCTACCAGCTTTACCCTTGGTGCAGTGTGGAGCCCGTTGGATAACACCAGCGTGACCATCGATTACTACAATATTGCCATCGAAGATCGCCTGGCCCTGCGTAACAACACCATCGGTGCTGCCGATGTGGCTCTGTTGGAAGGTGCTGGCGTAGAGAATGCGGCACTGCTGGAAGGCAGTAACGCTAACTACTTCGTCAATGCATTTGACTCTGATGTGTCCGGTATTGATCTGGCGGTAACCAGCGATTTTGAAATTGGCGGTGGTTCCCTGGTTGTGGATCTGCGCCACAATCACAACAACCAGGATGTGAGCAAGGTTGCCCCTAATACCATTAACGCTTCCCGCGTTTTTGACCTGGAAAACCAGGTGCCAAGCGACCGTACAACCCTGACCTTTGATTATGACGCCGGTGACATGTTTAACGGCTACCTGCGTCTGAACCGTTACAGTGGTTGGGAGAGCACCTTTGGTCTGTTCGGCCCGGGTGATGCTTCTGATGCATCTTCCTACGGCAGTGAAATTCTGGTGGATATCGAAACCACAATCACTCTGGCGGATAACTACAAGCTGTCTATCGGTGGTGAAAATATTTTCGATGTTCAGCCGGATGATGAAGCGGATCCGACCCTGCAGTTCCTCGGCGTACGTCAGGCGCTGACTTCACCGTTTGGTTTTAACGGTGGCTTCTGGTACCTGCGCGCGAGTGCAGAATTCTAAGTCTGCAGCTTGCAAAAAGGCCTCCCTCGGGAGGCCTTTTTTATTTCAATCAATGAAAACTCCGCACCCGCTGGATCTCTTTCCAGGCTAAGCAGTCGAGCTTTTTCCCGATCAGATGGATGACCGAGAGCTGCTGGGTCTCGGCATCCCGGCTAACCTGCAGGTTGCCTTCAATCAATAACATTTTGCCGCGCAGAATTTCCTTGCGGTAACGCTCCTGTATTTGCTTCCACAACACCACATTGATTACCCCGGTCTCGTCTTCCAAGGTGAGGAACAGTACCCCCGCAGCACTGCCCGGGCGCTGGCGGCAGGTGACCAGGCCGAGCACTTTGATTCTTTCTCCATCCCTCATTGCATCCAGGTCACAGGCGCGGGTGAGATTGTCAAAGCGGCGTTGCTTGCGCAGTAAGGAGATCGGGTGCTCACGCAGTGTCAGGCCGGTGGTTTGATAATCGCTGTAGATATTGTCCGATTGGCTGGTTTCCGGCTGGTGTTGTGGTGGTGCCGTATGCTCCAGCTGGCTATTTAGTGCCTGCCAGGTACTGTGGAAACGGTTTTCCGAAATACTGTAAAAGCAGTTGGCATGTGCCAGAACGGCACTTTGCGCGCGGGGGATATCGACCCGCTGGGTAAAATCCTGCTGCGATTGAAAGTCCCCCTCCAGTCTTTCCGTCTCAATGGCCTCTGCGGTTTCCTCGGCCAGCCCTTTTACCAAGCGCAGGCCAAGGCGAATGGCTGGTAGCGCATTGTTTGTCAGTGCCAGACGGTGATGCCAGCCACTGTGGTTCACATCCAGTGGCAGTATTTTTACATTGTGCCGCTGGGCGTCGTACACCAGTTGCGCCGGGGCGTAGAAGCCCATGGGTTGGCTGTTCAGCAGGCTGCTGTAAAAGGCTGCTGGATGATGACATTTGATCCACGCGGAGAAATAGGCGAGCAGGGCGAAGCTGGCGGAATGAGACTCCGGAAAGCCGTAGGAACCAAAGCCTTTCATTTGCTCAAATAACTGTTCCGCCAGGCTGTGCTGGTAACCATTGGCCAGCATGCCATCGATCAGTTTTTCGCGAAACTGCATCAGGTTGCCGTTTTTCCCCCAGCTGGCCATGGCCCGGCGCAGGGCATCGGCCTGGCCGCCACTGAAGCCTGCGGCAACCATGGACAGTTTGATTACCTGTTCCTGAAAAATAGGTACCCCCAGAGTGCGTTCCAGCACCGGGCGCAAATTCTCATGTGGATAAGTGACGGGCTCCAGCTTCTGCTTACGCCGCAAATAGGGGTGCACCATGCCGCCCTGGATCGGCCCCGGGCGCACGATAGCGATCTCGATAACCAGTTCATAAAAACGGCGTGGCTGCAGGCGTGGCAGCATGCTCATCTGCGCGCGGGATTCGATCTGGAATACGCCCACCGTATCCGCGCGGCACATCATGTCATACACCGCCGGGTCATCCGCGGGAATATCCTGCAGGCGCATCCGGCGCCCATACAGCGCCATATAGTTGAGTGCCTTGCGCAGGGCGGTGAGCATACCGAGGGCGAGGATATCGACCTTCATCAGCTTCAGGTCTTCGATGTCTTCCTTGTCCCACTGTACGATGGTGCGGTCTTCCATGGCCGCGTTTTCAATGGGCACCAGCTGGCTGAGCGGCAGTTCGGTAATGACAAACCCACCCACGTGTTGTGACAGGTGGCGAGGGAAGCCATAGATTTGTTCCAGCAGCTTGGGCAGCATGCGCCCGGCGACGCTGTTGGGGGCGATGCCTACTTTTTTTAATTGATCGGGAAAATCTTCCAGCTTATCCCACCAGCTGCGTTCGGCCTGCAGCTGTTCAATGGTTGCCGCGCCGAGCCCCAGCGCTTTGCCGATATCGCGCAGGGCACTTTTGAAACGGTAGGTGATTTTGGTGGCTGCCAGCCCGGCGCGTTCGCGCCCATATTTTTGATAGATGTACTGGATAATTTCCTCGCGCCGTTCGTGCTCGAAATCCACATCGATATCCGGTGGTTCGTTGCGCTCACGCGAGATAAACCGTTCGAACAGCAAACCGATCTTGTGCGGGTCAATTTCCGTAATAAACAGGCAGTAGCACACCACTGAGTTCGCCGCAGAGCCGCGCCCCTGATAGAGAATGTGCTGCTTGCGCGCATACTGGACGATGTCGTAAATGGTGAGGAAGTAGTGCTCATATTTCAGCTCGGCAATTAACGCGAGCTCGACTTCAATTTGCTGGCGGATACGCTCTTCCGGCCCTCTGGGCCAGCGGATCGGAATACCGGTCTCCACCAGTTCCCGCAGGTATTCACCGGCGGTTTTATTTTTCGCGATCACCTCTGCGGGATACTGGTATTGCAGTTCACTCAGGCTAAAGGTGCACTGCTCGGCAATGCGCAGGGTATTCTCAATCGCACTCTGTGGATAAAGTGCCGAAATCTCTGGCAGGCTGCGCAGGTAGCGCTCGGCATTCTGTTGCAGGCGATAGCCCAGCTGATCCAGGGTGCAGTTGTGATAGTTTGCGTTCAGTACATCCTGCAGCGGTTTGCGGCTGCGACTGTGCATCAGGACCGCATTGGTGGCCACTAGCGGAAGCTGTTCGGACTTGGCAAAGGCGATCAGTGCCTGCAAACGCTGGTTTTCACCGGGCAGTAAATGGTGGTGCAGCGCGATATACAGGCGCTCGCCAAAATGCTGTTTCAGTTCCCCGGGAATCTGCAATGGCAATTTTTGTTGCGTCGTTTGCGGCGGCAGCCACAGGCACAGTGCATGCTTACATTGCTGGATGATATCCGCGAGAAAAGTCTGGTACTGGCCTTTCTCCGCTCGCAGGCGCGAGCTGGAAATCAGCTGGCAAATTTCACTGTAGGCCAATCTGTTCGTGGCCAGTAATACCAGTTGCTGGTCCTCTTCCTGCAGGCGAAACAGGCTGCCGCAAATCAACTTGAATTTTCGCGCTTGTTGTTCCGTCAGGCTTTGCAGCTCGGAGTAGGCGCGCACCACACCTGCCATGGAGCACTCATCGGTAATCGCCAGTGCGTCATAGCCAAGCTTGTAAGCGGTTGCAATTAGCTCCTGGGGATGCGAGGCACCTTGAAGGAAGGAAAAATTACTCTGACAGAAAAGTTCGGCGTACTGCATACCGATACGTGTCCGCTATGGTGTTGCTGGCTTGCTCAGGAATACACCCCGTGCAGAAACCAGTTCTCTGAGGTCAGGTCCTGGAATACCCAGTAGAGGCTGCCGTGGCTGCCACGGGCGATGTAATAGTCACGGGCGTGACGGCGGTGTTGCCACCAGTAACCGTCGATCCGTTCCGGCCCCTGCAGTAAATGCAGTTCCCCGTCGTAAAACAGTTTGTGGTCCCGCTGCTGGATACGGTCCGGCCTTGGCAGCAACCAGTTGGGGCGGGGCGCCCTGACCGGGGTGAGGTGGTGGCTCCGTGCTTTGCTTTGCAAGGTGAGACTGTCGGCGTTTTGCCAGGCCTGTTCCGGTAGATAGCTTTCTTTCAGGGTGACACCGGACAGTGCCTGGTGCCCAAGGCGCGCCTTGAGCTTGTCGATCAGCTGGTAACTTTCATTGAGCTTGCTGCCCTCGTCGAAGAAGTCTTCGCGCAGGTTCTGGTTTTCAATCGGCTGCAGCTGCTGGCACTTGAGCGTCAACGCCTGTACCGGCTCTTTCAATTCCACCCGTTCAAACTGCAGCTTGGTCAGCGCAATCAAACGCTGCGGGTCGAGCAGTGGGCGGGATACTTCCACATTGAGCTGCTGTTGGCCGCGGCTGCCGTAATCCAGCACCCAGCACAGTTGTTGGCTGTACAGCTGACGGCGCTGCAGCTGCCGGCAGAGTTCGCGTATCAGGCGGCCGGCGGGGAAGAGCAGCTGTTCACTGTTATCCAACGGGCTGGGGAAAAACAGCTCGTTGTGGAACTCCGCCGGTGGTTCAAAACTGGGTACAGGGTCCGGGCGGGTGCCGTTCAGCTGCGCCAGGTAGCTGATAAAGTTGCGGCCGAAGCGGCTGCCCACTTCCGACAGCGGAATCGCCAGCAACTGGCTGACCCGCTTGATACCCGAGGCATACAGCTTGGCAATGGCCTTGTGGTTGCAGTCGAGCAGTTTACTGGGGGCAAAGCTGATCCACTGGCGCCATTGCTGTGGCGTCGGGGCGTGTTTGGTTTCTGCCAGCCATTGGCGGTGCTCGGGTAACTGGCTCAACAGGTGGGCTGCACTGGGGCTGTGCCCCAGTCCCATAAAGTGGCTGATGCGCATTTTACGCAGCTCTTTACCCAGTTGTTGCAGTAGTGGGCGCAGGCCATGGTGCGCCTTGAGGCAGCCGCTGATTTCTAGGTACAGGCAGGCAAAGTGGTTATCTGGCTGGTTGTGCTCGCGCTCGGCGCTGCGTGGGGAGACTACTGGGGTAAAGCTATAGGCCCACTGTGCCAGTTGTTGAAGGAGCTGCTCTTCCCGTTCTGCATCCCGCTCGAGTAGCTGTAGGTCTGCGCAGTAAGCACAGGCGGTGGCAATGCTGAGTCCGGGCTCCACATTGTGGCTATTGGCGGCCTGGTTGGCCTCGATAATCAAACTGCTTTGGGCCACCGCCAGAGGAGTACTGTCACCGGCACGGTGCGCCCGGGTCAGCGCTTCCAGGGGAAGTTTGGGGAGCTGGATACAGAGCCAGAGCATGAATGATTCCTCTTTATCCTCGGGCGGGGCCGTTAGTGCAGTGGCTGATCGCGGCGCACCAGATCCGGATTGCGCGCCAGATGCACGCGCTGGCCGGACTTACCGTTCAGCTGCTTGAACAGGTGCAGCGCCAGCTGTTCGCCGTCGCTCTTCAGCTGCAGGCGCAGTGCCGCTGGCGACGGCGTTTTCACACAGGAGCCGGGGCGGAAATGGACGTGCAGACAATCGCCATCACGGGCGGCGACCTGCAGGCGACGCAGGTCTTTGTCTGCCGGGGTTTCTTTACCCTGCCACTGGACCAGCACGCCGCAGGCACCGGATTGCAGGGACTGTTCCGCTGCCCACAGCTGGTCCCGCTGGCCGCGGGGGTGCAGAACCAGCAGCTTCTCCAGCTGCACACCCGCCTGCACCAGTGCCGGGGCGTAGGGAATCAGCGGTGGATTCACCAGTATCACCATCTGCCCCTGGCGGGTGAGTTCGGCCAGGGCGGGCAGGATCAGTGACATCTCGCCGATCCCCGCCTTGTCGATCAGCAGTTCGGTAGAGGCGGCGCGCGGCCACCCGTGCCCAGTGAGCATGGCATCAAGACCGCGGTAGCCGGTACTGATACCAGTGCGGCTGCGGCCGTGGCCACTGGCCAGTTGCCAGATATCCGGGCGCGTGAGCAATTGCTGCAATGGCTGCGCTTGCTCTTGGCTGGGTGGCGCAGGCTCGTTGTTGGCCTGCTTAGCTAACTGCTTGTTTTGCAAAAAGTTTTCGGCGCTGTTCACGATTGGCTCGCTCCACACGGGTGGTCTGTCAGGGTTTAACTGTATGTGTATACAGTTGTTACTGGCAATTTATACAGTACTCATCCAGTATCGGCAAGCCTGTACCAAGTGAGTTGACACTTTTTTGCACAGGGCAAAACCGCTATGATTCGGCCTCTTTAATGACCGCCAGATATGAACAAGTGAGGGGACAGGGTGAGCATCAAATCCGATAAGTGGATTCGTCGTATGGCTGAGAATGAGGGCATGATCGAGCCCTTCGAGCCGGGCCAGGTACGCCACGGGGCCTCCGGCGACCGCCTGATCTCTTACGGCACCTCGAGCTACGGCTACGATGTGCGCTGTGCCAGTGAGTTCAAGATCTTCACCAACGTGCACTCCGCCACCGTGGACCCCAAGGCATTCGATGAAGACAGCTTCGTCGACGTCGAGGGTGACTACTGTGTAATCCCGCCCAACTCCTTTGCGCTGGCGCGTACCGTCGAGTACTTCCGCATCCCGCGCTCGGTGCTGACCGTGTGCCTGGGTAAGTCCACCTATGCGCGCTGCGGCATCATCGTGAACGTGACCCCGCTGGAGCCGGAGTGGGAAGGGCACGTGACCCTGGAATTCTCCAACACCACCAACCTGCCGGCGAAGATCTACGCTAATGAAGGCGTGGCGCAGATGCTGTTCTTCGAGTCCGATGAAATCTGCGATGTTTCCTACAAGGATCGCGGTGGTAAATACCAGGGCCAGCGCGGCGTAACCCTGCCGAAGACCTGATTCGACTCCTGATTCGACTAAAGAATGACAGACCTCCCCACCCAGGCCGATGTACTGATCATCGGCGCCGGCGCCGCCGGCCTGATGTGTGCCTCGGTGGCGGGCAAGCGTGGCCGCAGCGTGCTGGTGCTCGACCACGCCAACAAGGTCGGTAAGAAAATCCTGATGTCCGGCGGCGGTCGCTGCAACTTCACCAACCTGTACACGGCGCCGGACAACTTCTACAGCGAAAACCCGCACTTCTGCAAATCCGCACTGGCCCGCTATACCCAGTGGGACTTTATCGCGCTGGTAGAAAAGCACGGTATTCCCTACCACGAGAAAACCCTCGGCCAGCTGTTTTGCGATAACAAATCCCGGGACATTGTCGATCTGCTGCTGACGGAATGCCGCGAAGCCAAAGCGCAGATCCGCACCCGTTGTGATATCCAGCGGATCGAGCCCCTCGAGCCGCAGGGCTTTGCCGTACATACATCTCTGGGCAAGGTTCTCTGTACCTCACTGGTGATCGCTACCGGTGGCCTGTCGATTCCCACCATGGGCGCCACCGGCTTTGGCTATGAGGTGGCACGTCAGTTTGGCCATAACATCGTTCCCACCCGCGCCGCACTGGTGCCCTTTACATTGAATCAGCGCACGTTAAACCGGCAGCAGGAATTGCCGGGCACCTCACTCGCAGTAACCGCCAGTTGTGCACAGGGTGCCTTTCAGGAACAGATGCTGTTTACCCACAAGGGGTTGAGCGGCCCAGCCGTACTCCAGATTTCCAGCCACTGGAAAGAGGGGATGCCGGTGACCTTTGATCTGGCTCCCGGAATGGATTTGTCAGATTGGCTGGTGGAGCAGCGCAGCAACAAGCCGGAGACCTCCCTGCACACCGCACTGGCAGAACTGTGGAGTAAAAAACTGGTGCAGTTTCTCCTGCACAGAAACGACCTGCAAACGAAGCCGCTCAAGCAATACAACGATAGTGAACTGCGCACACTGGCAGAAAAGCTGCAAACCTGGACGCTGACTCCGGAAGGTACCGAAGGCTACCGCACCGCAGAGGTCACCCTCGGTGGTGTCGATACCAATGAGGTGTCATCCCGAAGCATGGAAAGTATGCAGCAGCCGGGGTTGTACTTTATCGGTGAAGTGCTGGATGTAACCGGTTGGCTGGGTGGGTTCAATTTCCAATGGGCCTGGGCCTCTGCACACGCCGCAGGTGGTTCGGTTTAACCGCGCGTTTTCGCAAAACAATAAAGCCCTGAATAGTCCGAAATAATAAGCAGTGGCTTACATCCAAAGAAAAACCTCTCTAACTCATTGATTTTATTGGACGAAAAATGTGTTCAAGAGCCTCCCGTGGAAAACGGCGACTGAAGCCAGTGGCTCGCTATTTCCGGTTGTGATTTAATCAGTGTTATATAAGTTGTTGTAAATAGTGGTATTTTCTCGAAGTCAGCTTGGCTGGCTCCGGAAATAGTAGCCAAAAATATATAAAGCCTTAGGCTTATGAATAAACTGTTAATCAAGGAAGAGCAAAATGAGCAAAGGTACTCGGATTAAGCGATTCCTATTGAGCGCAGAGTTTTATTTAGCGTTCACTATGCCATCACTAATATTGGCGTATGGCTTGGTATTTTTACCCTTTATGTTAATAGCCCTTCCGTACCAACCACTTTCATCAGTCTATATGTTAGTTGTTGTCTTTTTTGGTGCGTGTGGTATATGGTCCGCTTTTAGTCTATATAGAAAAACTTTAAACCCTGAAGCCAAGGTGATCTCAGCTAATAAAATTAGAGTTGGTTTGTTTTTTGGCGTACTCGCTACTGTGGCACTTTTCGCATACTTGTTCACCGCTACTAGTTCGTACATTGTAGGGTTCTTCATCATTCTCCCGGTCCTTGTAGCAGCTCATTTTCTTTGGCTCAGTCGGGGCCGGTTAAATGATTAACAAACAGCGGCAGAGCGACAGCCAACGCTACGCACCTTTTGTGTTACTCGCTGGCGCTCAAACATTAACACAAAATGTGCTCCGCGTTGGCTGCGCCTGCGCTGGGCGTTAAGCGGTAATAGCTATGAAAGTAATTGTATTCATTATTCTTGCTTTTCCGCCGCTCTCATGGGCAAGCGTTATCCCATCGGAGAACCAAATCGTTCAACCGAAAGAGTGCGGATATGAGCAAAGAAGTGAGCATGGATACTTATTGCCTCTGGCAGTGATGGACTCAATTGAGATTCAATGCACTGATTGCTATTTAGAGCTTACTTTTGATGTTCCGGCTAACGGTGGCTTTCCTGAGAAAGTAGTACCTAAGTTCTCGGGTGTTTCGTCATCCGAAGTTCAAAAAACAATTGAAGTCTTTTCCAATGGCTGGGCTTTTCCGTATTGTGTACAGGATGGCGCTAAGTCTGGTTTTGAACGGGAGATGTGGCGCTTCGTAGGGCCCGCTTAACAAAGCCGGGCAATTTGCTCCGGGCCTTCGGCCCTCCGCGGGACAGCTTACCTTGTGCGCATTTTGCGCAGGTCGCGTTGCTCCCATTTTTGCGCAAAATGCGCACAAGGTAAGCTGCCCCTGCCGGCGGCGTTATTGGTGCCGGTAAATTTTTTCCGTTTATCAGAGGTTGCTGAAGTTTCAGTGCCAAAAAATAGCATCCACTATCGAGGCAGTTTAGTTAGTTGCTATTCATTCAAGTTCTTTCCTAGAGTGTTCGTCCGAGATCAGTATAAATGGGCAGTCCGGAGTGATTTTTTGGAGTGCCGGTAAGATAAAAAATAGTTGGGGAAAGTGCGGTATTCTTTCCTTGTAAATTTCGGGCAGTGGCCAGCCAAGCCGTGGCTGGCAAAGTGCTAGTATCTGTTTCAGAGTGCGGCCGCAATAACGAGGCCAGGCAGTAAAGCTCCGGGCCTTTGGCCCTCCGCGGGACAGCTTACCTTGCGCACCTTTTGCGCAGGTCGCTTTGCTCCCATTTTTGCGCAAAACGCGCACATGGTAAGCTGCCCCTGCTGGCGGCGTTAAGCGCTTGAGAGAGATATGGAAAGAAAAGAACTAATCTGGAAGAACTACGAAAAACACATTGATCTCTACAAGTTCTACATTGATGTTGTCGTGAAGATAAATGCATTTCACTTCGCCATATCTGGTGCAATATTCACCTTCTATTTTGCAAACAGGAAGGTGGATGATGTGCAGTGGGCGCTAGCGTTACCCGCACTACTAAGTCTCTCTCTCGTGATCTTATTTACTTACGGTGCGGTCACAAATCTTGTTACCAGAAGAGACGTTTTTGAAATTCGAGATGAGCTTGGGCTTCAAGTGGCCCCAGAGCTGGTTGTCCTCACTGCGCTTCTTTCAATATTTGCTGTGGTAAATTTAGTAACCTTTGTGGGTGCCATTTATGTCATGTGCCAGCACGGCGCTTAACAATCACAGGCAGTGAAGCTCCGGCCCTTCGGGCCTCCGCGGGACGCCTTACCTTATGCACGTTTTGCGCGGTCGCTACGCTCCCATTTTCGCGCAAAAAGCGCATAAGGTAAGCCGCCCCTGCTGTGGGCGTTATTGGTGCCGGTCGGTATTTTCTTGTTTTTCGTGGTTGCTGACATTTTGTGCCACTAAATAGCTTCCAATATTGAGCTGTTTTGGTCGGTTGCTATTCGATCAGTTCCGTTCCTAGAGTGTTCGGTCTGTTTCAGTAGAAGAGGGCA
>NZ_AFPJ01000031.1 GCF_000220505.1 Microbulbifer agarilyticus S89 | reverse complement strand
ATTCACAAATTTGACCAGCAAACCGCTAGCGGGTCATATCTACCACGTAACGGCCAATACCGTGCCCACGGTGCAACCTGGCCAGGAACTCGGGAGCCTGCTCGAGGGAAATATCTTCAGCGATTTGCTCAAGCTGCTCACCGATGTACCAGGGCCCGGCGAGCTTTTGCCAGACCGCGTTTTTCTTGGCCAGTGGCAACTCCACACTATCCACCCCTAACAGGCTGATACCGCGCAAGATAAACGGGAACACATTGGCCTGAAACTGAGCGCCAGACGCCATGCCACAAGCCGCCACACCGCCACTGTATTTCAGACACTTGATCACGTTGAACAGGGTTTCCCCACCCACCGTGTCGACCGCCCAGGCCCACAGGGGTTTGGCGATTGCCTTATTCGCAAACGGCGCCAGCGTCTCCCGGTCGAGCACTTTCCAGGCGCCGAGAGAAGTGAGGAATTCCGCCGATTCCAGCTTGCCGGTAACCGCCGCCACACGGAAACCCAGCTTCGCCAGCAGCGCCACGGCAATCGAACCCACCCCGCCGGTGGCCCCGGTCACCAGCACCTCACCGTCGTCGGGCTTGGCACCCGCCTCCAGCAGTTTTTCCACACACAGTGCGGCGGTGAGCCCTGCGGTACCCAAAATCATTGACTCGCGCAATGACAGGCCTTCAGGCAAGGGCGCAACCCACTCCGCTGGCACGGCGATACGCTCGGCGAAACCTCCAGCGCTGTTCATACCCAGATCGTAACCGGTCACTAACACGCGTGCGCCGGCCTGAAAGTGCCCGCTGGTGTCCTGCACAACCGTACCGGCCGCATCAATACCGGGCGTATGCGGATAGTCGCGCGTAACCGCCCGGTTGCCGAATGCCGACAACGCATCCTTATAGTTCAACGAAGAGTGGGAAACGGCGATGCGTACCGGGTGCGCCGGGAGCGCACTGAGCGGGCGTCGAACAATGGTTTGATCGTATTTGCCCGCCGCCACCTCTTCCACCAGCATGGCGCGGTATGACTGCTCCGAATTGTGTTGTTCTTCCGCCGTCATTTCCATCATCTCCCTATGGATAATGAAATAGCCCTATTGGCACGCAGGATTATTGCGCGTGGTGCCGCCATGCGGCCAGCCGCGAAAACAGGCGTGTCGCCACACTTTCAACACCAAGTTGCGCGGCAATGCCCATTTTCTTGGCGATGTTCTGCCGCTCCTTGTATTCAACCTGATACAGGTCGGCATTGGCCGCCCGTGAGGTCAGATATTCATCGGAGGTTTTCAACTCATCGACCAGCGCCAGATCCAGGGCGCGCTGACCAAACCAGACTTCGCCGGTAGCGACTTTGGCGATATCCAGTTGCGGGCGATATTCATGGACAAAATGCTGGAACAGAGTATGGATCTCTTCCAGGTCGTTCTGGAATTTCTCTTTTCCTTCCGGGGTGTTTTCCCCAAACATCGTCACCGTGCGCTTGTACTCGCCCGCGGTAAACAATTCAAAATCCACATCGTTTCGCTGCAACAAACGATGGAAGTTGGGCAGTTGCGCCACGACCCCGATCGAGCCCAGCATGGCGAATGGAGCCGCCAGGATCCGATCCGCCACACAGGCCATCATGTAGCCGCCGCTGGCAGCCACCTTGTCGACCACAATAGTGAGCTTCACCCCAGCGCTGCGCACACGCGCCAGTTGGCTGGCGGCAAGGCCATAGTTCGCCACCATACCACCAGGGCTTTCCAGGCAAACCACCACTTCGTCTTCTTTGCCGGCAACCTGCAGAATCGCCGTGATCTCTTCGCGCAAATTCGACAGTGCGCTGGCTTTGATATCCCCGTCGAAGTGCACCACAAACAGACGCTTGCGCTGCGCGGGCTCATCGGCTGCACCGGCGGAAACGACTTCACCTTCCATCGGCGCGGCACCAGTTTCCGCATCAGCCTCTGCCTGCTCGGGCATCGACACCTCGCGAGATGCTTCCGTATCCGAATGCTTGCCGTGCTCTTTGCGCGCTTTCGCTTCCGCCTTGAGTTCTGCCTTGCGTTTTTTCGCCTGAGCCTTGGCCTCGGCCTTTTTGTCCTTCTCGTGCTGCTTCCTGCGCTCAGCGTAATCGGCTTCCGACATTACGGCTTCCAGCAGCGTCTCTTTCATATCCTCATAACGATCGTTGAGGCGTGTCACTGCAACGTGGCCAGGCTGTCGATCCTTCATATGTGCGCGATTGGCAACAACAAAGCCAATCACCACCAACAGTGCCACCACAATGGTCACTACCTTGGCCAGAAACAATCCGTATTCACTGAGAAATTCCACTCAACCCCCAAATACTGTGGTCAGAAAAAACCTTACTAAAATCACTATTGCCATTCATTCAGCGCCGACTGCGCCTGCTGGTTCAGCGGGCGCGCCAGCAAACCGGAATGGCTGATGCGCACTTCATATACCGCGCCATCCTGCATAGGCAGGAAGGTGGCACTGCCATATACCGCATCGACCACCGGCACACGATTATCCATTTCGCGCAAGAACTTCCACAAATCCACACCGTGATTACTCTGGTCGAGCTCATGCACGGAGCGCTCTTTGTTGCGCTCATCCTGCAACGTCAGGTAACGCCCGCTCAAACGGTCCAGGCGATAGGCGGGCTCAATACCCGAGCGGGCCAGCACACCTTTCCATTTCAACATACGCGCATCCAGCTGCCACTGATCACCGAACAGCTCAAATTCCTGCGATATGCCATCTTCATCGGAAAACTTGACCAGGAAATGCTGTTTTCCCATACGCTCAAACGAAACCGTACCTACGCTATGCTCGTCCCCGAGATTGCGGTAGCTATACACATCCAGCGCGAGCAATACGATCAGCAGCGCTCCGCCCAGCAACAGCAGGCCCACCGATCCGCGCAAGAAGCCCAACAGCCAGTTGCCGCGCAGCAACACCTTACCGCCCCAGAAAACCAGCAGCAGGGCAAAAAACGCAATAGTAAAAGTAATAGCGATATACATTGTGTTTGTTCTCTTATCAGGGTGACACACCGCAATCCACGCGGACTAACGCATCTCCACAAACGTCCTTATCAGTTGACCCGACAACGTTTCCACCGGCGGAATGGCCTGCGGAATTTCCGATCGATGAAACCAGCGAGCGTCGGCGATCTCATCCTGGTCAGGACGCAATTCGCCGCCGGTGACCTCGGCGAGGTAGCCAATCATAAGCTGCCCCGGAAAGGGCCAGGGCTGGCTGCCCACGTAACGCAACTGCCCGGGCTCCTGCCCAACCACCAGGCCGACCTCTTCTTGCGCCTCGCGGGCCAGCGCCTGCTCAGCACTCTCACCGGGCTCGATAAATCCAGCCAGCGCGGTGTAGAGCGCCTGGCGGTGGCGCGCGTGACGGGCCAACAGGCATTCATCGCCGCGCACCAGCAGCATAATGACACAAGGTGAAATTCGGGGGTATACAGAGAAGTTGCAGTGATCGCACACTCGCGCGCGGTCTTTGGCATGGTAACTGGTCTGCGCACCGCAGCGCCCGCAGAAGCGATGGTCCAAACCCCAGTTCGCCACCTGCATGGCACGCCCAAGCAACAGGAACAGGGATTCCTCGACCGTCCCGAGCAATGAGCGCAGGCCGCGCCACTCGCAACCGGGCAAGGCCAGGCGCAGCGGGAGGTGGTGTACAGCACACGGCTTGCCTCCCCACTCGCCCAGGTAATGGGTGTCTAACTCACCGGCTGCAAGGTTAACCGGCAATACGGAGTGCAAAGGCCCCTGCGCGCTGCAAAGGACCTCACCATTGGCAACCACAATGTGCCAGTGGAACTCAGGGTGCGGCAATACATTCGCCGCAGGGTGAAAGTCAGGCATCAGACAGACTTTGAACTCAGGTCATTTAGACAAGACTGCACCAGAGGCTCGGGTCAGGCAACCTCAACCGGATAACCCAGGGCCTCCAGGCTCTCGACCGCCAAATCCAGCGACTGCATATCGACCTGACGATGCATTTTAACTTCGTTCAGGTAGTACTCCAGACTGATAATCGCGTCGGCAAACGTCTCCAGGGATTGCGCAACCGCCGGCGCGGTATTTTTCTGGTCGATCACAGCGTCGACAAAATGCGTCAACCGCTCTACCACCGCCGCCGCACGGCTCAGGCTCAGCACCACCAGGCCTCCGCGCACACTGTTCAGCGTGGTGGACACGTTGCGAATATGGCCGTGGTCAAAGTCGGACTCCGCATAGGAGCCCAGGGCACGCTTGATCAATGCCAGCCCCGCCTCGGCCTCTTTCAGCACAGCAAGCTCTGCCTCTTCCAGCTGACTGCGTTCGAGCTCGACATCCGCCTGACCACTTTCATCCAGTTCGATGGTGGAGCGCTGGCGCATGGAACGGATGGTGCTGTCTACGGCAAGGATCTGGTTGGTCAGCTGCTGCAGCGCGTTGTCCGCCGCACGCCCCCCAACCTGGGCACAATTTTGATACGCACTGAGGGATCCGCCCAGGTTCTCACCAATTCGGCGGAAGTTGAGCATGATCAGAGTGTTGGAAATACGCCGCAAGGTATCGACCAGACCACCCTCATCGTCCCCGGCAATTACCCCGACCATCTCCGCATCATCCAGCAGGCGGCGCACACCGGAGAGTTCCTCTTCCAGCGCGTTGGCGACAGCGGCAATGGCGGTCGCACCCGGGCCGCCCAGGCTCGCGCGGTCACGCTCCAGTTCAGGCTCGCGATAAGCCAACGGACGCACGCTGAATACCTGCAGCAGCTTTTCCCCCTGCCCCGATGGCCCGGCCAGGGCCAGCCAGTAGAGGCACTCTTTGATCAGTACCGGCGGTGCCGGTTGATCGAGTACGGAATCCCCATCGCGGCAGATATTGCGCAGACGTCGATCGAGCATGCTGAAGACCATCACCCGCTGGCGGTTCACCAGCATCTCGCGACTTGCCATGGCGGCAAGTGCGGCACCGGCGACCGACCACAACTTGCCGTTGGGGCGGCCCGCACAAACGCTGGCAATACGCTGGAGCGCCCGGGCCATCATGGTATAAGCCGGGCCGCGGGGCTTGCCCTTGAGCAGCGCCAGCAATCCAACCTGATACATGTGGCGGAAGCGCCGCACAAACGTCTTCAGGTCCTCGGACATCACTGCCGAGGAAACCGCACCGGGCACGGTGGCGTCCAGGCGACAGCGCAGGAAATGACTCTCGGGCACCGGCGCCTGCGCGCGGGCCAGGCGAAGGCTGTTGATATAGGGAACCAGCAGCTCGGGGCGCGGCGCAGCGCGGCTCTGCACAAAATCCAGATAGCGGGTTAGCACATAGAACGCAGTCCCCAGGCTTTCCAGCAGCTCCTGCGGAGATTGCTGGCGATCCTGCAGCAGGTCCCCCATCGCACTCAGCATCTCCTGCGCAAGCAGCTCCGCCGCGCTCAGCTGGACCATTTGCAAAACGCCGGTCACCTGGCGAAGACCCTGGATACACTTTTCCAGCGCTGGCTTGTCCGCATGATCTGCCGCGAACTGGTCCAGATGGCCAGTCGCCCCCTCAATACTCGCAACCAGCTCGTCCTTGACCAGACTGATGGAAGTCAGATTGATTTCACGCAATCCACTCATTGCCTACACCACTGCAATTTTCATTATTTTTACCACCCGTTCCCGGGGCTGTCGCCCGTGTTGCGGAAAACTGGCTCGCTTATACATAACCGTAAAAGTTTCCAGATTAAATCAATTCATTTCCATCGATCAATCGACAAAATCGCGAACGCACAGTCGAACTAGGGTCACAACAGGTAAAACCAATTGATTTTTGGGGTCGAAATCGGTACTTTCCCCCGCCGAAATCCCGGCGACCGCGGGAAAGGGCACACAGGGGACCAGGGAAGTAACAAAAATGAACTCTCTAAACGATACTCTGCCCGCGGCGGGGGGCGGCATGGCCCGCGCATTCACCGCCAACTTCCTCGGCGAAGCCCCAGACTGGTACAAGCTGACCATCGCCCTGTTCCTGATCCTGAACCCAATCCTGCTGTACGCCACCTCCCCCTTTGTGGCCGGATGGGTTCTGATTGGTGAATTTATCTTCACCCTGGCCATGGCCCTCAAGTGCTACCCACTGCAACCCGGTGGCCTGCTCGCCATCGAGGCGGTACTGCTTGGCCTCACCAGCAGCGATGCGGTCTACCACGAAGTAAAAGAAAACCTGCAGGTTATTCTCCTGCTGATGTTTATGGTGGCCGGCATCTACTTTATGAAGAGCCTGCTGCTTTACGTCTTTACCAAGCTGCTCGTCAGCATTCGCTCCAAGACCACTTTATCACTGCTGTTCTGCGGCGTTTCCGCGGTGCTGTCCGCGTTCCTGGATGCCCTGACCGTGACCGCCGTATTGATCGCTGTAGCGGTGGGCTTCTACGCGGTTTACCACAAGACTGCGTCCAACCGACCGGCGCATTCGGACCACGACCACTCCCACGACGACCACGTGGTGGAGTACCACCGTTCTGACTTGGACCAGTTCCGCGCGTTTTTGCGCAGCCTCATCATGCACGGTGCGGTTGGCACCGCACTGGGTGGCGTTTGCACCCTGGTAGGAGAGCCGCAAAACCTGCTGATCGCCGAAAAGGCCGGCTGGGATTTCGTGCAGTTTTTCCAGCAGATGGCCCCGGTCACTCTTCCCGCATTCGCCGCCGGCCTGACCACCTGCTTCCTGCTGGAGAAAGCCAAGGTCTTTGGTTACGGCGCCAAGCTGCCTGACGCCGTGCGCGAGGTACTGTCCAACTTCGCCACCGAACAGGAACAAAAGCGCACCCAGCGCGACGTAGTGGAACTCTGGGTACAGGGTATCGTTGCGGTAATCCTGGTGCTTTCCCTGGCCTTTCACGTGGCTGAGGTCGGCATTATTGGCCTGATGATCATTGTGTTGCTGACCGCTTTTAACGGTGTCATCCAGGAACCGCGCATCGGCCACGCATTTGAGGAAGCACTGCCCTTCACCGCACTACTGGTAGTGTTCTTTGCCATTGTTGCGGTGATCCACCAGCAGCACCTGTTCGCACCTATCACCCACTTCGTACTGAGCCTGGAGCCTGAGCAACAGCCAGGCACGCTGTTCCTGGCCAATGGCGTACTCTCCATGATCAGCGACAACGTATTCGTGGCGACCGTGTATATCAACGAGGTGAAAGACGCGCTGCTCGCTGGTGATATTACCCGCGAGCATTTCGACAAACTGGCGATTGCGATCAACACCGGTACCAACCTGCCGAGTGTTGCCACACCCAACGGCCAGGCTGCCTTCCTGTTCCTGCTGACTTCAGCCCTGGCGCCACTGATTCGCCTGTCCTACGGCCGCATGGTGGTAATGGCCCTGCCCTACACCATCGTACTGACGGTGGTTGCATTGACCTGCGTGATCTTTGCGATCTGAGCGCTCGCCGAGCCAAACGAAAAAAAGGGGCCTTTGGCCCCTTTTTAATTTCTATTCTTACATTTCGCGGCTGGCCCGCACATCTGCTTCACCCGCAATGCGCCCGACTACCAGAAGTGCTTGCCGCCGGACTTCTCCAGCTGCGCCAGAAACGCGGCGTGCGCATCCAGTTCCTGCGCATTTGCACGCACCACATTGAGCGGCGCCCGCTCCGCACTGAGGCGACGGATAGCACCCGGCTCCGCAGCGTTCGCCTCCTGCTCTTGATCGTTTTCAGCGGAGGCATCACTACTGGCCAACAGATCCGTCTGGCCGCCCGTCATAATCAGATAGACGTCGGCAAGGATCTCCGCATCTAGCAAGGCGCCATGGAGGTCGCGCTGCGAGTTATCAACGAAATACCGCTTACACAATGCATCCAGGTTGTTCTTCTGACCCGGGTGTTTTTCTCGCGCCAAGGCCAGGGTATCCAGTACCCCACAATGGGTGGCTACCGCTTGCCAGCGAGGACTCCCCAGGCGCTTTAGCTCTGCATCGATAAAGCCAACGTCAAACGGGGCATTGTGGATGACCAGCTCGGCACCGTCACAGAAGGTCATAAACTCATCGACCACCTGCGAAAAAATCGGCTTATCAACGAGGAACTCGTTGGTGATACCGTGCACCTCGATTGCGCCGTCATCGACTTCGCGCTCGGGATTGATGTACTGATGATAGTGACGGCCGGTCAATTTGCGATTGATCAGCTCGACGCAACCAATCTCAATAATGCGGTGCCCGGACTTGGGATCCAGGCCGGTGGTTTCGGTATCCAGAACAATTTGCCGCATGCTTTAACAGGCCCCCAATTCGTCAATTCCGCGGTTCGCCAGCGCATCCGCCCGTTCATTACCCGGGTCGCCGGCGTGCCCCTTCACCCAGTGCCAGTGCACGTCGTGCTCGCCAATTGCACTGTCCAGCGCTTGCCACAAATCGGCATTTTTTACCGGCTTTTTGTTGGCGGTTTTCCAACCATTTTTTTTCCAGTTGTGAATCCAACCGGTAATCCCCTGACGCACATATTGCGAGTCGGTATGCAGGTCGACACGGCACTGCTGGTTCAACGCCTGTAAAGCCTCGATAGCGGCCATCAGCTCCATGCGATTGTTGGTGGTCAGTGACTCCCCCCCGCACAGCTCTTTTTCCGACTCACCGCTCATCAGCAATACGCCCCACCCGCCCGGGCCAGGATTACCCCGGCAAGCGCCATCGGTATAAATGGTGACTTGTTTCAATGTGTTCTCGTTATGAAAATTATCCAAGCTGTCGTCGTTATGACACAGCCCCCTGATTAGGGATTACCTGCGCGGCGCATCACTTGTTGTGACGGCCTCGCTTGTCGTGGCGCCCGCGGGCGGCCACGCGCGGACTGCTCGGTACCGCGCTCAGTGCGGGTTTCTTTTCGCCTCGCCAGTTGAGCTTGATGGTACGCATCCGCGCCACTTCTTTGCGCGCGACTATGATGTAAAAGCCGCCCCACGGCAAGTGCCAGCGAGTGCCCACTCGCTCCATCCAGGAAGTCCTGGAAAGCAGGTCCCCATGGTTGAGCGGCATACGGAAAAACCCGCGCTCTACCTGACCGGATTGCAGGTCCAGCAGGTTCATCCAATCCTCAATCCGCGCCGCGCGCAATTGGTTACCCAGCTGATAGGGACTGGAACCCCCAAACAGCCGTGCGAGACCCAACAGGGAAAACGGATTGAATCCGATAAGCACCATATGCCCGCCGGGAATCAATACCCGTGCGGCCTCTCTCAGGACCTGGTGAGGCTGAGGAGAAAAATCCAGCAAATGGTGCAGCACCGCTACATCAATCGATTCTGAAGGTAACGGCAACTGTTCAAATTCCACCAGTGCCGCGCCCTGGCCTTCTGCACAGGGGCTCAACTTGAACCGGTGGTTAATGCGGCTGCACGCGGCAAAGTCCACCTGCCGCGCCACGCTCGCCTGCATCAGGTGATAGCCGAACATGCCCTCGACCAACGGCTGGACCAACGCCAACTGCTGCGTAAGAATTTCTCGGCCAAGCCCGCTGTCGAACCAGTCACTTAACGCCGGGCAGGACTCCCCCAGCGGAGAAATAGGCGCTTTCCCGCGATAGAACAGGGAATGTTTTTCCGGATTTTCCGGCATCCTAGTCATCTCCAGCTCCTAGTTAGTCATCTCCAGCTCTTATATTCTGGCGACCAACACAAGATTATGGCGGCCAAAGTGAAGAAATCCGCATGCCGCGGGCATGGATATTCGGTCAGCGGCCAGAATACCCTATCTCACCCAGTGCACAAATGACGGCACTGGCTGTGCTAATGTTGCGCCAAACATTCTTAGGTTAGCGGGGACAGCTAATGATCACAATCCGCCCCATCCCAGCGTTCAACGACAACTACATCTGGCATTTGCAGCAAAACAATGAGCACTGGGTAGTCGACCCCGGGGATGCAGCCCCGGTCATGGCCGCACTCGCCGGTAAACGGCTAAGCGGCATACTGCTCACCCACCACCATTTCGATCATACCGGCGGCGTGCCGGCGCTTACCGCCGCCTTTGATTGCCCAGTGTACGGCCCACCCACCATTGAAGGTGTCACCCACCCGCTGCGAGATGGCGACCAATTTTCCCTGCTCGGAGTGCCCTTTGAGGTGCTCGCGGTGCCAGGGCACACCCTGGACCATATCGCTCTGGTTATGAACGACGGCGAGACCAAACATCTGTTCTGTGGTGATACTCTGTTTGCCGGCGGTTGCGGCCGACTGTTCGAGGGCACCCCGAGCCAGATGTACCAGTCGCTGTCGCGTCTGGCGGCACTGCCGGGCACTACCCGCGTCTACTGCGCCCACGAGTACACACTGGCGAACCTCGAGTTTGCCCTTGCGGTCGATGCCAACAACGAACGCCTACGCGATCGCCAGCGCGATGCGAAAGCAGTGCGCGCGCGCGGCGAACCGACCCTGCCGTCGAGTATTGAGCTGGAGCGCGCCACCAATCCGTTCCTGCGCACCAACGAGCCAGATATCCGTTTGCAGGCTCAGGCAAAAGGTCTGCCGAAGAATGCGAACCCTGTCGAAATTTTCGCCAATTTACGCCATCAGAAGGACGTTTTTTGACCAAATCGCATTGACCGGAACTCACCCTCCTCTTTAGAATCAGACAATTACACAACAAAGCTCATGCGCATTATTCAACGACGCCTCTTCCTGGGCGTGCCGGCATCAAAATAACGACGCCGGTGCAGCAACCCGCCGAAGATTCTTGGCCAGTTCGATGCAGAGCGAAGAGATAATTACAGACCTCGGATACCAGAATGGTTTATAAAAAGTTTGCCGTTGCGCTGTTGGCAACGGCGGTAGGGGCCTGCACCCAGATTGACTCTGCACCACGCACCGCGGAAACCACTCAGCTTGAACCCGCTGACGGTATCGACTCCATGCCCAGCATGGACAGCGCCATCAGCGAGAACATTCTGAATGCCGCCGAGCCCGCACTGGCCAATAATGACATTTGGCACCGCCTGCGCCAGGGCTTTACCCTCGACCGCGAAACGCATCGGCCAAAAGTGCAGGATTACGTAAAATATTTTTCCACTAACCAGGGTTATATGGCCCGGGTTACCGAACGCTCTCGCCGCTACATTTTCCACGTGGCCGAACAGCTGGAGCAGGAAAACATCCCGCTGGAATTTGCCCTGCTCCCGATTGTCGAGAGCGCTTACGATCCTTTCGCCTATTCCAATGCGCAAGCCTCGGGCATGTGGCAGTTCATTCCCGCCACCGGACGCTCCTTTGGCCTGCACCAGAACTGGTGGTACGACGGCCGCCGCGACGTGGTGGAGTCCACCCGTGCCGCCTCCGAGTACTTCAACTATCTTGCCGCCAGATTCGATAACGACTGGCTGCTGGTGCTGGCGGCCTACAACGCCGGTGAGGGTACTGTGCGTCGCGCCCGCGAGCGCAACGCGCGCGCCGGCAAGGGCACCAGCTTCTGGGACCTGAAGCTACCGCGTGAAACCCGCCGCTACGTGCCGCAACTGCTGGCGTTGGCCGAAGTCGTATCGCGCCCGAACCACTACAAGGTTCCGCTGCACGATGTCGGCAATGAGCCCTACTACGCCGCGGTCAACGTGGGCAGCCAGATTGATCTCGCCCAGGCGGCAGATTTGGCAGGCGTGGAAATTGAAGAGCTGTACCTGCTCAATCCGGGCTACAACCGCTGGGCCACCGATCCCGAAGGCAATCACCGACTGCTTGTTCCCCATGACAAGAGCAGTCAGTTCGTGGAAGCGCTGGACAAGTTGCCGGCGGACCAGCGCGTCAGCTGGCAGCACTACCGGGTTGCCAATGGCGACTCACTGTCGGTCATTGCCCGCCGCTACGAAACCACCATTGCTGCGATCCAGCAGGCCAACAAGCTGCGCGGCAGCAGAATCCGTGCCGGCCAGACGCTGTTGATCCCAAGCGCTTCCGGGCCCAACGCCCAATACGCCTACTCTATCGACCAGCGCGTGAAGCGCCGCCAGTCATCCGGCAAGGGCCGCAAGACCAGCTACACGGTGCGCCCGGGTGACACGCTTTGGGGTATCGCCCGCAGCCTGAACGTGAAAGTACGCTCGCTGGCCAGCTGGAACAACATGGCGCCAGGAGACACCCTACGCCCTGGGCGCAAACTGGTGGCTTACAACGCAAATGGAAGCAGCAACAACAGCGCGAGCAACAGCCGCACTACCCGCAAAGTGTCGTACCGCGTGCGCAGTGGCGACTCGCTTTACCGGATCGCGCAGAAGTTTCGCATCGACATCAGCGACATCGTGCGCTGGAACAAAATCAGCCAGAACAGCTACCTGCAACCGGGCCAGCGCCTGACGCTGTTTGTCGACAGCGCGAATAACGGCTAACGCAGACGAACGCAGAGCGGTGGTCCCTGCATCGCCGTTTTGCTTTCCGCTTATTGCAGACATAAAAAAACCGCGA
>NZ_AFPJ01000032.1 GCF_000220505.1 Microbulbifer agarilyticus S89 | reverse complement strand
ATGTGTCAGGAATTTATGAGTAAACCACCCAAAGAAATAGATGGTGCAAAGGTTATTGAATGGTCTTGGTCGGGTGATAGACCGTTTGGGGTGATTTATTATGATTGTGGGAAAATCGCATCAGAAATATTTGGCCTAGCTATTTGCAAGTACAGAGATTCGGAGGTGGTCTATCGCTTCAGTTGCGACGCTAACTGGGAGGCTGAACAAGACTCAGAGTACTGTTCTGCAGTTGATGCCAAAGAACATTTACCTGATCAGTATAGAAATGTTGATGCGGTATGGCAGAAAATGAGCTAACCACATAGCAAGCGAGTAGGGCGGCAGGTGATCACATAACAAAGCCAGGCAATAAAGCTCCGGGCCTTTGGCCCTCCGCGGGACAGCTTACCTTGTGCACCTTTTGCGCGGGTCGCTGAGCTCCCATTTTCGCGCAAAATGCGCACAAGGTAAGCTGCCCCTGCTGGCGGCGTTAAGCAATCACAAGAAGTTGATGCTGAAAAATACACCAGAGAAAGATAGAGCCTATTTAAGAGTGGTTCCTGCCATTCTCATGCTCATTGCAGTAGTCAAGAATTGCTATGACTCAGAGCTATGGGCGGGTGTAGGTTTGGTGGTTATTTTCTATCTGCTTCTAGAGTTGGTATATCGCTGGGTCAAAATAGATAACTGGGTAAGCTCTTTAATTATTGTCACTGTATGGATTTGGCCCGTTTATGATTGGTCAAGCTCATTTTACCAAGACATTGTGTCCGCTCTTTGGCCACCAATCCTCGTAGTTTTCGTTTTGGGGCGCCTGGTAGGTTGGTGGCTAACTTATAGTGCGGTCCGGCACCGAAGCAAAGATGCTTAACAAACACAGGCAGCAAGGCTATGGCTCTTCGGTCCTCCGCGGGACGGCTTACCTTATGCACGTTTTGCGCGGTCGCTTTGCTCCCATTTTCGCGCAAAGCGCGCATGAGGTAAGCCGCCCCTGCTGTGGGCGTTAGCGCTACTAAGGTCGTATTTTGGAATATTTGATAGCTGGACTAAGTTCATTTCTTATTGCTTTTTTGGCTCCATACATAACTCAAAAGTATACGACGAGAAAGTTTCACGATATTGAAAAAAGAATTTTTCGTGATCTTGGAGATCGAATCGAAATTACTACTTCATTAGGTACTTGGCCGTTTGGTCCCAAAACCATTCGAGTTAGGAGAGAGAGTGTCGAGTTGATACAAGAAGCTGCTGTAGTTAGCCTGTTTTTGAAAAACAAGGGTGTTATAGATTTGTACTTCAGCGGTGTTAACTCAAACGAAATTGCGCATGAAGCTGGAGTTGTATTTCCCGCGGCGAAGAAGGTGGTGATACCGATGCACTAACAAGACCGCGCAAATTGCTGCGGGCGCTAAATTTTAGAGGGAGCATTTGAGGAATGATTAACACGATAAGGAATTTGGTAAAGCTAGAGCTCACTCTCATAGTGCTTATCATTATTGCACTATTTTTCACTGACTCATATCTACCAGTCGAGCTTCAAGAGTATCTGGCCATAAATGAAGAAGCTACTCCGGCGACTATGGAGGTGATAGCATTAATTTTTTTATTGGTCCTAGCGCTTGTAAATTTAGTCTCAATGCTTGGGCTTCTTATGCTCAAGTTGTGGGCGCGAAAAGCTTATGTGTATTCAACTATCTTAATATTTCCCTTACTTCTCTTCGTTGGTCCGCAAGTCGACCACGCTATTGGGTACACACTAGATCAGATTACAGTGCTAATCCAGGGTATGATATTGAGTCTTCTAATTTACGATGGTGCGTACCAACAGGCAGTACTTAACAACTCAAGCAATTCGGAGGGTGTAAGCGCCGCCGGTTCTTGAGGCGCTAGCAATTACAAGGAAAGTTGAGCATGAAAATAATAAGAATGCTGCTAATTACTACGATTGGTATATCTTCACATTCTCATTCGGAGGAAGAGCAAGAGCCACTAAAAACAATGTCTAATTGCTTAATAATGCATAATTGGAGTTCCTGGGGCATGTGGAGATTCGATGTGTATGCACTGGCTAGTGATAGAATATTGATCGGAGACAGCGATAATCATTTTCTAGTTTCATCTACTGAGCCCGGATACAAGCATGTGGTTTTAGGCGAAACTGTTGCCTTTTATAGAGACGCTAAATCGCTAAAAGTGTTGGGCGCCGAGTGCCAAGAAAATTGCCCGACAAACTACAAAAAGCGAACTGGTTGGTTTAAGCGGCGGTGCAGCTCTTTTCAGCCATGAGTCGTAAAATACCAGTAAGTCGGTACAGTTTTTCCGGAGCTTTTGGGGTTCGTGGGGCGTCTTACTGCATGCACGTTTTGCATGGGTCACTGCGCTCAAGTTTGCGCAAGCTGCGCACAAAATATGCGACCTCTGAGTAGGGCGTAATAAGAAAAGGACAAAAAGTGGTTTTCTGGACAACATTTTCCGTATTTTTTGTTTGTCTTATTCTAGAGAGTATTTCATCCTGGATGTTTATCCGAGGTAGCCGAAGGAAGCACCCTGGTTTATGGAAACACGCCGGTGAGCCAACCTTGCTTGGGAATGGTGACCTTGTTAGTGCTTGGCCATTAAATAAATATCTTATAAACAAGGATTATCGGGCAATCTCTTGTGAGTCAGCCAAAGCTTTCGCCGAAAAATGGAGGCTGCCTTTTGTTTTGAGCTACTTTTCAGCGATCGTATCCGCTGTATTCTTCTTCGGTACAATGTTTGTTTTTGGCGTGCCTGAGTAGCGCACATATAATTCAATTAAATCATTGGCTTCTGCACTCACTCGCCTGAAATTTGGATCAGTCGTTTTCTGCATTATTGACGCGCTATAAGGAAATGCCATGAAAGCAATCTATTTTGTACTTCCATTTTTACTCCTAGCAGAAAGCTGTTTTTCTAATGAGTTGATTGTTTCGTATGCACCTTCGGCTTCCGTTAAGGCTGATAAGGACGAAGGCGATATTGACAGAAATCACTATGCGATATTGGGCTTGGATTCTGGTTTGGCGAAGGGCATTCGATGGGTGCCAACGTCAGATTTATACTATGTCGATTTTTCCTTGCTCGATTCAGGAAGAAATTTACTGCATGAAACTGGTCAGGAATATATGTCACTGTCGGCCGGACTGCGATTCGCACAGGATTATACTATTGATGAAGACCTACATGCATATTTGGGCTGTACCGCCGGCATTGGGGCAGCAAAATTTTCCGTTGAGCGCAGTAAGACTAGATCGATGGCTGAAGCATCTTTCAAAGGTGGGTTGGTGTTCAGTGATAGATTTACAGTAGGTCCAGAGGTCAAATTTCAATTTGTGGGCAGACCTGGTGAAACAGCAGCTCGTGTAATATTTTTCAATATTAATGCGGGTATTCGGTTCTAGAGTGGATCATGGCGCAGCTGCGGATGGCGTGAATTATTCTGGACCTATTAGGTTTGTTGTGTTCTTGCGTTCTTTTTTTCTTGCAGAGTGTATGCGGAGAAGGTCAGCCCTTAAAGTGTCGAGCTATTAGGGTTTCCTAAATAAATTATGAAAATATTCAGTGTCATACTCGTATTTGTGCTTTGTGGCTGTGCTCGCTTGTCTGTAGTTGTCGACTATGGCCCATATGCCACGTCAATGCTGAAGT
Organism: Microbulbifer agarilyticus S89; assembly: GCF_000220505.1. Taxonomy (GTDB): domain Bacteria; phylum Pseudomonadota; class Gammaproteobacteria; order Pseudomonadales; family Cellvibrionaceae; genus Microbulbifer; species Microbulbifer agarilyticus_B. Next base: position 178,693 of record NZ_AFPJ01000032.1, on the reverse strand, counting down.
CAAAAAATGTAAAGGAGTACTCCCAAGAGGAAATAGGGCAGCATGAAGCCGTTTTTCTAGGGGCGGTGGAAGCTTCCCATTGTCAAGAGAGTGCGGATGAGGGCCGTCTTTCACGCGTCAGCCTTGAAAAAATTCTAAAGTCGCGGGCGTTGGACCAAGGCGCGAACGGCATAGTAATTGAGCAATGTCAGATTTTTGCAGAGAGGCTCTGCTACAAGTATATGGAGTGTCGTGGGCTTGCCTACAAAGTTCATGAAGATAGGCGCATGCCTTGAGTTATCAACGGTGGGTGCATTTGATGCATATCTGCTGTGTTGTTACGAATACTGAAATTTTTTTCATCGAGTGAAGTATATTTGGTTTTTTTGGTGTGAGATTAAGTAGTTGCTCGAGGCATTGCTCATGCCATGCCTAGATCTATATTTAAATCGGAGAGTTTGAAGTGGCGTTAAATATCTATCTTTCTGGTGAGATCCATACGGATTGGCGGAAGCAGATTATCGATGGGTGCGCAGGTGGTAATTTTGTCTTTTCATCTGCAGTTACGGATCATGACGCCAGTGATGGGGCGGGTGATGTGCTTGGCGGCGAAGAGAGCGGTTTTTGGCGTGACCATAAGTCGGCGAAGGTGAATGCAATTCGTACAAAAACACTAATCGAGAAGTGCGATGTTGCGATTATCCGATTTGGGGATAAGTACAAGCAGTGGAATGCGGCGTTTGATGCCGGATACTGTGCTGCTCTTGGTAAACCCTACATTACGCTACACGCTGAGGAAATCGTGCACCCGCTAAAAGAGGTCGATGCTGCGGCATATGCGTGGGCAACAACACCGCAGCAGGTCGTTGATGTGTTGAATTATCTGGTTAGTGATCTATGAATGGCAAGGTCTGGGTCTAATGGTAACTCAGTTGTCTTTGGTTGCGACCGGGCCAAGACTTTATCGTGTTACCCAGTGCATACCGTTCAGGCCGGGTTCATCTGCGTCAGGCTAGGCTAAATCGCCACATGAAAAAGGATTTAAAAATGAACGGAAAACGTATCTTACTGCTAGTTTGTGCGGGATTACTTTCAGCGACATCGGTGGCAAAAACCGTTGACTATATCGTTATCGAAGACAATGTTACTTCGCTGGAAGCCACCGTTGATCTGGATAAACCCGGTGCCTATCAATTCGAATTGGATGGTAAGCTGCTGACCGTTGACGTCCAGCATGGGGATAAACCCAGGGTGGTCTCGACCATAATTGATAAGGAATCCGGCGAGGTGTTAAGCACGGCTACGCAAGGTGGCGATTATCCATTTAGCGGACCCAATCTTTACCTGTTCTGCGACGGAAGCCTGCATAAGCGCGTCGCGCCGGCCGCTGATTTGTCAGTCTCATGCGACACTTAAATGATGCTATTTACCATGTTGCCCCTCTCGGGGCACCTGGATCGATACATCCGTGGGAATGGTGCGCGCGTGGTTGAGCACGTCGACAAGCGATCAGGATGCCCGTGTCCCCAGCATATGTGCCTGCTGGTCAGGTAACGGTAGCTGTGGCAGTGTGGAAACTGCCTGTAGCAGCCCTTGCTCGTAAAGTCGCGCCGCATTCTCCTTTTCACCCAATGCGTTGAGGAGCCGCGCCAGTTCGGCGGAGGTCTCCGGGTCTGAGCGCAGCAGCAGGCTTTTTTCGAAATATTGCCGCGCTTTGCCCCATATTTCATTGCGCAGATACAGGCGTCCCAGGCAGGTAAGAAGATCGGCGTTTTCCCCGTATTCTTTTTGCCAGCCTTCGGCAATAGTGAGCTGCTGACTGGCGTCAGCGCCTGTCAGGTGGCCATAGAGGCGCACTGTGTCTGCACGCCACTCTCGGTTGAGAATCCAGCGCAGGTGTTTCTCCGCTTCAACATCATCCCCTACCTTGTGCAGCATGGCTCCATAAAGATTGCGCAGTTCAATATTGCGCTGCCAGCGGCCGCTTAGGCTGTTCCAGGTCTCGCGTAGCTTGTCCTTGTTATCGCGATTGGCGGCGTCACGCAGCAGGTTCTGGTACACCTCCAGTTCTAGTTGCTGGAACTGTGACTCGGGCATGCTGGCATGCTTTTCCAGTCTGGGTAACAACTCGCGCAGACCATGCCATTCGCCGATGTTGTAATAGGCCTGACGCAGCAATTGCAACAGGGCCGGATGGTTGGGCTCCTGTTGCATCGCGCGCTGCAAGCTGGCGATGCACTGCTCATAATGCTTGTCGAGCAATTGCATGCGCGCCTGGCTGATGGCCACGGCGAGTTGGGTGTCATCACCGGTGGCCTCGGCCTTGGCCAGAAGCTCATTGGCTTCGTCGCGATACCCCAGCTCGAATGCGCTGCGTGCTGCGGCCAGGTAATTAATGATCGGGGCATCGGAGCGCGCCGCACTTTTCAGCAGTAATCTTCGCGCACGTGCCCAGTTGCCTTCCATAAACTCCACCAGGCCATTAGTAAGCCGGCGGCGGGCGATACGGCTGCGGCCGAAGCGAATGCGGCTGACGCTACCGCCAATGGCCCGCGCCACGCTGCGCAACAGCCAGATAAACAGGAACAGCGCGAGTATGCCCAGAGCCAGGCCGCCGATGGCGACCCACAAATTCATTTCGATACGTTTTCCGCCATCACCACCCACCATCAATAACAGGTAGCCGGGATAGGAGCGCATGGCCTCGGCGAGCAAGGCGCCGCCGAGCAGTAATAGCAGGGTAAATAGGAGGAAGCGTTTCACCAGTCGCTACCTCCGTTGTCATTACTCGGCGTCTGTCCGGAGGAGACCTTGTGCATCTTGTCGATGTAGTTGCGCAGCGCGGTCTGCGACGCGCTCAGGTTCGGTAGCTCGACTTTGACTTTCTCCTGCGCGAGCTCTTCCAGCTCGCGCAGGATTACCTGACGCTGAGGATTGTCCACGCCGTAGTCCAGTAGCAGCTGGCGCGCGTGATTAATGGAGTCTTTGAACACGGTGTCATCCGCACGCAGCACCGCCAGTTCGGCCTGTTCCATATTCAAGCGCAGGCTCTGGCGGAAACGGGTTTCACTCTGTGGCGACAGCAGAACCGGGTCGACCTCGCCATCACGAATACGCACAGAACCTTTGAGGAAGTTAAGGAAGTTACTCCAGCTGGAGCGGAAGTGCGCCTCGCCAACATCGGGGTTCGCGTTTTGCTGCTGGATGACAGCGGCATCGCGTTTGGCCAGATCGAACTGCGGCTGGATGTTCAGTTTGACCATCTGCTCCTCCAGTGCGCGCAGGCGCAGGTAGAGGCCCTCGCGGTCCACATTTTCGACGAGCTTGAGTGCGGTGATATCGCGGGACAGCTGTTGGCGCACACCGTACAAATCCGGCATATCCACGTCGCGGATAATCTTGTCGACCTCCTGTAGCAGCCCAAGGGCGGAACGACTGTCTTGCTCCAGCATCAGGCGCTGGTTGGCCAGGCGCAGCAGGTAATCCGCTTCCGCCAGTTGCCAGTCTTCGCGACTGGCGTTACCCAGCTGGCTCAGGCGGTTGCCCTGTGCGGTGACGTTGCGCTGCACACCTGCCAGCTGTTGCTGAAGCTGCTCGATGACCTGGTTTTGCTGCTCCAGTTGCTGGCGCAGGCCTTTGATGAGCTCAAGGTTCTGGTAGGCCGGGGGCGTCGGTGATGTTGCCGACGGCGGCGTGGCCTGGGATTCGCCGGGCTGCAGCATGGGTTGCTCGGGTACTGGCGGCTGTGCGGTAGTGGTCTGCGCGTTGTCGGTTGTGGTGCCCTGGTTATTTGTTGTCGCTGAGTCGGCGGCGCGGCTGGCCGTGCCGTTGTCGTTAGTGGCTGGCGCAGAGGGCATGCTGTCTGCTGGCTGAGATTGGTCACTGGCTGCCGGTGCATTGTCTTCGCTGGCGGTGGTGCGGCCACTTTGCGAAATGGTTTGTGTGTCGGCAGCAAAATACCGCCCCACCAGCGGCAGGTCCTGCAGGTGGCTATTGGCTTGCGTGCGCACACTGGGAATGAAATACCAGGCGGCGACCGCGAGGGCGATGAGTGCCAACAGCAGTAACCAGAACCAGGCCCAGCCATTGCCCTTCTTTGCGGCGCGGGGCGTACTTGGGTTTTTTGCTTTGCTGTCGCTTTTGGCCCTGCCGCTGGTCTTTACGTCGCCGGTTTTTACTGCGGCCTTGGCGAAGTTGCTCTTGGGCTCCGCTTTCTCGGTCACCGTGGGTATATCTTTCTGCTTATCGTTGTTGTCGTCCGGCGTGGCGGAAGCTGGGGCTTTTTTATCGCTCATGGGCTCGCTTGCTCAGGGTAGATGCGTGGGGGCACCGGTCGTTCTAGCGGTTGTCAGGGCGGTGGGCTGCACGGATGCCGCTAGAAAATTTGTCGCCAAATTATAGCGACTGCAGCGGTTCTTTATAGGAAGTCTGGCGCGGAATTAAAATTTTTTACCGTGATCGGTGGGATTTCAGCAATGCGGGGACGCGAGTGCTTCGCTTAATGCGTCCAGCATGGCCGTGTCGCCGGCATTTTTGGCGGCAAAAACCTTGCTGAAACCGAGCGCCAGGGCCTGCTCGGCGACGCGCTGGCTGGGGAGGACCAGCGCGCAGTCGTTCAGCGCGGCGCGTTTACCGGTTGTTTCCAGTGCGCGCTGCAGGTTCTCCAGTGTTTCCCCGCTGTGCAAGGTGATGGCATCGGGGATGTGTGGGTACGCGCGCAGTTCTGTGCAGGCATCGGCTGGCAGTAGGCGCTGGTACAGCTCGCAGTAGTCGATACGCGCGCCGCGCTCTGCCAGTGTCTGGCCGATCAGTGGGCGCCCACCCTGGCCGCGAAAAAGGATTACGCGCTCGCCCTGCGGGTTCTGCAGCGGTGGCAGGTTTAACAATGCTTCGGAATCCATCGCAGCGCTGTCGCATGCTTCAGGCCCGGCGCCGCGGGCGCGAATCGCCCTGGCCGTGGCCGCACCGATGGCGTAGTAACGCGGCCCCTGAGGCAGTTGTGGCCAGTAGTCATCCAACCAGTCAAAACCAAATTGTACGGCGTTCTGCGACACGAAGATGGCGTGATCGAACTGGTCAAAATCCAGGATCAGGCTTTTCACCGCCTGCACTGCGTCCGCATCGGTTACCGGTTCGATAGCGAGCATGGGAATGCTGTCCACCATCGCCCCCTGCGCGTGCAGCAGTGCCTGCCAGCGGTCACTCTGGTGCGCGGGGCGAGTGATCAGTATGCGCTGGCCGGCGAGGGGTGAGGTCATGGGTGGAGCCGTCACTGCGGATGCGATGGTGAATTAAGTGGCGATGAATTAAATTTCCGCGAGGATCTTGTCGGCGCCGGCCTGCAACAGCTGTTCGGCCAGGCGGATGCCGAGGGATTCTGCTTCTTCAGCAGGGCCATGGACTTCGCCGCGCAGCATGGTCGCGCCGTCGGGGCTGCCCACCAGGCCGCGCAGGCAAAGCTGGGTTTGTTTTTCGTCACTGAAAATTGCGTAGCATCCAATCGGTACCTGGCAACCGCCATTCAGGCGGCGCACCAGGGCGCGCTCGGCATTGAGGCGATGGCGGGTTGCATCGTGCTGCAGCGGTGCCAGCAAGGCTTCCAGTGCCGGATCGCGGCGGCATTCGATACCTACGGCACCCTGGCCACCGGCAGGCAGCAGCACTTCCGGTTCGATAAAGGCGGCGATGCGCGCGTCCATCTCCAGGCGCAACAGGCCGGCCGCAGCGAGGATGATGGCGTCGTATTCGCCGGCGTCGAGTTTGGCCAGGCGGGTATTGACGTTACCGCGCAGGAATTTGACCTCGAGATCCGGGCGCACTGCCAGCACCTGACACTGGCGGCGCAGGCTGGAGGTGCCAACTACCGCACCTTGCGGGAGTTCTGCGAGAGACGCGTAGTGGTTGCTCACAAACGCATCGCGCGGGTCTTCGCGTTCACAGATGACGGGCAGGTGCAGGCCTTCCGGGAACTCCATCGGCACATCCTTCATGGAGTGCACCGCGATGTCGGCGCGGCCTTCCAGCATGGCTTTTTCCAGCTCTTTCACGAACAGTCCTTTGCCGCCCACCTTGTTCAGTGGGATGCTGAGCAGTTGGTCGCCGCGGCTGGTCATGGGTAGGAGTTCCACGGTGAGCCCCGGGTGGTGGCGCTCCAGCTCACCCTTGACGAAGTGCGCCTGCCACAGGGCCAGGGCGCTCTCGCGGGTAGCGATGCGGACAGTGGAAATCGGGGTGTTGCTGGTGGTGCTTGATTCGGACATGCGGGGAAACTGGCTGGATTGACGTTGCGCGCAAGTTTACCAGCTTGTGCGCCGGATTACCGGCCGCCGCATCAAGAGTCGGCAACGTTGCGCAGCCAGTCCTCGAGAAAAATGCGCGCGGCGATGGAGTCTACGGGCTGGTTGGCGTAGTTGCCGCGATGCCCGCGGTCGCGCGCCTCCTCCTTGGCGGCGCGCGTGCTCAGACGTTCATCGGCATATTCCACCGGCAGGCCGAGTCGGCCATGCAGGCGCTGGCCAAATTTGCGTGCGCGAGCGCCAAACTCACTTTCACTGCCGTCCATATTCAGGGGCAGGCCAACCACCAGCACCTTGGGCTTCCATTCGTCGACGATGTTTTGCACCCGATTCCAGTCGGGCTTGCCGTCTTTGGCCGGCAGTGGGTCGAGCTCGCGGGCACTGCCGGTAAGGCTCTGGCCGTACGCCAGGCCAATGGAACTGGTCCCGAAGTCGAAGGCGAGGGCGGTGATGGCTTTCATATGCAGAAGGTAAACCTAGGCGTGGCCAGACTGGGTGCCGATCCCGCTCAAGTCAATGCCGTGGCGTGCGGCGGCGGCCTGCCAGCGTTTTTCCCAGGGGGTGGCAAACAGGATCTCGGCGGATGCCGGCAGTGTCAGCCAGGCGTTTTCAGCAATTTCCTGTTCGAGTTGCCCGGGGCCCCAGCCGGCGTAGCCGAGTGCCAGCAGCACATCGTCAGGTCCGCGGCCAGCGGCGAGCGATTCAATGATGTCTTTGGAGGCGGTCAGGCTGATTTCTTCAGAAACCTCGGCGGTAGAGGCGAACTGCATGCCGCGGCCGTGCAACACAAATCCCTGTTCCTGGGCCACCGGGCCGCCCACCAGTACCGGCTCATCACCCCGTAGGCTGATGTCGTCGAGTGCCAGTTGGGAGAACACTTCCTTCCAGGTCACCTTGCTCGGTGCGTTGATGACTACACCCATGGTGCCGTCAGCGCTGTGCTCGCAAATAAACGCGACTGCATGCACAAAGCGCGGGTCCTGCATGCCGGGCATCGCCAGTAGCAGTTGGCCGCGCAGGCTGTTACTGGTGAGATCGCTGTCGATCTTGTCGGTGTTTGTGGGTTGCATGGTGCTAGTTTAGAGGCTGTTAGCCGCGGCTGGGAGTTTTACTGGCGGCGGTGGAGAAGCCGGTCATTTCAAAGCGCCAGGTGCGGATGATTTCCAGTCGGTCTGCCTGCTGGCGAATCTCCGCGGGGAAGGGTGCGAACGGTGCCGCCAGGCGCACAATCTGTTGCGCGGCATCATCGAGGATGCGCTCACCGGAGGACTCCAGAATGACCACTTCTTCGACCGCGCCGGTGGGCAGCAAGCGCACCATCATGCGCAGGTCGCCGGTGATCTGCCGGCTGAGGGCTTCCTCGGGGAAGTTGTCATTGCCGACCGCTTCCACCTTTTGGCGCCAGTCGTGCAGGTAGGTCGCATCCGGGGAGGCCTTGGTGGCTACGGAAGTGAGGCGGCGTACCCGCGGGCGCTGGGCAATGGTCTGGCGAATCTTGTCGAGGCGCGCCTGCAGGCTGGCGATCTCCGGGTTGCTCGGCGGCAGGTCGGAAGGTGCGTCGCCCTGCTTTTCTTCCGAGCGCTTGTCCTCGGCGGGAAGCTCCGGTGCCTGCGTGGGGCTGTCACCGATGGTGGTAATCAGCTGGCGCAGCTGATCTGCCGGGCGAGCGGCCTGTTGCTGGGGCAGCGGATTGACCTGCCGAATGCTGGTGTCCGCGATTTCCGCGTGTCGGTCGGTCGACAGTTCCTTGGGGGTTTCCGCGGTGCCGCTGGCTTGCTGATTGTGCTGCGCCAGGTAGTCGGCGTCTTCCGGGGCTTCCATGGAGCGGTGCTGCGCCAGGGTCACTTCCAAAGTCGGCGGTGCCTCGCTGGCCTCTGGCGCCGTAAACGCCACGCCGAATATCAACAGGGCGTGCAGGGCGCAGGCCAGAAACAGGGCAAAGGTAAATCGGTCGCCCTGGGACGACGGGTTGCCCGGGGCGGTTGGCGGAGTCTGGCGCTTGGGCTGGCTGGGAGCTGCGGTCATTTTGGTTATTGTTGTTACTGCGGTTGCGGTTACTTCTGCTCAATGCCAGCACCCATCGGCCCGATTGCGTGTTGCGGGCCGGGTGCTGAACCATTCGCTGGGCAGTTTATCCCTTTTTTGCCAATCGGTCTGTGATCGCGCGCATCAGCATGCCGCCAATGTCGGTGCCGAAGGCATCGTCAATTTCTCGCACACAGGTGGGGCTGGTCACATTGACTTCGGTGAGATAATCACCGATCACGTCGAGGCCGACAAACAGCAATCCTTTTTCCTTCAGGGTGGGGCCGACACGGCGGGCAATTTCCAAATCCCGCTCACTGAGCGGGCGCGCCTCGCCGCGGCCACCTGCTGCGAGGTTGCCGCGGGTTTCGCCGCCCTGCGGGATGCGCGCCAGGCTATACGGCACCGGTTCGCCGTCCACAACCAGAATGCGCTTGTCGCCGTCTTTAATCTCGGGGATGTAGCGTTGCCCCATGATCTGACGCTGGCCGTTGTCGGTGAGCGTCTCGAGAATCGCTCCAATATTGCCGCCGTCCGGCTTTACGTGAAAGATGCCGGTGCCGCCCATGCCGTCGAGAGGCTTGAAGATCACGTCCTCGTGTTCGCGGTGGAATTCGCGCAGTTGCTGCATGTCGCGGCTGACGATCAGCGGCGGGATGCAGTCGGCAAAGTGGGTGGCGAAAATCTTTTCGTTGCAGTCGCGCAGAGACTGCGGCTTGTTGGCCACCAGGGTGCCGGCGCGCTCAGCGGCTTCGAGAATATAGGTTGCGTAGATGTATTCATTGTCGAATGGCGGATCCACGCGCATTAGCAGTACATCCAGATCGCCCAGGTGTACCGGTTTGCGCTCACCGAGCTCGAACCATTTTTCTGGGTCCGCGAACACCTGCAGCGGTGCGCCGTTGCCCATCGGCTTTGCGCCATCCAGATACAGGTCTGCCTGTTCAAAATAATACAGCTCGAATCCTGCGCGCTGGGCTGCGAGCAGCAGGGCCAGGGAGGTGTCTTTCTTGAAGTTGATATTGGCAATGGGGTCCATGACCACGCCGAGAGTCTGGCTCATAGAATGTCCGTCAAACTGAACTTGCTGGGTGGGGCGCGCCAACACTGGATGGCTGCGCAACGGGTAAGGTAAGAGTAGTGCCCCCAGTCTGCAAGCTGCCGGTGCGGATACGCCGGCAGGTAAAGTGCGGCACCGCTCACAAAATGACCATTGTGCGCTGCCACACTCGGACGTCGCTAGATTCACCTGTTCATCTGTGATACAAGTTTGCATCTGATCTGCGTCCGCCGGTCACTGGGTTCGCGCAAGAGCGTAAACCCTCCCCAGGTGGCTGTTCGCAGCAACGATCGGACCCCGTAATGAGGTTGTAAAGACAGGCCCGGGCTCATGGCCGAGACGCCTGAAAATAAGTAGAAGGGGATTTGGGAACACACTATGGAGCTCAACTGGGAAAGTCTCACCGTGATGGTGATCGACGACAGTAAAACCATTCGTCGCACAGCAGAAACGTTGCTACAAAAAGCCGGTTGCGCGGTCGTTACCGCCACCGACGGTTTCGATGCACTGGCGAAGATCGCCGATTCACGTCCGGACATTATCTTTGTAGATATCATGATGCCGCGCCTGGACGGTTATCAGACCTGTGCGCTGATCAAAAACAACAGCGAATTCCGCAGTACACCTGTCGTGATGCTGTCCAGTAAGGATGGCCTGTTCGACAAGGCCAAGGGGCGCGTGGTCGGCTGCGATCAGTATCTGACCAAGCCGTTCAGCAAAAGCGAACTTCTGGGCGCAATTTCCGCCCATGCCAAGCCGCATCACGCTGCCTGAGAATAACTTCTCATTCAGGGCGTGAAACCCTTGGCAGAAATGGCGTAGACTATTGCGTCCAGCCACGCTGATGCAGGTCAACGATCCCAAAGATGATCGAATGTCGTAAATGTCAGCGTCGTTTGCAATAAATAACAAAGCGTATGGCCGCGCTCCGCTAGTGGGGGTGGCCAGTGCCAACAACATCCGCCCGGTAAAATTGCGATGGCCGGAGTGGACAACACTATCTCGGGGGACCAGATGGCCAGAGTGCTAATCGTCGATGACTCGCCAACCGAAACTCACAAACTGACCACCATGCTTGAGAAGAACGGTCACGCCGTGCTGACCGCCACCAATGGCGAGAGCGGTGTGGACGTGGCGCGTGAACAGCGCCCCGACGTTATTCTGATGGATATCGTAATGCCGGGCCTGAATGGTTTTCAGGCTACCCGTCAGCTGAGTAAAGGTGGCGAGACCGCTGGCATTCCCGTCGTCATCGTGACGACCAAAGACCAGGACACTGATCGTGTCTGGGGTATGCGTCAGGGCGCCAGTGCCTACCTGACCAAGCCGGTCGACGAGGGCAAGCTGCTGGGTACTATCGCGGAGGTGTTGGCCTGAGGCCGACGTTGAGTCTCCGTGCAACCAACGCTTACCCCGTATCTCGCGCTCGTCGATATTGCCAACCGCGCCAAGGCGCAGGCTAAGGGGCTGCCCGCCCGTCAGGAAATCAAACCCTACTGGACGGGCATTGGGTTTTCTCTGCTGGGTCAGCGCTTCGTGGCCGCCATGGAGGACGTGGTGGAGCTGCTTGAGGTTCCCCAGTACACCTTTATCCCCGGGGTTCAGCCGTGGGTGCGCGGTGTGGCCAATGTGCGTGGTCGCCTGTTGCCGCTGTTTGATATGGCCGCTTTCTTTGGTGGTCACCTCGCCAGCTCGCGCCAGAATCGTCGTGTGCTGGTGTTGGAGCACGAAAAGCTCTATGCCGGCCTGATCGTCGATGAGTTGCATGGTATGCAACACTTGGCGCTGGAATATGGGCAGATGCCGCCCGCAGATCTCTCGGAACCCTTTGCGCCCATGGTGAGCGGCCAGTTTGTGCTGCAGCAGGGGCGCTGGTTGGTGTTCGATCTGCAGGCGCTGATAAACGATTTTCAATTTGCGGATGCCGCGGCTCACTGAGTCGCGGCATTCTGCGTTACAGGCGTAGGCCTCGTGTCTGCGTCGACTCGCCCTGGCGGGTCAATGAGGTGCGGCAGCGTCCGTACGTCATATCAGTGTCCGGCCCTGATGCTGCTGCGGCAGCGGGTGTCGGTCGCGAACCGTAGTCGGCCGTGGCCGGTATTGGGGATGTCCGCATTGCGGGCAGTTGGGGTTGTGAGGCCAGTGGGCCTCAATAAGTGGTGAAAACAAGAATTGGCCTGAGGCACAGGTCCGCCAGGAGTAAATTATGAAAACAGGCTCCCAGAATTCATTTTCCGCGTTGCGCAGTAACCCTGCCGCGCTGTTTATGTTTTTCTTGGTACTCGCCACACTGGCGGGGCTGATCGTCAGCATCTATTTGGTGCAGAGCCACGCTGACCGGGATCAGACGTACCTGGAAGACGTAGCGGAGATGCGCGCTCTTTCTTACCAGCTGGTGTCCTACGCACCGGCCGCTACCGCGGGCGACGAGCAGGCGTTTGCGGACCTGGAGCAGGTTGTGAACCAGATGGCTGCAACCTGGAGCGGTCTGCAGGGCATGGACCCGGGAAGCCGCCGCGCGTTGGAGGCTGAACTGGGTGCCTATGGCCAGGTCTGGCGCCAGATGCGCGAACAGGCCGACACCATTATCGGTAATAAAGATTCCATTATCTTCCTGAACGACGTGGCGAGCACCCTGAACGACTCGCTGCCGGAACTGCAGGCAGAGCACAACAACATCGTGGAAATCCTGCTGGCCAACAACGCTCCGGCCAACCAGGTAGAGCAGGCCCAGCTGCAGGTATGGCGTGCGGAACGTATCGGTCGAAACATCGATAAGATGCTGCAGGGTGGTGACGATGCGGAAGCCGCGGCAGACCAGTTCAACACCGATGCCAGCCTGTTCGGTAAAGTGGTAGACGGTATGAAGGGTGGTGACGTGGTGATGGGTATCTCCCGCGTTACCGACAGCGAGGCCCGTGAGTCCCTGGAAGAAATTACTGAACTGTTCGAATTCGTAAGTTCTTCCGTACGCGAAATTTTCGAAGCGACGCCGGCCCTGTTTGCGACCCGTCAGGCCGCGGACGGTATTGCCACCTCTTCCCCGCAGCTGCTGGAAGCCCTGTCTACTCTGAACGACCGGATTGTTAGCCTGTCCAGTGAGCGTCAGCCGAACAACCAAACCATTGCCATTATTGCCGGTGTTTTCGTGCTGCTGATTTTCGGCATGATGGTCACCGCATTCTCCGGCGCACGTCGAAGCCTGAAAGAAGAATCCGAAACCAACGAGCGTAACCAGCAGGCGATTATGCAGCTGCTGGACGAGCTGGCCGACCTTGCAGACGGTGACCTGACCACCTCCGCAACGGTGACCGAGGCCTTCACCGGTGCGATTGCGGACTCTATTAACTACACCATTGACCAGCTGCGGGTACTGGTATCCCGAATCAACGGCACTGCGCAGGAAGTATCCTCACTGTCTCAGGAAACCCAGCAGACCGCCCTGCACCTCGCCGAGGCCTCTGAGCACCAGGCGCAGGAGATTGCCGGTGCATCCGCGGCGGTGAACGAAATGGCGGTGACCATTGATCAGGTATCTGCGAACGCCGCGGAATCTGCCCAGGTAGCAGAACGCTCGGTACAGATCGCAAGTAACGGTGCCAAGGTGGTACAGAACACCATCAAGGGCATGGATACCATCCGCGAACAGATTCAGGATACCTCCAAGCGAATCAAGCGACTGGGTGAATCTTCCCAAGAGATTGGTGACATCGTAAGTCTGATTAACGACATTGCGGACCAGACCAACATCCTCGCACTGAACGCCGCGATCCAGGCCTCTATGGCCGGTGACGCGGGTCGAGGCTTCGCGGTGGTTGCGGACGAGGTACAGCGCCTCGCGGAACGTTCCGCTGCGGCAACCAAGCAGATTGAAGGCCTGGTAAAAGCGATTCAGTCGGACACCAACGAAGCGGTAGTTTCGATGGAATCCACCACCACCGAGGTGGTGCGCGGTGCTCGCCTGGCGCAGGACGCGGGTGTTGCCCTGGAGGAGATCGAAACGGTATCCACCAACCTCGCATCCTTGATTCAGAACATCTCCAACGCGGCACGCCAGCAGGCCTCGTCCGCGGGTCACATCTCCAACACGATGAACGTGATTCAGGAAATTACCTCGCAGACTTCCGCCGGTACCCAGGCCACCGCACAGTCCATTGGTAACCTGGCCCAGACCGCATCCAGCCTGCGCGACTCTGTTGCCGGCTTCAAACTGCCGCAGGCAGACGACGTGGAGGCGGAAGGCGATCTGTACGATAGCGATCTGGCACAGCTGTCTGAAGAATTTCCGATGCTGGATGACGAATCCCTTGAGGGCGCCATGGCCGACGAAGATGGCCTCGCCGCACTTTCTCAAGAAGAGCGTGAAGACCGGGCTCTGGCCTGATTTACCGCATATTCTGATAACGACAAAGCGGACGCCCTCACCGTGCAATTGGTGAGGGTGTAAAGCAGCTCGCGACGGGAGGCTCCCTGAGATCCGTTGCCGGGCGGGCAAATTGAATTACCGAGGACTTGGCGTGAGTCACGACAATCCCAATTTTGTGGCCCTGGATTGGCTGATAGGCGAAATCAACGAGACGCTGGCTCAGGCTCGCCAGCAGTTGGAAACATTTGCCTCGGATTCCGCCGCTTCCGACCCCTCCAGTGATGCCGCCAGCGCTGCGGATAGCCTGCTGAAGAATTGCCTCAGCCTGATTCACCAGGTGCACGGCAGCCTGCATATGGCGGAGCTGACCGGTGCCGCGATGCTCGCCGAAGAGATGGAGCAGCTGGTGCAGGCCCTCGCCAGCGGCGAAGTCGAGAACAGCGATGAAACGCGTGAGTTCCTCATGCGTGCGCTGCTGGAATTACCCCTCTACCTGGAAAAAATTGCCTTCCAGCGTCGCGATAATGCGGTGCTGCTGCTGCCGCTGTTGAATGACTTGCGCGCGGTGCGCCGCGAGCGCCTGATTACCGAAGGTGCGCTGTTCTCCCCGGACCTTTCCGCACTGGAGCACGCCAGCGGCCAGCGCCAGCCGCTGCTGGGTAATACGGCAAAACTGCAGGAGCTGGTAACCAAGCTGCGCAAGATGTATCACGTGGCCGCCGCCAGCCTGATCCGCGATGTGAACAGCGGTGAAAGCCTCGCTTACCTGGGCAAGGTCAGTGAAAAAATGGCGCTGCTGTACAGCGGCAGCCAGCGCCAACACCTGTGGGAAATCGTGCAGGGGCTGCTCGAGGGCATCGCGGACCACCGGGTAAATGTTTTGCCGGCGCTGCGCCAGTTGCTGCGCCGTATCGATGTCGAATTCCGCCTGCTCGCGGGGCAGGGTGCGCGCGTTCTCGATGTGCGCCCGGACCGCGACCTCATCCGCAACCTCCTGTTTTACGTTTACCTGAGCGGCCCGAATGGCCCGCGCACCGCCGCGCTGTACCAGAAGTTTGCGTTGGACCGCGCAGTGCCCGGCACGCCGCGCCCGGACAACGAAGATGCCCTGGCCATGGGGCCAGAGGCGATGGGCACCGCGGTGGCGGCACTGCGTGAAGAACTGGGCAGTGTGCGTGAAGCACTCGACCCGAGTATCAGCACCACCGAGCGTGCGCCGCTTTCCGACACTGCGGTGGTGGCCAAGCGAATTGCCGACACCCTGGGTGTGTTGGGGCTGGAAAACCAGCGTACCCGCGCCCGCAGTATTTACGAATACCTGCGCGACGCCTCGCGCAGTGCGGCACCCGACGACCTGTTGATGCAGGCCGCATCCGAGCTGGTGCAGCTCGACTCGGGCCTGGCCGCCGCGGCGGAACGGGATCGCAAGGTCGATAGCGAATCGCCGCTGATGGGCGAGGCTACCGAACAGGTACTGCGCGAAGCGCGCATCGGCCTGGAAAATGTTAAGGAAGCGGTGGTGGAGTACATCGCCAGCCATTGGGATGCCGGGCATCTCGCCTCGGTGCCCAAGCGCCTGCAGGAAGTCTGTGGCGGCCTGGAAATGGTGGGCTATGGACGCGCTGCTGAAATTGTCGGTGCGTGCCGTAGTTATATCGAAGAGCGGTTGATCAATGCCGGCGACCAGCCCGATTGGAAACTACTGGACACGCTGGCCGATGCGGTAACCAGTGTTGAGTATTACCTTGAGCGCCGTGCCGATGGCATCGAAGATGCCGACATGCTGCTGGCACTGGCGGAAGAGAGTGTTGCCACTCTCGGTTATGCAGTCTCCGAAGGGGATGTGTTCGCCGCGACCACCGATGGTGCCGATAGCGACGCCCTCAACAGCCTTGAACTGCCTGCAGAAACCGCCACGGATTCTGTTGCGCCGGTCGCCGCACCGGTTGCCGACGAGGAAGAGCAGGCCCTGGATGGGTTTGAGCTCGATCTCGAACCGGAAGAGGAAGCAGCTGTATCTGCAAGCGCGCCTGAGCTCGATGCCGACCCGCTGGCAGCGCTTGCGGGAAGCCTGAGCGGAGAAGCCTCGGCTGCGGGCGATGGCGAGAGCGCCTCACTCACCGGCGAAGACGCCGCTACTGCCGATCAACAAGCACCGTCACTAATCGAAGAGAGCTGGTTTGCCGAGGAGGGCGCGGACCCGGCGGCGGCCACTGACACCGCTAGCGAAACCTCATCCGAAATTAATTCCGCCGCTGCGCCAAGCGCACAGGCGGTGGAACAACCCGCGGCAACCCTGTCTCCGCTGGAAGATGATGACGATACCAGCATCATCGACGATGAAATCGTCGAGATTTTCCTCGAGGAAGCCGGTGAGGTGCTCGAGACCATCAACCACTACTTCCCCCTGTGGGCCGCCAATTTTGGCGATCGCGACTCGCTGGTGGAATTCCGCCGTGGCTTCCACACCCTGAAGGGCTCCGGCCGCATGGTCGAGGCGATGGAAGTCGGTGAGCTGTCGTGGGCCGTGGAAAACATGCTCAACCGGGTGCTGGATGAAACCGTCTCGCCGGTGCGCGCCCATGTCACCCTGATCGAGATGGTGCTCGCCAAACTGCCGTCGATGGTCGATGGCTTCCGCACCCGTACCGGTGACCCGGACCCGGCACGCACGGCAGAGCTGGAGGGTTGGGCGAAACAGCTTTCCCAAGGTGAAGTGCCGCAGGCAATGCTGTCGTCTGACGCTGCCGGCACGGACGAGCTGGCCGCCCCGGCGCCAGCCGTCAACGACGATGCGCCGCTTGAAGTGGATGAAAATGCACAGCTGTGGGAAATCTTCGCGCAGGAAGCGGAAACCCATCTGGCCACGGTGGCGGAATTCCTTGCCGAGATGCAGCGCCAGGCGCCGGTCTACGACGTTCCGTCTGACCCGCTGCACCGCGCCCTGCACACCCTGAAAGGCTCTGCCCACATGGCGGAAGTTACCCAGGTGGCTGAACTCATGGCGCCGCTTGAGCGCTTCGCCAAGGAGTTGCGCACTTACCAGGTGGCGATTGATAGCGACACCTATGACCTGATCAGCGATGGCGCCAGCTATGTGCGTGAGGTGCTGCAGCAGATTTACCGTCGCGAGCCGCTGCACGTTGAGCGCAGCGATCAGTTCGTGGCGCGGGTAGCGGAACTGCAGGAACGCGCCGTTGGCCACCTGATTCGCGAGCGCGAGGCCAACGAACCGAAAGCCGTGGATCCGCAGCTGCTGGCGGTGATCATGGCCGATGGCATGAAAGTGCTGCTGGACGCGGATGAGATGCTGAATCGCTGGCGCGCTGCCCCCGGTGATCGATCGATTATTTTGCCGGTTGCAGAAGAGCTCGACGTTCTGCAGCAGGCCGCTGGCCAAGCCCAGTTACCCACGCTGCAGGAGCTGGCGAACCTGTTGCTGGCCGTCTATCGCCAGGTGATCGACGGTCACCTGGAAGAGGAACCCGCGCTGTGGGCATCCCTCGAGCAGGGCCACAATGAGCTGCTGGACCTGGTCGATGCTGTCGCAGCATCAACCGATCTGCCCCAGGTAAGCGACGCTGTGGGCGAGGCCCTGCGCGCGCTGGCACAGGGGGATGACAGCGGTGAAGAGGAAGATATCGACCTCGCAGAGTTTGGTATTGATGCCAGCGAATTCGTTTTCGATGACACGGCAGTAACTGTTGCCGCGCAAGCAGAAGCCGAGACGGAGGTTGCTGCTGGTGCCGAAGCGCAGGCGGATGACCTGGGCGAATTGGGCTTTGACGACCTGGTTGCGGAAGAACAGGCTGCAGACGATTTGGCCAGCGAGAGTGTGATCGCCGATGCGCCTGCCGAGCTTGAAATTAATGCAGATGATGTCATCGATAGTGCCGGCGTAGTCGAGGGTGAGCGCGAGCTGACCGTTGAGTGGCTGGAATCCGAACTGTCTGCCGATGAGCAGGACGTAGCCGCACCGGCTGCCTTCGAGGCCCTTGAGTCCGAGTTGGTGCTGGAGCCTGAGTTGGTGCTGGAGCCCGAGCTGGTCTCGGAAGCCGAGCTGGCACCAGAGCAAACAACGGAGCCGGAATTCACCGCGCCGGAAGGGCGTGACGTGGTCGAGCGACTGATGGCCGAGCCGCCCGTGACCCCGGCGGAGCCCACTGCTGCGCCGAATGTTGAGGTTGCGGCGCCACAGGCGCCAGCCGGTGAGATGACCGATGCGCAACGCGCGCTGTTGGCCGATATCGACCCGGATGTGGTCGAGGTGTTCCTCGAGGAAGCGTCCGATCTGATGGACGAACTGGAAGAGCTGATCCAGAACTGGGAGCAGTCTCCGGGCGACAACGCCATGCCTGAAGCCCTGAAACGTGTGCTGCACACCTTCAAGGGTGGCGCGCGCATGGCGGCGCTCATGGGTCTGGGTGAGGTTGCCCACCGCTTCGAGACCGTGATTGAAAATATGCAGAGCGGCAGTGCGCCGGCAGCAAGTTTCTTTGCCGATGCGCACGGCATCTACGACCGACTCGCGGCGGGTGTTGAAACCGTGCAGGCGTGGATGGGCGGTGATGAATTGCCGGCATTCTGTGCCCTGCTGGAGACCCAGTGGGCTGACGCGCACGCTGTGGGCACCGATGCGGCGCCAGCCGGCGAAGAGACGGTCGCTGTAGATACTGCGATTGACACTGCAGTCGACGTACCAGCGGCTGAAATTGAACAGGCCCCGGTTGTCGAGGCGCCGGCTTCCGCGACTGTGGATACTCCGCCAGCGGTGGTCGAGCCGACCGACGTTGCGCCGGCGGCAAGCGGCAGCAATGTACTGCCCTTCGTGCGCAAATCGAAAAATGTTGGCGAGCGCGATGGTGGCCAGCCGCGCAACCAGCCCCAGGAAATGGTGCGGGTTGCCTCCGAGCTACTGGAAGAGCTGGTAAACCTCGCCGGTGAGACATCGATTTCCCGTGGCCGTCTGGAAGAGCAGGTCAGTGAGTTTGGCCTGGCCCTGGATGAAATGGATTCCACCCTGTCGCGCCTGAATGAACAGCTGCGCCGCCTGGATAAGGAAACCGAGGCGCAGATCCAGTTCCGTCAGGAGCAGCTGGCAGAACAGGATGTGGATTTTGACCCGCTGGAAATGGACCGTTACTCGTCGTTCCAGCAGCTGTCACGCTCTTTGCTTGAGTCCACTTCGGATTTGCTGGAGTTGCGCCAGACCCTGGGTAACAAGGCCCGGGACACCGAGACTTTGCTGCTGCAGCAGTCGCGGGTAAATACCGAGCTGCAGGAAGGTCTGATGCGCAGCCGCATGGTACCTTTCTCACGCCTGGTGCCGCGCTTGCGCCGCATCGTGCGTCAGGTCAGTGCCGAACTCGGTAAGCAGGTGGATCTGGTGTTCTCCAACGTGGAAGGTGAGCTGGATCGTTCCATGCTGGAGCGTATGGTGGCACCGCTTGAGCATATGCTGCGGAACGCGGTGGACCACGGTATTGAATCCCCGCAGGAGCGTCGCGACGCCGGCAAACCAGAGCGCGGCCGCATTGCGGTTGCCGTTGCCCGCGAGGGTAGTGAGGTGGTGCTGACCATCAGTGACGATGGTTCTGGTATCAACCTGATGCGGGTGCGCGAAAAGGCGATTGAGAGCGGCCTCATGCGCCCGGACGCAGAGCTGTCCAACAATGAAATCATGCAGTTCATCCTGCACGCTGGCTTCAGTACCGCGGATCAGGTCACTCAGATTTCCGGACGCGGCGTGGGCATGGACGTGGTCTCCGCCGAGATCAAGCAGATCGGTGGCTCGGTCACAATCGGCTCGCAAGCGGGCCAGGGGACTGAGTTTGTGGTGCGCCTGCCGTTTACGGTGTCGGTCAACCGCGCGTTGATGGTGAAGGTGGGTGAAGACTTGTTCGCCATGCCGCTAAACACCATCGAAGGCATCGTGCGTCTGAGCCCGTTTGAGCTGGAGCACTACTACCGCACCCCGGAAGCCCGCTTTGAGTACGCCGGCGAGCCTTACCAGGTAAATTATTTCGGCAGTCTGCTGCAGTCTTCCGCACAGCCGCGTCTGGCGGTTGAGGACATGCAGATGCCGGTACTGCTGGTGCGCTCCGATAACACCGCGATGGCGCTGCAGGTGGATGCAATCCTCGGCAGTCGCGAGATTGTGGTGAAGAGCCTGGGGCCGCAGTTTGCCGGTGTGCAGGGCGTCTCCGGTGCGACGGTTACCGGTGATGGTACCGTGGTGGTGATCCTCGATGCGCACGCACTGCTGCGCAAACACTCCGCGCAACTGGCGCGCCCGGAAACGCCGTTGCTGGAAGAGGCGCCTAGCGTGAGCACGCGGGAAGAGCCAGAGACCCAGAAACTGGTCATGGTGGTGGATGACTCGGTAACCGTACGCAAGGTCACCACGCGCTTCCTGGAGCGGGAAGGCTTCCAGGTGATTACTGCGAAGGATGGGCAGGACGCGATTATCCAGCTGCAGGATGTCATCCCCGATGTGATGCTGTTGGATATCGAAATGCCGCGTATGGATGGCTTTGAGGTGGCGCGCAACATGCGTTCCAGCAGCCGTCTACGGGACATCCCGATCATCATGATTACATCGCGTACCGGTAAGAAGCACCGCGATCACGCGCTGTCCCTGGGGGTGAACCACTACCTGGGTAAGCCGTATCAGGAAGAGATCCTGCTGGAGGCGATTCGCGACTTTACCGAGGCAAAGGCGGATACCTGATGGCCGCCGTGAATGAGAATTTTGCAGCCACGCTAGGTGGTGGAGCGTACACAGCATGAGTGGAAATGGCGTAGAGACCCTGCCGAACACCGAGGTCCCGAGTGAGGTCAGCAGCCTGCTGTTGCCGCTGGCGGATGGCCAGTTGTTGGTGCCGGTAGACACACTGTCTGAAATTATCGCCCTGCAGAGCCCGGTATCCGCGTTTGATGCGCCGGACTGGTACATGGGTGAGCTGCACTGGCGTGAGCTACGCTTGCCGCTGGTTTCTTTTGAGGTAATGCGCGGCAACCCGATGCCGGTGCTGCGCAGTAACTGCCGGATCGCGGTACTCAGCAGCGGCAACCCGGATGGCGACTTGCCATTTTTTGCGATTGTCTTGCAAGGTACACCACGCCTGGTGCGTGTGACCCCCACCGATCTCGCCGGGCGCGAGGGTGAGTGTGCCATGGGTGAGTTGATGCACGTCTCGGTCACCGGTGAGGCGGCAGTCATCCCCGACCTGGGTACCCTGGAAGAAGCCTGTCTCGACTATCGCAGTTCGCGCTAGCTGCCGACGGCCGGTCATACGGTCGTGTTCGCAGCGAATAAAAAACGCCGCCCAAGGGCGGCGTTTTTTATTGGTCCGGTGACAGTTACCGTCAGAACAGCTCTTCGGGCACTGACTCCTGCGACTGGCTGTCGCCGTTAGCTGGATTGCTCGGGCCGTCGGAGTAGATCGATGGGTAATTGCTATAAGTCTCGCGGCCGGGCACCCGGTTGGCGCGGAATATCTCAAATATACCGCCGCGGGATGTGCGCATACCGGTGCGCGGATTGATGCGCGTGGTGACGATGTCTTCCGGTTGCGGCAAGTGGCGCTCCGGCAGGCCATCAAGGGCCGCTGACATGAAGTCGATCCAGATGGGCAATGCCGCTGAGCCACCGTATTCGTTGCGACCAATCGGTGTGTTGTCGTCAAAACCTACCCAGGTGCTGGTGGCCAAATGCGGGCTGTAGCCGGAGAACCAGGCGTCGCGTGGGCCGTTGGTGGTACCGGTCTTACCGGCGATGTCGCCGCGCTTCATGACCAGTGCCTTGCGGCCGGTACCCAGCTTGATCACGTCCTTAAGCATGGAGTCCATGATGAAGGCGGTTTCTGCCTCCATCGCACGCGGCGCACGGGGGCGGGCCTGCTCATCGGCGCTGAGCGGGGCTACCGGCAGCGTGCGCAGTTCGAGCGGTTCTTCTTCATGGGCGGCTGCCGCCGCCTCATGCTGTACGGACTGCAGGTCGACGGGCTCCGCTTCTGCAGCAGGTAATTCCCCTGGCAGCGGGCAGTCACGGCACACGGTCAGTGGCAGTGCCTGGTAGACGGTATCACCATGCACATCGAGTACCTGGTCTAACAGGTAGGGTTCCACGCGGAAGCCGCCGTTGGCGAAGGCCGCGTAACCGCGCACCATTTCAAGCGGCGTGAGCGCAGAAGTGCCGAGTGCAATGGAGAGGTTGCGATCCAGCTTGGCGCGGTCGAAGCCGAACCCTTCGGTGTAGGTCAGCGCTCGGTCCAATCCCAGTGCCTGCAGCAGGCGAATGGAGACCATGTTGCGCGACAGATACAGGGCTTTGCGCAAGCGGGTCGGGCCGAGGAAGGTTCCGCCATCGTTCTCCGGGCGCCACACATCCTCAAGATTGGTTTGCTCGAAGATGATCGGGGCGTCGTTGATGATGCTGGCTGCGGTATAGCCATTTTCCACCGCGGCCGCGTAGATAAACGGCTTGAAGCTGGAGCCCGGCTGACGTGCTGCCTGGGTGACCCGGTTGAAGTGGCTCTGGCGGAAGTCGTATCCGCCCACCAGCGCGCGAATCGCACCGTCTTCCGGTTCCAGCGACACCAGCGCGCCCTGAGCCGCGGGCACCTGGGCAAGGTGCCACTCTTCGCGGGCCTCTGGCGCCTCTGCGGGCTCTTCGCTGGCCAGTCCTTCCGGGGTAGAGAAGGGGTCTTCGGTGATATTGGTGTCGGCCAGGGCTTCGGCCGCGGAGGCCAGTGCGGCTTCCTGGGCTGCTTGCTGCTCCGCCGCTACCTGCTCGGCACTGATCACGATACGGCGCAGGCGCACCACATCGCCGGGCGCGAACATTTCCTCAGCGGAAGTCAGTCGCTTACCGCGGGCATTCTCGGAGATATACGGGCGAATAGAGCTGAGGCCATTCTCCCAGGCAATTTCGACCACTCTGCGGTCGCGCAGTTGCACCATCAGGCTCTGGGCATTGACCGCGGTGACCACCGCGGGCTCGAGGCCGCCGAGTATCGGGATCTCCTTCAGCAGGTCCACCAGCTGATCGTTGTCCGCCAGCAGCTCCACGTCGAGGCGCTGCTCCGGTCCGCGGTAACCGTGGCGGCCATCGTAGGTCTCGAGCCCGTGCTGCAAGGCTTTACGCGCCGCGTCCTGCAGTCCGCTATCGACCGTGGTAATGATCTGGTAGCCATCGGTGTAGGCGGCGTCGCCAAACAGGTCCACGGCCTCTTTACGCGCCATCTCCGCCACGTAGGGCGCGCTCAAATCCAGGTCGCGCCCATGGAAGCGTGCGGTGACCGGTGCGGTGATGGAGTTCTTGTACTCGTCCTGGTCGATATGCCCCAGATCCAGCATGCGCTTGAGGATCCAGTTGCGGCGCACCAGCGCCCGGGAGGGATTGGCAATGGGGTTGTAGGTCGAGGGTGCCTTGGGCAGGCCCGCCATCATGGCCCACTGGGCCAGGTTCAGGTCATTGATGTCTTTGCCGTAGTAGACCTGGGCTGCCGCCTGGAAACCGTAGGCACGGTTGCCGAGGAAGATCTTGTTGATATACAGCGCCAAAATCTCGTCTTTGCTCAATTCCTGTTCGATTTGCAGGGAGAGCAGGATCTCGTTGAACTTGCGGATAAAGCGCTGTTCGCGGCTCAGGAAGAAATTTCGCGCCACCTGCATGGTCAGGGTACTGCCCCCCGACTGGATAGAGCCGCTGGCTATCAGCTGGCGCGCGGCGCGCATCAGGCCTTTGATCGAAACACCACTGTGGGAGTAGAAACCGTCGTCTTCTGCCGCCAAAATGGCGTTGATGAACATCTCCGGGGTCTGGTCGATGGTGATCGGGCTGCGGCGCTTTTCACCGAATTCGCCAATCAGTTTCATATCCCGGGAATAGATGCGCAGCGGGGTCTGCAGGCGGATATCGCGCAGCGTTTCCACGGATGGCAAGCCCGGTTTCAGGTACAGATAAATACTGGAAAACGCCATGGCGCCGGCGGCGGCACCGGCCAGAGCCAGCCACAGCAGTGACAACAGGCGGTTGCGGGCTTTTTCGGTCATGGAAATGCTTCTGTATACGTCTTAATCAATTATATCGGCACTGTTCGACAATTATACGAATAATGTGCGCTGATACCTATGCAAAAGGCGGTTGCGACGGTAATTTAAAGTGCTATAACATCAAACCTCCATAACCCACGGAAAAGATAAGAAAAATGGGGATGCTCCCTTTTCTCAATAAGGGCCCGAAAGCCATGCTTGGGCTCGATATTAGCTCCACCTCGGTCAAGTTGCTCGAACTGAGTCGCAGTGGCGACAAATATCGGGTGGAAAGCTATGCAGCCGAGCCTCTGCCCCCGAATGCGGTAGTGGATAAAAACATCAATGATGTCGGTGCCATCGCCGAGGCCATCCGCAAGGTCGTGCGTCGTTCCAAGACCCGTCTGCGCCAGGCCGCGGTGGCTGTATCCGGTTCTGCGGTCATCACCAAGACCCTGGATATGCCGGCCGACCTCTCCGACGACGCGCTGGAAGCCCAGATCGCGCTTGAGGCAGATCAGTACATCCCCTATCCCCTGGATGAAGTAAACCTCGACTTTGAGGTACAGGGGCCCTCGGACAAGGGGGAGGGGCAGGTTGAGGTGCTGTTGGCCGCATGCCGCAGTGAGAACGTGGAGCAGCGGGTTTCTGCCCTGAGCGAAGCCGAGCTGCAGCCGGGGGTGGTGGATGTAGAAGCCTACGCCATTGAGCGTGCCTACACCCTGCTGGACAATCAGTTCCCGGCGCAGGAGCAGCTGGTGGTCGCGGTCATCGACATTGGCGCGACCATGAGTGCGCTGTCAGTCATGGTCGACGGGCGCACCGTATACACCCGTGAGCAACTGTTTGGCGGGCGCCAGCTGACAGATGAGATCCAGCGTCGCTATGGCCTGTCCGCCGAAGAGGCCACACTGGCCAAGCGCCAGGGCGGCAGCGGCTTGCCCGATGATTACTACCCGGAAGTGCTCGAGCCCTTCCGCGATGCGGTGGTGCAGCAAGTCATGCGCTCCCTGCAGTTCTTCTACTCCTCAACTTCCTACAGCGACGTGGATTACATCCTGCTGGGCGGCGGTGTTGCTGCCATGGAAGGGCTCGCCGAGCTGGTTGGGGAAAAACTTAACAAGCCGACACTCGTGGCCAACCCCTTCCGGGACATGAGTGTCGCGTCCCGGGTGAATCGCCAGGCTCTGGTGAGTGAGGCGCCGTCCCTGATGATCGCTGCTGGCCTCGCCATGCGCGAAAGGGAGTTCTGATCAATGGCAAAAATTAACTTACTCCCGTGGCGCCAGGAGTTCCGGGCGCAGAAGCAGAAAGAGTTTCAGCAGGTTGCCGTTGTGGTGGTGGCCGCTGCTGCAGTGTCGGTGTTCATGTGGATGAAGACCGTCGACGCACAGATCGCCAATCAGAATGAGCGCAACCAGCTGCTGAATACCGAGATTGCCGCACTGAACAAGCAGGTGCGTGAAATCAAGGAGCTGAAGCAGCGTCGCCAGGAGCTGATTGACCGCATGCGCGTGATTCAGGAGCTGCAGGGCAACCGTCCGCTGGCTGTGCGTTACTTCGATGAGATGGTACGTGCCGCCCCGGAAGGTTTGTGGTTAACCGAGCTGAAGCGCACTGGCAGGACTCTGCAGATTTCCGGTATGGCCGAGTCCAACAACCGGGTGTCCTCGTTTATGCGTAGTCTGGACCAGTCTGAGTGGTTCCAGTCGCCCAACCTCACCGGGGTCACGGCGAAGCCCGAGTACGGCGAGCAGGCCAGCGCGTTTGAAATGACGGTCAGTGTTAGCGGCCGCAAAAAAGAAGAAGGTGCCGAGGACGGCGCCAACAGTGGAGCGTAATCGTGGCGCTTGAAGATACTTTAAAACAGCTCAATGAGCTGGATATCAATGATATCGACTTTTCCCGTGTCGGTGTCTGGCCCCTCGCTGGGCGTGTGGCTTTGCTGGTCATTATTTCCGCCGTGCTAATCGGCGGCGGCTACTTCTTCATGATCAAGGATCGCTACGGCCAGCTGGAGTTTGCCGCGAACAAGGAGCGCGAGCTGTTTACCCAGTTTGAGCGCAAGTCTTTCGAGGCGGCAAACCTCGATGCGTATCGCGAGCAGTTGGCCGAGATGGAAGAAACCTTTGGCGCGCTTTTGAAGCAGTTGCCGAAGGACACCGAAGTGCCTGGCCTGCTGGAAGATATCGATGAGTTCGGTCGCGGTAGCGGTCTGACGATCCAGAAGATTGCACTGGAAGGTGAGCAGGTGGGTGAGTTCTATGTAGAGCTGCCGATCCGTATCGAGGTGCAGGGTGGCTACCACGAGTTTGGCGCATTTATTTCCGGTATCGCCGGCATGCCGCGTATTGTCACCCTACATGACTTCGAAATCGGTACCAGTAAAGACAGCTCCGCACTCCTGAATATGGTGGTGCGTGCCAAGACCTATCGCTATAAGGATCAGGGAGAAGAGGGATGAAAAAATACTTCGCTCTGACCGCGGCAGTCCTGGCGCTCGCCGGTTGTAGCCTGGACGGCAGCCACGGTGATCTGCGCCAGAAGATGGCAGCAGTCAAGCACAAGCCCAAAGGACAGATTGAGCCGATCCCCACATTTACGCCTTACAGCCCGTATGTCTACAGCGCGGCTGCTATGCGTAGTCCCTTTATTCGCCCGATGTTGGAAGCGGATCAGCGTCTGGTGGGGCGCAAACTGGATGTGGCGCCGGACGTCAACCGGCAGAAAGAACTGCTGGAGCGCTATCCCTTCGATGCGCTGTCCATGGTGGGTACCCTGTCCAGAGGGGGCCAGTTGTGGGCGTTGGTCAATGATGGTGATGGCGGCATTCACCGCATCACGATCGGTAATTACATGGGTAAAAACCACGGGCGGGTGGTCAACGCCTCGTCGTCACAACTCGATGTACTCGAAATTGTGCCGGATGGCACCGGTGGCTGGATTGAGCGGCCGCGGGCACTGACTTTGGAAGATAAGGACAACTAAAAATGATCATCAAGCAACTCGCCCGAGTATTGGCCTGGGGCGCCAATAAGCTGTCGCGCGCAAAAGCGTTGCTGCTGGGCCTGCTGATTCTGCCTTTGGCGATGCCAAGTTTGGCCAGCCAGCTGAACGACATCCAGTTCTCCGAGCTGCCGGGCAGCCGACTCCAGCTGCGTCTCACCTTTAGCGATGTGCCGCCGGAGCCAACTGGCTACACCATTGAGCAGCCTGCGCGCATTGTGATGGATTTCGCGGGTGTCGAAAGCGTACTGCCACAAAAGAAATACAGCATGGATATCGGCGCTGCACGCAGCGCGGTAATCGTGTCTGGTGAAGACCGTACGCGCTTGATTCTCAACCTGGACAAGCTGCCGGTGTACACCAGCGAGCGCGTTGGCAACCAGGTGGTACTGGAAGTAGGTGCCGACAGTGCCAGTACTGCAGCGGTCACCGCTGCACCAGTGCGCAGCACGACCAATATCGGTGGTAGCGCGCAATTCCAGGCGGCCAGCAATGTGGGCATTAACAATGTTGATTTCCGTCGCGGCGAAGGCGGCGAGGGCAAGGTCATTGTCAGCCTGAGTGACCCCGCAGTGAATATCGATGTAGAGCGCACCCGCGGCAAAATCGTGCTGACCTTCCTCGGTGCGGAACTGCCGCCATCCCTGCGCCAGCGCCTGGATGTGACCGATTTTGCGACGCCGGTAAACTCTATCAGTGTTGACTACGATGGCCGCAACAGCGTGATAACTGTTGATCCTCACGATGGTGATTACGACTACCTCGCCTATCAGGCCGACAATGAATATGTGCTTAGCGTCAAGCCGCTGACTGTGGCGCAGGTGCGTGAGAAGCAGCAGGAGTTTGCGTTTGTCGGTGAAAAACTGTCGCTGAACTTCCAGGATATTGAAGTGCGCTCGGTACTGCAGCTGATTGCGGACTTCACCGACCTCAACCTGGTGGCGAGTGACACCGTTCAGGGCCGTATCACCCTGCGCCTCGATGGTGTGCCCTGGGACCAGGCGCTCGAGCTGATCCTCAAGGCCAAGGGCCTGGACAAGCGCCAGGAAGGCAATGTGATTATGGTGGCCCCGGCTGCTGAAATTGCCGAGCGCGAACGCCGTGAGCTGGAGACTCGCAAGCAGCTGGAAGAGCTGGCGCCACTGCGTACCGAATACATCCAGATTCGCTATGCCGATGCCCGAGAAATCTTCACCCTGTTTGTGGGTGATCGTATGGGGCAGTCTGGAGGGGGTGGATTTGGCCAGGGCAATTTTGCCGGTGGTAGTGAAGACCAAGAGGGGCGCAGCATCCTGTCTACCCGCGGTAGTGCGATTGTTGATGAGCGTACCAACACCATTATCCTGACCGATACCGAAGAGAAGATCTCCCAGTTCCGTGACCTGATCAATGCGATCGATATCCCGATTCGTCAGGTAATGATCGAGGCGCGTATTGTCACTGCGAACACCGGCTTCCTGCGTGATATCGGTGTGCGCTGGAGCTATATGGAAGACCACAATGTTGGTGATGATGGCCTAGGCATTGGCTCTGGTTCTCAAATCGGACTGATTGCTGACGGTGATGGAAGTGGTCCTGACGTGACTTCCCCGCAGACCCTGCATGATCCTATGCTGATCGATTTGGGGGTCTCCAACCCGGCTGGCAGCGTAGCGTATGCGATCCTGAAAGAGGATTTCCTGCTCGGTCTGGAGTTGTCTGCACTTGAGGATGTGGGGCAGGCCGAAATTGTCTCTCAGCCGAAAGTGGTGACCGGTGACAAGCAAGAGGCCAGCATTCGCTCCGGTGTGGAGATCCCCTACCTGGAAGCGACTTCCTCTGGTGCGGCGTCGGTAACCTTCAAGGAGGCGGTGCTGCTGCTGAATGTTATCCCGCAGATTACTCCGGATAACAACATCATCATGAACCTCAACATCGACCAGAACAGTGTCGGTGAGTTGTTTACCAACGTGATTACCGGTGCACAGATTCCAGCGATCAACGTGAACTCGCTGCAGACCAAAGTGCTGGTCGCCAATGGTGAGACCATTGTGCTGGGCGGTATTTTTGAGGCGCAAACCATTGAGGGTGAGACCAAGGTGCCGTTCCTTGGTGATATTCCCTTCCTTGGCCACCTGTTCAAGCGTACCAGCCGTGAAGAAGATAAGCGTGAACTGCTGATCTTCATCACGCCGCGTATCATGCAGGACGAGTTCCTGTCCTTTAGCAAGTGATCTCCGAGCCTATCTTTCTTGTCGGTCCCATGGGGGCCGGCAAGTCCACCATAGGCAAATTGCTGGCAGCCCAACTCGGGCTGCCTTTTGCCGATTCTGACAAGGTGCTGGAAGACCGCACCGGTGCCGATATCCCCTGGATCTTTGACGTGGAGGGTGAAGCGGGTTTCCGCCGCCGGGAAAGTGAGGTGTTGCGGGACCTGTGTAATGGTGAAGTTCAGGTAATCGCGACTGGTGGTGGCATTGTCCTGAAACCGGAGAATCGCGAGCTACTCAAGCACGGCGGTTTTATTGTTTACCTGAGAGCGAGCCTCGACCAGCTGGTGGAGCGCACCTCGAAAAACAGCAATCGTCCTTTATTGCAGGTAGAGGACCCGCGGGCAAAGCTTGCCGAGATTCTCGAGCAGCGCGGTGCTTTTTATGCCGAGGTTGCGGATCTGGTTTGCGATACCGATTACTGCACCCCGAAACAGGCTGCGCAGCTTGTCGCCGATCGCCTCGCCGAGCAATCCTCCGCGTAAGTACATTCCGCAGACCTTCTCTGTCCTATCTCTTTTATATCCAACTTGTGCGCGTTAGGGAGTAACCATGCACCGTCTCAATGTCGACCTGGGTGAGCGCAGCTATCCGATTCTGATTGGCTCAGGCCTGTTAACCGATGCTGAACCGTTTGTGCAGTATATCTGTGGCAAGCAGGTCCTCGTTGTAACCAATGAGACGATTGCGCCACTGTACCTGAAGACGTTGCTCAACGGGTTGCAGGATTTTGCGCAGGTCGATGTGGTCGAACTGCCCGACGGTGAGGCATTCAAGACCCTGGATACCGTTAACCGCGTGTTCGATTGTCTGCTGGAAAACCGCCATGATCGCGGCACCACCATTGTTGCGCTGGGTGGTGGCGTTATCGGTGATATGAGCGGATTTGCTGCCGCCTGTTACCAGCGGGGTGTGGATTTTGTGCAGGTGCCAACCACGCTGCTGTCGCAGGTGGATTCCTCCGTTGGCGGCAAGACCGGCGTGAATCACCCGCTTGGGAAAAATATGGTCGGCGCCTTTTATCAGCCGCAGCTGGTGCTTATCGATATTGATACCCTCAACACGCTTCCCGACCGCGAGCTATCGGCCGGGATCGCGGAGGTGATCAAGTACGGCATGATCTGCGATCCAGCCTTTTTCGAGTGGCTGGAAGAGAACATGGAATTGTTGCTGGCACGGGATCCGCAGGCGCTGGCCTATGCCGTGGAGCGCAGCTGCGCCGACAAGGCCGCCGTGGTTGCCGAGGATGAGCGGGAGTCTGGTCGGCGCGCGATCCTGAACTTCGGGCATACCTTTGGCCATGCGATAGAGGCCGTACAGGGGTACGGCAAGTGGCTGCATGGTGAGGCCGTGGCTGCAGGCATGGTGATGGCCGCCGAGTTGTCTTACCTGCGCGGCTGGATTAGTGCCGATGACGTCGCGCGGTTACGCGCACTACTGAGCAAGGCCAAGCTGCCACAGCAGTCTCCACAAAATATGACGGTTGACGACTACCTGAATGCCATGGCGGTGGATAAGAAGGTGCAAGACGGTAAATTGCGCCTGGTGCTGTTGCGCGCCATCGGGGACGCACAAATAATCAGCGATACACCGAAAGACCAGCTGGTTGCGACGCTGCGCGCCTGCGGTGCGCAGTGATGAATCTGTAGTTTTTTTACCAAACTGAGGATTCTTTGTCTGAACTTGCGCTAAAAAGAAGATAAATCGGTCGAACTGCCCGCTAACAGCGGAAAAAACTGCCAAATCTTGCAATCGCAGGGGCGCACGAGTAATATTGCGCGCCCCCCCGGTGAAAGCCGGGAAAAAGAGCCGATAACAATAAACGCAGGCTCGCAGCGAGCGAGCAACACCAAGCCCTTTATGTGGGCTTTTTTTGTCACTGGGGTTTCGAAAATTCAGTGAATTCTGCGGCACCTTTGGCTCGAGAGTAGATAAATATACCTCCGGGAGCAGTCTACGGCTGTGACCTGCTTGTCACTGCATAGAGGCAGCGGCATGCACCACCCGCGGGGTAGCGATAACACTTTGAGGAATTCTATGGGTAGCGGTCTGTATCGATTGGATGAGTTCAAAGATAACTGTGGCTTTGGACTGATTGCCCACCTGAAGGGCCAAACCAGCCACAAGTTATTGCAGACGGCGATTGAATCGCTGACCTGTATGACTCACCGCGGAGGCATTGCCGCCGATGGCAAAACCGGTGACGGCTGTGGTCTGCTGCTGCAGAAACCAGACAGCTTTTTGCGCGCTGTGGCCAAGGCTGAGCTGGGCCAGGACCTGAGTGACCTGTACGCGGTCGGATCCATCATGTTGCCTCTGGACGAGGCCGCGGCCGCCAGTGCGCGCGAGATTCTTGAGCGCGCGCTGCAGGAACAAGGCCTGCAAGTGGCGGGTTGGCGTGTGGTGCCGACCGATGAAGAGTGCCTGGGCCCCATTGCCCGCGAATCCCTGCCGCGTTTCGAGCACCTGTTGATCAACAATGCAGAAGAAGCGTTGGCACAGCAGCAGTTCAACGCGCGCCTGTTTGTCGCCCGCCGCAAGGCTGAGCAGCAACTGACCCAGGATACCTATATAGGTAGCCTGTCCACCGCGGTGCTGTCCTACAAAGGACTGATGATGCCCGCGGACCTGCCCAAGTTCTTCCCGGACTTGGCCGATCCGCGCCTGGAAACCGCGATTTGCGTTTTCCACCAGCGCTTTTCCACCAACACCATGCCGCGCTGGCCGCTGGCGCAGCCGTTCCGCATGCTCGCGCACAATGGTGAAATCAACACCATTACCGGCAACCGCAATTGGTCGGTCGCGCGCACCAACAAGTTCATCACCGAGCTGGTGCCGGAGCTTTCCGAACTGACGCCACTGGTAAACCGCGTTGGTTCCGACTCCTCCAGCCTCGACAATATGCTCGAGCTGCTGACCGTGGGCGGCATCGACATGCATCGCGCGATTCGCATGCTGGTACCACCGGCGTGGCAGAACGTCGACACCATGGACTCCGATCTGCGTGCCTTCTACGAATACAACTCCATGCATATGGAGCCGTGGGACGGCCCTGCCGGCCTGGTGCTGACGGATGGCCGCTACGCGGTCTGTACCCTGGACCGCAACGGCCTGCGCCCGTCGCGCTGGGTGATCACCAAGGACGACTTCATCACGGTTGCGTCGGAAGTGGGTACTTACCAGTACGACCCCGCAGACGTGGTTGCCAAAGGGCGCCTTGGCCCGGGCCAAATTTTGTCCGTGGATACCTTGAAGGGTGAGCTGCGCCACACCGGTGAGGTGGATGGTGAGCTCAAGAAAGCGCACCCGTACAAGAAGTGGCTGAAAGAAAAAGCCCGTCGCATCCGTTCCACGCTGGTGACCGCACCGGTGGATAACAATTTCTCCCTGGACCAGTTCAAGGTTTACCAGAAGCTCTTCAGCTCATCACTGGAAGAGCGCGATCAGGTAATCCGCCCGCTGGCGGAGTCCGGCCAGGAAGCGGTCGGCTCAATGGGTGACGATACCCCGATGGCGGTGCTGTCCGAGGGTAACCGTTGCCTGTACGACTATTTCCGCCAGCAGTTTGCGCAGGTCACCAACCCGCCGATCGACCCGCTGCGTGAAACCATCGTCATGTCCCTGGAAACCTGCCTGGGTCGTGAAAAATCCGTGTTCGAGGAAACCGTAGAACATGCGGACCGCGTGATCCTATCCTCGCCAGTACTCTCACATATGAAGTACACCGCGCTGCTGGATCTAGGGCGTGAAGAGTTCACGGCGAAAGTGTTCGACCTGAATTACGACCCCGCACAGCTGGACCTGAAGAGTGCCATTGAAAAGCTGTGCCGCGAGGTGGCCGATTCCGTGCGCGAAGACGGTACCGTAATTGTGGTGCTGTCTGATCGCGATATCACCGAGGGCAAGCTGCCGATCGACGCGCTGATGGCTACCGGTGCCGTGCACCATCACCTGGTGCACGCGGGCCTGCGTTGTGATTCCAACATTGTTGTCGACACCGCCACCGCGCGCGACTCGCATCAGCTGGCGTGTCTGATTGGCGTAGGTGCTACCGCAGTGCACCCGTACTTCTCCTATAGCGTCATCAATCACCTGATTGAAACCGGCGAGCTGCTGCTGGATGCGGCTACCGCGCAGAAGCATTACCGCACCGGTATCTGCAAGGGGCTGCTGAAGATCCTGTCGAAGATGGGGATCTCCACCATTGCATCGTACCGCGGCGCGCTGCTGTACGAGCTGGTGGGCCTGTCGCAGGAAGTGATTGACCTGTGCTTCCCGGAAGCGCCGGCACGCGTGCTGGGTGCTGGCTTTGCCGAGCTGGAAGACGACATGCGCGCCCGTGCCCAACTGGCGTGGAAGCCACGCAAGAAGGTTTCTCCCGGCGGCCTGCACAAGTTTGTCTACGGCGAGGAATACCATGCGTTTAACCCGGACGTGGTACAGGCGTTGCAGCAAGCAGTGCGCACCGGCGATTACGGGGCCTGGCGTGATTACGCCACGCTGATCAATCAGCGCCCGGTTGCGACCCTGCGTGACCTGCTGGGTTTGAAAAAAGATGTACAGCCGGTTCCGCTGGAAGAGGTAGAGCCTGCGCAAAATATTCTGCGTCGTTTCGATTCCGCCGCCATGTCCCTCGGCGCGCTGTCTCCAGAAGCCCACGAAGCACTGGCGCAGGCGATGAACCGCCTGGGTGGCCGCTCCAACAGCGGTGAAGGTGGTGAGGATCCGGCGCGCTTTGGCACCGATAAAGTTTCCAAGATCAAGCAGATTGCCTCCGGTCGTTTTGGGGTTACCCCACACTACCTGGTGAACGCCGAAGTGCTGCAGATCAAAGTGGCTCAGGGCGCCAAGCCCGGTGAAGGTGGCCAGTTGCCCGGTGGCAAGGTAAACCAGTTGATCGCGCGTTTGCGCTACTCGGTGCCCGGTGTGACTTTGATTTCGCCGCCCCCGCACCACGATATCTATTCCATTGAGGATCTCGCGCAGCTCATCTATGACCTCAAACAGGTCAACCCGGATGCGCTGGTGTCGGTAAAACTGGTATCGCGCCCCGGTGTCGGCACCATTGCCGCCGGTGTGGCCAAGGCCTATGCAGACTTGATTACCATTTCCGGTTACGACGGCGGTACCGCGGCGAGCCCGATTACCTCCATTCGTTACGCCGGTTCCCCGTGGGAGCTGGGCCTGGCGGAAACCCACCAGACCCTGCGCGCCAACGACTTGCGCGGCAACGTGCGCGTACAAACCGACGGTGGCCTTAAGTCTGGCCTCGACGTGATCAAGGCGGCGATCCTGGGTGCCGAGAGCTTTGGCTTCGGTACCGCGCCGATGGTCGCGCTGGGTTGTAAGTACCTGCGTATCTGTCACCTGAACAACTGTGCCACCGGTGTCGCCACCCAGAACAAAGAGCTGCGTGACGAGCACTACATTGGCACCGTGGAAATGGCGATGAACTTCTTCAAGTTCGTGGCCGAGGAAACCCGCGAGTGGATGGCGAGCCTGGGTGTGCGCAGCATGGATGAGCTGGTTGGTCGCGTCGACCTGCTGGAAACACTGGATGGGGAGACCAGCAAGCAGAAGACCCTGGACTTGTCGCCACTGTTGCACACCGACGAGCTGCTCGACAGCAAGCCGCAGACCTGTCAGCTGGCCAAGAACGAACCGTGGGACAAAGGCCTGTTGGCGGAGCGCATGGTGGAAGAGACCTTGCCAGCGATTGAGAACCTTGCCGGGGGCGAGTTCAGCTTTGCGCTCACCAACTGCGACCGCTCCATTGGCGCGCGCCTGTCCGGTGAGATCGCCAAACGTCACGGCAACCAGGGTATGGCGGATGCGCCCATCAAGCTGCGCCTTACCGGTGTTGCCGGTCAGTCCTTCGGTGTGTGGAACGCCGGCGGCCTGGAGATGTATCTCGAAGGTGATGCCAACGACTATGTGGGTAAAGGTATGGCCGGCGGCAAGCTGGTCATTCGCCCGCCGCAGGGAAGCGAATTCGCCTCACAGGAAACCAGCATTGTTGGTAATACCTGCCTGTACGGGGCCACCGGCGGCAAGCTGTTTGCATCCGGTTGTGCCGGTGAGCGCTTCGGTGTGCGCAACTCCGGCGCCTTCGCCGTGGTCGAAGGTGCGGGCGACCACTGCTGTGAATACATGACCGGCGGTATGGTTGCGGTGCTGGGCAAAACCGGTGTGAACTTCGGTGCCGGTATGACCGGTGGCTTTGCCTATGTGCTGGATATGGATCGCGACTTCTTCGACAAGTGCAACCACGAGCTGATCGAACTGCGCCGTATCAGCAGTGAGGCGCTGGAGGAATACCAGAGCCATCTGCGCGAAGTGATCGAAGAGTTCGTGGCCGAGACCGGCAGTGCCTGGGGTGTGGAGTTGCTGGACAACTTCGACGATTACCTCAACAAATTCTGGTTGGTGAAGCCGAAGGCGGCCAGCCTCGCTGGACTGCTGTCCGATGTGCGCAAGCGCGGCGAATAAGGGGGAGATTTACGTATGTCAGAGCGTCTAAACAACGATTTTCAGTTTATCGACGTGGGCCGAGTGGACCCCGCCAAGAAAGACATCATTACCCGCACCAACCAGTTTGTGGAAATCTACCAGCCGTACACAGAGAAGCAGGTAGCCAGCCAGGCGCACCGCTGCCTGGACTGTGGTAACCCTTACTGTGAGTGGAAGTGCCCGGTGCACAACTACATTCCCAACTGGCTGCGCCTGATCAGTGAAGGCAACATCATGGAAGCGGCGGAGCTGAGTCACCAGACCAACTCCCTGCCGGAAGTGTGTGGCCGCGTGTGCCCGCAGGATCGCCTGTGCGAAGGGGCCTGTACCCTGAACGATGGCTTTGGCGCGGTCACTATCGGCAATGCGGAAAAGTACATTACCGATACCGCCTTTGCCCTGGGCTGGCGCCCGAACATGAGTGCGGTGAAGAAAACCGACAAGCGCGTGGCGATCGTCGGTGCCGGCCCTGCGGGCCTGGCCTGTGCAGACGTGCTGGTGCGCAATGGTGTGCAGCCGGTGGTGTTTGACAAGCACCCGGAAATTGGTGGCCTGCTGACCTTTGGTATCCCCGAGTTCAAGCTGGAAAAGTCCGTGATGCAGCAGCGTCGTGCGATTTTCACTGAGATGGGCGTAGAGTTCTGCCTGGAAACCGAAATCGGCAAAGACATTACCTTTGATCAGCTGATGTCGGATTACGACGCCGTATTCTTAGGTATGGGTACCTACAACTACATGAAGGGCGGCTTCCCCGGTGAAGACCTGCCTGGCGTGCACGACGCCCTGCCGTTCCTGATTTCCAATGTGAACCGCAACATGGGCTGGGAGAAAAACGCGGAGGACTTTATTTCCGTAGAAGGCCAGCGCGTTGTGGTGCTCGGTGGTGGTGATACCGCCATGGACTGTAACCGCACCTCAATTCGCCAGGGCGCCCAGCGTGTTACCTGTGCCTACCGTCGCGATGAAGAGAATATGCCGGGTTCCCGCCGTGAAGTGGCCAACGCGAAGGAAGAGGGGGTTAACTTCCTGTTCAATCGCCAGCCCGTGGGTATTGTCGGTGATGGCAAGGTTGAGGGTGTCAAAGTTGTGACTACCCAGCTGGGCGAGCCCGATGAAAACGGGCGTCGCCGTCCGGAAGTGGTGCCCGGTTCCGAGGAAATAATTCCGGCGGATATCGTGCTGGTTGCCTTTGGTTTCCGTCCGAGCCCGGCCGAGTGGTTTGGCGACCACAATATCGAAGTGGCCGACTGGGGTGGCGTAGTTGCCGCGGAGAAGCAGCAATACAAATTCCAGACGTCCAATGAGAAAGTGTTTGCTGGTGGCGATATGGTGCGCGGTTCGGATCTGGTGGTAACCGCCATCTGGGAAGGGCGCCAGGCTGCCGAAGGTATCCTGGACTTCCTCGAGGTCTGACCCTGTAGCCGCAATCCTTTCCGGTGGAACCGTCAGCAAGATATCTGGCGGTTCCACTATTCGACGAAATATCTGTACAAACTCGTTGCTCCGTCATTGGGCTCCCTGTCCTAAATCACACCCCGAGAGTACAATGGCCGCCCATTTATCCAGCCGTTGCCCTCATGTCTGATACCCAGTTCGCTCCCCTGCAAAACGATCGTTTCCTGCGTGCCCTGCTGCGCCAGCCGGTAGACCGTACCCCGATGTGGATGATGCGCCAGGCCGGTCGCTATCTACCGGAATACCGCGCCACTCGTGCCAAAGCCGGCACCTTTATGGATCTGTGTCGCAATACGGAACTGGCCTGTGAAGTGACCTTGCAGCCGCTGGAGCGCTACCCGCTGGATGCGGCAATTCTGTTTTCCGATATCTTGACCATCCCCGACGCCATGGGTCTTGGCCTGTATTTCGAAGAGGGAGAAGGGCCAAAGTTCAAGAAGCCTGTGCGTACCAGTGCGGATATCGCCGCGCTCGAAGTGGTGAACACGGCGAAAGACCTGGATTACGTCACCAATGCGGTGACCACCATCCGCCGTGAGCTGAACGGTCGCGTGCCGCTGATTGGCTTCTCGGGTAGCCCCTGGACCCTGGCGACCTACATGATTGAGGGTGGCTCCAGCCGGGAT
This sequence comes from Microbulbifer agarilyticus S89, assembly GCF_000220505.1. Classification (GTDB taxonomy): domain Bacteria; phylum Pseudomonadota; class Gammaproteobacteria; order Pseudomonadales; family Cellvibrionaceae; genus Microbulbifer; species Microbulbifer agarilyticus_B. The sequence goes on along the minus strand of NZ_AFPJ01000032.1, from coordinate 141,083 downwards.
TTTGCCCGTGCCAAGGAGATGCTCTACAACCGTCCGCAGGATATGCACCAGTTGCTGACGGTACTGGCGGATTCGGTGGTCGATTACCTGAACGCACAGATTCGCGCGGGCGCCCAGGCGGTACAGATTTTTGACACCTGGGGCGGTGCGCTCAGCCACAGCGCCTACCGGGAGTTCTCTCTCGCCTATATGGCGCGCATTGTGCAGGGGCTGATCAAGGAGAACGATGGCCGTCAGGTACCGGTAATTCTGTTCACCAAAGGTGGCGGCCAGTGGCTGGAGACGATGGCCGAAACCGGCGCCCATGCGCTTGGTCTGGACTGGACCACCGATATCGCCCAGGCCAGGGCGCGTGTGGGTAACAAGGTGGCGCTGCAGGGCAATATGGACCCTTCGATCCTGCTTGCCAACCCGGAACGCATTCGCGAAGAGGTCGCGTCCATCCTGGCCAGTTATGGTCGCGGCAGTGGGCATATCTTCAACCTTGGGCACGGCGTAACGCCCAAGGTCGACCCGGCGCATGCGGGGGCAATGTTTGATGCGGTGGTGGAACTCTCCCCGCAGTATCACGGTTGAGGGGTATCGCCGCGCGTCGCCATAAAATGGGCCGCGAGTGCGCATTCTGAGTCTTAATGAGAAAAAAGGCGCCAAATCGGCGGCTTTTTGATTAACTGGATCCCTAAGGACTGGTATTAGTGGTCAATTTTGTGATATCTATCACAACTTGACGGCGTGCCTGAGGGGATGCCTGTGTGACAATCCGCTTCTTCGGCCGCGCCTCTGGGATTTGGTCTGATTCGGCGCGGCTTGTCACAAAGATAAAAAGCAAAGAAAAATTACACCGAAACGGTTAGCGCGGCACTTATCTAGTGGAAATTCAGCAGGCGAAAGTATTCGTTGAGGACTTGCAGCGAGGCATGTTTGTGTCTCGTCTCGATCGCCCGTGGACACGCACTCCGTTTGCCCTGCAAGGGTTTTATATCCGCGACCTGGAAGAAATCCGCCAGCTGCAGAAGTTCTGTCGCTTCGTTTATGTGGACGTCGCGAAAACCGTCGGTGATGTGGGCATCAAGCTGCGCAAGCTTACGCGTACGGCTGCAGAGAGTGCCGCGCGCGAGAAGCCCGGTAAAGCGGCGCCTCGCCGCATTCCCGTGGCCATCAACTGCAAGCCAGTTCAGATTACCCACAATAGTTATCCCGCCCCGCAGCCAGCACGCAGAGAATCGCTCAAGGCGCGCAAGCTACACGACCGTATGATTCAGGGTATGCATCAGGTGATGGTGCAGCTGGAATCCAACCAGCCCCTGCCCACAGCGCAGGTAACACAGACAACGTCCCAGATGGTTGACAGTGTGCTGCGCAGCCCCGATGCCTTCTCGTGGCTGGCTCGTGTGCGGGCGAAAGATGAGCACTCTTATAACCACTCCGTGCGGGCGAGTATCTGGGCGGTGGTTTTTGGTCGCCATATCGGCCTGCGCCGCCAGGACCTGGTGCAACTCGGCGTTGCTACCCTGCTGAAAGACGTTGGCAAGTTGTATCTCTCGCAGCAGGTTCTGACCGCAGACAAGCGCAGCCCGCGCGAGGAGCTGGAGTACCGCAAATTTGTGGATTACAGCGTGCGCCTGCTGTCGAGCGATCCAAATGTGGATCCGCAGGTGCTGAATATTGTCCGCTGTCATCGTGAGCAGTTTGACGGCAGTGGCTATCCGAAAGGGTTGCGCGGTGGTCAGATCCCGGTGCTGGCACGGATGTGTGGCATCGTCACTTTTTACGATGAAGCCACCAACCCCCGCGGTGCAGAATTCCCGGTGCCGCCTTCCAGTGCCGTGGCACAGCTCTATGAGCTGCGCAATTCCGCGTTTCAAGAACAGCTGGTGGTGGAGTTTATCCAGTCCATCGGGCTGTACCCAACAGGCACCCAGGTAGAGCTTTCTACCGGAGAGTTGGCGGTAGTGGTGGAGCAAAACCACCAGCGCCGCCTGAAGCCCAAGGTCATGCTGGTTACCGATCGCAATCGCCAGCTGCTGGAAAAGCCGCGTGTTTTCGATATGGCAGCGGATGACGATCGCAAGCAAGCGTTGATTCGAAAGGGCAAGAAGTCTCTCGCCGAAGTCGGCTTGATCACCATCACCCAGGATATGGACCCGAGTCGTTATCCTGCGATCGATGTGACCAAGGTGCGTGATCAGTACCTGAACCAGTCGCGACTGCCAGCCTTCCTCACCCGTATATTGCCCGTGGGTTAATCCCGCCGCTTTGCTGTCATAGTCCTCAAGTGCTCGAAGCAGGGAGCTGCGACTCTCAGTCGCGCTGTATCACTATTTGTTGTGGAGTGAGTGACGCTGCCAGCGTCAGTGCACACGCCAGTGAAACGATCCCTCCAAACATTAGCGAAATACCCGTGACGCTTACCGCCCGGTCGAGCAGTAGCCCCACCAGCAGCGGTGATGCGGCCGTCGACAGCACCATACTTGCCTGGGAAACAGAACGGATAGCGCCGAGGTGCGTGGTGCCGTAGCGCTCCGGCCACAGTGCGCTGCCCGCGGTACCGGTTCCCGCCTGGCCGATGCCAATCAGGGTCAAGTACACGTAAGGCACCCACCATGCGCTGCTGCAGGCGAGCAGTAGCAGCGCAACGAGCATGGGTAACAGGGCGACCGGCAGGCTTCGCTGCGCGCCAAGTTTATCGACCATGCTGCCCGCAAAAAACAATGCGAGCAGGTGGCCTGCCGCGTACCCCACAAAGGCACCGGCCATGGTGGGTAGCGGCCAGCCCCGTTCATCGGCGATGGCACCCTGGTGGAACAGTATCGCGGTCACCACAAATGGAGTCATCAATGCGGCGGGCAGCAGGCAGTAGAAACCGCGGTCGCGCAGCACTTGGGCGCGGGTATAGTGGTTATTGTTGTGATGTGGTGCTTCGGATGATTGCTCGGAGTGTTCACCAGTGTTGCCAGCGAGCCAGTAGAGCGCCGGCAGAATACCAATAATTAGCACCACCACGGATAGCAGCCAGACACTGCGCCATCCCTGGTGTTGGATAATCAGCGAACCGGTGGTGGGGAGCAGTGCTTCGGCGATGGGAAAGCCCAGCGCGGCCAGCGCAATCACTCTTCCCCGATTTTCGGCGAAATAGCGCCCGGCGGTCGTCATTCCCATATGGGTCATGAATCCCTGGCCGGCGAAGCGCAGCAGGAAGAATCCCGGTAGCAGCATCCAGGCACTGTGGGCAAAGGCCAATGTCAGGCATCCAGCGGTCAACAGCAGGGTGCCAAGCATGGCCACGCGGCGTAGTGGCCAGCGATCGATCAAGGTGCCGGCACCGAGCAGTACCAATGCGGACAGGAGAGTGGCGGCGCTGTAGCCGGCGCCGTACCAGCTGTTGCTGAGGTTAAATTCAGCGCGCAGGGCGCCGCCAAAAATCGCGATGAAAAACGTCTGCCCGAAGCCCGACGCAGCCACCGCCACCAGTGCAAAAATGGCGAGCCTGGGGTTGCTGCGAATAAATTCGGGTACCGCGGGCATTGTCGTTATCGCTACTGGATAAGGTCACCAAAGTGCTCGCCCATCTTCACCGGTGTACTTGCCTCGAGGCTTTCGAGCCAATCTACCTTGTCGGCCCCAAACAGCAGAATCACCGTGGAGCCGAGTTTGAATCGGCCCATTTCTTCGCCTTTTTTCAGCTCGATGGGCTTCTGTTCATCGTAGCGGGTGGTGCGTACCTGGCGCTTCAGCGGTGCGACTTGCCCCGCCCACACGGTCTCGATGGCGGCGACAATCATAGCGCCTACCAGCACCATGGCCATGGGCCCTGCCGCGGTATCAAAGATGCACACCAGGCGCTCGTTGCGCGCGAACAGCCGCGGAACGTTTTCGGCGGTGGTGGTGTTGACCGAGAACAGTTCGCCGGGCACGTAGATCATGCGCTGCAGTACGCCGTCCAGCGGCATGTGGACACGGTGGTAGTCCTTGGGAGAAAGATACACGGTGGCGAACTTGCCACCGGTAAATTGTGCGGCAACTTCGGGATCACCACCGACCAGTTCCAGCAGACTGTAGTCCTGGCCTTTGGCCTGGAAAATTCTGCCATTGTGGATTTCTCCTAGCTGGCTGATGGCACCATCGGCACAGCCAGCAATGGTCTTTTCACCCTCTACGATCGGGCGTGCGCCTTCTTTGAGGGCGCGGGTGAAGAAGTCATTGAAGCAGGTGTAAGCGGTATAGTCCTCTTCCTGCGCCTCGCTCATATTGACTTCGTACTTTTCCACAAACCACTTGGTGAACGGGTTTTTAATACCGCCGATGCGGGTTTCTGCCAGCCAGCCGGCGGCTCTTGAGAGCAGGTGCTGGGGGGTGATGTATTGCAGGAAAATAAACAATTTCGGGTGCATTTGGGTTTGGTGGTCCCGTTGGTTGTGGTTCTGTGGCGTCCGGGTAGCTGGTTCGGGTTTTCAGGACCGCTGTAAACCCATCCCTGGGCGCTGCGGCGCAAACCTCCTGTTTGCGACGCTCCTGAAAACCCGAACCAGCTACCCGGCCTTAGCGTCAAAATTTGTTCTGGGTAAGTTTTCGAAAACCTTTTGTCTAATTTTCTATCGGTGTATCCGACAGGTTGCCCCATTCGCTCCACGAGCCGGGGTAGGCTTTGATCGGCAATCCCAGGGATTTTCCTACCAGCCAGGTAAATGCTGAACGGTGGTGGCTCTGGCAGTGGGTGGCAATTTCTTTGCTGCCATCGATACCCAGCGCCGCGAGAAATTCTTTTGCGTCTGCGCGAATACGCAGGTCGCGCTGTGGGTCCATTAGTTGCGTCCACTCGCAATTGATCGCGCCGGGAATGTGACCTCCGCGCATGGCCACGATGCGCTCGCCGCGGTATTCCAGGGGGGAGCGGGCGTCCCAGATTTGCAGGTCATTTTGCCCGAGACGCTGCTGGATTTGTTCCGCGTCCATCATCGGGGCGTCGTCGGCGATAGTTACTTCGATATTGCTAGGGGAGACGGTGGCGTCTTCGGTTGTCAGTGGTAGGCCGGCGCCTTTCCATGCGGTCATGCCACCATTCAAGTAACTGTAATTTTTGTGGCCGATGACTTCGAGGGTCCACAGCAGGCGTCCGGCCCAGCCGCCGCCTTCGTCATCGCAGGCAACGATGTGGGTATCCGGCGTGAGGCCAATGGCCTGCATCACCTGGGTGAGGCGCTCGATTGAGGGTAGTTTGCCCGGTGCCGGGGGGGTGCCGGCCATCAGCGCCTGAAACGGCAGGCCGAGTGCGCCGGGGATATGGCCCGCCAGGTAGTTTTGCGGGCTGCTCAGGTCGATCACGCGGATCTCTTCGTGCTCGAGCAACGCAGCCAGTTGTTCCGGTTCCAGAATCAGTGGGATATCACTCACGCAGGGTTCCTTGTTGCATTCCTTGTTGTGGCAGTAGGTTGTCGCCGGTCAGTTGAGCTCAGTCACTTTCCAGACTGTTGCGCAGGTGTAGGAAGCTGTCCATACGGCGCTGGCTGATGTCGCCGCGTGCGAGCGCTTCCTGAATGGCGCAGCCGGGTTCGCTCTGGTGGCGGCAGTCGCGGAAGCGACAGTGGCCGATAAACGGGCGAAATTCCACATAGCCTTCCAGCAGTGCTTGTTCGCTCATGTGCCAGATGCCGAACTCTCTAATGCCGGGGGAGTCTATCAGATCGCCACCGGTTGGCAGGTGAAACAGTTCCGCCGCAGTGGTGGTGTGAGTACCCTTGCCGGTGGCTTGCGACAGTGCGCCGGTGCGGGCATCGGCGCTGGGCAGCAGGCCGTTGATCAGTGAGGATTTACCCACCCCAGACTGGCCGACGAACACGCTGGTGCCCTCGGCCAGTGTTTCCAGTAGCCGGTCGAGCCCTTCGCCGGTTTTGGTGGAGAGTTTCAGTACCGGGTAGCCAAGGTCTGGATAGGGTTGCAGCAGGTCTTCCAGGTGTTCCCGGTTGCTGTCGTCAATCAGGTCTATCTTGTTGAGCAGCAACAGAGGCTGAATGCCGGTGGTCTCGGCTGCCACCAGATAGCGATCGATTGCGTTGGCAAAAGGCTCCGGATAGGGCGCTATGACGATCAGGATACGGTCGATATTGGCCGCCACGGTTTTCATGTCGCCGTAGCGGTCCGGGCGCTGCAATTCCGAGTGGCGCGGCAGGCGTGCACCGACCACGCCGAGGCCGCCGGTGGCCTCACCGGTCGCCGGATTCCAGGCGACCTTGTCGCCGGTCACCAGGGTGTCGATATTGGCGCGCACATGGCAACGCTGTCGCAATTGGCTGTCGGTTGCGCTTTCCACCAGGACCTGCGAGCCATAGTTGGCAATGACCATTCCGGTCTGCTCTGGGCCCAGGTCGCCTTCCTCCGCCGCCTGGTCCAGGTTCTCCTCGCGTTTGCGTGCGCGGGCCTCCCGTTCCTGCTGGATCTTGGCGATGCGCCATTGCTGGCGGCGGTTGAGTTTGCGTTTGCTCATGAGGGTTCGGGTTGTGGAAAGCGGCGGATTATAACTTGCATCGCTAGGTGGTTGCGGTACCTTCCTCGCTATCGTCCAATTTAATGGCAACTGGCCGCGGGACGCGACCGTTAAGGAGACTACTGTGGATCAGAATAATCTGATCTGGATCGATCTGGAAATGACCGGCCTGGATCCGGAGAAAGAGCGCATCATTGAAATCGCCACCGTGGTGACGGATTCGCGCCTGAACGTGCTGGCTGAAGGGCCAGTCATGGCGATCCACCAGAGCGATGCGCTGCTGGCCGCCATGGACGACTGGAACACCGAGCAGCATGGTGGTTCCGGGCTGGTGGCCCGGGTCAAGGATTCCAGTATCAGTGAGCACCAGGCGGAGCGGGAAACCATTGAATTCCTTAGCCATTGGGTGCCAGAGGGGGCCTCACCCATGTGCGGCAACTCGATCGGCCAGGACCGCCGTTTTCTGGTGAAGTATATGCCGCTACTGGAGCAATACTTCCACTACCGGAATCTGGACGTGAGTTCGGTGAAGGAGCTGGCGCGACGCTGGCGCCCGGATGTGCTGAATGGGGTAAAGAAGACCTCGTCGCATCTGGCCATGGACGATATCCACGACTCCATCAACGAGCTGAAGCACTACCGCGAGCACTTTTTTCGCATGAGCTGATGCGGGCGCAGGTTTAGCAGCGTTTTATTTTACGTTTCCTGCGCCGTCCACTGCGCAACCGTGCTAGCGCCCACTGGATGTGCTCGGCCACCAGCGGCGTTGCTGAGTCGAGTTGCTCTTCCAGTGCGGCGATTACTTCTGGGGTGGCGTCGGCATTTCCCAGCGCGACCGCCAGGTTGCGCTGCCAGCGTTCAAATCCAATGCGGCGAATCGCCGATCCCTCGGTCTTTTTCAGGAATTCTGGCTCGGTCCAGCGAAACAGGTCCGTCAGCTCGCCGCTGTCGAGGCCGTGGCGTGGGTGAAAGGCCTGTTCCGCGGTGGGTTTGGCGAACTTGTTCCAGGGGCAGATGATCTGGCAGTCGTCGCAACCAAATACCCGGTTGCCCATGGCTTCGCGAAACTCCTCGGGGATCGGACCTTTGTTTTCAATGGTGAGATAGGAAATGCAGCGGCGTGCGTCCAGGGTGTAGGCATCGATAAACGCATCGGTGGGGCACACCTTGAGACAGGCGGTGCACTCGCCGCATTGATTGGGCTCGTCACTCTCGTCCACCGGTAGCAGCAGGTTGGTATAGATCTCGCCGAGAAAAAACCAGCTGCCGGCCTGGCTGTTGATCACCATGCAGTTTTTGCCGATCCAGCCGAGTCCGGCCTTTTCCGCCAGTGCGCGCTCCATCACTGGCGCGCTGTCGGTAAAGGCGCGGCCCTGGGCGGGAATGCCGCGCTCTTCACAATACCGGTCGATCTGTTGCGCCAGTTGCGCCAGGCGCTTGCGGATTAACTTGTGGTAATCGCGGCCGTTGGCGTAGCGCGAAACATAGGCCTTGCCCGGGTCTTTCAGCACCTGCACCGGCTGGGTATCCGGCGGCAAATAGTCCAGGCGCACACTGATCACCCGCAGAGTGCCCGCTTCGAGTAAGTCCGGTCGCCAGCGTTTGTCGCCGTGGGCCCCCATCCACTCCATATCGCCGTTGTAACCCGCATCCAGCCACTGCTGCAGGCGCTCGCCATGCTGTTCCAGCTGACAATCCGTAATCCCCACCTGCTGGAAGCCCAGCTCCCGCCCCCACACGCGAATCTGTGCGGCGAGTTCTGCCATGGTCTGAGGGTCGGGGGTATTGCGCATTCGTCGATATTGGGGAAATTGGCACTGGCCGCGTGCGGCGGTTCGCCGGTTGAGGCGGTATAATTGCCGGTATTTTGCCACAGTTTAAAAATTGACCACAGCAGGAATGCAGTACTCGCTTATGTCGGACACCATGGAACGTCAGGATTTTGCCCCAAGCCCCGCTGCTGAGCCGCAAATACTCTACAGCGCGGCGGCCGTGCGCCAGCTCGACCAGCTGGTAATTAACCAGCAAAAGATCCCCGGGCGCGCGTTGATGAAGCGCGCCGGGCGCGCGGCATTTGACTGCCTGCGTCGTCGCTGGCCTGAGGTGGCCGAAATTCAGGTCTTCTGTGGTGGCGGCAACAATGGCGGCGATGGCTATGTGATTGCCGGCCTCGCCGCCCAGCGCCAGATCCCCGTGACCGTGTTCGTGGGGGTGCCGATGGAGCAGCTGAAGGGAGAAGCCCTGGAGGCCTACGGCTTTGCCGAGCGTGAGGGTGCCAAGTTAGTGTCGACCATTGACGCCATGCCCGCACCGGATAAAAACACCGTGCTGGTGGACGCCTTGCTGGGTACCGGATTCAATGGCGCACTGCGCAGCCCGGTGGATGCAGCGGTGGCGCATATCAATGGTGCAGGTGTTCCGGTATTGGCGGTGGACCTCCCATCGGGTCTGAATGCCGATAGCGGCTTTGCCGAGCAGGCTGTCACTGCGGACGTAACGGTGACGTTTATCGGACGCAAGGCGGGCCTGTTTCTGGGGCGCGGCCCAGCGCTTACCGGTGAGGTCGTGTTTGACGATCTGGGGGCGGCTGCCGAGATTTATCCACAGGTGCAGGGTATGTTACTGCGCCATACTGCAGAGAGCCTTGCGCGACTACCGGCGCGCACGGCAGACAGTTACAAGAATCAATTCGGTCATGTGATGATCGTCGGCGGAGACCACGGTTTTGGTGGCGCTGCCATGATGGCCGCAGAGGCCGCGGCGCGCACCGGGAGTGGCCTGATCTCACTCGCCACTCGCCCGGAGCATGTGGTGGCGTCACTGACCCGCCGCCCGGAAGTGATGGCACATCCGGTGGTTTCCGGGCAGGAGCTGGAGCCTTTGCTGGAGGTGCCCAGTGTTATTGCAGTGGGGCCGGGGCTCGGCCGCTCACCGTGGAGTGAACAATTACTGGCCCGTGCGGGCCGCGCACAGGCGGCGTTGGTGCTGGACGCGGATGCGCTGAATATCCTGGCCGGTGGCCGCGTCCTTGCCGGTACCCAGCGCGATGATTGGGTGCTGACGCCCCATATTGGAGAGGCGGCGCGCCTGTTACAGATTTCCAATGACGAGGTAACCGCCGACCCGGTGGCGGCGGCGCGCGCGATTCAGGAAAAATTCAGCGGCGTGGTGATATTAAAGGGTGCAGGCACCGTGATTGCCCACCGCGACGGCGCCGATGTGATCAACACCGGTAACCCGGGTATGGCTTCCGGCGGTATGGGCGACCTGCTTACCGGGGTAATCGCATCCCTAATTGGTCAAGGTATGGCGCTGCCGGCGGCAGCGCGCCTCGGGGTGTGGTTGCACGGCGAGGCGGGTAATTGCGCGGCCGCCGATGGCCAGCGCGGCCTGTTAGCCACGGACTTGTTGCCGCATATCCGCGCGCTTGTGGACTGAAGCCTGAATTGAAGAGTTAATAGGGGCTAGTAATCTTGGACGGTAAGCCTGTGGAAAAAGTGCTGTATTTGCCGGATGAGTCTGCCACCGTGGCGGCGGGTGAAACGCTCGGTGAAGCGTGCCGCGTCTCCGGTATGAGCGTCGGCCTGGTATTTTTTCTCGGCGGTCAGTTAGGTGCCGGCAAAACCACATTCAGCCGCGGCGTGTTGCGCGCTTTTGGACATCGCGGTGCGGTAAAAAGCCCCACATACACCCTGGTGGAACCCTATGAGTTTCCCGTCGAGCGGGTATACCACTTCGACTTGTATCGTCTCGGCGATGCGGAAGAGCTGGAATACATGGGGGTGCGGGATTATTTTGGCCCCGGTAGCCTGAGCCTGGTGGAGTGGTCCGAGCGGGGCGCTGGTATTTTGCCGACACCGGATCTGCAGATTGAATTGCAGCTGCAGGGCGAGGGGCGCAGTCTAAAATTAACCGCAGTCAGTGATGCTGGTACCGAGGTGCTGGGCAGGGCGCTTTTCGACCCTGGCTGATCAGGCGTGATGCATTTAGTGCGAGCAGGCGGACGATAAACAGGGCAATAATAATGATTGGAGCAGGGTTGCCGGTGCGATTTCTAACGAGCATTGTTTTTCTCCTCGCAACACTGGTTGCGTTACCCGTATCCAGTGCGGAAGTGGAGGGTGTGCGTTTGTGGCGCGCGCCGGACCACACGCGTCTGGTGTTCGATCTCGATGGCCCCGCAGAACATAAGCTGTTTACCCTGAAGAATCCTGACCGCGTGGTGATCGATGTAAGTGGCGCGCAGCTTACCGCGGCAATCGACAACCTGCCGCTGGCAGATACTCCCATTGCCGGCCTGCGTCATGCGACCCAGAACCAGCGGGACTTGCGCGTGGTGCTGGACCTCAAGCAGCCGGTCAATCCGCGCAGTTTCGCCCTGCGCCGCCACGAGCAACTGCCCGATCGCCTGGTGATCGATTTGCACGACCGCAGCAAGGTCGAAGAAAAAACTATCCAGCAGGTGCAGGTCAGCGGCCAGAAAGACATTGTGATCGCCATCGACGCCGGTCACGGTGGTGAAGACCCCGGTGCACTCGGTCCGGGCGGGCTGCGGGAAAAGGACGTGGTGCTGGCCATTTCCCGCTATCTGAAAAAATCCCTGGACAAGAAACGCGGCTTCTCCGCAAAACTGGTGCGCACCGGGGATTACTATATTCCCCTGCGCGACCGGGTGAAGAAGGGGCGCCAGTTGCGCGCAGACCTGTTCGTATCTATTCACGCCGATGCCTTTACCCGTAAAGACGCCCGCGGCGCCGGCGTCTACGCGGTGTCCTCGCGCGGTGCCACCAGTGAAACCGCACGTTTTCTCGCGCAGCGGGAAAATGAGTCCGACTTGATTGGGGGTGCCGGCGATCTCAGTCTGAGCGACAAGGACGATACTCTTGCGGGCGTGTTACTGGATCTGGCGATGACTGCCACTATGAATGCCAGCCTGGATATTGGCAGCAGTGTGCTGAGCTCCCTGGGCAGCTTTACCCATCTGCACAAAAAGAAAGTGGAGCAGGCGAATTTCTCGGTACTGCGCAATCCGGATGTGCCCTCGATTCTGGTGGAGACTGGTTTTATTACCAACCCGCAGGAGGCGCGTCGCTTGCGTGACCCATCGTTCCAGAAGCGAATGGCAGAAAAACTCAGTGAAGGTATAGTGGCCCACTTCAGTTCCCGCCCACCCGCGGGCACCTGGCTGGCGGCAAATGCCAGTCGCGTTGACCGCAAACACACCATTAGCCGGGGAGATACCCTGTCGGCAATCGCCGCGCGCTATAACATTTCCGTGGCGGCCCTGAAGAAGGCGAATGGCATGCGCAATTCCATGATTCGCGTGGGGCAGACCCTGACCATCCCCGCTGGCTGATTTTTACCGTCCGAAGCGCTCCGGGTGCTTCGGGCCCGCCCCGATACACAGAGCCCCTGAGTGGGGGCGGCAGAGACGACACACAGCTTTCAAACCTCCATGCCAGAAAATATCCAACTACTTTCCCCCAGACTCGCCAACCAGATCGCCGCCGGTGAGGTGGTCGAGCGCCCGGCTTCCGTGATCAAGGAGTTGCTGGAAAACAGTCTCGACGCCGGCGCTACCCGTCTGGAAATCGACCTGGATGCGGGGGGCGTGAAGCGCATTATGGTGCGCGACAATGGCAAGGGGATCGAGAAAGAAGACCTGCATTTGGCGCTGGCCCGTCATGCCACCTCGAAAATCCATGCACTGGAAGATCTGGAAGCCGTGGCCACGCTCGGTTTTCGCGGTGAAGCGCTTGCCAGTATTTCCTCCGTTGCCCGCTTGACCATGACCAGCAGCCGCGATGAATCCGGTAAAGGCTGGACGGTAACCGCGGAAGGGCGGGAAATGGAAACTCAGCTGGCGCCGGCGGCACATCCGCGTGGCACCACGGTTGAAGTGCGGGACCTGTTCTTCAATACGCCGGCGCGGCGCAAGTTTTTGCGCACGGAAAAAACCGAATTCAATCGCGTTGACGAAACCATCAAACGCCTGGCGCTCGCCCGTTTCGATGTCTCTTTCAGCCTGCGTCATAACGGCAAGGGCGTGCACAACCTGCGCGGTGGCACCTCGAGGGCGGAGATGGAACGGCGGGTGGCGCAGTTGTGTGGCCCGGCGTTTATGCAAAACGCCCTGCATATCGAAATGGAGCGCAGTGGCCTGCGTCTGTGGGGGTGGGTGGCGGAGCCCGCGTTTTCACGCTCCCAGGCCGACCTGCAGTTTTTCTACGTAAATGGTCGAGCTATTCGCGACCGGGTGGTAAGCCATGCGGTGCGCCGTGCCTTTGCCGACGTGCTGTACCACGGTCGCCATCCTGCGTTTGTGCTGTACCTTGAGCTGGATCCCGCCGCGGTGGACGTCAACGTGCACCCCACCAAACACGAAGTGCGCTTCCGCGATAGCCGTCTGGTGCACGATTTCCTCTTCGGCTCTTTGCATCGGGCCTTGGCGGATGTACGCCCGGGGGCGCGCGACGAGGAGGATGAAGCGCATTCTCATGCGCCGCAGGTTTCCGGTGTCGCCGCCGGCGAGTTTGCCGGCCAGGAACGCATGGCGCTAGCTTCCGCACCGGCCCAGACGGCCAGTCCAGGGTTTGGCGGAATCGGCGGCGCCGGCACTCAGCCGTCCGCGGACAGGATTCAGCAGCAAATGCACAATTACGGCGAGCTGCACAAGCCGTTGGATACCGGTGTGCGGGAAGCACCGGCCGTGACCGCAGGCGCGACATCAAGCGCCGCCTGGTCGCAGCAAGTACCTGCGGAGGAAGCAGGTGAAACACCACCCCTCGGCTTTGCCATCGCCCAGCTCCATGGCATCTATATTTTGTCGCAAAACGAGCACGGCATGGTGGTGGTGGATATGCACGCGGCTCACGAGCGTATCGTGTACGAGCAGATGAAGGCCGCCCATGCCGCCGGCGGTATTCAGGCGCAGCCGCTGCTGGTGCCGGTAAGCCTGGCCGTGAGCGAGCGCGAGGCAGACTGCTTCGAGGAGCGTGAGGAAGTATTCACTGCGCTCGGCTTTGTGCTGCAGCGTGCCGGGCCGGAAACCTTGATGGTGCGGCAGGTACCCAGCATGTTGCACAGCGCCCCGGTGGAACAGCTGGTGCGCGATGTGCTGAGCGATCTGCTGGCCGAGGGCAGCAGCGATCGCATCGGCAATCAGATCAACGAGATCCTCTCCACCATGGCCTGTCACGGTTCCGTGCGTGCAAATCGCAAATTAACCATTCCGGAAATGAATGGCCTGTTGCGGGATATGGAGCGCACCGAGCGCAGTGGCCAGTGCAATCACGGTCGTCCCACTTGGACGCAGGTCAAGCTGGCAGATATGGATAAATGGTTTATGCGAGGTCAGTAACTTGAACGCTTCGGCTGAAGGCCGTCCCCGCGCTATCTTCCTGATGGGCCCTACGGCTTCGGGGAAGACCGATCTGGCCATGGCGATCAGTGACAGCCTGCCGGTCGAGTTAATCAGTGTGGATTCTGCACTGGTCTATCGCGGGCTGGATATCGGCTCTGCCAAGCCCACGCCGGAGGAGCTGGCGCGATACCCGCATCGACTGATTGATATCTGCGATCCGGCGGAGAGCTATTCCGCCGGGCGTTTTCGCAGCGACGCGCTGGCGGCGATGGAAGAGATCAGCGGGCGCGGCAAAATTCCGCTGTTGGTGGGTGGAACCATGCTCTATTTCAAGGCTCTATTACAGGGCATGGCAGAGATGCCAGAGGCGGATCCCGAATTCCGTGCCCAGGCAGAGGCGCGGGCCGAGAGGGAAGGTTGGCCGGCACTGCATCAGGAGCTGCAGAAGATCGATCCAGAACTGGCGGCAGAGCTGCACCCCAATCACTCGGTGCGCATCGAGCGCGCGCTGGAGGTGTTCCACCTCTCCGGCAAGACCATGACCCAGTTGCGTGCCGAGCAGGAGCGGGAGTCGCCACTGGCGCACTATGTGGTGCAGCAGTTGGCGATCGTGCCCGAAGATCGCAGTATTTTGCATCGACGGATTGCCGAGCGTTTTGAGCGGATGCTGCAAAACGGCTTCATTGAAGAGGTGCAGGCGCTGCGCGCGCGCGGTGATTTGCACAAGGATCTGCCGGCGATTCGCGCGGTGGGATACCGTCAGGTATGGGAGTACCTGGATGGCGACACCGATTACGAACAGATGGTGGCTGCAGGCATTGCCGCCACCCGCCAACTGGCCAAGCGCCAGCTCACCTGGTTGCGGCGCTGGCCTGACCTTATTCGAATCGGCGCACAAGAGCCTGGCGGGAAAGTCCGCAAAATCGAGGAAATGTTGCCAGAGGCCTTGAAATTTCTCGGTTGAGCAGCCATAACGTGAGTGGGCCGGTGTGTCCGTCCCAAATCAGTCAGTTATTCACAGAGCCCTGTCTATTTTTTGGCTCTTTTTTATACGCCGCATCACCATGGCCGTTTTTTAGTCCGCGGAATTCGCGGGCGCGTTCGTGCGTCATCTGGCGACCTATCTTTTGGCAAGGAGAACAATGATGTCAAAAGGGCACAGCTTACAAGACCCTTACCTGAACGTTTTGCGTAAAGAGCGTATCCCTGTTTCTATCTATCTGGTGAATGGCATCAAATTGCAGGGCCAGATTGAATCTTTCGACCAGTTTGTCGTGCTGTTGAAAAACACCGTTAGCCAGATGGTTTATAAGCACGCGATTTCCACCGTAGTGCCGTCCCGCGCCGTGCGTGTTCCGCTGATGAATCCGGCTGGCCCGGGTGGTGAAGGCGGCGCACCGGAAGGCGGTGAGCGCGATAGCTTCGGCGGCTAAGTCGAAGCGGGTGTTTACGGTGTTGGGCTAATGCTGGGGTTTATCCCGCTTTTGTTCAGCGCCGGCCTCCAGAAAGTTGTATTCAGCGCCCCGGCTCGTCCGGGGCGTCTGTTGTTCGGCGTCAGTGCATTGAATAATACGGTGTGCGGCGCAACTATTGAGTTCAAGAGAATAATCCTTGTTTTTTGATCGCCCGGAATCCGGTGAACTTGCTGTTTTGGTCCACCTGGAACTTTCCGCCATCGACAGCCCTGATGACCCGCGGGAATTTGAGGAGCTGGCGCTCTCAGCCGGTGCCGACCCGGTGGCTTTTATCTTTGGCCAGCGCGCCACCCCAGATCCCAAGACGTTTGTTGGCCGCGGTAAGCTGGAAGAAATTCAGGAAACCGTCACCAAGCACGGCGCGGAACTGGTGATCTTTGATCACACCCTCTCCCCGAGTCAGGAGCGCAATATTGAGCGCGAGCTGAAATGCCGGGTGCTCGATCGCACAGGATTGATTCTGGATATTTTTGCGCAGCGCGCGCGTACCCACGAGGGCAAGCTGCAGGTGGAACTGGCGCAGCTGCGCCACATGTCTACCCGCCTGGTGCGTGGCTGGACCCACCTGGAGCGCCAGAAGGGCGGTATTGGCCTGCGCGGTCCTGGTGAGACCCAGCTGGAAACCGACCGCCGCTTGCTGCGCGCACGTATCGACTCGATTGAAAAGCGTCTGGACAAGGTTCGTCGCCAGCGCGAGCAGGGGCGGCGCGGGCGTTCCCGCGCGGAAGTCGCGACGGTCTCCCTGGTGGGCTACACCAACGCCGGTAAGTCCACGCTATTCAACCGAATTACCAGTTCCGACGTATATGTGCAGGATCAGTTGTTCGCGACACTGGACCCAACCATGCGGCGAGTGGATTTGCCCAATGTCGGGGCGATGGTCCTGGCCGACACCGTGGGTTTCGTATCCCACCTGCCACACCGCCTGGTAGAGGCGTTTCGCGCGACCCTGGAAGAGGCGGCTAATGCCACGCTTCTGCTGCATGTGGTGGACGCGGCGGCGGAAAATCGCCTGCATCTGATTGAGGAAGTACAGTCGGTACTCGAGGAAATTGGCGCGGCAGATTTGCCCCAGCTGCTCGTGTACAACAAACTGGACCTGCTGGCTGATGCCGAGCCGCGCATCGACCGCGATGATCAGGGGGTGCCCCGTGCGGTATGGTTGTCAGCGGTAACCGGAGCCGGTTGTGACCTGCTAGTAGAAGCGATTGCCGAGCGCATCGGCGAGCAAATGGTGAGCGGCGCCCTGGTTATTCCCCCGCAGCATGCGCGCCTGCGCGCTCAACTGTTCGAGGGGAACGCGGTACAAAATGAAAGTTATCGCGACAATGGCGACGTCGAACTGCAGGTTTTACTGCCGCGCGCGGAACTACAGCGCCTGATGGCACCCTTCCGCGCAGTAGGTAACCCGCCGCAGTGGTTGCCGGAGAAGCCGGAAGAAGAGCCCCGTCCTGAAGACTGGGAGCTCGATTAACGATTACGCGAGGCGCGGCGCAGCCAAGGCATTCAATGCTAGAATTTGCGTCAGCTAATGATTAATAAATTGCACAGTTGGAGTGAGTAAATGGCCTGGAACGAGCCGGGTGGTAATAACAAAGACCCATGGGGTGGTGGCAATCGCAACAACGATGGCCCACCGGATCTGGATGAAGTGCTGCGTAAAATGCAGCAGAAGCTTAACGGCCTGTTTGGCGGCAAACCCTCCGGCAGTGACGATGGTCGCCCCGGTGGCAATGCCAGCTTCCCCTGGTCGCTGGTACTCATCGTCCTCGCCGTGGTTTATGGCCTGTGGGGCTTTTACCAGGTAGACGCGAACGAATCTGCCGTGGTCCTGCGCCTCGGCAAATACCACAACACCCAGACCGCCGGTCTGCACTGGAACCCGCCGCTGATCGATCATGTCACCAAGGTGAATATGACCGAGGTGCGTACCGAGCGCACCACCGGTCAGATGCTTACCGAGGATGCGAGTATTGTGGACGTGGTGCTGCAGGTGCAGTGGCACATCGATAATGCAGAGTCTTTCGTTCTGCGTGTGGCTGACCCGCTGAAGAGCCTGCAGGAAGCCACCGACAGTGCCCTGCGTCACGTCGTCGGATCACAGACGTTGAATGGGGTTATTTCGCAGAATCGTACCCAGGTTGCCGCTGACACCCAGGAGCGCCTGCAGGAATATCTCGACCTCTACCTGACCGGCATCCGTGTCGACGTGGTCAACCTCACCGACGCCAAGGCGCCGCGCGAAGTGCAGGATGCGTTCGATGACGTGGTACGTGCCCGTGAGGACGAGGTGCGTCTGCAGAACGAAGCCCAGGCCTATGCCAACCAGGTGATTCCGGTGGCCCGCGGTCAGGCGCAGCGGATGATCGAAGAGGCGGAAGCCTACAAGGCGCGCATTGTAGAGAGCGCCCGCGGTGAGGCGGTGCGTTTTGAAAAGCTGTTGACCGAATACACCCGCGCGCCGGAAGTAACCCGCGAGCGCCTGTACCTGGACGCGGTGCAGGAAGTGATGCAAAACACCTCCAAGGTGATGGTCGATGTGGAAGGCGGCAATAACATGATGTACCTGCCGCTGGACAAGCTGGCCGAGAGTAGTGCGAGCAGCGCCAGCCAGCGCACCCAGGTCTCTCCGCAGGTAGTCGATGAGATTTCCCAGCGTGTCATCAACCAGTTGCGTACCGAAGTGGCCAATAGCCGCCGCAGCCGCGACGTACGATAAGGAGAGAAGCAATGAACAGTAACAAATCTCTTTTTGTCATCGCGCTGGTTTTGCTCGCGGTGCTCGCGGTATCCAGCAGTGCGTTTGTGGTGAAAGAAACCGAAAAAGCGGTGCTGCTGCGCTTCGGTGAAGTGGTGCGCACGGACTACGAGCCTGGCCTGTATTTCAAGATTCCACTGGTACATGAGCTGCGCAAATTCGATGCGCGCATCCAGACCGTGGATTCCCAGCCGGTACGGATGTTGAACAGCGAAAACAAGTTCATGATGGTGGACTCCTACGCGAAGTTCCGCATCTTCGATGTGGGCCGCTTCTATGTGGCGACCCGCGGCGACGAGCGCAATGCTGTGCGCTTGCTGGCAGAGCAGATCAACAACCGCCTGCGTAACCAGTTTGGTGTACGCGACCTGCACGAGGTAGTGAGTGGCCAGCGCGATGAGCTGATGGCAGAAATCACCACTAATCTGAATAAGACCGCGCAAACGGATCTCGGGGTTGAGATCGTGGATGTACGCGTGAAGCGTATCGACCTGCCACCGGAAGTATCCGAATCGGTGTTCCAGCGTATGCGTGCCGGCCGTGAGCTGGAAGCCCGTGACCACCGCGCAAAGGGTCAGGAAGCCAGTGAGCGTATCCGCGCCAGCGCGGACCGCCAGAAGGTGGTTATCGAATCCGAAGCGTATCGCAAGGCGGAAGAGGTGCGCGGTGAGGCTGATGCCGAGGCCGCTCAGATCTACGCTGAGGCGTTCAGCAAGAACCCCGAGTTCTATCGTTTCTCCCGCAGCCTGACGGCCTATAAAGAGTCCTTCAAGAGTAAGAGCGATATGCTGTTGATGGAGCCAGACAGCCAGTTCTTCCGTTACCTGAAGGATCCTTCCGGGGAATAACGCAGGTAGTTATGACTATTTCGTGGCCACTTCAGTGGCCACAGCTCTACAAAATAGTGGTAAAATCCCCAAAACCGGGCCGGCGCCCGGTTTTTTTGTGCCGGCCTGTTTGACGAATCTCTTGCTGTACCTGTTTGTGCAATAGTCCTGAGGAACGACCAACGTGTGGGACGAGCTGGTCCGGGCCATCGGCCTGGTGCTGATCATCGAGGGCATTCTGCCTTTTCTCTACCCCAAGCGCTGGCGCGCACTGGTACAGCAGTTGGCATCTGTGGATAATCGCAGCCTGCGCACGGCGGGGCTCGTTTGTATGCTCGCCGGCACGGCCCTGCTGATGCTGTTTGACTGAGCTTCAGGACCGAGATTCTCCCGGCCAGAAGGCCGCCCGCTAACTATCGAACGCCCACATCATGACCCAAGCCAAACGCTGGATGCTACCGGATGGCATCGCCGAGATTTTGCCCGCGGACGCCAAGCGGGTGGAAACCCTGCGCCGAGATCTGCTCGATCTCTACCACCGCTGGGGTTACGAGATGATCATTCCGCCGATGGTGGAATTTACCGATTCCTTGCTGATCGGTATGGGGCGCGACGTAGACCTGAGTACATTCCGGGTGACCGACCAGTTATCTGGACGCAGCCTGGGTATTCGCGCGGACATCACCCCGCAGGCCGCACGTATCGATTCCCACAGTTTCCCCAGAAGTGGCGCCAACCGCCTGTGTTACGCCGGTCAGGTGTTGTACACCCGCCCGCGTTCGCCGATGGGCCCGCGCGCGCCGATTCAGATCGGTGCCGAGTTGTATGGCGTCGAGAGCCTGCAGGCCGACATTGAAGTCATTAGCCTGATGGTGGAAACCCTGCGCACCGCGGGGATCCGCGAGATCCACCTGGATCTCGGCCATGTGGCCATTTTCCGCAGCCTCGCGGATGCCGCACAGCTGGATGAAGCCCAGCAGAACGCGTTGATCGCGTTGCTGCAAAGCAAGGCGGTGGCGGATATCGAGCGCTGGGTAGAAGATAATATTGCCGACGCGCAGGCAGCGAAATGGCTGCGCAACTTGCCGCGCCTTGCCGGCGATAGTGGTTGCCTGGCGCGCGCCAGCGAACTGTTCGCCGATGGCCCCGAGGCCCTGCGCAATGCGCTGGACGAATTGCAGCAGGTCGCGGACGCGGTGGCGCGTCGTTATCCCCAAGTAGAGCTGTTTTTTGACCTGGGTGAGATGCGCGGTTACGACTACGAGACCGGCCTGGTATTTGCCGCCTACTCCCCGGGGCACGGTCAGGCGCTGGCCAACGGTGGCCGCTACAACGGCATCGGCGCGGTGTTTGGGCGCGACCGTGCAGCCACCGGCTTCAGTACCGACCTGGTGGCGATTAATACCCTGGGGCAGAACGGCGGAGCCGAAGCCGCCGCGATTCTCGCCCCCGCCGGCGACTGCGCGCAGTTGTGGCAAACTATCGGCGCGCTGCGCGCCGACGGCGAGATTGTCATCAGCACCATGCCTGGCGAAGGCAGTGACGACACAGAGACCCTGGCCCGCTGCGACCGCGAACTGGTGCGCGAAGGCGACGAGTGGGTGGTGAAACCACGGGGCTGAAGCCTAAGCTATTCGATTGAGTCGAACTTTTTATTGCACTTTCTGGCCGCTAGACGGGCGCGGCCGACAGTTATTTTCCGCCCGTCTAACGTTGAACTGACGACACGAGATATACACACATGGGCAAGAATGTAGTGGTGCTGGGCACCCAGTGGGGCGACGAAGGCAAAGGCAAGATCGTCGATTTGCTGACCGAGAAAGTCGCACTGGTAGTCCGCTTTCAGGGCGGTCACAACGCCGGCCACACCCTGGTGATCAACGGCGAAAAAACCGTTTTGCACCTGATTCCCTCCGGTATTCTGCGCACCGATGTTACCTGCCTGATCGGCAACGGCGTGGTGCTGTCTCCGGAAGCCCTGCTCAAGGAAATGGGCGGTCTCGAGTCCGCCGGCGTGCCGGTGCGCAAGCGCCTGCGTCTGTCTCCCGCGTGTCCGCTGATCCTGCCGGTGCACGTAGCTCTGGACCAGGCCCGTGAAAAAGCCCGCGGTGCCAAGGCGATCGGTACCACCGGCCGCGGCATCGGCCCGGCCTACGAGGACAAGGTGGCCCGTCGCGGCCTGCGCCTCGGTGACCTGTGCAACTGGGACAACTTCTGTGCCCAGCTGAAGGAGCTGCTTGAATACCACAATTTTGCCCTGACCGAATACTACAAGGTGGAGCCGGTCAGCTACGAGGAAACCCTCAAGCTGGCGGAAGCCTGGCGTGAAGAGCTGGTACCGATGATCGCTGATGTGGCGGATATGCTGCACAAAGCGCGTGAGAACGGCGAACACATCTTGTTTGAGGGTGCCCAGGGCTCTCTGCTGGATATCGACCACGGCACCTACCCGTTTGTCACTTCTTCCAATACCACCGCAGGTGGCACCGCCACCGGCTCCGGTTTTGGTCCGCTGTACCTGGATTACGTACTGGGTATCACCAAAGCGTACACCACGCGCGTGGGCGGTGGTCCTTTCCCCACCGAGCTGGATTGTGAAGTGGGCCGTCATCTGGGCGAGAAGGGCCACGAGTTTGGCGCTACCACAGGCCGCCAGCGTCGTACCGGCTGGTTCGATGCCGTTGCCGTGCGCCACGCTATCCGCATTAACAGCATCTCCGGCCTGTGCCTGACCAAGCTGGACGTTCTGGACGGCCTGAAAGAAGTAAAAATCTGTGTGGGCTACCGCAACGCTGCCGGCGAAGAAGTGCCGGTACCGTTCGACGCCGCTGGTTGGGAAGGCGTAGAGCCGGTTTATGAATCCATGCCGGGTTGGAGCGACACCACCTTTGGTGTGCAGCGCGAAAAGGAGCTGCCGCAGGCTGCGCGTGACTACATCGCCCGTATCGAAGAATTGGTGGGCGCGCCCATCGATATCATCTCTACCGGCCCAGACCGCGTACAGACCATCGTGCGTGAATCCTCCGCCTTGTGCGAGATGGGTATCCACAACCCCAGCATCTAATCCCCTGGGTCAATCGACCCGTCAGGAACCCTCCCAGTTTGGGGCCGGCGATACTCGCCGGTCTCAAACATTGCTTGCCTCCCGCCGTACAAATCCTGATCATGGAACTGTAATTCAATTTACAGTCACATTTTTCTGCGACACTCAACAGGTTGTTCACCGTGTGCAGATTCGGTAACCCAAAGGGTAAGCGCCATGTCCAATAGCATGACCGCCAAGGTCGCCACTCGCTACACCGCAGCCGAGGAGATCGCCAATAGCGTCACCCACGGTGTCGGCGCCTTGCTGGCCATTGCCGGCCTTGGCGTTCTGTGTGCCTTTGCCGCCCTGCGCGGGGATGCCTGGCATATCGTCAGTAGCAGCATCTATGCCGCCACCCTGATTCTGTGCTTTTCGGCCTCGACCCTTTACCACAGCGTTACCCACGCCGGTGCCAAGCAAATTTTGCGCACCCTGGACCACTCCGCCATCTTCCTGTTGATCGCCGGAACCTATACGCCCTTTACTCTGGTCACCCTGCGTGGCCCCTGGGGATGGACAATATTTGGCGTTATCTGGGGACTCGCCCTGCTGGGCCTGATTATCCAGTTCTCGCCGCTGAAGAAGATCCGCGCCCTGTCCATTACCCTGAGTGCGCTGATGGGCTGGGTAATCGTCGCTGCGGTGAAACCGCTGATGGACAACTTGGCGCCGGGCGGGCTACTGCTACTGGTGCTGGGTGGCCTGTGCTACACCGGCGGCATTGCGTTTTATCTGTGGCGTAGCCTGCGCTTCCACCATGCCATATGGCACTTGTTTGTACTGGCAGGCGGCGTACTGCATTTCTTTGCCGTACTGTTCTATGTAATTCCGCCGGCGCCCTGATTTTCCCGGGCGCTAATCCGAGCGGATCAACTTCCCGACTTTTCGGCCCGCCCGCGGCGGGTCGAACATGTGGAAAAAAGTGTCGTTCCAGTCACACCCTGAATGACTGGCGTCAATCCTCCCTTTCCGTTGCCAGCCTTCCGTTCTACCCTTGTGCGAGCTGTTATTGCCAAGGAGCTGTTATGGGCCAAGTTGCCTCTTTGCCGGCGCGTCGCACCGGTAGTCACCATGTATTCCTATTCGCATTTTTATCCCTGTGTGCTCTGTTGATTGTGGGCGCGCAAGTAGCGGTAGCCGCTGCAGATCCGGGGTTCGAAAAATGGAAAAAGGAATTTCGCCAGCAGGCCCTGAAAGAGGGTATTACGCCAGAGACCTTCGACCGCGCCTTCAAGGGCATCGACTCACCGGACCAGTGGGTGTTGGATAAGGCGAGCTTCCAGCCAGAGTTCAAGGCGCCGGTATGGCAGTACTTTGATAACCGTGTAACCAAATACGCGGTGCAGCGCGGCAAGGCCAAGAAGAAAGAGCTGAAACCCTGGCTCGACAAGATTGAGAAGCAGTCAGGTGTAAACCCGAATATCCTACTGGCGATCTGGTCCATGGAGTCCAGCTTTGGCGCCATCTTGGATAACAAAACCGTCATGCGCAGTGTGATTCGCTCGCTGGCCACACTTGCCTACGCGGATCCCAAGCGTAAAAAATTCGGCACCAGCCAGCTGCTGGCGGCGTTGCAAATTCTGCAGAGCGGCAAAATCGACGAAAGTAATCTCACCGGCTCCTGGGCCGGCGCCATGGGGCACACCCAGTTTATTCCGACCAGCTACCAGGCCTATGCGGTCGATATGGACGGCGATGGCAAAAAAGACATCTGGAATTCCGTGCCCGATGCGCTGGCAACCGCGGCCAACCTGCTGAAAAAGAATGGCTGGGTATCTGGGCAAACCTGGGGCTACGAGGTCACCATCCCGGATCGTAAGTTGCCGGCGGGTAAGCTGAAGATTTCCGAGTGGGAAAAGCTCGGCGTAAAACGTGTACGCGGCAAGGAGTTCCCTCGTCCGAATGATGTCGCCGAGCTAAAACTTCCCGCTGGCCGCAAAGGCCCCGCTTTCCTGATGCTGAAGAACTTCTTCGTCATCAAACGCTACAACAACTCCGACCGCTATGCCGCGGCGGTGGGTATCCTCGCCGACCAGATCGGTGGCGCGCCCCCGCTCAGCAAAGATTGGAAGCGTCCCTTCACCAAACTGGACCGCGATGAAGTTATTGAGCTGCAAACCAAGCTCAAGGAAAAAGGCTTCTACGATGGTGAGATCGATGGCAAGGCCGGCGGCGGTACGCGCAAAGCCATCCTTAAGTTTGAAGAGAGTGTCGGCGTTGATCTGCAGGGTTTCCCCAGTAAAGAGGTACTGGAGCTGATCCGTAAGAACTGACACCTTCTTCCACAAATAAGCGGTGCCGTGGCAGTCAGCTATTGACTGGCACGACACCGTTTTTTATTTGTGTGCCAATAACTGCAGAGGCCCAGACGGATCGGAAAGTGAAGTTCCCCCAATGACATTTGGCCTGCTTTGGACTTACCGCGAGGGCTGATAGACTCACCAAAGGCTCGGACGCATGCTGGTCCGGGGGTTGTACCGGAAGCGCTTCCGAAAATAAGTCCGAGCTTGATGAAATCCGATTTTGTAAAAATGGCGTTGATCTTGGGGCTGCTCAGTTGCGTAGGGCCCTTCGCCATTGATATGTATCTCCCTGCCATGCCGGCGATGGCAGAAGACTTTGGTGTCTCCGCGACCAAGTCCCAGTACACGCTGGTGTCTTTTTTTGTTGCCTTTGGCGTGTGCCAGCTGTTCTACGGGCCCGCGGCGGATATGTTTGGCCGTAAACCGCCGCTGTACTTCGGGTTGGCGATATTTCTCCTGGCATCCATTGGCTGTGCGCTTTCCCCCACAATTGAATGGCTAATCGCTATGCGGTTTATCCAGGGCGTTGGCGCGGCCTCGGTGATGTCGATTCCACGTGCGATTATACGCGACCGCTACACCGGCACCGATGCTACACGTTTGATGGCTTTGGTGATGTTGGTGATATCAATTTCACCGATGCTGGCACCGCTTGTGGGCAGCTTGCTGATGAATCCATTTGGCTGGCCAATCGTTTTCTATGCGGTAGCCGCCGCAACTGTGGTGAGCCTTTTGTTGATCCGCTTTGCTTTACCGGAAACCCTGCCGGTGGCGGAGCGGGTGCCTGTGAAAATTTCTGCGATGTTCGCTGCTTTCAGGGTCTTGTTTCGCGATCCTACCTTTATGGGAATGACGCTGATTGGCGGTATGGGAACCGCCAGCTTTTTCTCATTCCTCGCAATTGCCGCATTTCTCTATACCGAGTACTACGGGCTTACCCCCACCCAATTCAGTCTGGCCTTTGCCTTGAATGCGCTTGGGTTCTTTACTTCAAGCCAGTTCGCAGCCAGCCTCGGTGAGCGCTTCGGTGGTGTTGCCGTGGTGAAGTGGGCGGTAAATGGGTTCGCGCTGACCGCACTTGTACATTTGCTGCTGAATATTTCTGGCGTGGACAATTTTGTCGTTCTGGTGGCGTTATTGCTCTTATCGAATGCCTTTCTCGGCTTGATTGTGCCAACAACTATGGTGCTGTCTCTGGATGAGCATGGGCCAATCGCCGGCACCGCAGCGGCTCTAGGCGGAACTCTACAGATGGTATTGGGTGCAATTGCAATTGTTATTGTCAGTGCGGTATTTGACGGATCACCGTTCACGTTGGTGGCATCCATTGCCGTATGCGGTATGTCTTCGGTAATCCTGTTTTTTGTTACCTTGCGCCGCCCTTTGCACCCTGTTAGCGAGTGAGTCGGGGCATTCCGTTGATGGGGAGATCCATAGGGCACATATTCGTGCGGGAGAGGGTGGTGGTGTTAACTACGGGTTAGGTTAATTGAGATCAGTTTAGGCTTTGTTTACCTGAATTAGATTTGGCCTGAACCGATCCGTCTAAACCGAGCCAATGTGAAGCGCCCGAGGTGGCGCCTCACGCTGATTTACTCTTCATATATGGCGTAGAACTTCTTGACCGAGCCGATGGTCTCCCAGGTCCCTTCAAACCCGGCCGGGATACAGAACGCATCGCCGGTGGTAACTCGCTCACTATCACCATCGGCATCGGTAATGATTGCCTCGCCATCGATGATATAACAGAACTCGTCTTCGCTGTAAGTGAGTGACCACTTGCCGGCATCGGAGGACCAAATACCACAGAAGAAGTTTTCCTTCTTGTTGGTGAAAAAGTGCTCGGTCCACTGCTGCGGGTTCCCAGTCAGCACCTTCTCCGGCGCTACCACCCCGGACTCTCTCGCTACCTTACCTTCTGTAACACGCATCAACTTCGCGGTCATACCTACCTCCGGCAAATTCAAAATGTGATCACTTTTGTTGGCACATTTTGCCTGCTCGCGGCAAAAAAGGCACGGGATTCCGGCACGCCTCTGGGAAAGCGCAAAGTGGTCAGGCTATGATGGAGGGGCAGGAATGGTGACAGCGTTGTCATATGGTTGCCGCCAGTGGTATAACTTGTCGGGATAGCAGCGACGCGAATATCAGTGGCGCAGTGGCAGAAAGCCACAGCAGAGCCACACAACGCGCCGGGCATAGCGATTGCCGGGCGTATCGCTGTGATGCCTGCAGCCAACAGGCCTCAATGAATGGGGCCGTGCAGCATCCCGATAATACTAATAAGGGAGAAAACGATGTCCGAAGTGCACACCTACCCGGTGCCCGAAACTTTTGCCGCCAACACCCTCGTCACCAACGACGATTACCAGCGCATGTACCGCCAGTCCGTTGAGGACCCGCAGGCGTTCTGGTCCCAGCAGGCTAACGACTTCCTGCAGTGGAGCAAGCCGTTCACCAAGGTGGTTGAGGAAGACCTGACCAAGGGCCACGCGGCCTGGTTTGCCGACGGCGAACTGAATGTTTCCGTCAACTGCATCGATCGCCACCTACCGGCTCGCGCTGCGCAGACCGCTTTGATCTGGGAAGGTGATGATCCGGCCGACAGCAAAAACATTACCTATCAGGAGCTGCACGACAACGTAGGCCGCCTGGCGAACCTGCTCAAGGCGCGCGGCGTCAACAAAGGGGATCGCGTGTGCATCTACATGCCCATGATCCCGGAAGCGGCCTACGCCATGCTTGCCTGTACCCGCATTGGCGCCGTGCACTCTGTGGTGTTCGGTGGCTTCTCTCCTGACTCCCTGAAAGACCGTATTCTCGATTCCGATTGCCGCCTGGTGATCACCGCCGACGAAGGCGTGCGCGGCGGCCGCAAGGTGCCACTGAAGGCGAATGTGGATAAGGCCCTGGCTAGCTGCCCGGACGTGCATACCGCGGTGGTGGTCAAGCGCACCGGCGCGAATGTCGACTGGGATAGCAAGCGCGATATCTGGTACGCCGAATCCGTGGCCGAACAAAGCACCGACTGTGCACCCGAACCGATGAACGCGGAAGACCCGCTGTTTATCCTGTACACCTCCGGCTCAACCGGTAAACCCAAGGGCGTACTGCACACCACCGCCGGCTACCTGCTGGCCTCCACCATGACGTTCAAATACACCTTCGATTACAAAGAAGGTGACGTCTTCTGGTGCACCGCCGATGTGGGCTGGATTACCGGCCACAGCTACATCGTGTACGGCCCGCTGTGCGCCGGCGCCATCTCACTGATGTTTGAAGGTGTACCCACGTACCCGGATGCCTCCCGCTGCTGGCAGGTTGTGGAAAAGCACAAGGTAAACACCTTCTACACCGCACCAACCGCGATTCGCGCATTAATGGGTGCCGGTGATGATTTCGTTACCAAGTGTGACCGCAGCTCGCTGAAACTGCTGGGCACCGTGGGTGAGCCGATCAACCCGGAAGCCTGGGAGTGGTACCACAATGTGGTCGGTGAAAATCGTTGCCCGATTGTGGACACCTGGTGGCAGACCGAAACCGGCGCGCACATGATTACCCCGCTGCCCGGCGCGACCGCGATGAAACCCGGTTCCGCGACACGCCCGTTCTTCGGTGTACAGCCGGCCCTGCTGGACGAAAAAGGCCAGGAAATCGACGGTGAAGGTGAAGGCGCTCTGGTGATGAAGGCCAGCTGGCCGAGCATGATCCGCAGTGTCTACGGCGATCATCAGCGCATGATCGATACCTATTTCTCCACCTTCCCCGGCTACTACTTCACCGGAGACGGCGCACGCCGCGATGCCGATGGTTACTACTGGATTACCGGCCGCATCGACGATGTATTGAATGTCTCCGGCCACCGTCTGGGTACCGCAGAAATCGAAAGTGCGATTGTGCTGCACGAAGATACTGCCGAGGCCGCGGTGGTGGGTTATCCACATGACATCAAGGGTCAGGGCATCTACTGCTATGTGACCCTGAAAAATGGCCGCGAGCCCTCTGAGGAATTGCGCAAGGAACTGATCAACCTGTGTGTGCAGGAAATCGGCCCCATTGCCAAGCCCGACATCATCCAGTGGGCCCCAGGCCTGCCGAAAACCCGCTCTGGCAAAATCATGCGCCGTATTCTGCGCAAGATCGCCTGCAACGAGCTGGATTCTCTGGGTGACACTTCCACGCTTGCCGATCCTTCTGTGGTTGATGAGCTGGTGGATCATCGCGCCAATAAATAACGATATTGTTTCGCCGCTTGGGGTTCTAATGAAGGCGCTGTGGCGGCGGCGCACTGGGTATTCGTTTTCGAAACCGCTGTAAATACATCCCTGTACGCTGCATCGGCGACGTCCCTGTCGCCGACGCTTTCGAAAACGAACACCCAGCGCCCCTCCTTCAATTTGAACCCCAGACCCTCGTAGGCCCTTGCAGCTCCACCTAGCGATTTGAGGGCGTCAAATAACAATTCCCTGATAGCTCCTGATTCCACCAAGCGTCTCATACGAAGGGCAAGCGCAGGGGGCGGGTTTTCAGGAGCGTCGCAAACAGGATGTTTGCGACGCAGCGCCCAGGGATGGGTTCACAGCGGTCCTGAAAATCCGTCCCCTGTGTTTGTCCGCCACTATGGCAAGACAGTGGATACCACAAAAATTTTCTAGTTGATCCAAACTAAGACAAAACCAATTTCCGATGATTTAATTAATGGTGCTGAATACTTCCCTGTAGCAACGGAGGCCACATGCAGAATATTCTCGTCATCCTCGACAAGCCCAAGCATGAGCAGATAGCCCTGGAGCGGGCGCTGGAGCTGGCGGAAAAGTCAGGCGCGAAGCTGCATCTGGTGAGTTTTGTCTACGAGCCCGTGGTCTCCATTCCGCTGTTGTCCGGTTCTGTACTGAACGTCAGCGATCAGATACAAAATGAGCGCAATAAGTGGCTGCAGGATCTGCAAAGCGAGTACTCACTTCCTGCAGGTTCGACCGCCAAAGTCATCTGGCATCACGATATCCCCTACTGGACCTTCGACTACCTCGCCGCCAATGATTGCGACCTGGTGGTAAAAACTGCGCAAAAGCAATTTGGCCGTGGCGGCTTTGGCTCCATCGACTGGCGGATGATTGAGGCGCTTCCCGCGCCGCTATGGCTCGCGGTGAGCACCGATTGGGTCAAGCGCGATCGCATTGTTGGCGCACTGGATCCCGCTATCGACAACCCCCTGCATGTGGAGCTAAACCAGCGCGTACTTTCCGTGGGTGGTAAATTGGCCTCACTGGTCGGGGCCGATCTGGAGGCCGTGGCCTGTGTGCCTACCCCAGATGAAGTGGCGGACCTGGATGAATTCCGCGAGCAAGCGGGTGCTTTGTTGCAAGCAATCGATACGGTAATTGCCGACAGCGGGGTAAAATGTAAAAAAACACATTTTGTTACCGGCAAGCCCGCGGTTGAAGTCAATCGCGTGGTGGATCGCAATAAAGCGCGCGCAATCCTTGTCGGCCGTGGGGTACGCAAAGGGCCAAAAGGCTTCTTGCTGGGCAATACCGCCGAGCGTATTCTAGGCCGTGCCAACACCGATGTACTGATTGTGCCCTGACTATTTTTTTGTTCCAGAACCCGATAAAAAATAATAAGTAATAACATGATCAAACTACGCAACTGGATTATTTCGGCTCTCGCGAGCGTGCTGCTGGCGACAGGTGCCGTAGCCGAAGAATCCGTCGAGACCAAACCCACCTACGACCCACAGCTGGCAGCAGAACTCGGTGCCGACAAGTATGGGATGCACAAATATGTACTGGCGCTGCTAAAGGCCGGGCCCAATCGAGATCAGGACGAAACCACCGCTGCGGAGTTACAACGTGCACACATGGCAAATATCCAGCGCCTGGCGAACGAAGGCGTGTTGGTTCTGGCAGGCCCATTTCTTGATGGTGGTGCGTTGCGCGGAATCTATGTATTTGATGTGGATACGGTAGAAGAAGCGCGCAAATTAACGGAAACCGATCCGGCAATACAGGCCGGGCGCCTAGTGATGGAGCTACACCCCTGGTATGGCTCTGCGGCACTAAAAACCGTCAATGATTTACACGGCAAGCTGTCTCAGCAAGCGCCGTAGTCGTTTCATCTTTCGCAGTTAGAGTCCTTCCGTGAACGAACAGCAGTACCTGTGTGACCATTATCGTTTTAACGCCGAGCAGCGTTTAAAAGCCTTTAACTTTTTTGTGGTGCTTTCCATGTTCGCCGATGGCGGTATTTTTACCGCGGTGGAAAAAGGGTTTCATCCGCTCATTCTGGTGCTGCTGGGTGGATTTGTAGTGATTGTGTCGGCCATATTCTGGGTGATGGATATGCGCAGTCGGCAATTACTGAACCTGACGGTGCCTGGTTTGCGCGCCATAGAAGCACAGTTGCCTGAACCGGCACGAATTTTCACCCGTGACCTGAACAATCAGGGCCGCTGTATTCGCTATACCTTCGCTATCCGCGCGCTGATCCTCGGGCAATTTATTTGCGGCACTGCGGTTGTTGTCTTCGGGCTGCTCGCCTGTTTCGGCATCATTTGATACGCCTCTTTCCCTGCTGCCTCCCAGTTCCTGCCTGACTAGTTCTGTTAGGTTGCTCGCAGGCACAGCTGTCGCCGCGCGCTATCTATACTCATCTCCCAAACGGGAAAAATCTCTAGCGGGAGGTCTTCATCATGCTCGACCATATCGGTTTGACTGTGCACGACTACGAGCGCAGCAAGGCATTTTACCTGGCGGCGCTCGCGCCCCTGGGGTATGAGCTGGCGATGGAGATGGGTGACTGGGCCGGGTTTGGCTGGGGTGGTAAGCCGCAGTTACTGATCAAAGGTGGTTCGACCACGGCGCCCGCCGTGAATATTGCCTTTAGCGCAGAAGACCGGGAAACCGTGCACGCTTTTTACCAGGCTGCGCTGAAGGCGGGTACGGCAGATGACAGCAGCGAGGACAGTGGTGCGCCACGCCTGCGTCCGGAATACCACGCAGACTACTTCAGTGCCTTTGTGCGCGACCCGGATGGACACCAGGTAGAGGTGGTGTGTCATATCCCCGCAGATGCCTTTTGACGCCGAAATTCCTCCCGCTGTTCTGGCAGTGCAAGCATCCTCAACTATCTTGAAGTGCACTCAATACGTTTGATGTGCCGTCGCATTGTGCATGCGGTGGCGCAGTCCATCTCACCTTGGAAAGCCGCCGCCTAAAAATAATAGTGAGGCATTGATGTCCCTAGTTTTCATGTTGACCGTCGCTGTGAATGGATTCACAGAGGCCAACCGGCCACGTCCCCACGCGGAAGATGATCGAGAAGCCATGGAAGAAGTGGCGGTGCTTGGGCGACAGATCAATTTAAACGGCGAGGCGATCTCGGCTTCACAGGGTGAGGTGGGGCCCACAGAAATCGGTACCTGGCCGCTAATCCGTACCGGCGACTTGATGGAATTTGTGCCGGGCATGGTGGCCACCCAGCACTCTGGCAGCGGCAAGGCCAACCAGTATTTCTTGCGCGGGTTTAACCTCGATCACGGCACCGACTTCGCCACCTTTGTCGATGGCATGCCGGTGAACCTACGTACTCACGGTCACGGGCAGGGCTACACCGACCTCAATTTCGTGATCCCGGAGACGGTTCAGCGGCTGCGGTATCGCAAGGGGCCGTATTATGCGGAAGTTGGGGATTTTTCTTCGGCCGGTTCTGCACAGTTTGTACTGGCGGACACCTTACCCAGGGGCCTCGCCGAGCTGAGTTTCGGCGAGTACGGCTATCGTCGCGCGGTGGTTGCGGAGTCGCTCTCGGCGTCCAGTAGCGATGTGATGTTGGCGGCAGAGTGGCAGGGCTATGATGGGCCCTGGAGCGATATCGACGAGTCGGTACATAAAACGAACCTGCTGGGTAAGGTGTCTTCTGATCTCGCCGGCGGCCGCGGGCACCTGACGTTTATGGGGTACGACAACCGCTGGAATTCACCCGACCAGATCCCGGCGCGCGCAGTGACTCAGGGCGTCATTGATGCCTTTGGCTCCCTGGATACCACGCTCGGCGGTAATACGCAGCGTTACAGCTTTTCCGCTGGCTGGACGGGTGCAGCGGTGGCCGGTGAGCTTGCCGTCAGTGCTTATGTCATCGACTACGACTTCACCCTCTGGTCGAATTTTACCTATGCGCTGGATTTTCCCGACCAGGGTGACCAATTCCAACAGCGTGATGATCGCCGTGTATATGGGTTTGAGGCTTCGCAAGTTTGGCAGCGCGATGCGGCCAGCTGGACCCTGGGCCTGCAGGGGCGCCGCGATGATATCGACAAGGTCGGTCTGTATCGCACCGTCGCTCGCAACGTAACGGGGACGGTGCGCGAAGATCAGGTTGTGGAAGATAGCCTGGGGTTGTTCGCGGTTAACCAGTACCAGTGGACCGACACCCTGCGCTCTTATCTGGGGCTGCGTTACGACCATTACGACTTTTCTGTAAATGCGGGCCTTGCGCAAAACAGCGGGCAACGCAGTGATGGCAAGGCATCGCTGAAGGCCAGTCTCGCCTGGCAGCCGTGGCCTGTATCTGAATTCTATATGAGCTACGGGCAGGGGCTGCATTCCAATGACGCCCGCGGTACGGTCATTCAGGTGGACCCGGTTTCGGCGGAGAGGGTAGACGCGGTGGACCCGCTGGTTGAGTCCCGCGGGGTAGAACTCGGGTCGCGGCTGTTTGTCACCGACCGGCTGCACGCAACCCTTGCCCTGTGGCAGTTGGCGCTGGATTCCGAGCTGCTGTTTGTGGGCGATGCGGGCAATACCGAAGCCAGCCGGCCCAGCGATCGACAGGGGCTAGAGGCCGGTCTCTATTGGTTTGCCTCGGAGCAGATTAGTGGCGAGCTGGAGCTCGCCTATACGGATGCGCAATTTGCCGGTTCCGATCCCGCCGGGAATGAAATTCCCGGCGCAATTCCGCTGGTGGCCAGCGCGGCCATCAACTATAGGGGTGACAGCGGCTGGTTTGCGTCGCTACATTTGCGCCATTTCAGTGCCTACCCGTTGCTGGAGGATGGTGCGGTCGAGTCGGCGGGTTCATTGCTGGTAAATCTTCGCCTCGGGCGCGACCTGAATCGCTGGCGGTTGCAGCTGGACCTGCTGAACGCCCTGAATTCAGATGACCACGATGTGGATTACTTCTATGCGTCGCGCCTTCCGGGTGAGGGGGCCGCAGGGGTAGAAGACCTCCACTACCACATCTTCGAGCCGCGCACCCTGCGCGCAGCGTTGCGCTACCAATTCTGATCGCCTGCGGAAACTACTGTGAAACTGCTCGCCATCCTCACCGACCCGCGCGATACCGACCGTGTCGCGGCAATTGCCGAAGCGCGCAAGGCCGAGGAGTTTCGTATCGAGGGTCCGGTGCAGAGCGGCCACCAGGCCATGCGCCTGCTGACCAGTGACGACAAGGTACAGGTGTTTCTCGACGATCTTGCGCCGCTGGTGGATGGTGTGGCGGGCGCGCGCGTTTTGGTTATTCCGGTAGAGCTGTCGCTGCCCAAGCCCAGTGATGCGCAGCGCAAGAAGGAGGATACGGCGCTGGCGGCGCGCGAGGCGTTGTACGCCAGTGCGGAAAAGAGCGCCCGGCTGGATCGGAATTACGTGATCCTGGTGATTTTGTCCACGCTGGTTGCCGCCATCGGCCTGCTGGAAAACAACGTCGCAGCGGTCATCGGTGCCATGGTGATCGCACCGCTGCTGGGGCCGAATATGGCATTTGGCCTCGGCACCGCACTGGCGGACCCCGCATTGATGCGCAGCGCCCTGAAAACACTGGTGGTAGGGCTTGCGGTAGCCGTGGGCCTGTCGGTGGTGAT
The DNA here is from genome assembly GCF_000220505.1 of Microbulbifer agarilyticus S89. Lineage (GTDB taxonomy): Bacteria > Pseudomonadota > Gammaproteobacteria > Pseudomonadales > Cellvibrionaceae > Microbulbifer > Microbulbifer agarilyticus_B. The sequence continues at coordinate 106,935 of NZ_AFPJ01000032.1, read as the reverse complement.
TGGCCTGATCTGGCCCTGGGGGACCCTCAGCAACGAGCTGTTGTCCCGCACCTATGTGGGATGGGATTCGGTCGTATTGGCGCTGGCATCCGGCGCTGCCGCAGCACTGTCGATGACCTCCGGACTGTCCAGTGTGTTGGTCGGGGTGATGGTGGCCGTTGCTCTGCTGCCGCCGGCCGCCACTTTCGGCATGATGATCGGCTCGGGCAAATGGCAGCTGGCCCTGGGGGCCGGCCTGCTGTTGGCGGTGAATATCGTGTGCGTCAATCTGGCCTGCAAACTGGTGTTTTTGATGAAGGGGATTGAGCCGCGCACCTGGTGGCAGAAAAAATCCGCGAACAAGGCGATGAAGATCTATATCGCCGTGTGGGTGGGTACCCTGCTGCTATTGATGGGGGCCATCTATCTGCGCGACCAGTTCAATCTGCAATAGTCTGCCCCGCACCCCGCACCCCGCACCCCGCACCCCGCACCCCGCACCCCGCACCCCGCACCCCGCACCCCGCACCCCGCACCCCGTACCATATGACTGGTACCGCCTTGGGCGTGCTTTTTTGTCTGCCAAATCGCGCATTGCTTAGGATGGTTTAAGAGGCAATAACCATAAAGTAGGATGCATTTACGAAAAATAATAAATATTTAATATGGTAAGGCTGGATTTTGCCGATTTGGTGGATATAATCGCCGGCGTCACCAAAAGTGACCAAATAATGTCCAGTTCTCGCCTGTGGGGGCCACAAGCCTGCCGCGGTTTAGGTCAAGTATCACTATGTCGCCCCAGTCACTGTCGCAGGCAACCGAAGCCATCCCTGTGTCTCCTCCCGTTATGGTACTGGAGGACGAGCAGCCGGTTGCAACCACCCAGTCTACGAATTCGCAGGTCAACGAGCGTCGCAACCGCCGTACGCGCTGGAGCGAGTGGCTCCTCGACGTGTTTGCCATGAATAGTTTTTCCTGGGCAATTGCCATTCCCATCGAGCTGTTGCTGGCAGGGATGAGCTGGAGTGAGCACCTGAAGGTCCGTCTGCTGGCGGTGGTGTTCAACTCGGTGATCGCGCGGCCGTTCAGTATGTACCGCGCCTGGATAGTAAATCGCTTTGGCCGCGGCGGTGCTGTGCATAATTATGCGGTGGATACTTTCGTGTTCCTGAGCTTCCAGCTGCCGCTTTACACCATCAATATGATGCTCGGTGGCGCATCCATGGCAGAGATTGCCACTGCCTGTATTACCTTCGCCATGATTGCCGGGATCCTTGGGCGTCCGTACGGGATTTACCTCGATTTCCTGCGCCGGATCTGGGCGCGCCGCAATGCCGGGGCGCCTGTTGCGCGCGACATGGATAGCGTCCCCTGCGGTGGCAAATCACTGTAATCGCGTGAAGTTGACTTGCCTGAGGGAGTGGCTTCCAATGCGCCTGGCAAGAATTCCGGCACGTTCGGGAATATTGGCGTAAAATTGGCTTAAGTGGCACGGTAGTTTGGTGTAAAACACCGCTAATATTACTTTTCCACTGAGCTAGAAGAGAGCTAGATGGGCGCAGGAATCGCGTCCAGTAATTCGCGAGCAGGATGCGAATGACCGTCGGCAATCTAGCGAGATGCCGACACACACAAAACCCTCCAATAAGTTTCCCGTTAACGGGTCTACAACGTGGGTTTTGATCGGGTTGCAGGATTAACCCGCACATATCAATGGTTTCAAGGATGAGTATGACCATGACCTACTGCCGTTCGGCGAGTAGCCGTATTTTCGCTGCCAGAACCAGAATTTCCCTCCCGGTTGCTGCCATGTTTTTGGCCAGCCTAGTGCCGCCCCCGGCATTTGCCTTTCCCGGACAGGCGCTATTACTCGATACCGGAGTCCCCCTGATTTGGTTGCTCCTCGCAGGTATCGTACTGATTGGCGTGGTGGTCGTGCAGGTGCGCCTGCGGGCGCAGCTGCAGGCCGCGCAGGAATCTGCCGCGGCACGGGTGTCTGACTTGCAGGCGGAGAACGCCAAGTTGTTTCGTGAAGTGCAGGCGCGCGTGCATGAACTGATGGAGCGCGACAAGCTGCTGGAGGAGGTCAAGCTTTCCGCCGAGCAGAATCAGGAAGAGCACCGGGATTTCCTTTCCCTTACGGGCCACCGCATGCGCAAGCCGCTGGAAACGCTAGTGAGCACCATGAGCCTGCTCGCCCGCGGCGGTGATGATGAAACCCGACATCTGGCCGAGGCGGCACTGGGTCAGTGCCGCACTTTGCGCAGCAATATCGAAGAGATTCAGCGTGCAGGCCAGGATACACCTCAGGGGCTTGAGACGGCTGCGGCACCCGCTGCCGCTGCGCTGGGCATGGAAGAAACGGATCACCCCCTGAGTATTCTGCTGGTTGAGAATGACAGCCATCCCAGTCTGCGGCGGCGGCTGGAGGCCAGTGGCCATCAGGTGCGGTGTGAGAGTAACGGCGTCGATGGCGCCGAGGCAGCCCTCAAGTCCAAATATGACCTGGTGATGATCGATGTGCGCCTGCCACTGATCGACGGGGTAGAAACGGCGAATAAAATGCGCGGCGACTATTCCAATGACAACCTGCTGATATTCGGCATGTTAGACAATCTGAAAAAGGGTGATCGTGAGCACTATGTGGCGAAGGGGCTGTCGGGTGTACTGCCCAGCGAGCCAACCGACGCACAGCTGACGCAGTTGCTGAGCTGGGTGGAGCAGAAGTCCCAGGGCAAGTCTGCCGCGGGTAAACCTGGCCGAACCAACAAGGTGCTGAATGCAAGTACCCTTGAGCGGCAACGGGACACTCTTGGCCATCTGGCGTTTGCGGAGTTGTTGGGAGACCGCCTTGCCAACCTGCCGAAGAAAATCACCGCGTTTACCAGTGCCCTGACAGGACGACACTGGCTGGATGCCCAACACCAGGCGCAAGCCATTGCCGCTGAGGCAGAGAGTGTTGGGCTAGAGGTGGTTTCTGGGCGCCTGAAGGCCCTGTCGGCACGCTTGTCCATCGACAGTGAGCGCGATTACTGCCGCCACCAGCGCACCGAGATCCTCGGGCTGATGCGCACTTCCATTCAACAGCTGAAATCCTGGCGTGAGAAAAACGTCCACACCGAGTGGGCGCTGAGATAAACCCGGCGATTGTCACGATGGGTAGCCGCTGGCAGTGGTTATCCTGAGGAGCAATAGCGCTTACACTTAGCGCTGGTTGAATGAATGCAAATAAATGGAAGTCGAGCCATGTCCGAGCAGTACCCTGTTGAGCAACAAACGGAACGCGAGCGCTCTGCTCGCGATATCGCCACCCTGGTATACCTGATCCAGGCCATCAGTATTTTTACCGCGGTCCCTTTCTTTGTGGGCGTGATTATCAATTACGTCAAGCGCGGCGATGTGCGCGGCACCCTGGCGGAGTCCCATTTCCGCTGGCAAATCCGCACCTTCTGGTACAGCTTGCTGTGGTTTGTAATCGGTTGGGCGACGGTGTGGATTCTGATTGGTTTCGTGGTCTGGGGAATCAGCTGGATTTGGGTGGTCTATCGCGTAGTGCGGGGCTGGCTGAACCTATCGGACAATCGGCCTGCTTACTCTTAAGTTGCAGCGCAGAATGATGAAAGAATGGAAGTTGTAACGATAAACGGTGAGAGAAAACCGTTGAGCGGCCAATTGGCCGCTCTTTTTTTGTCTGCAAAACGGCGCGAGCGCGGTTTAGAGCCCGCCCATCAGCGCAAGTACAAACAGGTCCGCAGGTAGCTGCTGGCCGTTGACCGCCAGAACCCCCTTATCCAGCTGCAGGTGCATGGTCAGCTGGCCGTTCTCTTCCAGCAGGAAGCCGTACTGCTTTAGCGCGCTTGCCTGCATGATCAGCGGCGACTGCATTAGCGCCTGCTCGGCAGCCGAAATATTGGCGCTGCCCTCCAGGTTGTCCAGCCAGAACAGCTTGTCGTTCTGCACCCGCTGGCTGCGCGGGATGCCTTTCCAGTCCACATCCAGTTGCAGTTGCATGGGGCCGTTTGCGGTCGCGATATCCAGCTGTTGCTGGGCCTGCAGCGGGCGCTGGAACACCTGGGGCCAGTTGCGCTCGGCCGAGGGCTTGAGTAACAGGCTGTACAGAAAGTGGTGCAGGTCGTCATAGGTCACCGCCGGCAGATGCAGCTGCTGGGTAAGGCTGCTGGCGGGTGTGGCGGACTGAATGTCTGGCAGGTTGATGGCGGTTTGCACCTTCAGGGTCTTTGGTGCCACCAGTTCGCCGGTGTAGTCCAGTGCAACATCGCGCAGTTCCACGGGCCCGGAATCATTGTTGGTGCGCACCAGTGGCAATTTGACTTGCAGGGTGCCCGCGCCGGTGGACGCCAGGGTGAAATCGCCACTGGCGGACTGCAGGTACAGTGCTTCGCGGTGGCCATCCATACGCACAAACTCACCCAATTCGAAGCGGCTATCTTGCTGCTGGCCCGTGTAATCGGTCACCAGGCGAATCTTGCCCCCGGCAAACTGGATTTGCTGATCGGCCACGTTGCGGTCGATGGGTTGCAGATGCAGGGTGTTGATTACGCGGTTGTTGGTGGCAACGAGGGTTTCGACCACCACCGGACTGTCATCGAGCACCTGACTGAGCGGGCCGTAGTAGGCCTCCAGCTGGTGACGCAGGGACGGTTCCAGTTGCTTGCCGGTCAGGCGGGTTTCCGCATACAGGGCGCCGACCTTTAGACCGCTACGGGTGAACAGCACGGGGCCGTGCTGGATCTCGCTCTGGGTTTCGGTCTTGCCGTCTTTGCCGATGAGCAGGGTCACCGCCTCGGCGCCAAACCAGCCGCGCTGATAGCCGGTCAGTTCGATATTGTCTTGCTGGCTGAGTTGCTGTTGCAGCACCATTTCTACCTGGGGGCCGATCAGGCGGGGTGCGATCAGAGCGGCCAGCAACAGCAGGGAGGTGACGGCGATAAGGCCAAAACGTAAGACTTTCATGCGGACAAATTTCAGGCAAGTGAATAAGAGCGCCCGATAGTAGCAGATCAAGATGAATCTAGTGACCCCGGTGCTTCTATTGCCCCCACCAGGAAGGCGACTTACTCCCCTTTAATGCAGCCGCTTTCACCGGCGATGGCCCGCGCGACCCTGGAGTTGCTCTCTCGCCCCAGTGCTTGGGAAATAAAGTTGCCCGCTTTGGCGAGTCGCCCCAGGTCAATACCGGTGTGGATACCCAGTCCTTCGAGCATATACAGCACATCTTCGCTGGCCACATTGCCCGATGCGCCGCGCGCATAAGGGCAGCCGCCGAGACCGGCCACCGCGGAATCCACCACGCTCACACCCGCCTGCAGCGCCGCGTAAATGTTTGCCAGCGCCTGACCATAGGTATCGTGGAAGTGCACCGCGAGTTTTTCCAACGGGACTGCCTTGGCCGCGGTCTCGATCATGTGACGCGCTTTCTCAGGGGTGCCAACCCCAATGGTGTCGCCGAGGCTGATTTCGTAGCAGCCCATGTCCAGCAGGGCGCGGCTGACCTCGGCAACCTTTGCTGCGGGTATATCACCCTCGTAGGGGCAGCCCAGCACGCAGGACACATAGCCGCGCACCGGAATGCCATCCATGCGGGCTTGCTCGGCCAGCGGGCGGAAGCGCTCGAGGCTTTCTTCGATGGAGCAGTTGATGTTCTTGCGTGTGAAGCTCTCTGAGGCCGCTCCGAATACCGCAACCTCATCTGCCTGTGCTTCCCGGGCACGCTCGTAACCGACCATATTGGGGGTGAGCGCGCTGTAGGTAACGCCGGGGGCGCGCCGGATACCGGCAAGGACTTCCTCGCTGGCTGCCATTTGCGGCACCCATTTGGGGCTGACAAAGCTGCCGGACTCAATCACCTGCAGTCCGCTGTCGCTCAGCAGGTCGATCAGCTGCACGCGGGTCTCCACCGAAATCGGCTGCTTTTCATTTTGCAGTCCGTCGCGGGGGCCGACTTCCACAATTTTCACTTTGTCGGGCAGTGACATTGCCTTGAACCTCTCAATATTTTCTTTGCCGGTTAGGTCTCGGCAGCCTCGCTGCTGAAGTCGATCAGCAGACTGCCGCCATCCACCAGCTCACCGGTGGCACAGAAGAATTGCGTTACCGTGCCGTCTGCCGGCGCGCGCAATGTGTGCTCCATCTTCATCGCCTCCATCACCAGCAGCGGGTCACCCTGGGCGACCTGCGCCCCGGGCTCCACCAGCAGGGTGACGATGGTGCCGTTCATTGGCGCTTCCAGTCCGTGCGCTGCATCGGAACCTTCGCCGATATCCGGTGGCAGAATTTTAAAATCGACCTGCTCGCCGCTGACAAATACTGTGCCTTCGTCATCATGGGATACGCTGGAATAATTGACTCGACGCCCATCCAGTACCGCGACACCTTGCCCGTGCAATGCGGAAACGGTGCCACTCTGGTTGTCCACGGCCGCGCTGCAACGCCAGTGCAGGCTCTGCTCGCTGCCGGAAAATTGAATGTCGATTTCGCGTCCGTGTACTTCCACTTTCTGGCTGCGCCAGACGGTCAGGCCGTTGCGCCAGTTGTTGCCGCTATGCCACGGTGAATAGGCGTCGGCCCGGGGGGCAGAGCGGTGCTGGTCGCGAGTTTCGCGGTGGGCAAGAAATACGGCAATAGCGGCACACTGTTGTGAGCGCAGTTGCTGCTCCTGTTGCAGGATTTCCTGTTCGTGATCTTCAATAAAATGGGTGTTCACCCGGCCGTTCACAAACGCGGTGTGATTAATCACGCGGCGCAAAAACTCAATATTGTGCCGCAGGCCGGCGATCTGATAGTGCTGCAGGGCGCGATCGAGTTTTGCCAGCGCCTCGCGGCGATTGCTGCCGTGCACGATGAGCTTGGAGATCATCGGGTCATAGTGCACGCTGATCTCATCGCCGGTTTGCACCCCAGTATCCACGCGCACAGACTGGGTTTCTGGTGGCGGCTGGTGGCGCAACAGCTTGCCAGTGGCGGGCAGGAAGTCGTTATCCGGGTCTTCGGCATAAATACGCACTTCAAAGGCGTGGCCGACAATGTGCAGGTCATCCTGAGTAAGTGGCAGGGGATCGCCGGCTGCCACCGCGAGCTGCCACGCGACCAGGTCCTGACCGGTGATCATTTCAGTGACCGGGTGCTCTACCTGCAGACGGGTATTCATCTCCATGAAGTAGAAGGCGCCACCGGCATCCAGCAGGAATTCCACTGTACCGGCGCCGACATAGCCAATCGCATGTGCGGCGCGCAGCGCGGCCTCACCCATTTGCTTGCGGGTTTCGGCGGAGAGGCCGGGGGCCGGGGCTTCTTCCACTACTTTCTGGTGACGGCGCTGTACCGAGCAATCCCGTTCGAACAGGTAAACCCCTTTACCCTGTTTGTCGCAGAACACCTGGATCTCGACATGACGCGGATTCACCACGTAGCGCTCGATCAACATGATGTCATCATTGAAGGCATTCAATGATTCGCGCTTGGCTGCATCGAGGGCCGCATGGAAATCTTCGGGCTTGTCGACCCGGCGCATACCCTTGCCGCCGCCGCCAGCGGCTGCTTTCAGCAGGACGGGATAGCCGATGCGGTTGGCGTGGCCTTCGAGAATGCCCGGGTCCTGGCTTTGGCCGTGATAGCCGGGTACCAGCGGTACGTTGGCTTCTTCCATAATCCGTTTGGCGGCGGACTTGGAGCCCATGGCTTCGATGGCGCCAGCCGGTGGGCCGACGAAGATGATGCCGGCTTCTTCACAGGCACGGCAGAAGTGCGCATTCTCAGAGAGAAAGCCGTAGCCTGGATGAATGGCATCGGCGCCGGTGCGCTTGGCGGCGGCGAGGACTTTGTCGATATCCAGGTAGGATTCTTTGGCGGGCGCCGGGCCCAGGTGCACGGCTTCGTCGGCTTGCTGCACGTGCAGGGCATTGGCGTCTGCATCGGAATAGACCGCGACGGTGGCAACGCCCAGGCGGCGTGCGGTGCGGATAATGCGACAAGCAATTTCGCCGCGGTTGGCGATCAGCAGTTTGCGAATCATGGCTGGCTCTGTTTGGTTTTTCGCGCTCTTGGTGGAGCTCTGTTCCGGCTTGGTGGCGGCCGGTCACCGGGTCTGGGCTTTCAGGACCGCTGCGAGTACATCCATGTACGCTTCGGCGCCGCCATCCATGGCGACGACGATCCTGAAAGCACAGCCCCGATGCCCGGCCTTCAATGAAACCTCTGCGCTGCGTTAGCGCTTTGGTATTTGTTTAGTCTTCGCTGGTGTTCATCCAGCTGGGTGCGCGTTTTTCCAAGAACGCACTCAACCCTTCCTGACCTTCCGGGGAAACCCGCACAGCGGCAATCAGTGCACTGGTCTGGCCCTGCAGCTCCGAATTGATTACCCGGTTAGACATGGACATGGCCAGTTGTTTGGCCATGGTGACGGCATTGGGGCCGTTGTCGGTAATGCTGTTCACCAGTTTCTGTACGGTCAGGTCCAGGTCGCCCTCGGCTACCACTTCCGAAACCAGACCGATTTCCTGGGCACGGGCTGCGGAAAAGCGCTCGGCAGTGACGAAGTAACGGCGTGCCTGACGCGCGCCGATGGCGTTGATCACATAGGGGCTGATGGTGGCGGGCAGCAGGCCGATTTTTACTTCGCTCAGGCAGAAGCTGGCGCGTTCGGTGGCAATCGCGATATCGCAGCAGCTCACCAGTCCAACGGCACCGCCAAAGGCGGCACCCTGCACACGGGCGATGGTCGGTGCGGGGAACTGGTCGAGTTTGTGCAGCATGGCCGCGAGCGCCGCTGCGTCCTGACGGTTTTGCTCTTCGCTGTACTCCGCCATCCGCTTCATCCAGTTCAGGTCGGCGCCGGCGGAGAAGCTCTTGCCATTGGAGGCGAGAATCAGCGCGCGCACGCCGCCACTGTTGGCGAGCTTGTCGAAGGTCTCGCCCAGCTGGCGAATCAGGTCGTCGTCAAAGGTGTTGTGAATCTCGGGACGGTTGAGGGTTACCGTCGCGACGCCTTCACTATCGATTTCGCACAGCATTTTATCGCTCATGTTCTTTCCTTAATTCGTATAGGTAGAGGGTTGGCCGGTGTAGCCAACATTCTACATGCGGAAAACGCCGAACTTGGTTTCCTCGGGCTCTTTGTGGGTGGCCGCGGCCAAGCACAAACCCAATACCGTGCGGGTATCTTTGGGGTCGATCACACCGTCGTCCCATAAGCGCGCCGACGCGTAGTAGGGATGCCCCTGGTGTTCATAATCGTCGATGATCGGCTGCTTGAACTTGGCAATTTCTTCCTCGCTCCAGCTCTCGCCTTTTGCCGTCATCTGGTCGTTCTTGACCTGCGCCAGTACACCTGCCGCCTGCTCACCGCCCATCACGGAAATGCGCGCGTTGGGCCACATAAACAGGAAGTTGGGGTCGTAGGCGCGGCCGCACATGCCGTAGTTGCCGGCACCGAAAGAACCGCCGATCAAAATAGTGATCTTGGGTACCTTGGCGGTGGCCACCGCGGTCACCATCTTGGCGCCGTGCTTGGCGATGCCGCCGGCTTCATACTGCTTGCCCACCATAAAGCCGGTGATGTTCTGCAGGAATACCAGCGGAATGTTGCGCTGTGCACACAGCTCAATAAAGTGCGCGCCTTTTTGTGCGCTCTCCGCAAACAGGATGCCGTTGTTGGCGACGATGCCCACCGGGTAACCGTGAATACGCGCAAAGCCAGTTACCAGTGTGGTGCCGTACATTGCCTTGAATTCATCAAATTCAGAACCATCCACCACACGCGCAATAATCTCGCGCACATCAAACGGCTGGCGTGAATCCTTCGGCACAATCCCGTAAATATCTTCCGGCGGGTAAATCGGCTCGATCGGCTTCTTGATGTCCACGCCCGGATTCTTGACTCGGTTCAACCGAGCCACAGAGTTACGTGCGATCTGCAGCGCATGGGTGTCGTTGTTGGCGAAGTGATCGGAAACCCCGGACGTCTTACAGTGCACCTCGGCACCACCCAGCTCCTCCGCAGTCACTTCCTCACCGGTCGCGGCTTTCACCAGCGGCGGCCCCGCGAGGAAAATGGTGGCCTGTTCCTTCACCATAATGGACTCATCTGCCATGGCTGGAACGTAGGCTCCGCCGGCGGTGCAGCTACCCATCACCACTGCGATCTGCGGGATATTCTTTGCCGACAGGTTCGCCTGATTAAAGAAGATGCGCCCGAAATGTTCGCGATCCGGGAATACCTCATCCTGCCGCGGCAGGTTAGCGCCACCGGAATCCACTAGATAAATACACGGGAGATTGTTCTCGTCGGCAATGGCTTGCGCACGCAGGTGCTTCTTCACGGTAAGCGGATAATAGGTGCCGCCTTTTACCGTCGCATCGTTGGCCACAATCACACAGGGCTGGCCGGATACGGTGCCGATACCGGTCAGAATCCCCGCCGCCGGCACATCTTCACCGTATACATCGAAGGCGGCGAGCTGGGAGAATTCCAGGAAAGGGCTGCCGGGATCCAGCAGTGCATCGATACGATCACGCGGGAGCAGTTTGCCGCGCGATACGTGCTTCTCGCGCGCGCGCTCACTACCACCCTTGGCGATGGCTTCCAGTTTCTCCCGCAGGTCGTCGACGATGCTTTGCATCTGCTCACGGTTTTCCGCAAATGCGGGATCGCGGGAATTAATCTTGGTCTGAATCTGGTTCATAGAAATCATTTTGTTGGTTAGAACACAGAAATTACATGCGCAGGTACTGATGCCGGGACGGGTTTGCTGGACCTTCTAAAACAGGGATGTTTTAGAAGAGCCCCCATGGATGGGTTCACGGCATGTCCAGTGAACCCGTCCCGGCAGCAGTGCCGCCCCGAAACTACCTACGAAACTCAGCGAGTCTCGTTAAACAGCTCGCGCCCGATCAACATACGACGAATCTCAGAAGTACCCGCGCCAATCTCATACAACTTGGCATCGCGCAGCAGGCGGCCGGTGGCGTACTCGTTGATGTAGCCATTGCCGCCCAGGGTCTGGATCGCCTGCAGTGCCATCTGCGTGGCACGCTCCGCAGTAAACAGGATTACCGCCGCAGAATCCTTGCGCGAATCCTCACCGCGGTCACAAGCCTGTGCCACCGCATACAGATACGCACGGCTCGCATTCAGGTCCGCATACATATCCGCAATCTTGCCCTGCATCAGCTGGAACTCACCGATCGCCTTGCCGAACTGCTTGCGCTCGTGAATGTACGGCACAACGATATCCATGCACGCCTGCATAATGCCCACCGGGCCGCCAGACAGAATCGTGCGCTCGTAATCCAGGCCGCTCATCAGCACACGCACACCGCCGTTCAGCTGGCCCAGAATATTCTCTTCCGGTACTTCGCAATCCTCGAACACCAGCTCACAAGTATTGGAACCACGCATGCCCAGCTTGTCCAGCTTCTGCGCTTGGGAGAAACCTTTAAACCCACGCTCCACGATAAACGCCGTGATACCACCGGAGCTGATACCCGGCTCGGTGCGCGCATAGATCACATAGGTGTGCGCATCCGGCCCATTGGTGATCCACATCTTGTTGCCGTTCAGGATGAAACGGTCACCTTTCTTTTCCGCCTTCAACTGCAGGCTCACCACATCGGAACCCGAGTTTGGCTCACTCATGGCTAGCGCGCCGATATGCTCACCGGAACACAGCTTCGGCAGGTACTTGGCTTTTTGCTCCGGGGTACCATTCTTGCGGATCTGGTTTACACACAGGTTGGAATGCGCGCCGTAGGACAGGCCGACAGAGGCCGAGGCGCGCGAAATCTCTTCCATCGCCACCGCGTGGGCCAGGTAACCCATATTCGAGCCACCGTATTCTTCTTCGACGGTCATACCCAGCAGGCCGAGTTCACCAAACTTCTTCCACATATCCGCGGGGAACAGGTTGTCCTCGTCGATCTGTGCTGCGCGCGGGGCCAGTTCTGCCTGACAGAACTTGTAGACCATATCCCGCAGCATTTCGATGTCTTCACCGAGGCCGAAGTTGAGAGTTGGGTAAGGCGTATTCATGGGTTGCTCCGCGATGACTCAGTCAGAGTGGTATTAGGTTGAAATTAGTTACTGTGTTCTTGAAGAGCCGCCTGGGTGCGGGCGGTGGCTTCATCCAGCTGCGCGAGCACCTTCTCGATGTCGCGCTGCTGCTGGCGCAGCTGCTCGCGCTTGCTTTCGATGCGCTGCAGCAGGCGGTTGAGCTGTTCCACATTGCCGTGGGCCGGGTCGTACATATCGATGATTTCCCGGCTCTCATCCAGCGAGAACCCCAGGCGCTTGCCGCGCAGGATCAGCTTCAGGCGCACCCGGTCTTCCGGTGAGTACACCCGCGTCTGCCCGCGCCGCTCCGGGCTGATCAGCCCCTTATCTTCATAAAAGCGGATGGTGCGGGTGGTAATCCCGAACTCCTGGGCCAGCTCAGAAATGCTGTAGCTGTCGGCGCTATTGGTGGCGGTGGCGTTCATCTGGGGTCCTCTGATCTGCCCGAAGTCTAGTTGACGTTTACGTTAACGTAAACGTCAATCTGGGCCAGAATGTGACCGAAATGGGCTTTGGGGTTTTGAGAGTTCGCAGGTGAAGATGAATAGTGTGTCAGCGTGTCGGGAGCGCGGGGCCTGCAGCGGAGGCAACGCTTGCGCCGAAAGCGGGAATTTTTTGTAAGGTTTCCGTCCCGCTGGGTACAGTAGCCCGTAGCAACTGCTGCCAGTGATGGCTCAGCGGCCCATTTCAACGGATAGATAACGATAACTTGGACACTCGGGAACAAATCTTTCAGCAGCTGGTGGACGAATGCGGCGGCGGTATCGCCCGTGTCGCAGGCAGCTACGTGCGAAACCGGTCAGAGCAGGAAGATCTCGTGCAAGAAATCTGGATGGCCATCTGGCGGGCACTGCCGAATTTCCGCGGCGACTCGAGCCTGCGCACCTTTGTCTACCGCATTGCCCACAACCGCAGCGTGACCCAGTTGGTGCGACGACGTGACACGGGCGACAGCGACCTGCTGGAAAGTGTGTGTGATGAGCGGCCGGGACCGGAAGGCAGCCTGATACGAGAGCGGGACGCCGAGCGGCTGATGCGCGCGGTGGCCCAGCTACCCCTGGGCATGCGCCAGGTACTGAGCCTGCGCTTTGAGGGACTCAGCTACAGCGAGATATCCGAAGTGTTGGGTATCAGTGAGTCCAATGTGGCGGTGCGCCTGAATCGTGCCCGCGAGCGCTTGAATACAAAATTGGGTAAGACGGTATGAATGGCGACGCAGACAACAAGCTGACAAACGATACGGCAGAAAATGACGAACTGCAGGCTCTCGCGGAAGTGTGGCAGCAAGTGACGATTGCGCCGACGGTGCCGGACGCTATTCGCAACAGGATTCGTCGCGAGGAGCGGAAGATGCGCTTGCACGCGCTGCTCGAATGGGGTGCCGCAATAGTGGTCGGGTTTTTCGGGATTTACCTGATGCTGGCCAGTGAGGTGCGCGACGCACCGTGGCGTGCGCTGCTGGTACTGGTGTTGTTGGTCGGGGCAATGGCGTTCTCGGTCTCCAATCGTCGAGGCCTGTCGGCGCCGCTGGAGGAAACCACGCAGGCGTATCTGGAACGCGCGCGGCTGCGGCTGGTGCGCAAGCGTCGCACCCTACAATTCGCATGGCTGCTGTTTGTCGCCGAGCTGGTGATTCTTGCGCTGTGGCAGTGGCTGTCGCAATTTGGTTGGCTGGAGCCCATCTTCGGGCAAAACAGTGCCGCCAGCATCGGACTACTCGGTGTGTTTACCCTGGCGATGGCCGTATGGAGCCTGTGCTATTGGCGCCGTATACAGCGCAGCGCAAAGCAGATTGATCGCTGGCAACGAGAAAATATTGCAACGAATGAAAAATAAGAAAAATAAATTGTAAGAAAGTCCTGTTCGCCGGTACTACCGCAAGCGTCGATCGAACAACCTGATTCAATTTTCCATCAGATATAGAGACCTTGCTTATGTTGTCGAACCTTGAACAAAAAGCCCAGGATTTTTTCGCGCTGCTGGCGGGACTGGACCCAGTGCAGACTGCGATCTTTGTGGTGTTTTTCTTTGCAGTGTGGTTTTTGCCGAGCCTGCTGGCGATTTTTTTCAATCGCAAGCATTTGGGGAAAATCTTTCTCGCCAATGTGCCCGCAGGACTATCGTGGATTGCCTGGGTGGCGTTACTGGTGTGGGCGGTGACGGGAAAGCTCAGCGGCAAGCTGGCGAAGAAGTACGAGTCCCAGCAGGCAGCCGCTAGTTAACGTTTGCAGGCTAAGGCTAAGGCATAAGTAGAAAGACCTTCGCTCATGCGCAGATGAGCACTGCGTACAAGCGAAGGTCGGCGGCAGGCTAATTACTGATTGCTGGGCAACATTTCTGTGGCCAGGTAATCGCGGTAATAGGCGCTCGCCAGCAGTTGCTTGGCCTCTTCGATGTCCGGCGCGAAGTAGCGGTCCTTGTCATAGAAAGGTACGCGCTCGCGCAGAGCGGCCTTGGCATTTTCCAGCTTGTCGGTGGTTTTTAGTGGCGCGCGGAAGTCGAGGCCCTGACAAGCGGCCAGCAATTCCACCGCGAGAATCCCGCAAGTGTTGTCGGCCATGTCGCGCAGGCGACGACCGGCGAAGGTGGCCATGGAAACATGGTCTTCCTGGTTGGCGGAGGTGGGCAGTGAATCGACGCTCGCCGGGTGGGCGAAGGTTTTGTTTTCACTGGCCAGCGCTGCAGAGGTCACCTGGGCAATCATAAAGCCGGAGTTCACCCCGCCGTTGTCCACCAGGAAAGGTGGCAAGCCGGACAGGTTGGAATCAATCAGCAGCGCCATGCGACGTTCGGACAGAGAGCCGATTTCGGCAATGGCCAGGGCCAAATTGTCGGCAACCATGGCCACCGGCTCCGCGTGGAAGTTACCACCGGAAATGATGTCGGAGTTTTCCGGGTTTTCCTCGTCGGTAAACACTAGCGGGTTATCGGAAACACCGTTGGCTTCCGCCAGCAATACCTCGGCGGCAAAGCGGATTTGCTGCAGGCAGGCGCCCATTACCTGTGGCTGGCAGCGCAGGGAATAGGGGTCCTGTACCTTTTCACAGTTTTCATGGGAGTCGCCAATATCACTGGCCGTGCCGAGCAGGTCGCGGTAGCTGGCGGCGACGTCGCGCTGGGCAACCTGTCCGCGCGCTGCGTGAATGCGGTCGTCGAACGGGCGGCGTGAGCCCTTGGCCGCTTCCAGGGTCAGTGCACCGGTTACCACCGCGCCGGCAAACAGGTCCTCCGCGGCAAACATGCCTTCCAGTGCGAAGGCAGTGGAGGCCTGGGTACCGTTCAGCAGTGCCAATCCTTCCTTCGGCGCCAGTACCAGCGGCGTCATGCCGGCAAAGTTCAGGCCTTCGGCGGCGGACTTGCGTTCGCCATTGATAAAGCACTCACCTTCACCAAGCAGCACCACGCTCATATGTGACAGCGGCGCCAGGTCACCGGAGGCGCCCACGGAACCCTTTTCCGGGATCGCCGGGTAAACGCCGGCGTTAACCAGCTTGATCAGTGCCTCGATCACTTCCAGGCGGATGCCGGAGAAACCACGCGCGAGGGAGTTGATCTTCAATACCATCAGCAGGCGCACGGTATTGGCATCCATAAAGTTGCCGGTACCGGCTGCGTGCGACAGGACGATGGCGCGCTGCAGGGTTTCCAGGTCTTTCTTTTCGATGCGGGTGTTAGCCAGCAGGCCAAAACCGGTATTGATTCCGTATACGGTGCGGCCCTGTTCGATCACATCCGCCACGGTTTTTGCTGAGGCCTTGATGGCTGCGTGGGCGTCTTTGTGTAGCGACAGCTGCACCGGTTCCCGTGCAACGCGGCGCAGTTGTTCCAGGCTCAATTGGCCCGGGATAATTTCCAGTTGATACATAATCTTTTTACCGCAAATTTCTTCGCAAAATTTTTTAGTCTTTGAGCATCGGCAGGTCGAGACCCTGCTCCTGTGCGCAGTTCTTGGCGATGTCATAGCCCGCATCGGCGTGGCGCATAACACCGGTGGCCGGGTCATTCCACAGCACGCGTTCGATGCGTCTCCGCGCGGCTTCGGTGCCGTCACACACAATCACCACACCGGAGTGCTGGGAGAAGCCCATGCCCACACCACCACCGTGGTGCAGGCTGACCCAGGTGGCGCCGCTGGCGGTATTTAGCAGTGCGTTCAGCAGGGGCCAGTCGGAGACGGCGTCGCTGCCGTCCAGCATGGATTCGGTTTCGCGGTTGGGGCTGGCAACGGAGCCGCTGTCCAGGTGATCGCGACCGATCACCACCGGTGCTTCCAGTTCGCCGTTGGCCACCATTTCGTTGAAGGCGAGTGCCAGGCGCGCGCGGTCTTTCAGGCCTACCCAGCAGATACGTGCTGGCAGTCCCTGGAACTGAATGCGCTCGCGCGCCATATCCAGCCAGTTGTGCAGCTGCGGATTGTCCGGAATCAGTTCCTTTACCTTGGCGTCGGTTTTGTAAATATCTTCCGGGTTGCCGGACAGGGCTGCCCAGCGGAACGGGCCGATACCTTCACAGAACAGCGGGCGGATATAGGCGGGTACAAAGCCCGGGAAGTCGAAGGCATTTTCCACACCTACTTCGAAGGCCATCTGGCGGATGTTGTTGCCGTAGTCGAGAGTGGCCGAGCCGCGTTCCTGTAGAGCGAGCATGGCTTCGACCTGAATGCCCATGGATTCTTTCGCAGCCTTTACCACGGCTGCTTCGTCTTTCTGACGCATCTCAGCGGCGTGTTCCATGCTCCAGCCTTTCGGCAGGTAGCCGTTCAGCGGGTCGTGGGCAGAGGTCTGGTCGGTAACACAGTCGGGAAGGATGCCGCGCTCGACAATTTCCGGGAAAACGTCGGCGGCGTTGCCAAGCAGGCCCACGGAAATGGCTTCGCCTTTTTCCATGGCGTCGTTGATCATTGCCAGGGCTTGGTCGAGGCTGGTGGCTTTTTTATCCACATAGCCGGTGCGCAGGCGGAAGTCGATGCGGGTTTCGTCGCACTCGACGGCGATCATACAGAAGCCGGCCATAGTGGCGGCGAGTGGCTGGGCACCGCCCATGCCGCCGAGTCCACCGGTGAGAATCCATTTGCCTCTTGCCCCGCTTCCGCTTGTAGCTCCGCCATCGAAATGTTTGCGTGCTACCGCGGCGAAAGTTTCGTAGGTGCCCTGAACGATGCCCTGGGAACCAATGTAGATCCACGAGCCGGCGGTCATCTGGCCGTACATGGCAAGGCCTTTTTTATCCAGCTCGTTGAAGTGTTCCCAGTTGGCCCAGTGGGGTACTAGGTTGGAGTTGGCGATCAGTACGCGGGGAGCGTCGGCATGGGTTTTGAATACGCCGACGGGTTTGCCGGATTGCACCAGCAGGGTTTCGTCGTCTTCGAGGCGTTGCAGCACTTCGACGATTTTGTCGTAGCACTCCCAGTCGCGTGCGGCGCGGCCGATACCGCCGTACACGACAAGGTCTTCCGGGCGTTCGGCTACGTCGGGGTGGAGGTTGTTCATCAGCATGCGCAGCGGGGCTTCGGTAAGCCAGCTTTTTGCATTTAGTTTGGTGCCGGTGGGTGCGGCAATCTTGCGGCTAGGGTCGTGACGTTTGTCGGTCATGGTTGCCTCGTCTGTTCCAAATTCTGTGGATAGTTTGAATTGGATTTTCTTGGGGCTTTTGGCCCCGGGGTTCATTTGTGTGTCTTGTGGCGGCAGGCCACCGGGTAAGAGTTTTCAGGACCAGGCTAGGCGCCCCCCTGCGAACCCATCCCTGGGTGTTTCGGCGCAAACTTCCTGTTTGCGACGATCCTGAAAACCTCCCCCCGGCACCTCGCCTTCAATTTGTATTTCTGTAGTTTTTTACCTGACTATCAAAACCTCAGCTGTGCGCCGAGCCGGTATCGATTACCCGGGTGTACCAGCCGCGCAAAACTCACAGTGCCCGCACGGCT
Organism: Microbulbifer agarilyticus S89; assembly: GCF_000220505.1. Classification (GTDB taxonomy): domain Bacteria; phylum Pseudomonadota; class Gammaproteobacteria; order Pseudomonadales; family Cellvibrionaceae; genus Microbulbifer; species Microbulbifer agarilyticus_B. Next base: position 88,966 of record NZ_AFPJ01000032.1, on the reverse strand, counting down.
CATGGTGCGCCGCCAGATCTGCAGGCAGGCGCTTCCACTATCGATTTCCAGCGCCTCTGCGACAGTGCCGTCCGCGCCAATGGCTTCCACCGTGGTATCGGCTTCGGTCAACGGGGCCACGCGGGTCAGGTATTCGTTTGGTGTGGCCGCACTGAAGTCCTGTTGCAGGTATTCCGGCACCAGTGTGGGGTTGGTATAGCGTTCCTCGAACTGGATTGGCAGGCCGTTATCCAGATGCACGATGATCGAGTGATACACCGCCGCGCCTTCGGCGAGACCCAGAGCAACGGCCACTTCGTTACTGGCGGTGGTCTGTTCCAATTTAAGGATGCGATTACCGTAGCTATGACCACGTGCGGCAACTTCGTCGGCGATATTGCGGACTTCCAACAGAGAACCGGCCGGTACCGGTTCGGCCACGAAGGTACCGAGGCCCTGGGAGCGCATGAGTACGCCTTCGTCGGTGAGCTCTGACAGGGCGCGTCGGGCGGTCATGCGGCTGACGTTGAAGTCTTGGGCGAGCTGGTTCTCCGAGGGCACACGAAAGTGGGCCGGCCACTCACCGGATTCGATCTGCGCGCGGATGTGCGCTTTGATCGCCGCATAGCGCGGTTGGCTGCTGGCCCCGGTGGTCGTGCTGGAAATCTGACTGCTCATACTTGTGTGGTCTTTGCCTGCTCGGGTAAAGTGGCTACCATCTTGTACATTCTTGTATATACAAGTCTAGTTGGAGCCAACTATGAATTTGGTGAGGCTGGCTGTCAATAGTTGGCGGTCTTCCCTAATCGGGTTCATGCCAATAAGGCTTGAATCGAAGGCCGGGTGCTGGGTGTGGGGTTTCAGGATCGTCGTCGCCATGGATGGCGGCGCCGAAGCGTACATGGATGTACTCGCAGCGGTCCTGAAACCCCACACCCAGTGACCGGGCCCACGAGGTCTCGTTGGGCCTGTGAGAATCCGCGCCAAATCCCCCCAAACAGGGCTATGGTTACAAATAACGCCAATTCAGTGAGCGACTATGACCGAACGCTGTGATCTGCTGATTACCAATGTCCATGCGGCCACGATGGATCCGTCTCTGCCCGGCGCCTACGGCGCGGTGGAAGACGCTGCGGTGGCGGTGACGGGCAACAAAATTGTCTGGATCGGCCCGCGCCGGGAGCTGCCGGAAACGACGGCGGATCTGGTGATTGATGGCGAGGGGCAGTGGTTGACCCCAGGGCTAATCGACTGCCATACCCACCTGGTTTACGGCGGCCACCGCGCCAGTGAATTCGCCCGGCGTTTGGGTGGCGAAAGCTACGAAGAGGTCGCCCGCGCGGGCGGCGGCATCCTGTCCACCGTGCGCGCTACCCGCGCCGCGAGTGCCGAAGAGCTGTATCACGCCGCCGAACCGCGCCTGAAAGCCCTGATGCGCGAAGGGGTCACCACCATCGAAATCAAATCCGGTTATGGCCTCGACCTCGACAATGAATTGAAGCAACTGCGCGTGGCACGCCGCCTCGCCCAGCACTACCCGGTGAACGTCCTCACCACCTGCCTCGCCGCCCACGCCCTGCCACCGGAATACGATGGCCGCGCCGACGAATACATCGACCTGGTATGCAACGAAATTTTGCCTGCGGTCGCGCGGGAACAGTTGGCCGACGCGGTGGACATGTTTTGTGAAAACATCGCCTTCTCGGTGGAACAGTGCCAGCGGGTAATCAGCGCGGCACGCAAACTCGATTTGCCGGTCAAGGTACACGCGGAGCAGCTCGCCTCCACCGGCGCCACCAAGATGGCAGCCAGTGCAGGCGCGTTGTCGGTGGAGCATATTGAATACATCACCGACGAAGATGTCGCGGCGATGGCGGAGAGCGGTACCGCTGCGGTATTGCTGCCCGGTGCGTTTTACACGCTGAAGGAAACCCGCCTACCACCGGTGGATAAGCTGCGCGCCGCCGGTGTACCCATGGCGATTTCCACCGATTTGAATCCGGGCAGCTGCCCGATCGCCTCGCTGCGCCTGATGATGAATATGGGCTGCAACCTGTTCGGCCTGACCCCAGCGGAAGCGCTCGCCGGCGTGACGCGCTCCGCGGCGCGCGCGCTGGGGATTTGTTGCTCGCGGGGTGTGTTGCGCCCGGGACTGCGCGCGGATATGGCACTGTGGCCGATGGACACGCCGGACCAGCTTGCCTATGAGGTGGGTGCGCTGAAACCCGCAGAAATGTTTTTAGGGGGACATCATGTTACAGCTGGCTGATATGCGCCTGTGGAGTGGCCGCGTCGATAGTGAAGACGGCAAAGCAGGCAAGCGCTGGCATCAGGACATAGTGCCGCTGCATCTGGATAGCCCGCCGGGATTCTCGATTCTGGGCTTTGCCAGTGACGAAGGCGTACGCCGTAACAAGGGGCGGATCGGTGCCGCCAAGGGCCCGCGTATCCTGCGCCTGGCGCTGGCCAATCTGCCCAAGACCTTCGGCGCGCCCCTTTACGATGCGGGCAACGTGCGCGTGGAAAAAGACGATCTGGAATCGGGGCAGGCGATGCTCGGCGCGCGCATTACCGAGCTGATGAGTGCTGGGCACTTTCCCATGGTGCTCGGCGGTGGCCACGAGATTGCCTACGGCAGTTACCAGGGTATCGCGCGCTGGATGCGCGAGCAGCACCGGGACAAAACCTTGGGTATTATCAACTTCGACGCCCACCTGGATATCCGGCTACCTGCGCCGCAGGGTTCATCGGGTACCCCGTTTTACCAGATCGCGGAACAGTGCGATCTGAATGGCCGACCATTTAATTATCTCTGCGTGGGTGCTGCGGCGACCGCCAATACTCCGGCGCTGTATCAGCGTGCGGAAGAGCTGGGCGCGCAGGTCATCTCCGATCGAGAGATCGTGCCCTGGCGCATCGAGCTGGTTCAGCGCCAGATCGCTGACTTTATCGACCGCGTGGATTTCGTGTACCTGACCATCGACCTGGACTTCCTGCCCGCGGCGACCATGCCCGCAGTGAGTGCGCCCGCTGGCCGCGGTGTGGCCTTCGAGTTGTTCGAGCCGCTGCTGGATACGGTGCTGGAATCGAAAAAGGTCTGTCTGGCGGATATCGCCGAATTTAACCCCTACTTCGATATTGAAGATCACGCGGCGCGCACTGCCGCGCGGGTAGTGTTTCAGATTGCCAATGGCATCAAGGGCTGACGCTCGCCGCCCGCGGTAGCGTCACGGCGACTGCCGCTCCGGTGGCGAGGGCGGCGCCGGCTCTTCCACCGGCAATTGCCGCGGAGGCCGCCGTGCATCCAGATAGCGCTTGATATACGGTTTGTGGGTGTAAATGACATCTTCCGGCAGGCGATGCAGGTCAAAGAAGCGGTAGCCGTAGATTTCGCCGTCGCGGATTGCCACCTGCTTGTCTTTCAGGCGCCCGCGAACCGCAATATTGATAATGCCCGAGCGCGGCACCTTGTCGACCTCGAGCACCTCGAAATCGTCGATCTTGATATCCAGCTCTTCACGCAGTTCCCGTCGCGCCGATTCCTCAAACGACTCATTGCGCTCCACCCAGCCGCCAGGCAGCGACCACTTGTCCTGATAGGTGTGGCGCACCAGCAGCAGTTGATTGTTGCGCTCGACGAAATACACCATCCCCACCACAAACTTGTCTGTCAGGGCGTAGGAAATATTCCAGCGGATCTTGGGGGGGAGCTTGCGGTACAGCTCATACTTCAATCCCGGAAAAGCCACGAATACCCCTGCCGCCAGTACCGCGAGTACCAGCAGAAAGAGGAAGCTTTTTAACAGGAAAGATCGCATGGGTCCGGTACGGCTTGTCTCGCGGTCATTAATGGCGCACAACCAGGCCCCAGGGCCAGCGGGTTAGGGTGGCCATGCAGCCGAGTGCATTGTGGGTAAAGTGTATCCGACTGTGGCGGCATCTTTCGAGCGCTAGTTTATGTGCACATTTTAGGTGCATACGCGGGGGCGGAAAGTTATTCCGGCTAAACTGCACTTTATCCCGGGTATAGGGTCAGACAAAAAACACGCCCGTGAGTTTCCATCGCCGGTATGCGGTTGCCACAATAAGGAATACAAGATGTCGCTCTCACCGTTTGTTTCACGCTCACTGAAGAGCCTGCTTGCCGCTACCGGGGTTATCCTGAGCGGCATGGCCCACGCGGATTCTGGCGCGAAAATTAGCGCCGATCAGCTTGAGGCCGCGGTGGTGGCAGCGATCCAGCCCGTGGTGGAAAAATACCGTGTGCCAGGCATGTCGCTGGCCCTTACCATCGATGGCGAACCGCATTTTTTCAATCTGGGTGAGACGGCCCTGGAAGACGGTGAGCCGGTAACCGAACACACCCTGTTCGAAGTGGGCTCGGTCAGCAAGACATTCACTGCCACCCTGGCGGCGTATGCAGAAGTCAAAGGCGCGCTGGATTTTGCCAAGCCGGTGAGTGCTTACCTGCCGCCGCTGCGTGGCAGTGCCATGGACCGGGTATCGGTACTCAATCTCGCGACCCACACCGCGGGGCACTTCCCGCTACAGGTTCCGTCCGCGGTGCAGGACGAAGACCAGTTGCTCAGTTATTTTCGCGACTGGCAACCGCAGTACACTCCCGGTAGCAAGCGTACGTATTCCAACCCAAGCAGTGGCCTGTTGGGCCTGGTTGCCGCACGCAGCCTGAATCAGCCGTTTGCCGTGGCAATGGATAAATATATTTTTCGAGGCCTGGGATTATCTGAAACCTACGTGCAGGTCCCCGCCGAGAAAATGGCGAATTACGCCGAGGGGCATAACCGGCAGCACGAGCCGGTGCGGGTAAACATGGGGCTGCTGGCTGAGGAGGCCTATGGTGTACGCGCCAGCGCTGCAGACTTGACCCGCTATATTGCTGCTCAGATGCAACTGGTGAAGGTCGATGAGGACCTGCAGCAGGCGCTGGAGAAAACCCGCACCGGTTATTTCAGCACCAAGTATTACGTGCAGGATATGGTGTGGGAGCAATACGCGCTGCCACTGGCGCGAACCCGGTTGCTCGCCGGTAACGACTGGAAGAATATCAGTGGAGACCGGCCGGTGGATGCAATCCACCCCCCCATGGCGCCACAGCACAATGTACTGATCAATAAGACCGGCTCCACCGGAGGCTTTTCCACCTATGTCGCATTTATACCTCAGCAGCGGTTTGGTTTTGTGATGCTGGCGAATAAGTACTTTCCCAACCAGGCGCGTGTCGAAATGTTGTATGCGCTGTTGCAGTCACTGCTTCCCGAAGTCGTGGCCGCACCTGCTGAAGCCACAGAATGATCGGTAGCGCGTGAGTGTGCGGTCGGCGCTGCCGCGGATTGAACGAATGGATCTTCCACCGGTGCAACAAGTAACAGCACAGGCAAAAGTGCAGGCGTCGGCACAGGTCTCGGCCCGGGCACTGACCCGCAGCGGGTTTATTCTCGACCTGGCGTGTGAGCGGCACGATGCTGCGGGCTTTTATCAGGCCAGCTGCCGTTTCGATGTCGAGCGCTATTCCCCGGCGCTTTTCACTGCAGCGGGCATCCTGTTGCCCGAAGAGATAGCTCAGGCTGTGCCCCGGCGTCAGGCGGAGTTTCTCGCTGGCCGCTACCTCGCCGGCACATTGCTGGCGGAGCTGCGGCCGCGGGATCGGGTTGTTCCCGCTATCGGTATTGGTAGGCACCGCAATCCACTTTGGCCAAACGGGGTCATCGGCAGCATTACCCACTGTGGCGATGAGGCTGCCTGTGTGCTCGCCAGCGCAACACAGCTCCGCTACCTGGCGATCGATCGCGAGCACTGGATGACCCCGCAAGTGTGTGAGGAGGTGAAGCCTTCCATCCTTACTGCGGATGAACAGCTATTGACCGCCAGTTCACCGTTGCGCCCAGCGCAGGCAACCACGCTGATCTTTTCCGCCAAGGAGAGCCTGTTTAAAGCCCTGTATCCCTCAGTACGCTGTTACTTTGGTTTTGAATGCGCACGGCTGGTATCCATAGAAATGGACAAGCGCATTTTGCTGCTGCAATTGCGCGAAGACTTTGCACGGCAGTACCAGTTGCCGCGGCGGCATCAAGTTTGTTTTCGTGTCTCGGTAGTCGGGGTGGAATCTCTGGTGCTGGGACGTGCCGATAGTCGCTGAAAACATTTTTCGTGAGCGCGCCAAAGTGAACCGACGGACGCAAATAGGCCGTAAAAAGCGTAAATGGGCGGGAATTTTTGCGGGTTTGCGTGTCTTATACGTTATCTTGCTGATCAGGGCGCCAGATTAGCGCAAACCTTGTACGATTGACCAATAATTGACCGTTGTATAGGGTTCCTATTTCGTGCACTGAGTGCCCCGAATTTACTCTCTTGAGGTAACGACATGGTTTCCAGCAGCGGAGCTGGCGAGAACACGCCCACAGCACCCAGCGCTAAGTCCTCCTCTGTAAACAAGAAGGCGGAGAAGCGTGAAGTCGCCATGGCGAAGATCCTCAATGCCACTCTGGATCTGATCGCGCGCAAGGGGCTGGCGGCCCTGTCTCACCGGTCGATTGCCAGTGAGGCGGGTGTGCAGCTGGCGATGACCACCTATTACTTCGGCACCATCGACAATATTCTGGTCGAGGCGTTCCGCGAGTACAGAAAGTCGATGGAGCCCGTAAACATGGGCATCGTGGTGGCCTATTCCGAATTGCTGGCACGCTGCGTAAACGACGACGGTACGCTGGCGGAACGCGATGCGTACATCGAGGGGCTTGCGGATATTTTTGCCCAGTTGATCGATACCGGTCCTATCACTCGTTTGCGTCAACTGCAGATCGAGTGCCAGTACCTGTACGAACAACACCCGTCTCCTGCGCTGGCCAAAGAGATCGAGTCGTATAACGACGAGCTCACTGGCTACGCCCGTGAATTTATTGCGCCGCTGGCAACCCGCTCCCCAGATCTGGATGCCCAGATGTTCCTGTGGATGATCCAGAGCCTGGAGTTCTCACAAGTCACCAGTGTGGGGATCAAGGGGCAGTCCAGCCGCGACGTGCTGGTGCGCATGTTGCGCGGCTTTTTAGTTTAACTCGTCTAATTAGTCTGCCTAGTTTGACCCGCTGTTTCTGAATCAGTAGTCCGGCCGCCCAATGCGCGGCCGCGCAAAATTGCGTAAGCTTGCGGCGCATTTCCTTCTGATAGCCGAGCCCGAGTTTTGCGCCCCTACAATCCCCCCACTGATCCCCTCCTGGATGTCGTCTACAGCGATGCCCACCTGTTGGTGCTGGACAAGCCCAGCGGGCTGCTCACCGTGCCCGGCCGCGATCCCGCCCACAAAGACAGCCTGGCGCTGCGTGCCCAGCAAGAGTATCCACAGGCGCTGATTGTGCATCGCCTGGATATGGACACCTCCGGATTGGTGGTGATGGCGCTGGGCACAGAGGTGCACCGGCAGCTGAGCCTGCTATTCCAAAATCGACAGGTAGAGAAAAGCTATCTGGCGCGGGTCTGGGGTGAGCCCGAGCAGAGCGAGGGCGAGGTCGACCTGCCACTCATTTGCGACTGGCCCAACCGCCCGAGGCAGAAAGTCTGTTTCGAATCCGGCAAACCGTCCCTGACCCGCTGGCAAAAACTCGATAGCGACGGGCGCACCAGCCTGTTGCAGTTAACTCCCGTAACCGGCCGCTCGCATCAATTGCGCGTGCACATGCAGGCCCTCGGCCACCCAATTCTGGGCGATCCGTTTTACGCACACCCCGAGGCGCGCGCCGCGGCATCGAGGCTTTTGTTGCATGCGCAGGAGCTGGGCTTCGAACACCCGGTGCTGGAGAATGAGGTGCACTTTTTGTGTAATCCCGGAGAAGATTTTCTCGAACTCAGTCGCGAAACATAAGTTCTCAAACGAAAAAGGGCGATCCAGTGGATCGCCCTTTTTTATTGCTCGGGATTACTACCCGGACTTATTACCTGGGTAGTTACTTCTTACCCTTCATCGCCGCCGCCAGCAGGTCACCCATGCTGCCGCGGCCGCCGTTGCCGCCGCCCTGTTGCTGGCGGCTGCGGTTGTTATGGCGCTGGGCTTGTCTGCTCTCGCGGTGATCTCCGCGCTTCACGCCACCGCTGCCCTGTTCGCCGGGCTCGTCAGACATGCGCATGGACAGGCCGATACGCTTGCGCGCTACGTCCACTTCCATCACCTTCACCTTGACGATGTCATTCGCCTTGACCACTTCGTGCGGGTCTTTGACGAACTTCTCCGACAGCGCGGAGATATGCACCAGGCCGTCCTGGTGTACACCGATATCCACGAAGGCACCGAAATTGGTGACGTTGGTGACGGTACCCTCCAGCACCATGCCCGGGCGCAGGTCTTTGATCTCCTCGACTCCTTCCTCGAACTTGGCGGTGCGGAATTCCGGGCGCGGGTCGCGGCCGGGTTTTTCCAGCTCGCTGATGATGTCTTTCACCGTAGGTACACCGAATTTCTCATCGGTGTAGTCCGCCGGGTTCAGGCGGCGCAGGAAGGCGGAGTCGCCGATCAGGCCATTGATCTCTCGGCCGTTTTTCTCGGCGATGCGCTTCACCACGATGTAGGACTCCGGGTGCACACCGGAGCGATCGAGAGGGTCTTCGCCGTTGTTGATGCGCAGGAAGCCCGCGGCCTGCTCGAACGCCTTGGGCCCGAGGCGCGGGACTTCTTTCAGTTGGGCGCGGCTCTTGAAGGCGCCGTTCATGTCACGGTAGTTGACGATGTTGGCGGCGATCGACGCAGACAGGCCGGACACGCGGGTCAGCAGTGGTGCGGACGCGGAGTTGAGCTCGGCGCCCACGCCGTTCACACAGTCTTCCACTACCGCGTCCAGGGAGCGCGCCAGCTGGGATTGGGATACGTCGTGCTGGTACTGGCCCACACCGATGGACTTGGGTTCGATCTTCACCAGTTCGGCGAGCGGATCTTGTAAGCGGCGCGCGATGGAAATGGCACCACGGATGGTGACGTCCAGGTCCGGGAATTCCTTGGCGGCAAATTCGGAGGCGGAGTACACGGATGCACCGGCCTCGTTCACCATGACCTTCTGCGCGGTCAGTTTGAACTGCTTGATGGTCTCGCCGACAAACTTGTCGGTCTCGCGGCTGGCGGTGCCGTTGCCGATGGCGATCAGGCCCACGTCGTATTTCTTGCACAGCGCGGCGATGACCGCGGCAGACTCGGCCAGCTTGTTCTGTGGCGGGTTGGGGTAGATAGCGGTGTGGTCCAGCACCTTGCCGGTGGCGTCGACCACGGCGACTTTCACCCCGGTGCGCAGGCCCGGGTCCAGGCCGATGGTAGCTTTCTGGCCGGCGGGGGCGGCCAGCAGCAGATCCTTGAGGTTGCGGGAGAAGACCTTGATGGCCTCTTCCTCGGCTTTTTCGCGCAGCTGGCCAAGCAGGTCGGTCTCCAGGCTGGTGAGCAGCTTGATGCGCCAGGTCCAGCGCACCACTTCACCGAGCCATTTGTCGGCGGGGCGGCCCTGGTCTTCGATATCCACGTGGCGCGCGATAATGCTTTCACAGGGATGGCCGGCGGTGGCGGGGCGCTCTTCGTCGCCTTCCAGGCCCAGGTTGATGGCGAGGATGCCTTCATTGCGGCCGCGGAAAATCGCCAGCGCGCGGTGGCTCGGCACCTTGGACCATTCTTCGCCATATTCGAAGTAGTCGCGGAACTTGGCGCCTTCCTCTTCCTTGCCGTCCAGCAGTTTGGATTTCACCTGGCCGTCGCGGCTCAGGAAGTCACGCAGCTTGCCCAGCAGCTCGGCGTCTTCGGCGAAGCGCTCCATCAGGATGAACTTGGCACCATCCAGCGCGGCCTTGATGTCTTTCACATGCAGGGCGGCGTCTTCGTTGCCGGTGTTGAGGTACTTCTGCGCCTCTTCTTCCGGGTTCAGCGACGGGTTGCCGTACAGGTCGTCGGCCAGCGGCTCGAGGCCCGCTTCGATGGCGATCTGGCCTTTTGTGCGGCGCTTGGGTTTGTAGGGGAGGTAGAGGTCTTCGAGGCGGTTCTTGGTATCGGCCGCGTTGATCTGCTGGGCCAGCTCGGGCGTAAGTTTGCCCTGCTCGTCGATGCTTTTCAGGATGGCCGCGCGGCGCTCTTCCATCTCGCGCAGGTAGCGCAGGCGCTCTTCCAGGGTACGCAGCTGGGTGTCGTCCAGTTCCCCGGTTACTTCTTTCCGGTAGCGGGCAATAAACGGTACGGTCGCGCCTTCGTCCAGCAGTCCCACGGCGGCGGCCACCTGTTGCGGGCGCACGTTCAGTTCTTCGGCGATACGGGCGTTGATATCCAACATCTTGTTATCTACTTCCTCAAAGTCACATCAGGCGTTTTGCGGCAGGGGAGGTGAGCGCTGACAGCTCGGGCCCGACCAAAAAAATCGGCGGCCATTATGGGCCATGGGGCCGCGGTCACCAAGGTGGAAAGTGGTTCGATTTCCCATCGCGGGCGGTGGCTGTCGGCAGTTTGCGATCAACTGGAATTTTGCTGCGGTGTTCTGAAGCTGGCGCTGGTTCCAATACGCTGTCAGCCCTGTAGAATGCGCAACTAGTTAAATTTTGATCAATGGGACAGCTGTGAATCCTTCGAACAAACGCTCTAGCAAAAATAAAATTTTGGGTCTCGTGGTTCTAGTTGGTGGGGCTGCGATAGCCGCAGTCGTTGCGCTTGCGCCAAAGCCTGAGGAAAAAGTTGCCGAAGCGGCAGTGCCGCCGGTGGCCGATATCCTGTACGCGGAGCCCGGCCGTCACACCCTGCTGGTACCCAGCCAGGGCTCGGTACATGCCCGTCACGAAATTGAGGTCGTGGCCCGTGTGGGTGGCGTTATTGAAAGCGTCAGCGATGGGTTTGTCGCCGGTGGCTTCTTTGAGAAAAATGATTCGCTGCTGCAAATCGAGCCGGCGGACTACCGCCATCAGCTGACCCGCTCCCAGTCGCAGGTCGCCAATGCCGCCGCGGCCCTGGCCCAGGAAGAGGGGCGGGCCAAGCAGGCCAAGCGCGAATGGCGCGACCTGGGTAGCGAGGCTGCCAACAACCTGTTCCTGCGTAAGCCCCAGCTGGCGGCTGCCCAAGCGGAGCTGGAAGCCGCCAAGGCCGACCGCGACCAGGCCAAGCTGAACCTGGAGCGCACCGCAGTGAAAGCGCCGTTTGCCGGCCGCGTGGTGGAAACTTTGGTAGACATCGGCCAGTACGTGACTGCCGGCACCAAGCTCGCCCGTATCCACAGTGTGGGCATTGCCGAAGTGCGCCTGCCCCTGACCGATCATCAGTTGTCGCTGCTGGAGCTGCCGCTGGGTCGCGCTATTGAAAATGGCCCGGCGGTGCGCCTGAGTGCCAATCTCGCCGGTCAGCCCCGCGAGTGGCGTGGCCAGATTGTGCGCACCGAGGCGGCCATCGATCCCAACAGCCGCTTTGTGTACGCCGTGGCCCAGGTGCCGAACCCGTATCAGGGCGACGCGCCGCTGATTAACGGCCTGTTCGTGGAAGCGCACATTGCCGGTAAAACCTACGACGACATCACCCTGCTGCCGCGTCAGGCCCTGCATGAGGGCGACCATATCCTGGTGCTGAACGAAGAGAACCAGCTGGGCTTTAAGCAGGTGCAGTTGCTGCAGGCCGCCGGTGACCAGGTTTGGCTGCGCGGCGACATCGATGCCGGTGACAAGGTGGTTATCTCCAGCCTCGGCTATTCCCGTGAGGGCATGGTGCTGAGCCCGAATCCACTGAACGAAAAGCCGTCCGGCATCTACCTGGGTGAGCAGTCCGAGAGGCCGTCCGATGAACCTCAGAGTGAGGGTGCGGAAACTGCCGGTGGCAGCAGCGCATCTGCGCAGGGAGCCTACTAATTATGCAGGGCATTATCGGATGGTTCGTCCGCAACAGTAAGGCCGCCAACCTGTTGATGTTAATGATCATCATCGGCGGTGCGTTTGGTATTTCCCACGTCGGGCGCGAGGTATTCCCGGCGATTAACCCCGGTGTGGTACGCATTAATATCAGCTTCCCCGGCGCCGGCCCGGCGGAGGTGGAACAGCAGGTAACCCAGCGGGTCGAGCAGGCTATTTCCGAAGTGAAGGGCATCAAGGAGGTAAACTCCTGGTCCTCGCGCAGTAACAGCACCGTGCGTATCCAGGCGATCGACGGCTACGATGAGCTGCGTCTGCTGAACGACATCAAGGTGCAGGTGGATTCCATCAATACCTTCCCGGCGGATATCGAGCGCCCGGTGATCTCGCTGGAAGAGTGGGAGCAGCAGATGATGATGATCGCCATCGGCGGTCCTGTCTCTGCGCGCCAGCTCAAGGAGACCGCACTGGACCTGCGCGACAAGCTGATGCTGATCCCCGGTGTGCGCCGCGTGGATGTGTGGGGTGATCGTGCGGATGAGGTTTCCATCGAAGTCTCGGAAGTGAACCTGCGCCGCTTCAACCTGTCCTTCGACGATGTTGCCAATGCGGTGCGCCGCTCATCCCTGGACCTGCCGGCCGGTCGCGTGCGTTCCGACCGCGGTGATATCCAGGTGCAGACCCGCGGACAGGCCTACACCGCCGAAGATTTCGCGCGTATTCCGGTAATCAGCCGTGCCGATGGCACGCAGCTGCTGCTGCGTGATGTGGCAACAATCAATGACGGCTTCGAGGAAGAGGGCTCGATCATCCGCTTCAATGGCAAGCCGGCGATGAACCTGCGGGTCATGCAGGGCGAGCCGCTGGATGTGGTGGCTACCGCCGAGGGCATTCGCGAGTTCATGCAAGAGGCGCGCGAGACGCTACCGCCGGGCATGGAGTTCGAAACCTGGTTCGATTTCTCCGAGGCCTATGAAAGCCGTATGAGCATGCTGTTCTGGAATGCGGTGACCGGCCTGGCCCTGGTGTTTGTGCTGCTGATGCTGTTCCTGCGCCCGGCACTGGCGGTGTGGGTAACCGTGGGTATCTTTACCGCGTTTATGGGCGCTTTCTGGTTGCTGCCGGCCACCGGTATCACCCTGAACATGCTGTCACTGTTCGCGTTCCTGATGATTCTCGGCATCGTGGTGGACGATGCCATTATCGTCGGCGAGGCGGTGCATGCCGCGCACGACCGCGGCGAGACCGGCCTGAAAGCCGCCGAGGCGGGAGTGAAAACGGTCTCCGCGCCGGTGATCTTTGCGGTGGTCTCCACCATGGTGTTCTTTGTGCCCATGCTGTTCCTGCCAGGCTACACGTCGCAGATGATGATGGCGTTGCCGGTGGTGGTATTGTTGTGCCTGGTGTTCTCGCTGGTTGAATCCCTGTTGATCCTGCCTGCGCACCTGGTGAGCCTGAAACCTGAGCAGAAGGCGACGTCGAGTGTTGGTCGCAAACTGCAGGAGGTGCGCGGCAAGTTCGCTGGCGCCATGAAGATCGCGGGTGACAAGTACTACATGCCGCTGCTGGAGAAGTCCCTCAGCAACAGCCGCACCACGGTGATGATTTTCTTCCTGGCCCTGATCCTGTCGTTCGCGCTGTTCGGCAAGGGTTATGTGGGCAAGGCGTTCTCGCCATCGGTTCCCTCGGACCTGCTGGAACTTAGAACCACCATGGCGCAGGGCGAGTCCTTTGAGGAAGCCAAGCGGGTGCTGGAGCAGTTCGAGCGTGCCGGTATGGAGCTGGCGAAAGACCCGGATATGCTGGCGCTGAACGGTGGCAAGGAGTTTGTCGATAACACCATGGTATTCCTGTGGCGCGGCAATGTGACCGTGCTGCTGCAGCTGACCGACGGTGAAGAGCGCGACGTAACTTCCGAGCAGCTGGCGCTGAAATGGCGTGACTATGTGGGTAAGCTGCCGGCGAGTGTGGAGGAGATGAATATCCAGCACACCATTAACGATGGTGGTAAGGGTATGTCGCTCAACCTGAGTACCGCCTCCGGGGACATGGCAGAGATGCGCCGTGCGGCGGATGCGGTAAAAGAAGCGCTGAACAGCTTTGCCGGTGTCTACGATGTGCGCGATAACCTGATCGCAGCGCGTCAGGACATTGAGATCCAGCTGAAACCCCACGCTACCAATATGGGTATTGGCCTCGCCGATGTGGCCAGACAGGTGCGCCAGGGTTTCTACGGGGAAGAAGTGCAGCGTATTCCGCGCGGTCGCGAAGACGTGCGCGTGATGGTGCGTTATCCACAGGAAGAGCGTGCCAGTGAGGAGCAGATCGACCGTATCCGTGTTCGCACCAACGATGGTGAAATCCCGTTCAGTGCGGTGGCCGATGCGGTGTACGTGCCCGGCTACACCACGATTCGCCGCAACGATCGCGAGCGCACGGTGCAGATTACCGCGGAGTTGATCCCGGGTACCTCGCCGGCGCATGAGATCCTGAAACAGGTGCGTGAAAACAATCTGAAGAAGTGGGAAAACCAGTTCCCGGGCTTCAGCCTGAAAACCGCGGGTGAAATGCAGGAAGAAGAGGAGTTTGGCAGTGCGATTCTGGCTTTCTTTGTGCTTTCCCTGTTTACCATCTACGCGCTGTTGGCGATTGCCTTCCGTTCCTATTCGCAACCGCTGTTGATCCTTACCGCAGTACCGTTTGGTTTCTTCGGTGCGGTATTGGGCCACCTGATTATGGGGTACGACATCAGCATTATGTCGATGCTGGGCTTCCTGGCGGCTGCGGGCGTGGTGGTGAACGATAACCTGGTATTGATGGATCGGATCAACCAGCTGCGTGCACAGGGCATGGCGGTAATGGATGCCGTGGTACAGGCGGGTCGCGATCGATTCCGTCCGATTATCCTTACTTCCATCACGACGTTTATCGGTCTAGTGCCGATTATGTTCGAGCGCTCGATCCAGGCGCAGTTCCTGATCCCGATGGTGGTCAGCTTGGCGTTTGGCGTACTGTGTGCGACCTTTGTCACGCTGGTGCTGGTGCCTAACCTGTACAAAGTCATTGAGACGATGCGGGTTAGGGTGAAGGGCGACAAGCCTGCTGAAGAACTGCCGTTGGATATCGAGAGGGTATAACTCGAGCACTTTGTGGGTGCAGTGGCGGCCGATTGGTGGCCCTGCACTCCACAACCTGGGCGGCAACTGTTCCGTGCAGGGCCACCAAACGGCCTTATCCCGGGGCCGCGGGGTTCTAGCTACAACTTCCTCTCTGCCTGTATTACTCTTCACGCAATGTTTTCCTGGATCTGGAAGTTCCTTTGCGTATTCCTCGTATTTTTTCTTCGCAGCCTTTGGCTGGCCAAGCAGAGCTGCAACTCGATGAAGCGGCGTCGCGCCATCTGGTAAAGGTGTTGCGTCTGGGGCCGGGGCGTCCGCTTATTTTGTTTGATGGGAGCGGCGGTGAGTACGCGGCGGAGCTGGTTGAGGCGGGCAAAAAGGCGCGAGTGAAAATTGGCGCCTTTAGCGAGGGTAACAGGCAGTCGCCGCTGGCCATCACTTTGGCGATAGGAATTTCCCGCGGTGATCGTTTTGACTGGGTGATCCAGAAGGCCACCGAGTTGGGGGTGGCGCAGATTCAGCCGCTGTTTACCGAGCGCTGTGAGGTAAAACTTTCCGGTGATCGCCTGCAGAAAAAGCTGGGTCAGTGGCAGCAGATTGCTATCAGCGCTTGTGAGCAATGCGCGCGCAATCTGGTGCCGGAGATTTTGGCGCCACTGAAATTGCCGCAGTTGCTCGATCAGGCTCAGGAAAGTGATGCGCTGAAGCTGGTGCTGCACCATCGCACCAATGCGACTCTGGCAGAGCTGGAGCAGCAATCGGGGCGCACGCATGCCGCGCTATTATTGGTGGGGCCGGAAGGTGGCCTGTCGGCGGAGGAAATTGCGCTGGCGCTGCAGCAGGGCTTCCATCCGCTTCGGTTGGGGCCACGGGTTTTACGCACCGAGACGGCGCCGGTAGCGGCCTTGTCTGTGCTGCAGTATCAATGGGGCGATATCTAACAGGGGAAACACGATGAAGGCTTTAGTCTGGTTAATTGGTGTGGCCATTGCTGCCATGTCGATTCTGATTGTCCTCAAGCCGCAGATCGCGCGGGATTTAAGCGATCGCATGAATCCACAGATGTTTTACTTCGGTGCCTGGGCACGGATTGTCATCGGTATTATTTTCCTGTTGATTTCCGATACCCGCAGCTGGGGCACCCTGTTTAATGTGTTGGGTATCTTGCTGGTGGTAATCGGCGCCTATGCGCTGCAGTCCGGTTATGAACGCACCCGTGAATTTGTCCTGGGTATCGCCCATGGCAATGAAAACATTGTCCGCGTCGCTGGCGCCGTAGGTGTCTTGATCGGGATCCTGTTGATCTCTGCGACCTGAAAAAGCCTTGGACGATACATGCATAGTTTTACCTCCCAAACCCGTCTGGTTATCTTCGATTGCGATGGCGTGCTGGTAGACAGCGAATCGATCGTGTGCCGTGTGGTGGCGGAGGAGATGACGAAGCTCGGGATGCCGGCAACCGCCGAACAGTTAGATGAAGAATTTAGTGGTCGCTCTATCCAGGACTGCCTGCTGGATATCGAAACCCGCTACGGTGGTCCGTTGCCGCAGTCGTATTTCAATGCAACAGAGAGCCGCATTCGCGCCGCCTTCCACTCAGAGTTAGAGGCAGTAACCGGCATTCATGAGGTGCTGGACAAATTGCAGGCCACAGACCTGCAAACCTGTGTGGCCTCATCTGGCCCTCATGCGAAAATGCAGGTCACACTCAACAAAACCGGATTGTGGGATTATTTTGCCGGGCGTATCTACAGTGCCGATGATGTCGGTCGCGGCAAGCCCTGGCCCGACCTGTTTCTGCACAGTGCGGCGCAGTTTGATGTGGCGCCCGAGCACTGTCTTGTGGTTGAGGACTCCATTGCCGGGGTGAAGGCTGCGGTATCGGCAGGTATGCCCGTTATCGGATACAGCCAGCACGCAACGCGCACACGGCAGCTGGAGGCCGAGGGCGCGCGGGTAATCAACGATATGCAACTGTTGCTGGATTACTTTTGAATGTACTGGCAAAGTGGTCGCAAAGGAGTTAGCGATATTTTACGGAAGCTAGGCTATGAGCATCTTGAAAAGACTATTAATCGCAGTTATCTGTCTGTTTGCAGCCATTGCCTGTTACGTATTCGGCATCCCCGCCGGAGGTGCTATCTTCCTCCTGCTTGGCATAGTGCTGGAAGGCCTTTTCTGGTTCCAGCTCACCCGACGCAAGCGCGCCGGCTAACCGACAGGCCAATTACTCCGTCAGTTGAACCTCTACCGAAGCGCTGCGCCGCGTGTCTTTCTCATCCACGAAAGTGCGCGTGTAGCGCACCTCATTAATACCCTGCGCTAGTAATGAGCGCACCAGGCCAGGCGGTAATTCGACCGTTTCTCGCAATGGCTTGCCGGCCTGTGCGGTGACCGCTTCAGAAACCTCATAAATTACTGTGTCGCCCACCAGAAACTGTCCACTGGTGGACGTTGCGCTAATGTTGCCAAGGTCGCTGTCCAGGTTCCACGCCATCATCATTTGCCGGGATTTGCCACTCACGGTTTGTGAGGGCGGAGAGGCCTCTACCTGTGCCAGGCGACCGCTGGAGTCCAGGTCAAACAGGATATGGTTGGAAAGGCTGCCTGCGGGGCCGGCAAACACGCGTCGGTATCCTACTCTCCGCACCCCTTTCTGATGCCAGCTGCGCGCCTGCACTGGAGAGATCTGAACGATCTCAGTCAGTTGACCGCTGTCGCCACTGAACTCGAGAATTTGGTCAACGATCGCGAGCTCTTGATTGTTGTCCAGATTGACAAATACCCCGCGCGGTGAGGCGGCACCGCCCTTGCTGGCAATGCGCCAGGTGACTTTCTCTTGATAGCCTTCACTGGCATTCAGCCACGCATCTCCCGGATCGACGGTGACGATTTGCTGTGCGGTGACCTTGGCGTTAAATACCAGCGCCCAGGCAATGGCGGCAATGCCGAGGATGGTAAGCAGGAGCTGTTTGTTCATAGCCATCTCCCAGAGGGCTTAAGGCATTTTGTGAAGGTTAGAGTCCCGCTGGTCTTATCAGAAATACGTGGATGCAAGGGTTTGCACGAGCATGGTGTTGCCCGAGTTGCTTGGTGGCTGAGGTCGTCATCCGGGTCCACCTAGGGAATACTTTTCTCCGACTCTAGAATCTCTGGACCGTCTGGTGCTCGTGTTTGTAGCGGGCGCTGCTCGATTCTGGTTGAGGAGCTGACCCCATGCCCAAAGCATGTTCCAAGTCATCATTGCGTCCCCGTCGGGCCGTTACCCGTGCAACCTATTCTATGTCGCCTCTGGTACTTGCTATTGTGCTTGCGACCGGGTGCACCGACCCCACCAAGAAATACACACTCGACCCGCGGGATCTGGTGAGTAATGGCTTGAGCGAGCAGACGGCCCGCGAGGCGGCACCATTTGGTGACGACATGGTGCGCTATCTGATGGGACAGACGCGGGAGCAGGGAGATAGTTTTGTATTGAGTGTGGATTTCATTCCCGGAGGCTTTGCCCCCAAGATGAATACCTTGGGGGACGTGGAAGCGTTGCTCGTTATCATGCGCGACTTTCCTGCGCTCCAGATCGTGGTGGAAGGGCATACGGACAACGCCGGCGATCCGGATAAAAACCGCAAGTTGTCGCAGTGGCGGGCGGACTGGGTGCGTCAGTTTTTACTGGAACGAGGCATTGATTCCGGCCGTGTAGAGGCCGCCGGCCTCGGTGATTCCGACCCTATTGCCGACAACACGACACAGCGCGGGCGCGAAAAAAACCGCCGTTTGGTGGTGCGGGTGATCGACTTCGATGGCAAGCCGTTAAATGTGCGTCTCGGTGGCGAGCGGCGAGAAGCTAGCAACTAGATCTGGCCAGTCCGAGTTTGCTGTGAGAAAGTCCGATGATCAAAAAAAGAACAAAGCAGCAGCGGGTTCATACTAAATTTGGCGCATAATTCATCTTATGGTGAATACTTTTAATTTTTCCGATTTTTGTACAGTTTTATTCTGAGGTTTGCTCCTTTCAGCACGTCAAGTCATTGGGAGTCGTTTCCTTTGGGCTTATCAGCTATCACAGTATTTACAACTGAAGATTGGGCTCAAATCGACTTGCCTTCACTACCAAAAGCTAATCCTTGGGGGATGCATGGAAAGGACATTTAATAAAAAACTCCTCAGTCTTGCCGTTGCCGGCGCAATGAGCGTTGGTATCCAGTATGCCTATGCGCAGGAAGAGAGCGAGCTGGAAACTCAGACTGTCGCGATGGATGCGAAAGCTGCGGAAGAAGTTGAACCGGCCATGGAAAATGTGACTGTAACGGGATCTCGTATTAAGCGAGATACATACAGTAGCACAGCACCTATCGCCGTAATCACCACAAGCAAAAGTGCCTTGGCGGGTCTAATCAGTGCTTCGGATATTTTGCAAAATTCGACTGTTGCCTCTGGTCAACAGATTGATGATTCTTTTTCTGGTTTCGTCACTGACGGCGGGCCGGGAGCAGAGACCGTTTCTCTGCGTGGTCTCGGTGGGCAGCGATCTCTGGTATTGGTAAACGGCAAGCGCTGGGCTCCTTCCGGTGTTCGTGGTGCAACCAACTCAGTGGATTTGACGGCACTGCCATCCTCACTGGTGAACCGTTATGAAATCCTGAAAGATGGCGCATCTTCTATTTACGGCGCTGATGCAATCGCGGGTGTTGTCAACGCAATTACTCGTGAATCCATCGATGGTAGTACCGTGAACTTTTTGTACCGGGTCCCCGAAATTGGGGAAGGTGCCGAGTACTCCCTGGACGGGGTGTGGGGTGTCACCGGAGACAATTGGAGTGTGAATGTTGCCAGCAGTGCATATAAGCAGTCGGAAATCGTTGCGAACGATGTTGACTACGCAAAGTGCACTACACGGCCGCGCCTTACTGACAATGATGGTAACGGCACTATTGACAACCGTGACCCTTCGACTGGAGAGGAACTGTGCTTCGGCCAGATCCAAGGTTTTGCAGTCTCGCCATTTGGTTGGGCCCGTTTTGATCCGAGTTTGGCGCCTGGTGCGGATGCTTCAAATCCAAATTACGATCCAACCATCAATGGCATTTACGGTATTCCTTACTATACAACCGTAGCGGAAAATGATCTGGATAACTCTGGTGAATTTTATCGCGATACCCGTGAAGGCAGCATTTATCAGATGCAAACTGATCTAGAGCTGTTCTCATTGTCTTCTATGGGTAACTACGATTTTGCGATCAATGATCTCAGTGCTACTGCCTATTACGAGATGTTCTACAATCGCCGCGATACGGTAGCGAATAGTGGTTATCGTCAGTTTTTCCCAGTAGTTCCAGCAGACAATCCGACTAACCCATTTGGCACGAGTGGCCCTCTCGCGGGCTTTGGCGGATTCACTGCACAACCAGTATTGCCTAGCTATGAACTGCTCAACCCGGAAAGCAAGGTTTCGATTGATCGGATTAACTTCTTTGCTGGTTTGAAAGGCGATCTATCCGCAACTTGGACCTACGATGCGTACATGGGATATGGTTACTCCAAGGGTACTTACGCGAGTGAGCAGCTACTGGATGATCGAGTGACGGCCTCGCTTAATGCCGAGCTGGACGCTGATGGCAATCTGGTTTGTAAGGATCTGGCGAACAACCCTGGCTGTGTCGCGGCCAACCTGTTTACCGAAGACGCCCTATTGAATGGCCGTCTGACCGATGCTGAGCGCAATTACCTCACTGCCATGACAGAAGGTGAGACGGTCTACGATAGTATCCAATTTGCCGGTCACGCCACAGGTGAACTCTTTAGTATGCCGGCTGGTGAAGCCATGGGTGTAATTGGTATCGAGTATCGCCGCGAAGGTATTGATGATATCCCCGATGAAAATTCGCAAAATGACAATTTGTGGGGCTTTACTGCAGCGGGGCGCACTAAGGGTACGGATACCGTCCAGGAAATCTATGGTGAATTTGAATTACCTCTCCTAGCTAATGTCCCTGGTGCTGAAGAGATGTCATTGAATATGTCTACTCGTTGGACTGACTATGACTCTTATGGTGACGACACAACTTACCGCGCAGCGTTTAACTGGCAAGTGATCCCTAGCGTGCGTCTGCGAGCAACCAAAGGTACCTCCTTCCGCGCACCTGATTTGTATGAAATTTTCTTAGGCGACCAAACCAGCTTTGCTCAAGGTCTGTCAGACCCCTGCCTAAACTACACTTCTACATACGACCCGGGTGATATTATTTATCAGAACTGTGCTGCTGTCGTACCGGAAGATTTCGGTGAGAATGGAAGCCGCTCTATTCTCACCGTTACAGGTGGTGCCGATGACCTGAAGGCTGAAACTTCTGATTCTTATACCTATGGCATCGTATGGCAGCCCGAAGAGCTTGGTCTGTCCGTGGCGCTTAGTTGGTATGACATTGAAGTGGAAAACACTGTTCAGAGCCTCACTGCTGTTGGTCTCCTCGGTACCTGCTATAGCTCAGAAAACTTTTCCAGTCCCTTCTGTTCACGGATTGGTGCGCGGGACGAAGATGGCTTCGTGACATCGGTCGATGCATCCTTTATTAACGTAGGTAAATTCAACTCCTCCGGTTATGACATCGATATGTTGTACGAGCACTCCTTCAATAGTTTTGATTTCAGTGTCGATACAACTATCACCTATACCGATGAGTCCAGTTCTGAAATTCTGGGTGAGGAAGAGAACTATGAAGGTGCTTGGGGCTTCCCGCACTGGGTAGGCGATATGGATATTTCTGTCGACTACAAAGAGTGGGAGTTTAACTGGCGTTTGGACTTCATTGGTTCAAGCCAAGAAGCTCCGAACGAACGCTTGATCACCCAAACTGACAATGAGCTTTACCATACGCTCTCCGCTCGTTATTCAGAGGGCGATTGGAGCGTACTGGCGACCATGAGAAATGTGCTGGATGACGAGCCACCGATAGTATCTGATGGCACAGGGTCGGTATCTGCAGGGCGTGTTTTCAATACATTGCCTGGTTCTGGTTATCCGATGTTTGGCCGTACCTTTATGGTTCAGCTTGGTTATGACTTCTAACGCATAGGGATACGCCCGGTCACCAAATGGGGGCCGGGTTTTTTGCGTCGATCTGTACGTGATTCCAAAATATAGATTTTAAAATTTTGAGAAAGCGACGAATGATAAAAAATATAAGACACGTATTGTTTGCCGTATTGGCAGCATTACCAATAGTAAAGATTGAAGCCAAGGATGTGCCGCTGGAAGCTTGGGTGCATGATCCATTGATTGATTCCGTTAGTGTTAACCCTGCAGGTACACGGATATCAGCACTTACCCTGGCGAGTGTGAATGAAGCGCCATATGCGACTCTTTGGAGCGTATCCGATTTTTCAAAACCACCCACGCGCTATCAGCCCAAGAGCAGCAAGTTAATTGGTTTGCAATGGCTGGGTGATGACAAATTATTTGCCGTTGGCCGACAAAAATTCGATTATCGGTTTGGCGGAAAGCCTACGCGTTGGTTTCGAAACATCCCCTACATTCTAGACGCTGACACTGGTGAGTTTCGCGAGTTGATGCGTCATCGCGATGACATTCAGTCTGCCTCTATCGTTGATTTACTTGAAGATAAACCAAATAAGGTTTTGGTTAGCATACAAACAGATCAACGGACCGAGGAGTTCTTAGAGCTCGACCTAAAGCGGTTGACCACTAAACGCGTATTCCGTGGTGATGATAGAAGTAGTTTTGACACTGACACTTTGGGCAACGTCGTCGTTCGCCAGAAGATTGAGGGCTCAGGTGACGATATACATATTGTTACATCCTTCAAAAACCCTGTAAGTGATAAATGGGAAGAGCACTTTAAGGTCTATGCTGCTAATCGCGAGGGAATTGGTATTGATGGCGTAACTGTAGCCGCTGATGGCAGTGTCTATGTGTCTGACAATACCGGTCGCGATAAGGCCATCATTCGCCGTTACGATATTAGCTCTCGCGAGCTGAGCGAGCCGCTATTTCCTGGTGAGAACTATGAGATGATGGGGGTGCTCACTCATCCTTATCCAGTGGCCGGTAAGTCTGATGTGATTGGGTATCGTGTCGCTGGCCCTGCGGTAACCGATGTTTACACCGATGCTGATTTTGCACAGTTGCAAAGCAAAATCGATGCTGCACTGCCAAAAGATCAAATACATCGTTTGGAGTCTATGTCTCGAAATTTGAATCTGGTAGTGATTTATTCTTCGGGTCCCAAAGAACCGGGTTCATACAGCCTTCTTATCAATCAACAGCAGTTGATGCCCCTTGGTAGAACTTTCCCGAATATCGATCCATCGGCCATGTCGGAAATGGAGTTTGTGACCTACGAAGCTAGGGATGGCTTGGAAATCCCTGCATTCTTGACCAAACCCCATGGAGTAAAGCCTCCCTACCCAACGGTCGTTATGCCTCACGGTGGGCCCTGGGCGCGTGACTATCTTGGTTGGGATCGTTGGGCCCAGTTTCTCGCGAACCGTGGATATGCGGTCCTGCAGCCTCAATATCGCGGGTCAGAGGGGTGGGGGCAGCGACTATGGCGTGCTGGTGATCGCGAGTGGGGACAGAAGATGCAGGACGATAAAGATGACGGGGCAAAGTGGTTAGTTGATAACGGTATTGCAAGTGAAGACCGTATAGCTATGTTTGGTTACTCGTATGGCGGCTATGCAGCCATGGCGGCGACTGTGCGGGAGGATAGTCCATACCAGTGTGCGATTGCAGGTGCTGGGCTATCTGAGTTGGATACCTTTGATAAAATTACTTTCGAAAACCCGTTTAACCGGGAATTTCAGAATCCAACCATCGCCGGCTTGTCCCCTCACTACGAGGCTGACAAGGCAAATATTCCATTGTTTATTTTTCATGGTGACCGGGATCAGCGTGTACCAGTGGACCAGTCTCGAAAGTTTTATGACCGCCTGAAAAGTCTGGATAAACCGGTCAAATATCTCGAGATTCCTGATTTATGGCACAGTAATCCCTGGTTCCCTCAGCATCATTACACGATGCTCTCCGCGCTAGAGGAGTATTTGAAAAATGACTGTGGCCCGGGAGGGTTATAGGGTTCTCCAGCTGCAACAAAAAAGAGCCTCATTTGAGGCTCTTTTTTGTTTGATTCAACCTTGCGAGATTTGTAGCGCATCCAGAATGCTGGCCGTGGGTCCCACCTGGTTCATGGTGTAGAAATGCAGCCCGGGTGCGCCACCCTCGAGCAGGGTTTCACACAGATCGGTCACGATTTCCAATCCCAGCTTTTTCACGTCTTCCGGGTTGCTGAAACTTTCCATACGGTACTTCAGCCAGCGTGGAATTTCCGCGCCGCAATTGCGCGAGAAACGTGCCAGGTTGGTGAAGTTGGTGATTGGCATGATGCCCGGGTAAATGGGTGCATCAATACCTGCCTTGGCACACTGGTCCAAGAAGTAGAAATACGCATCCGGGTTATAGAAATATTGAGTCAGGGCGCTGTTGGCACCTGCATCAAACTTGCCTTTCAGATAGCGGATATCGTCATCGTAGCTGCCGGCTTCCGGGTGAATTTCCGGGTAGGCCGCGACTTCCAGATGGAAGTGGTCGCCAGTGTGACGACGGATAAAGGCCACCAGCTCATTGGCGTACACCAACTGTGCAACTGCACCCATACCGGAAGGCATGTCACCACGCAATGCTACGATACGGTCGACACCGGCTTCTTTGTAGCGGTTCAGCAGCCCCAGTACGATTTCTTCGTTGTCGCCGCCAAATGACAGGTGCGGCGCAATGGAAACGCCCTTTTGCCGCAGGCCGCACACAATGTTGGCGGTGGTGTCGCGGGTGGTGCCACCGGCACCGTAGGTAACGGAGAAAAACTCCGGGTTAAATGCTTGCAGCTGTTCGCGGGTGTTCTTCAGTTTTTCCCGGCCCTCTTCGGTCTTGGGTGGGAAAAATTCAAAACTAATACGTAAATCACTCATTGTTCTTTTCCATTCCCTCGGATACCGGTCGCGATGGTGATTCGCGACCGGTCCAGAGGCATCTTAATACTTGTAGCTTTCTGGCTTGTACGGGCCGTCAACCGATACGCCGATATATTTGGCCTGGTCTTCGGTCATGCGTGTAATTACGCCGCCAAAGCCCTCGACCATGTACTTGGCCACTTCTTCGTCCAGATGCTTCGGCAGTACTTTTACGTACAGCGCGGATACTTTCTGGTCTGCGGGCAAGTCGGCAAACTTTTCCTTGTACAGGTGGATCTGTGCCAGCACCTGGTTGGCGAAGGAGCCGTCCATGATGCGGCTGGGGTGGCCGGTAGCGTTGCCCAGGTTCACCAGGCGGCCTTCAGACAGCAGCAGCAGGTGATCGTTGCTCGCCGCGTCGCGCACGATCTTGTGCACCTGCGGTTTTACTTCTTGCCACTCCCAGTTTTCGCGCATAAACGCGGTGTCGATTTCGTTATCGAAGTGGCCGATGTTACACACCACTGCACCGGACTTGAGCGCCGCAAGCATGTGCGCATCGCACACGTTTACATTACCGGTGGTGGTCACAATCAGGTCGGTATTGGCAAGCAGGGTGCGGTCGATGCAATCTGCGGTGCCATTGTTTTCACCATTGATGTAGGGGGAAACCAATTCAAAACCATCCATGCAGGCCTGCATGGCACAGATGGGGTCAACCTCGGTTACCTTCACGATCATGCCTTCCTGGCGCAGGGAAGCTGCAGAGCCTTTGCCCACATCACCGTAGCCGATAACCAATGCTTTCTTGCCGGACAGCAGGTGGTCGGTGCCGCGTTTGATGGCGTCGTTCAGGCTGTGGCGACAACCGTATTTGTTGTCGTTCTTGCTCTTGGTCACGGCGTCGTTCACGTTGATCGCCGGTACCTTGAGGGTGCCTGCCTTCAGCATGTCCTGCAGGCGGTGTACGCCGGTGGTGGTTTCTTCACTGATGCCGTGGCATTTGTCCAACAGCTCCGAATACTTGCGGTGCAGCAGTTCGGTCAGGTCGCCACCGTCGTCGAGAATCATATTCGGCTGCCAGCCAGCTACGTCAGCACCAATAGTGCGCTCGAGGCACCACTCGTACTCTTCTTCGGTCTCACCTTTCCAGGCAAATACCGGAATTCCGCGGGCGGCGATGGCGGCAGCGGCGTGATCCTGGGTGGAGAAAATGTTGCATGAAGACCAGCGCACCTCTGCACCCAATGCCACCAGTGTTTCGATCAGTACCGCGGTCTGGATGGTCATGTGGATACAGCCCATGATGCGGGCACCCGCCAGCGGCTGCTCTGCGCGGTACTTTTCACGCAGGGTAATCAATGCCGGCATTTCACCTTCGGCAATTTCAATTTCCTTGCGGCCCCAATCGGCCAGATTAATATCGGCGACCTTGAAGTCTTTGAATTCGGTGCTCATTTGGTTCACTAGTTAAATCCTTGAGAATTTTATTGGAGGCCGATAACGGCCTCTGTATTCGGTGTTCTTGTAAATCAGAAACCTGCTTGCGCGCGCAGGGTTTCCGCCTTGTCGGTTTTCTCCCACGGGAAAGCGGTGAAGGTCTCTACCTGTTCTTTGCCGTTGCTGTCGATCCACTTGTAGCTGTGCTCAAACGGCTCGCGGCCGAAGTGGCCGTAGGCAGCGGTCAGCTGATACATGGGGTGCAGCAGGTCCAGCGCATTGGAAATGGCGTAGGGGCGCAGGTCGAAGTTTTCCCGCACCAGTTCGATCAGTTTGTCGTCGCTGATTTTGCCGGTGCCGAAGGTGTTGATGGAGACAGAGGTGGGCTCGGCCACACCAATCGCATAGGACACCTGGATCTCGCAGCGCTTGGCGAGACCCGCGGCGACGATATTTTTCGCTACGTAACGGCCTGCATAAGCGGCGGAGCGGTCCACCTTGGACGGGTCCTTACCAGAGAAAGCGCCGCCGCCGTGACGTGCGGAACCGCCGTAGGTGTCCACAATAATTTTACGGCCAGTCAGGCCGCAGTCACCTACAGGTCCGCCGATCACAAACTTGCCGGTCGGGTTGATGTGGTACTTGGTGTTTTCGTGCAGCAGGTCGGCCGGCAGCACGTGGTGCACGATCAGTTCCATAACCGCTTCGCGCAGATCTTCCTGGGACACCTCTTCGTTGTGCTGGGTAGACAGCACCACCGCATCGATCGCACAGGGCTCGCCCTGTTCGTTGTAGCGGAAGGTAACCTGGCTCTTCGCATCCGGGCGCAGCCACGGCAGCAGGCCGGATTTGCGCGCTTCTGCCTGACGCTCTACCAGACGGTGTGCGTAGTACACCGGCGACGGCATGAACGTCGGGGTTTCATCGGTGGCATAGCCGAACATCAGACCCTGGTCACCGGCGCCCTGGTCTTCCGGTTTTACCCGGTCCACGCCCTGGGCGATATCCACAGACTGCTTGCCGATCACATTGATCACACCACAGGTTTCACCGTCGTAACCCACCGCAGAAGAGGTGTAGCCGATATCGGTAATGACCTTGCGCACCAGGTCTTCCAGGTCGACCCAGGCGCTGGTGCTGATTTCACCCGCAATAACCGCGATACCGGTTTTCACCAGGGTTTCGCAGGCTACACGGGCGTTTTTGTCGCGTGCCAGCAGGGCGTCCAGTACCGCATCGGAAATCTGGTCGGCGATTTTGTCTGGATGGCCTTCGGATACTGATTCCGAGGTAAAAATGCTGTATTCACTCATGCTGAGTTCTCCTATTGCGCTTGGCGCGCTTCCGTTATTCCTATGCTGGCGCGGGGAACTACGGTTTCGCCCGCCGACACTGCCTAGTACTTAGCTATTACGTAATTGGTTTGCTGCTTGAATGCGATTTTTTTTGGGTGGTCAGGGTTTCAAAAATTCTTGGATTTGAATCTGGAAGCCATTGCGCAGCGCACTGTGCACACTGCGCCCTTTGCTCAGGCCCGCATCTGCGGCCCACTCAACCAGCTGCTGGGGCGCAAAACCCAGCCACAGGTCGCCACAGGCATCCCGTGCCCAGTCCTGCGCATGGTCGTGCAGGTCGGTAATCAGCAGCTGCCCGCCGGCCCTTAAAGACTTTTGCAGATCGTGAAAAATCTGCGCGGGATCCGGCGTGTGGTGCAACACCATATTCACCACAATGCAGTCCGCACTTTCCGGGCGGGATGCGGCGGCACGTGTGTCATCGCACACGAACTCGATATTCTGCAGGCCCTTTTCGTCGGCAAAGGCCTGCGCGCGCTCGAGCATGGTCGCGGACAGATCCAGCGCAGTGACCGTGCCAAAGCGGCTGGCCAGCTCCTCCAGGAATTCCCCTTCGCCCGGGCCTACCTCAAGCGCGTGACGGCCGGGTTTCAGCAGCTGTGCTACCTGTGGGCCATAGACGCTATAACTGGCGATCAGCTCCTGCTGTTCGCGGAAGCGATTGCCGTAGTCGGCAAAGAAGCGGCGCGAGGCCTCGGCACGCTCTGCGGCAATCTGGGCCACGGCGGCGGCCCGGCCAGTGCTTAGCGGCAGCTGGTCGAGGCCACTGAACAGTTGCTGGAGCAGCTCGCTGTTGGCGGAGCGCCGGTAGAACAGGTTGTTGCCCTCACGGCGTTTGCTGACCAGTCCAGCCTGGGAGAGCACCTTCAGGTGGTGCGACAGTGCTGGCTGGCGCAGGTCGAAAATGTGGCATAGCTCCAGCACGCTATAGGAGTCCTGAGCCAGCAGGCGCAATATCTCCAGGCGCAACGGATCGCCGGCGGCCTTAAGGGTCGCCGCCAGTTGCGGAATCTGGTCGCTGGCATGTTGTTTGTCTTCCCCGGCCGGTTGGCTGGAGGCACTTTTGGACTCAAGCATGGCCGGGAGTCTAGCAGTGCTTTTGGCCTATATCAAAAACTTTTGATTTAGCTGTATTTAAAAAAGTTGATGCAGGTGGGGTGAATTCCATGGACAATCCCGCGGGTACAGCAGGATTGCTATTTGTTAGGAAAATGTTGCTGTGCTGAAGGAAGAAACGAATCCTTAGACTTTACGCCCCACCGGGTAGTACGGGAAAATACGCCCCCCGTTTTGCCGGACAGCGATAAGCGCCGGTAGGGAGGGACCGCGGCATACTGGCCGTCAGAGCCGGGACCGCAGCGCATCTGATGAACCGAAGATCCCAAACCGAGAGATCCCTATGTCTTCTACTCCGTCTCGCACAGAAAAGGCTAACGCCATCCGCGCCCTGTCTATGGACGCGGTCCAAAAAGCCAACAGTGGTCACCCTGGCGCCCCCATGGGAATGGCAGATATCGCTGAAGTGCTGTGGAACGACTATCTGAAACACAATCCGGCCAACCCCGAGTGGGCGGACCGCGACCGCTTCGTGCTGTCCAATGGCCACGGTTCTATGCTGCTGTATTCCCTGCTGCACCTGGCAGGTTATGACCTGTCCATCCACGAGCTGCAGAACTTCCGCCAGCTGCACGCCAAGACTCCGGGCCACCCCGAGTACGGCTACGCCCCAGGTGTAGAAACCACCACCGGCCCGCTGGGCCAGGGCATCACCAATGCGGTGGGTATGGCACTGGCAGAAAAAGTGATGGCAGCCCAGTTCAACCGCGATGGCTACGAGCTGGTGGACCACTTCACCTACTGCTTCTTCGGCGACGGCTGCCTGATGGAAGGTATCTCCCACGAAGCCTGCTCCCTGGCCGGCACCCTGGGCCTCGGCAAGCTGATTGGCTTCTACGACGACAACGGTATTTCCATCGACGGTGAAGTAGAAGGCTGGTTCACCGACGACACGCCCATGCGTTTTGAATCCTACGGCTGGCACGTGATCCCGAACGTGGACGGTCACGATCCAGCGGCGATCAAAGCGGCGATTGAAGAGGCACGCGCGGTAACCGACAAGCCCACCATCATCTGCTGCAAAACCGTGATTGGCTTTGGCTCCCCGAACAAGCAGGGCCGCGAAGAGTGTCACGGCGCACCGCTGGGCCACGACGAAATCGCCCTGGTACGCGAAACCCTGGGTTGGAAGCACGAGCCATTCCATGTGCCAGAAGACCTGTACCACGCGTGGGACGCGCGCGCCAAAGGCGAAGCGCAGGAAGACGAGTGGAAAGACATTTTCGCAGACTACAAAGAAGCCCACCCGGATCTGGCTGCCGAATTTGAACGCCGCATGAGCGGCGAACTGCCGGCGGACTTCATGGCCAAGGCCGACGAGTACATCAAGCAGTGCCAGGCGGATGCCGAGAAAATCGCTTCCCGTAAGGCCAGCCAGAACAGCCTCAATGCTTACGGTCCGCTGCTGCCGGAATTCCTCGGCGGCTCTGCTGACCTCGCCGGCTCCAACCTCACCATCTGGTCCGGTACCAAAGGTGTCACGGCAGACGATGCCTCCGGTAACTACGTGTACTATGGTGTGCGTGAATTCGGCATGAGCGCCATCATGAACGGCATCGCCCTGCACGGCGGCTTCGTACCTTACGGTGCGACCTTCCTCATGTTTATGGAATACGCCCGCAACGCCGTGCGTATGGCCGCGCTGATGAAGCAGAAGGTCATCTTCGTTTACACCCACGACTCCATCGGTCTCGGTGAAGACGGCCCAACCCACCAACCGGTAGAACAGCTGACCGCACTGCGCGCCACCCCGAACCTGCAGACCTGGCGCCCCTGTGACGCCACCGAGTCCGCGGTAAGCTGGAAAATGGCCATCGCCCGCAGCGAAGGCCCCAGCGCGCTGATCTTCAGCCGCCAGGGCCTGGCCCCGCAGGCACGCACCGATGCGCAACTCGCGGATATCGAGAAAGGTGGTTACATCCTGCGCGATTGCGACGGCGAACCGGAAGCAATCATCATCGCCACCGGCTCCGAAGTTGAGCTCGCCACCGCCGCCGCCGAACAGCTGCCCGGTCGCAAGGTGCGCGTTGTCTCCATGCCGTGTGCCGAAGCCTTCTCTGCACAGAGCGCTGAATACCGCGAATCCGTACTGCCGTCTTCCGTGCGCGCCCGCGTTGCCGTGGAAGCTGCTCACAAGGACTACTGGTACAAGTTTGTCGGCTTCGACGGCGCAATCATCGGTATGGAAACCTTCGGTGAATCCGCACCGGCTGGTGACTTGATGAAGCACTTCGGTATCACCACCGATAAAGTGGTTGAGGCTGTAGAAGGCCTGCTGAAGTAAAACGTTCGACTCCGCTGCAAATTAGCGGGGTCTGAATCGCAGGCTGGGTATCGGATGCGGATTTTCAGGAGCGTCGCAAACAGGAAGTTTGCGCCGCAACGCCCAGGGATGGGTTTACAGTGGTCCTGAAAATCCGCATCCGGTAGCCAGCCGCCACCGCACGACAACCGAGCATTGACCAAGGGCGGTGGACATAGCCCGAGGTATACATGCCCAAACCGATAAGACTCGCGATCAACGGCTACGGCCGCATAGGACGCAGCGTTCTGCGAGCCCTGTATGAATCCAACCTGCGCGCCCAGCTGCAGATCGTCGCCATCAATGAGCTGGCCGACTGCGCCACCATTGCCCACCTCACCAAATACGATACCGTGCACGGCCGCTTTATCGGCGATGTCGCCGTGCAGGACGACACCCTGCTGGTGAACGGCGACAAGATTTCCGTAACCCATCACAGCGAACTCGAAGACCTCGACTGGCGCACGCCGCAGGTCGACATCGTCCTCGAGTGTACCGGCAGTTTTACCGAACGCGAACGCGCCGAGCTGCACCTCAAGGCCGGAGCGAAAAAGGTTATTTTCTCGCAGCCCGCGAAAAGCGATGTCGATGCCACCATCGTCTACGGCGTTAATCACGGTTCGCTGAGTGGAGAGGAAACCATCATCTCCGCTGCCTCCTGCACCACCAACTGCAGCATTCCCGCAATCGCCGCGCTCGACAGTGCCTTTGGTATTGATGCCGGCGTGATCACCACCATTCATTCCGCGATGAATGACCAGCCAGTGAACGACGCCTATCACCACACCGATTTACGTAAAACACGCTCAGCCATCGGCTCCATTATTCCCGTGGATACCGGGCTCGCCCGCGGCATCGAACGCATACTCCCGGACATGGCCGGCAAGTTTGAAGCCCAGGCCATGCGCGTACCCACGATCAACGTTTCCGCCATTGATCTCTCGGTGCAGCTGCATCGGTCGGTTACCCAGGCGGAAGTCAATGCCGTGCTCAAGGCCGCAGCGCAATCTGAGTATTGTGGTGTGCTGGGTTATAGCGAAGAGCCACTTACTTCTAGCGACTACAACCACGATCCGCGCTCCGGGATCGTCGATGCCAGCCAGACCCGTGTCGCCGGCGGCAAGCTGGTCAAGGTGTTGATCTGGTTCGACAACGAGTGGGGTTTTGCCAATCGAATGCTGGACCTTTCTCGCCTATTTTTTCAGCATTAGGCCATTGGTGTTGAATATTTGCTCAAAACGAAAGGTTCAGACCAAACTCGCTTTAGGTCAACCTTAGGTGGCTGTATATTTGCCCCCAAATTTTAATTATCTAATAACAATTAGGGGGAAACATGCCAGGTGTAACTGCGCTGGTTCGTCTGGTGCTGCTCGCATCAATCTTCGTTTTGTCTGCCTGTGGGGGTGGGGGATCTTCTGGTGGTTCAGACGCTCCTATTCAGGATGTGACACCAAATCAATTCACGTTTTCCAGTATCGTTAATGCGGACTGGGAAGTATGGGTAGAGTCCGAAGCTGTTTCCGTTCAAGGAATAAATGAAGCCGTAGATATCTCAATAGAAGGTGGTGAATACTCGGTCAATGGAGGGGAGTTTACTTCAGAGTCTGGTAGCGTGAACGTGGGGGACTCGGTTGTTGTCCGGGTTATGACCTCACCAGAGTTCGCAACAGAAACTGCCGTGACGCTTTCAATCAGTAATGTTAGCGCCACCTTTTCAGTGACCACTAGTGCCGAGAGGGAAAAGCCAACTGCAGCGATACTATTCCCGCATATCGATGGGCTGGTTGTCGGCGCACGGATTCAAGAAGGTTCCGCATTGGTCACTGTGCGTGGTACCGCCGCAGATAACGTTGAAGTACAGCGAGTTACAGTAAACGGAGTTGATGCGATCTCTGGCGAGGATGGTGTCTTCGAAACCTGGAGTGCGGACATTTATCTCACCGAACCAGGTGAAAATTCGATTGTGATTGAAGTTGAAGACGTCAACGGCAATATTAATGACGCGGCAGCGACAAGAACCGTGGCTTTACGAAGGGATGAGGGCTTTGCCGCTTGCCGTTCAGTAGACTTTGATGCAACGAGTAATCACATCGTGAGCTTGTCATCTGTAGTAACGACCACTGATGTTATCAGTGGTGAAATGACACACTTCCCTGTGTCAGGGAATTACTATGGTTCTGCATTGAATACTACGACTGGAAAGATGTATGCATTCGATGTAGACGGAAGTGTGTTTGAGCTGAGTCTATCGTCAACACCGGACAGTGTGATTTCGTGGGATGGCACGGATGGAGTGAGCTTCCGCCCTGAAAACGCTACGATCGATAGTTCGGCCAACATCCTCTATATGTTTAACAGCGCTTCCAATGGCCTGGAGTGGGCTTTGTACAGCGTTGATCTTGCATCTGGAGCAAGAGCCCTTGTGTCCAGTGAAAGCTACGGAAGTGGTGCAGCAATAGGTAATTCTCGTGCTATCGCCGCAGCCAATGGCAGATTGTTCGCACATGCAAGACAGGGTGATCAAGATCAAATAATCGAGATTGATCTGGCTACGGGTAATCGAGTTGTTGCAAGTAGCAATTCAGTTGGCACCGGCTACGATTTCCAGTGGGCTATGAATTTCACGGTAAATTCTAGTGGCGACAAGGCCTACGTTGGTGACTTTTACGACGAGCTGCTGGAAGTTAATTTGGATACTGGAGAGCGTCGCCTGATTTCCGGCAAATACGACTATCTTGCGACCAATCTTGTTTTCGAGCAAAACTTCGATATGGCTGTCGATGATGTAAATGGTGATATATACCTCGGCTGCGTAGCCAACCATTTGATAGCAATAGATATTGATACTGGAGAGCGCAGGCAGATCACCCAAGGAGCGCGCGGTCAGGGGGCTCCGATCAATAGAGGGCAGTCTGCTCGCTACGATTCTGTCAATGACCGGGTTTTGCTGATTAATGAACTTACGCAAAGTTATGCCTATGAAATCATGGCAGTTGACCCGATTTCAGGCGATCGGAAAATCGTGACCAGTGAAGTCATTGGTTCTGGCGCCGACATCGGACGTTTCCGTGATTTTGCGGTAAGCGCACTCGATGGGGATATCTACCTAGCGCAGTCGTGGTGGGATAGTGCTTCTTATTCCGAGAAAAACACGGTGGTAGAAGTTGATGCTGAAACTGGTGATCGAAAGCTGGTGTCAGGCACTGGCAGAGGCCTAGGTCCGGTATTTACTCAAATTACCGCTATTGAGATCGTCGAAGAGACTGGTATTGCATACGTGCTGGATCGAGATGTCGATGCTATTTTCCAGGTCGAACTATCGACGGGTAATCGTCAAATCGTTAGCCAGCCTGGCGGCGCCGGCGGTGGCGTAGATTGGCAGCTCCCTACCTATACGGCATTGAACCCGGAACAAACCTTGCTATATGTTTCCGAACAATCCACGGGAACAATTTACCAAGTGGACTTGGCCACCGGTCAGCGCGAAGTTTTCTCCAGTGACGATGTGGGTGAAGGTCCCGGTTTAGGGGAGGTAACCCAGATCCGACTAGACGCCTACAGGAACAAGCTTTTGGTGGAGAGCCTTAGTGTTACTGGAGTACAGCCGATGATTTACGTTGATCTTGAAACGGGGGATCGTGAATTTTTCGACGCCAGAAATGCGAATACTGGATTTCGCGGCGCAGTCGATGCGGCAACTGGATGGACCTATCTCAATGGCTACGATGGGGAAGTATTGATTTTTGACTTTGACAGTCGCCAGGCCTTGCGCCTTTCCCAGTGATCTTCGATGCACTGATGTTAAAAAAGCACGGTAATGCCGTGCTTTTTTGTTAGTGCATTTTCTTTAGGAGTGAAATACGGGTTTACAAAGAGGGAGGTGGTGCTCCTCAATGGAGATTATTTTACTAACCCATCAGCGGGAGCTTGATAAGCCCACAAACACCGGCAAGTTGGCACTAGTGGGTGAGGCGGCTGCAGTAGTGCGTCGAGTGATTTGGAAACGCACCGAACCGGATGTGCAATTACTCCAGCTTTTACAGCGGGCTGATACCGGGTTGGTATATCCGAATAGCGAAGTACACGAAGAGAATACCTTCGCGGAATCTCTTTCCGTGGAGGAGTGCCAAACATTTGTTCTTCTGGATGCCACCTGGCAGGAAGCGCGCAAAATGTTTAACCGCAGCGCCTACCTGAAGTCCGTCCCACGCGTAGAATTGCTTCCCAACCACCCTTCACGTTTCAATTTACGCCGCAACCAGCGCGACGGCGGCCTGTGTACCGCCGAGTGTATGATTGAGATTTTACGCGCAAAAGGCAGAACCGCTGCAGCGGCAGAGCTGGACACGCGCTTCACTGAATTTCTGCAGGCAAGTAATTAGGCTTACCGTGTGCCGCAGGAACCGAGTCGAGTTTTATACGGCTGGAAATCCTGCATAAACGTAGTGAAGTTCGCGCGAAACAGCGCACAGGACTTGGTACTGTCATCCGAGGTGCCACAACAGCGCATGGCTTCGCCCAGCGCCCGCTCCGATGCCGCGTCAAACGCGGTGGATTGCCCGGCACCGTACATAATACTGTCTTCCCATGTCTTGGCCGGGCGCCAGGAATTGTTGCCGTAGGCGCCGCCATAAAAGCAACCGGTACCTTGCAGGCAATCCTGCCCGATATTTTCCGTGCCCCAGGCAGGAGTGCATTGTGAGGCAAAATAGTCGTCCTCGTTGTTGCTCGACCAGGCGCAGCAGGTGGGGTTGCCATCTTCATCGGTCGCACACTCGCCCGCCTCCGACCGGTTGTATGCGACACAGCTACTCCGATCGGTGAATGAGGGGCATACCGCACTTTCCGATTGAGTGTACTCGCTCGCCGGTTTGAAGTTGTTACACCACTTGCTGCAGCCAGGGGCGTCCAGGTTGGCCCACTCGCGGGACAGCTCACTGGGCCAGCCTTCGACCGCAGAGCCATCGCGATTCACGCCGCCGTCATACAGGTCGGCGAGTCCAAAATTGTGCCCCACTTCGTGAATCACAATGTTGCGCAGGTAGTACAGTGCCGTTGCGCTGTCTTGCCAATCGCGGTCGCTGGCGACATAGATCACTTCGCCCCCAGACGCACCAAAGTCTGCCTCGGCGATGACGATCTTGATCACGCCGTGTAAATCGTCGCCGCCACATTGCTGATAAATCGACTGATGAATCTTGTCCTCATCACAGGTGAAGCCACCGCTATCAATACGGCTACACCCCTGTGCAGAGAAACCATCAAGGTTCACCCGGTAAAAACCGAACTGGTGCTGATATTCCGCAAAAGGTGCAAGTGAGCGAAATTGATTTTCCAGTGAATCCTGCACAATCTCGTCAAAATATGGTGCTGCATCCAGATTGGCAAAAATCACTTTGAGCGGCGCTTCGGCACTGCCGGAAAACGGCGTGCAACGTTCGAGCGTGGCGTATTCACCGGGGGGTACCGCCTGGGTGCCGCCACTACTGCCGGGAGTGGGAGGCGAACCGGAGGAATCCGAACCGTTCCCCGGGGCGTAAGAAGGTGGCGGCGTCTGGGTCAGTTCGCGGTCGCTGCCGTCCTCTTCGCTACTGCCGCCGCCACAAGCGGTAACGAGCTGGAGTAGGGCTACGATTATTAGGAGCCGTAGACAGGGGTGCAGGCTCTGAACAGGGGAAAACATAAAGGCGCTCTATTTATCGCGTTATTCTGTTGTTCCCTGCGCAGCAGTATGTGACTGCCCGGTGTTATGACTCCTGACCGAATTGCGCAAAAGACTGCATTCTATGGGCCTATATACATTGAAGCCAGCGGTAAAAAGCTGGAAACTTGTGGTGGATGTTTGGTCAAAAATTAAGGCCGTTCTGCCTGTTGAACATAACTCTGGTAAAGGAGAGGAAAGTGAGAAAATTGTTTCTTTGGATGGCGATGCTGGTAGTCAGCGTTCCAGCAATGGCGCTTGAGGTGGGAAGCCCGGCGCCGGAATTTTCTTTGCAAGCTTCCGATGGTAAAACCTACACACTGTCCGATTTCAAGGGCAAGCAGGCGGTCGTTATTGCCTGGTATCCCAAAGCCTTTACCAAAGGCTGCACCATCGAGTGCAAGTCGCTGGCTGAAAATGGCGATCTGATTCGTGCCTACGATGTGACCTATTTCATGGCCAGTACCGATGACCTGGACGACAACACCAAGTTCGCCGAGGAAATGAAGGCCGATTTTCCCCTGCTGAGCGATCCCACCGGTGAGGTCGCCGAGGCCTACGACGTGAAAATGCCAGTACTGAACATGGCCAAGCGCGTGACCTTTTACATTGGCAAAGACGGTAATATTTTGAAGATCGACCGCGATATTCAGCCAGCCACCAGTGCTCAGGACATGGCGCAGACTCTGGGTGAACTGGGCGTCGATAAAAAGTCCTGATTGCCCAATAAAAAAGGCCGCATACCCTCTGGGGGATGCGGCCAAACACTTGGGGAGTGTTAGGAGTCTCGCGTTCGAGGTCGTATGTGGTTAACCTCGGCGATCGAATTTAATCAGGTCGAGTCCATTCAGCTCTGGAATGGCACGGTGCAGCTCGGTCTCCAGGGTATCGAGAGACTCCATTTGCGCACACAAGGCGTCTGCACGCGCTTCCAGAGCTTCCGCTTTCGCTTCCACCAGAGCTTCCGCTTCCTCTGCTGCCGCTTCGGCACGCGCTTCTACACTGCCGCCACCAGTAAACACCGCCTTCATCGCATGCCAGGCAATCTTGCCGGCAGAGCGGGTCGCCAATGCCGCGATACGCGGTTCCAGCTCTTCCTCGAGGGTGCTCTCTAGGACCCCTTCCACCCACGGGGTGCCAAAGGAATATACATCGCCGGGGTGCTGCAGCTTCTCGGTTACCTCGCTGCGGATCAGGCTGGACTCGTGCAGGAAGTATTCGGTGTCCGGGTCATCTGGGCCGGCAAGGGCTGTCAAAGCAATGCCCAGCCCCTCAAGAGCCACGTCGACGGCAGCAACGGCCAGCAGGGATACCTCTTCGCCGGTCTGGTGCAGTTGCTGCTGGTACTGCTTCATAAGCTTCTGCTGGTCTGCCGACAGCGTCAGGCCGTCGTCACCCACAGCCAGCTGGTCCGGGTTGCTGAATGCAATCAGTGGGGCCAGATCGTTTTCATCGCGCACTTCCAGAAAGTCCGGCCCGACGGTGACCTGGTGATGCATGGAGACATTGCAGCTATTTCCGTCATGGGAAATGGACACGTCTTCCGCCGCAAAAGTGACGGTTGCCATGGTGGCCAAGGCGGCGAAGGTGAACGGGAGTATCGGCTTCATCAGGAATTCCATAACAGGTGTTTTGGGTATGACTCATCGATAAGCCCTTTTGGATGCACTCGAGTAAAAAAATCTGGCAGGGGTGGAACTGTTCGATTCCCCGAACCTTCATCCCAGAGCCGTCATCCCAGTGACAGTGAGGGGCGCAGGCATAGGGCTGGTGGACTGAATCTGTGCGAATGGTAGTCTTCACAGGTGAATAATACTGAAAACCGATTTTGGGGAGAGCCATGTCACACCGGCTGATTTTAACTGTTGTTCTGCTGACGGGAGTCCTGTCGCTCAGTGGCTTTTCACGCGCGGAGTCAATTGCCACGATCACCTCCGGTATGGAGCGGCAGCAGGGGTTATTTGATTACTTCTGGGACCCCCAGCAGGGGCGACTGCTGTTGCAGGTAGATGCGTTCGACCGCGAGCTGCTGTTGCTCACCGGGCTCGCGCAGGGCCTGGGTTCCAACCCGGTTGGCCTGGATCGCAACCAGGTCGGAGAAAGCCGTGTGGTTAAATTTGAGCGCGTCGGCAACAAAGTGTTGCTGCACCAGGTAAATCTGAAATACCGGGCGCTGTCGGACAACCCGGCCGAGCGCCGCGCCGTATCCGAAGCTTTTGCGTCCTCGGTGATTTGGGGCTTTAAGGTGCTGGGTGAAGAAGCGGGCGCGGTACTGGTGGACTTCACTCCGTTTGTCCTGAGCGACCAGCACGGTATTGCTGCGCGGCTCAAGCAAGCCGGGCAGGGTAGCTACAGCCTGGACAAGGACCGCTCTGCGATCTACCTGCCGCGGACCAAAAGCTTCCCACAAAATAGCGAATTTGAAGCGCAGCTAACCTTCGCCGGCAGCGACCCGGGCAAATACATGCAGGAAGTGGTGCCTACCCCGCAGCTTGCGACCCTGCGCCAGCATATTTCTCTGGTGGCCCTGCCAGACGACGGCTACAAGCCGCGACGCTTTCACAGTAACTCCGGCTATTTCCCGCTGATTTTTCGCGACTACGCCACCGCCATCGACCAGCCCATGGATCAGCGACTGATCTTCCGGCATCGACTGGAGAAGCGCCCGGGCAGCAACGAACCCGTTGAGCCGATTGTGTATTACATTGACCCGGGTGTGCCGGAGCCGGTGCGCAGTGCCCTGATTGATGGCGCAAGCTGGTGGAATGAAGCGTTCGAGGCCGCCGGTTTTGAAAATGCCTTTCAAGTGAAGCTGTTGCCGGAAGGCGCGGATCCACTGGATGTACGCTACAACGTGATCAACTGGGTGCACCGCTCCACTCGCGGTTGGTCGTATGGATATTCGATTTATGATCCGCGAACCGGTGAAATTCTGAAGGGGAATGTCACCCTCGGGTCCCTACGGGTACGCCAGGATTTCCTGATCGCCCAGGGCCTGCTGCAGCCCTATGGCAACAAGGATGCGGATACGGAACAGCTGAAGGCGATGGCGCTTGCGCGTATTCGCCAGCTTTCTGCCCACGAGGTTGGGCACACCATCGGCCTGGCGCATAATTTTATTTCCAGTGCAGAAGATCGCGCGTCGGTAATGGACTATCCCGCGCCTCTGGTAAGTTTGGTCGGCAGCAAGTTCGATGCAGAGAATGCCTACGCGTCGGGTATTGGCGCCAGGGACAAGCTGGCGATTCGCTATGGCTACGGCGTGGCCGACGGCGATGAAGCGGAATATCTCAGTGGTGTGCTCGAGGAGGCGCAACAACAGAAGCTACGGTTTATCACTGATCGGGACTCCCGCAGTATCAATAATGTCCATGCCTATTCCCACCTGTGGGATAACGGGCGGGAGCCGCTGGACGAATTCCAGCGCATGACCGCGCTGCGCAAGCACGCCCTGGAGAACTATAGTCCTGCGGCCAACAAGGTGGACTCCGCACGCTCGTCGCTGGAAGAAACCCTGGTGCCGGTGTACTACGGCCACCGCTACCAAGCCGAGGCGGTTGGCAAGCTGATCGGCGGGCTGGATTACGACTACCTGTCGAATGACGCGAGTGAAGAGAGCTATCGAATGGTGCCTGCGAATCAACAGCAGCAGGCGATTGATGCGCTGGCGCAAACCCTGCGGCCGGAGTTCCTAACCCTGCCGGAGCGCGTGCTGAAGCTCCTGCCTCCCAAAGCGTTCGGGTACAGCCGCAGCAATGAAAGCTTCCCCGCGTATACCGGAGTGGCATTTGACGGGATTGCCATGGCGGAGGCTGCCGCGGGGCATACCTTCTCCATATTGCTTGACCCCCAGCGTGCTGCACGCCTGCAGGAACAGCAGGCGCGACGGGGCGATGGCCCCGGCTTCAATACCCTGTTGGCGCAGCTTACCGAGCAGGCATTGGTGGGTGAGCAATACACCGGGCTGCAGGCGGCCATCCACCAGCGGGTTAACCACGCGTATATCCACCATCTGATGTTACTGGCAGACAACAAGCAGGCGCCCGAGTCCGCCCGCGCACGGGCGAATTTTGAGTTGGCTAAATTCCAGCACGCAATCGGCGCAATGAAGTTGTTTGGCGAGGATCCACACGGCTACAACGCCCACTACTTTTATGAGGCGAATCGTATCGCTGCCTTCATGGATGGCGAATTGAAGGTGGAGAAGGGAGATCTTAAGCCGATGCCGCCGGGCTCGCCGATCTAGGTCGGCCAGTGATTAGGACTGAGGAAAATGTGCGGCGCCGGTAATACTCGCCCCTGAGGATTACCGGCGCAGTTTATCCGCGAATAAACTGCGATTTGCGAATCCAGTGATCACCGCGGTAGCGACGTGTTGGCGCTGAGGTGGTCTTGGCCCAGAAATAGTCGCGGTTGAACTGGAATTCCACTTCATATCCTTCGCTCAGCGCGGCAAGCGGCATGGCTTGCCAGCTGGCCTGGCGACGTTTGCTGGTGGCCTCGAGCAAGTATTCGGTGTTATCCACAATGGCCACGACCCATGCGTGGCCCTCACCCTTGTAGGTGCCCCGAGCCACCCGCGCATCCACGCCCAGGTTAATCAGCCAGTCCGCCAGCAAGATCGCATGATCTTCACAATCGCCGCGTTTCTGGTAATACGCCTGGCGCGACGTCTGCCAGATATCGGCGAGACCCGCGTATTGCAGGTGGTCGTACTGGTATTCCTTGCGCATTGCCAGGGTGTACAGCGGCACCCATAAGGCTTCGGTCTCAAATGGCTGGAAACCCACCAGATAGCTGTTGGCAAAGTGGTGCTGGCTGTCGAGCCCGCGGGCGGAGGCGGTCACCGCCTCGATGCCCTGCCAATTCCAGATAGAGATATAGCTGCTCTGCTGCTCGCTGCGTTTTGCTACCGCCTGCTGCACCATCGTTTCGGTGAGTGGCGAGTAGCTACCGGCAATCTTTACGATTCCTTTCTGGTCATCTTTAACCGCAGCCGTACCTTCTTCACTCAGCATGACCGCGAGCTGGTGCTGCTGCAGGGCCTGCTCGTCGGGCAGAGCCTGCCAGTGCCGCACCAGTTCCGGCAGCATCATCAGCAAACCCATGGCCAGATAGAAGAACAGGGATCTCACGGCGATACCCTAGCCCTTGAGACCGAAAGAAATGATCATGGCAACGAAGATCAAGATGGTTGAGGCAAAAATGGCCACGGCCACATTGCCATTTTTGAGTTCGCCTTCGATATCCACATGCTTGAGCAGTTTTTTATCGATCAGCAGCAGCGCAACCATGCCGATTAGCAGCGCGAGAATGGTATACAGCAGGTTCAAACCCAAGTTAAACAGGGTCGCGGTGAGAAATTCAGTTTGCATCTTCTTGGATCCCGAAAGCGGCGAGAAAGCAGCAATTAGATCACAGGCCAGTGGGTTTTTCTTGTGGGAGTTTCACCAGCTGTACGCAGATTGATCAACTTGCTCCTGCGTGAATACCTATTTAATGTACTCGCCCGAGTGAATAAAGAATTTAGGGATATATGGAAATGCCAAAGCTGTCGAAGTTGCCTGTTCTTCTTTTGTTGTTGCCTTTTCTGGGGCTGACTGCCTGCGCCGACCGGGTGGAGGTGCCACCGGCACATGTAGGCAAGGTCCTCACCAAGAACGGCTACAAACCGAGTACTGTACCGCCGTCCAAATTCCGTCTCGACATGTGCATCTTCTACTGCGATAAGCTGGTGACACTGGCGATTGCTGACTTCGGTCACCTGGAAAAATTCAAGCTGTTTATGCCCAAGGACCAGCTCAATATGAGCTTTGATATCCGCATGACCGGCGCGGTAAACGAAAAATATATCGACAATATCTTTGATCGCATGCCGCCGCAGAATGGCAATATCTCTGTGAGCCAGGTGTACAACACCTATGCGCAGCCGGTCATACGCGATGTGGTACGCCGGGTGATTGCCAAATACTCCATCAATGAAATTGCTTCCAGTCGCGAAATGCTGAGTCAGGAACTGTTTTCCGCGGTGGCTACTTCTCTCGATGGCACTCCTATCAAGATCAAGCGCCTGGGTATCGCCGATGTTCAGTTCCCGAAGGTTATCACTGAGGCCAAGGAGCGCGCGGCGGAGCGTCGAGAGTTGATCGAACAGGAGAAGGCGCAGTTTGAAATCCAGAAGATTCAGATGGAGCGGGACCTGGAGCGGGAAAAAATGAACCGGGCAATCGCTCGTGAAAAGGCCATGGGGCAGAAAGAAGTTAATGACCTGCTTGCCAAGTCAGTGACGGACAAATATCTCTCTTATCGCACGCTTGAAGTGCTGGAGACTATGGCCGAGTCGAATAACAAGGTATTTGTACCGGTGGAGGCGTTGGGCACTATCGGCCTGCAGCAGGCGGTGTTCTCCGAGCAGATGAAACAAGTCGCGCGCAAGCGCTAGGTGAGGGCGGGCTAATGGAATTCAACTCACAGGTGGCCAACTGGCTGGCGGGTGCACTGGGCGGGCTGGCCAGCGGGATTGTTATCGCGGCGTGTGCCTTACTGGTGCTCAACATTACTTTGCGGATTCAGTTTCTGCGCCACCGCGGTGAAGGGCTGCACTGGTTGTTGGACCGCTCATTGGTTATTCGATTGCTGAGCTTGCTGTTTTTTATCTGGGTGCTGCTGGGCTTTAACAGCAATGGGCCCAAGTTAGCGCTGGCACCGGACTATAGTGACGAGCGACAGGCTACCGAACGCGCGTTGCGCGAAGAGCGCACCGAAGTAGAAAATTTTGCCCCGGAAAAGCCAACGGCGAAACAAACGAGCCAGCGTTTGGGCGAGCTGCGCGAACAGCAAAAACAGGAGAGTGATCAGGAAAACTAATCTTCGACTCCTCTCTGCTTTGAAGTCATTTCAACGGTTTTATTTTTAGAAATTCTGTTGGGATGCCCAGATACCGTGAATAGACTTCCGAACACATTGGGAGATGAGGAGATCATCATGCGTTACCTGTTACCAGTAGTTCTGTTTTGTTCGATTGCGGGTTTTGCCCATGCGCAAAGCACCATGACGCAACTGCCGTCAGGCGCTCAGGAAGTGCAAATTCTGGGTAACACCTACTTTAAAAGCGGTGACACCTTTTATCGTTTTAACGAGCAAGGTGGTTACTTTTATGAAACCAACCCGCCTCGTGTGATGGATCATCAGTCCACGCCGAATGCGTCTGTAGTGACTAACCCCGGTGTGGGCCTGACTGCAGACCAGATTGAGGGCTGTCGTACCTCTGCTGCGGACAAATCCAATGCAGTACCTAACCGAGGCAGTTCTGTGTATATCAATGAGTACAATCGTTGTATCAGCGATCTGCAGCGTCAATAAGACGTCACTCGATGTACCAGTGATTCTACCTAGTTAATACCTGTTAATTAGGGCGAATAGGAAAAGGCTTGCCGCTAACCCGGCAAGCCTTTTTCGTTTGTGGCGTATCTGGTCTGTCGTACATGGTGCGGAGGGCGCCGCCCCGCCGACCAGTTGGGTACGCTGTGAGTGACAAATCTCGCTGTTATTGATGGAAAATCCACCGGTGCTGGCACGTTAATTCACCAATGTGCTGAACGAGTGGGGGATAAAGTGTATGTAAATCAATTAATTACGAGCTTGTGAGTACTTAGTTCTTAACTTTCCCTAAAAACTGAATAAATATTCCATTTTTTTGTCACCTCTGTAGAATGGCGTAAAAAATAACTTCTGGGACCTACGTCCCAGTTTCGCCAAACTCACAGGAAGAATCATGAGAAGTCGCAAGTCCCTCTCCCCCATCGCCGGGTTGATGCGCCGCATGCGTGTTGCCCAGGCGCTGTCCGATAAAACCGGAATCTCTGCAGATGAAAGTCTCGACATCGTTTCACAAGGCGCAAAGCTGGCCGGGAATGAAGAGCGT
Organism: Microbulbifer agarilyticus S89; assembly: GCF_000220505.1. GTDB lineage: Bacteria > Pseudomonadota > Gammaproteobacteria > Pseudomonadales > Cellvibrionaceae > Microbulbifer > Microbulbifer agarilyticus_B. The sequence continues at coordinate 44,208 of NZ_AFPJ01000032.1, read as the reverse complement.
CGTCGCTTCCTCAAGCAGCTCGGGTTTGGCGCGGCTGCTGTGGGTGTTGGTGCTGCGGCAGGAACCGTATCCGCTCCGACTCAAGCTGCGAGCAAGCCTACCGGTAGCGTGGCTATCATCGGCGGCGGCATTGCCGGTATCCGCTGTGCGCATCGTCTGCAGCAGTACGGTATTAGTAGCCGTGTATTCGAAGGCAACACCCGTCTGGGTGGCCGGGTAAACACCAACCGCTCTATTTTTGGTCGCCCGGTTGAGCGCGGCGGTGAGCTAATTTCCACCGAGCATACTGCGGTACGTAACCTGGCGAACCAGCTGGGTCTGGACGTAGAAGATGTGAACGGCAATGCGGTGCCCGGCGGTAGCGAGATTTATTACGTAAACGGGCAACACTACACCGAAAGCCAGCTCAATGAAGAGTGGCGCGATGTGTACAGAATCTTCAAAAATACCCAAAAAGATGCACCATGGGTACCAACCTACGATTCGCATAACGACGCGCACAAGGCGCTGGATTACCTCGACTCCAATACCTGGATGGACCAGGTAGGTATCGGTGCGAACTCCAATATGGGGCAGGTTTTCCAGGCTGACCTGGTTGCCGAGTATGGCCTGCAGCCGGAAGAGCAGACCGCGCTGAACCTGATCTATCTGCTGGCATGGAACCCGATTAACAGCGCACTACCACTGGCGGGCACCGATGAGCGTTTCCGTATCGAAGGCGGTAACGATCAGTTGGTAACACGCATGGTAGATGAGCTGCCGGCAGGCACTATTGAGACCGGCCGTAAGCTGGTGGCGATCGATGGCGACATCAATGGTCCTTACACCCTGACCTTTGAAGACGGCTACGTACACAACTGTGACAAGCTGGTGCTGGCGCTGCCGTTCTCGCTGCTGCGTGATGTGGATATTGCTCCTGCTTTGTACAATAGCTTCCGTCCGCAAAAGCGGCTGGCGATCGAGCAAATGGCCTTTGGTGCAAATGGTAAAATTGCGCTGCATCACAACAGCCGTCCTTGGACTCAGACACGGTATCTGAATGGTGAAGAAGTAACAGCCAACGGTGTCTGTTATGTCGGCCGCCCGGAACTGTTTGATACCTGGGATTCCACCTCAGTCACTGGTAGCAGCGATGGTATTCTGGTGAACTTCTTTGGTGGTGATTACGGTAAAAATATCGGCACCGACCAGCCATTTGCGGCGCCGCTGCAAAGTGATATTAATCACTTCTACGGCATTGTGGATAACGTCTTCCCCGGCACTTCTGCAACCTTCTCCGGTACTGCGATGCAGTCCAAGTGGTCTGCCAACCCATGGTCGAAAGGCTCTTACTCCACTCCGACCTTTGGTAGCCACACCACATGGTGGGGGGCACCTCCATTGCAGGAGGGGAATATCCACTTCTGTGGTGAGCACACTGAGATCGAGACCTTCGGTTATATTGACGGTGCGGTTACCAGTGCCGAGCGCGTGGCGAAAGAAATTCACCAGGCGTAAGCATTTCCATCTCACAGGATGCAAAAAAGGCCGCGAACGGAAGTTCGCGGCCTTTTTTGTTGTGGGCGCTACTTGAGAGCGCGGATGACTTACACCTCGTTTTCATGGCTTAGCTGCACCTGCCAGCTACCATCTATCTCTACCGTTACCCGCACCTGAATCGGGCGACAGCAAACCGCACAATCTTCAATGTAGTGCTGGTCGCCGGCACTGGTATCGATCAGCATAGAAATCATTTCCCCACAGTAGGGGCACTGATCCGTGAACTCTTCCATTTGTGTCACCTTATCTTATTAGCCTGCGTGCGCTTTCAGGTGCGGCTGCGCCCAGGCCGCCAGCGTATCGGCCACATAGAGGGCATCGGCCCGCTCACTCAGCAGGTGGTCCGCATCGTCCAGGCTGATAAAGCTTTTGGGGTGCAGCGCGCGATTGTAAATCTCTGCGGCCTCGTCAATGGATACCACCTGATCAATCGGCGAGTGGTAGATCAGCAGCGGGCGCCCCAACGTGTGGATATGCCCTTCCGGTATACCCAACACATCGTCCACAAACTGTTTTCGAATCACAAATGGGCGCGCGGAAAGCTGCACCTCGGCCTGGCCCTCCTGCTGAATCGTTTCCAGGGCGCTACCAAACTGCTTCAGCACATGCTGTGGTGCAGCGGGGGAGGCGATGGTAACCACGGCCTTCGCTTCCGGAATCGAGTCGGCCGCGGCAAGCACGGCGGCGCCGCCGAAGCTGTGTCCGATGAGCAGGTCCGCAGGCTGGTACTCATCGCGTAGAAAAGATGCCGCGCTTGTCAGGTCCGCCACGTTGCTGGAGAAGTTGGTTTCACTAAAGTCGCCGGCACTGTCGCCGAGACCGGTGAAATCCAGGCGCAGGGTCGCGACACCATGCTCGGCGAGGCGGCGGCAGATGCGCGAAGCGGCCAGTACGTCTTTGCCACAGGTGAAGCAGGGCGCATACAGCGCGAAGCCGCGGGTGGTGCCCTGTGGCGTCTCCAGAATACCCGCGAGAGGCAACCCGTCGGGATTGGGAAAGCGCACCTTGTGACGACGTTTACTGCGTGACATGACGGAGTCCGTTGAACCGGTAGAAAATTGGGAATAGCGGGCACAGGAATTTCAAGCAAAGCACGAGTTTGCCGGCAATGCTACGGGGCTTGGCAATTACCGGCAAACGGTGCCGCGACGGCGTGAGCGATTTTTTTTGCATTCTTGTAAAAATGACAACGGTGTCAATGACTTATCCGCGGTGTGCCGTAATCCAGTTACAAAACGGGTTGATATACTCGCGCCTGCCCAAGCCCCCGTCGCGCAGACTTTGCCGTACGGTGACCGCCGGTGGCGCAACAGCGTATAATCCGCGCCCGCTTTCCCGTCCCGCCGGGGCAGGTAGCGTGAGTAAGTATTCAGCAACCAGCAAAAGAGGATTGGCTATGGCGGTTAAATTGATGAAGGACCTGGATCTGGCAGGCAAGCGCGTATTGATTCGCGAAGACCTGAATGTGCCGGTAAAAGACGGGGTCGTCACCTCGGACGCGCGTATTCGCGCGGCACTGCCCACCATCAAAGCTGCTGTAGACGCTGGCGCCAAGGTTCTGCTGATGTCGCACCTGGGGCGCCCCACGGAGGGTGAGTTCGCGGAAGAGTTTTCCCTGGCACCGGTGGCGCAACACCTGGGCAAGCTGCTGGGTAAAGACGTGCCGGTAATCAAAGACTGGCAGGGTGGCGTGGAACTCGCGGACGGCGAAGTAGTGCTGCTGGAAAACGTGCGCTTTAACAAGGGCGAGAAGAAAGACGACGAGGCGCTGGCCAAGCAGTATGCGTCCCTGTGCGACATTTTTGTGATGGACGCTTTTGGCACCGCGCACCGCGCCCAGGCCTCGACCCACGGGGTGGCCAAGTTTGCCCCGGTCGCCTGTGCGGGTCCGTTGCTGGCCGCCGAACTGGATGCCCTGGAGCAGGCACTGGCCAACCCGGCGCGTCCCATGGTGGCGATCGTTGGTGGCTCCAAAGTTTCCACCAAGCTGACCGTGCTGGAGAGCCTGTCCGACAAGGTTGATCAGTTGATTGTCGGCGGCGGCATTGCCAACACTTTCCTCGCCGCGAGTGGCAAGCCGGTAGGCAAATCCCTGTGCGAGCACGATCTGCTCGATACCGCCAAGGGCCTGATGCAGAAGTGCGATATTCCTGTGCCCACCGATGTAGTTACCGGCAAGGAATTCAGCGAATCTGCGGCCGCCGAAACCAAGTCTGCCGACGCGGTGACCGAAGACGATATGATTTTCGATATCGGCCCGGACTCTTCTGCGGCACTGGCTGACATCCTGAAAAACGCCAAAACCATTATCTGGAACGGCCCGGTGGGCGTGTTTGAGTTTGACCAGTTTGGCGGTGGTACCGAGCGTTTGTCCAAGGCGATTGCCGACAGCGACGCCTTCTCCATTGCTGGCGGTGGCGACACCCTGGCGGCGGTCGACAAGTACGGCATCGCCGAGCAGGTCTCCTATATTTCTACTGGGGGTGGCGCTTTCCTGGAGTACGTGGAAGGCAAAGTGCTGCCAGCAGTGGCGATGTTGGAGAGCCGCGCAGCTGAATAAGGCCGCGCAGCTGAGTAAATGCGCGCAGCTGAAGCGGGCGGCTGAACAAAGCCGCGATACAGATTTAAAGCCCCCGGCGGATGCCGGGGCAGACACCAAATTAAAAACAGATGCGACCGGAGCTTGCTTCAGGAATCGCACGCCCCAGTGGGTCGCAAATGGCCCGCTAACCCAAAACTGCTAAATATCGACGAGAAAGGGTTTTTTCATGGCTTTAATCAGCTTGCGTCAATTGTTGGACCACGCTGCCGAGTTCGGCTACGGCGTGCCTGCGTTCAACGTCAATAATCTGGAGCAGATGCGTGCCATTATGGAGGCGGCCGAACAGACCGACTCCCCGGTGATCGTGCAGGCTTCCGCCGGCGCGCGTAAATATGCCGGTGCGCCATTCCTGCGCCACCTGATCCTGGCGGCGGTGGAAGAATTTCCGCATATCCCGGTGGTGATGCACCAGGACCACGGCACCAGCCCCGCGGTCTGCCAGCGCTCCATCCAGCTCGGCTTCAGCTCGGTGATGATGGACGGCTCGCTGATGGATGATGGCAAGACGCCGGCGTCCTACGAGTACAACGTGGATGTCACCCAGCGCGCGGTAGAAATGGCGCATGCCTGTGGTGTGTCTGTGGAAGGCGAACTCGGCTGCCTGGGTTCCCTGGAAACGGGTATGGCCGGTGAGGAGGATGGTGTAGGTGCCGAAGGCAAGCTGTCCCACGACCAGCTGCTGACCGACCCGGAAGAAGCCGCGGATTTCGTGAAAAAGACGCAGGTAGATGCGCTGGCAATTGCCTGTGGTACCAGCCACGGTGCGTACAAGTTTACCCGCCCGCCTACTGGTGACATTCTCGCGATTGATCGCATCAAGGAAATTCACGCGCGTATCCCGGATACCCACCTGGTGATGCACGGCTCGTCCTCTGTGCCGCAGGAATGGCTGGCGGTCATCAACGAGTTTGGTGGCGAGATTCCGGAAACCTACGGTGTTCCGGTTGAGCAAATTTGTGAAGGCATCAAGTATGGTGTGCGCAAGGTCAATATCGATACCGATTTGCGTCTCGCCAGCACCGGTGCGGTGCGCCGTTTCCTCGCTCAGAATCCATCCGAGTTCGATCCGCGCAAATTCCTGAAGGCCACTACCCAGGCCATGAAAGATATCTGTGTTGCCCGTTACGAAGCGTTTAACACCGCCGGTAACGCCAGCAAGATCAAGCCGGTTAGCCTGGATGTCATGTCCCAGCGTTACGAAAACGGTGAGCTGGTACCCAAGATCAATTGATCGAAAGCGGTTAGTTAAGAGGGCGACCCCAGATTTTATGGAATCGGGGTCGCCCTTTTTTGTTGAAAAATGCAGTACCATGAGGTCATGGAACTGCTGAAAGATCTCAATGCCGTTGATACCAGTCCGGTGATTCGCCGTCCGGACTACTCTGCGTTGCGCAGCCAACTGCCGCAGCTGGATTTTTCCTGTAGCCAACCCCTGCCGGAAGCGGTGATTTCCTACCGCAATTTTTATCGACTTCAATTCTCCGAGGCCTGTGCCACCGGTATCGGCACCTTCAAGTCCGCCGGGTTTGAGCTGGTAACCCAGTACTGGTTTGTCGATAACCCCAAGGGCACTTTATTTATCTGTCACGGTTACTTTGACCACACCGGTATTTACGGTTCGGCCATACGCTTTGGCCTGGAGCGTGGCTATAACGTGGTGATCGTGGACTTTCCCGGGCATGGGCTTTCCAGTGGCGAACCCGTGGCCATCGATACCTTTCTGCAGTACCGTGAAGTGCTGGAGGCCTTATTGAGCAAGGCCAGAAATAAAATGCCGCAACCCTGGCACGGCATGGGGCAGAGCACCGGCGGCGCGACCCTGCTGAGTTATCTGCAATTCAGTTTGTGGCAACCGTTCGACAAGATCATGTTGCTGGCACCGCTGGTGCGCCCGGCCAACTGGCACCTGCGCAAATGGATGTATTACCTAGGGCGTTTTCTGATGCCGCACCCCAGTCGCGGATTTAACATCAATACCCACGATGCCGAGTTTGCCCGTCGTCAGGCATTGCGCGACCCGTTGCAGTCACCCGTCATGTCGATTCGCTGGCTAGGTGCCATGGTGGATTGGTTGAAGGTCTTCCCAAAAACCAATCGCAACCCCAAGCCCATTCTGGTGGTGCAGGGCACCGATGATAAAACCGTAGATTGGCGCTACAACATGAGCGCGATCGCGGACCGCTTCCCCAACAGCAAGCGGGTTATTGTGCGCGGCGCACGCCACCAGATGATCAACGAAACCCAGCCATACCGGCAGCAGATTATCGACGCACTGGACCAGTGGCTGGCGGACTAGTCGCAGCCACGCCACCTCTCCCTCTCGCCAATTCCTCTATGCCATTGCCTGCTGGCGCCGGCGCTGTCGGCGCCGCTGCATTAGTGCGTCTACGGAGTAAAAGATGAGTGCGACCCACACAAAGGCGAAGGTGACGAGTTTGGCACTGGTCAGTGGTTCCTGATAAAGCACCGTGGCGAACACGAACATCAGCGTCGGTCCGATATATTGCAGGAAGCCGAGGGTGGAGAGATTCAGACGGCGCGCGGCAATATTAAACAACAGCAGCGGGGTCAGGGTAACCGGGCCGGCGGCAATCAGCAGCGCGTTCATTTGCCAGCTGTTGTTGAGCAAGTTGCTGGTGGGGCTGCTGCTCCAGAACAGGAAGCCAAGTGCGAGCGGCAGCATAAATAGTGTTTCTACAGTTAGACCCGTGAGGCTATCCACCGGTGTCTTTTTGCGCACCAGGCCATAGAGGCCGAAGGTGAGCGCCACGCCGAGGGCCACCAGTGGCAGGCGCCCGTAACTCCATATCTCGTAAGAAATACCCACCGCCGCCAGGCATACCGCAAACCACTGTAGCGGGCGCAGCCGCTCACCCATTGCCACCACCCCGAGCAAGATGCTGAAAATCGGATTGATGTAGTAGCCAAGGCTCGCGTCGAGAATATGGTCGCTATTGATCGCCCAGATGAAAATCAGCCAGTTGCAGGAAATCAGCGCAGTAGTGACAAGCAGAGCAACCACCGTTTTGCGCGTGCACAGCACCTCGCGCAACCCCGCAAGCTTACCCAGTACCGCCAGCATGATCAGCGCCAGTACCAATGACCAGATACTGCGATGGCTGAGAATCTCCAGTGCCGACAGGTCGTCCAGCAGCTTGAAATACAGCGGTGCGACACCCCAGATAAAATAGGCAGCGACGCCCGCGAGCAGGCCGGTGGCGGCGGAGTCTGAGTTGTGATTTTTCAACGGGTATTACCTACGCTTCGCGGTTGGTATTGCGTAGCAGCAATGGGGACAGAAACGACTGAGCCGGGGATCACCCAGCGGTGCCGTGAACCATCTGCCAGGGGGCAGAATCAACAAACCCGGGGTACTGCAGATATTTACAGTAGCACCCGGGTTGCGGGGCGTGTAACAGACGCCGGTAGCGCCCGTTAGCGGCGTCGAGCGTGTGCGCTTAGAACAGCACGCGGCAGCGCAGCGTGCCGGGGATGTTCTTCAGCTTTTCCAGCGCAAGATCCGAGTATTCGGCGTCGACATCGATAACCACGTAGCCGAGGGTCTCGTTGGTTTGCAGGAACTGCGCGGAGATGTTGATGCCGTTGTCGGAAAACACCTGGTTGATCGCGCCGAGCACGCCTGGCACATTCTTGTGGATGTGCAGCAGGCGGTGCGCACCGGCGTGGCCGGGCAGGGCGACTTCCGGGAAGTTCACCGAGCTGGTGGTGGTGCCGTTGTCGGAATATAGCGCCAGTTTGTCGGACACTTCCACGCCGATGTTTTCCTGCGCTTCGACGGTAGAACCGCCAACGTGTGGGGTCAGCAGGGCATTGTCGATACCGCGCAGCGGGGACTGGAATTCGTCGTCGTTGCCGCGTGGCTCCACCGGGAATACATCGATAGCGGTACCGGCAAGGTGGCCGCTCTTCAGCGCATCCGCCAGCGGCTCGATCTCGACCACGGTGCCGCGGGAGGCGTTCAGCAGGATCGCGCCCTTCTTCATCTTGGCAATCTGCTCGGCGCCAATCATCCACTTGGTGGAGGGCAGCTCCGGTACGTGCAGGGAGATGACGTCGGACTGGGCAAGCAGCTCGTCGAGGCTGTTGACCTGGCTGGCGTTGCCCAGCGGTAGCTTGGTGACCACATCAAAGAAGATCACGCGCATGCCGATACCTTCGGCCAATACCGAGGTCTGCGAGCCGATGGCACCATAGCCGATGATACCGAGAGTTTTACCACGCGCTTCGTAAGAGCCCACCGCGGACTTTTTCCAGCCACCGCGGTGACACACGATATTCTTCTCGGGGATACCGCGCAGCAGCATAATGGCTTCAGCGATCACCAGTTCGGCTACGCTTCGGGTGTTGGAGTAAGGCGCATTGAATACCGCGATTCCCAGATCGGTGGCGGCTTGCAGGTCTACCTGGTTGGTACCGATACAGAAGCAGCCCACCGCGATGAGCTTGGGCGCATTCTCGAGGACCTTGCGGGTCAGCTGGGTGCGCGAGCGAATCCCGACAAAGTGGGCATCGGCAATCTTCTCGATCAGCTGGTCTTCCGGCAGCGCGGTTTTGATATATTCCACGTTGGTGTAACCGCGGGAAGACAGCAGGTCTACGGCGGACTGGTGTACACCTTCCAGTAACAGGATGCGGATTTTGTCTTTCTGGAGAGATTGTTTTTGGTCAGAACTGGGCGGAGCCATATCGGGTCTCTTGGCCGTGCGCGACGAAGATCGGTCGCGGCGGGTTAAAGAAAATCGGTTGGGCCTCACCGGGGGCCCGGCGAGGGCGGCATCATACCACAAGGGCTTTCCAAAGCTTTATACGCAATATCTATCCTAGCTATCGAATCTGGTTATGTATCAACACGAATTTACCTGTAATACCCCCGTCAACCTGCCGCTCGGCAAAATCGTGTGTGTTGGGCGCAATTATGCGGCGCACGCGGAGGAGCTGAATAACCCGATTCCGGACGAGCCGCTGCTGTTTATCAAGCCCGCGACCTCGGTGGTGCCGATGGCACAACCAGTCCACCTTCCCCGCGGCCGTGGCAGCTGCCATTTTGAGGGAGAACTGGCGCTGTTGATCGGCGAGCGCCTGACCGATGCCAACCCGGGCGATGTACCAGGTGCGATTGCCGGGCTGGGGTTGGCGTTGGACCTTACGCTGCGGGAGTTGCAGTCGGACCTGAAAGCCAAGGGGCAGCCGTGGGAGAAAGCCAAGGGGTTTGATGGTGCCTGCCCGCTATCGCCGTTTGTGAAACTGGACTGGTTGCCGGATTGGGATAACCTGACTTACACCCTGTGGCTGAACGGGGAGATCCGCCAGCGGGGCAAGTCCAACCATATGCTGACGCCGATTCTGGATCTGGTGGCGTATATCAGTGAGTACTTCACCCTGATGCCGGGAGATGTAGTGCTGACCGGCACGCCGGCGGGTGTGGGGGAGTTGTTGGTTGGGGATCGTATCGCGATGGAGCTCGAAGAGGACTGGCTTCGTTGTGAGACTGAAGTGGTTTGATTTCGAGCCTTGATGGATAGGGCCGTGGCGCCCGAGCACTGGGTATTCGTTTTCGGAACCGCTGTGAATACGTCCCTGTACGCTGCGTCGCAAACATCCCTGTTTGCGACGCTTCCGAAAACGAATACCCAGCACTCAGGCTTCGCATCTGAGAGCTGAGCTTTGTTAAAGCCGGTAGCTGACCGAAGTCATCGCCTTAGAAACCAGCGTCATCAAACCTTTAACCGGGCCGGGGAAGCGAGTCCCGCCGGCATCCAGCGCTGCATGCTGATGCTTGGCCTCATCCACCAGCATCTGCTCCACCACCGCGCGGCTCTTTTCATCCTGCTCAGGCAGTTCCTGCAGATGGCCCTCCAGGTGCTTGCACACCTGTTCCTCGGTGGCGGCGAGAAAGCCCAGGCTGACCTTGTCACTGATCTTGCCGGCAGCGGCACCGATACCGAAGGACATGCCGTACCAGAGCGGATTGAGCACACTGGGACGGCTGCCCAGTTCATCCAGACGTTGCTCGCACCACGCCAGGTGGTCGATCTCTTCGTCCGCGGCGTGCTCCATCTCCGCCCGCACCTCGGGCAATTTGGCGGTCAGCGCCTGGCCCTGGTACAGGGCCTGGGCGCAGACTTCCCCGCTGTGATTGACCCGCATCAGCCCCGCCGCATGGCGACGCTCACTGTCGGAAAGCTCCGCTTCATCCACGGTTTTAGCGGGTGACGGGCGCTCGTGACAGGGCGAGCCGGGACTCAGGGTGCGCAGTGCGCGGTCTGCCTGCAGTAGCAGGCGGTCGAGTCCGGTTAATTGGCGGTGGCTGCTCACGATACGTTCCTCTCTAGGTGACTAGCTGGTTAGCTTGCTAGCTTCGCTCCGCTTGGGCAATCAGGCTTCGGTTGTCTGCTCGCGCTCTATGGCGCGGTAACCGATGTCCTTGCGGTAAAAGACGCCTTCCCAGTATATCTTGCTGGCGCACTCGTAAGCATTCTTCTGCGCGTCGGCAACGGTGTCACCCAGCGCAGTCGCGCAGAGTACGCGGCCGCCGCTAGTCACGACGCGTTCTCCGTCGAGCGCGGTGCCTGCCTGGAAGACTTTGGCGTTCTCGCTGTCCGCCTTGTCCAGACCGGAAATCGCATCACCCTTGCGGTAGCTGCCCGGGTAGCCATTGGCGGCCAGTACCACACCCAGCGCCGGGCGCGAATCCCACTCGGCGGTTACCTGATCCAGGCGCTTTTCGACTGCGGCCATACACAGCTCAACCAGGTCGGATTTCAGGCGCATCATGATCGGCTGGGTTTCCGGGTCGCCGAAGCGGCAGTTGTATTCGATAACCTTGGGGGTGCCCTCTGCGTTGATCATCAGGCCTGCGTACAGGAAACCGGTGTAAGGCATGCCTTCGGAGGCGAGGCCTTTCACGGTGGGCTCGATGACTTCGTCCATGATGCGCTGGTATACGTCTTGGGTGACTACCGGTGCCGGGGAGTAGGCACCCATGCCGCCTGTGTTGGGGCCGGTGTCGCCATCGCCGACACGTTTGTGGTCCTGGCTGGTGGCCATCGGCAGGATGTTTTCGCCATCCACCATCACGATGAAGCTGGCTTCTTCGCCGGTGAGGAATTCTTCGATCACGACGCGGCAGCCTGCGTCACCGAAGGCGTTGCCGGAGAGCATATCGCGCACGGCTAGCTCGGCCTGTTCTACGGTTTCGGCGACGATCACGCCTTTACCTGCGGCGAGGCCGTCGGCTTTTACCACGATCGGCGCGCCCTGTTCACGGATGTATTCGAGGGCGGGCTCGATTTCGGTGAAGTTCTGGTAGGCGGCGGTGGGGATGGCGTGGCGCTCGAGGAATTCTTTGGTGAACGCTTTGGAACCTTCCAGCTGGGCGGCGGCTTTTTCCGGGCCGAAGATGTTGTGGCCGCGGCTGTTAAAGAAGTCGACGATGCCGTCAACGAGCGGGGCTTCGGGGCCGACGATGGTGAGGTCGATGCCTTTTTCTTCCACCAGGTCAGAAAGCGCGGAGAAATTGTCGACGCCGATGTTGACGTTCTGCAGTTTGGGTTCGTGGGCGGTGCCGGCGTTACCCGGTGCGACGAAGACGGTGTCTACGGCGGGGTTTTGGGCGGCCTTCCAGGCCAGTGCGTGTTCGCGGCCACCAGAGCCGATTACCAGGATGTTCATTCTTGAGTTTCCCCGTGCCTGTGATTTAGGTGGGCTAGTTTAGCATTCGGATGAGGTGGACTGCTGCTTTACCGGCTTCAGGGGAAAGTACCTGGCCAGTCCGTGGCGGAGCTATGGCTGGCGGCCTTTCGCGAGACACGCCGTAAACCCATCCCTGGGGGCTCGGCTGCGGCCATCCAGGCCGCAGACGGTCTCGCGAAAGGCCGCCAGCCACAGCCCCTTCGCGTCTGACTCTGCAGGTTGTTTACTGCAGAGTCATTACAACAGTCGTCGTTTGTGTGACGTTATCAGTGACGGAAGTGACGCATTCCGGTAAACACCATCGCCATGCCGTGCTCGTCGGCTGCAGCGATCACTTCTTCGTCACGCATGGAGCCACCGGGCTGGATTACGGCACTGATGCCTACTTTGGCGGCGTTGTCGATGCCGTCGCGGAAGGGGAAGAAGGCGTCAGATGCCATAACGGCGCCTTTAACTTCGAGGCCGGCGTGCTCGGCTTTGATCGCAGCGATGCGCGCAGAGTTGACGCGGCTCATCTGGCCGGCGCCAACGCCGATGGTGCGGCCGTCTTTGGCGTAGATGATGGCGTTGGATTTGACCATCTTGGCGACTTTCCAGGCGAACAGCAGTTCGTCCAGCTGCTCTTCCGACGGCTGTACCTTGGTGACCACCTTGAGGTCTTCCTTGGCAACCATGCCGTTGTCTTTTTCCTGTACCAGCAGGCCACCGGTGACGCGCTTGTAATCGTAGGTTGCGGGGCGCTCCTGTTGTTCAGAAAGAGTGGGCCATTCGCCGCATTCCAGCAGGCGCACGTTCTTTTTGGCGGATACGGCCTGGGCGGCCTCGGCGCTGACTTTCGGGGCGATGATCACTTCGGAGAACTGCTTGTCGACGATCAGCTGGGCAGTTTCAGCGTCCAGTTCGCGGTTGAAGGCGATGATGCCGCCGAATGCGGATTCCGGGTCGGTGGCGAAGGCCAGTTCGTAGGCGGTCTTGATGTCCGCGGCGATGGCAACACCACAGGGGTTGGCGTGCTTGACGATCACACAGGCCGGCTCGTCGAACAGCTTAACGGTTTCCAGTGCGGCGTCGGTGTCGGCGACGTTGTTGAAGGACAGTTCCTTGCCCTGCAGCTGGCTGGCGGTGGATACGGAGGCTTCGGTTGCGTCTGCTTCTACGTAGAAGGCCGCTTTCTGGTGCGGGTTCTCGCCGTAGCGCATGTCCTGGGCTTTCTCGAGCTGGGTGTTGAAGGTGTTCGGGAATTCGCGGGCTTCGTTTTTGGTGTTACGCGCGCCGAAGTGGTTGGCGATCATGCCGTCGTACTGGGCGGTATGTTCGAACGCCTGCACCATCAGGTCGTAGCGGGTTTCGTAACCGAGGGCGCCGTCATTGGCTTTCATCTCTTCGATCACGGTGTCGTAGCTGTGTGCGTTGACCACGATGGCCACATCTTTGTGGTTCTTGGCCGCGGAGCGGACCATGGTGGGGCCGCCGATGTCGATGTTTTCGATGGCGGTGGGCAGGTCACAGTTGGGGTCAGCAACGGTGGCCTTGAACGGGTACAGGTTCACTACAACCATATCGATGGGCTTGATGCCGTGCTCGTCCATTACCGCGTCGTCTTTGCCGCGACGGCCCAGAATGCCGCCGTGCACCTTCGGGTGCAGGGTCTTCACGCGACCGTCCATCATTTCCGGGAAGCCGGTGTAATCGGAAACTTCCACAACCGGGATACCGGCTTCACCCAGCTGGCGGTAGGTACCACCGGTAGAGAGGATCTCTACGCCCATGGCGGAGAGTTCACGGGCGAACTCCACAATGCCGGTTTTATCGGAAACGCTGATCAGCGCGCGGCGAACGGCCACCTTGTCAGTCATATCGCATCGTCCATTCAGATGTGTAAAGAGCAGGTTAAAAACGTTGGAAATACAAATAGCGAGGGGGGATGAGCTCAGCTCATCCCCCCTCGTCGAAATTTTGCCGCCCCGGCTTTGGCTGCCTGGAGCGGTTGGCTGCCTTACAGCAGGCCGTAGCGCTTAAGCTTCTTGCGCAGGGTGCCCCGGTTGAGGCCCAGCAGCTGCGCTGCACGGGTCTGGTTGTGGCGGGTGTGCTTCATCACCACTTCCAGCATAGGCGCTTCAATCTCAGACAGCACCATATCGTACACGTCGGTTACCATCTGTCCGTCCAGGTGGCGGAAGTAGTTCTCCATCGCGTGCTCAACCGCATCGCGCAAGGCTTGCGGTTGCTGTAGTTGAGTCTGGCCCCCAGTGGATACCACATCGCTGGTATCCGGAATTAATGCTTCGTTAGTCATGCCGCTTTTGCCCCTCTAGTTATTCGGCGTTCAAACCACTCACGAACGCTGGCATGTTGTGCTTCTGCGCTATCTATTCGGTTAAAGGCTTTACGAAACTCCTCGCTGTCCGCGAGTGTTTTTACGTACCAGCCCACATGTTTACGGGCGATACGTACCCCCATAACCTCACCGTAGAAACGGTGCAGTTCACTCAAGTGAGTGATTAATATATCCCTGACTTCATCCAGTGAGGGCTCCGGCAGGTGCTCCCCCTTTGCGAGGTAGTGAGCAATCTCCCGAAATATCCATGGACGTCCCTGAGCCGCACGGCCAATCATGACCGCTTTAGCGCCGGTGTAGTCCAACACCTTGCGGGCCTTCTCCGCGCCGGTTATGTCGCCATTGGCAAAGACGGGTATCTTCACCGCCGACACAATCTCGGCAATGGTATCGAATTCGGCCTGACCATGGTAGCCACAGGCGCGGGTGCGTCCGTGAACTGCCAGAGCAGCAATTCCGAAATCTTCGGCCATCTTGGCCACCGTTACCCCGTTGCGGGAATCCGGGCACCAGCCAGTACGAATTTTCAGCGTCACTGGAACCGGCACCGAGGAAACCACCGCTTGCAGGATATCGGCAACCAGTTTCTCATCGCGCAGCAGGGCAGAACCCGCTGCTTTTTTGCACACCTTCTTTGCCGGGCAACCCATGTTGATATCGATGATCTGCGCGCCGCGCTCGACATTTGCGCGCGCGGCATCCGCCATCATCTCCGGGTCACCACCGGCAATCTGCACCGAAATCGGCCCCGCCTCACCGGCGTGGTTCAGGCGCATACGTGATTTGCGGCTGTTCCACAGACTGGTGTCGGAGGTGACCATCTCGGATACGACCAAGCCCGCGCCGAGTTCACGGCACAATTTGCGGAAGGGGCGATCGGTAACGCCGGCCATGGGCGCCAGGATTACTGGCGCTCCGATGTTATAGGGGCCGATGGCGAAGCTGCTTGGCAGTTCCGTGGGCAACACACCCTCCCGCGGGTTTGG
Source organism: Microbulbifer agarilyticus S89 (assembly GCF_000220505.1). Lineage (GTDB taxonomy): Bacteria > Pseudomonadota > Gammaproteobacteria > Pseudomonadales > Cellvibrionaceae > Microbulbifer > Microbulbifer agarilyticus_B. Next base: position 29,030 of record NZ_AFPJ01000032.1, on the reverse strand, counting down.
TCTCATCAGGTGTCAAAGAGCCGCCTATGATAGCGGCTGCCTGCCCACTGGAAAAGCGAAAAAGCGCTCAAATTGGTCGATGGCTGGCCGTTTGGGACGAACTTTGTGCAATAATTTGTAGCAATTGGCGCCATCGTACGCATTTTTGCGCCTTCTGTTTCATCGCAGCCATGATCATGGCGGGCTCAGTTCGGGGCGATGCGCAGCTCGTAATTCACCGCGTCCGCACCCGGGTCAACGATATCCAGCGCGATGTGCACCGGGTTGCCGGCAGGCATCAGGCGGCGGCCGGACAGTTCGCCGCGCAGGTAATCCCGCGGATTGAAGCGGCGGCTCGCTACCGGGCTGTTCTTCAGGTCGGTGAAACGCAGCTGCAGGCTGGGAAAGGGCTGATCAAACGGTGCGCGGTTGAGCAGCACCGCCTCTACGGCGAGGGCACCGGGAATCGACGGATGGCTGCGCACCACCAGATTGGCGGTGTGAATGGCATTGATGTCCACCTGCGGTGGCAAGGTGCAGCCGATGTACGGGCAGACCTGGGCGTAAAGGTTGCGCCAGGGGTCGCGCTTGCTGAGGGTATCGAAACCAAAATAGGCGGTTTGCGCCACCAGCCCCAGCATCAGCAGCAGGCTGCCGAGGGCCCAGAGCCAGGTAGGGATGATGTGGTGCCGCTTGGGCTGCCAGGACATTTCGATCGGCGCTGCGCCGATGGATGAGATCAGCTGGTCCTTGGGTAGCAGTGGTGCCGATTCAAGCTGGCCGGAATCCAGGTGCCGCGCGTGCAGCTCGGATGGGCCCAGTTGTGCGTCCGGCAGCGGTGCCAGGTCATCATCATGACTGGAGCCCGGTGCCGGCGCGGCAATCAACTCTTCCGGCTCGGGAGTGTCGAGGTCATCGGTTGCGGCAAACTGCTCGGCAAATAGGTCATCTTCCGATTGCTTGGCGCTGCTTGCGCGGAGGCTGCTGGACTCCTCCCGGGCCATTTCTTCCGCCCACGGATTGTCGGAGGAGTCGCTCATCCGGTCGAGGCCACTGTCCATGTCCAGCAGGTCACCCTGTCGGTCATCGTCGTCTTCGCTACCGAGCTCCTGCCACTGCTGTTCGCCAAAGGCATCGCCGATCAGCGGGCTGTCGTCGAGAGCATCGCTTTTTTGTGCGGTGGCTTGCGCAGGCTGCTGTGATGCAGATTGTTCCGACGTAGGCTTGGCCCTTCTGGGTAGCTCTTCTTCACCAGTTTCGTCGTCGCCATCCAGGTCGATATCGTCGTGGATCAGGAAGTCGTCATCTTCCAGTAACTCCTCGATCGCTTTCTTGTTGGCTGGCTGCGGATCGTCCTCGTTGAATACAATATTTTCGTCGGCGCGGAATACTTGCAGGCAGGAGCCGCAGCGCACCGCACCGCGGGCGGCGCGCAGCTGAGGTTCGCTGACGTGAAACGAGGTGCTGCAGTGGGGACAGCGGGTAACCAGTTGCGACATGGATTTCGACGATTATTGCTTTGGCGTGGGAGTTTATCAGTCGCAGGGCCCGCCGCGTAGTCCGGTGAGCCTTGTGAGCGGCGTTGTGCCCCTGATGATTTATCTCACCCGGGTCCCGCTCAGCCGCACCCACTCCTCTTTTTCACCATCTGCATCGAAATCGATCCACTGGCTGTAGGCCGCTTTCACCTTGTCAGACTGGCTGGCCAGAATCCCGGACAGGCAGATACGGCCGCCGACCTTGGTGCGCTCCACAAGCTGCGGGGCCAGTTCGACCAGCGGGCCGGCGAGGATGTTGGCGAGCATGATGTCGGCACTGGCATCTGCCGGGGTTTTCTCCGGCAGGTAAACCGGAAAACGCGCGGGTTCGAGGCCGTTGCGCACGGCATTGTCGCGGCTGGCAATCAACGCCTGGGGGTCGATATCCGTACCCAGGGCGTTCTCGGCACCCAACAAAATGGCGGCGATCCCAAGGATGCCAGAGCCGCAACCGAAGTCGATGGCAGTCTTGCTCTGCACCGGCTCACCGGCCAGCCACTGCAGGCACAGGAAGGTGGTGGGGTGGGTGCCGGTGCCGAAAGCCAGGCCCGGATCGAGGATGATATTGACGGCTTCCGGCGCGGGCGGTTCGCACCAGCTTGGGCAGATCCACAGGTTATCGGCGCATTGGATGGGTTTGTAGTTGCTCATCCACTCCCGCTCCCAGTCCTTGTCTTCGAGCTGCTCCCAGCGGGCGTTGGGGAGGAGTTCACACAGGAAAGAGGCGGCCTTGGCTTCGGTCACGCCGGTGTCGACTTCGGCATCGAACAGGCCTGTGACGAGCGTTTCGTCCCATAAGGGCGTCTCGCCGAGGCCGGGTTCGAGGATGGGCTGGTCGGCATTGTCTTGCAGGGTGACTGAGACGGCGCCGGCGAACAGCAAGGCGCTTTCAATCTTCTCGGCCTGTTCGCGGTTGGTGTTTACTCGGAGTTGGAGCCAGGGCATTAGATGTTATCCGGAGTTTTTGGTTTTGAAGTGCTTGGGTGGCTCGTGGCAGCGGAGCCTTCGAGTCGAACTTGATTGCATTCTACTAGAGAGCGCGAGCTAAAAGGGTAGGGAAGGTAAGTCTGAAGGGGAGGTGCCGGGGATCGGTTTTCAAAAGCGTCGGCGACAGGACGTCGCCGCCGCAGCGCCCAGGGATGGGTTCACAGCGGTTTTGAAAACCGATCCCCGGTACTTTCCCGCCCCGGAGGTGCTTCAGAGCTAAATACCTTCGGGGCGGGCGGAGAAGTCACAGGGCTTATTCGAGCCCCAGCTTCTTCTCTAGGTAGTGAATGTTCACCCCACCCTTGGCAAATTCCGCATCCCGAACCAGGTCTTCCTGCAAAGGAATGTTGGTTTTGATACCGGTAATGATGGTTTCGCTGAGGGCGACACGCATCCGCGCCAGTGCGGTTTCACGGTCTTCCGCGTGGGTGATGATCTTGGCGATCATGGAATCGTAGTTGGGCGGTACCGAATAGCCCGCGTACAGGTGAGAGTCCACGCGTACACCCAAACCGCCGGGTGCGTGGAAGTTTTCCACCTTGCCCGGGCTCGGGAAGAAGGTTTTCGGGTCTTCCGCGTTAATACGACACTCGAAAGAGTGGCCGGTGATCTTGATGTCTTCCTGTTTGAAAGAGAGCTTCTCACCCGCACATACGCGGATCTGCTCTTTAATCAGGTCAACACCGGTCACCATTTCCGATACCGGATGCTCAACCTGAATACGGGTGTTCATCTCGATGAAGTAGAAGCGCTCGTCTTCGTACAGGAACTCGAAAGTGCCCGCACCGCGGTAGCCGATATCAATACACGCCTGGATACAGGAGTCCTGTACTTCCTTGCGTACCGCATCCGGAATGCCCGGCGCTGGTGCCTCTTCCAGAACCTTCTGGTGGCGACGCTGCAGTGAGCAGTCGCGATCACCAAAATGCACGGCGCTGCCCTGGCCGTCGGACATTACCTGGATCTCCACGTGACGCGGATTCTGCAGGAATTTTTCCATGTAGACGGTGCTGTCGCCAAACGCGGCAGCCGCTTCGGACTTGGTCACCGCGATGGAATTTACCAGCGCGCCTTCGCTGTGTACCACGCGCATACCGCGGCCACCACCACCTGCAGCCGCCTTGATGATGACCGGGAAGCCGATCTTGCGCGCGATTTCCAGGCAGCGCTCACCGTCGTCCGGCAGCGGGCCGTCAGAACCGGGTACCGTGGGTACGCCCGCTTTCTTCATGGCAGCGATTGCGGAAACCTTGTCCCCCATCAGGCGAATCACGTCCGCATCGGGGCCAATAAAGGTAAAGCCGCTTTTCTGTACCTGCTCGGCAAAATCTGCATTCTCCGCGAGGAAACCGTAACCCGGGTGCACCGCAACAGAATCGGTGATCTCCATTGCCGCGATGATCGCGGGGATATTCAGGTAGCTCTGAGGGGATGGGTTGGGACCGATACATACGGCTTCATCCGCCAGGCGCACGTGCTTTAGGTCGCGGTCAACCTGGGAGTGAACCGCTACCGTAGCGATACCCATTTCCTTACAGGCGCGCAGCACCCGCAGGGCAATCTCGCCGCGGTTGGCAATTAGAATTTTTTCAAACATGCGTAAACGCCCCCGCTCAGGAAATAACGACGAGCGGCTGGTCGAATTCTACCGGTTGGCCGTCTTCTACCAGGATTGCCTCGATGGTGCCGGCCTTGTCCGCCTCGATCTGGTTCATCATTTTCATGGCCTCAACGATGCAGATAACATCGCCGGCTTTTACCTGCTGGCCAACTTTCACGAACGGATCGGCGCCGGGGCTGGAAGCTGCATAGAAAGTGCCCACCATTGGGGACTTAACCGGATGGCCGGTCAGTGCGGGTACGGCTTCTTCCGCGGGCTCGGCGGGTGCAGCCGCCGGTGCCGGTGCGGCGGGCGCCTGCGGCGCGGCGGGAGCAGCCGCCATCGGCATGGCCATTTGCGGCATCTGAATCGCAGCGCCACTGGGGCCGCGGCTGATGCGCACTGACTCTTCACCTTCTTTAATCTCCAGCTCGCCGATGTCGGACTCTTCGAGCAGTTCGATTAGTTTCTTGATTTTGCGGATATCCATAACAGTTCACTCTTGATCTTGTGTATACCGGTTCCCCGACACGCAGCCGGGGAATGAAAATCTTGATTAGCCCAGTTGCTTGAGCGCAGCTCCCACGGCGAGGGTGTAGCTATCCGCGCCGAACCCACAAATAACGCCCTTGGCCAAATCGGACAGGTAGGAGTGATGGCGGAAAGGCTCGCGGGCGTGAGGGTTCGACAGGTGCACTTCGATAAACGGAATGGCCACACCGGCCAGGGCATCGCGCAGCGCCACACTGGTGTGGGTAAAGGCCGCAGGATTGATCACGATGAAGTCGACCTTGTCGGCAAATGCCTGGTGGATACGTTCCACCAGTGCCCCTTCATGATTGCTTTGCAGGCTGTCGAACGCGCAGCCGGCCGCCGCACACTGCGCGCTGGCAGCTTCATTAATCTGGGAAAGAGTCGTGGAGCCATAGATCTCTGGCTCGCGGGTGCCCAACAGGTTCAGATTGGGGCCGTGTAGCAAAAGCAGTTTAGCCATTCTGTGCCTCGGTAAAGCGCGCAAAGTTGTGACTAAAATCGGGAAAAAGTCATGAAACTTCCCGGAAAACCGCGTCACAAGGGGTGTTTGGCAAATTTCGCTTGGAGTTTGCCGTAAAAGTGACCCCCTGTCCATGCCTCAAATGTCGAAAAAGAGACGTTGCGCGCAGTTCGCCGAAGTTAGCGGCCTAATTGCCGTAGTTTTTTATGAATGGGTGGCTTTTTCGCCAGCGTGAATGGCCACAATGGCATTTTGGCCGAAAGGTGGGGCTCGATGCCGCTGGGGTGGTTGCGGCGAAGGGGGCCGGTGGCTCTGCCACCGGCAGGGGCAAACTAGCGAGTAGCGGATTCAGCGAGGCGCTCTTCGCTAACCGCACTGTGCATGGCCGTGAGCAGGCCATCGCGGGTCAGGATTTGCGGCAGAATCTGTGGTTCACCACCGCCCTCCGGAAACAGCAGGTACAGTGGCACGCTGGAGCGGCCGTAGCGTGCCAGCAGTTCGGTGATTTGCGGGTCCTGGTTGGTCCAGTCACCTTTCAGGGCGGTAATGCCCAGATCTGCCACCGCCGCGGTAATACGGTCGCTGGAAAGTACGACTTTTTCGTTCGCCAGGCAGGTGATGCACCAGGCTGCGGTCATGTTGATCAGTACCGGGCGGCCTTCACTGCGCGCTGCTGCGAGAGCCTCTGGCGAATAGGTCTGCCAGTAATCGCTCTTGCTTGCCTGCGTTGGCTGGCTCGCATTGCTGTCCAGGTTGGGTAGAACCCAAATGGCGCCGGCAACCGCGATCACCGCGGTGCTGGTGCGCAGCCAGGTTTTGCCGGCGGTTGCCGGGCGCGGCCACAGCCACAGGGCGAAGGCGATGGCAACCGCACCGGCCAGCACCAGGGTAACCCCGTCACTGCCACTCTGGCGACCCAGTACCCACAGCAGCCACACCGCAGTCAGGTACATTGGGAAGGCCAGCAGTTGCTTGAGCGTTTCCATCCAGGGGCCGGGGCGCGGCAGGCGCTGGGCCAGTGCGGGAATATAGGTAAGCAGCAAGAAGGGTGCCGCCATGCCGAAGCCCAGGGCAGCGAATACCGCGAGTGCGACTGGCGCGGGTTGGGTCACGGCAAAGCCCAGCGCCGAGCCCATCATGGGCGCGGTGCACGGGCTGGCCACGACGGTAGCCAGAGCGCCGGTGGAGAAGGAGCCGCTGAGCCCCTTACTTTCGCTGTTGGCGCCGAGGCCCATCAGGCGGCCGCCGAACTCGGTCAGGCCGGACAGGCTGAGGCCCATGGCAAAAAACAGGTAGGCCAGCGCGGCTACTACGACCGGCGACTGCAGCTGGAAGCCCCAGCCGACGGCCTCACCCGCGGTGCGTAGGGCCAGCATTAGGGCGGCAATCAGCAGGAAAGTTGCGACCACGCCCGCGGTGTAAGCCCAGCCGTGCAGCTGCTGGCGGTCACCACTGTTGGTGATGGTCAGCGCCTTGATCGACAGTACCGGGAAGACGCAGGGCATCAGGTTCAGCAGCATGCCGCCACCAAAAGCCAGCGCCATGGCCAGTAACAGGTTGGAGAAAAGCGTGCTGCTGGCGCTGCCGGCGAGGGGTGCAGTGCTGCCACTTGCTGCGCCGCCGGGGCCTGAGCCCAGGCCACCATTGCCGGCGGCGGGGGTGGCGGTTTTTTGCAGCAGATCCAGGTCAAAATTACGTGTTTGCGGTGGATAGCACAGGCCCGCATCCGCGCAGCCCTGGTAGTTCACCTGCAGGCGGGCCTTGCTGGCTCCCTCTGGTAGCGCCAACGGAACTTCCAGCTGCCAGCGGTACACCTCGGTTTCTTTTTCGAAATAGTCGTCCCAGATCACCTCGCCGCTTACCAGGGTCAGCGGCAGTTCGGTCTTGTCTTCGCCGTTCAGCAGGTAAACCGATAACTTGTCCCGGTACAGGTAATATTCTGGAGCGATCTGAAACAGGGCGGCGGCATCTGTGTCAGTTAACAGAACGTCGAGCTGGTAGGCTTCGTCTACCGGCAGAAAATCGTCCTGACCGCCAGCGAGCGCGGCGAATGGGTTCTCCTGTTGTGCGCTCGCCGGGGCGCTCAGCAGCAGGCTGCATAGCAATGCGGTCAGAAGAGCCAGCGCAGTCCCCAGTCGGTTGCGCGACGGGCGCCGCGTGTTCGAAGAGGTGGGCAGATAAATTTCGCGCATGCCGGAAGTGTTCGCAGTCATCGGTAATAAAATTCTTTATAGTCGGGTCAGATTGGACTGTTATTGCACGGTGCCGTTCCCCGGTTGGGGTGCAGCTGCAGGCTGGACGCTGGCGTGTGCCGCAGCCTGCGCACAATTGCGCTGGCAGTATAACGGTGGTGTCGGTACAAAAAAACAACAGTCGCCCGATGGGTGACTGCTTCAGGGAGGTGGGTATCAGAAAGTTGAAGGCGGTCACTGTTTTCGCAACCGGTGCGGTTGTGCTGCTGGCAGGGTGTGCAACGCCGCCGCCTCCGGCGCCACAAGTGGTTGTGCCGCCAGCGCCCACCGGCCCCAGCCCGGAAGAGATACGCCAGCGCGCTGTTCGTCACTTTCTGACGCGGGCGGAAGTGGCGCAGCGTGAGGGTTTTATCACCATGCCGGCTGGTGCCAGCGCCTACGATTTTTACTTGCAGGTACTGCAGCTGGATCCAGGCAATACCCAGGCCAGGGCGGGCATCCAAACGCTGGTAATGCATCAGGTGGATCGGGCACGCGATGCGTTGCGGCGGCGATCCTTCGGGGAGGTAAATAGTCTGCTGAATACCGCGGATGAAATCGCCCCCGGCAACCCTCTGTCTGCAGAGGTGCGTGCACAATTGCAGCGCGAGCGGCAGCGTGCCCGTCAGGATGTGACACTGGACGGGCCCGGAGCGCAGACAGTGGCGCTACCGCCAGCCGAGTTGTCCGCGCGCTCCGCGGCCATGGTGCAGATGCTCGCCACGACCGCACAGCGGATCCAGCAGCATCAGTTACGGGTGATTATTGTTGCGCGCGATGATGCCGAGGGCCGCTGGATCTACAGTCAGTTGCGCCAGGCGGTACCGGGATACCGGGTTCGGGGTGACATAAAGCTCGGCAATCCACCGCGATTACTGTTACAAAAGAGTCGCTAAGCCGCGCTCGCGCAAGCGACGCGCGGGTTTGGCGATGCACGATACAGCGCGGCTAAGCGCGAATAAGTACAACGATTCACAGCTATGCGCAATACATGTCTAGATGGGGAGTTGATTATGAAAAAAAGTCGCTTTGCCGCGGGCCTGTTGCGGGTCATTGCACTCGCATCTCTGGTTACTGCGTTTACTGCCGGCGCACTTCATGCAAGTGACCTGAAGGATCAGCAACCTGCCGGGCACCTCAGCGCCGTCGGCTACGCCCGGGAAATGCCACCGGGCGCACCCATGGGCGCGGCCTATCTGGCGTTACAGAATTTGTCCACAAGCGAGTATGTGCTGGAGCGCATCGAGTTGCCCGCCCATCCCGAGGGCCGCGTGGAGCTGCATACGACCCTGCAGGAGAATGGAATAAGCAAGATGCGCGCGCTGGGGCAGCTCGCCTTACCGGCCCTTGCCTCTCTTGAAATGCGCCCTGGTGGCACCCATCTGATGGTGCATGGCGTGCGGCTGCAAGCTGGTGCACAACTTCCGGTAAAGCTCATATTTGCCGATGGCAGCAGCTTCCAGCTCTCATTGCCGGTGCTGGGGCTCAACGATGCTCCGCCCGCGGGAATGAGTGCTGAGGTGGAGCAGGAAGATCATCACCACCATCACGGCCACCATGGACATGGTTAGCGCTGAGTAGAAACCCAGATTGAAACCTTGCGCCGCGGTGAGCGGCCATTACAGATAAAAAGTGGAGCCATTTATGAAATCACTCTTTGCGATACTGGCGACCGGTTTTGCGGTCATGCTGGGCGGCTGTGCGCACAGCCCGGTACAGGTCGAAATTAAGCCGCAGGTAAGTGTGGCACCGGATAACATCGGTGCGGGCTACACCCTTTCCGCGCGGGGCGCCAACCAGTTGGGCAACGATGGGCTCGGCTCGCTGGGGGGGATTTACTCGGATTCTTCGAATGTGACCCTGGCCAATAATATTGACCGGGCAATTGCTGACGCGTTGTATCAGGGTTTTGAAGCCTGGTCATTCCGCACCGTTGAGGGTGGTGGCGATGTGCAGGTGGTGGCAACCCTGACCGACCTGCGCTACACCAGCCCGAACAAGCTTTACACCACCAAGGTGGATTCCGGTGCGGCGATTCAGTTACAGGTTACGGTTAAGGGCGCGACTTTTTTCGGTAATTACAGCACCAGTGGCAAAGACCGCAACCTGATCAAGCCGAGCAAGGAAGAGGTGCAGGCCACGATCAACCAGCTGCTGAGCGCAACATTGCAGCGCGCGTTTGAGGACGAAAAGCTGAAGTCGTTCTTGCGTCAACACCTGTAAAGGCGCACGTCAGTTTTTGCTGGCATGAAAAAAAATCCTCAAAGTGTGCGAACTTACACACTATTTGTAATGGATTGTGCACAAGGGTTATCGTGCCAGCGCCTAAGTCGGTATTATTTTGAGAAATTTGTTTTTGATCGGAAATTGTCGCCGATCCGGTGTACAGTTAATTTCGTATGCAGTGCATTCGTTAACGTAATTGGTTACACCGCTCCGAGCATCCTGGCACCAGGCCCACTGCTTGCTTTAGCCGCGGGCCATTTGCACAGGCTGATTAAACTGGATGTCCCTTGACTGAATTTGACTCCCAAAGCGCCACCTTTCACGGCCAGCTCGATGCATCGACGCCGGATATGTCGCCCAGTGCTCAGATGAGCCTGGCTGCTGCTGAGCTGGCGCTGGGGGAAGTGGCCGATGGTGTCGTGATCACCGACCGCCATGGGCGCATCCGTTACAGCAATCCGCTGGCTGGAGAGCTGTGTGGCAGCCTCGTGGGGTTGTTACCCGGTCAGATTTTGTCGGAGTGTCTGCGCCTTGAAGATGATCAGGGTGTGCCACTCGACCTCGCCCTGAGCCCGGGTGAGGCCACGGCAGAGGAGGTGCCAAGCCGTCGCGAGCTGCGCGCGAATCTGCGCAGGCAGGGGCTGCGACTCGCGGATGGTGAGGCGGAACTCGTTGAGATCAGTGTGCAGATAAACACGGTCAAAGACGGTGTTAGCCTAGATGGCTACGTGGTGGTATTGCGGCACACCTCGGAAGCACGACGGATTTCCTCCCGCCTGAGCTGGCAAAGCAGTCACGATACGCTTACCCGTCTGCCCAATCGCCAGACCTTCGAACAGGCCTTGCAGCAATTACTCAACCGGGACACCGGGCCGCGCCAGCACCATATCCTGCTGTACCTCGACGTTTATCAATTCAAAGTGGTCAACGACACCCTTGGCTACAGTGCCGGTGACGCTCTGCTGGTTGCATTAGCACGTATCCTCACCCAGTGCCTGGGCAAGAACGATTTGCTGGGGCGTGTGGGTAGTGACGAGTTTGCTGTGTTGCTCCGCGATTGCACCCTGGAAGAAGCCAAGCGCATCGTCACGCGGCTGCGCGAGGCGGTGAACGATTTTGTGTTCGAGTGGGAGTCCAGTGAGACCCGTCCCGCGCTGTCTATTGGCGCGGTGAGTGTCGACGCACATGCGCCACCTTCCAGCCAGCTGCTGGCGACCGCCAATGATGCATGCAGTGCGGCCCGAGAGCAGGGGCGCAACCGGGTGAAATTTTTCGGCGATTCGCGCAAGGCACTGGAAAAACGCCGCGAGAGCACCTGGCTGTCAGAGATCCATGCGGCAATTCGCGATGACCGCCTGATGCTGTATCGCCAGCCGGTGGTGGCGCTGCAGGAAAAGAACCGGGTGCATCACTATGAAGTGCTGGTGCGGATGCGCGGGCGCGATGGCGATATTATTTCTCCCGGCCTCTTTCTGCCGGCCGCCGAGCGCTACGGCATTATCGATGATGTGGATCGCTGGGTGATCCGTAACATCTTCAAGTACATGGCGCTCGAGCAGAGCAGTGGCGCCGGCGGTTTCCACTATGCCATCAACGTTTCTGGAATCAGCCTGGGCGATGAATACTTTGCCGACTTTGTGTTGCGTGAGTTGACGGATGCGGGCGTTGCGCCGTCGCGGGTGCAGTTTGAAATTACCGAAACCAGTGCGATCAATAACCTGGATCGGGCGCTGATGTTTATCCACAAGTTGCGTGCGGCCGGGTGCAGTTTTGCGCTGGATGATTTTGGTCGCGGTGCCTCTTCGCTCGCGTACTTGCGCCAGTTGCCGGTGGACTACCTGAAGATCGACGGCTCCTTTGTACGCAATATGCTGGAGGATGAGATCGACAGCGCGATGGTGAGTACGGTGGACCACCTGGCCAAGCGGATGGGAATCAGCACCATTGCGGAATTTGCGGAGACTCCGGAGCTGTTGGAACGACTGCGTTTGATGGGGGTGGATTACGCGCAGGGGTTTGGAATTGCCGCTGCCGCCTGCCTGCCCGAGATCAGTGGGCCGCGGCCGACCTCCGTGGATTGAGCCCGGCCCACCCCGAAAACCCTTCACTAGACCACGCGTCGGCGACCTCCCTGTCGCCGACGCGGCTGCAACCCTTACCCGGCAACTTACCCGCTCGTGAGTTTCATGGCTGCGCGAGGCATGCTTTCGTTCAAGCGTTGGCTAGTTGCGTCAGCAATTCCTGGTGCTGTTCCGCACGCAAACGCGGTCCATACTGACTCACTACCTGCGCTGCCGCCCGGCACGCCAGTTCGCCCGCCTCGGCAAAGCGCATTCCGCGGTTGATCCCGTACAGGAAGGCGCCGGCAAACATGTCGCCGGCACCGTTAGTGTCGATGGCATTTACCTTGGGGCTAGCTACGCGGTATTCCTGTTCGCCATCCCACAGCAGTGCACCGTCGGCACCAAGGGTGATGGCGAAGGCCTTGCAGTGCTGGCGCAGGGTTTGTGCGGCCTCCTGCAGGGAGTCGGTGGCGCAATACTGCAGCGCTTCGTCGCGGTTGCAGAACAGCAGGTCGACGCCGCCGCCGATCATTTCTTTCAGCCCGTCGTGGAACAGTTGCACCATCATGGGGTCGGATAAGCTCAGAGCGGTTTTCACGCCGCCGGACTCGGCCTGTTCGCGCAGGGCAATCGCGGCAGCGCGACCGGTGGGTGACGACACCAGATAGCCTTCGATGTAGGCCCAGCGGGACTGGGCGAGCGCATCGCTGTCGAGTTCATTGACTGACAATTCGGCGCTGATGCCGAGAAAGGTGTTCATACTGCGCTCGGCGTCGGGGGTGATCAGCACCAGGCACTTGCCGGTGGTACCTGTGGCGGCGTTGTTCAAAACCTCTGGATAGCGCACACCCGCTGCGGCCAGGTTGTTACGGTAGAAGTCGCCGTTGGCATCGTCGGCGACCTTGCAGGAATAGAAGGTATTCAGGCCGAAGTAGCTGGCGGCGATGATGGTATTGGCACCGGAGCCGCCGCAGGCGTGGCTGGCTGTGACCAAGTGGTTTTTGAGGTCGTCCACCAGCTGCTGCTGGCGGGCGTCGTCCACCAGGGTCATGACACCCTTGTCCACCCCGAGGGTTTTCAGGTCGCTGTCGGTGACTTCGATTTCCGTGTCGAGCAGGGCGGCGCCGATGCCATAGAGTTCATACTGGTGCATGGGGTCGGGAGTCCGTGGTTATGGGCTGTTGAATTTGGGAATGCGCGCATTATGGCGGCCACCCGGTCGAGTGCAAGTTTAGCGCCCGCTGAACATTGTGGGCGTTGTTGCTGGTTGCTACAGCGTTGCCACTAGTTGAGGTTGCAGCATGAGGCTGCAGCGCTGGCACGTTGTGACCCGTTGGGTTTGACTTGTGTGCGGCCGACCTTATAAATGCCGCCTATAACAGCCTATGGTGCGGCCGGGCTGCAGTTGTGTCGCGGCGAAAGTCTGCGGTGTGTATACAAGCGAGCCCAGGCGATGGGGCCGTTACCCCGGCCTAGCAAGTGCGCTGTTGCGAATTATTGTACGTTTCTGAAAAGTTTGAAGAGTTACCCAGATATCTATGCCAGCAACAAAACGTCGTACCCAGAAAAAGCGCGCTAACCGGAAGCAGGGGCGCCTGGGCCGCTGGATCAAGCGGCTGAGCTTGCTGGCCTTGCTCGGTGTATTGGTGCTGGCCGGCTATATGGTGTGGCTGGATATGCAGCTGCGCGAGCGCCTCGACAGTCGCCAGTACCAGTTGCCCGCACGCGTGTTTGCGCGGCCGCTGGTATTGAAAGAAGGCATGGTGATGCGCCCGGATGAGCTGGAGGCGGAGTTCTCTGCGCTCAACTACAAACAGGCATCCCCGGTGGACGAGCCCGGCCAGTGGCAGCGAGAGGGGATGGAATATGTGGTGTGGCGCCGCGATTTTGTCCATGCGGACAGCCGCGACCGGGAGGCCAAGGTGCGCTTCCGCCTGCGCAATGATGAGCTAACCAACCTGCGTGATGAAAACGGCGCAGCGCTGGAAGAATTTCGTCTGGATGCGGCGCCCATCGGCACCTTGCTTGGCGGGGGTGACGACCGCACGCCGGTGCGCATTACCGAAATTCCACCGCTGCTGGGCGCCACGCTGATTGCGGTGGAAGACCAGGACTTTGCCCATCACTTCGGGGTGTCCCCGCGTGGCATTGCCCGCGCCATGGTGGCCAACCTGCAGGCGGGCACCGTGGTGCAGGGCGGTTCAACCATCACCCAACAGCTGGTGAAGAATATATTCTTCGACCACAAGCCGAGTCTGTGGCGCAAATTCAACGAAGCCCTGATGGCAATCCTCATGGAGGTCCACTACGACAAGGCCTACATCCTGCAGGAGTACATCAATGAGGTGTGGCTGGGCCAACAGGGCAGCCGCGCAATCTATGGCTTTGGCCTGGCATCGGAGTTTTACTTCCACAAGCCCCTTAACCAGCTGGAGCCTCATCAAATGGCGCTGCTGGTTGGGCTCGCCAAGGGCGCTTCCTACTACAACCCCTGGCGTCATCCCAAGCGCGCGCTGGAGCGTCGCAATATCGTGCTCGACGTCATGGAAGAGCAGGGGCTGATCAGTGAGCAGGACCTGCAGCGGCTCAAGGCCAAGCCACTGGAAGTGGCAACCAAAGGCGCGGCTGCGCAGAACCCCTATCCCGCATTTACCGAGCGGCTTTTGGAAGAGTTGCGCCCCTATTACTCGGTGGAAGAGCTGCGCACTGCCGGCCTGCGGGTGTACACCACACTGGCCCCCTCGGTGCAGAAGCTGGCAGAAGACGCGATTAGCCAGGGTGCTGACAAGCTGGAAAGCGATCGCAACATCGAGGCCAAATCGTTACAGGGCGCCACGGTGATTCTCGAAAATCACAGCGGCAATGTGCTGGCGATGGTGGGCGACCGCCGTCCCCACTATCCAGGGTTTAACCGTGCTCTGGAGGCGAACCGTCAGATCGGTTCGCTGATCAAACCAGCCATCTATCTCACGGCGCTGGAGCGCCCGCACGAATTCAATCTGGCCACGTTGATTGATGATGCCCCCATTCGCGAAGTGGCGGCCGACGGTCAGGTGTGGATGCCGGCGAACTTTGATAATCGCAGCCACGGCCAGGTCCCCCTGTATGTGGCGTTGTCGCGTTCCTACAACCAGGCCACCGCCCGTCTGGGCTTGGATCTTGGCATTGAAAATGTGCGCGAAACCATTCGCCGCCTGGGTGTCGAAGCAAATCTGCCGCGGGTTCCCTCGCTGTTCCTGGGGGCGGTGGAAATGACCCCCTTTGAAGTGGCGGGTATGTACCAGACCATGGCCAATGGCGGTGAGCATGTGGAACCGCGCACCTTGCTGGCGGTGTCCGATGCGGAGGGTGATCAGGTGCAGCGCTTTCGCCCGAAAATGAACCGCGGTGTGGAAGCGGTGCCGATCTATTTGCTGCGCTATGGGCTGGAGCAGGTGATGCGCGAGGGCACCGGTAAAAGTGCCTACCGTCGCTTACCCAACAGCGTGCCCTTCGCGGGCAAGACCGGTACCACCAACAATTATCGCGATAGCTGGTTTGCCGGCTTTAGCCCCGGTGTGACGGCAGTGGTGTGGCTGGGCCGCGACGATAACGAGCGCACCGAACTCACTGGTGCAACCGGTGCCCTGACGATCTGGACCGACATCATGCGCAAGTTGCCCCATCGTCACGGACGTATTCAGGCACCTCGCGGTGTCGAGTGGAAACCGGTGAATCAGAAAGGCGAATATATGGATCCGCGTCACTGTGAGGGTGGGCGTGAAATCCCGGTGTCGGTGGAGAGCCGCCTCAAGACCGACCCGCGCTGCGAGCGTCGCGGCTGGTTCCGCAACTGGTTTGATCGCGATGATGAAAATGTCGCACCGCGGGAGGATATGAGCCCGGGCTGGGGCATTGATCCGGAGCAGCAGCGCCGCGAGCAGATGCAGGAGCAGCGCGAACGGGAACGCCAGTTGCGCGAGCAGCTGGAGCGCGAGGAGCAGCTTGGCCCGGAGCAGTATCAGCAAATTCCCCCGGATGAGGCGGAGCGTTTGCGCCGCCTCGAGGAATCCGCGCGCTTGCAGGAACAGCGCTATCAGGAAGAAGAGCGGCGTGCGCAGGAAGAGCGGCGCCGGCTGGACGAGCGCCAGCGTCGCGGCGGTGTGCCGGTAGAAGAGGCACAACCCTGGCCGCCGCAGCAGCAAGAGGATCAGTGGCCCTGACCCCGGTCTCCCAGGTGCCGCAGCCTTTGTTTATGCCTGCAGTAGCCGCGCAGCTTCTTCCGCGAAATACGTGAGCACACCATCGGCGCCGGCGCGTTTGAATGCCAGCAGCGATTCCAGAATGACTGCCTCGCGGTTCAGCCAGCCATTTGTGAACGCAGCGCAATGCATGGCGTATTCACCGCTGACCTGATAGGCAAAGGTCGGTACCTTCAGCTCGTCTTTCACCCGTCGCACCACGTCCAGATACGGCATGCCGGGCTTGACCATAATCATGTCGGCACCTTCCGCCAGATCCAGTGCGCACTCGTGCAGCGCTTCGTCAGCGTTGGCTGGGTCCATTTGGTAGCTGAATTTGTTGGCGCCCTTCAGGTTGCCGGCGGAGCCCACCGCATCGCGAAATGGCCCGTAGTAGCTGGACGCGTATTTGGCGGCGTAGGACATGATTTGTGTGTTGGCGTGGCCATCCCGTTCCAGCGCGGCGCGCACTGCGCCGATGCGCCCATCCATCATGTCGGACGGCGCCACCACATCGGCGCCGGCCTCCGCGTGGGACAGGGCCTGCTGTACCAGTACCTCCACTGTGTCGTCGTTAACGATATAACCCGCATCGTTCATCAGGCCGTCCTGGCCGTGGCTGGTAAACGGGTCCAGTGCCACATCGGTAATCACGCCCAATTCTGGCGCGGCATCCTTGAGTGCGCGCACCGCGCGCTGGGCCAGCCCGTCTTTGTCGTAGGCGGCACGCGCGTCGTCGGACTTGGCTGACGGGTCCACCACCGGGAACAGTGCCACCGCCGGGATACCGAGCTGCACCAATTGTTTGGCCTTGGCGGTGAGCAGGTCAACACTCAGCCGTTCCACGCCGGGCATGGAGGCCACTTGCTGGGTCTCGCCGCGGCCTTCGATCACAAACAGTGGCAGGATCAGGTCGTCACTGCTCAGGCGGTTCTCCCGCACCAGGCGGCGGGAAAACTCGCTGGCGCGCAGACGGCGCGGGCGGCTGTGCGGGTAGGGTCCGCGGTGGGAGGTGAAGCTCATGGCAGCTCTCGCTTATTTCAGTTTGGCGAAGACGTTTTTCGCCGCGTCGATAGTGGCTTCGATATCTTCGTCGGAGTGCGCCGCGGACATAAAGCCGGCTTCATAGGAGGCCGGGGCCAGGTATACGCCTTCTTCCAGCATGCCGTGGAAGAAGCGGTTGAAGCGGTCGGTGTCGCACGCCATAACCTGCTGGTAGTTGCTAACCTGCTCGGCGTCGGTGAAGAAAAAGCCGAACATGCTGCCGACTTTATTGGCGGTCAGCGGAATGTCCGCCGCCTTGGCTGCATCCAGCACGCCTTCCACCAGGCGGTCGGTCTTGGCCGTCAGTTCGTCGTAGAGACCCGGCTCTTGAATCAGCTGCAGGGTTTCCAGTCCCGCCACCATCGCCATCGGGTTACCGGACAGGGTGCCGGCCTGGTAGATAGGCCCCAGTGGTGCAATCTGTTCCATGATCTCGCGCTTGCCGCCGAAGGCGCCGACCGGCATGCCGCCGCCAATGACTTTGCCCAGTGTGGTGATGTCGGCATCGATACCGAAGTGCCCCTGGGCGCCAGTCAGGCTAACCCGGAAACCGGTCATTACCTCGTCGAGAATCAGCACCGCACCGGACTGGTCACACACTTCGCGCAGGGTCTCGAGAAAGCCGGGAATGGGCGGGATACAGTTCATGTTACCCGCTACCGGCTCTACGATAATGCAGGCGATCTGATCGCCAATTTCGGCGAAGCATTGTTTCACGCCTTCAATATCGTTGTAGGTGAGGGTGATGGTGTGGTCGGCCAGCGATGCGGGGACACCCGGGGAGGATGGTACGCCCATGGTCAGTGCGCCGGACCCGGCTTTTACCAGCAGGGAATCGGAATGGCCGTGGTAGCAGCCTTCGAATTTCACGATCTTGTCGCGGCCGGTGTAACCACGGGCCAGGCGGATGGCGCTCATGGTGGCTTCGGTACCGGAGTTTACGAAACGCACCAGGTCCATGTTCGGCCACACGCGGCACAGCTCTTCCGCCAGCTCGGTTTCGAGCTCGGTCGGTGCACCAAAGCTCAGGCCGGACTGGGCCTGCTCGACCACTGCGTCGATGACGTCCGGGTGGGCGTGACCCAGCACCATCGGGCCCCAGGACTGCACATAGTCGATGTAGCGCTTCTCATCCGCGTCATACAGATAGGCACCTTCGGCACGCTCGATAAACACCGGGGTGCCGCCCACTGCGCGGAAGGCGCGCACCGGCGAGTTAACGCCGCCGGGGATGACTTTCTGGGCTTCGGCAAAGAGAGTTTCAGACTTGCTCATAGAAATACGGATACCGGGTATAGAACGGTGACAGGGACACCGTGATGAAAATTTGCGCGTATTATCCGCGCCACAGGCCCGCTCCGCAAACCGCGGAGCACTGTGGCAGCGCAATGAAGGCAAGAAAGGAGGGTGGCGTGCTGGTCAGTCTTTGCAGGCCCAGAACAGCCGGTTGGGTACCGGTCGTCCCATACCGAGACGCCGGCTGTCGGCGATGGCGCTCCAGGTAAACTGCTGGCTGCGATTGACCGCTTCCAGCATGTTTAGGCCGTGCGCGATATGACAGGCGATCGCCGTGGTCAGGGTCCCGCAGACCCCATAGGCCGCCGGTTGCAGTCGTTTCCAGTGGAATTCACGAATCAGGCCGCGTGCATCGTAGAGGCGATTTTCCAGCTGCTGGTCTTCCGCCGGTACCCCGGTAAGCAGCAGGTAGCGGCAGCCACTTTCCAGTAGCTCCTGTGCTTGGGCGTCGTAGACGTCGGCTTCGCCCGCCATGGCCCGGGCTTCGCGTCGATTGGGGGCAACCAGCGTGGCGAGCGGCAGTAGCAGGTCGCACATGGCGCGCCACAGGGGCGGCGCCAGCAGACTTTCCTTGTCGGCAAGGGTAGCGTCGGGATCGATGATCAGCGGGATATCCGGGTAGTCGCGCAGCACGCTGTGCATGGCGTGCACATTCTCTACCGAGCCAAGATAGCCGATCTTGATCGCCGCCACCGGCATGTCCTCGAGCACCGCCCGGGCTTGCTCCACCAGCAGGCTGTCGTCCACCGGCGCCACCCCGGCGAGCGCACTGGTGTCCCCCACGGTAATCGCCGAGACCACCGAGGCGCAGTGGCACCCCAGGCTTGCGGCCGTTTCCGTATCCGCCGCAATACCGGCGCTGCCGCTGGGGTCGTGGTGGGTGACGGTGAGGACGACTGGCTGTTGCGTATCCATGGCGTTTGGGAATCTTTGGCAGGTATCCTAATTCTAGCTGCGTCACTGGTAGTGACGGTGCCGCGAGGAGGGCTCACGCGCCCCTGTGCGGGGCGCGTGCCGTCTTAAAACGGTTTCACCACCGCCAGAATCACGATCGCGATCAGTGCCAGCACCGGCAATTCATTGAAAATGCGAAAAAAGCGCCCGCTCTTGGTGATGTTGTCGGCGGCAAACTTCTTCACGTAGCTGCCACAGATATGGTGATAGCCGATTAGCAGCACGACCAGGGTGAGTTTGGCGTGCAGCCAGCCGGCGGACTTGTAGTACTCAGGGTTGTAGGTAATCAGCCAGATGCCAAAAATCAGTGTCGCCAGCATGGAAGGAATGGCGATGCCCCGGTACAGGCGACGCTCCATGATCTTGAAGCGGTCCTTGCTCAGCGCATCGGTCGCGTCGACGTGGTACACAAACAGTCGCGGCAGGTAAAACAGAGCGGCAAACCAGCACACCATGGCAATAATATGAAAGGCTTTGACCCACAGCATTGAGGCTCCTTACCCGGCAGGGTTTGTTGTTGTCGTTTTGGTGTTTTGTCGGTCAGTGTCCTATGGCGAGGCTCACTGGCGGTAATAATGTTCTATATGCTCGGGCAAGATAATACCCGCCACATCACAGTTGCGTACACCCGGACTGCCCTGATCGTAATCCCGGCCGATGTACAACGCCCCGACATCCCGCCGCTCCAGGGTCTGCTGAGCTTCCAGTAGCGTTGCCCGCCAGCTCAGCGGCGCCATTTCCAGGCGTTCGCCGGGTAGACGTAACAGGTCGATTTTTTCTTCTGCTGCGGGCTTGTGCTCGTTGTCTTGCGGGTCCTTTGGCGGGTTCTGCGGGCGCTGGAGGAAATGAGCCAGGTCTGCGGTACGCAGTGCTACCGCACTGTCTTCGGTGTCCACCAGCAGCCAGGCGGGTTTCTGGTCGATCAGCCGTTGCGCCTGTGTCGGGTCCAGCAGTTGTGGCGCTACCGCGATGGCCCGCTCCATTGCCCCCGCCACCCCAACGCGGCTCAGCATCTGTGCGCGCCAGCTGGGGGTGCCGCTTTTGCCGAGGGCGCGCAGCGACTCCTGATAAATCCCATCGGTAGAAAACAGCTGCCGGCTTACCAGGCAGGCAACCACAATGGTCAGCATGGCGGGGAATAACACGTTGGCGTTATAGGTCAGCTCGAGGATGGTCAGCAATGCCGCCAGTGGTGCGTTCAGCATGGCCGCCATCATTGCGGCCATACCGACCATTGCGTACAAGCCGGGGCTGGCCGTGGCCTCGCCGAGCAGAATATTGGCCAGATGGCCGGCGCCGCCACCGATGCAGGCGCCGAGAATCAGGCTGGGTCCGATAACCCCACCGGGGATGCCGAGCCCGATTGCCAGCGATGTAGCGGTGAGCTTGGCCAGTACGATGATCGAAAGTGCAACCACGCCGATCTGCCCAAGCATGGCCAGCTCCATGGTGTCGTACCCGGTGCCGAGCACTTCCGGAATCCAGATGGCAATTAGCCCGGTCGCCACGCCGGCGATGGTGAAACGCAGCAGGGGCGAGTACTTCTGCTGCAGCGGCACCAGTTTGCGCTGACTGATAATAAACAGCGAGGCGAGCGCCCCGATCGCCAGTGCGCATGCGAACAGGATGGGGAGCTCTGCCAGCGACTGCAGTTGCGAGGGCGGCACGTTGAACATGGTGTGGTGCCCAAACGCCAGGCGGGTGGCCGCACTGCCGCTCACCGCGGCGATCATCACCGGCAGGAAACCCGCCACGGTGTATTCCAGCATCACCACTTCCATGGCGAAAATCACCCCGGCCAGAGGGGTGTTAAATGACGCGGCGATCGCCGCAGCCACACCACACGCCAGTAGGGTACGCCGGGCATTATTGGGCAGGCGCAGGCGCTGTGCGACCCAGCTGCCGGTCGCGGCACCCAGGTGAACGGAAGGGCCCTCGCGACCGATGGACTGGCCACTGAGCAGCGCCAGGGCGCCGCCAAAAAACTGCAAGATGGCATTCTTGGCGGGCATCTTGCCCTGGTGGTTGTGCAGCCGGTCCAGCACGTGAACCACGCCAACCGGGCGCCCGGAGGGTGCGATCCAGTGGAATATCAGCCCCAGCAGCATCGCGCCGACCACGGGCAGCATGAAACGCCACTCCGGCGAGAGTGACTCGAAGTCCTCCAGCTTGGGCAGGTACAGGATGGCTGGGCCTTCGCTGAGCTGGCGGAACGCGATAATCACCAGTCCGGCGCAAATGCCGATGACCAGTGCCAGTAGCACCAGCGTTGACAGGGCTTGCTGTGCGGAGAGTTCGAGCTGCAGGCGATCGAAAAACTGTGGCCGGCGCAGGCGAGAAATTGCGGCGGCATAGCGGGATTGGGGCTTCGACTGCGTTCTGCGCCGCACGGTTAATCCTTTAATCTGAGTGGCTTATGGTAGAGTGCACGGCTCATTATACAGGGGACGTGGCCCGCCAGTAGGGCGCCCCGCAAAGGACAGTGACTAGCAGGCAGTAAAAAGGAGCGAGATTGTGAGTGTCATCAAAGCGGCCATCGTGGGTGGAACAGGTTATACCGGCGTGGAGTTACTGCGCCTGTTGGCTGGCCACAGCGGCGTGGAGGTCAGTGCGATCACCTCCCGTGCCGAGGCGGGCACTGCGGTGGCGGAACTCTTTCCCAGTTTGCGGGGTCACTACGATCTGAAATTTACCGCGCCAGATGTGGATGCCCTGGCCGCGTGTGATGTGGTGTTTTTCGCCACGCCGCACGGTGTCGCCCAGGCGCAGGTGCCGGCGCTGATTGCACGGGGCGTGCGGGTGATCGACCTGTCCGCGGATTTCCGCATACAGGACATTGCCACCTGGGAAAGCTGGTACGGCCAGCCGCACGGCTGTCCGGAGCTGGTGCCGCAGGCGGTGTACGGCCTGCCCGAAGTCAATCGGGATCAAATTGCCGGCGCCCAGCTGATTGCGTGCCCGGGCTGCTACCCGACCGCGGTGCAGCTGGGTTTGCTGCCGCTGCTGGAGGCCGGGCTGGTCGAGTCCACCGGGCTTATCGCCAACGCCGCCAGTGGCGCCAGTGGTGCCGGTCGTCAGGGCAAGACCGACCTGCTGTTTGCGGAGAACAACGACACCTTCCGTGCTTATGCGGCCGGTGGGCATCGTCACCTGCCAGAGATCGAGCAGGGCCTTGACCGCGCTAATGGTGGCCCGGTAGAACTGACGTTTGTGCCACACCTGTTGCCCATGGTGCGCGGCATCCATGCGACCCTGTACGCCAAGCTGAAGGACCCCAGTGCGGCAGCCAGTGCCCAGGAGGCGCTGCAGCAGCAGTTCGAGCAGCGCTATGCAGCGGAGCCCTTCGTGGATGTTATGCCGGCTGGCAGCCATCCACAGACCCGCAGCGTGAAGGGCACCAATATGTGCCGGCTGTCGGTAATGCGCCCGCAGGACCGCGATACGGTGGTGGTGCTATCGGCCATCGATAACCTGGCCAAGGGCGCGTCTGCGCAGGCGATTCAGAACATGAACATCATGTTTGGCTTAAATGAGAACCAGGGGCTAGAGAGCCCGGCACTGCTGCCTTAGAATCGGCAGCAGTGGCACAATAGAAAAATACACGACACGGCGACAACACGAATCAATCCAATGGCGCGCAAAGTTAAAGGCAGCAAACAGTACCGAATGAAAGTGGTGCCCCATCGGCCCATCCTGCACGGGGTATTTTCCGCCCTGGGGGTGAGCTTGCTGGTGCTGTCCACGAGTGCCGGTGCCTTTTTCGCTGGCCAGTATCAGATCAGCAAGAGCCTGGATGAGAAGTCTCGTGCCCACGCCCGTGCGCTGGATGAGGTGGACCGCCTGCGTGCGCAGATCGAAACCCTGCGTATCCGCGCCACCACCGCCGAGCAGTCGGTGACCATTGGCGAACAGGCCAGTGAGTCCGTGCGTTCCGAGCTGGTTACCAAGGACAGCCAGATCGCTGAGCTGCGCCAGGAGATTGCATTCTATCGCGGCATTATGGCGCCTGCCGAAGGCAGTGAAGGTGTCTCCATTGGCCGTTTCAGTATTTCTGAGGCAGGCGATCGCCGCTATCAATACAAACTCCTGGTTCAGCAGTCTGCCGCCCGTCACCAGGTGGTGACCGGGGCCGTGCGCTTTACTATTGTTGGACAGACGGATGGCGAGGCCCGCCGCTATGCACTGGCGGACCTGTCCCAGCAGGTGGAAAGCGAGTCGATTCCGCTGCGATTCAAGTATTTTCAGAATATCGAGGGAGAGCTGCAGTTGCCGGAGGGCTTCGTGCCGGAAGGTGTCGAACTGTCGCTCAAATCCAGTAAGCGCAAAGGATTCAATATTGATCAGCGCTATGGCTGGCTGGTGCAGCAGAGCTGATTTGCTGAGTGCGCACATGGCGCGTTTGGAGCGACCAGACTCCATCCAATTCATGAGGTTCGGTTGAATTATGTTGAAAAAGAAAGAGAAAACTATGGCTAGCACTGGCGGCAACAGCACAACCCTGATTGCGAAACACACCGAAGTAACCGGCGACCTGCATTTTCGCGGCAACCTGGTGGTTGAAGGTACCGTAAAGGGGAATATCAGCGCCCACAGTGACAGCGATGCGCGCCTGCAAGTGGTTGACGGTGGCACCATCGAAGGCGAAATCCGTGTGCCCAATGTCGTGGTAAACGGCAATGTGAAAGGCGATGTGCACGCCAGCGGCCACCTTGAGCTGGCCTCGAAGGCGATGGTTGAAGGCAATGTGCACTACAAGCTGATCGAGATGGTAAAAGGCGCCCAGGTCAATGGCTCGCTGGTATCCAATGTGGATATGGATAGCGCCAGCGAACCGCGTATGCTCGGCTTTAACGCTGACGAAGCAGTCACTGACGCGGACTAAGCTGCCAACTGGCTGGTGAAGCCCGGCAATTGGGGTAATACTTGACCCATTTGCTGGGTTTTATTCATAATGCGCCCAGTCAGAGCGCCCACATAGGGTTGGAGCTGCAAACTGTGTCGAGTGAATTCTATGTCTGAAGCTGTTTCCTTTTCTCCCGAACCGATCCAGGTGACCGAACAGGCCGTTGCCAAGGTGAAGGGGTTGCTGGAAGAGGAGGGCAACCCGGAGCTGAAACTGCGGGTTTTCGTTACCGGTGGTGGCTGCTCAGGATTCCAGTACGGATTTACCTTTGATGAGCTGGTGGCCGAAGACGACGCGGTAGTGGAAAAAGATGGTATTCAGGTGTTGGTGGATGCCATGAGCTATCCGTACCTGGTTGGTGCCAGTGTGGACTACGAAGAGGGGCTGTCTGGCTCGCGCTTTGTGGTACAGAACCCGAACGCATCCTCCACCTGTGGCTGCGGCTCGTCCTTTTCAATCTGATCGCGGATTCGCGTTTCAGCTTCTTTCCCGCCAATCAGGCGGGAAAGATTCCCCCTAGTACCGTTTCCTTGGATGCTCCGGTCACTGCCGGGCAGTTGCCGTTCAGTCCCAGAATGGTCTGGCGTGCGAGCCATGCAAAACCGGCGCCCTCCACCCAGTCTGCATCGATTCCATAATGATCCGTGGGCGCAACCGTCCAGGTCGGCAGGCGCCTGCGCAGGCGCTCCATCAGGTCGCCGTTGCGCGCGCCACCTCCACATACCAGCAGCTCACCGCCGCGGGCAAATTCGTGCACGCCATTGGCGATGGTTGCCGCGGTGACCTCGGCCAGGGTCGCCTGCACATCCACCGGGGTTAGTTCGAGCCCGGCACAGGCCATCTCGAGCCAGTTGGGGTTGAAGGCCTCGCGTCCAGTGCTTTTGGGGGCCGGCGCGGCAAAGAAGGGGTCGTTCAGCAATCGATTAAGCAGTTCCGGGTGTGGGTTGCCGGTAGCGCCCCAGGCGCCGTCAGCGTCGTACGCGGTGTCGCGATGTAGTTTGACCCAGTAATCCAGCAGCGCGTTACCCGGGCCGGTATCGTAGCCGCGCACGTCCCCATTCGCGGCCAGCTCGGTGATGTTCGCCATGCCGCCAATGTTCACCACAGCGCGGTCGCGGTCGGCGCGGAATACCGCGTTATGGAACGCCGGCATCAGTGGCGCTCCCTGGCCGCCGAGAGCCATATCCCGGCGACGGAAATCGGCCACCGTGGTGATACCGGTCTCCGCCGCGATGGTATTGGGGTCGCCGAGCTGCAGGGAAAATGGGGTCGATACAGAGCCGGGCGGGCGGTGGCGCACGGTTTGCCCATGGCTGCCAATCGCGCGCACCTGCTGTGGCTGGACGCCGGCTTCGCGCAGTACCGCGAGGGTCGCAGCGGCAAATTCCTGCCCCAGTTGGCGGTCCAGCTGTCCGGAGCGGTCCAGCTCGGAGGGGCCGGGCGCGCACAGGGCGAGGATGGCTTCGCGCATTTCCGAGGAAATGTGGTGACCGATCGCTGCGCGGGTTTTGCAGTGTAGTTGGCTGCCAGAGGCGCCGGCTGATTCAGAAAATTCGACCAGCACCGCGTCGATACTGTCGACGCTGGTGCCAGACATCAGGCCAATGTAGAGGTCCGTCATTCAGTTTACGGAGTCCTTCTCTTCGTTATTTTGTGCGAGTGCGGGCTGTTCAAACCGTTGCAGCTGGGCCAGCAGTGGCTGGGTCTGGGCTAGGAAACGATCCATTTCAGAGCTCGCCACGGCCTTGGCCTTGGGGAGCTTGCGGACAATGGTCGCTGGGTTGCGGTGACGGCCGTCGACCAGGAACTCATAGTGCAGGTGCGGGCCAGTGGCGTAACCGGTAGAGCCTACGGTGCCGATGACCTGGCGCTGCTTGACCCGCTGGCCGCGCTTTACGTGGCGCTTGTGCAGGTGCAGGTAGCGAGTGAGGTAGCGCTCGCCATGCTGGATAAATACGTAGTTGCCGTTGGCCTTGGTGTAGCCGGCCTTGACCACGCGGCCGTCACCCGCGGAATACACTGGCGTGCCTCGCGGCGCGGCGTAATCGGTGCCGTTGTGCGGGCGGCGGGTCTTGAAGATCGGGTGCAGGCGGCGCGGGTTGAAATGGGAGCTGATGCGGCCGATATCTACCGGCGTACGAATGAACGCCTTGCGCATGCTCTTGCCATCTGGCGTGTAGTAATTCACGTCGCCATTGCGATCTATGTAGCGGACTGCGCTGAAGGTTTTTCCCTGGTTAGTAAAGGACACTGCCTGAATCGCGCCGTTGCCAATCTTCTCACCATCGATGAACTCTTCATCGAAAACCACGCTGAATTTGTCGCCCTTGCGAATATCCAGTGCGAAATCGATGTCCGAGCCGAAGATGTCGGCCATCTCCATGATCAGGTTATTGCTCAGGCCCGCCTTGCTGCCGTCCACAAACAGGGAGCTGTTGATTTCCGCCTGGCGGAACGCGGTGTAGCGCTCCGCTTCCCGTGTGTGCAGGGCGTATTTGTACTGGTCGGAGCTATCGCGGCTGAATTCCACCTTGCTGAGGCGGTCGCGATGCAGTTCTAGGGTTTGCAGGCTCCCCTCGCCGTCAATCTGGAAGGTAAGCTCCTCCCCCGGCACCAGTTTGGCCAGTTGTTTCGCTTCTTTACCGCTGGACAGCAACTGGTACATCTCCGCGCTGCTGACACCGGCGCGCTGGAACAGGTCGGACAGGGTATCCCCGTTGCGCACGGTCTCCTGGACCACGCGTAAACCTTCCATAACGCTGGTGCTTTCCACCGCCGCAGTCTCGTGCTCTGGCGCCAGTCCTTGAGGCGCCTCTTCCGCGTGGCTCAGGGTCACCGGCAGCGCGGTTCGCTTCGCCTCGACTTCCGGCGGCGAAATAAACAGGACTAAGGCCAGGGCGAAACTCGCCGCACCGGCAGCAACGGCGTGAGTGCGCGGGAAGTGTTTGCCCATAGCGCCGATCAGGCGCTCGTTTTTGCGTCGATTTTGCATGGTTCTATATAGAAGTAGCGCTGACAGTGGTATTTGTTGGGTTCGGGTCAGACGTGAAGCGTTGCGCCGCAGGTCTGTGATCGTCTAAAAAACGAACACCAGGGCGACTTTATAACAAAATTTACGCCGTCGTTCACGGGGTAATTGACCTGTCTGACCAAGATTCAGTTCCTCAATAGGGTTGTGAAAGGCGTTCGCACGGTAGTGGGGGCCAGCATTGTGCTGCGCCGGGCGCGCCCTTGTCACATAACCCCCTCAAGCTTGTATTTACCGCAGGATTCGGTACATTTGCAGCCCAATTTTTGGCCGTCAAAACACGCTTTGGTGGCTTCTCAGACATCTGATTTTACCGCAAGGGGATACCATGGCCGGAGTGGACGCGACACTACTGGAAGATCTCACGCGCCGCGGGCTGGTCAACCAGGCCACCGGTGACGGCGAACTCGAACTGCATCTGGCAGAGCAGAGTCGCACGCTATATTGTGGTTTCGATCCCACCGCGGATTCCCTTCATATAGGCAGTTTAGTCCCGCTGCTGACCCTCAAGAGGTTTCAGGCGGCAGGTCACCGGCCGATCGCACTGGTTGGCGGCGCAACCGGCCTGATTGGCGATCCTTCCTTTAAAGCGCAGGAACGCTCGCTGAATACCCCAGACGTGGTTTCCAGCTGGGTCGAGAAAATCAAAGCCCAGGTGAGCGCCTT
Source organism: Microbulbifer agarilyticus S89 (assembly GCF_000220505.1). Classification (GTDB taxonomy): domain Bacteria; phylum Pseudomonadota; class Gammaproteobacteria; order Pseudomonadales; family Cellvibrionaceae; genus Microbulbifer; species Microbulbifer agarilyticus_B. Next base: position 1,301 of record NZ_AFPJ01000032.1, on the reverse strand, counting down.
CGTCGATTTCGAATCCGGCGACAATGCCGCGCTGGTCGCTAACAACCTGGACTGGACCAAAGACCTGAATGTGCTCGACTTCTTGCGCGATGTCGGCAAGCACTTCTCAGTGAACAATATGGTGAACAAAGAATCCGTGAAGCAGCGGATTCAGCGCGAAGGTGAAGGCATCTCCTTTACCGAGTTTGCCTATATCCTGCTCCAGTCCATGGATTTCTCCGAGCTGTACAAGCGCCACGAATGCACCCTGCAAATCGGCGGCTCGGACCAGTGGGGCAATATTACCGGTGGCGTCGATCTCACTCGTCGCCAGCACCGCGGCAAAGTATTTGGTCTGACTCTGCCGTTGGTAACCAAGGCCGATGGCACCAAGTTCGGCAAGACCGAGAGTGGCACCATCTGGCTCGATCCGGCGCGCACCTCGCCCTATGCCTTTTATCAGTTCTGGCTGAATACCGCTGACGCGGATGTGTACAAGTTCCTGAAGTACTTCACCTTCCTGAGTGTCGATGCCATTGATGCTCTGGAGAAAGAAGATACTGAGCGCGCCGGCCGCCCGGAAGCGCAGGGAGTGCTCGCCAAAGAGGTGACTCGCCTGGTGCATGGTGAAGAGGGGCTGGCGGCAGCCGAGCGCATTTCTCAGGCGCTGTTCTCTGGTGGTATCGAAGATCTCTCTGAAGGTGATCTGGAGCAGCTGCGTCTCGACGGTCTGCCCAGTTCCGAGCTGCCCGCCGATTTCGGCGAGCAAAGCCTGATTCAATTGCTGGTGGATGCGGGCATGGCAGCTTCTGGTAAGCCGGTGAAGGATGCGCTGGGTCGCAGTGCCGTGTTGGTAAATGGTGCAGGCGTGGGCATGGACAGTAATGGCAGCCCGACGTCTGTGTTTGTTACCGAGCGCGCTCTGCACAACAAGTACTTTATTGTTCGCCTGGGCAAGAAGAAGTATCACCTGTTTTATCGTGCGAATTGATCGCTAATTGAGCGGAAAATGCCGGGAAAAATCTTTTTTGCAGTTTTGTCATAAAAGTACTTGCGCACCCCCCGGCAGATTCGTATAGTTCGCGCCCTCGCTGCTGCAGCGGCAACGCAAAGCGCGGCGGGGAAGCTAAGTAAGCTTTTGATTTTCAAAGATTTTTCTTCGAAAACATTTTTAAAAAAGCCTTGCTTCAGCGGATCGGATGTGTAGAATACGCGTCCCACAGTGATGGCCCAGCGCTGCACTGAGTTGTTTAAAAATTCGATCAAGCAATATGTGTGGGTGCTTGCGGAGCGACGGATCGATACAGATGGTTTCGGCCATC
>NZ_AFPJ01000033.1 GCF_000220505.1 Microbulbifer agarilyticus S89 | reverse complement strand
TGAGTCTTAAGCATGAGGCTACTCAGGGAGTTTACATCGCTGTCAGATGCCGAGCTTTTGTCTAATTGGCTCAGGTCAAAAGGAATTCTCACTCATATATCTGGAGTGAACTCGAAGCAGCTTGGAGCAATAGCGACCGGAACAGTTAAAGTTGGAGTTTGGGCTGTCTTAAACGAGCAAGTGGACGATGCTACAGCTTTGCTTACAAATAATAGGCATACTGTTAGGCATCAGCTCACAGAAGAAGAGATGTCGCGTCTAGAGAGTGAATCTCAAGGTAAGGTTGCAGCCTCCCTGAATTCGCTATTGAATAAGCTAGTTTTTGCCTTGGTAGCACTAATGATTATGGTGGTAGCGTACAGCGTACTATCAAACTCATAACAAGGCCGGGCAATATGCTCTGGGCCTTCGGCCCTCCGCGGGACAGCTTACCTTGTGCACCTTTTGCGCGAGTCGCTGCGCTCCCAGTTTCGCGCAAAATGCGCACAAGGTAAGCTGCCCCTGCCGGCGGCGTTAAATATCCCAGTTTCGCAAAAGCATTAGCGGCTAAATTTTAGTCTTCAAGTTGATGGTTGGATCATGTTGAAAATATGCCTCAAATACTTAGCAGTGATTTACTTGATGATTGGGGTTTTAATTAGTGTTCAAGAATATACAAAAGAACTGAAAATATTTGAGTGTGAGCATCACCTGGGGGAAGATTGGTCAAAGGTACTTAAACCCGGAACGTACAAAAATCCTAGTCCGGAGCAGTGCACAAGGCTTGGCGCAAAACCATCAGTTATTATGAGGATTCCTGTCCTCGCGGTAACTTGGCCCGTATTTCTCGTCTTAAAGTATGGTAAACGTAGGGCGAGTATGGAAAGGTTTAATTGACCACAGGGCGCTGGCCATATTTAACAATCACAGGCAGCAATGCTCCGGCCCTTCGGGCCTCCGCGGGACGTCTTACCTTGTGCACCTTTTGCGCAGGTCGCTACGCTCCCAGTTTTGCGCAAAACGCGCACAAGGTAAGCCGCCCCTGCTGTGGGCGTTATGCGTAAGGAGGTACAGTGTTAAATTCGGGAAAATATGGTGAATTTCTCGTGATGACCGAACTATTGAAGAGGGATATTGAAGCCTACCAGGCAGTGAAAATTAACCAAGAAGATTACGACATTACTGTTGTTCGCAGTACTTCAGAAGTAATTCGAGTTCAGGTGAAAACTACTGAATTGCAAAATGGCTCTACCAATAATGCGATTTCTAACATTGATAAGAATTACGATATTCTCGTAATCGTTATAGTTGACCCATCTGGTGACAGGCATTTTGTTCTTACCAAGGATGAAGTATTGCGTGAGAAGGCAGCAGGAAATCAGATTTATATCTCGCAAAAAACAGCAGGTACGCCCCAAATTCGTCAAAATCTAATTCAGTATGAGGGGCAGTGGAGCAAGATATAAATACGCATAACAAGGCCGGGCAATTCGCTCCGGTCCTGCGGCCCTCCGCGGGACAGCTTACCTTGTGCACCTTTTGCGCAGGTCGCTTTGCTCCCATTTTTACGCAAAATGCGTACAAGGTAAGCGGCCCCTGCCGGCGGCGTTATGTGTCTGAGAAAATACAATGAGTGGCGTACTGAGCTTTGCCAAAGAGCTAAATCGACAGAGTAATTTGCCTTCTAAAGCATTTCGAAGAGACGCACCAATATATGCGCTTGTTAGTACTATGAATAACATCATTGGTTGCCATCTTTCGGGGAATGATCGGCCAATATCAGTTCTTAAAGAGAGAGCGCTACAGTTTATGGAAGAGAATCCAGCTGCTAAAGAAACGGAAATTTACTATGAACTTGCGCACGATCTACTTGCAGAGATAAACACATAACAATCACGGGCAGTAAAGCTACGGCCCTACGGGCCTCCGCGGGACGGCTTACCTTATGCACGTTTTGCGCGGTTCGCTTCGCTCCCATTTTCGCGCAAATCGCGCATAAGGTAAGCCGCCCCTGCCGTGGGCGTTATTTGGCATGATAAAAGTAATTAGCCGAAATGGAGATGGCTTCATGGTAGAAGAAAGGGATGTAGAAATTTTTTTAAAGGCCAAAAAAGAAGATATGGCTACGAATGCCTTACAAGTAGTTTCGGCCATTTTTCTTCTTGTCCTTGTGATTCTTGAGGTAATCATGCCCAGGCATGGTTATACCGTTGTACTTGCCACTGTTTCAGTAGTATTCATGGCGGCAGCCCTTGGGCACAGTAGGTGGGTCACTGTTTCTCGGGCGCACCTGATTGAGACGTTGGAAAATATTTTCAACCGAGACGCCAATGCTTTGAAAATTCTGGCTGACAAAAAGCGAAGCTCTGGCCAAGGTGCCTAGGCCAAATAACAAGGCCGGGCAATTTGCTCCGGGCCTCCGGCCCTCCGCGGGACAGCTTACCTTGTGCGCTTTTTGCGCGGGTCGCTGCGCTCCCAGTTTCGCGCAAAACGCGCACAAGGTAAGCTGCCCCTGCCGGCGGCGTTATTGGTGCCGGTAAATTTTTTTCGTTTATCCGAGGTTGCTGGAGTTTCAGAGCCAACAATAGCATCCAGTATTGAGCCAGTTTGGCTGATTGCTATTCAAGTATGTTCGTTCCTAGAGCGTTCGCTCAGGTTCGGCAGAAGAGGGCAATCCTGAGTATTTTCTTGGAGTGCCAGTAAGATAATAAATAGGTGGGGAAAGTGCGGTATTCTTTCCTCGTAAATTTAGGCAGTCGCCAGCCAAGCCGTGGCTGGCAAAGTGCTAATAGGTGGTTCAGAGTGCGGCCGCAATAACGAGGCTAGGCAGGAGCGCCCAGCCCCTTCGGGGCTCGGCTGGACAGCCTACGCGGCGCGCTTCGCACGCCAAGCGCTCCGGCTGCCCCTGCTAGCGGCGTTATGAGTCTCAGAGGTTCCATGGAACTATCGCAAGATAAATGGATGTACGGCGGAGCGATTCTGCTCATACTGTTATCTGGTATCAGTGTGTTCGGCGGCCTTCCATCAATATGGCTTCCCATGCCATCTCCGATTGTTTATGCGGCTTTTTTTCTTCCCTTTAAGCTATTCTTTTTTATTACTGCAATCTGTTACGCCGCTGTACTTTTATTTTTTTACTCGTCAAAGAATTTTCCAAAAGTTGTTTTGGCTTTAGTAGTAATACTGGGTGTTTTAAACGTTTATTATTTTCAGCGTAGCTGGGAGAGCGGCGTCCAACACCAGGGCGCAGCGCACACTTACATAGTTGCTATACAGAACCTGATAGGATTCGGTATAGTCCTAGTACTAGCAACTACTGCCCAAATTAAAAACGTAAAAAGATTGTCTCTGTTGGCCAATCTTCTTCTATTCACTTTGTTGTCGTGGTGCGCATATCCGTACCTGGGTGCCACATGGTAGTAGCAACTCATAACAATCGCAGGCAGTTTGCTACGGCCCTTCGGGCCTCCGCGGGACGGCTTACCTTGTGCACTTTTTGCGCGGGTCGCTTCGCGCCCACTTTAGCGCAAAATGCGCACAAGGTAAGCCGCCCCTGCTGCGGGCGTTAGGAGGAGTATATGGACGATACCCCAGAAGAAGCGCAGCAAAGACATTTGCTTTTTATGCAGCACCTAATTGAGCATGGAGTAGCATGGGCACTGCATAATGGAGAAGGGCTCGCCAACTGGCAAACTGGTGACGGAGACCTTCTACTCCCTTTGTGGAGTTCGTGTAATGCTGCCGAATCTGCTTTGGCAAATTTTGAAGGCTACGAGCCAATCCAGATTGGAAAAAAAGATCTACTCGATCAGGTTCTCCCTGCTGCCGAGAGTCACGGAATGTGGATCGGGACAAATTTAAACTCTAGTCTTGCCGGGTTGGATGTGCCGGCAGCCTATCTTAAAGAGGTTGTGTCCAGTGGCCGCTCCTCCTAACAAGTCAAAGCATACCGACGCGCTGTCGCGCGCGCCTGTTTGAGGCGTTAAATGCGTGAGAGGTTTATATGCATCAGCTGAAATTTTTGTTTGTCCTGCTAGCGGTGGGCATCACAGTAATAGATTTCGCTACATTTGGTGCTGAAAAAAATGGTATTGGTGCGCTTTATTTGGTGCCTTTACTACTTGCTCTTAGCTTTATTTGTTCTGTTCTAATCAGTCGTAGTTACCCTTGGTTTTCGCTGCTTTCCATCATTATGGAGTATTGCGTTATGAGTGCGGGATTTGTAGGCGTTTTGCTTCCACTGGCTCAATTGATTCATCATGGTATTCACGATATCAGTATGGTGCCTTTCATGGCTGCGGCATTGTTTGGCATTGCGGCTCTATTGACCTACGCTGCGTTGGTCAGACATTTAACAAAGCCAGGCAAGTAGCTCCGGGCCTTCGGCCCTCCGCGGGACAGCTTACCTTGTGCACGTTTTGCGCAGGTCGCTACGCTCCCATTTTTGCGCAAAGCGCGTACAAGGTAAGCTGCCCCTGCTGGCGGCGTTATTGGTGCCGGTCGGTATTTTTTTGTTTACCGTGGCTGCTGAAATTTTAGTGCCACTAAATAGCTTCCAATATTGAGCCGTTTTGGTCAGTTGCTATTCAATCAGATCCGTTCCTAGAGTGTTCGGTCTGTTTCAGTAGAAGAGGGCA
>NZ_AFPJ01000034.1 GCF_000220505.1 Microbulbifer agarilyticus S89 | reverse complement strand
AGCTGGTCTTCCGAGTCAGGGACGCCATCACCGTCATCATCGGCGTCTTCATTGTTGCCGATACCATCCCCATCCGTATCAATGGATTCATTCGGATTCAATGGTAGCTGGTCTTCTACGTCGGGAACGCCATCACCATCGTCATCGGTATCCTCATTGTTGCCGATGCCGTCTCCATCTGTATCAACGGACTCGTTCGGATTTAATGGTAATTGGTCCTCTGCGTCGGGAACGCCGTCACCGTCGTCATCGCTATCTTCATTGTTGCCGATACCGTCTCCATCTGAGTCGAGCCACTCGGCAGGATCATCCGGAAATGCATCGACACCATCCTCCACACCGTCGTTGTCACGGTCTGTATCGGAATTGTCTCCGATACCATCCCCATCACCATCACCAGATTCCGTCGGGTCGAAGGGAAATTGGTCCAAGCCATCGACGACCCCATCATCATCAAGATCGACGTGCTGTGCGACATCAGACCCAAGTAGAAACGCGCCGTTTATGACATTAACAATACTGTTGCCGTCCGCCGTCTCCGTGGAGATCTTCAGCGCGACCTCTGACACTCCATCAATTACAGGTAAGTGCGTCACATATTTCCCGTCGAAATATTCGGAATTCAGGACCGCCCAGGCACCGCCGTCCAATGCGATCTCCACCATGAACTCAGAAATTGCCTGAGCTTCATCGAGATAAACATTGATCGCAGCATTGCTCTCCGCGTAAACCGATACCTTTCCGTCATTGACCAGTTCCACCATCTTTATGCGCGGTGACACCGACTGATCCATATTTGCCATACGAACTGTCGAAGTCGCCTCTAGCTTGGCGTCCCCAAGAAAAACAGAATAACGAAAATCAAACGCTATCGTGCTGCAGCCAGAGTAATCACTAAACAAGGAGGCGTGTATTACTGAACCACTAGATAAAAACTGCCCGGTATCAGCACACGATACGGAATAGGTGATGTCGTCCCAGTACCCATTACCCCAACTATCTGATACCGACTTTAAGGAAACGTAACCATTACGGTCGGGCTGCAGTCGATACTGTCCAGCATGATTTTCCAGTTGTGCGGACCAGAACCTGAGCCCCTGTCCCATCACCATATCGCCGTTTTCACGGGCTAGAAATATCGAGACCCTATCTACATCGGAATCACTCCGGTTAAGTTTTTTGTAGCCCTCCTGGCCAATGGAGAGCTCCGCCGAATCTGACCGCGTATCCTCCCCCTCTATCCGCGTACTAAATGTGGGAAATGTCGGCCACTCAATCGGCACTGATTCATTGCCGTGGAGAGTCAGTAGCATTGATTGGTTATGCTCAGGGCTGATACCGCCAAACCCCTCAGTTTCCCCATGCTCGTAATAACTCATCACCCAGGTAACAAGCTTGTATCCAGAGAGATTCCACAGGGGGTTACTAATCAACAGGCGAGAGGAATGAAAGCTCTCGACGTCAAACGTAATATCTTCCGCAGGAGCATCCTGTTGGGTTTTCAGAAAGTACAAATCGCGGCTATAGGGACTCTGGTTTGCGCCCTGCATCACTCCCATATAGCCAAACTTGAATCCCGGAGTCAGACCGGAAAACTTTGCCGGCTCCAAGTCCCCACCGAACCCTCTCCGCAGCCGAAAGTCAGGATTTCCAACGTGCGTCACCTCAACGGCCTGCTCAACAAACTCAGCCTGACGACCGTTGCCTATATCCGGTTTCACAATACGGAAGCCCGTGAGACCAGCGGGAACCACGATTGGCCCATCTGTCGCAAGGTGCCCGGTAACACCCTGTAATGTGTCCGTATCCCATGTTTCTACAATGCCCGTTACCGGCTGATCGCGCACAGCAATATATAGCGAGCTTTCACTGCTATCGTAAGAGTCTGTATAGCCTGAGTAGATATGATCTTCATCAAAGAGCTGCGCACTGTAGCTCCAGTAGTCATACGGAGTTTGCGATGACTTCACTTGCAACAGCTCCGCGCGATGAAACCCAACCGGAATATTCACCGTATCCTCTGCCGACTCCAGTCGTAAACTCGAACCGAACGCCGTGCGAAGATCATCTGGATAATCGAGTACCTCACTATCAACACTCAACTTGGCGGTCGCCATACGCTCGCCAGCTGAATACACGGTGAGCTGTGAGTCTTCAGGCACCAGGCGTGCTCCCTCAGGGAAGTCGCCGGAGTCCGTCATATCGATAACAGCCTCGCCACCCAAATTCTTCACGACGAGCTTGATGTCCATGTCGCTATCGATCGTGTGCTCGCCCACGTGCCCTAAATACAAGGTAGCTGGCGAAACAAGAAATTTCGCTTGTGCCGAGCGTGCCACATTCACCAAGCCCGCACCGACATCGGCAATATTCCCAGCCATAGTTGATGCCTGGTTCACCAGCAAGGACTTGATGTCCTGACTACTTAATGTCGGGTGCAGCTGGCGCAGCAGAGCCGCAGCGCCCGCGACATGTGGTGCGGCCAACGATGTTCCGGAATAACTTGCATAATTACCGCCAAGGTCGGTGGTGTAGATGTCTACGCCGGGCGCCATCAGTTCAGGCTTGACTACGTCGGACTGTCTATCCAGACCGGTACCAAACAGGCCGCGAGAACTGAAATTTGCGCGAGTGCCGGAATCATCGACAGCGCCGACGGTAACGACGTCCGTGGCGCTACCGGGCGCTTTGATAGAATTCAGCCACGGACCATCATTCCCTGCAGCGGCGACCACCACCACACCTGCCTGCATTGCTGCATTTGCAGCGAGGGAAACAGCGGCTGAGCTACCGCCCCATCCGCCCAGGCTCAGGTTGATCACATCCACTGCGTCGTCAGTCATCGGGTCACCGTCGGGGTCCACCGCGCGCTCGATACCGGCAATGATCTGATCGTCCCAACCCACACCATTCTCATCGAGTACCTTGTATGCATGCAGCGTGGCCCCAGGTGCGACGCCCTGCAAGGTGCCATCAGCAGCAACTACACCGGCCACAACAGTGCCGTGAGAATGGTCATCCATTGGATCGCCGTCATCATTGACGAAATCCCAACCCGCGGAGACTTTACAGCCATCACCGAAGCACCCGCCCAAGTCTGGGTGTGTGTAATCGATCCCGGTATCAAGAATCGCAACGGTCATTCCCTCACCAGTTACAGAACTGCCGCTGCCATCCTGCATCTCCCATACCGCCGGCACACCGATCTGATCGAGACTCGTAGTGAGCAGTACCCCCATCTTGCGACTGAGCGCGACCGATTGAACGTCCGGCATTGCCAACACCTTGTCGATGTCACCAGCCTTCATCTTTGTCGCGATCGCATTGGCTACGCGGTTGAATCGCCTGATCTTTCCGCGCGTGAGCTGACTCGAGCGCAGTCTGCCAATCAACTGTGCCTGGGTGGATTCGATTTGACGAAGCATGGTCACCACCGAAGACGACATCGGCGTGCGGCTCGCTCCTGTAACCTTGCTCTTGATTTGTTGAACCAATGGCGGCTGGCGGAGATGAATTAATACGCGAACATCTTGATTGGGAGGAATGTCAGAAAAGTCCAATGGTTGCGACTGGGAACTAGTCCTGACTCTCTTTGCTTCTTGCAAATCCGCCGCGAGAAACGTGGGTGTGTTGTTGGCCGCTGCCCCAGTGGCAACGCAAAGAAAACATAGCCCCAGCAAGTTATTCCATTTTTTTAGCATTATTCCCCCCAGCCCGCTGTTAGCATTAGCATCTCGGCGATCGATTATTTTTTACGCGTTTTGTGCGGTCAACTTAACTGCACAATACTGACCGAGTCGGCAAAAAAATGCGATACAGTCGATCGAAATTCACCACCAGCTGAGGCACACGTCACACAGAACCTTCTTGAAATAACGGATTCGATCCAATTGCAGAATAACTAGAATGCCTACAGCAATTATCGCGGATGATGAGCCACTGCTGCGCATGGAGTTGCAAGACGGATTGAAGGAGTTGTAGCCTGAACTCCATATCGTCGAACACGCAGATACGAGAGCCAAAGCACTCAGATGCATCGAAAAATGCCAACCGGACATCACCTTTCTCGATATCTGCACGCCATCACCGCGTTCGAGCAAGGTGCAATTGACTATATTCTCAAGCCGATAAAAATGGCACGACTGGCCGGCACAGTTACCAGACTGAAGCAGAGACTGAGCGAAAAATCGCGCAATAAGGGGGCAACCAGTGCTGAACCGCTGCAATGGGTGCGTGCCAGCTCAGGAAACAGCCTGCGCTTCTCCCCGGTACGGGATATCGTGTGTTTCCGCTCTGATGGCAAGTACACAAAGATAGTTACCAAAGATGATCAGGCACTGATTCGCGAACCACTCCGTTCGCTGGGGCAAGCACTGGATGCAAGGATGTTTTGGAAAATCAATCGCGGGATCATTGTCAATCTCTCACACATCGCCCGAGTCACTAGAGATGACGATGGAAAAATGCATGTCCACCTTCAGGGCCAGACGGCTTCGCTACCGGTGAGCAAAAATCATCAATCACAGTTTCGCGGCATGTGAGCCCGCCTTATGCGACAACAGAAGATGCGGGAACGCCAATTCCCACCGAATTGACGGTGAAGTTACACAAAAACCCTGTTACTACCAGGGAATTACAGAGCCATCCCAAAACAACAGTTTACCGTTGTCGTCATCACTCAGGTTTTGTATCACGTCCGCGATACGTGAAGCGCTGAGCTCCGGGGTGAAGAGTTTCCCCTCGGGCAGGTTTGCCTGGAAGGGTTTGGAAAGCGGGGTATCGGTGGTTCCTGGATGAATCGCCACGACCCTGCAAACATCCAGTTTACGCCCCCATTCGATCGACAGGTTGCGTATCAGCATATTCAGCGCCGCCTTACTCATACGGTAGCTGTACCAGCCTCCAAGCTGGTTATCTTCAATGCTACCGACCTTCGCGGACAGCGACGCCCAGGTAAGTGGCGTACGGCGTTTCAATAACGGATCGAGCGCTTGCGCCAGATGCAGGTGTGTCAGCGCGTTGATAGAGAAGCTATGCTGCATTGCGCGATCATCACATTCGCGCAGGCTTTTCTCGGGACGGTGCTCTCGCCAGTGCAAAGTCCCGCAGCAGTTCACTACCCAGTTGGGCAGCGGGGCGCGCAGTAACCAGTCCTGTATGTCCGGTACGTTACCCGGGTCATCCAACGCAATTTGCAGATGCTGGTGGGTGGATGAAAGTGCGGGAATATCTTGGCGACTGATGGTCAGGAGTGTTGCCTGCGGGAAACGCGCACAAAAAGTTTGCGCCAGCGCGGCGCCTACCCCGCCATGGGCACCGGCAAGTAAAATACATTCCGGCACTTGCCCGCTAGTATCAAGCTCTGGCGTCCCTGCCATGGTGCTTACCTCGACCTTTTTCTTTCTCGAATGTCACTTGCGCTTTTTTGCTGCACCGGGTTTAGCGGCAACATCACCAGCGGACCGCACGGGCTCTTGCACCACCCGCAGCATGGGCTCATCGGAGCGGAAGATTAACCCGTGAATCTCCGTGCTGTTTTGTCCCTGCAGGAGTTGCTGCAGAAACTGCACAATCTGCGGAGATATTTCCTGCCCGGGCACCAGTACCGGAATACCCGGTGGGTAAGGAACAATTTCATCTGCGCAGGTACGCCCGACCAGTTTCTTCTCTGCTGCCACACCATTGTCCATCAACGGCAACTCTTCCGTTTCGGCAAAGTAGGCGTCGGCTGGCAGGCAGTTCAGGTGGGTAAATTCAGGAAGCTGGCGCGCGGTACCCACGTGGCTGCGCCTGCGCGGGTGTTTCGCCAACTGCTTCAGCGCATGCACCAGCCTGAGCAATTTACTTTCGGTACTGCCCAGGGTGACCAGAACGGTTACGGTGTTGTAGGTGGTTTTCTCCACCTGGATACCAAACTGATCAAACAATTTGACCTGGATTTCTTTGCCAGAGTAGCCGCTAGCCGTCACATCAATGGTGACCTTGGTAGGATCCAGGCTGATGTTGTCCTTGGACAGGGGCGCGGGAATAAGATCTTCGCGCGTCAATGCACGGAATACGCCGGTAGCATCTACTTCGCGACGCAGGGTATCGACCATTTTCAGGCAGCTGCGCAGGCGCCCGAAGCCTTCCATCGACATTTGCTTTCGTGCCACATCCAGGCTCGCGATCATCGAGTATTGCGGACTGGTGGAGGCATACATGTTCAGGTTTTCGCGGAAACGGAACTCGTCAAAGTCCGGGTCCTGCACATGCACCATGCTGGCCTGCGAAAATGCAGACAGCATTTTGTGCGAGCTCTGGGTGACGTAGTCGGCACCACACTCCAGAGCGGTGGGGCGCAATTCACTGTGGAAATATCCGTGCGCATACCAGGCTTCGTCAATCAGTACCTTCACGCCGCGCTCGTGGGCGTAATCAATTATCGGCTTCAGGTCATAACGCAGGCCATCATAGGTACAGGAAGTAATCACCAGCAGCGCAGCATCCGGGTTGGCATCCAGCGCCTGCTCAATGTCGGCGCGGCAAACCGGACCGTAAATTCCGAATTGCGGATGCAGGGTCGACTTCAGGTACACCGGCTCGATCCGATTCATCACAATGGCGTGGTGCACAGACTTGTGACAGGCCTGGTCCACGATGATTTTGCCACCCCCACCAAGAATCTGCTGGATCACAACCTTGTTTGCGGTGGAGGTACCGTTGGTGAGAAAGAAGGTATGACGGGCACCGAAGACCTGCGCCGCGAGGTCTTGTGCTTCCTGAATAACCGAATGCGGTTCCAGCAGGCTATCGAGCACCTGGACCGATACCGACAAATCGGTATTGAACACGTGCTCGCCCATAAACCGATAAAAATCGCCGACCCAGGGGCTGTTGCGCAGACTGTCACCGCCAGAATGTCCGGGCGTATGCCATGCGTCACGGGCAGAAAATACGTACTCTTTCAGGGTATCGGCGAACGGTGTCGAGGCGCGGCGGGCGATAAAGGCCTGCACCAGGCGGAACATATGGTTGAAGTTGCCTTCGCGTCGGTCGAACAGCTCGTCAAAGCGCTTGCGCACCGAGGCCGGTGCGCCACCTTCCTCGCTTAAAAAAGAATCCTGCGCCACGAGAAATACATTCAGTTGCGCGCGCAGCTTGTGCATATGGTCGGAGAGTGTCTCCGCGCTTTTTAGCTCGTCGCGGCAACAACCGGCGTCGATGATCACCGCCTGCAGGCGTTCATCTTCGCGTAAACGTGACTCTATCGCAGGAACCGTTACTGCCTCAAAGCACAAGCCAAACGGGTTCTCGTGCTGGGCAGCCGTGGTGTTCAGGGCATTCACCCAATTGTGACTGAGATCTCGATCATTGCTTACCAGAGCGACTCGACACTCCAGCGGCTGACGCCGCTCACTCAGGTTGCCCAGGTCAGGCATTGTCAGTTCCACACCCATAATACTTCTTTCTTATAGTTCAGCATAAAAGGTGGATACTAAATGAGGCGGACGGCGAATTTGACGGCGAATTTATATTTGGCTATTACCACCAAAATATTGCGCGAACGTGATATCAAAAACGGGTTAGTTACCCAGCTTCAGAATTTTGCGCTCTGCACTTCGCCATTAAATTGCAGACAATGCTGCACACGTACACGCTGGACGGGCGTCAAATCTTTGAGGGGAAAATAGTCGAAGTCCGAATGCTCCGACGACAGCACAATGTCTCCGCGCCCTTTGAGGTGGGCACGAAAAATAAACACATGAGAGTTGTACACGCGGTGGTAATAAACGCCACTCAGATAATCAATGACGACTTCCCGACCCAGCTCCTCCAGGCATTCACGGCGCAACGCCTCGTGAATGGTTTCCCCCAGGTCGAGCGCTCCCCCGGGCAGGCCCCAGGTTTTGTCCGCATAGGTTGCCCGCAGCTGGAGTACCTCACCGGCTTCATTGGCGATCACCGCGTGCGCGCTGAGCTTGTATGTGTCGTCGAATCCCATCCCTGAATCTGTCCGTGTCAGGTGTGTCCATCAAATACCGGTGCTGCGGGCCAATTCGAAACCGATGCCCAAGGTCTGCACAGATTCATCGTAGTCGATCAGGCTCTCACCGAAGCCATTGAAATATTTTACATAGCCGCGCACCCGGCGGCCCATGGGGAAGCTCCAGCGCAGTTCTGCCGCTCCCTTGTTATCGGATCGCAGATTATTCCGCAGCATCAGTGACACATTGTGTGCCCCTTTCTCAAAACCACCCGTCAGCTCAAAGTGACCGAGGTAAAACTCAAGGTCGGGATTGTCGTCTTCTTCCCGGTCTTCCTTGATGCGATACCAGGGTTTAAATGCCAGGTAGTAATCATTTTTTTCGAACACGAAGTTTGCATAAATACGATTCCAGCTGCGCGATAGTGGCTCGCTGCGACCATTGGACTGGTGATTGATCGCCAGTTGGTTGGCCACGTTCTGCATGCCGAACAGGGTCCAGTCGTTCAGCCAGGTCATGATGAGCTCCGGCTCATGATTGGTTTCGCGAAACGGTGCAGAATCGTCGGAGTTGTAGGCCTGCCAGAAAGAACGGTTGGTATAGGCGAAGCTCATAAACGAGGCACGGCCGAGAAATCCGCGCCAGACGGGAACCTGCACCGACAGCTGGAACTGAATCTCAATAGAGTCCAGGTCAACCAGTCCGTCCGGGTCGTAATCGGCAATGCCACCCTTGTTGGGGGACGGGTTGTAGGTAATCGGCAACAGGTAGTTGGTTTTGTGGGAAGCCAGGGTAAACGGGTTTTCCGCCGCGTCGCGAATGGCCTGAGCGCGCTGGCTGATTTGCGGCCCGTTGGGAGACTGGCTAGCCTCCGGCGTGGTCGCAAAAATAGGTGTATCTTCCTGGTAGACGTCGCCGCGCAGCACCCTCAGTTTGCAGCGGATACGCATTTCTTCGAGGGTGATATTGGCCGGTGCTATGACTAACTGTTCACGCAAGCAGTTCTCCTGGCGAACCGCCTCACTCTGGCCACTGTCATCGAGCTGCCACAGGGCAATCACATCGCCCTCGCCTGCCGTTGCCGTCTGCTCATCTTCCGGTACCAGCTCGCTCACTTCCGCAGTCTCATGGGGCTCTGGCGCGGCTTCCTGCGCATTCACAGCAATCGCGAAGGGTAAACACAGCAGCGGCCAAAGGCGGCGAATCCGCAGAAGGAAGCCAGGGTGGCGAGAACGATAGCTGAAGGTTCGATAGCTAGAGGTTCGATAGCTGAAAATTCGATAGCTCGAAATAGCTAAGCGGGAGAAAGGCAAGACGCGCGCTCCTGAAGACCGTGGGCCCGCCAGTGTACACGGAATAGATACCGGATTTACTGCGTTAGTCTGCTTTTACTGGCCACTCAGACGAGGCTGGGAAGCTCCGGAGACCATTCCAGATCGCGCAGGCGCACCTGCCACAGGCGACCAGTGCTGCTGGGCCAGTCATAGCCAACCAGGAGCCCGCGCTGGTCCACAAAACAATGGGCGTCGCGCTCGGCCTCATCGCCCTGATAGGAGAACACCGTGACATCCGGGCCGAGATCGTGCACGCCCTGGATATTGGCATCGCCGGGCATAACCGACGCGCGCCGGTGGCTTACCTTGGGTGCCAGCAGCTTGCCCCGTTGCGACGGATCCACAATATCCGGCGCAACCACTTCACAGCCAAACTCCATATCGCACAGGCGCAGCAACAGCGGCCCCATAAAGATCCGCATCAGTGGGAACAACAGGCGGTTCTCGCCTTCCAGCAATTTCTGTTGCGGGCCATTGGGACCGGTCCAGTCCACGTCGATCGCATCACCAAGCGAGGCAACCTCGCCATTGGCGGGGACGAGCCGATAGTGAGCATTTACCTCATCCATCTCGTCTTTCCAGCTGACTCGGCACTCGGTCACCAGTCCCTTGTCCATCAACGCGCGCACTTCAATCCCATGGCCCTGCTCGCCTACCATACGGCGACTGACCAGCAATTGCCGACCCTGCGCATCACGCCCCAGCTGCCAGTCATCCTGCACCGGCATGCTTCTGCCATCACAACTGTATTGGTAGCGGCCCTGGGCCAAGTTAGCGGTCATTCGCATGGGAGTCCGTCCTTGGAGTCGTCTGCGGAAAGTATTGCACACCCCCCCGCTTTTGCTGCGGTTTGATGAAGTTTTCGCGAACTTTTCGCTGGCTATTTTTTTCTAGCCTGCACGCATATCCGAAAAATGTTGCCCGGTTTTTTGCTGAAAAAGTAATCACAAAATCTGCGCGCATTGCGCAATATTGCACGCGTCACATGAGATTGGGGCATAATCTGCCGCTTGCATGCGCACACACTGTGGGCGTTAGGAAATTCACGCATTACCAAGGAGAAGGCCATCATGCTGGAATGGCTCAATACGCATATCGCCTACTGGCACTGGCTGGTGCTGGGCTTATTGCTGGTTACCGCGGAGATTTTTGTTTCCGGCTTCGTTCTTTTCTGGTTCGGCCTCGCCGCACTATTTATGGGCGTTTTGCTGATGGCGGTGGGTATGCCAATTACCGCACAGCTTGTGATCTGGGCAGGACTGTCCATCGCGCTGGTGTTTCTCTGGCAAAAATTCATCAAGCCAAACTGGAAAGACCGCACCACATCGGGCATGGCGCTGGAAGCGCTAACCGGCCAGGTAGGCTCGGTAATCGAGACCAATATCGGCAAAGCGCGCGGACGCCTACGCTTCCCTGCACCAATTTTGGGCGAGGATGAATGGATGTTTATGAGCACCAGCGAGATTGCCGTGGGCGAGCGCGTGAAAGTGCTGAACATTTCCGGCAACACCCTGGTTGTCGGCCCGCTGTGAGCCAACAAGAAACCGCCGAACAAACAACAAACAAGACCTAATCTGGGGAAATTAAATGGAAGGATTATCCGTAGTACTGGCACTGGTTGTGCTGGTGATTATTACCATCGGCATGGGCGTCCGCATCGTACCGCAGGGTTCCAAGCACATCGTGCAGCGCCTGGGTAAATACCACAGCACCCTGAACCCGGGCATGAATATCATCATCCCCTACGTGGACCAGGTGCCCTACAAGGTAACCACCAAAGACATCGTGCTGGACATTCCCTCGCAGGAAGTGATTACCCACGACAACGCCACCATCATTGCCAACGCCGTGGCGTACATCAATATCGTCTCCCCGGAGAAGGCGGTGTACGGGGTGGAGGATTACGAAATTGCGATCCAGAACCTGGTGCAGACGGCACTGCGTTCCATTGTCGGCGAAATGTCACTGGATTCCGCCCTGTCCTCCCGCGACCTGATCAAGGCGAAGCTGAAAGAAGCGATCTCTGATGACATCGCCGACTGGGGCATTAACCTGAAAACCGTGGAAATTCAGGACATTAATCCATCTGCGACCATGCAGAAGGCAATGGAAGAACAGGCTGCCGCGGAACGTCAGCGCCGCGCAACGGTAACCCGTGCGGAAGGTGAAAAGCAGGCGGCGATTCTGGAAGCCGACGGCCGTCTGGAAGCTTCCAAGCGTGACGCCAAAGCGCAGGTGGTACTCGCCGATGCGAGTCGCGAGGCCATCGAGCGGGTGACCCAGGCCATCGGCGAGAAAGAAATGCCGGTGATGTACTTGTTGGGGGAGCGCTACATCAACGCGCTGGAAGGACTCTCCACTTCCGACAACGCCAAGAACATTATCTTCCCGGCAGACCTGCCGAATGCGGTAAAAGGGCTACTTAACCGCTGATCAATTCGATAGTAATTCGCTAGGAATCTGGTAGCGCTAACTGACCCAATCACGGATTAGAGATAGCGCTGCCAGAATTCCGCCTGGCCAAACTCTTCGTCCAGGGCATAGGGTTTAAACCCGCACTTACGATACGCGGCCTGCGCCGGCAGGTTTTTCTCCAACACCTCCAGAGTGATCTTGCTACACCCCCGCGCCTTGGCCTCCGCCACTACGTGCTCGAACATCTGGGTACAGATCCCTGCCCCCCGCGCCGACGCGCTCACCACCACATCGTGAATGTTCACCAGCGGCTTACACGCAAAGGTGGAAAACCCCATAAAACAATTCGTCAGGCCCACGGCTTCTCCGCCGCGATACGCCAGCACCGAAAAAGCTCCGGGAAACTCGGCCAGGCGTGCCAGCAATTGCTCCTGACAAATGTCTGGCAGCGGCTCACCCCCACCACAGGGGTCCAGGGCATATTCATTCAATAAAGCCAGTAAATCGGCGCCCTGCTTGCTGTCACGGTAGTTGGCGATCACCGTGTTAATTTCTGTATTCGAACGTCCCAATTCTTAAATCCCCAGTACTCCGCGAGGTTGTTTACCGATCGTGTTGCTGTACCAGCGGTAGCAGCGCTGCCACAGTACACGCGCGGAGGTAAATACTATTGACCCGGATCTGCGCGACCGGCTTCCGCCTCGATCGCAAGCGCTTCCTGGCGGACGAAAAAACGCCGATAGTTGCGAATGCGGGCCCGCTGAGCGGCGAGCCAGAGTACTTTTTTACGCCGCCGCGACTGCACCGCGTTATGCCGGTTAAAGCGGCGCGGCCGGCGAATTTTGGCACTGCGAAGCCCCATGGCTCGGTCTCCTTGTTGATCCTGTAGGCACGGCTCACGGGAGCCGGTGCATAAAACCAAGATGGCAGGTTAGCAGAAGGCACAAATCGGCCGCTACCCGCGGCACGACCGCAAGACCATCGGCAAGACCATTGCAAGGTCAGCCAAAGCACCCAGGTGCTGGCACAGGTCATTAACTTTCGCTGCGTTTTTCCCTACACTCCTGTGCCACGAAAGTCTGACCAATGCTTGGTCACCTTAATGAATAAAGCAGTTTCCAGGGGTAACCATGTCCAACTTCCGCGTGTGGGAATGCCAGATTTGTGGCTGGATTTACGACGAAGCCAAAGGCTCACCAGATGACGGCATCCCGCCGGGCACCCGCTGGGAAGACGTGCCCGTCGATTGGACCTGCCCGGAGTGCGGCGCCACCAAAGATGAATTCGAGATGCTGGCGGTGGTTGCCAACGCGCCCACCCAGCAGCCGCAAGTGAGCGGCGCCCAGCAAGCTTCTTCTGCCGCACCGGTTGCGGCTTCAGCCTCGGCCTCGGAACAAACCTCCGCCAACCGCATCTGGGAGTGCATGGTGTGTGGCTGGATCTACGACGAATCCAAGGGCGCGCCGGAGGAAGGCATTGCCCCGGGCACCCGCTGGGAAGACATCCCCGATGACTGGACCTGCCCGGAATGCGGTGTGGGTAAAGAAGATTTCGATATGGTGCTGGTTAGCCAGCCAGAGCCGGAAGCAGCACCGGCGGCACAAGCAGAGGCCGCCCCGGTGGTCCTGGACGACACCCTACCGCTGGTGATCATTGGCACCGGCCTCGCCGGCTACCACCTGGCGAAAGAGTTCCGCAAACTGGATCAGCGCACCCCGCTGACCCTGATCACTGGCGACGACGGCACCTTCTATTCCAAGCCGCTGCTGTCCGCCTCCCTCGCCCACGGCAAGACCCCGCAGCAGCTGGCGACCGCCAGCGCCGAGAACATGGCGCGAGAGCTGAACGCCGAGATTCTGGTGCACACCCACGTCACCAACCTGGACCGCGATGCCAAATTACTGTCACTGGTTTCCGACGGCGATATCAGCGCCGAGCTGCCCTACGGCCGCCTGGTGTTTGCCACCGGCGCCCACTGCACGCCGCTACCGCCAATGGAAGGCAACGGCATGTCGCGCCTGTTCCGCGTCAACAACCTGTCCGACTACCACCGCTTCCGCACCGCGCTGGCCAACCGCAAGCGCGTATTGCTGATCGGCGCGGGCCTGATTGGCTGCGAATTCGCCAATGACCTGGTGCAGGCGGGCTACTCGGTGGACGTGGTGGATGTGCAGGCATGGCCGCTGGCCACCCTGCTGCCAGAAGCCGCGGGCCGCGATATCCAGCAGGCGCTCGAACAGGCGGGCGTGCGCTTCCATTTTGGCGCCAGCGTCGCCAGGCTCGAGCAAAACGCAGGTGGCATTCGCGCGCAGCTGGCCGATGGCAGCACCATCGAGGCAGACCTGGCTCTGGCGGCCCTCGGCCTCAGGCCCAATGTGGGGCTTGCGGAAAGTGCCGCGCTTGCGACCAAGCGCGGCATCGTGACCAACCGCGCACTGCAAACCAGTGACGCAGACATCTTCGCGCTGGGGGACTGCGCCGAAGTGGATGGCCACAACCTCTTCTATGTTGCGCCACTGACCCAAAGTGCACGCGCCCTGGCCCAGACCCTTGCCGGCACTACCACCGAGGTGCAATACGGCACCTTGCCCGTCGCCGTGAAAACGACCCTGCGCCCTACCGTGGTGTGTCCACCGCGTGCCGGCAGCTTTGTCGAAGGTACCGCAGACTGGAAGGTCACCAAGCTCGCAGACGGCATCGTTGCCGAATTCCTGAGCAACGACGGCCAACTGCTCGGATTCGCCCTCACCGGCGGCGGTATTGCCCAGCGCGACAACCTGAGCAAGCGCTGCCAGCCACTCATGGAAGTTTGATCCTTCAGGTTAGGGGCTATGGGCCCATCAGGGCCCAGCAAAGAAATTCACGCACTGGCGGCACTTTTCCCGTAGAATGGCCGCCCGCACATTTTTGTACACAAATTGAACGAAGTATGACGGCATCCACCCAACCCACCCCAACCGGGGACTCAGCTAACCAGGCCAATCCTGCCGCAGACGCTCAGGCAAAGGCCGAGCGCGCCCGCGCCCTGCGCGACACCCTGGGGCAGTTCGCCACCGGCGTGACCGTAGTCACCGCAGTGAATGCGCAAGGGGAGCCGGTCGGCATGACCGTCAACAGCTTTAATTCCGTGTCCCTGGACCCGGCGCTGATCCTGTGGAGCATCGATCGCGACTGCATGAGCTACGCGGCCTACACCGAAGGCGAGTACTTTGCGGTACACGTGCTGAAAGGCGACCAGCAAAACGTTTCCAACCTGTTCGCGGGCCGCGGCGCCGACAAGTTTGGCCAGGTGAAATGGCACAAGGCCGCCAATGGCGTGCCGCAGCTGGACGACTGCGCGGCCATCTTCCACTGCCGCCGCGCACAAAATATCGAAGCGGGCGACCACACCATCCTGCTGGGTGAAGTACTGGAGTTTTCCGCCGCCGGCGGTGAGCCACTGGTTTTCCACTGCGGGCAATACCGGGCGCTGGCCGGGCAGTAAATTCGCGGCCCTTTCGCAGCCCTAAAGCCGTTCGGTTATAAATGTGCCTTCGCGCTACGCGAAATGATCTAAGAATTCCGGCACTTTCTAGCCTGCGTATTTGTGACGCTGTCACCTCATGGTCATACTTCTGGTACACCCTAGGGAGACCTCCGCCATCGTGGACGTCGAAATGCGAACCAGCGACACCCTCTTTTGCTTTGCACACCGTGGCTACCCCAAGCGCGCCACGGAAAATACCCTGCAGGCCATCACTCACGCACTGGAGTTTGATATCGACGGTGTGGAGGTTGACGTGTGGAATGTGGGGGGCGAGCTCATCGTCAAACACGACCGCCGCCTCGGGCGCCTGCTCGCCGGTCAGGAACTGCTTACCGACCTAACCCCTGCCGCCCTGCGCAACATGCTGTTGCCAGGCGGTGAGAAAGTGCCCACTCTGCGGGAAGTACTGGAACTGATCGGCAACAACGTGCAGCTCAATATTGAGCTCAAAGGCCCAAATTGCGCGGCGCTGGCGGCAAAAGAGCTGGAAGCCTATATTCGGGACCACGGCGCCAGTTACGAGCCGTACATCCTGTCGTCATTTGACCACCGCCAGGTTTATCAATGCCTGCAGCTGATTCCCGAGGTACGCAGAGGCGTGCTCATTGACGGCGTCCCACTGGATCTGGCCGCCTGCGCAGAGCCGCTGGAAGCCTACTCATTGCACCACAGCATCAATTTTGTCTGCCCGGAAATCATCGCCGACGGCCACAAGCGCGGCCTGAAAAGTTACGTATTTACCGTCAATCACCCACACGACCTGTGTCTCGTCGCCGCCATGGGCGCCGATGGGGTGTTTACCGATGAACCGCAGCTGATCATGGATTACAACGCCGCCAAAACCGCCGAACTGGTGGCCGAGCAGCTACAGCCCTCCGGCGGTGTCAGGGCCGAGTAGAGAACTGACCGGGCGCCCGTTCGAGAGCCAAGCAGGCGAATGCACAAAGCCCCGCCCACTACCGACCAGCTACCACTTTCGGGCGGTTTACTGCCCGCGGTTATCCAGCATCTTCAACAACTGCTCGACACTGGGGCGTGTTTTGTAGTCTTTGGAGACATGGGCCCATTCCACAGTGCCCGACTGATCCACAAGGAAGATACCGGGGGCCGCGATCTTGTGATGATCCCGCCCGGACCAATCCTCCAACACAATACCGTAAGTTTTGTATTTCTCAGCAGTGGCATCGTCGATCTCGATGATCACGTCAAACGCCTGGTGCGCTTTCAGGTCTGGGTCGGATAGCACCGGGAAGGGAATTTCGTAAGTCGCCTTGGCCATGGCACTGGCATCCGGCTTATCCACACTCACTAGCACCGGCGTTACGCCGCGCTTCTCGAATTCCGGCCAGGCCTCCGCCATTTGGCGAATCTGCACGTTACAGTACGGGCACCAACCACCGCGGTAAAAGACCACCAGCAACGGCGCCTTGTCTTTTACCAGAGCCGCCAGGGATACGGGGCTACCCTTATGATCGAGCACGCTGAAATCGGCCACCTTGGCGCCCGGCTTCACGCCCGAATCCGCGGTACCAAGAGCCGCTTCGTCAGTCACTGTGAGCTCCGGCAGCCGCTCCGGCAACTTGATGTCTTGCGCCTGAGCGCCCCCAGACAGGCAAGCGAGCATGCCCGCCAGTAAAACAAAACGTTTCATCACAACTCCTTGATTACAGTTATTACAGGTAGACACCGAATACGCGCGTAACATTGCACCGCATACGCTCAGACGTCCACCGTGAGCATTGCAGTGCATTACTCTACCCAATACTTGAGGCGACCGCACTCCAGCTACTCAGCGCCTGCAACGAAAGGCACGACAACACGGGCAAAGCAATTGCGCGGCAAAAACCGTAAACTGCTGCCCACTGCAATGGCAAATAGCCGCGTCGTCGACGCACCAGCAGCCAGAAATGAGAGAAAAAATGAGCAACGACCAACTAGCGAGCGTATTGGCACAGGCCGCCGAGGAACGCTTTGAGTACTTCCTGGCGACCGTGGGTGAAGAGCGGGAAATCTGGATTCTGATAAATAGCGACGAGCACTTTCTGAAGCTGCACGGCGAGGAAGATGGCGGCTTCGAATATCTGCCCATCTGGCCCAGCAGTGACTTCGCCGCGCACTACGCCGAAGACAGTGACGAGCTAACGCCCAAGAGCATTCCCCTGCCCCAGTTCCTCAACCGCTGGTTACCGGGCCTCCATAAAGATGGCATCGAAGTCGGCGTCTTTCCCGGCGCCGACAACAGCGTATGGATCAGCGAGCCAAAAGATCTGGAACAGGACCTGCGCGACGAACTGGACCGTTTCTGACTAGACGAACTCACTTGCTCCCGGCGAGCTATAACAGGCCCCCAATAGTAAAGAGGGCCGCAAACCAACACTCTCAGTGTGGATGGTAGTTCTTGGCCTGCGTATACAGCTGGTCTTTCAAGCGTGCGCGCTTGGTTTTCAATTCTCGGAAGTGGTGGTCATCCGTCGCCACACCACGCTGCTCAAGACCACGGATAGCCTTATCCAGCTTGTGGTAGTCATCGTGGTCGCTCTTGTACTGGATGCTGTCCTGGACCAAGTGGCGGATGCTGTCGGCGAGATCGGGGAACTCGGTTTCGAGGACGTGGGAAGGGATAGACATCAAATACTCCCTCAAATTACAAACAATCGAGCGAAGTGTAATGTCGGCGTTAGCGCGCACCAAAAATTTGAACCAATTCATCCGGAAATTAAACCAGCGACCTCCTAGTTATCCCAACGGAAATTACCAAGTCAATTAAACCATATATCTCTAGCACCTTAGCTACCATCTCCCACCCTCCATAGAAATGAAATAGCTAACAACTCGGCCCTTAACTACACCTGCTCCAATGGAGCAAGTGCAGGTTATCCAATAATGCTTTTGTGAAAAGCGTTTAACTCACGAGCACAAAAAAGGGGCGCCTACGCGCCCCTTCAGTAACCCGAAAACAGGTCACACAAAAATTTAGCCGGTAGTACATCCCTTCGGCATATGCTTCTGAAGCACGCTACCCGCACAGGTCCACTTGAACGAAGCATCACCAGCGGAAGGCGCTACAGGAGTGAAGGTAATGTTTTTGCTTTGCAGGTCTTTGGAAACACCAGTTGCATTAAATGCAACGGTAATAACACCGGTATCCTCGGCAACAGTCAGAGCAGAGTATTTACCTTTTGCTGCCAAATCACCGTTTTTAATGGTAGTGGCTGTGCCAGGGTAGGTGCCTTCACTATTCCAGAATTCGGCGATAGATGTCTTTGCTGCGGCCGCGATGGATGCACCCTCAGCTGCTTGCGCACGTGCGGTGTAATCTTGGTATGCAGGCAGTGCGACTGCCGCCAGAATACCAATGATCGCAACTACGATCATCAATTCAATAAGAGTAAAGCCCTGTTGCTTTTTCATTGTAACCGTCTCCATACAGACTGTTGTTATTTGGACGAAATCCCGTGAGGAAGTCGGAAGTTACCTTACTAGGATTGTGGCAAAACGCGCAACCAGGAAAGCGCCCTTAATTAACCACGTTGAGTGATCCTTTCCGCGCCAAAAGCATACATAACAAACAGGTAGAGCATTTTTCAACCAAACCTAAGACATTAGTGACACAGATTGTCACTGTGACACCATTCAACAATTCCTCGACCTTTATAGGCATCAGAAAGCGGTTCACAGAGTCGTTGAGGTTTCCGGCTTAACACTGTGATGTAATTAGCTTTTCAGCAATTGGCGGTCAGCGGCGAATTCGTTATATTGGAATGCTGGCGCAATAAGCCCAATAGCTCGCCACCTGCAGAACAAAAAACGTACACCCGAAGCGCGAATAGATCCCCATGAGCAGCACCCCATTAAGCGGACTGGCCAAGCGTCTGGTCATCGACAAGGCCATTGATGAGTCCACCGCACAATCCGCCCTCAAAGCGGCAAAACGGGAAGGCCAAAGCTTTGCGCAGCACGCGGTAGAGGCAAAGCTGGTCAAGAGCCGGGAGTTGGCCAATATCGCCAGCCAAGCCTTTGGTTCACCGCTGTTCGACCTGTCCAGCTACAACTTCGATCTACTGCCCAAAGATGTGCTGGACGAAAAGCTGATCACCAAGCATTTTGCACTGCCTTTGTATAAACGTGGTAACCGATTATTTGTGGCGGTGGCAGACCCCACCAATCTTGCTGGGCTCGATGAAATCAACTTCAATACCGGCCTCAATACCGAGGCGGTGCTGGTTGAAACCGACAAGCTTGCAAAGGCCATCGAAAGCTACCTGTCCAACAGCGGCGATATAGGCGGCGGTCTCGATGGACTGGACGACGACGATCTTGACAGCCTCGATGTGGAAGGTGGTGATCAAGGAAGAGAGGACGACAACGATGTGGGGGGCGACGAAGCGCCGGTTGTACGTTTCGTAAATAAGGTGCTACTGGATGCGATTCGCACCGGTGCCTCCGATATACACTTTGAGCCCTACGAGAAATCCTATCGGGTACGCCTGCGCACCGACGGCGTGCTGCATGAAGTAGCGCGCCCACCGATTCAGCTGGCATCGAGACTATCCGCGCGCTTGAAGGTCATGTCCAAGATGGACATTTCTGAACGGCGGGTACCTCAGGATGGCCGTATTAAAATGAAGCTGTCCAAAACTAAAGCTATCGATTTCCGCGTAAACAGCCTTCCCACCCTTTGGGGAGAGAAGATTGTGCTGCGGATCTTGGACCCCTCCTCGGCCAAACTTGGTATCGATGCATTGGGGTATGAGGAAGAACAGAAACAGATTTATCTGGATGCGCTTGCGCAGCCACAGGGCATGATCCTGGTAACCGGGCCTACCGGTTCCGGCAAAACCGTATCCCTATATACCGGTCTGAATATTCTTAATACCCCCGAACGTAATATTTCCACGGCAGAAGACCCCGTGGAGATCAACCTGGAGGGGATTAATCAGGTTAACGTCTCCGCAAAGGTAGGGTTAAACTTCGCCGAGGCACTGCGCTCCTTCCTGCGCCAGGATCCGGATATCGTGATGGTAGGTGAGATTCGAGATCTGGAAACCGCAGAGATTGCGATCAAAGCCGCGCAAACCGGCCACTTGGTATTGTCCACCCTGCATACCAATTCCGCACCGGAAACCCTGACCCGATTGATGAATATGGGCGTTCCCACATTCAACATTGCCACTTCTGTAAGCGTGATTATTGCCCAGCGCCTTGCGCGGCGCCTGTGTGGCGAATGTAAAAAACCTGCAGAGTTGCCTGAAGAAATTCTGAAGTCCGAGGGTTTCGATGCGGTAACGATTCCCAAGTCTGAGTGGCAAATCTACCAGCCAGTGGGATGTGAACACTGCTCCAAGGGCTACAAAGGCCGCGTGGGCGTGTATGAAGTGGTTCGCATTACCGACGGAATCTCGCGCATTATAATGGAAGGTGGCAATTCGATTCAGATTGCCGACCAGGCCAGGCAGGAGGGATTTAACAATCTCCGCACCTCCGCATTACGCAAGGTAGTAATGGGCGTAACCAGCCTGGAAGAAGCCAATCGGGTTACCAAAGACTAACTTTTTCGATCGACAATAAGAATCCGGGAATATCACCATGGCCAAAGCCGCCGCAGTCGCCGATGCCTACATCTATAAAGGTGTGGATGCAAAGGGCAACAAAGTTGAAGGGGAGATCAGCAGCAGTAACCCGACACTGATCAAGGCACAGTTGCGTCGCCAGGGAATCATAGCCAGCAAGGTACAGAAAAAGCCAAAGCCCCTATTCGGCGCGTCAAAAAAGGTTAAACCGGCGGACATTGCGATTTTCACTCGCCAAATGGCCACAATGATGAAGGCTGGTGTGCCACTGGTACAGAGTTTTGAGATTGTTGCTGATGGTCTAGATAACGACGGGGTAAAAGAGCTTGTTTTCAAAATTCGCGACGATGTAGCCTCCGGTACGGCTTTCGCCGACTCTCTGCGTAAACACCCCCTGCACTTTGACGATCTTTTTTGCAACCTTGTCGCTTCGGGTGAACAATCCGGTGCACTAGAGACCATGCTGGATCGTATCGCGACTTATAAGGAAAAGACCGAATCACTCAAGGCAAAAATAAAAAAGGCCATGACCTACCCTCTTGCAGTTATTGTAGTTGCAGTAGTGGTTACGGCGATTTTGCTAGTGAAGGTGGTTCCACAGTTCGCAGAGACATTTTCTAACTTCGGCGCAGAGCTTCCTGCATTTACTTTGTTTGTCCTGAGTATTTCAGAGTGGATGCAGGAGAACTGGTTGCTCGCATTTATTTCAGTAATTGTGGGTGTGGGCGGCATACTTGAAGTAAAAAAACGCAACAAAAATGTAGCAAACTTTTTTGATAAACTAATGCTTCGCTTGCCTATTTTAGGCCAAATAACCTACAACTCTATCGCTGCTCGATATGCGCGTACGCTGTCTACGACTTTTGCCGCAGGCGTACCTCTTATCGACGCATTGAAGTCAGTTTCAGGGGCAACGGGCAATGTGGTCTACGAGCAGGCAACGCTTAAAATTCGTGATTCAGTAGCCACGGGCATTCCGCTCAACGGTGCTATGCGAAGCTCAGGGCTTTACCCAACTATGCTGGTACAGATGACGGCGATCGGCGAAGAGTCCGGTGCGCTCGACGAAATGCTCGGCAAAGCGGCCGATTTTTATGAAGAGGCTGTCGACAATATGGTGGATAACCTTACTACTCTACTAGAGCCAATGATTATGGCTGTATTAGGTATCCTAGTTGGCGGGCTTATGATTGCTATGTATCTACCCATTTTCCAGATTGGTCAAGTCGTCTAGATATAGAATCTCAAATGTCACAACCTATCTCATCCGACCTAGCGCTGCTAATTAGCAGCGCTTTTATTTTAGGCCTGCTAATCGGCAGCTTCTTAAATGTCGTAATCCACCGCCTACCCATCATGATGGAGCGGGAATATCAGCGGGATTTCTACGCGTACTTTGACAAGACACCACCTGCGGAAGATGGGAAGGTATTGAGTCAGACCTACAATCTGGTGCTCCCCCACTCCCACTGCCCTAGCTGCAACCAGGAAATTAGACCCTGGCAGAACATTCCTATCATCAGCTACCTGCTACTGCGCGGTAAGTGCGGCAATTGCGGTACGTCGATTTCCAAGCGCTACCCGCTGGTAGAGCTGGCAACCGGTATTTTGACCGCGGTAGTGGTGTGGCAGCTGGGCTTGACCTGGCAGGCACTGGCCGGAGTCGTGTTTACCTGGGCATTAGTGGCATTGACCGGAATCGATTTTGACAAGCAGTTGCTGCCCGACAGCATCACCCTACCGCTGTTGTGGGCGGGTCTGTTGATTAATCTGTGGGGTGTGTTTGCGCCGCTGCAGGATGCGGTGATCGGGGCGATTGCGGGCTATCTGGTGCTGTGGGGTATCTTCCATGTCTTCAAGCTGGTGACCGGCAAAGAAGGGATGGGAGCCGGAGACTTTAAGATTCTGGCCGCCATCGGTGCCTGGTTTGGCTGGCAGGTGCTGCCGCTGGTGATACTGCTGTCTGCGGCGGTAGGTGCCCTGGCCGGTATTCTGTGGACGCTGATTTCTGGGCGCGACAAGAACCTGCCAATTGCCTTTGGCCCCTACCTCGCGGGCGCGGCGTGGATTGCCATGCTGTGGGGTGAGCAGATTATGGGCTGGTACTTCCGCGTGTCCGGGATGAGCAGCTAAACCATGTTTACTGTCGGGCTGACTGGAGGTATCGGCAGCGGTAAATCCGCCGCGGCGGCGCGCTTTCGGTACCACGGCGTCAATGTAGTGGATGCGGATATCGCCGCACGGGTAGTGGTGGAGCCCGGGCGCACGGCGCTCGCCGCCATTGCCGAGCACTTCGGTACCGACATACTACTGGAAAATGGCGAGTTGGACCGTGCTGCGCTGCGCAAGCGTGTATTCGACAACCCCGAAGAACGGCGCTGGCTGGAACAGCTGACCCACCCTCTCATTCGAGAAGAAATCATTTCCTCCCTCGCGGCTAGTTCAGAAACCCATAACGCGCCTTATGCCATTCTCGAATCACCGCTGTTGCTCGAGTCCGGCCAGGTCGCGCTGGTGCAGCGGGTGTGTGTGGTGGATATTCCGGAAGAGCTGCAGCTTGCCCGTGCCACTGCGCGGGACAGCAACTCTGTACAGCAGATACGCAAAATCATGGCCGCGCAGCTGCCGCGCGCTGAACGGTGTGCACAGGCGCACGATATTCTGGATAATAGCGGCTCTCTAGAAGCCCTGAACGCTCAGGTGGATGCCCTGCACGCGCAGTACATTCAGCTGGCGACGAAACCGGAATAGCCGTTATCCATGTCCGATCATTCTTCCCCCGACAAGCCAACCGTGCCCTGTCCCACCTGCAAAAAGCCGATGGAGTGGAGTGCAACCAATCCACACCGTCCATTCTGCTGTGAACGCTGCAAGCTGATCGACCTCGGGGAGTGGGCCAGCGAGGGACACAAGATTCCCGGCCAGCCCGCGTTTGACGATGTAATGAGCGAAGACCTGGACCCCACCAAGACCCGCCACTGATCGCGTCGGAAGACGCGATGTGATTATTCGCCTTTGCCCACCTGCGCCCACCACATCCGCGCTTTCAGCCCCAAGCGCGAAGCCATGCCGGCGGTCACGGTACTGACTTCACCCTTATTGTCGACGATGGCAATGGTAGGGGTTACCTTGAGGCCCCAGCTGGCACTGAGCGCGCCGCTGGGATCGTTGATGGTGCGAAACGCTAAATCGTGTTCCTGCTGATAATTGGCCACTTCGTCCGGTGTGCCGGACTGCAGGGCGATACTGATCACCTGATATTCTTTGGATAGATCGGACACCGCTGGCGACACTACCCGGCAATAGCCACACCAGGTGGCCCAGAAATAAATCAACACAGGGCCTTTCTGGGTCATCCCCTGCAAACTAATCGGCAGGCCATTGATATCGGGTGCCAGCAGTTCCGGTGCCTGCCCTTTTGGCATGCTGCGGGCGTGATACCAGGAAACTGCGACGACGACCAATGCGGCTAGCAGTGCAAACTTAATCAGGGACCGTAGCCCGCGCTTTATATTCACTCGCCCTTTCCTTCCACAGTTACGCTCAGTTCGAGCGGTGTTAGTGCCACCACATAAATCCCATTATCCCGGTAGCGCCATTGCAGGTTGAACCCGCAAAGTTCCATGCCATAGATTCGCGATGGGTCAGGCTGCTGGTACGCGGGCTTGGGGTCTTGTGCGAGTACCTGTTGGATAAGTGCCAGTAAATCGGTACCCCACTGATCGCGGTAGTTGCGTGCTGCGTCGGCGATTGCTTCCGGAATCGCTACCGGCGTTGCGGCTGGGGCGGCATCGGCAAAGTCGCTGGCGGCCTCAGGGACATTATCGGCATAGGGAATGTAGGGTTTGATATCCAGGATCGGTGTGCCGTCGAGCAGGTCGGCGCCGGCAATGATGATTTCAACTTTTGCTGACGCAGCCGTTTTACTCACCCGCACCTCGATCAACCGCACCACGGACAGGCCAATATTGTTCGGTCGAAACGGTGAGCGGGTGGCGAATACGCCCATTTTTTTATTGCCACCAAGGCGCGGTGGGCGAACCTTGGCACACCATTGCCCGGCTACCTGGTGAAACTGCCAGGTAAGCCACAGATGGGTGTATTGCTCGAGGCCGGCTACGGCCTCCGGATCGTTGTAAGGTGACAACAGTTCGAGGGATGCGCGGCTGGCATCCGCCAGCAAAGGCTGGCGCGGGATGCCGAACTTGTCCGAAAAACAGGAGTGGGTGATGGCGACTGGCTCAATACTCAGTACTGGGGTATTCAAATGCCACCCATGCACAGGTATTTGATTTCGAGGTAATCATCGATACCGTACTTGGAGCCTTCACGGCCACTGCCGGATTCTTTGATACCGCCGAACGGTGCCATCTCATTGGAAATGATGCCCTCATTGATACCGACCATGCCGTATTCCAGCCCTTCCGCCACGCGCCAGATACGACCGATATCACGGGCATAAAAATACGAGGCCAAACCAAACTCCGTATCGTTGGCCATACGGATCGCCTCTTCTTCGGTGCTGAATTTAAACAGCGGCGCAACCGGGCCAAAGATTTCCTCCTTGAACAGGCGCATGGAGTCATTCGCGTCCCCCAACACTGCTGGGGTATAGAAGCACTCACCCAGCTCGCTCGGCCCACCCGGGTTCAGCGCCTTGGCGCCCTTGCTCAAGGCGTCTTCCACCAGCGCGGCAACATCTTTCACCGCCCCCGAGTTAATCATGGGGCCTACATCGACACCGGAAGCAGCACCGTTACCCAGTGTTAAATCATTCACGGCCTGGGAGAATTTCTCCGCGAACTCATCGTACACGCCTTCCTGCACGAGAATGCGGTTGGCACAGACACAAGTTTGCCCGGCATTGCGGTATTTGCAGATGATTGCGCCTTTTACCGCCTCATCGATATCCGCATCGTCGAAGACGATAAACGGAGCGTTACCACCGAGCTCCATGGACGTTTTCTTGATGGTTTCTGCACACTGGGCCTGCAGCTGCTTGCCGACGGCAGTAGAGCCGGTAAAGGTAAATTTGCGCACCAGCGGGTTGCTGGTCATCTCGCCGCCAATTTCCCGCGAACTTTTGCCCACCACGACGTTGAACACGCCCTTGGGCACGCCAGCTTTTTCCGCCAGTACCGCCAGCGCCAGGGCGGAGAGCGGCGTTTCGGAAGCGGGCTTGGCAACGAAGGTACAGCCGGCGGCCAATGCGGGGGCCACCTTGCGCGCAATCATTGCGCTGGGGAAATTCCACGGAGTAATGGATGCGGTAACACCCACCGACTGTTTGATGACGACTATACGCTTGTCGTTGGCTGGCGGGGCAATCACATCGCCGTAGGCGCGCTTGGCCTCTTCGGCAAACCACTCCAGATAATTGGCACCATAGGTGATTTCGGTTTTGGCTTCTGCCAGTGGCTTACCCTGCTCCGCGGTTAAGATTGCGGCCAGGTCATCGACGTTTTCAATAATCAGGTTGTACCAGTCGCGCAGGATTTTTGCGCGCTGCTTTACCGGCAAGTTGCGCCACGCGGGCCAGGCCTCATTAGCGGCCTCGATGGCGCGGCGGGTTTCGGCGGCGCCGAGACTTGCGATGGTGGCAACGGTTTCGCCCGTGGCCGGATTGGTAACCTCCAGGGTGTTACCACTATCGGCATCGAGCCACTGGCCATTAATGAAGGATTGCGTACGGAGCAGATCAGAGTCGTTGAGCTTCGGCATGTGAGGGCCTCTTCCTTGTGGTAGCCGGCAGTGAACGGGCGGCACTGATGCCGTGCCGCCCTGCCAATTCAATTATTTTTTCTTTTTCTTCACAAACTTCATCAGGCGACGCTTCTTCGCTTTCTGGCGGTCGCTCAGTTTGTTTTTCTTTCCCGCATACGGGTTATCGCTGGTGCGGAATTCAATTTTTACCGGGGTACCGTGCAGGTCCAGCGCCTTGCGGAAGGTCTTTTCCAGATAGCGCACATAGTGGTTGGGTACCTGATCGGTCTGGTTCCCGTGAATCACGATCACCGGTGGGTTCTGCCCGCCCGCATGCGCGTAACGCAGCTTGATGCGGTGACCATTCACCAGTGGAGGCTGGTGCTCACTTACCGCCCACTGCAAGATACGCGTCAGGTGGTTGGTCGAGAGCTTGTCGGTCGCCGACTGGTACGCGGCCTCGATGGACTCGTACAGGTTACCAACACCGGTGCCATGCAGGGCAGAAATAAAGTGGATATCGGCGAACTCCACAAAACGCAGGCGCCGCTCCAGTTCGGTTTTCACAAAGTCGCGGTGATCCGGGTCCAGGCCATCCCACTTGTTCAGCGCCACAACCAGCGCGCGGCCGGATTGAATCACGGTGCCCATCAGGTGCAGGTCCTGGTCCACCAGGCCCTCACTGGCATCGATCACCAGCACCACCACGTTGGCGTCTTCCACCGCCTGCAGGGTTTTCACGATGGAGAATTTCTCCACCGATTCCTTGACGTTTTTGCGCCGGCGAATACCCGCGGTATCGATAATGGTGTAGGGCTTTTCGTCGCGTTCGTAATTGATGTAGACACTGTCGCGGGTGGTACCGGGCTGGTCGAACACCACCACGCGGTCTTCACCCAGCAGGCGGTTTACCAGCGTGGATTTACCCACGTTCGGGCGGCCGACGATTCCGATTTTGATGCCGCTGGCTTCATCTACCAGCTCTTCTTCACCGGAATCCGGCAGGTCGCCTACAAGACGCTCCATCAGCGAGCGAACCCCGCGGCCGTGGGTGGCGGTGGTCGGGAATAGCTCACCAATACCCAGTTCATAAAACGGTGCCAGGGCGATATCCGGGTTTACCCCGTCCACCTTGTTGGCCACCAAAATGGTGGGTTTGGAGCGGGTACGCAGGCGCTCGGCGATCATCTCATCCGCCGGAGTCAAACCCGCGCGGCAATCCACCATGAACAGGACAAAGTCCGCCTCTTCAATCGCCTGCATGGACTGCTGGGCCATGGCCGCATCGATACCCTCTTCGCCACCACTGATACCCCCGGTGTCTACCAGGATCATCTTGTGGCCGTCGAATTCCGCCTCGCCGTATTTGCGGTCGCGCGTCAGACCGGCGTAGTTAGCCACAAGGGCGTCGCGGCTCTTGGTCAGGCGATTAAACAGGGTGGATTTACCCACATTGGGGCGCCCAACCAGGGCGATTACAGGCAACATAAATTGAATATACTCAAAAACTGGCCCCTTATCTGAGCCAGACCATAAATACAAACGCCCGCATACTGCGGGCGATAGTTAAACCAGAGCGGTTTTGCTTACCCCAGGCGCGAGCCCGGGGACGCATTTTGGACGCTTGGTCTGATGTTTCAGCGTTCCAGGCGCAGAGCCACCAGCTCACCGTCGTCTGACAGCGCGAACAGCAGATCGCCGTCGGCCAGCAGCGGGATACGGATCGGATCGCGGTCAATGCGGGTACGCCCCACAAAGCGACCGGTAGTCGGGTCCAGCGCATGCAGGTAGCCATCCAGGTCACCCACCACAACCACATCGACAAAATAGGCCGGGCCGCCGAGCTGACGACGCAGCAATTCACTGTTGGTCCACTGAATCTGGCCATTACCTACATTGTAGGCGTGGACACTGCCGTCGGCGTCGCTCAGGAATACCTGGCCGGCACCCACCGCAACACCGTGGTTGGTGGAGGCATCGCGCGCCCACAGACCGCGGCCATCTTCGCGGGACAGGGCAACAACTCGACCCTGGTAGCTGGCGGCAAACACCAGTTCACCGCGCACCAGTGGTGCACCATCAATATCCACGACGCGCTCCAGCTCCGCAGTCCCCTGCGGAATGGCAACACGCTGTTCCCAACGGGTAATACCGTCGGTGGCGCTCAACGCAATCAGCTTGCCGTTGTCCAGGCCGGCGAACACAACGCCGCCAGAAATAACCGGGCTCGCGGTACCACGCAGGGTCAGCACCGGCAAGATGGTGTTGTGGCGCCAGGTCTGTTCGCCGGTCTCCGCATTGAGGCCGAGCAGCTTACCGTCCACGGTTTGCACCACTACCATACCGGCGCCAACCGCCGGGGTAGAGACAACCTCACCGCTGAGCTGGGTGTCCCAGCGCTGTTCACCGGTATTCAAGTCAAGTGCCACAATGCGGCCGCGGAAATCCGCTACCACCGCAATACCCAGACCCACACCAACACCGCCACTGATGGAACGTTCAATGTCGGTTTTCCACAGGCGCTTGCCGGTGCTGCGATCCAGGGCAACCACATCACCGTCGCTGTTGGCGGCAATAATTTTTCCGTCAATCAGTCCCGGCGTCAGCATGGCGTAGCGCAGTGCATCAATATCACCGATATTGGTGGACCACACTTCGCTCAGTCGTACGCTCTCCTGAATTTCCGTCAACTCGACGGGATCTGTGTCTTCCTTCTCTTCGTTGGAAGCACAGGCACTAATGACCGCGGCCAGAGCGACGGCAACAATTCGGTTGAGTGCCTTGCCCGCCGCGAAGCGGTTACCGGTGTGCGTGCCTATCATTGCGGGGTACTCTCCTTGTCGGCTTCGTCTGCTTCGGTTTCATTACCGGGCTCAGACACCGCTTCGTCTTCCGGAGTTTCATCCGATTTGGGCGCATCGCCCAAACTTTCAATCTTCAGGTCCAACAGACCGGCGCCTGCGGCCTGCTCGGGGAGCAATTGCGCGCGCGCTTCCTGATAGGCGGCGCGAGCCGCATCTTTGTCGCCCTGCTGCACAAGGATGTCACCGCGGGTTTCCGCATAGAGCCCAGCGAATGCCGGAGGAATATCCCCTTCGAGCAACTTGAGCGCTTCGCCGGTTTCGCCACGCGCGGCTTTAACCGCAGCCAGGCGACGCAGGGCAACAAATTTCAGCGCATCGTCACCTGTGTTATCCACAGCCCACTGCAGCTGCTTGGCGGCTTCTTCCAGGTCATTGGACTCGGCAGCCAGCGCGGCCAGTTCGAG
The DNA here is from genome assembly GCF_000220505.1 of Microbulbifer agarilyticus S89. Lineage (GTDB taxonomy): Bacteria > Pseudomonadota > Gammaproteobacteria > Pseudomonadales > Cellvibrionaceae > Microbulbifer > Microbulbifer agarilyticus_B. The sequence goes on along the minus strand of NZ_AFPJ01000034.1, from coordinate 103,111 downwards.
GGATGCCTGGGTTGCGTAGATCCGCTTGCCAAAGTCGTCTTTTAGCTCGCGGGCCAGGGACTTGGCGGTAGTCAGCTGTTTGTTATCCGGGTTGCCCTCATTGGCAGACACCGCAGTAACAAAGCTCTGGTACAGGTTAGACGCCGTCTCGGCATCGGCGCGCTCCTTGCCCTGCCACCACTGCCAGCCAAAATAAGCAGAAAGCGCCAGTACCACACCGGTGACAATGCCAGTGCCATTTTCTTTCCACCAGCGCTTGATGGATTCAATTTGTTCTTCTTCTGTCAGATGGTCTGCCATTTGTTATTTGCCTTATTCCCAATACCAATTCTTTGAGATGCTGTTTGCGCGCTGCAGGCGGTCACCTCCAGCGCAGCCATTTAGCCTTGTAAAATGTTTGCCAGTTCAGCAACCGCCACGGTCTGCTGCTCGACGTCGGCGCGCAGGGACTTCACCGTAATCTGCCCCGCTGCCGCTTCATCTTCGCCGATGATCAATGCGTAATCCGCATTGCTCTTGTCGGCCTTCTTCATCTGGCTCTTGAAGCTGCCACCACCGCAGTGGGTCTGCAGGCGCAGCCACGGCAGATCACTGCGCAACTGCTCGGCCGCAGCCAAAGCGGCTGATTGTACATCACCCACGGCAACCAGATAGGCATCGACCTGCTGATCCAGGGTGTCTGGCAGTACTTCCAGGGTTTCCAGCAACAGCACCAGACGCTCAACGCCGAGGCCAAAGCCGACGGCGGGAGTAGGTTTGCCGCCCATCTGCTCTACCAGGCCGTCGTAGCGGCCACCGGCACACACGGTGCCCTGGGCACCAAGGCTGTCGGTCACCCACTCAAAAACCGTCTTGCCATAGTAGTCGAGGCCGCGCACCAGGCGCGGATTCACTTCATAGGCCACTCCGGCCGCATCCAGGAAGGCTCGCAGCTGTTCAAAGTGGCTGCGCGACTCGTCGTCGAGGAAATCGAGCAGGCAGGGCGCATCGGTCAGCAGCGCCTGGGTATCCGCGTTCTTGCTGTCGAGGATCCGCAGCGGGTTGCGTTCAAGACGGCGCTGGCTGTCTTCATCCAGCTGGTCTTTGCGCGCAGACAGGTACTCCACCAGCGCATCGCGGTAGGCCGCGCGGCTCTCGCTATTGCCGAGGGAGTTCAGCTGCAGGGATACGTGCTCGGAGACCCCCAGCTGTTTCCACAGGCGTGCGGTCATCATCAGAATCTCGGCGTCGATATCCGGACCTTCGATACCAAACACCTCCACCCCGAACTGGTGGAACTGGCGCAAGCGGCCCTTCTGCGGGCGCTCGTAGCGGAACATGGGGCCGAAGTACCACAGGCGCTGGGGCTGGATCAGCAGGTTATTCTGGATGGCCGCGCGCACCGTGCCGGCGGTGCCTTCCGGGCGCAGGGTGACGCTGTCACCGCTCTTGTCGTCGAAGGTGTACATTTCCTTCTCGACGATATCGGTGGCCTCACCGACGGCGCGGGCAAACAGCTGGGTCGCTTCCAGCAACGGGGTACGGATCTCGCTGTAGCCGTAGCGCGCGAAGAGTTCGCTGAGGGTGCTTTCCACGTATTGCCACACCGGGGACTGGGTGGGCAGCAGGTCATTCATGCCGCGGATGGCGCGAAGTTGTTTCAACGGTAGTCCTTAAATACAGTTCGTACGCGATGCCGGCATCCACCGGCACCCAATATTACTCAGTGGTTTCCTTGGCGATGATGTTCGCCTCCTGTTCCGCCTTGGCCGCAGCCTTTTCGCGGATCAGTTGCTCCAGGTCATCCACCAGGTTGTCATTCTTGAATTTGCGGTCCGGCTGCCCGTCCACATAGATCGCATGGCTGGGCGTGCCACCGGCCAGGCCGATATCTGCCTCTTTTGCTTCACCCGGGCCGTTCACGATGCAGCCGATGACCGCGACATCCAGCGGCGTGGTGATATCTTCCAGGCGGGTCTCCAGTTCGTTCATGGTTTTCACCACGTCGAAGTTCTGGCGTGAACAGCTGGGGCAGGCAATAAAGTTGATGCCCTTGGTGCGCAGGCGCAGGCTCTTGAGCAGATCCCAGCCCACCTTCACTTCTTCCACCGGATCCGCGGCGAGGGATACACGCAGGGTGTCGCCAATACCATCCAGCAGCAGCGCACCGAGGCCGATGGCCGATTTCACGGTGCCCGCGCGCAGCCCGCCGGCTTCAGTAATACCGAGATGCAGCGGCTGCTCAATCTGGGTCGCCAGCTTGCGGTAGGCCGCCGTGGCCATAAAAATATCCGACGCCTTTACGCTGACCTTGAAGTCCTGGAAGTTCAGGCTGTCGAGAATGTCCACATGGCGCAGCGCTGATTCCACCAGCGCATCCGGCGTGGGTTCACCGTATTTTTTCTGCAGGTCTTTCTCGAGGGAGCCTGCATTCACGCCGATACGAATCGGGATATTCAGGTCCCGGGCCTTGTCGACCACCGCGCGAATACGCTTTTCGCGGCCAATATTGCCCGGGTTGATGCGCAGGCAGTCTACACCCAGGTCCGCCACGCGCAGTGCGATGCGGTAGTCGAAGTGAATGTCCGCAACCAGCGGCACAGCCACCTGCTTTTTGATCTCGCCGAAGGCCTCCGCAGCCTCCATGGACGGCACAGACACCCGCACAATATCCGCACCGGCATTTTCCAGGCGCTGGATCTGGTCGACGGTAGCGGCCACATCGCAGGTTTCCGTATTCGTCATGCTCTGGACGGAAATGGGCGCACCACCGCCGACCGGCACATTGCCCACCATGATCTGGCGTGACACGCGACGAACTATGGGTGACTCGAACTGCATAACAGAACCTGCGTTAGGGTTGAGCGGGGACGGAAAAACCGGAGGATTATAGATAGATTGGGCGCAAACCTACAGGGGTTGCGCCCTTCGCGAGGAGAATAAGGGGCTCACAATAAGGGGACTAGCCACCCACAATCAGCTTGCGGGTACGGCGGGTACCCAACGGCGAGCTGTCCACCACCTCACCGGCATAGCTGACGGTGGTCGCCGCCGCGTTGCCCAGCATCAGGTTAAATGGCGCCTCACCGGTCAGCTCCACCGTCGAGCCCGCGGGCTGCAGGCGCGACAACAGCTTGTTGCCCGTCGCATCCACCACTTCAATCCACGCTTCTTCGCTGAAGCTAAGGGATAGCGCGGCGTCAGGAATACCTACCGCTGCTGTCGGCGTTTCTTCCGCCGCCGCAGGCAATTCCGCCGCTGCGGGTAATGTAGGCGTGGCAGAAACCGCGGCGACTTCCGGCTCAGATACCGTCTCCGGCTCGGACACGGCCTCTGGCTCGGGCCCAGTCTCCGGTGAAGCAGACAGGGCCTCGGCGAGATCGGTTGGCGCCGGCTCGACTGCGGCCTCAATTTCCGACGCTGCAACTTCAACGGCGTCCGCAGCAGGCTCTCCCACAGCGGCGTTGGACTCAATGGCTTCCACCATCGCAATTGGTGCTTCTGGTACCCGCTCGGCCTCCTGGGCCGCCTCGGTAAAGGCCGGATCGACGTTTGCAGCGGGCGTACCACCCTGCAGGCCAAACCACCAGTAACCGCCGGCCGCGGCAATCGCCAGCACCAGCACCAGCGGACGGAACGAGGAATCGCCACTCGACTCACCGGCACCGCCCACCTTCATGCCGCGGGGCATCTCGGGAATATGGGGCGTGGAATTGTCCGGCGCCTGCTGGGCAAACATGTCCAGCAATGGCTCCGCGTCGAGGCCCAACTCTTTACAGGCATTGCGGATGTAACCGCGCACATAGATGGCGCCGGCCAGGCGATCAAACTCGTCCTGCTCCAAAACCTTGAGCTTATCCGGTGACATACACAGGCGACTGGCCAGCTCTTCAACTTCAAGCCCGGCCTGTTCGCGGGCGGCGCGCAACTGGCTACCGACGGACAATGCGGAAGGCTGCTCGGCGGCGTGTTCGGTAGAATCTGCGACGGAATCGTTACTGCTCATTTTCGGCCTTCATCTCCTGGTATTTCAGCGTTTCTGCTGAATAGGGAAACAGGTTCTTCAGCGCCAGGGCGTAGCTGCGCTCCTTGTCCCGGTTACCGAAAATCTTCTCGATACGGATACCGAGCCACAGGGATTGCGGTACCTGCCGGCTCTTTTCCGCGTAGCGATCCAGGTACTGCTTGGCTTCTGCGTAGTCCCGCTTCTGGAACTTGAGCTCAGCCAGCTCTAACAAGGCCACCGGCAAACCGGGGCTCAGGGCCAGCGCCTTGGTGAAGGCGCGCTCAGCACCTTCGAGCTCACCCAATCTCAACTCGGCACGCCCCAGGTTGGCCAGCGCGTATGAGCGGCGGTTGTAGGAGAGATCTTCAGACGCCGTCAGGAATTGGGCTTTCGCTTCGGCGTAGCGCTCCTGCTGATACAGGAACACCCCGTAGTTCACCCGCGCCATGGAAAAGTCGCGGTCGAAGCGCAGGGCTTTTTTGAAATGGGATTCGGCCACGTCCAGCTCGCCGTCTGCCTGATACAGCAGCGCGAGGCCGTGGTGGGCACGGGGGTCTTTCTTGCCCAGCTTGAGCGCTTCCTGGAAGTGATGGCGGGCCATCTCCCGATTGTCGCTGCCACTTTGCAGATAGCGCAGGCCCAACTGAATATGGGTCTCGCGGGCCTTGTCGAGATCAATGGCCTTGCCGCCTGGGCCGGTGCTGACACAGCCACCCAACAGCAGGGTAATGAACAACCCGGCGAGCAGCGCCGACTTGGAATTTCTTGCTAACACTAGCCTCACCTTATCGTTATCGGGTGCGTACAACCCCGCACGCCAACTCCATTCGGCGATGCTCAGCAGCAATCGAGGCGGTTACGCCTGGCCAACAATCCGTACTGGGCGCTCGGCGTTGCGATAGCGCTCGGAGCGACGGGTACGGTCGTTTACTTGGCCGGCCAGCTGACCACAAGCCGCATCGATATCATCGCCACGGGTGGTACGCACGGTTACGGTATAGCCTTTGTCCAACAAAATCTGTTGAAAACGTCGCAAAGCGTTATTGCTGACCCGCTGGTAGTCGGACAGCTCAAACGGATTGAAGGGTATCAGATTTATCTTCACCGGCACATCACGCAGCAGCTCGGCCAACTGATGCGCATGCTCCGGGCGGTCATTCACCTCCCGGATCATGGTGTACTCGATGGTCATCTTACGGTGGTTGTCCGGCATATTCTCGATGTAACGCTGGGCGCTATCGAGCAGCATGGCGATGGGGTACTTTTTGTTGATCGGCACCAGCTCGTTACGCAGCTCGTCATTGGGCGCGTGCAGGGAGATCGCCAGGCTCACATCGGTGACCTCGGCCAAGCGGTCCAGCGCGGGCACCACACCGGAGGTACTCAGGGTTACCCGACGCTTGGAGATGCCGTAGGCATTGTCTTCCATCATCAGGTTCATGGAATCAACCACGTTGTCGAAATTGAGCAGGGGCTCACCCATACCCATCATCACGACATTGGTAACCTTGCGCGGGCCATTTGGCTGCAGTTGGCCAAATGACTTACACGCGATCCACACCTGGCCAATAATCTCGGCCGCGGTCAGGTCGCGGTTAAAGCCCTGCTTGCCGGTGGCGCAGAAGCTGCAATCCAGGGAACAGCCGACCTGGGAGGAAACACATAAAGTGCCGCGGTCGCCATCGGGGATGTAGACGGTCTCGATCACATTGCCGCCGGTGACTTCGATCAGCCACTTGCGGGTGCCATCGGCGGAGTCCATCTGTTTCAGGACCTTGGGTGCACGCACTTCGGCGATCTCGGACAGCTTGGCGCGCATGGCCTTGCTGACATTGGTCATCTGCTCGAAATCGTCCACGCCATTCTGGTGAATCCACTTCAATACCTGCACCGCGCGGAAGCGCTTCTCGCCCAAACCGGCAAAAAAGTCCGCTAGCTTGTCCACGGACAGGCCCAGCAGGTTCACTTTTTCGGTTTGTACTGTTTCAACAGTCGCGGTCATGGATTCACCTTGCACCGGTCGCGGTGCGGAAATTGCAGTAACGGCAAAGCGTTGCAGGGATTGCAAGAGCCCGCGTTGCGGCAGGCTCCTGCGAAGGCACGAACTGGATTAGCGTGCGCAGATTTCTTCGGCAGCGAAGAAGTAGTTCACTTCGCGCTCAGCGGAAGCCGCAGAGTCGGAACCGTGAACAGCGTTCGCGTCGATGCTGTCAGCGAAGTCGGCGCGGATGGTGCCGGCGTCAGCTTCTTTCGGGTTGGTCGCGCCCATCAGGTCGCGGTTGGCCAGAATCGCGTTTTCGCCTTCCAGAACCTGTACAACAACCGGGCCGGAAGTCATGAATTCAACCAGATCCTTAAAGAAAGGACGCTCTTTGTGCTCGGCGTAGAAACCTTCAGCCTTCTCCTGGGACAGCTGAACCATTTTCATGGCAACAATGCGCAGGCCGGCTTTTTCAAAGCGGCTTTCGATTTCGCCGATTACGTTCTTGGCTACGGCGTCTGGCTTGATGATGGACAGGGTACGTTCCACGGCCATGATTTTCTCCATTTCTAGGTTTTGAAAAAAGTTGTCTTAAATCAGATACGAAAAGAGCAACTGACGTTGCTCTTCCCTGAATTCTCTCAGCTCGCAAAACTGTCGATTAATTAACCAACAGTGATCGCGGAGCGCGGATTATACGCGCAGACGCGTGAAGTGTGTACTGCAGAACTGACTACTCGTTCTCTTCGATCCACGCCGCCTGAATGGCCTCGAGGATCTTCTCCCCGCAGCGCTCCGGATCGTCGTCAAAATCCGGCAAATCCATCACCCACTTGCGAAGATCGACGAAATTAACCGTCAGGGGGTCAATGTCGGGGTGGCCATCGCTCAATTCGATGGCAATATCGTGAATATCCGTCCACTTCATAACCCAATGCTCCCTGCCGGTTTAGTGCTTTTCCGAAACCTGGTTGATGGTGTATTTGGGAATCTCCACTACCAGATCTTCCTGCTCTACCACTGCCTGGCAGGATAGGCGAGATTCGGGCTCCAGACCCCAGGCTTTGTCCAGTAGGTCCTCTTCCAGCTCGTCCGGCTCCTCCAGAGAGTCAAACCCTTCACGCACGATGACATGACAGGTGGTACACGCGCAGGACTTCTCACACGCGTGCTCAATGTGGACACCGTGCTTCAGCGCGGCATCACATACGGTAATACCGGGATCTACCTCGACAACCTTGCCCTCCGGGCACAGCTCTTCATGGGGTAGGAAAACGATTTTCGGCATATTTCATTACTCTCGTTCGATGACCGCCCTGCGGGCGTGTCAGATCGCCCTCAGGGCTTATCAAATTCATCCAGGCTGTGGCCCTGCATGGCGCGTTTGATGGAGGAATCCATACGGCGGGCGGCGAAGGGCTCGGACAGGGTGTTGAGCGCTTCGACCTGGCTGCGAATCTCGTCCGCGGTACCCTCGTTGTGGGCCTGCCGCAAGCCCTGCATGGCCTGCTCAAGTTCGCTCAGCTCAGCCTCACTCAGCAGTTCCGCGCCATTTTCCTGCAGGGCAACAAGCATCGCCTCCAGGGTGCGCTCGGCCTCCACCTGCGCCTCGCGCAGTGCGCGTGCCGCAATATCTTCCTCGGCATTGGCGTAGGAATCCTGCAGCATACGCGTGATATCGGTGTCCTCAAGCCCATACGATGGCTTGACGGTAATCTCGGCCTGCACCCCACTGCTTTTTTCCATTGCGGTCACCGACAGCAAACCATCCGCATCCACCTGGTAGGTCACACGGATATGCGCCGCGCCGGCCACCATCGGCGGGATACCGCGCAGCTCGAAACGTGCCAGCGAACGACAGTCGGCCACCAGCTCGCGCTCGCCCTGCACCACGTGAATGGCCATCGCTGTCTGGCCATCCTTGAAGGTGGTGAACTCCTGCGCCTTGGCCACGGGGATGGTGGTATTGCGGTGAATGAGTTTCTCGGTGAGGCCACCCATGGTTTCAATACCTAGGGACAGCGGAATCACATCCAGCAACAGCAGGTCTTCGCGGGACTTGTTGCCCACCAGTACATCCGCCTGAATCGCAGCGCCAATGGCCACAACCTTGTCCGGGTCGATATCCGCGTGGGGCTCTCGACCAAAGAATCCCGCCACCTTTTCGCGCACACGCAAGGTACGCGTAGAGCCGCCAACCAGCACGACTTCTGCCACATCTTCCGCAGACAGGTCCGCGTCGCGCAGCGCGCGTTTGCAGGCGCGCAGGGTTTTGCCAATCAGCGGGTCTAGCAGCTCGGCGAGCTTTTCTCGGCTCAACGAGCCATTCCAGTCGCGATAGGACACCGCAACCGCTTCTTCCACAGCCAGCGCCTCTTTCGCCGCACAAGCCGCATCCAGCAACTTGCGCTGGGTACCCGCGTCCAGATCGGTGCCGAGCTCTGCCTCGGCGGCGACCCACTCGGCCACCACACGGTCAAAGTCATCCCCACCGAGCGCGCTGTCGCCGCCGGTGGAAAGCACCTCAAAAACGCCTTTCGACAGGCGCAAAATGGAGATATCAAAAGTACCGCCACCCAGGTCGTAGACCGCGATGGTTTTGTCGGCAACGTCGCCGCCGTCTTCGGTTTTATCCAGACCGTAGGCGACTGCTGCCGCGGTAGGCTCGTTCAGCAGGCGCAACACTTTCAGGCCGGCCAGCTTGGCCGCATCTTTGGTCGCCTGACGCTGTGCATCGTCAAAATACGCCGGCACGGTGATTACCGCACCATCCAGCTCGCCCCCGAGAGAAGCCGTACCGCGCTGTGCCAGCACCTTGAGTATTTCCGCCGACACCTGCACCGGGTTTACCGCGCCGGCAACGGTTTCGATGGCGGGCATACCGCCGGTATCTTCGGCAAAGTGATACGGCAGTTGCTCACCGAAATGTTTGATGTCCGCGAGTCCGCGCCCCATCAACCGCTTGATGGAAACCAGCGTGTTATAGGGGTCCTCTCCGGCGGCGGCGCGCGCAGCATAACCGACTTCGACACCAGCACCGGTATAGCGCACCACAGACGGCAGGATGGCTTTGCCATCCTCCGCCGGCAAGGCTTCCGCAGTGCCGCTGCGCACCGTTGCCACCAGGGAATTGGTGGTGCCTAAGTCGATCCCTACCGCGCGCTTGCGCTGATGTGGTTCGGGAGTCTGGCCTGGTTCGGAAATCTGCAGTAATGCCATAGGTCTGTATTAATCCAGTAAATCTTCTTCGAGCTCTTCGATTTGCCGCTGCAACTTGGCAAGAAACTGCAGCTTCGACAGCGCACTTTCACCATCTTGCAGCGCATCCGCGGCCAGTGCAGCGGAAAATGCCTGCTCCTGCGCCTTGAACAGGCTGGCGGCTTCAGCACCAAGCTCGTCCAGCTCGGCCTCCGGGTCGGACGCCTCACGCACCTCTTCGAGACGCTCGCGCAACATCATCTGCTGCATCAGAAAGGTGCCATCGGCGGTGGTTTGCTCCGCCTTTATCTCTACACCACGCAACTGCAACAGGTAGGCCGCACGGGCCACCGGATCCTTCAGCGTGTTGTTGGCTTCGTTGATCTGCGCCGCGTACTGCATCGCCAGCATTTGCTCGCGGTCAGATTTCGCGGCGAAGCGATCCGGGTGGAACTCCTGCTGTAGTTCGCGGTAGCGTTTCGCCAGCGCCTGGCGGTCCACCTGATAGCCAACTGGCAAACCAAAAATTTCAAAATGATTCTGCTGCATAGGATCTTGCTAAATCGCCTGCTGAACGGGGAGCATCATAGAGCGCATCGTCCAATAACAAAAAGGCCGGCATGCTTGTGCGCACCCGGCCCTGTTGCTGCTGCGCTCAAGCGTTAAACGTGAAAGCTCTCGCCGCAGCCGCACTCATTTTTCACATTGGGGTTTTTGAACTCGAAGCCCTCGTTCAACCCCTCCTTCACGAAATCCAGCTCAGTGCCGTCCAGATACGCAAGGCTCTTGGGGTCGACGATTAGCTTCACATCGCCCGCGTCAAACACCTGATCTTCCGCCTGCGCTTCGTCGACAAACTCGAGCACATACGCCATACCGGAGCAGCCGGCGGTTTTCACGCCGACCCGGATACCGATACCTTTACCGCGACTGGCCAGCTGTTTGGCCACGTGTGCCCGGGCCGCTTCGGTCATGGTAATTGCCATATCGGTGCTACTCCTTACTTCTTAACCTGGTTGTGCGGATGCTACTTAGCTACTTAGTTAGCCCGCAGCCTGCTCGGCTTCTTCACCGCGCTTCTCGCGAATGTTCTTCACTGCCGCTTTAATCGCGTCTTCCGCTAGTACTGAGCAGTGAATTTTCACCGGAGGCAAGGCCAGCTCTTCGGCAATCTCGGTGTTTTTGATCTGTGCCGCTTCATCCAGGGACTTGCCTTTCACCCACTCGGTCAGCAGGGAGCTGGAAGCGATGGCGGAGCCGCAGCCGTAGGTCTTGAACTTGGCGTCTTCAATGATGCCGTTGTCATCCACCTGAATCTGCAGGCGCATCACGTCACCACAAGCGGGGGCGCCGACCATGCCGGTGCCCACGTTATCCGCTTTGTCGTCCAAACGACCGACATTGCGGGGGTGTTCATAGTGGTCAATTACTTTATCGCTATAGGCCATGACTATACCCTCTCAAAAAGTCTCAATTACTGCGCCGATGCGTTAGTGTGCTGCCCATTCGATGGTGCTGAGGTCAACACCATCCTTGTACATATCCCACAACGGGGACAGCTCACGCAGTTTTTCTACTGCCTTTCTTACTTCTTTGGCCGCGGTATCTACGTCCTGTTCCGTAGTAAAACGGCCAAAACTAAAGCGCAGAGAACTGTGGGCCAGCTCATCGTTCACGCCCAGAGCACGCAGTACATAGCTCGGCTCAAGGCTGGCAGAGGTACACGCGGAGCCGGAGGAAATGGCCAGGTCCTTCAGGGACATGATCAGGCTTTCCCCCTCCACAAACGCGAAGCTTACATTCAGGTTTCCGGGTACACGCTGTTCTGCGGAACCATTGATATGCACTTCTTCCATATCGCTAATCTGGCTCCAGAACCGCTCGCGCAGGGCCAGGGTGCGCTTGGCTTCGTCCGCCATTTCCTCTTTGGCAATGCGGAAAGCCTCACCCATACCCACGATTTGGTGGGTCGGCAGGGTACCGGAGCGCATGCCGCGCTCGTGACCACCACCGTGCATCTGCGCTTCCAGGCGCACACGCGGCTTGCGGCGTACATACAAAGCGCCAATGCCTTTGGGACCGTAGATTTTGTGGGCGGAGAAGGACATCAGGTCGACTTTCATTTCCGCCAGATCGATATCGATCTTGCCGGGGCTCTGCGCGGCGTCCACGTGGAAAATCACCTTGCGCTCACGGCACAACTCGCCAATCGCGGCAATGTCGTTGATCACACCGATTTCATTGTTTACGTGCATCAGGCTCACCAGGATGGTGTCCTCACGCATGGCTTCCGCTACCTGCTCCGGATAGACGATGCCGTCTTCCTTCGGGTTCAGGTAGGTCACTTCAAAGCCTTCGCGCTCCAGCTGGCGACAGGTATCCAGAACCGCCTTGTGCTCGATCTTGGAGGTAATGATGTGCTTACCGCGACCCTGGTAAAAATGCGCAGCGCCCTTGATTGCAAGGTTGTCAGATTCGGTGGCACCACTGGTCCAGACGATTTCACGGGGATCGGCGTTGATCAGCTCGGCGACATGACGACGCGCATCCTCAACCGCTTCTTCCGCTTTCCAGCCATACAGGTGGGAGCGGGAGGCCGGGTTACCGAAGTTGCCTTCCATCGTCAGCTGCTCCGCCATTTTACTGGCGACGCGCGGGTCTACCGGACAAGTTGCCGAATAATCCAGATAAATGGGAAGCTTCATAATCTTTTGTCTCCACTCGCTGGCTCTTGCCAACGCCTTACAGCTGTCATTAATGCGTAGATAACACTTTCAACAATCATGAGTCAGGCGGTTTGCCTGATCAGGCGGCCGGCACCTTACTGCAGGCCACCAATAATCGCCACTTTCTGCTCGCCGGCATCGCCCAGAGCGTCGCCGCGACGATCTTGGCGACGAGCCACTTCCTGCACCTCGGCACGCTTCACCATGTCCTCCAGGCTGATGCCGTTGAGGAAGCCATGAATTTGCTCACTGAGATCGGTCCACAGGTAATGGGTCAGGCACTGCTCACCGGCGGAGCAGTCACTGTTGCCACCGCAACTGGTGGCGTCCACGGATTCGTTTACCGCATCGATAATTTCCGCCACGCAGATCTCTGCGCTCGCGCGCGACAAGCGGTACCCGCCACCTGGTCCCCGCACACTGCACACCAAGCCGGCTTGACGCAGGCGGGAGAACAACTGTTCAAGGTATGACAGGGATATATCCTGCCGCTTGGAAATATCGGCCAGGCTGATAGGGCCGCGCTCGGCATGCAACGCCAGATCCAGCATGGCTGTGACCGCATACCGCCCTTTGGTTGTCAAACGCATAGACCCTTCCTCCAAGACCGGTTTTACGTGTGCCGGCCGCCGGCGCACCCCGAGTTAGCAGGCGTACACCATCAATTTGGGCGCGAGTATGAAATAACCGACTACTTCAGTCAAGTATATAGCCGAGTAATACACTCGGGTATTTGACGCGTACCTCTACACACGGGAAAAATCTGGCAGCAGACGCAACCTCAGGCGCCCTGGACCCACTAGTCAGGCCGCCCCTTACCCCCGCTGCGGTGGATATGGTTCTGGATCGCGGTGAGCATGCCACGCAGGATGCCGAGTTCCATATCGTCCGGGCGCACACGACTGAACAGTCGACGCAGGCGGGTAATGGTCTGGCGCGGGTTGTCCGGGTCAATAAAGCCCAGCTCCGCCAGCGCCAGCTCCAGGTGTTCGTAATACAGCTCCATATCCTGCGCCCTGGCGGGCGGACGATCCCAGTCGGTGAAGCGCAGCGCTTCGCCCTTGTCCGCTTCCAAGGCGGCCATACGGGCCTCGTAAACCAGCACCTGCACGGCAGTGGCAAGGTTCAGGGAGCTGTATTCGGGATTGGAGGGGATGTGCACATGGTAGTTACACGCCTGCAGCTCATCATTAGTGAGGCCGCGGTCTTCGCGCCCAAACACCAGCGCCACCGGGTGGGTCTGCGCCTCCGCGATTGCGCGCTCACCGCATTCGCGCGGGGTCAGTAGCGGCCAGGGTATCCGGCGCTCGCGCGCACTGGTCGCCACGACCAAACCACAATCTGCAACCGCTTCCTCCAAAGTCTCCACAACCACGGCGGAATCCAGCAGCTCCGATGCGCCAGCAGCGCGCCATACCGCATTGGCGGCGGGGAACTCACGCGGCTGCACCAGGTACAACTGGCTCAAACCCATATTCTTCAGGGCGCGTGCGGCACCGCCAATGTTGCCCGGGTGCGCGCTGTTCACCAGTACAACGCGGATGTTGTCCAGGGCCGCGAGCGCTGACTGGGAAGCCATCTGAGTGGAAGTTTCTGAGGGAGAAATCGCCATGGTGGGTACCGGGGTCTGAGCTGGTTTGCAGGTAGCGAGGCGCTGCACGGCCACTCTACACTTGACTGTTACAAAACGGGCGCGGAGTGTAGCAAAATTGTACGGAAATCCCTACAATCGCGCCGGCCGGCGAGCCCGGCATTGCTTTTTACCAACCACAATCCACAACTGATCGCGGAATCCCTATGGAACCCATGCTGAATATTGCCCTGCGCGCGGCGCGCAAGGCCGGTGAACTGATCGAACGCGCCTGGGAGCGCGGCGACCTGATGAAGTTTGAAGAGAAAAGCCGCAACGATTACGTGACGGAAGTGGACAAGGCCAGCGAGCAGGAAATCATCTATCACCTGCGCAAGGCCTACCCCAAGCACAGCATCCGCGCCGAAGAAAGCGGCGTCATCGAGGGGGCCGAGCCGGAATACGAGTGGATTATCGACCCACTGGACGGCACCACCAATTTTATTCACGGCATGCCGCACTTCGCCATTTCCATCGCCTGTCGCTATAAAGGACAGATCGAACATGCCGTGGTTCTCGACCCAATCAAACGTGAAGAATTCACCGCAAGCCGCGGTCGCGGCGCGGCCCTGAACGGTCGTCGTATTCGTGTATCCAACCGCCAGGGTTTGAACGGCGCCCTGATCGGCACCGGCATTCCATTCAGCGGTGAACGACTGGATAACATCGACGCCTACCTGGCAGCAATGAAAGAGATCGCCGGGCAAACTGCCGGCATTCGTCGCCCAGGTGCGGCCGCACTGGATCTCGCCTATGTTGCCGCCGGTCGTTTTGACGGCTTCTGGGAAATGTACCTGAACACCTGGGATATCGCCGCAGGCTCTCTGCTGGTCAAGGAAGCAGGCGGTCTGATCAGCGACTTCCGCGGTGGCAATAACTACCTGGATTCCGGCAACCTGGTCTGCGCCACGCCGAAGACCTTTAAGCCGCTGCTGCAAATTGTGGGTAAACACATGGGTAAGATTCGCCAGTAGTTCGCCTGTCGCTTTCGGATTGCCCGGCGGCACCCAATCCCCGCCAGCGAATACTTAAAAAAGGGCGCATAAGCGCCCTTTTTTATTGCCCCGTATAACCCCACACCCCCAGCTCAGAGCACCAGTTCAGAGCAGCAGTTCAGAGCACCAGTGCCAGGTCGCATTCGAGTTGCGGCCGCAACGCTTTTTGCAACACCTCATCGAGAGGCACCGGCTTGCCAATGTGATAGCCCTGCACCAGGTCGACACCAATCTTGTCCAGCTTGTCGACGGTTGCCTGATCTTCCACAAATTCCGCAATCGTTCGTGCCTTCAGGCGATGCGCTACCTGATTGATCGATTCCACAATCATCAGATCGACAAAATTCGAATCCACGTGCCGCACAAAACTACCGTCAATTTTGATGTAGTCAATCGCGAAGTTCTTCAAATAGTTAAACGAACTCAGGCCATTACCAAAGTCATCGAGCGCAATAGTGCACCCCATACTGCGCAGCTCCGCGACAAACTGGCTGGCACTCTCCATCTGGTTGATCATTGCCGTTTCGGTGATCTCAACCCCCATCTGGCCGGGCTTTACCGGTGACCCTCGCAGCAATTCAAAAAAGGCCAGCTGAAAAGCGCTGTCACTCAGCGCATCCGCAGACAGGTTCAAGGCAAATTTCAGCCCACTCTCGGCAATTGACTGGGCTTTACGCCCAAAGAATTCTGTCGCCACCCAACTGTCGATTTGCAGCATCAACCCGTAACGTTCTGCAGCCGGAATAAATGCACCGGGAAAAATAATCTCCCCGTTGCTATCGAGCATGCGCACCAGAATCTCATAATGATGAATGTCTGCCGGATTTCCCGGCGTGGCAATCGGCTGGGCGTACAGGCGAAAATTCCCACTGTCCAGCGCCACCCGAATCCGCGAAGCCATATGGATTTCACGATGCTGTTCCGCCGCCGCGCTGTGATCGGGCTCGTACAGCATCACTACGCCCCGCCCGCTGTGTTTGGCCGAGTAGCAGGCCACATCGGCCTGACTCATCAGGTCGGCGACCTGGCTATTCTCATGGGAAATCTCCGTCACCCCGACGCTAGCGCCAACATCGAATATGCGGCCACCCCACGGGAAACGCAGCGCAATGATCTTGCGCACCATTTGCTCGCAGCGGGCAATGCCCTGCTCCTTGGTGCAGTCCCGCAACAGGATCCCAAATTCATCGCCACCCAAACGCGCAACCTGGTCTGATGCGTGCAGGTGACTGCGGAGAAAACGCGCGACATTTTTCAGAAGCGCGTCACCCGCCTGGTGCCCGGCGCTATCATTGATCACCTTGAAGCGATCCAGGTCCATATATGCCAACACATGGACCCGGCCAGAGTTCCGCACCGTACTAACCGCCTCCAACACGTCACGTCGGAATGCTTCCCGGTTGGGTAGACTGGTTAGTTGATCGTGGCTCGCCTTGTAGCGCAACTGCCGAATAAGCTGCCGCGTTTCCGTAACATCCTGGAACACCAGCACTGCGCCGAGCAGCTCGCCGTTACAGGAACGCAGTGGCGAAGCGGAGCACTTTACGTCATAGCCACTGCCATCGCGATGGTAAAGCACCGCACCTTCTGCCGATAACACCGGCCGATTCTCGGTCAGGCATGCTTCCGCCGGGCTCGGGACGCGCTCACTGCCGCGCCCACTCGAGAGATTCAGGATGGTGTCAATTGGCTTGCCCTGCACCTCTTGCAGTTTCCAGCCAGTGAGCTGCTCGGCAACGGGATTCATAAACGTAATACTGCGGTGCTGATCCGTTGCAATAACCGCATCCGCAATCGCATCCAGGGTCACCTGTAAACGCTCTTTTTCCTCTTCCAGCGACTGCGCCATCTGTTTATTTTCGGTAATGTCCCGAAGCACCCCGATCAAACGCTGCGACCCATCGCCATCATTCGACTCCATTATGTGGGCAACCTCGTGAATCCAGCGCACAGCACCAGCGTCCGTGCGCACGCGATACTGGCAATCAATATCCGCAGCACGGCCATCGATATGCGCAGCTTGCGCCTCCGCCAGTCGCTGCCGGTCTTCATCGACCAGTCGCTGCAGCCAATCGCTTCTGCTCTTCAGGTTGGAGGGCTCAATGCCGATACCGCTGCCGAGCCATTCAGAAAAGAACATATTGCCGGCAACAAGATCCCAGTCGTACACCACCTGTCCGGTCACGGCCAGAGAAAACTTCCAGCGCTCCTCTGCGCGCGCCAGTTGGTGTTCACTGCATTTGCGCCAGTCAATATCCTCTACCTGAACAACCACATATTGTGGCTCACTGTTACTTCCCCGTGCTATGGAGCAGGACCAGTGTCCCCACAGTTGCTTGCCATCTTTACGGGTAAAACACAGCTCGGCGTCCTGCACAAAACCAAATTCCAGGTCGAGTAATGGGCGCTCAAAACCCTCCTCCTGCCGGTGTATACCAATCCCGTATGGAGGGATCGAAACAACTTCGTGAATACTCATTCCGCGCAGTTCGACATCCGTAAAGCCGATAAAGCGGCAAAAGCTGGGGTTGGACTGGATAATGCGGTTGTCGAGTGAAACCAGCAGCATGCCGATACGCGAGGATGCCATCGCCGCACGAAAGCTGCTTTCGACTTCAATGATTCGTTGTCCGCGCTGGCGCTCCACACGCGATACCACCGCCATGATATAAGCGGGCAACACTGCAGCGTACAACGGCAATAGATCCAGCGAACCCTGAACTTCACTGGCTCCCACCGGGAGCCATGGCAAGCGACCGGAGAATGCCAGTAGCTGGGCCACGATGGCGATAAATATCAGCAGTAGCGACTGAAAGATTTCCAGTCGCGAGGCGGCCCAGATTAAAGGGAGCGAGACGAATACAAAGGGATGCGGGAAGGTAAAAAGCAGTAGAAACACCCCGGTCAGAGCGAGTACAGAAACCGTGAGAAAACGGGAACTCGTTTGCAGGCCGAACTCGGAAGCACGATTCCCCGACAGCCACAAGTAGACGATCGGGAAAAACACGCTGATACCAATCACGTCGGCGAGGTACCAAACGAGAAAGACATCGGCAAACGGTAATTCGGCAAACCTGAAAGCGACAAATGCTCCGAAGCCCGCACCGGCGAACGTCGGCAGCAGCGCACCCATCGCGATAAATTTCAGCCAGCGCCCGGTGCCATCAAAAAAATCGCCTTTCGCACAGCAAAACCGCAGCAGCCCGGCCGCAACACTTGCCTCAATTACGCCGGCAAGTGAGTACAGGGGCGCCACTGTACTATCGATCCCCGACATCACCGCCGCTACAAGCGAGCCTGCATACGATGCGAGCAATAAGACCGGCCACGACGCGTAGGTGTAGCGGAACAAATACGCGATGGTTAACGCATCTGCCAGCCAGACTGCGGCAATTCCATCGCTAATGGAAAGGTAGTGTTTACACAGATAGGCAAGGGCACAGCAGCCCAGCGCAAGCACTAGGGCTGCGGACCACAAACCGGCAGACTTTGGCGGCTTTGGACCCGCGGTGGGCAACCCAAACACCTCTTGTTGGCTGCCTTCAAGTTGCGCATGCGCGATCATCGACCCGGGTTTCCCTTTTGTTAACTATTCTTTTTCTCTTGTCCCGCTGCGCTAGCAAGGCACTGTGGTCTCAGGGCATTTTGGTGGTTCGGTCTTCCGGCGCCGCCAGATCTCGTCAGGTCTAGCCGCCATCCTGCGCAAACTCGAAAGCCAGGCCGCGCCGCAGCACTTCCGAGAGCCGTGCCAGGTCATAGTTGATCGGGACATGCACGTCCACGCCGTGAGCTGGCTGATCCATAATACCCACCAGTGGAATGCGGGCGGTTGCGGGATCATCACGAAGGATATTGGAAAACTCTTTGAGCGAGACACCGTGCAAGTCATCGTCGACCAAAATCAGGTCCGGCCGCGAAGTCCGCGCACTGAAAATGCCTTTCATCGCATCGTTACTCACCTGCACCACCGCTTGTTCCACCGACGACAACACCACGCGTAAGCGATTTGCGTTGGCGCTGCGACTCGTCACATAGAGCAGGCGACAGGGGGGCAGCGCCTGCGCATAATCCGGGCGTGCCGCCATTCGCAGCACTTCACTGGGGGCATCATTCATAAGGAAGTCGATCCAAAATACTGATCCCTGCCCCTCTTCGCTATCGAAGCCGATACGCCCGCCCATGGCTTCGGTGAGCTGCCGCGCAATCGCCAACCCTACCCCGGTACCTTCAATCTTGCCCTGTTCTGCACCGAGCCGATTGAAGGGCTCAAAAACCTGAGGCTGCTTGCTGGCAGGGATACCGCATCCGGTATCCAGCACGCTCAGGCGAAGCCAACCCTCTGCCTGCGGGGCGAGAGAAATAACCACCCGGCCATTTTCCCGGTTGTATTTGATTGCATTCCCAACCAGGTTGAGCACCACCTGCTTGAAGCGCACCGGGTCCGCGAGGATATATGCCCGCTCCCAGCCCAGTGGCTCAAAGGTAAGGTTCACCTTGCGTGTTTCCGCCAGCGGCTCCAGCAGCTGGCGGCAGTCGGCTACCAGATTCGCTGGCTGCACCAGTTCAATCGAGGGTGCGAGACGGTTGCTGTCAATTCTCGCGAGATCCAAAACATCACCCACCAGGTGCAGCAGGTGTTGCCCGGCCTTGCGAATTTCCGCCAGGCGCAGGCGCTGGTCCGGGTTAACGCTCTGATCCAGCTCAACCATCTGGCTGAACCCCAAGATGGCATTCAGCGGCGTGCGCAACTCGTGCCCCAGGCTGGAGATCAGCTCAGCCCGGTCTCTACTCTCCTGTTGCAGGCGCAGCAACTCTTGCTCGGCTTGCAACTGCTTCTTTTTACCGGCGGTAATGTCCTGTAATGTGCCCACGACACGAATGGGCTGGCCACCACTGCTGGTTTGCAGGTTGCCGCGGCAACGCACCCAGATCACGTGACCCTGCTGGTGTTTGAGACGATATTCCACATCCAGAGGCAGGCGTTCGCGCACCGTATCCTCCATCGCCTGCTTCACCTCGGGGTAATCATCCGGCAGCATGTGGGTCTTCCAGCGGGCCAGTGCCGCCCTCGCATCCGCATCACTTTGCCGCCGCGGATAGCCGAGCAATTGCCAACACGCTTCGCTGAGTACGACCTCATCAACGCGCAGGTCCCACTCCCAAAAGCCATCCCCGACCGCATCGAAAGCATTTTGCAGTCGCTCACCAGAAAAGCTCGATGGACCACGCGCTTCCAGCGGCTCACTGTAATCTGTGCAGCCCCCCAGGAAAAAACGTTTCCCCGCGGGGTCGGTAAACGCCCGCGCCCACAGACGCAACCAAACGGGTTGTCCGTCGCGAGAGGCGGCGCGGAACGCCGTATCCACAAACGCACCCTGTTGTGCCAGGCGGTTGCGCAGTGCCCGCACTGCATCTCGTTCATCCGCGTGCACCAAGCTGAGGTCGCCACTCCATACGCTACTGAGGGCAACCTCCGGGTTTTCATGCAGCTGCTGCCAGACGTTGCCGGTGGCGCGCTGCGCTCCGGTCTCCGGGTGCCACTCCCAAAACCCCTGATGAACATTCAGCAGCAGGCCGTGCAGATACTGCACCTGCGCCAACGCCTGCTCAGCGCCTAAACCCGCCAACTCTCCGGGAGTAGCAAGTAAGAAGTCGCCAGCATTGGGTTGGGAGAGAGTCGTTTTCGACACCGTATTACCGTGACCGTAATATCGCGAGTGCTAAATATCGCCAGGAAAGGCCGTAGATGACAGCCAGATTACGGCTAGTGAATCACTTATTGCGGGATAAAAAAAGGCCCCGCAATGCGGGGCCCAAAATAGCGATGATGAGAGAAAACGGGAAGTCACGCATTATTTCGTTTGCCATAACCCGTGATGGATTCCCGGAGCATGGATCTTTCGACCCATGCCGTAGTTATTGCAACTGGTGTGCCAACTTTTTAGCAAAGGCGAAAAAAACGGAAAAAAGTCCCGGCATCGCAAAAAGTGTACGCAAATCAACCAACCCAAAACGCGTTTGAGTGAAATAGCTGTGCTATACACAATGGTTCTACCGATAAATGACAACGGTTGACCCATCTTTGAACGCAAAAATCCACTTGCGCACCAAAAGGATGCAAACTGCGACCATTTGGTGAATATGTGACTTTCTATCCAGCTCATTGTGTAACCACATGCTCCGAAATCGGCCCATTTGCGCAAGCCCGAGGGCAAAACAGGTCTCACAAACAGGGTTTCCGGGCAGAAGTGCCCTCTAATAACGTGTCCCAAAACGGCATCTGCGGTAGGATTTGTGTTTCGGTTCGCGTGCTGCGCGACGAACCGAGATCGGTAGGCTCTAACAAGGTTGTAAAAATATGAAAGCAGTTCCCGAAGCCCCCCGTATCTGGCTCACGACGATACTCTTCGCCAGTACCGGGCTGGCGGCTGTGACCCTGGTTCCGCTATACGGTTTCATGGTCGGATACCACTGGTATCAATGGCTGGCGTTTGCTGTGCTGGGCGCCTTTTGCGGCTTCTCCATCACCGCCGGCTACCACCGTCTCTGGTCACATCGCACCTACGAGGCACACTGGTCCCTGCGCCTGTTTTATGCGCTGTTTGGCGCCGCGGCACTTCAGAATAGCGCGCTGATCTGGTGTTCTGGCCACCGCCGCCACCACCGCCACTGCGATGACAATGAGCAGGACCCTTATTCTGCCAAGCGCGGATTCTGGTTCTCCCATATCGGCTGGATGCTGCGCGAGTATCCCAGCGGTGAAGTCGATTTCGATAACGCGAAAGACCTGCAGCGCGACAAAATCGTCATGTGGCAGCACAACAATTACATCGCCATCACCATCGCCATGAACGTTGGTGTCCCTCTGGTCCTGGGCCTGCTCACCGGCGATGTGCTGGGCATGCTGCTGCTGGCGGGTATCCTGCGCATTGTGGTCAACCATCACACCACCTTTTTTATCAACTCCCTTGCGCATATCTGGGGCCGCCGCCCTTACACCGATGAAAATACTGCCCGCGACAACGATTTGCTGGCGTTTTTCACCTTTGGCGAGGGTTACCACAACTATCACCACATCTTTCAGACCGATTACCGCAACGGCATCCGCTGGTACCAGTGGGATCCCACCAAGTGGCTGATCAAGACCGCTAGCTGGGTTGGCCTGGCAAGCAATCTGAAAACCGTGCCGGCCATGCGTATCCAGCGCGCAATGCTCACCATGCAGTTCAAGCGTGCGGAGCAAAAACTGGAGAACTCCAAGCACAAAGAGGGCTGGAAGCAACTGCTGGAGCGCGAGGCACAAGACTTCTCCGAGTCACTGGCTGAGTGGAAAGAGCTGCAGCAGCAGCGCTACGAAAACGCCCGTGAACGCCTGGTGGAGAAGTGGGAGAATGCCGCCATTCGCACGCGCGTCAAAGAGCTGGAATACAGCCTGAAGATGCAGCGCAAACGGCTGCAAATCATGATGGAGCAATTCCACCTCGCTCCTGCGGCGGCATAAACAACGAAGAGGCGATCCATTTGGATCGCCTTTTTTGTATGTACCGGGATCGCCGATGAAGACTTGAACGCCGCCAGATATGCACTATAAACATAAGAGAAGGCAAAACTTCCCTTTTGAACCAATCGCCCCGAAACCGATCGCCCGGCGACGAAAACCATAATGACATCCATCAATGAGAAGGCGCGTAGATGAAGACGTTCAAACAGGCCCACGAAGTACTCAAAGAAGCCCAGAAGTTTCACCTGGATATGGCTGGCGTTTACCAGCAGCTACTGGAAAACGCCCAGGATAATCGCACGCAACTGCTGCTCAAACACCTCCACGAGCACGAACTGCGCATGGCCAACAACCTGAAAAATTACGGAGCCGTCGCCGAACAGAAGGTGATGCAGACCTGGTTGCAATACACGCATGAAGAATCTGCCGGTGAACTGGTACAGAAGCTCTACCTGAGCGACAAGCCTTCCATCGACGAGATCAACAAGCTCGGCCAGGAAGTGGACCGATACTTCTCGGAGCTGTATCACTCGGTTTACGGCTCCATCGAGTCGGCGGAAGTGAAGGAGGTGTTCGAGAACCTGAAGCATATTCAGGACAAGGAACGCATCACTTTGTCCATGGCCACCAACTCCCTGTGGGATATGTAACTCGGGTATTTATTCATTCAATGCGGCGTCACCCTGCCGCTCCACATTTTGCGCCACAATGCGCCCACATTACGCCCGCCCTATGCACCCCGGCATCCGGGTGCCAGTGTGACTCACGTCCAATTCTCTGCACGACGGCCAAAAAACTGGCGCAAAAAATCACAAAAATGACGCTTATATAAAAACCGGCAGTTGCCTCGGCAACACCCGATTGCTATTTTGACAGCGATGTCATTTCATGACGCCGAAGTTCAAGCGTCGCATTCTTATAAAAATAATCTGCCGCAAGGTGAACAATCTATGATCAGCAATCCGCTCAGGCTCGGTCTGGTGACCGCTGCCATGCTCTCTGCCGGACACGGCTACGCCGCTGTCGACTGCACCACTCTCCCGTTGTGGGAAGCGGGCCCCTCTTACAACGGTGGTGCTCAGGTCCAGCACAATGACAATGCCTATCAGGCGAACTGGTGGACCCAGAACCAGGACCCGGAACAGTTCTCTGGTCCCTATCAGGAATGGACCCTGTTGGGCGCCTGTGGCGACACGACTCCGCCGCCGCTCACACCGCCCCAAGGCTCGGTATCCGCGCCCACCGCCGGGGCAACGTTTAACGAAAATGACAGCGTTGTCTTTAGCGTCACAGCCTCAGATGCCGACGGCCAGGTAACCGCCGTTGAGTTCTTTGTCGACGGCACCCTGATCGCCACGGACACCGCTGCCCCCTGGCAAACTACATGGACCGCAGTCGCCGGCACGCCCAGCCTGAGCGCTCGCATCACCGATAACGACGACCTCAGCACCACCACCGCAGCGGTTGCTATCACCGTGGACGAAATCGTGGTTGGCCCGGTCCCGCCACAAGTCAACATCACCGCACCATCGAATGGTTCCAGCCATACCACCGGTGACACACTGACTATTAGCGCCAACGCGTCCGATGCGGACGGGAGCGTGACTCAGGTGGAATTCTATGTGGATGGCAACCTGGTCAGCACCGACACCAGTGCGCCCTACAGCACCCAGTGGAGCGCCACCCTCGGCGATTACACCCTCTCCGCCGTGGCGACCGACAACGACGGCCAGACCGCAAGCGCCGAATCCAGCATCTCGGTTGCCGATGAGCAAGTCGTGATTGGCGACCACCCTTGCCGCCCGGACGGCCTATACACCACGCCGGGCACCGCGCCCAACTACTGCGACATCTACGACGGTGAAGGTCGCGAGGACATGGGCGCTGACCACCCGCGCCGTATCATCGGCTACTTCACCAGCTGGAGAAACGGCGCCAACGGGCAGCCGAGCTATCTGGTGAAAGACATCCCATGGGGCAAGATCACCCACATCAATTACGCCTTCGCGCATGTAGCCAGCGATTACTCCGTCTCCGTCGGCAATACCGACAATCCGGATAATCCCGCCACCGGCATGGAATGGCCGGGCATCGCCGGCGCGGAAACCGATCCCGACTACGCCTACAAGGGCCACTTCAACCAGCTGTCCAAATTCAAGGAACAGTACCCGGAAGTGAAGACTCTGGTCTCCGTAGGCGGCTGGGCGGAAACCGGCGGCCACTTCAATGAGAATGGCGACCGCGTTAACGATGGTGGTTTCTACACCATGACCACCAACGCCGACGGCAGCATCAATCATCAAGGTATCGAAGCCTTCGCCAACTCCTCTGTGGCGTTTATCCGCGAGTACGGCTTTGACGGTGTGGATATCGATTACGAATACCCCACCAGTATGAATGACGCCGGCAACCCGATGGACTTCGGTATCGCCAACCCGCTCCGTGGCTCCCTGATGGAGTCTTATGTTGAGCTGATGCGGGTACTGCGTGAAAAACTGGACGAGGCCGGCCAGCAGGACGGCACCCATTACATGCTGACCATCGCCTCGCCGTCTTCCGGGTACCTGTTGCGCGGCATGGAGACCATGCAGATCACCCAGTATCTGGATTACGTCAACATCATGACCTACGACCTGCACGGGGCGTGGAATGAATATGTGGGGCACAACTCCGCGCTGTTTGATAACGGCAACGACCCGGAGCTGGCAGCGGCCAGTGTGTACAGCACTTCCCAGTACGGTGGCATTGGCTACCTGAACATTGACTGGGCGGTGAAATACTTCCGTGGCTCCATGCCCGCAGGGCGTATCAATGTGGGTATCCCCTACTACACTCGCGGCTGGCAGGGCGTATCCGGCGGCACCAACGGCCTCGGCGGCTCCGCAGCACTGCCGGCGCAGTCCGAATGTCCAGAAGGCACCGGCGGTGCGGCTGACTGCGGTCACGGTGCCGTCGGCATCGACAACATGTGGCACGACCTGGACGAAAACGGCAACGAGATGGGCGCCGGTTCCAATCCAATGTGGCATGCCAAGAACTTGGAGAACGGCATCCTCGGCAGCTACGTCACCGACTATGGCCTCGACCCGGCTGGCAATCCGGACGACGCGCTGGTTGGCACCTATGCGCGCAACTACGACAGCGTGTCCGAGGCGCCCTGGCTGTGGAACGCGCTGAAGAGCGTGTTTATCTCGACCGAAGATGAAGAGTCCATGGACGCCAAGGTGCAGTACGTGATTGACCAGGGTGTGGGCGGCATCATGTTCTGGGAGCTGGCCGGCGACTATAGCTGGGACGCGGCAAAGGGTGAGTACTACATGGGCGATACTCTCACCACCCTGGCCTACGACAAGTTCGCCAATGCCAGCGACTACCGTCACCTGCGCACCGACCGCGCGGTACCCACTGAAGCGCTGAATATCGGCATCGAGGTCACCGAGTTCAAGCTCGGCGATCAGAACTATCCG
Organism: Microbulbifer agarilyticus S89; assembly: GCF_000220505.1. Lineage (GTDB taxonomy): Bacteria > Pseudomonadota > Gammaproteobacteria > Pseudomonadales > Cellvibrionaceae > Microbulbifer > Microbulbifer agarilyticus_B. The sequence continues at coordinate 77,628 of NZ_AFPJ01000034.1, read as the reverse complement.
CTGAACCCCAAGATGTATATCACCAACAACACCGGCGGCACCCTGCCCGGCGGCACCGTGTTTGAGTTTGATATGCCAACCTCCACTTCCAACATCATCACCGACCAGAGCGGTGCCGGTCTGGAAGTGATTGAGGACGGCGCCAATGCCAGTGGCGGTAACGTGGGCGGATTGGAAAATGAGTTCCACCGTGTGCGCTTCAGCCTCCCCGCATGGCAAGACCTGGCCGACGGTGAAAGCTGGGACATGACGCTCAACTATTACCTGCCGGTCTCTGGCCCACAGGCCTACACCGCGACCATTGACGGCACCGCTTATGCGCTGGCCTTCGAGTACCCGGATCTGCCACTGGCCGATCTCTCCAGTGGCGGCTCTTCAAGCAGCAGTTCCTCTGGTGGTAGCTCATCAGGTGGCAGTTCTTCCGGGGGCGGCAGCGACAGCTGTAGTGCCCAGGGTGTCAGCACCGCTGGACTGGTTACTTATCCGGATTGGCCGCAAGGCGGCAATGCGGTCGCCGGTGACCTGATCATCCACGACGGCAGCGTGTATCGCGCCAAGTGGTGGACCCAGTCCGTGCCGGGCACCGCCGATGGCAGCTGGGAGTTTGTCTGCAACATCTAACGCATTAACGAAATGGTATTTCCCGGCCGGCGGCGCAGCGCCGGCCAACTCTCACAGGATGGATTGCCTTAACAAACTGGTTTTTTAAAATTCTCTCTGCGTTGTGACCGATAGGAATTTCCTTTACAGGATTTGCTCCTATGTTTGCCCCGACTAACCGTCGGGGCTTTTTTTGTTTTGGGTCATCGTGAATGCTGCGGGCGATAAGCCGTATTATCGTACGACAGCATTCTGGCCCTCGATTTTGTACAACTGATTTCAGTCAAAAAGCAGTAACCATGACCAAGAAAAAACAACGACTTGCATCCGTCGATGCCCTGCGCGGCTTTGACATGTTCTGGATTATCGGCGGCGAGGCCCTATTTCTTCCCCTGTTTGCACTCACCGGCTGGTCGATTTTCCAGTTCGGTCATGCACAAATGCAGCACACACCCTGGCATGGATTTACGTTTTACGACCTTATTTTCCCGCTGTTTATTTTTCTATCTGGGGTGACGCTGGGCCTGGCTAATAAATCGTTGCGGGGCCTGCCAGTGAGCCAAAGGGCACCGGTGTATCGCAAGGCGACGAAACGCCTGCTCCTGCTTGTTTTGTTGGGAATACTTTACAACCATGGCTGGGGTACCGGCATCCCCGCCGACCTCAGTGAAATTCGCTACGCCAGTGTGCTGGCGCGCATCGGCTTTGCCTGGTTTTTCGCGGCAATGATCGTATGGCACTTCGGTATCCGCTCCCAGTACATCATTACCGCAAGCATTCTGCTCGGCTACTGGCTAGTACAGGCCACTGCCGGCAATTACACACCCGATGGCTCGGTAAATGCGTGGGTGGATCAGCACTTTTTGCCCGGTATCACCTACCAGAACCGCGCGTATGACCCGGAAGGTGTTCTGTCTACCATCCCGGCTATTGCCAATGCGCTGTTCGGAGTTTTCGCCGGCCGCTGGCTGAGTAAACATGCTGGCGACCACAAGGCAATCCTGAAAGGGTTATTTGCCGCGGGCGTAGCCTGCCTCGTAGCTGGCTATGTGTGGCACTCGGTTTACCCGGTGAACAAGGAACTGTGGACCAGTTCGTTCGTATTGATCACCTGCGGCTGTTGCTTACTTTTACTGGGACTTTTCTATCTGCTTGTGGATGTATGGCACTGGAATTCCTTCACCTATTTTTTCTCGGTGATCGGTTGCAACGCCATTCTGGTGTATCTCGGTACCAGCCTAGTGAACTGGCAGTATTCGAGTAAAGGTGTGTTTGGTGGTATTGCTGCCGCCTTGCCGCAAGACGCGGGGATCTTAGTGATTGCTTGTGGAGTGATACTGCTGCAGTGGCTGGTGTTGCGCTTTCTGTTCAAGCGGGGGATTTTTATTAGCCCCTAAGAAATAGGGGCTCTGTTACCTATGCGCTCAGATTGCCCTGCAGTAGCGGCCAAGCACTGGGTGTGGATTTTCGGGACCGAGCTAGGCGCTCCCCTGTGAACCCATCCCTGGGCGCTTCGGCGCAAACATCCTGTTTGCGACGATCCCGAAAATCCACACCCAGCACTTGCCTTCAAGTCGAACTATGCACTCTGAATTTCTGCGCGGACACTCTACAAAGAGCTATCCAAACGCAAGTCTTATTTATAGGAACGGTTTACGTAGTTCAACACCGCCTCAACAATAGGCTGGTTTGCATCGGGAAAGTGATATTCCGGCAGTTCACTTACAGGAACCCAGGCAAGCTCCTGCCCTTCGACGCCACGCTCCTTGCCCGCAAACTCGGTAACACACCAGGTATCCAGAAATACCTGCTTGTCGCCGTAGTCGTGTCGAACTTCGATCAGTGGCTCCATTGCCTTTACGTCAATATCGAGCTCTTCCTTCAGCTCACGCGTCATGGCCGCCTGAATAGATTCATTGTTCTCGACCTTGCCGCCGGGAAACTCCCAGCGGCCACCCATATGCAAGTGGTCGGGGCGCTTGGCCAGGAGAATGCGGCCGTCGGTGCCAAGAATCACCCCAACCGCGACATGAATATGTTTGATTGCGGCGCCGCTCATCAGGTGCGGTACTCCGCGTTGATGGTGACGTACTCGTGGGAGAAGTCGCAGGTCCAGATATGTTCGCTGACGTCGCCGCGCTGCAAATCTACGGAAATTGTAAATTCCGCCTGCTCGAAAACCTTCTGCCCGGCATCCTCGGTATAACTCGCTGCGCGCCCACCGGCCTCGACGATTTGCACATCGTCGAGATACACACAGATCTTGTTGGTTTCCAGGTCTTTTGCGCCGGCATTGCCAATCGCCATTACCAGTCGGCCCCAGTTGGGATCTGAGGCGTAGAGCGCCGTTTTTACCAGCGGGGATTCACCGATCTCAAACGCCATTCGCAACGCCTCTTCCGAGCTGGCGGCATTGTTCACCTGCACGGTAACGAACTTGGTCGCGCCCTCACCGTCTTTCACAATAGCCTGCGCCAATTCGATATGCACAGCAATAATGGCGGCCTTCAGCTGCGCATAGGTATCACTGTTTGTATCCGCAAGCTCCGGACCAGTGGCGCCACTGGCGATTAACACACAGGCATCGTTGGTCGAAGTGTCCCCGTCCACACTGATGCGGTTGAACGACGCCGCGACTGCTTCCTGTACCAGCGTATCCAAGACATTTTGTGGAATACGCGCATCGGTGGCGACATAGGCGAGCATGGTCGCCATATTGGGCTGGACCATGCCGGCGCCTTTGGCGATACCGACAATGGAGATGGTCTCACCGGCAATCTCTATCTGACGGCTTGCCGTTTTCGGGCGCGTGTCGGTGGTCATGATGGCCTTGGCGGCACTTTCCCATCCGTCTGCCTGCAGCTGCGCCGCGGCCGTGGGAATCGCATTCAAAATATTCTGCACCGGCAGGTGCTCGCCAATGACACCAGTGCTGAAAGGCAACACCTGCTGTGCGCTGGTGCCGAGTGCCTGGGCGACGCCCTCGCAGCAGCGGCTGGCATCCTGCAGCCCCCGCTCTCCCGTTGCCGCGTTGGCATTGCCAGCATTCACCAGCAGCGCGCGAATGCCGCCCTCGCGGATATGCTCTTTTGCCACCAGTACCGGGGCCGCACAAAACGCATTCTGGGTAAAAGTGGCGGAAACGCTGGCACCCTCGGCAATGTCGATCAGCAACAGGTCATTACGCTGCCAGTCTTTGACCTTGGCGGGAACGGCGGCAAGACGGATGCCGGGAATCGAAGGGAGAGGCTGCGCCATACGGATACGTCCTTGAACATTCACGAGTTAAGCGCAGATTATAAAGAAAAAGGCCCGCTGGTAAGAGCGGGCCTTTTAATAAGTCAGCAACAAGCCTGTGTTAAATGGTCAGAGTTGACCTCAGGATGTCGTGGAAGAAGTCAGCTTGCCATGGCACTGCTTGTACTTCTTACCGGAACCGCAGGGGCATGGGTCGTTGCGGCCAACGCGCGGACCGCGACGTACCGGCTCCGCACTCGGCTGCGCAGGTGCCGGGGCAGCTTCCTCACCCTCTGGCATGGCGGAAGCCTGTGCGTGTTGCAGTTCCAGCTGCTGGCGACGCTGCGCTTCCAGGCGGCGCTGCTCCATTTCTTCCATCTGCTCACGGGTCATCGGCTCAACGTGAGCCAGTACGCGAATCACCTCGTGTTTGAGGTTCTCCAGCAGCGTCTGGAACAGCTCGAACGACTCGCGCTTGAACTCCTGCTTGGGGTTTTTGTTGGCGTAAGCGCGCAGACCGATACCCGCACGCAGGTGATCCATGCTGGACAGGTGCTCCTTCCACAGCTGGTCGAGCACCTGCAACATCACCTGGCGCTCGATGGTCGGCATCAAGTTCTCATCCCCAGTGCTCTCGGCGATACGCGCCAGCTTCTGCTGGTATACACCCTGCGCTTCCGCGATGATTTTCTCACGCAGGCTCTCTTCATGCAGCGTTCGGTCTTCATCCAACCACTGCTTGATGGGCAGTTGCAGGCCGAGCTCAGAAGCCAGCTGCTGCTCTAGTGCGGGAATATCCCACTGCTCTTCCACGCTTTGCGGCGGCACATGGTTGGAGATCAGTTCATTCACCACATCGTCACGGATCGCGGTGATGGTATCGCTGATGGTTTCGGCTTCCAGCAACTCGTTGCGCTGGGAGTAGATCACCTGGCGCTGGTCATTGGCCACATCATCGTATTCCAGCAGCTGCTTACGAATATCAAAGTTGCGGCCTTCTACACGGCGCTGCGCTTTTTCGATGGCATTGGAGACCATGCGGTGCTCGATTGCCTCGCCACGCTCCATGCCCAGCATCTGCATAAAGTTCTTCACCCGGTCGGAGGCGAAGATACGCATCAGATTGTCTTCCAGGGACAGGTAGAAGCGGGTTACACCCGGGTCACCCTGACGGCCAGCACGGCCGCGCAACTGGTTGTCGATACGACGGGACTCGTGGCGCTCGGTACCGATAATATGCAGGCCGCCGGCCTCAATCACGGTCTCGTGGCGGGTCGCCCAGTCTGCCTTGATCTTGTCGATTTCTTCTGCGGTGGCATCACGCTTCTCGCGCTCCTGCAGCTCCTCAACTTCCGCTTCCCAGTTACCACCGAGCACAATATCCGTACCGCGGCCGGCCATGTTAGTAGCAATGGTTACGGTACCCGGGCGGCCGGCCTGGGCAATGATCTGCGCTTCTTTTTCGTGGAACTTGGCGTTCAGTACCTGGTGCTCGATCTTGGCTTTTTGCAGCAGGCGCGACATCTCTTCGGACGTCTCGATGGACGCGGTGCCCACCAGGATCGGCGCCTTCTTGTCGCGGCAGTATTTGATGTCCTCGATGATCGCTTCGAGCTTTTCATCTTTGGTGAGGTACACCAGGTCATTCAGGTCTTCGCGCTGCTTCTCGCGGTTGGTGGGGATAACCACCACGTCCAGACCGTAGATCTGACGGAACTCAAACGCTTCGGTATCTGCGGTACCGGTCATACCCGCCAGTTTGGGGTAAAAGCGGAACAGGTTCTGGAAAGTGGTGGAGGCCAGGGTCTGGCTCTCGCTCTGAATCTGAACATTCTCTTTTGCTTCGAGCGCCTGGTGCAGGCCCTCGGACAGGCGACGGCCCGGCATGGTGCGGCCGGTGTGCTCGTCGATCAACACCACCTGGCCGTTCTGCACGATGTAATCCACATCTTTGTTGAACAGCACGTGCGCGCGCAGTGCGGCGTTGACATGGTGCAGCAGGCCCAGGTTTCCCGGCGCATACAGGGATTCGTCTTCTTTCAGCAGGCCGCCACGGGTAAGCAAGTCTTCGATCAGCTGGTGGCCATCTTCGGTCATCTCTACCTGGCGGGTCTTCTCATCCACCGTGTAGTGACCTTCACCGCCCTCTTCACCGCGTTCCAACTGCGGTACCAGCTTATTCATGGCCATGTACAGCTGGGAGGAATCTTCCGCGGCACCGGAGATGATCAGCGGGGTACGCGCTTCATCGATCAGGATGGAGTCCACCTCATCCACAATCGCAAAATTCTGTGGGCGCTGGGTGCGATCTTCCTTGCGCAGCACCATGTTGTCGCGCAAATAGTCAAAGCCGAACTCATTGTTGGTGCCGTAAGTGATATCCGCCTGATAGGCTTCCTGCTTTTCCGCCGGGTGCTGCTGGGAAACCACAATACCCACGCTCAGCCCCAGGAATTCATACACAGGGCGCATCCAGTTGGCGTCACGCGCGGCCAGATAGTCGTTCACCGTGATGATATGTACGCCTTTACCCTCTAGCGCATTCAGGTACGCCGGCAGGGTTGCTACCAGGGTCTTACCCTCACCGGTACGCATCTCCGCGATGCGGCCTTCGTGCAGGGTCATACCACCGATCATCTGTACGTCAAAGTGGCGCATGCCCAGAGTACGTGAACCGGCTTCACGCACCGCAGCAAACGCCTCCGGCAGCAGGCTATCCAGCTTCTCGCCGTTCGCCAGGCGTTGCTTGAATTCGTCCGTCTTGGCTTTCAGCGCCGTGTCGTCCAGCGCCTTATATTCGTCTTCCAGCGCATTGATCTTGCTAACGACCTTGCGCATGCGCTTGAGCTCGCGATCATTTTTCGACCCGAAGACTGTTTTTATCAGATTGCCAATCATTATTCAGAAACCACATTAATGCTGATTATGCCCGCAGGACCTGTCGTGACGGTGCTGCGCGGAAAGAGTGCAAGTAAACAGGAAGGCGCCATACGCCGCAACAGTCTTGCCCAGAGATAGAGCTAAAGTTGCGGGCACCAGGGCGGGATTACAAGGGTCCCGCCGCGCCATGATAGAGGATAGTTGTTATCTGCCGGTGCGGCGGATGTAGCTGGCGGGATCGACCGGACGGTCGTTTTTGTAGACTTCAAAGTGGACGTGCGGGCCGGTAGAGCGGCCACTGGAACCCATCAAGGCAATCACCTGGCCCTTTTTCACGATATCACCCAGCTTGACCTTGATCTCACTGTTGTGGCCGTAGCGGGTTTTATAGCCGTTACCGTGGTTGATCTCGACCAGCTGGCCATAGCCGTAGCGGTCTTCGGCCCAGGTCACCACGCCGGCGGCCACGGAAACCACGTCAGAGCCGCGCTTACCGGCGAAATCCACACCTTTATGCCAGGAGCGGCGGCCGCTGAAAGGATCCGTACGGTAGCCGTAGCGCGATGACATCCAGCCACGGGTAATGGGACGCCCGGCGATAAACTGCTCATCCTGCAACTGCTGGCGGCTGATCAGGCTATCCAGAGTCTGCAATTGCATCTGACGGTCTTCAATTTGATCCGACAGATCGCCGATCACTTCGAGGAATTCGGGGGGCTGGTAGGGAAGATCGCTGGTGCCGGCGATACCCGAATCCTCGGGGCCACCGACAGCAGGGGTAACACCAAACTGAAACTCACCTTCATCCAGCTTTGCAATGGTGGTGAGCCGCTCACCCAGCGCGTCCAGGCGGGTCAGGCGCGCCTGCAACTCGGCCAGTTTGACGGTGAGCGCCGTGAGCTGCTCGCGCGCCTGCTGATCCGCATCAGAGATTTGATCCTGCTGCTTACGCAGCGCCTTGTTCCACGCCTTCACCGCGCGCGAGTCGAATACGTCGGACTCGGTCGCCGGCAAGTTCGCACCAATGAAAAAGGCGCCAACAGGGAGCCCCAACAGGCACAGGCCGAGCAAAGCTTTGCTCAAGCCGCCGAAGTTGAAGCTGCGGGAAACACCGCCGCGATCATTGACGAGGATAACTTTCATAGCAAGCGTGTAAGGTTTGCGACACATTGTTGTTGTAATGATTTGGTCACCAGCAGCTACCGGGACGGATCAGATCAAACTGATCCAATGGTGTAACTTCTGCTGTAACCGGGACTGTCGCATCCTGCTATGTCCCAAGGCCATCCTCAGTGGCAAGTTGCCGGCCAATGTATCACGTACTGGCGGCTAAAAAAGCGTAGTGGCGCAGAAATCTTCCGGCACCGACACACAAAAAAGCCGGCAATTTTCGTGCCGGCTTTCTCGCTACGCGCCTCTTACACCGCCAGGATTGGCTTGACGTAAGAGATAGGCGCTTCTTCCTGTTCACCCTCGAAGGTGACCATTTCCCAGGCGTCTTCCTGCGCCATCAGGGTGCGCAACGACTTGTTGTTCAATGCGTGGCCAGATTTGAAGGCCTTGAACTCACCAATCACGCTCGTACCCAACAGGTACAGGTCACCGATGGCGTCAAGAATCTTGTGTTTTACGAATTCATCTTCGTAACGCAGGCCGCCCTCATTCAGGATGCGGTACTGGTCAATAACAATGGCGTTATCTACGCTACCACCCTGTACCAGGCCTTTGGAGCGCAGATACTCGATCTCGTGCATAAAACCAAAGGTACGCGCACGGCTCACTTCTTTAACGAAAGAGGTGCTGGAGAAATCGACCGCTGAGGTCAGATTGCGCCCCTGGAATACCGGGTGGTCAAAATCAATAGTGAAGGAAACCTTAAAGCCATTGAAAGGCAGGAAGCTCGCGACCTTGTCGCCCTCTTCAACGGTTACCGGCTTCTTGATCCGCAGGAACTTCTTCGGAGCGGCTTGCTCCTGAATACCTGCAGACTGAATCAGGAATACGAAAGGACCGGCGCTGCCGTCCATAATCGGCACTTCTTGGGCAGACAGCTCAACAATCGCATTGTCGATACCCAGGCCCGCCATTGCGGACAGCAGGTGCTCAACGGTAGCGACACGCACATCGCCCTTCACCAGAGTGGTGGAAAGCAGGGTATCGCCCACATTTTCGGCACGTGCTTCAATCTCAACCACCGGGTCCAAATCGACCCGACGGAAAACGATACCACTGTTCACCGGCGCCGGTTTCAGGGTCAAAATCACCTTTTTACCGGTATGCAGGCCTACGCCAGTAGCACGAATTGCGTTCTTGAGAGTGCGCTGTTTGATCATCTATATCTAGGTTCCCAATCGGTGAGCGGCACACGAGCCGCAGCGAGCCGGCGATAGTAACAGAAAATCCACGCCAAAACTACAGAAACCCCTTCGGTCATCTCTGCAAGAACAGCACGGCCTTTCCGCTCTGACAAGCTTAAGCATAGCCTAGCGCGAAGACTCCAACGCCAAACCAGTGCACAGGATTACCAATAATTGTACGCTCTCGCCGACACAGCGGCGCTACAGAACCTACTGGTCACCAATCTCTCAGTTTTTGTTATTCCATTGTTCCTCTATCAAGCAACGCTTCCTTGCGCCGGATTATTCTTTATTTCATCCCTGAGCAGTCGTCGTCAGCAGGCTGCGCCGACAGGCTCCAGGTGACAGACCCCGTGTTTCCAAGTCCTGCCACCCTCACCAGAGCGGGCGAACGCCCGGGGTTTCACCGGGCGAGGACATGAGCAAATGCCGCCCCTACTCTGGGGAGCCTGCTCGACTTAGTCCGCCTGTCGACGCAAGAACGCAGGAATATCCAGATATTCCATGTCCTGGTCGGAAGGATTAATCGGCGGCATCGTGCGCTTGCGCTCACCCTCCGCGCGCGGTGCGGTGTGCACATCCTTGGACTCACGAGTCGCGTCGGCAGTCGCAGCCGGGCGCGCGGTTTCACGCGGTTCCTGACGACGGGTGTTGTCCACCACTTTGGTCGGGCGCGCGACTTGTGCAGACGCTTCACCCAGCCCGGCAGCGACAACGGTCACCCGCATTTCGTCACCCAGCTTGTCATCTACGGCGGTGCCGATCACCACCGTCGCATCATCGGAGGCAATTTCCTGCACAATCTGGCCCACTTCGGAGTACTCACCCAGGGTCAGTTCCTGGCAGCCTGCATCCTCGCTACCGGTAATGATGTTGACCAGGATGCCGCGTGCACCCTGCAGGTTCACGTTATCCAGCAGCGGGCTGCGCACCGCTTTTTCCGCCGCTTCGCGGGCGCGGTTTTCACCAACTGCCGCACCGGAGCCCATCATCGCCATGCCCATTTCAGACATAACGGTACGCACATCGGCGAAGTCCACATTCATGATACCCGGGCGGATCATCAGGTCCGCAATACCCTGTACGGCGCCCAACAGCACATTGTCGGCTTCCTTGTAGGCCGCCTTCATGGTGATCTTGTTGCCGAGTACTTCCAGCAGACGATCGTTGGGAATGGTAATCAGCGAGTCGACCTTGTCACGCAGCTCAAGGATGCCCTCTTCCGCGACCGTGGTGCGCTTGCGACCTTCAATCATGAATGGGCGCGTAACGACAGCAACGGTAAGAATGCCAAGATCCTTGGCGATCTCTGCGACGATCGGCGCACCACCGGTACCCGTACCGCCCCCCATGCCCGCGGTAATAAATACCATGTCGGCTCCGGTCAGCACTTCCGCGATGCGCTCTCGATCCTCAAGCGCAGACTGACGGCCCACCTCAGGATTCGCACCGGCTCCCAGTCCGCGGGTAATGGTGTTACCCAGCTGCAGAATGGTTTGTGCTTCCACATCTTTCAGGGCCTGGGCATCGGTATTGGCGCAGATGAAATCTACACCGTCTACATCGCAAGCGATCATGTGCTTCACGGCGTTGCCGCCGCCACCTCCCACACCAATCACTTTGATGACAGGCTTATCCTGTACGCTATCTACGAGTTCGAACATTGCTGTTCCCCTTTTTTGCTCATGTCTAAATTTAATTATCGATCCCGGTAATTATTTTTTGCTTCAGAGGTTGCCTCTGAACCAGTGCTTAACCTTGTCCCACCACTGATTTTCACTGTGCTTGACGCTTGGCTGCCTGCCCTTGTTTTCCTCGGATTGGATTGCGTACATCAGCAAGCCAACACCGGTGGAATAAATTGGATTACTTACGATATCCGTAAGACCAGAGATCCCCTGGGGTACCGCGAGACGCACCGGCATATGGAAAATTTCCTCGGCCAGTTCCACCGCACCTTCCATCTTTGACGAGCCGCCGGTGAGTACGATGCCCGCCGCGCATAAATCTTCAAAACCGCTGCGGCGCAACTCCGCCTGTACCAACGTAAACAGTTCGTCGTAGCGCGGCTCTACCACCTCAGCCAAAGCCTGCCGGGAGAGATCCCGTGGAGCGCGGTCGCCGACACTCGGTACCTTAATGGTCTCGCCTTCCCGGGCAAGTTTTGCCAGCGCGCAGGCGTATTTGATTTTCAGGTCCTCGGCATGCGGCGTGGGTGTCCGCAGGGCCATGGCGATATCATTGGTGACCTGGTCCCCTGCGATCGGGATCACGCCGGTGTGGCGAATAGAACCGCCAGTAAACACGGCGATATCCGTGGTACCGCCACCGATATCGACCATGCATACACCCAGCTCTTTTTCGTCGTCGGTCAGCACCGCATAGCTTGAGGCCAGCTGCTCAAGAATCACGTCTTCCACTTCCAGGCCGCAGCGACGAATACACTTCTCGATATTCTGTGCCGCATTTACCGCGCCGCTCACCAGATGCACCTTGGCCTCTAGGCGGACTCCGGACATTCCCAACGGTTCCTTTACACCCTCCTGGTTATCGATCAGGTATTCCTGGGGCAGGGTGTGCAATATTTTTTGATCCGCAGGAATCGCCACGGCACGAGCCGCGTCAATCACTCGGTCCAGGTCTTGCTGCGTAACTTCACGATCCTTGATCGCGACAATTCCGTGTGAGTTCAAGCTGCGAATATGGCTGCCGGCGATGCCCGCATACACCGAATGAATCTCGCACCCGGCCATCAACTCGGCCTCTTCCACGGCGCGTTGAATGGACTGCACCGTGGATTCGATATTCACCACCACGCCACGCTTCATACCTGTGGAGCGATGAGAGCCGATGCCGACGATGTTCAGTTCGCCGTCTCCGGAAACTTCGCCGACGATCGCAACTACCTTGGACGTACCGATATCCAGCCCGACGATCATGCGTGGTTCAGAGGATTGTGTCATTGGATTTTCAACCTCGCGAGACGCGGTGCCGATCCGCATTTTGAATGCCAGATCAGGACGAAGCCTCGCATTTTATCAACCTATTTTGTTGTCAGTTTTTTGTTTGTTCCGTTTCTTTCCATTGCACCGCAACTGCATTGTTGTAACGGGCATCCACGCCCGCAATTTTTTGCAGATGCGGCGCCAGTACGCCGCGCGTCAAGCTGAGGAAACGACCAACGCGCTCCAACAACTCATCGTGGCCAAGCTGCAGGCGGATACCGCTCACCAGCTCCAGCTGCCATCCCGCCAGGTCATCAAATGACAAGCGGCGCACTTCCATATCTTTGGTGGTTAGCAGCCCGGCCAACGCCTGATACTGCATCATTATTCGATCCACCAGATCGGCATCTCCCGCTAGTTCCGGCAAACGCAAATCACGTAAATTCTCTGGCCGTGGCAGCAACGCGCCACTCGCAACCAACAGGTGATCATCACCCCAAATCGCCAGAGGCTCCGCCTCCTCGATAACAACCTCAACCCCATGTGGCCAACGTCGACTTACCGATGCATTCACGATCCACGGATCGCGCAGCAGCGCATCGCGCACCCCATCAATATCCACAGCGAAGAAGCCATTGCGCAGGTGGGGTAACAAAATGTCCTCCACCGCTTTTTCACTCACTGCGCGAAACGGTGCCTTTACCCGCACATTGACCAGAGCCTCTTGCCGACTCGGTGCAACACTGGGTGCCTGCTGCCAAAGCCAGTGCGCGGCATAGCCGAGCCCGGACGCGACCAGTGCCAGCAGCCCAAGCATCGCGACGATACGCAAGGCACCGGGCGATGCTTCTTGGCCCGGGTCCGGCAGGGCGCGCGCACCACGTACCGGTTTTTTTCCTTTCTTGGGCTTCGCGACTTTATCGCGCGATGCTTTTTTGTTCGCTGCCACGGCTATAAGTCACCGCAATTTTCGTTTATTAACTGTTAATAACTCGGTGCCGTGGGCACGCTACTTGTCACCAAGACGCCACTCGGACAGTTGCTGGGCGAGTCCACCAACGTTGCCGGCTCCCTGGGTCAGCACGATATCCCCGGGCTCCAGCAGGTCCGCAAGAATCGGCGGCACCTGGTCCACTGTCTCCACAAAAATCGGATCGACCTGTCCACGGTTCCGGATGCTCCGCGCCAAGGTCCTACCATCGGCGCCGGGGATCACCGCTTCGCCCGCGCTATATACATCCAGAAGAACCAGTTTGTCGACCTCAGATAGCACCTGCACAAAATCTTCGAACAAATCCCGGGTACGGGTATAACGATGCGGCTGGTATACCATCACCAGACGCCGCTCCGGCCAACCATCGCGCACGGTCTTGATGGTCGCGGCCACTTCGCGTGGGTGGTGGCCGTAATCATCCACCAACATGACTTTCGCCGCTTGCTGATCATCACTGACCGGGTACTCGCCGTAAATTTGAAAACGTCGCCCCACCCCCTGAAAACCTTTCAGGCCTTCGCGAATAGCGGTGTCGCTCACCCCCTCTTCCGTTGCTACGGCGATCGCAGCGGTGGCGTTCAGCACATTGTGAATACCCGGGACATTCACACACACGTCAATAACGCTACCATCCGGACGTTGTACGTCGAAAAAGCTGCGCAGCGGTTCTTGGCGAACATTACTGACTCGGAAATCGTTGTCCTCTTCAAAACCGTAGGTAGCAACCGGCCGGGCCAGTTTGGGGATAATTTCCTGCACATTGGCATCGTCACCACACATCACCGCCAGGCCGTAAAACGGTAGGTTGTGGATAAAGTCGATGAAGATCTGCTTCACTTTTTCAAAGTCGCCGCCATAGGTTTCCATATGGTCGGCATCAATATTGGTCACCACGGTAACCATGGGCTGCAGGTGCAGGAAAGACGCATCACTTTCGTCTGCCTCGGCCACCAGGTATCGGCTCTCACCCAGGGCCGCATTGGCTCCCGCGCTATTTACCAGGCCACCGATAACGAACGTCGGATCCTTGCCATCGGCGGCGAAAATCGATGCGATCAGGCTGGTCGTCGTGGTCTTGCCGTGGGTACCTGCCACCGCAATGCCATAGCGGTAACGCATTAACTCACCCAGCATTTCTGCGCGGCGTACCACTGGGATCCGGTTTTCCCGTGCTGCGGTGAGCTCGGGGTTATCCCCATAAATGGCCGATGAGTTCACCACCACATCAACATCACGGACATTCTCTTCGGTGTGACCAATTTGCACTTTCACACCCAGGTTACGCAGGCGCTCGGTCACCTTGCTCTCACGCAAATCAGAGCCAGAAACCTCATAGCCCTGATTTTGCAATACTTCCGCAATACCGCTCATACCGGCACCACCGACACCAATAAAATGGATGCGTCGAATACGGCGCATGGCCGGAACCTGGTAGTTACGTTCACCGGATGGCGTCATTACCTTTCCTGTCGCGGCGCTTTTGGTTAAATCTTCAGACATCTCAGCACCTCAATTCTTCACTGCATACGGCCAACACGCGGTCGGTCGCATCGGGCTTGGCCACTCGGCGCGCGGCCTCGGCCATAGCCAATAATTTTGTTGGGTCGGCAAACAAGCTTTCCAGCAATTGCGCCAATTGCGGAGCATCAAGATCATCTTGCTGAATCACTGTTGCCGCGCCCGCCTGCTGCAGCCATTCACCGTTCTTGGTTTGGTGGTCGTCAATCGCAAACGGAAACGGAACCATAATTGCACCCAGTCCGGCAGCGGCGATCTCGGAAACCGTCAGCGCACCGGAGCGACAAATCACCAGGTCCGCCTGAGCGTACGCCGTCGCCATATCGGCAATAAATGGCACCACATTCGCGGAGACACCAGCGCGTTCGTAGGCTTCCTTCGCCACGTCCAGATGCCGTTGCCCCGCTTGATGCACCACCTGCGGACGTCGTTCTTCGGTCATCTCGGCCAGCGCTCGTGGCACCAGCTCATTGATCGCCACGGCGCCCAGGCTGCCGCCCAACACGAGCAGGCGTGGGGGCTGCACCTTACCCACCCGCGACGCAGGAGCGGGCAACTGGGCAATTTCCATCCGTACCGGGTTGCCAACTTCCTCAGCTCTTGGCAATCCACTGGGAAACGCCTCAAGAACTCGACAGGCAATTTTTGCCAGTAACCGGTTGGTCGTTCCCGCTACGGCGTTTTGCTCGTGGATGATCAACGGCACACCGGCGAGGCGCGCGGCAACACCGCCCGGGCCAGTGGCAAAACCGCCAAATCCCAACACCGCATCGGGCTTCACTGCACTCACCACTTTGCGTGCCTGCCATACCGCTTTGCTGATCTGCAGAGGTGCTTTTAGCAACGCTGCCTTACCTTTGCCACGCACCCCTTCCACGGTAATAAAGTGCAGGGGAATGTCTGCCGCGGGGATCAATTGCGACTCAATACCACGCATGGTGCCGAGCCACTCGATGGATGCGCCCTGATCCCGCAACGCATTGGCCACCGCCAGCGCCGGGAATACATGGCCACCAGTACCGCCGGCCATCATCAAAATTTTCTTGCCAGAGAAGCGCTTGTCGGTCACGGTCGTATCCATCACGCGGCCTCCCCGGATTTTCTGTCGCCCAGCTGTAACGGATTGAAGATCGGCAACTGGCTGATCTTTTCAATACGCCCCTGGTCCTGCCCCTCTTCACGGTTCAATTCTTTCTGCGCGCGCAGCGCCAGTGCAAACAAGGCAAAGCACACAACCAAACTGGAGCCGCCGGAGCTGACGAATGGCAAGGTGAGCCCCTTGGTGGGCAGCAGCCCTGAGGCAACCCCCATATTTACGAAGGCCTGTCCAGCCAGCAGCACCGCAATACCGAAGGTGAGCAGCGCAGCAAAGTAGGCCTGTGTAGCCAGCGCTTTGCGCACCAATCGCAACAGCGACCACGTCAATGCGGCATACAGCGCGATAACCACCAGGCCGCCGATCAAACCCCACTCCTCAGCCAAAATCGCAAAGACAAAATCCGTATGCGCCTCCGGCAGGTAAAACAATTTCTGTACGCTGTTACCCAGGCCGACACCAAACCATTCGCCTCGCCCGAACGCAATCAGTGACTGGGTCAACTGATAGCCCGCCGCATACTGCTCCGCCCAGGGATCCCAGAAGGTTGTTAAACGCTGCAAGCGGTAGGGACTAAAAATCGCCATCATCACCAGGCCGCAAGCGGCAACAGCCACCAACATAAAGGTATGCGGCAAGCGCGCGCCGGCCAGAAATACCATCGCCAGGGCGGTACCCGAGATCACCACCACCGATCCGAAGTCGGGCTCCAGAAGCAACAACAGTGCAACAATGCCCAGTACTGAAATCGGCACCATAAAGCTGCTCCAGTGACGCAGCTTTTCGTGACGCCGCGTCAGGAAACTGGCAAAAAATACCAAGCAGCAGAACTTGGCTACCTCGGCGGGCTGCACCGTGATTGGCCCCAGGGCAATCCAGCGCATACTGCCATTCACAGCGCGGCCGATACCTGGAATCAGTACCGCTACCAGCATGGCGACTGCGAATATCAGCAGCGTCCAGGACAGGTTCGACCAGGTATTGAGCGAGATCCGGCTTAGGATCAACGCCCCCACAATGCCCGCGGCCAAGAACACCAGGTGGCGCTTGAGGAAATACCACTGGTCGTTGTACAGGTCCGCTGCAAATGCCACGGATGCCGAGGCAACCATCACCACACCAATACTCGCCAGCGCGGCGACGCAAAAAGGCAGCACCCAGGCATAGGGATCAATCGACTGGTTCGCGGCATTCAGGGGCAACTTACTCATCGCAGCGCCTCCCTGTCCGCGCCACCAGCGGATACCAGCACGTCTACCGCACGGCGAAAATCTTCGCCGCGCGCTTCGAAATTGCGATACATATCAAAGCTGGCACAGGCCGGTGACAGCAGTACAAAGTCGCCCGAATGCGCCATCGCGCGTGCCTTCGCTACCGCATCAGTCATATCGCTCGCGGTCACCTGCGGCACGCGATCGGCAAACACACTGGCGATTTTCGGACCATCCACGCCGATCGTAACCAGGCCGCGCAACGCGCCTGCCGCTTCGCCCAGCGGTGAAAAATCCGCACCTTTACCGTCGCCACCGGCAATCAGAACAATCTTGCGTTCGTCATCCGCGAGACCATCCAGCGCGGCGCGCGTAGCGCCAACATTGGTGCCTTTTGAATCATTCACAAACACAACACCGTCGATATCACCGACCCGCTCACAGCGGTGTGTCAGCCCGGTAAACTGACGCAGCACCTGCAACATCGCCGGCATTTCCATACCTACCGCATACCCCAGCGCCAGCGCGGCGAGTGCATTAGCAATATTGTGGCTACCCACCATTGCCATTGCGTCGGTACGCAATAATTTTTCCGTACCCTGGGCAAGCCACTGGTCTGCGCCGTCGCGGATAACCCCAAACTGGCGCAGATCCGGGCGGTCGAGGCCAAAGCTCCACTCCACCCGGTCTTTACCGAGCGGGCCGCGGGTCAGCGGGTCAGCCCGATTGATCACCAGCTGCTGCGCATGGCGGTACACGCGCTGCTTCGCCTGGTGGTAGGCGGCCATATTTGGATAGCGATCCATATGATCCGCGCTCATATTCAGGATGGTCGCCACATCTGGCGCCAGGGAGTAGGTGGTTTCCAGCTGGAAACTAGACAACTCCAACACAAACACGTCCGGCAAGTTCGTCCCGCATTGCGCCAGCATATCGAGCACCGGCACACCGATATTGCCGCCCACCTCAACGCTGAACCCGGCGGCGGAGACCATCTCCCCCATCAGAGTGGTCACGGTGCTTTTGCCGTTGGAACCCGTAATCGCAATAATTTTCGGGCGCTGCTCAAGACGATTTAATTCGCGCGCAAATAGTTCGATGTCACCTACAACCGGGACACCCGCAGCCATAGCTGCGGCAATCGCGGGTTCCGCGACGCCCACACCGGGGCTGGCAATAATTTCACTGGCGGCAAGCAAGGTGTCTGGGTTCAGCGGACCGCACTCGACCGCCACTTCCGGATACTCCGCGCGGAACTGTACCAGTGCTGGCGGAGCCTCACGGCTATCAACAACCACAGGAGAAATTCCCTGGCGCAGCAGATAACGCACCACCGATTGCCCGGTAGCACCCAATCCGATTACCACTTTTTTCTCTGAAGTTGCGATAAGGTTCATTGTCGATTTATGTTTCTGTTTATTCCTAGTTATCCCTAGTCTCTGATCAGCGCAGCTTCAGCGTGGCCAGACCAGCCAACACCAAAACCACCGTAATAATCCAAAAACGCACAATGACGCGTGGCTCCGGCCAGCCTTTCAATTCGAAATGGTGGTGCAGCGGGGCCATACGGAAAATTCGCTTACCGGTCAGCTTGAACGATGCCACCTGCAGGATGACCGACACAGTTTCCATCACAAACACGCCACCCATGATGAACAGCACAATCTCGTGACGGGTAATCACCGCGATGATGCCAAGCGCGGCCCCCAGGGCCAGAGCACCCACATCACCCATAAATACTTGTGCGGGATAGGTGTTAAACCAGAGAAAACCCAACCCGGCCCCGCCCAGCGCGGCACAAAACACCGCCAACTCTCCGGCACCCGCGATATATGGAATATGCAGGTAGTTGGCAAACTCTACGTGGCCGACCAGGTAAGCAATCAGGCCGAGCGCACCACCCACCATGACCGACGGCATAATCGCGAGCCCATCGAGGCCGTCAGTGAGGTTCACCGCGTTACTGGAACCCACCACCACGAAGTAGGTGAGCAGAATAAACATCACCGGCCCAAGGTTAATGGCTACATCTTTGAAGAACGGCACAAACAGCTGGGTTTCTGCGGGGGTAGTTGCACTCATATACAGGTAAATGGCGGCACCCAGGCCGGCCACCGACTGCCAGAAATACTTCCAGCGTGCGATCAGTCCACGTGAATTCTTTTCAACGACCTTCTTGTAGTCATCCACAAATCCAACGGCACCAAACACAAAGGTCACCAGTAGGGTTACCCACACCAGGCGGTTGTTCAGGTCGGACCAAAGCAACGCGCCAGAAAAAATTGCCGCTAGAATCAGAGTACCGCCCATGGTCGGGGTACCTGATTTGCTCAGGTGAGATTGCGGGCCATCGTCGCGTACCGCCTGCCCAACCTGCAAACGGTCCAGCCAGGCAATCATCCGCGGGCCTACCAACAGCGAGATACCCAACGCTGTCAGCGCACCAAGAATGGCCCGCACGGTAAGGTAGTTAAAGACCGAAAAGCCCTTAACATACTGTTGTAAATATTCAGCCAGCCATAGCAGCATGGTATTAACCTTTTATTGATTTCCGTCAGTCAGCGCCTGCACGATCAGCTCCATGCGCGCACTGCGGGAACCTTTCACCAGCACAGTGGTGTTTTCATCCAACTCCGGCGCCAACACTTTAATCAGCGGCTCACGCTCGGAAAAATTACGTTGTTCATGTTGATGCCCTGCGGCAAATGCCACACTGGCCGCACCGCTCAAGCTGCCCAGAGTGAAGAGCTGATCGATCCCGCGCTCGCGAGCGAGCAACCCCATCTCACGATGGGCGCTATCCGCGTCAGGCCCGAGCTCTGCCATATCGCCCAACACCAAGATCTTTTTGCCATCGCGCTGGGCGAGCATTTCAATCGCCGCGCTCACCGAGCCCGGATTGGCGTTATAGCTATCGTCAATAACCGTCGCGCCGTTACTACCGACAATGGATTGCATGCGCCCCGCCACACCACTGGAAACACCCAGCCCCGCGGCGATTTCTGGTACGGGGATCCCCGCAGCATGTGCAATACCCGAAGCCACCAGAGCATTGTGTACGTTGTGCTCTCCGAGCACCTGAAGTTGTACCGGATGGGATACCCCCTCAACGACAAGGTCAAACTTCGGGCAACCGCGAGCATCCAACTCGATGTTGTCTGGATGCACCGCCCACTGGTGGCCAAACCCTACTTCCAGGGTGCGCACACCTTCAGGCATTTCGCCACGCCAGTAGTCGGCATAGTTGTCATCCGCGTTGATCACCGCCGTGCCATCTGGGTCGAGGCTGGTGTAGATCTGCCCTTTGGCTGTAGCAATGCCGTCAATTGAGCCGAAACCCTCCACGTGCGCCGGCATCACATTGTTTACCGCGGTAATTTTGGGGTTCGCAATACTGCACAGGTAACCGATCTCGTTTGGTCCACTCGCCCCCATTTCCACGATCAGTACTTCGTGCTCCGGCGCCAGGGAAAACAGGGTCATCGGCACCCCAAAGTGATTGTTGAGGTTGCCCTGAGTCACGCACACCTTATGGCGCTGCCCAAAGATACCCGCGAGCATCTCTTTCACCGTGGTTTTGCCGCAGGAGCCAGTGATGCCAATGACCGGCCCGCTAAACTGTTCGCGACACAGGCGGCCAATCTGACCCAAGGCAACACGCGTATCCTTCACCAGCCACTGTGGTAGCGCAGAGTTTTCCAGGCGCTTTTCGCTCACGACACCGAGTACCTTGCCATCCACGTCGGCGAGAAAATCGTGGGCATCGAAGGTCTCGCCCCGCAGGGCGACAAACAATGCGGCGGGATCCAGCTTGCGCGTATCAGTACACACAGCATCAAATTGCACCGAGCCATTAACCAGCTCACCACCAAATCGTTGCTGCAATTGTTCGAGGGTCAGAGGTGCAATCATGATTCGCTCCCTGCGGTCTGTCCCGCGGCTCTGGCGAGCAGTGCGTTAGCCGCCTGTTCCCGGTCACAGAAATGCAATTTTTGCTCACCGACCAACTGGTAGTCTTCGTGACCTTTCCCTGCAATCAACACGGTATCGCCAGAGCCCGCATTCGCGACCGCGAAAGCAATCGCTTCAGCGCGGTCTGCTTTCACGACACATTTTTGACCGTCCACGCCCTGCAAAATATCGTCGATGATTTTTTGCGGGTCTTCGCTTCGCGGGTTGTCACTGGTCACTACCGGGCAATCCGACAGCTCGACCGCGATGCGTCCCATCGGGGCACGCTTTCCAGTATCGCGATCCCCGCCACAACCAAACACACACCATAACTTGCCGCGACAGTAGGGCCGCGCAGCTTCCAACGCCGCACGCAGCGCGTCTGGGGTATGGGCGTAGTCCACCAACACACTGATGTCTTCGCTTCCCCCCGTAACCACACGCTCCATGCGGCCTGGCACCGGACGAATCGTTTCGAAGGCGGCCAGAATATCCGACAGTGGCATACCTGCTGCGCCCGCCGCAGCCACAACGGCAAGCGCGTTGTGAATATTAAAGTCACCGATGAGCGGCGCCTTCAGCTGTCCCTCGCCCCACGGGGTAATCAGGCGCACCGAAAAGCCACTGTCGAGGCGCTTCAAGTCGCGAATTTGCAAATCGCCGGACTGCAAACCATAGGTAATGACTTTCAAACCTCGCAGCTTGCAGCGCTCGACCATTTGCGCTCCAAACGGATCATCGATATTGATCACACCGCGCTTGAGCTTGGGCAACCCAAACAGTTTTTCTTTGGCCGCACCGTAGGCCGCCATATTGCCGTGGTAATCGAGATGATCCCGCGTGAGGTTGGTAAATACCGCGGTATCGAACTCCAGCCCGTGCACTCGCCCCTGCGCCAACGAGTGGGAAGAAACTTCCATGGCACCGGCGCGCGCGCCCTGTGCATAGAACTCCGCGTAGTCTTTTTGTAGGCGCACCGGGTCGGGAGTGGTAAGGCCCGTATCTTCCAGATGCACTTCGCCATCTTTCCACACGCCATTGCCAATCGTGCCCATCACCGCGGCACTCCCAAAATGTGCGGCGAGTAATTGCGCGGTCAAATACGCGCAAGTGGACTTCCCGTTGGTACCGGTAATACCCACCAGGTACATCGCCGCACTCGGGTTGCCATAAAAACGCGCGGCAATTTCGCCCACGCGCGCTGCCAGTCCCGGTACGGTAATAACCTGTACGCCATCCCGCTCGACGCTATCGAGCGTGTCGCCATCAGCGAGCACCGCTGCGGCGCCACTGGCAATAGCACTTTCTATATATTCACGGCCATCCACTACGGTGCCGCGCAGCGCCATAAAAACGTCACCCGGTTTCACCTGACGGCTATCCAGGGCAACACCACTTACCGAAATATCTGGAATTCCGGCATAGCCGGGCACCAGCATCGCGAGGGATACATGGCGCGTGTTGTTCGCATTCGTTTGCTTGCGCTGGGTCACGATGTTGTACCTCTTTCGTCCAGCTGCTTTGCCAGCTGCTCTTCAGCCGGCGGAATATGTTCGGGCGGTACCTGCAGCAAGCGCATGGCGCCAGTCATCACTTTGCCAAATACCGGCGCTGCCACCTCACCGCCGTAATATTTAGTGTTGGTGGGATCATCGATCACTACCACCGCAGCAAGGCGCGGGTTATCCACAGGCACAAAGCCGGCAAACACCGAGCGATAGCGGTTGTCGACGTAACCCTCACGGCCCACCTTGTGCACGGTGCCCGTCTTTCCGGCCACACGGTAACCATCCACCGCGGCGTGCTTGCCCGTGCCCTCGGGGCCGATTACCGTCTCCAGCATGGCGGCAACTTTGCGCGCCAACTCGGCATCCACGACACGCTCCGCTGGAACACTTGTGGCAGAGTTTTTTCCCTGCTCCAAAATCAGCGAAACCGGGCGTTTTTGCCCGGCGCTTGCAACCACACTGTAGGCCTGAGCCAATTGCACCGCGTTCACTGTTAAACCGTAGCCGAACGCAAAGTTCGCTAGCTCAATGGGATGCCATCGATCCCTGGTTGGCAGGATTCCCGGGGCCTCCCCGGGGAATCCGCTGCCAACTGCCTCGCCCAGTCCCAGGCGATAAAAAAGTCCACGCAAGGTTTCGGGCTCCAGATCCATAGCCACCTTGGTAATACCCACCTGGCTCGACTTGGTAATGACCTTGGTGAGGTCAATCTCGCCGTAGTTCACCGGGTCCAGCAACGTTTTTCCCGGCAACCGGATATATCCGGGACTGGTATTGATTCGCGTATTTGGCTGCCAGCGACCAGTCTCCAGTGCCGCCAGTGCGGTCAGTGGCTTAATCGTCGAGCCGGGCTCGAACTGGTCGATCAGCGCACGGTTGCGCATTGCGGCGGCCTTAACCCCAGCGCGATTGTTCGGGTTGAACGATGGTTGATTCGCCATCGCCAATACGTCGCCGGATTGGGTATCGAGGATCACCATGTAGCCGGACGCGGCGCCGTTTTCCGCAACAGCTTTTTTCAGTTCGCGATACGCGAGGTATTGCAGACGCATATCAATGGTGAGCTGCAAGTCCCGCCCCGGACGTGCCTCCTGCTGAACCGCCAGGTCCCGTACCACGCGCCCCTTCAGGTCCTTCATCACCTGGCGCTTACCGGGCTCACCAGCCAGGGACTGCTCGTAAGCAAGCTCCAACCCTTCCTGACCAAGGTCGTCGATATTAGTAAAGCCCAGCAGCTGGGCAGTCACTTCGCCCGCCGGATAAAAACGCCGATACTCTTTCTTGCTGTATACCCCGGCCAGATCCAAAGCCAATACCTTTTGCGCGCCCTCCGGGGTCATATGGCGACGCAGGTACATAAATCCTTTGTTGCGATACTTTTTCAGGCGCTCTGCAAGACGGGCCGCTGGCGTGCCGAGCGTTGATGCGAGAAGACGCAACTGGTCCGCGCTTGCTTCTTTCAACAGTTGGGGGTTTGCCCAGATGGTGTGCACCGGCGTGCTCACCGCCAGCAACTCGCCGTTACGGTCGACAATACTGCCGCGATAGGCAGCTATTTCTTCCGTGCGAATGGTGCGTGCGCGCCCTTGGTCCTGCAGGAACCGATAGCCTTTATCTTGCTCGGGCAATACCTGCAGCCCTGCCAAATGAACCACCAGGGCTGCGGCAAGCAGGCACAGCAAACCGGCCACCAGCGCGAAGCGCCAGCGGGCAATACCCGGCTGTTGTTGCTGCTTTTTGACGGCACCCATAGTGGCGACCTTCCCCTGACCCTATTTCTTCTTTATCTATTGTTTTGGCTCAACTGCTTTGACACTGCGCCAAAACACATTCCCAACCATCTAATTCTTCGACACCAACACCCGCTCGGAGGGACCCGGCGCGTGCATTTCCAGCTTTTCCTTCGCAACCTGCTCGATACGGCTGTACGCGGACCAGGCGCCGCGCTCCAGCAACAAACGTTCCTGTTCGTAGCGCAGTTCATCTCGATAGCGCTGCGCCTGTTCCAGCTGGGCGGTCAACACCCGGCTCTGGTGCGTGGTGTGCACTACACCCAGGGCGGATACCATTACCAGCGCCCACAGCACCAACAGCCACAGCTTCTTCGTCGACATTTGTTACGCCCGACTCGGCAGCCGCTCGGCCACTCGCATCACCGCACTTCTGGAGCGGACGTTCTCACCGACTTCTTGGGCTTCCGCCTTGACCGCCTTACCCACAGAGCGAAGTGTCTTGGTGATCTGGCTGTCCATTACCGGCAAACCGCGCGGCAATTGTGGCCCCTTTTCTTGCTCGCGAATAAAGCGCTTCACGATACGATCTTCCAGTGAGTGGAAGCTGATAATGACCAGACGCCCACCGGGCTTTAACAACTGCAGCGACTTGTCCAATGCCTGATACAGGTCGTCCAACTCACCATTTATATGTATGCGTATTGCCTGGAACACGCGTGTCGCCGGGTGTTTCCCCTTTTCCCAGGCAGGGTTCGCCGCCTTCACCACTTCCGCCAGGTCAAGCGTGCGCTCAAATGGCTTTTCTGCCCGGCGCCTGGCAATGGCCGCCGCCATACGACGTGCAAAGCGCTCTTCGCCATACTCCTTAAACACCCGCGCCATTTCGGCCTCGGATTCCGTGTTAACCCAATCGGCGGCGCTCATGCCACGGCTGGTGTCCATACGCATATCCAGCGGTCCGTCCTGCATAAAGCTGAAGCCGCGCTCGGCCTGGTCCAGCTGCGGTGAGGAAACGCCCAGGTCCAGCAGGATGCCGGATACTTGCCCTTCCCTACCTGCCGCCGCCTGATCCATGTCGGCAAACGAACCATGCCAGATCGCGAAACGCGACTCCCCAGCAAAACGCTCACCGGCGTAGGCAATGGCTTGTGGATCCTTATCCACTGCCAGCAGGCTACCGGCACCCCCGAGCTGCTCCAGTACCAGTGCACTGTGACCACCACGCCCAAAAGTACCGTCTATATAAAAGCCGTCAGGGTCCACCACCAGGGCGTCCACAGCCTCGCGTAACAACACACTGCGATGCAGATCCTGGGACACCCCTTTCTCCTGCGTTTGATTAAATTCGATTACAGGGAAAGCGAGGCCATCTCTTCGGGCATCTCACCATCCCCTTCGCTGTCGTCGAGCCAATGCATCCAGCGGTCTTCGCTCCACAACTCCAGTTTCTTGCCCTGCCCCACTAGCATCAGCTTTTTCTCAAGCCCGGCGTACTCGCGCAGGGTGGGCGGAATCAGCACCCGGCCATTGGCGTCGACCTGTAATTCACAGGCATATCCGATCAATAGTCGCTGGGCGCGCCGCGCCACTTTGTTGAAACTGGACAGCGCCTCAATCTTTGGAAGAATTTCGCGCCACTGTGCATCAGGATAGACGAGTAAACAGCGCTCTTCCGTATGCGCCGTCACAACCAGACGACCATCACAATCCTCCAGCAGCGAGTCTCTTACTCGCGCCGGAATCGCCAGACGCCCCTTGGCATCCATATTGATTGCGTGGCTACCCAGATACATGAATCTGCCGCTGCTCGGTTTCTCGTGTTGAGTGCACAGTTATTAATCAAAAAAGTGGTTGGATGGCGCTGAACGGCTGGCAAATCTGAGTAAACAACCACTCACATCCACCTGAACTCCACAATCACCCACAATTTTCCACTTTTCTCCACCTACGACACTATAAATCTGAGTGAAGCAAAGTCAAGGAAATAGAGGGGAGAAAACGAGAAAGGGCCCAGTAATTTCGCGGCCTACAGGCGAAGTGGTCACATTTCAGGCGCCCACAAGGGGGAACAAAAGATCTGCAAAGCAAGCACTTACTTTGCCAACCTAACAAACCACTTTAACTTCGTGCCAGAGCGCCATGACAGGCATCAGAAATCACCGACGTGAGTGGACGCTAACCTCTCTTGAGGATACGGGGAATAGTTAAAGAGGATTTTGACGCCGAATGGCGAATTTTCCGCCAGCTATCGACTCACCCACGGATTCAGCGCCGGCCCGCCCGCACCAGTGACACAGTACCAGCCAAGCCAATAGAACGTAGGGGCATATAAAAATCAGCTTTTATTATTTTTAATACCGGATAAGTCGCTGTAGCTTTGCCATATCCAATTTTCAGCAGGAATTTTTCAGCATGGGCCTTTCAGCAGGACTGAGCACGCAAAGCGCCGCCCGCACCTTCCATCACGGTGCCGACCTGGACGCTCTCAACCAGCGCTTCAAAGACAGCAAGCCCAGTGAAATCATGGAGTTCACCATCGCCGAGGCGCAAAACCCTGTGGTCTTCACCAATTTCCGCCCCCTGGCCATTGCATTTCTCCACCTGGTAACCCGCGCCAAGCCGGACATCCCGGTTATCTGGGTGGATCACGGCTATAACACGCCGGAAACCTACCGCCACATCGAGAAGGTCATCAAGCTTCTGGACCTGAATCTGTACACCTACTCACCCAAGATGTCTGCGGCGCATTACAACGCGGTGTACGGCGGCATTCCGCCACTGGACACTCCGGAGCACGATTTCTTCTCGCGCACGGTAAAGCTGGAACCGTTTAACCGCGCCATGGAAGAGCTGAAGCCGGACGTGTGGCTGAATGGCATCCGTCACGATCAAAACGCACACCGCAAGGGTTTGGACGTGTTTACCAAGGGTAACCACGGCACCATTCGCGTAGCCCCCATGTTCCACCTCAAGGAAATTGATGTGGAAGAGTACGTGTACGAGAATGATCTGCCGGATAATGATGTGTACTTCGACCCGACCAAGGGCGAGGAGCACCGCGAGTGTGGGTTGTTACTGCAAAAGTAACGCCTTGCCCCACCCGCCCGCACAAACAGTGGCCCGCCCAGGGGCCACCAATTAGCGATATTTAGATAGGCAAGATTTAGATAGGCTAGCTGGCTGCCCCTGTCGAAGTGAACTCCGACGGGCAAGGCAGCATGGAATTTGGTGAGTCAGCCGATAAGCCGGGTTCTGTCGCGGACAATCATTCATCTGGGATGCCTGTCACCAGACACCTCAAGCGACCTACCCGCCCCCAGTGCGGGTCACACCTGCTAGCACAAGGCTAAAGGGGGCCTATTTGGTCTTGCTCCGAACGGGGTTTACCGTGCCGCGGACTGTTACCAGCCGCGCGGTGCGCTCTTACCGCACCCTTTCACCCTTACCTGTGCCTGCGAACAGGCCATCGGCGGTCTACTCTCTGCGGCACTTTCCGTAGGCTCGCGCCCCCCAGGCGTTACCTGGCGTCCCACCCTATGGAGCCCGGACTTTCCTCCGCCCAACCACCCGAGGGCGATCGAACAGCGATTGTCTGGCTGACTCGGGCGCGAAGGTTAAAGACCGGGGGTGCGGGATGCAAGACAAATTCGCGGGCGGGCGCCCAATACCCGAGTTTCGCTATTTCTGTGCCAGTGACCAGTTGTACAGCGCCTTTTTGTTTACGCCGGTGATCTCCGCCGCCAGCGCCGCAGCGCGCTTGGGGGGCAGCTCGGCCAGCAGCAACTTCATCACCCGCTCTGACTCCGCATCCAGCTCCGCGGTTTTTGATTCCACAGCGCCCCGCACCAGCAGCACGATCTCGCCCCGCTGCTGGTTACTGTCTGCGCGCACCCACTCCACCAGCTCGGCAAGCGGCAGCAACTGGATCGTCTCAAAGGCCTTGGTCAGCTCGCGCGCGATCACCGCCTCGCGCTCGCCGCCAAAGCTTTCCGCCATGGCCTCAAGGGTATCCAGCACCCGGTGGGGCGCTTCATAGAACACCATGGTGCGCGTTTCTCCGGCCAGGGCACCCAGCGCCTTGGCCCGCGCCTGCGATTTCGCTGGCAGAAACCCCTCGAAGGAGAAGCGGTCGCTGGGCAACCCGGCAGCGGACAGTGCGGCAACAAAGGCGCAGGGCCCGGGAATGGGAACCACCTGAAAACCCTGTTCACGGGCATCGCGCACCAGCCGGTAGCCGGGGTCAGAGATCAGCGGGGTACCGGCATCGGAAATAAGTGCCACCGTCTGCCCTTGCGCCAGACGCTCGAGAATATTGTTGGTACGCTGATCGTCCGAGTGGTCATGGTACGCAACCAGGGGGGTATCGATGGAAAAATGGGAAAAAAGTCTCTGACTGTGACGGGTGTCTTCCGCCGCCACCAAATCAGCGGATTGTAGAACTTCAACGGCTCGCGGTACCATATCAGCCAAATTGCCAATGGGCGTCGCGACGATATATAGCACCGCTGTATCAAGCCCCATAGTTCACTCCAGAATAAGTTTTGTGGGAGAAGAATATGTCCGCCCTTTCCCGGCGCATCCCCTTCCTGTTGAATAGCCTGGCTGCAGGCACTCTGGCGCTGGCCCTGGCCGGCTGCCAGACACCCAGTACCCAGCCCGGCACCCCGGTTGCCGCCGCGCCCAGCGACGCGGAAACCGCCAACCGCCAGAGCGCCATTCGCCTGCTGAGCGAGGCGCGCCAGCTGCCTTCGCCGCAAAAGGACCAGGCACAGCTGCAGGCGGCCGCCATTCTATACGGATTGGGCGATAACGCGACGGTTCTGCAGACCGCCAGCAGTATCGACCCGGAACAGCTGACCAACGCGGAATACGCCCAGTACGCGCAAGTCTACGGTAGCGCGCTGGCGGCGGACGACGAATTTTTCACCGCTCTGGACCTGGTAAGCGCACCCCGACTGGAACAGTCCTGGTTTGAGATCCCGGCCGCCACCGCCCTGCCGCTGCGCAACCTGCGCGCGGACCTGTGGGGCCTGATGGGCGATATCGACAGCGGCATCCAGGAGCGACAGCGCATCTCCGGCCTGCCCCTGGACGACCAGGCAACCACAACCAACAACGATGGCCTGTGGCAGCTACTGACCCAGCTGCCCTCCGCCGAACTGCGCGCGCGCGCCGACGAAAGCCTGTCACCGCAGATGCGCGCCTGGTACCAGCTGGCACTGATCGGCCGCGACACCCAGGCCGATATCAGTACCCAGCTGACCGAGCTGAGCCGCTGGCGCCAGCAGTGGCCGACCCACCCCGCGGTCAGCCACCCGCCGCAGGCCCTGCAGCTACTGGAGCAACTGGCCGCGCAACCGGCACAAAATGTCGCCTTGCTGCTGCCACTGTCCGGCCCGCTGGGTTCCGCCGGCCGCGCCATTCGCGATGGATTTATGGCGGCCTACTACAGCGCGCTGGACGCCGGTGCGCCCACACCGCAGGTGCAGGTGTATGACACCGGTACCGAACAGCCCTTCGAAGAGATTTACCAGGCCGCCGTCAACGGCGGTGCCCAGGCGATCGTTGGCCCCCTCGACAAGAGCAAGGTGGCCAATCTACTCGCCACTGAGAAGCTGCCGGTGGCTACCCTCGCCCTGAACTACGGCGATGAGGGCCGCTTGAGCGACGACTTGGTGCAATTTGGCCTCGCGATCGAAGATGAAGCGCGCCAGGTCGCCCAACAGGCTTTCCGCCAGGGCCATCGCCAGGCCATGATCCTGGCCCCCGAATCGGGCTGGGGCCAGCGCGGACTCACCGCATTCACCGAAGAGTGGAACCGCCTCGGCGGCACGGTGAGCGTCAGCCGCAACTACCGGGATAATTCCAACTTCTCGCAGCTGGTGAGCGATGCCCTGCTGATTCCTGAGAGCAAAGAGCGTGAGCGCGCCCTGCGCAGTGCCCTGTCGACCCCGCTCAAGTTCACCCCGCGCCGCCGCGGCGATGTCGACATGCTGTTTGTACTGGCACAGCCCCAGCAGGCGCGCCAGATTAAACCAATGCTGTCGTTCTTCTATGCCGGCGAACTACCGGTTTACTCCACTTCACAGATCTTTGCCGGCAATATCGACCGCCAGCGGGACCGAGACCTCAACGGCGTGCGCTTTACCGCACTGCCGTGGCTGTTTGAGGACGATAACGAAACCAAGCAGAACATCGTCAAGCAGGCAGCGCCCGCACCGGCCTTTGCCCGCCTGTATGCGCTGGGCGCCGATGCGTTCCGCCTGTACCCGCGCCTGCCGATGCTGCGCCAGTTTCCGGACCAACAGGTATACGGACTGACTGGCGCACTCAGCCTGAGTGGGGACGGTCGCATTGTGCGCGAGCAGATCTGGGCGCGCATCAATAGGGGAGCGCCGGTACCCATTACGCAGAACTGAGGATTAGAGCTGAGGGTTAATGGGCGCTCGCTGACACACATCCACCGACATCCATCGAAAGGGAATTTCATGGACACCACCAGTATCGGCAACCAGATGGAAGCGCAGGCCGAGCGGCACCTGATTGCCGCGGGCCTGCGTATCGTGGAGCGCAACTTTCGCGGGCGCTTCGGCGAAATTGATTTGATCGCACGGGATGGTAATACCCTGGTGTTTGTCGAGGTGCGCTACCGGCGCAACCGGACTTTTGGTGGCGCCGGGCTTTCCATTGACTATCGAAAACAGCGAAAATTACTGACCACGGCCAACGGCTACCTGCAATTACGCAGATTGGATTGCCCCTGCCGTTTCGACGTTGTGACGATCGAGCGCGGCGTCGGTGATGAACCACTCAACATTGACTGGATACAAAATGCCTTCGGGCAATAAATAGTCTCACTCACAGGAATACACACAGTACATGGAACAGAGAGTGGTAACCCTGTTTCACCGCAGCATTGAAGCCACCATGAATGCCGGTGAACTTTTGGCACCCTACATTGCCGAAGCCAGCGAAATGATCGTGCATACCCTGCTGGCCGAAAATAAGCTCCTGATCTGTGGCAACGGTCTCAGTGGCGCGCTCGCGCAAAGCTTTTCTGCCCAATTAATGGGTGGCTTTGAACGCGAGCGACCGGGGCTGCCGGCTATTGCACTGAATGGCGATGCGGTAACCACCGGTACCGTGGCCGGCAACCACGGCCGGGCCGAATCTTACGCGCGCCAGATTCGCGCGCTGGGGCAGCCCGGTGATTTGCTGGTGATCGTCAGCACTGACGGCCAGGATTCCAACCTGGTGCAAGCCATCCGCGCCGCGCACGACCGCGATATGGGGGTACTGGCGCTGACCGGTGGCGAGTCCGATGGTGATTGCACCGCACTGTTGGACGTACACGATATTGAACTGCGGGTACCGTCGGCGGTTGCTGCAGAGGTGCACCAGGTCCAATTATTAATACTTTTCTGTCTGTGCGATTTGATCGACAGCAGTCTGTTTGGCGGATTCGAGGAGTAATCCATGCGATCGAGCGCGAAAAAAACATTTTCCGCAACTCTTAAAATGCTTGTTGGTGGCGGCGTGCTGGCCCTGCTGGGCGGCTGTGCGACCGTGCTGGACGCCACCCATGACGGGCCTATTCAGCCTGATCCGGGTGAGCGCAGCTTTGGCACCTACATTGATGACCAGCAACTGGAGACCATCACCAAGGTCAACCTGCGCAAAGCGCATCCGGAGCTGAAGGAATCCAATATCGACGTTACCAGCTTTAACGGTGTGGTCCTGCTGACCGGACAGGTCACCAGCAATGACCTGCGCAACCTGGCCGGGCAAACGGCACAGCAGGTGCATTCGGTGCGCCAGGTGTATAACGAAATTCAGGTACGCGGCACCACGTCGGTACTGGCTCGTACCAGCGACACCTGGCTCACCACCAAGGTGAAAGGCGCGCTGATGACCGACAAGGAAATTGACAGCGGGCGCATCAAGGTTGTTACCGAGAACGGCGTAGTTTACCTGATGGGCCTGCTGACCCGCCAGGAAGCGGAAAATGCCGCGCAGAAAACCCGCACCGTGGGCGGTGTGCAAAAAGTGGTAAAAGCGGTGGAATACATCGACTGACTACACTTTTCCCAGATAAAAAAACGGAGGCCAAGGCCTCCGTTTTTTTATGCTCGAACCATGCGCTCGTGCCGCTGGATCAGGGGCGTTCGATCGCCACGGCTGTCGCTTCGCCGCCGCCGATACACAGGCTGGCTACGCCCTTCTTCAGGTCGCGATTTTCCAGCGCCGCCAGCAGGGTAACGATCACCCGGGCACCACTGGCACCCAGCGGGTGGCCCAGTGCACAGGCACCGCCATTCACGTTCACCTTCGCGCGTGGCAGGTCCAGGTCCTTCATCGCCGCCATGGTCACGACCGCGAATGCCTCATTGATCTCGAACAGGTCAACATCAGTGCTGCTCCAGCCGGTTTTTTCCAGCAGGTTCGCCATGGCGGAGACTGGTGCGGTGGTGAACCACTCCGGGGCATGGGCAAACTGGGTCTGACCACGCAATACCGCGAGCACCTTGATACCGCGGGCCTTGGCTTCGCTCTCACGCATCAGTACCAGTGCTGCGGCGCCATCGGAAATAGAGCTGGCGTTCGCCGCGGTTACGGTACCGTCCTTGCGAAACGCTGGGCGCAGTGCCGGAATCTTGTCGGGACGCGCACTGCCGGGCGCTTCATCCACACTCACTTCTAGCTCGCCCTTGCGGCTGCGTACGGTTACCGGGCTAATCTCGCGCTCAAATGCGCCCGACTCGATCGCCGCATTGGCGCGCGCCAGGGACTCAATGGCGAATTCGTCTTGCTCTTCACGGGAGAAGCTGTACTTGTCCGCGGTATTTTCCGCGAAATTGCCCATCAACTGGCCATCGGCGGCGTTTTCAAGCCCGTCCACAAACATGTGGTCGAGCACCTGACCGTGGCCCAGACGCATACCGCCGCGTGCCTTGGGCAGCATGTAGGGCGCATTGCTCATGCTCTCCATACCACCAGCAACAACGACCTTTGCATCACCGGCAAACAGGGCGTCGCGCGCCATCATCACGGTCTTCATGCCAGAACCGCACACTTTGTTCACCGTGGTGGTCGGGGTGCTCTGGGGAATGCCTGCACCCAGGGACGCCTGGCGTGCTGGTGCCTGACCGACACCCGCGGGCAGCACGCACCCCATCAGTACTTCGTCGACGTCTGCGGCATCGACACCGGCATCGGCGAGCGCACCGCGAATCGCAACTGCGCCCAGCTCAGGGGCACTGAGGCCAGAAAGCGCTCCCTGCATGGCGCCCATAGGGGTGCGTGAGATACCGACGATGACCACGGGGTCCTTAACATGCTCGCTCATACTGATTTCACTCCGAATCTAGCGGGAATTACCCGGCAAGGCTGACCAATATTGCGGAGAAACGCAATTTGGTGGCGGATTATACCCCAGCACCGCGGTGCGCGGGCTATCCGCCTTTCGTTGTACGGTCCATGGTAGTATCGAGCTCGGCGCTGGAATAAACCGATACGGATCAATCCCAATGACCGAATCCACTGACTTCCAGCAGACTTCGCGTACCACCCGAAATCCTGTGGCCTCACACGCCGCCAGGCACTCACTTACAGGGAAATTCGAGCTCTATGGAAATTTCTACCATCGTATGGCTGGTTGCTACCGCTGCCGTCGTGTTTTACATCATCAGCATCTACAACAATTTGGTGTCTCTGAAAAACCGCTATGAAAATGCGTTTGCGCAGATTGAGGTGCAACTGAAGCGTCGCTACGACCTGATCCCCAACCTGGTGGAGTCGGCCAAGGCATACCTGAAACATGAGCGCGAAACCCTCGAAGCCGTTATCTCCGCACGCAATACTGCCCTCGCCGGCCTTCAGGCTGCCGCCAGTAATCCCGGCAACGCCGCTGCGATTGCCGATCTCGGTAACGCCGAAGGAATGCTCAGCAACGCCCTGGGGCGGCTCAATGTGGTAATGGAGGCCTACCCCGACCTCAAGGCAAACCAGACCGTACAGCAAGTCATGGAAGAGCTGACCAGCACGGAAAACAAAGTGTCCTTTGCCCGCCAGGCATTTAATGACGGCGTGACCGCATACAACATTTTCCGCCAGAGCTTCCCGCCGGTGTTCTTTGCCGGGTTTTTCGGCCACCGGGAGAATGGCAAGCTACTGGAGTTTGCCGATTCTGAGGTGTTCCAGGCGGCGCCCCGCGTCGAGTTCTAATTCAGGGCTAAGCACCAATGAACTTTTTTGAATATCAGGACAAGGCGCGGCGCAACAGCGGCGTGCTACTCGCCCTATTTTGCGCAGCGGTGATCGGGCTAGTGGCAATCACCACGGTGTTCGTTGCCTTTGTTACCAGCTACTCGGACCTGCGCAATCCCGCGGTAGATACATCGCTTACCGGTATCCTCAGCCACCTGGGCTGGGAGACCGTCGCCGGGATCGCTGTTACCATCACCGCCATCATCGGCCTGGCCAGCCTGTTTCGACTGCGCCAGCTGGCGGGCGGGGGCCGCGCCGTTGCCGAATCCCTCGGTGGGCGCAAAATCAACACATCGCCCTCTGGCCTGGCAGAGCAACGCGCGCTAAATGTGGTTGAAGAGATGGCCCTCGCTTCCGGTACCCCCGTACCGGACGTCTACATCCTTGAAGACACTGCGATTAATGCGTTCGCCGCCGGTTATGCGCCGAGCGATGCCGTCATTGGCCTGACCCGCGGCTGCATCGAACAGCTCGACCGCGACGAGTTACAGGGCGTTGTGGCACACGAATTCAGCCATATCTTTAACGGCGACATGCGCCTCAACATTCGCATTGTGGGGCTGCTACACGGCATTCTGATTATCGGTCTGGTGGGCAGCTGGCTGCTTCGCGGTAGCTACCTGGGGGGCCGGCGCAGCAGCCGCGGTCGCGCGCCGCTATTTGCGGCCGGGATGGGGCTGGTCGTCATTGGCTACACAGGTACTTTTTTTGGCAACCTGATCAAATCTGCGGTGAGCCGTCAGCGGGAATACCTGGCAGACGCGTCAGCGGTGCAATTTACCCGCAATAAACAGGGCATTGCCGGCGCGCTGAAAAAAATTGCCCAACATACGTCGGGTTCAAACCTACAAGCGGCCAATGCCAGTGAATTTAGCCACATGTACTTCGCCAGCGGACTGAGGGCGCGCTTTGGCGGGCTATTCGCCACGCACCCTCCCCTCGATGCGCGTATTTCACGCCTCGACCCACAGTGGCAAACAAGTGGTTACACCAATGAAAGCGCCATCGCCGCCATGGCAGGTTCAGACACGGCTGCGGTCTCGCAGATGCACAACTCGCACAGCGCAAGCGACCCGATCAACGCATCGACCACGAATGCCGCCCCTGCAGGTAATCCTTACCAGGCTAAGCTTGAGGACATTGTCGAGGTGGTGGATAACAATATCGCCAATCCCTCATACCAGCAATGCGCGCAGGGCAAGGTGTTGCTTGCAGAAATACCTGCGTCATTGCAGGCAGCAGCGCGTGATCCCTTTGCGGCGCGCGCACTGGTCTACGGTTTGCTGATTGACAGTGAAGAGGCATCAAAACACCGTGTGACGCAGCTTGAATTGCTCGCCAAGATCGCACACCCGGCTGTGCTGCGTGAGTTTAAAAAGCTGAACGGTGAGCTGATGGGGATTGGAACGCACCTGCGCTTGCCACTGCTGGACCTGTGTATTCCGGCCCTGAAGTCTCTGGCCGCACAGCAGTTTCAGATCTTCAAGCGCAACGTCATCAAGCTACTGCGCGCCGATGGCAAGATCGAGATCTGGGAGTGGGCACTCTATCGCGTGCTTATGCATGGCCTGGAGCAGAACCCCGATCGGCATCGCACGCTCAACGCGCGCAAAACAAGCAGCAAGGCCCTCGTTGATGCGCACCAGTTCTTGCTGGCGACCATGGCACACGCGGACTGTGAGGATTACCTGGCGGCCAAGCGGGCCTTTGAAACCGGCGTGCGACAGTTGGGATTGAACTTGGTGGCACTGCCCGCACGCGCGGACATGACACTGCAGAGGCTGGACAAGGCGGTAGCCATCGCCCGGGACACCCCCGCCCTGCGGAAACCTGCGCTTCTTAAGGCACTGGCGACAACCATGAGCCATGATGGCATCGTCGATGGACGCGAGGTTGATTTGTTGCGCGCTATCGCGGACTGCCTGGACTGCCCGATGCCGCCGCTGGCCTTGAGCGACCGCGGGCAGGCACTCAGCCCAACCGCGGCAATGGAAGAAACCGCTTAAACCTATCAGCGGCAACAGCCGGCATGCTCGCTGTGTCTACACGTCCATATGCTCTCATACCGGCTCGCAAGTGAACCTCAACCGGGTTGAGGTTCACTAATTTTGATACACGGGGCCAATCCCCATACTCCACAGAATAACGGTACCAATCCGCACCGTTACCAGCAGCACCAAGCCCACCGTAATCACCGACGACGCGTAAACAAACGCGCGCTCTTTATCGATGTTCATCAGGATCGGTATGCCCTCGTAAATGAGATATACCGAGTAGGCGGTGGCTGCCAGCGTAACCGCCGCATTCAACCACAGGTTCGGGTAGAGCCCGATAAAGCCAACCAGGAAGATGGGCGTTGTCACAAAGACCGCAAGTGCCGTGCCCTCGTAGTGGCGGGTCTCCTCGTCACCTTCCACCTTAAAGCTTTTCGCCATCCAATTGATAAATTCGCCAAAGATATAAACGCCGAATAGCAGGGAGAAATACGTGATGATGGCGAGGGTGAGCGCACTGCCAGGTGTGAGCTTTTGCACATTGTCGCCCACAGAGAAGCCGACCTGGGTCACCCCGATATAGGCGGACACAACCGGTATCAGCGCCAGAATGGGTACATGGCTCAAAAACACCTGCACAAACGAGTGCTTGTCGGACCGGATAGCCTGCCACTCCTTATCCGGGTTGGTGAATATTCCTATGGTATGGCTCAGTAGTCTCACTTGCTCTCCTCCTATACACGGCTTGATAGCAGTATCGGAAGGTGCCAGCGAATTCACCAATGAAGAACAGGATTACGGCGTCAATTTTTACGCCAAAAGGACTTAAGAAGAGTTACGCAGCGTATCGGCGGGCCAAAGACGGTGCTTTGGTTAAATATGGCGCCAAACAATGACGCCAACAGGTGCCCCTCGGGCAGGGGCACCCGAGGAGGGTCACTTCACCACGCGCAGTGCGGGCTTTTTCACCGGCTTTTTCAGCGTGGTGGGCGGTGTGGGCTCTGGTGGTTCCGGGGTCTCTTCCGGCTCGAATACCATACCCTGGCCATTTTCGCGGGCATAGATCCCCACCACCGCACCGACGGGTACCTGGATATCCGTAGGCACACCGCCGAAGCGCGCATTAAAGCGGATAGCGTAGTTATCCATGGTGAGGCCAACCACCGCGGTTTCCGACACATTCAGCACGATCTGGCCATCTTCATTGACGTGTTGCTGGGGAACCAGCACCCCGTCCAGGTGGGTGTCCACCAACAGATATGGGGTGCACTTGTTATCGGTTATCCACTCGTAAAACGCCCGCAACAGATACGGGCGGTTGGACGTCATCGGCGGCTTATTCAATCAGCACCTCAGGCGCGCATTTCGCGCTCAAACTCGGTCAAGCTTTGCTGGAAGGCTTCGCGAGCGAACAGGCGATCCATGTAGTCCAGCAGTGGCTTGGCCTGCTTGGTCTTCGGCAACGCAACCTCAAGCTGGTCGAGACGCCACAGCAGTGGTGCCATGCAGCAATCCACCAAAGAGAACTCTTCATTAAAGAAGTACGGCAGATCGGTGAACATCGGCGCGATACCTACCAGGCTGTCACGCAAGTCCTTGCGGGCGGCAGCAACGTCCTTACCGCCGGCCAGGATCTTATCCACCAGCGGACACCAGTCGCGCTCGATGCGATGCATGATCTGGCGGCTCTGTGCACGGGCTACCGGGTATACCGGCAACAGCGGCGGATGCGGGAAGCGCTCATCGAGGTATTCCATCATAACCTTGGTCTCAAACAGCACCAGGTCACGGTCAACCAGCGTCGGCAGTGAGTTGTAGGGGTTGAGGTCGGCAAGCTCTGCCGGCTTGTCATCGGGATCTACGTCGATGATTTCGACAGAAACACCTTTTTCCGCAAGCACAATGCGCACACGGTGGCTGAAGTGACAACGACCGTCGGAAAAGAAGGTCATGGAGGAGCGCTTGTTGGTCGGCACACCCATTATGGAACTACCTCAATCTACTGACCGGAGCAGGTCCGGCCGAAACATTCAAAAATAGAAAACGGGTGGTGAGCTAATGCCGGCAATGCGGCGGCCCACCACCCGAAAAACTCTCAGGCCTAACCTCAGTGGTGTACGTCTTTCCAGTACTCGCGGTTAAGCAACCAAGCGAAAATGAAGAACACCAGAATAAAGGCCAGCACGTAGAAACCAATGCGCTTGCGGGTTTCTGCCATCGGCTCAGCAATGTACTCCATGAAGTTCACCAGGTCGTACACCGCCTGGTCATACTGCACTTCATCCATTGAGCCTTTTACATCGCCCACCCGCAGGCTGCCACAATCGGCATCCATGATCGGGTTGCCCATTTCATCGCGTACAACTTTGCCGTGGTCGCGCTGCGGGCCGGGGGCACATTCGGGCAAACCTTGCAGCTCCATCAGCACGTGCGGCATACCAACGTTAGGGAAAACCTTGTTGTTTACACCCAGCGGACGGCTGTCATCTTTATAGAAGCTGCGCAGGTAAGTGTATAGCCATTCTGGCGAACGGGCGCGCGCCACCAGCGTCAGATCGGGAGGAGTGGCGCCGAACCAGACTTTGGAATCGTCTGGTTTCATGGAGATCTCCATCAGATCACCAATTTTTGCGTCACCCAGCACCAGGTTTGCGAGCATCAGTTCGTTTGGGATATCCAGGTCTGTTGCCACACGCTCCCAGCGGGAAAAGTTGGCGCTGTGACACCCCATGCAATAGTTCACAAAGTACTTGGCACCACGCTGCAGAGACGGCTTGTCAGTCAGGTCGGTCTTGATGTAATCCAGCTCAACCTTGCTCTCTGCGCCTACCGCCTTGATCGGGATAAAGGTCAGCAGCAGTACCGCGATAATACCGGCAAACAGAATAATGAACGTCTTGGCACCAGACGGGCTGGTAACACGCTCAGGCTCCGGGTGCACCACGTCGCGGTCGGTCAACCAGGGCAGAATTCCGAAGAACACGGCAAACAGCAGGGACAGGAAGCCGACGAACAAGCTCGCGCCCCAGTTCGCCACCGCCATCCACAGGAACATAAAGCCAAATGCACCACTGACAATCCACGACAGCATGCCCTTGCGGCTGGTGGGGTTGGTCCAGATCGGCATGGTTACGAAGAAGGCGAAGTAGAACAGGGTTGCTACCTGAGCCAGGAAGTTACGCCCAGGGGTCGGAGATTTCACACCCAGGTAACCCAGGATGATGAAGATCGCCGCGAATACCAGCAGCAGAACCTTCGGCAGCCAACCTTTGTAGCGAATGGAGCGCACCGGGCTCTTATCCAGCCATGGCAACACAAACAGGATCGCAATGGCTGCGCCCATGGCCACCAGGCCGAGGAACTTCGCTGTCAGCGGGCCGATATCGATGGTTACCGCACGCAGTACTGCGTAGAACGGCGTAAAGTACCAAACCGGTGCAATATGCTCAGGTGTCTTCAGTGGGTTGGCTTCCTCAAAGTTCGCGTATTCAAGGAAGAAA
The DNA here is from genome assembly GCF_000220505.1 of Microbulbifer agarilyticus S89. Taxonomy (GTDB): domain Bacteria; phylum Pseudomonadota; class Gammaproteobacteria; order Pseudomonadales; family Cellvibrionaceae; genus Microbulbifer; species Microbulbifer agarilyticus_B. Next base: position 37,838 of record NZ_AFPJ01000034.1, on the reverse strand, counting down.
CCACCCATTTCCGGGAAGAAGAACACAACAACACAGAAGGCAAACAGGAATACTGCAATACCCACCAGGTCGTGCACGGTGTAGTACGGATGGAAGGCAACGCCGTCCAGGGGCACACCGTTTTCATCTTTGTGCTTCTTGATATCGATGCCGTCCGGGTTATTGGAACCGACTTCGTGCAGCGCCAGAATATGCAGCACCACCAGCAGCACCAGTACCAGCGGCAGTGCGATCACATGCAGGGAGAAGAAGCGCGTCAGGGTAATGCCTGAAATCAGGTAGTCACCACGAATCCACTGAACCAGATCTTCACCAATGCCCGGAATAGCGCCGAACAGGGATACGATTACCTGGGCACCCCAGTAGGACATCTGTCCCCAGGGCAGTACGTAGCCCATGAAGGCTTCCGCCATTAGCACCAGGTAGATACACATACCGAAGATCCACACCAGCTCGCGCGGTGGCTTGTAGGAGCCATACATTAGCGCGCGGAACATGTGCAGGTAGACCACCACGAAGAATGCGGAGGCACCGGTGGAGTGCAGATAGCGAATGATCCACCCCATTTCTACATCACGCATGATGTATTCAACGGACGCGAATGCGTCTTCGGCGGTGGGGGCATAGCTCATCACCAGCCAGATACCGGTCACCAGCTGGTTCACCAGAACCAGCATGGAGAGCACGCCAAAGAAATACCACAGGTTAAAGTTCTTGGGCGCGTAGTACTTACCCATATGGGTATCCCACGCGCGGTAGATCGGCAGTCGCTGGTCAACCCAGTCGCCAAGTGCGGTTAGCCAGTTCATGCAGCGCCCTCCTGATCTACGCCAATTACGATTACGTCATCCCCATCGTAGGAATAGGGAGGTACTTCCATATTCAGCGGAGCCGGAACACCGGTATAAACACGGCCAGCCAGGTCATACTTGGAGCCGTGACAGGCACAGAAGAAACCACCCTGCCACTGATCACCGCCGAGGTCGGCAGTGCCAACTTCCGGGCGGTACATGGGCGCACAGCCCAGGTGCGTACAGAGACCGACAAGCACCAGAATCTGTGGCTTGATGGCACGATTTTCCGGATCAACATACGTCGGCTGGGAAGATTCCTGAGACTCAGGATCACGCAGGAACGGATCAACCTTCGTCAGGTTATCCAGAACTTCCTGGGTACGACGCACCACATAGACAGGCTTACCGCGCCACTCAACGGTGACCATCTGGCCCGGCTCCAGCTTGGCAATGTTGTACTTAACTGGTGCGCCGGCGGCCTTAGCCTTGGCACTCGGATTCCAGGAGGCGACAAAAGGTACAGCGACCCCTACTGCCCCGGCACCACCCACAACGGAGGTAGCGGCAGTCAGGAATCGACGACGCCCCACATTTACACCGTCATCACTCATGACGTAGATCTCCCATCACAGCGCCCCGTAACCTGCCATATGCAAGCTCGAGACTGACTGGCCCAAACCCAAAATTCCGGAAAATGTCTGTCAAGAATCCAAAACACCACGGCACGCAGGTAAATCAGGGTAGCCCGCGCGTTGGCAGTGACGATACAGCTCCAATGGCCGAAAACCAGAGAGAACAGAGCGCCCGTGTGACGATAAATGTCCTACCGTCACATAATCAGAGACTTAAAACAGAAACTCCCCTACAACTGGCCCGCCTGCTCGACCATAAGACAAAATGGCCAAACCCCAGGTGCAAGCGGATAGAAATTCGCGCAATGTTAAAGAAAATGCCAATTTGATACAAGGTGAATACCTCGGCGAACGTCGGTAATCCCGCGGCCAACTGGCGACTTTTTGCCCAGCAGCCAGCACCCAATCGACACAATCACAAAAACGCGAACAAAAAAAAGCCCGGCATAAGCCGGGCCAGAAAAAAGTAATTCTCGCTTAACGCTTGGAGAATTGCGGCTTCTTACGCGCTTTGCGCAGACCGACTTTCTTACGCTCAACTGCACGAGCGTCGCGAGTTACGTAACCAGCTGCACGCAGCGGCTGACGCAGAGACTCGTCATACTGCATCAGAGCGCGGGTCAGGCCGTGACGGATAGCGCCCGCCTGACCGAAGGAACCGCCGCCCTTCACAGTTACATTGATGTCGAATTTCTCGACCATATCGACCATTTCCAGCGGCTGACGCACGATCATGCGCGCCACTTCGCGGCCGAAGTATTCGTCCAGGGTACGACCGTTAACGCTGATTTTACCTTCACCCTGCGCGATAAATACGCGAGCGGTGGAGGTCTTGCGGCGGCCGGTACCGTAGTATTGAGTAGTTGCCATGAGAATGATTCCGTTTAGATCGACAGTTCAATCGGCTGCTGGGCCGCATGAGGATGTTCGCTACCCTTGTACACCTTCAATTTCTTGAACATGGCGCGACCCAGTGGGCCCTTAGGGAGCATGCCTTTCACAGCACTTTGGATAGTGCGCTCAGGCGCCTTGTCGATCAGCTTCTCAAAGCTGATGGATTTAAGACCACCAGGGTAGCCGGAGTGGCTGTGGTAGATCTTGTCTTTGGCCTTATTGCCGGTCACGCGGACCTTTTCGGCGTTGATTACTACGATGTAGTCACCGGTGTCCACGTGGGGCGTATATTCAGGCTTGTGCTTGCCGCGCAGGCGGTGGGCGATCTCGGCGGAAATACGGCCGAGAGTCTTGTCCGCAGCGTCAACAATGTACCAGTCGCGAGTGACCGCTTCTGGCTTGGCACTGTAAGTCTTCATGTTATAAAACACCTGTATATGGCTCCCGAAATGGGGGCCGTCCCACGAAAAGAGCGCGAATACTACATAAGCGCCATGGGGTTTTCAAGCACAAAATTGAGCAACTTGTGAACAGCCCGTCTCGCTCCAGACACCCTCACAACCCCTCCCTGCGCCGTTCGCTATATAAGGAGAGAACACCTATTCCGCACGGTGCGGCTGCGCCAGATACTCGCGGGATTGCATCTCCTGCAAGCGACTCACCGTGCGCTCAAATTCAAAGCGCAGCTGACGCCCGCCGTAAAGACGCTCAATGGGCTCCGCCGCCGACACCACCAGGTTGACGCCACGGTCATAAAACTCATCGATCAAATTGATAAAGCGCCGCGCCTGACTCTCGGTACGCTCATTGAACTGCGGGATATTCGCCAGCAGCACCGTATGAAACTCACGCGCCAGCTCGATGTAGTCATTCTGGGAGCGCGGCCCGTCGCACAATTCGGCAAACTCAAACCACGCCACATCATCGGCGATACGCACAGCAACAATAGGACGCCCCTCGATATCCAGGGTGACCTGCTCGCGCACCTCAGCCCCTTCCACAATCAGGCTATTAAAGGAGCGCGCCAGGCTGGCATCCGCATCGTTATCCAGCGGGCTGTGGTACAGCTCGGCCATTTCCAGGGCGCGCAAACGATAGTCCACCCCGTTATCCACATTGACGACCTTGGTATGCGCCAGCAGTAAATCAATCGCAGGCAGGAAGCGCGCACGCTGCAGGCCGTCGCGATATAGGCCCTCGGGCACGATATTGGAGGTTGCCACCAGGGTAACTCCGCGCTGGAACAGCTCCTGCAGCAGATTGGCAAGGATCATTGCATCGGTAATGTCTGACACAAAAAACTCGTCAAAACACAGCACGCGCGCGCGCTCCGCAATACGATCCGCCACCTTTTCCAGTGGGTTCTTTTGCCCCGCCAGGGACTTTAACTGGCGGTGAACCTCGCGCATGAAGCGGTGAAAGTGGGTGCGCTGCTTACGCTCGAAGGGTAGCGACTCATAAAAGGCGTCCATCAGGTAGGTCTTACCGCGGCCGACACCACCCCAGAAGTACAAGCCCTTCTCTGGCGCTTGCGTCCCGCGCCACAGGCGACGCACCCGCGCGATCAAACCACACTCTTGCGCACCCGCAATCAGACGCTCATATAAATCCTGTAACTCCTCCACCGCAGCCTTCTGCGCAGGATCTGCGACAAAATCGGGACGCTGTAGGTCGCGCTGGTAACGCTCCATGGGAGATAGGCGCCGCGAAGACGCTGATGAGGCAGTCTGATGCTGTTCCGTGACCATCTAAGAGAAACCGTTCATTAATATAAAGGCGACACTGCCAAAGAGCGACCAGTGGCACCCATACTTGGCACCACAAATTCAAGCGGAAGAGTCGACTACAGTTCGACTGGCGCGCACTTTACCAAATCCCCCACAAATTGGCACAAACGCCGCCACAGCGTAGCGGGTGGAATTGCGTATAATAAGATCGCCGCCACGGATTGGCCGGTGCCATTTTTCTAAGAGGAGGAAGTATCGTGCACTCAACTTCGGTTTTAATTCTGGTGGGCGTGATTGGCCTGACCCTCGGCGCATTGCTGGCATTTCTCGCAACTCGCGGACGCCAGAGCATTGATCGCACCCGGGAACTGGAATTGCGCCTAAAGGAAGCCAACACCAAGCTGGAAGACTTCCAGCTGCAGGTGAACGAACATTTTGATCAGACGGCGCAGCTCGTCCACAACCTCACCGAAAGCTACCGGGATGTTCACGAATACCTGGCGAATAGCGCGATGCGCCTGTCGAGCCAGGATATTGGCCGGCAGATGCTGGAAGCAGGCAGCGGCCAGCTCAGTGACAGCAAGGACGACCTGAACGTACTGCCCCCTCGCGACTGGGCCCCCAAAGAGCCTGGCGCCAAAGGTACCCTGTCGGAGGAGTTCGGCCTGGAGAAAGAAGCCGCCGCACCGCCCCCAACACCGGCGCAGGAAGGGGTTTCTCACCGCTGAGTCCATGCTGGGCCCCTATCATGCGGGGCCCAAATAGTGCGAACGCGCACCGACCCGGATTCAAAACACGAATACATACAACAAGACACAAAAAAGGCGGGTTACCCCGCCTTTTTTGTGTCGCCCCCGCCCTGCATAGCGCGAGCGACCTGTACCACACTGCGAATTACAGGTTCTGGTAATAATCCATCAGGATCTGTGCGACCTCTGGGCGGGAAAATTCCGGGGGCGGCGCAACGCCGTTACCCAGCATTTCGCGCACCTTGGTGCCTGACAGCAAAATGAAGTCTTCCTTGGAGTGATCCGGCACGTCACGCATCATGACGACACGGTTCAGTTTCTTCGAGTAAGCGGTGTGGTCTGCACGGAAGATTTCAATCTCCAGCGCACCCTCGGGCACCTTGTCGTCGAAGATGGTCTGCGCATCGAACGCACCATAGTAATCACCAACACCGGCATGGTCGCGACCAACAATCAGGTGGCTGCAGCCACAGTTTTGGCGGAATACCGCGTGCAGAACCGCTTCACGTGGGCCCGCGTACAGCATGTCGAAACCATATCCGGTCACCATCACGGTGTTTTTGGGGAAGTAGTCTTCCACCATTTTGCGGATAGCGGCATCGCGCACGTGCGCAGGGATATCACCCGGCTTCAACTGGCCCAGCAGCATGTGGATAAGTACACCGTCCGCATCGACCGCTTCCAGTGCCATTTTGCACAACTCTTCGTGGGCACGGTGCATGGGGTTACGGGTCTGGAAAGCAACAACCTTGCTCCAACCGTGTTCCACAAATTCATTGCGGATTTCCACCGCGGTACGGAAAGTATCCGGGAAGTCCGCCTGGAAGTAGCTGAAGTTGAGCACTTCAATGGAACCGGAGATCAACTGACGACCTGCACCCTTGAAGGTCGCAACACCGGGGTGGGCGTCATCCAGGGTACCGAACACGTGCTCGGCAATGGTATTTACCTGCTCGTCGGTCACTGTTTCGATGGCGTCAACGTCCATCACCGCCAGCACCGGGTTGCCCTCAACGTTCGGATCACGCAGGGCAATGCGCTTGGCACCGGCGATCGCGGCCGTATCTTCGACCATATTCACCACAGGCACCGGCCAGAACAGGCCGTCCACAGTGCGCAGAGTCTCGGCCACACTCAGGGTGTCCGCGAGGTTCATATAGCCGTGCAGCGGGTTGAAATAACCTGCACCCAACATCACCGCATTCGCCGCCGCCGCGGAGCTTACAACAATGGAAGGCAGGGACTCCGCTTCGTGCGCGAGCTGGTGATGGCGCTCGGCATCGTAAACAAAGCGCGGCTGCAGCTCGACACTGCCGTGTGGACGAACCAGGGACATAGATACTCCTGAAAATGAGGAACCAGACGAAATTTTTGAGCGCCACATTATACGCATTCGCGACGCCATACCAAGGGTCTGGATCACCACCGGGCTAGAACTTCTGATGAGGACACCAGAACCGAAAGACGTATAATGACCCCAAACCAAGGAGCCTTCGGTGTCATTACAACGATTTGTGCAAGACTGGGCCATCCCCGCCGTAATCGGCCTTGCGGTGGCCGCGGCGCTGCTACTGGTGTTCCCGCACCTGCGCGGGACAGTCAACACCCCCGCTACGGGCGCCGCCTCCGGCCCAGTGTCTTATGCCGCAGCAGTCAATTTAGCGGGCCCCGCGGTGGTAAACGTGTTTAGCCGGATACCCTTGCGCAACCATCCATTGGCCACACACCCGCTGTTCCCTTATTTCCTGAACAGAATGACTCCTCTGGAGCGAGAGCGCCTGCAACAAAGCCTCGGCTCCGGTGTTATCGTCAGCGAGGATGGATATTTACTGACCAACTTCCATGTAATCTCCGGTGCCGAGCAGGTATCTGTGGTGCTGGCTGACGGCCGCGAGGGGCAGGTCAGCTTGGTCGGTGCCTCGGCAGAGTTTGATCTTGCGGTCCTCAAGATCGACCTCCCCAACCTGACCGCTATCGAGGTGGGCGACCCGGATCAGGCGCAGGTCGGCGACGTTGTACTGGCCATCGGCAATCCCTGGGGGGTCGGACAGACGGTTACCCAAGGCATTATCAGTGCCACCGAGCGCGACCTGCGCAACACTGGTGTCGGCGACTATTTACAGAACTTCCTGCAAACTGATGCTGCGATTAACCCCGGTAACTCTGGCGGCGCGCTAGTCGATGCCCACGGCAAACTCCTTGGCATCAATACACGAGTCCTTGACCAAGCCGCCTCCACCAGCGGCATCAGCTTCGCGATCCCATCAAACATTGCCCTAAAAGTGATGCAGGACATTATCGAGTTCGGACGGGTCGTTCCCGGCTGGCTCGGTATTGACGCCGACAACCTGAATCCGAAACTTGCACGCTCGCTCAACCTACCTTCGACCAATGGCGTTATCGTGTTAGGGGTCGATAAGCGGGGGCCGGCCCACCAGGCAGGACTAAAACCCGGTGACGTAATCACTCACATCAACGCCACCCCGATTAATGATGGCGTTCACGGGTACGCGGCAATGGCCACACTGCGCCCCGGGGAAGTCGTAACGATCACCTATATTCGGAAAGGCGACATCCTTGCCACCCGCGCCGTCGTCTCAGAAAGACCCGATGACGTGACGGCACCGGCTCCTTAAAAAAGCACAGCAAAGGCCGACAGGAGAAGATAAACAGTGACCTGCTCAAATAACGCTTTTAAAGCGCTCCTACTGACGCTCGCAACGCTACTCTCGAGCACCGCTTTCGCCAGCGACCAAAACGACCTGAATACCATGCTAGACCAGTTCCTTGCCGGTGCCGTCAGTGACATCAAAGTGCATGAGCGCTTCTGGGCAGACGACCTGGTCTATACCAGCTCGAGTGGACAGCGTTTTGGCAAGAAAAAAATCATCGAGGGCATGCGGGAAGCGGAAGGCGAGGCCAAGCAAGCGGCCGCAAGTATCACTTACCGGGCTGAGGACACGGACATCCGGCTATTCGGGAATACCGCGGTGATTACCTTCCGGCTTGTGGCTGAACCTAGTGGCGCCGACACAACGGCGAAGCAACCGGAGAAGAGCGAATTCTTCAACACCGGGACCTTCGTCAAACGGAGTGGCAAGTGGCAGGCAGTGGCCTGGCAGGCAACGAAAATCCCACCGGCCGCTGCTGCATCGAGCGATTAGGCCACGGACGTTACTCTAAACGGTCCCGCACGCGGTATTCGGCAGAGCGGGCATGGGCATCCAACCCCTCCCCTTTCGCCAAGGTCGCGGCAACCCGCCCGAGGGTGTCGGCACCTTGCGGAGAACAGAAAATAATCGAGCTGCGCTTCTGGTAATCGTAAACCCCTAACGGGGAGGAGAAGCGCGCAGTGCCACTGGTAGGCAAGACATGATTTGGCCCGGCACAGTAATCACCAAGTGCTTCCGCGGTGTAGCGACCCAGGAAAATAGCACCGGCATGACGAATCTTTGGCAGGTACTGTTCCGGCGCATCTACCGACACTTCGAGATGCTCCGGGGCGATCCGGTTGGAAACCTCAATCGCTTGCTCAATATCACGCACCAGAATCAATGCACCGCGATCCTTTAGCGATCGACTCGCAATCTCTTCGCGAGGCAAATCCGCCAGTAGTTTTTGCAGAGACGCTTCCACTGCATTCAGGAAGTCGGCATCCGGGCTCAACAGGATGGACTGGGCCTGCTCATCGTGCTCGGCCTGAGACAGCAGATCCATGGCAATCCAGTCCGGATCGGTTTTGCCGTCGCAGATCACCAGAATCTCGGAAGGCCCGGCGATCATATCGATAGCCACCTGGCCAAACACCGCGCGCTTGGCCGAGGCGACGAAAATATTGCCCGGACCGACAATTTTATCGACCTTGGCCACAGTCTCTGTACCGTACGCCAGCGCGGCAACGGCCTGTGCGCCACCAATGGTGAACACCTTGTCGACGCCGGCTATGGCCGCAGCCGCCAGCACCAGGTCACTGAGCTGATCATCCGGAGCCGGCACCACCATCAGCACTTCATCCACACCGGCAACCCGAGCAGGGATGGCATTCATTAGTACTGATGAAGGGTAACTCGCCTTACCTCCGGGCACATAGATTCCCACCCGTTCCATGGCGGTGATCTGCTGACCCAATACCGTGCCATCGGCCTCCTGATACTGCCAGGATGCCTGCAATTGATGCTCGTGATAGGCCCGCACGCGCTCTGCCGCGGCCTCGAGCGCGGCCCGCTTATCCGCGGGGATCCGCGTCAGCGCCGCCTGTAAATCTTCGTGCTGCAGGCAAAAGTCTTGCGCCTGCTGTAACTCGCGACGGTCAAAACGGTTGGTGAACTCAATCACCGCCGCATCGCCACGGGACCGCACCTCACTCAGGATTTCCGCAACCGTCGACTCAACACGCGTGTCGGCGACCGACTCCCAGGCCAGCAAAGCGTCGAGCTCTATGGAAAATCCTGCCGATGCGGCATCCAGCCGGCGTATGGAAAAATCACTCATGGAGGACTACTCCCCGCTCCGGGCGCGCACGGCTTCAGCCAACTGCTCAATCAGCGCGTTGATCGGGCCATACTTCATTTTCATGGAGGCCTTGTTCACAATCAGGCGACTGCTGATATCTGCGATTTCATCGCGCGCTTCCAGGCCATTCGCTTTCAGTGTGTTGCCGGTATCAACAATGTCCACAATTTCATCGGCAAGGTCCATCAATGGCGCCAGTTCCATCGCACCATACAACTTGATGATATCGGCCTGGCGCCCCTGCGCAGCGTAATAACGCTTGGCTGACTGCACGAACTTGGTAGCAACCTTGATACGCCCACTGGGCAGTGGGGCCCCTTTGATACCCGCCGTCATCAGGCGGCAGCGCGCGATATTGAGATCCAGCGGCTCGTAAATGTTGCTGTCATCGTGCTCCAACAGGTTATCTTTACCGGCCACGCCCATATCCGCAGCGCCATGCTGTACATAGGTGGGCACGTCGGAGCCACGAAGGATGAGCAGGCGAACATTTTCCTGGTTGGTTGGGAAAATCAGCTTACGGCTTTTGGCAATATCTTCTGCCGGCTCCAAACCTGCGGCCGCGAGTAGCGGAAGAGTTTCCTTGAGGATACGCCCCTTGGTCAGGGCAATAGTGATCTGCATAGCAATTATGGTTGTCTGTAAGCCCGAAATACCCGGGCTAATGTGCGTGGATATGGCTCCCAAAATCCCCCGGGAGCTTATCGACTCTTGTTTGGCCGCGCCAATAAAAATCTAGAATAACGCTAGAAGGAAGCGGGCTCGCACCCGCCCCGACAGAAGAGAGCTAGCCAGGGACGCGACGAATGTTCGCACCCAATTGCTGCAATTTCTCTTCGATGCATTCGTAACCGCGGTCAATATGGTAAATACGATCGACGGTGGTAGTGCCTTCGGCCACCATACCGGCAATAACCAGGCTTGCGGAAGCTCGCAAATCCGATGCCATCACTGGCGCGCCCGTCAGTTTTTCCACACCGGTGACAATCGCGGTGTTGCCCTCGAGGACGATATTTGCCCCCATACGATTGAGTTCGTGCACCTGGATCAGGCGATTCTCGAAAATCGTCTCCACCACGGTTCCCTTACCCTCCGCAACCGCGTTCATTGCGGTGAACTGCGACTGCATATCGGTGGGAAATGCGGGATACGGCGCGGTACGGAAACTCACCGCCTTCGGACGGTTGCCCTTCATATCCAGTTCGATCCAGTCGTCGCCGATACTGAGGTGCGCGCCCGCTTCCTCAAACTTGACCAGCACGGCATCGAGAATGTCCGCACGGGTGTGGGTCAACCGCACCTTACCGCGAGCCGCAGCGGCTGCCGCGAGGAAAGTACCGGTTTCAATACGGTCCGGCATCACAGAGTAGGTGCACGGGTTCAGTCGCGCTACACCATGCACGCGAATGGTATCGGTCCCCGCACCCTCGATTTGCGCACCCATCGCCATCAGGAACTCGGCCAGATCGACAATCTCGGGTTCACGCGCTGCGTTGTGCAGCACGGTAGTGCCTTCGGCCAAAACGGCCGCCATCAGCAGGTTCTCGGTGCCGCCAACGGTCACCTTTTCCATCACGATATTGGCACCCTTGAGGCGGCCATTACTGCGCGCGCGGATAAAACCTTCATCGATGGTAATTTCCGCACCCATGGCCTCAAGACCTTTCAGGTGGATATCCACAGGCCGGCTGCCGATGGCACAACCGCCAGGGAAAGAGACATTCGCCACCCCGTGACGGGCCAGCAACGGGCCGAGCACCAGGATAGAGGCGCGCATGGTTTTCACCAGCTCATAGGGCGCGGTGAGCTCATTGACCGAACGCGGATCAATCTCCACACCCAGCTTTTCATCAATGGTGATTTCGGTCCCCATGCACCGCAACAGGGTGATCATGGTGGTGATATCGTTGAGGTGCGGCAAATTATGGATTTGCACGGGGCCGTCAGGGAGCAGCGCCGCGGCAAGAATCGGCAAAGCGGAATTCTTGGCTCCGGAGATTTTCAGGGTTCCGGAGATGGGGCTGCCCCCTTCGATAATCAGTTTATCCATGCGTTACGGTTTCCCATCGCGATACAAAAGTGCCTGCATCACAAAAAATTACAGTCCAGCCTCTTCGGGCGTGAGGGTTTTCATTTGCACCGCGTGCAGGGTGCCGTCGGCGATTTTGTCAGACAGCGCCGCGTAGACCAGCTGCTGCTTCTTCAGGCGACTGAGGCCGCTGAACGCGTCACTGACCACGGTCAGCTGCAGGTGGCTACCTTCAAAGGCGACTTCTACGTTACTGCCGGGAATGTGCCCTTCAATCAGGGACTTGATTTGATCTGGCTGCATAGGAGGGAATTACTATCGGATAACAAAGAGCGCGCAAGTGTACTGGAATAGCGCCCGGTGCGCAGCCGCGTTACCGCCACTGCACACCGCTGTGAGAATTCGTCGCAGGGATCAGGGCGTACCTGCAACCTTGTCGGCCGCAGACCAGCCAGCAATCACCTTGTCGATATTGCCGCTGTTTGCCTGCATGGCCTGGGCAAACTGACCGCGGAACGTCTTGCCCAGGTTTACCCCGTTCAAGATCACATTAATCAGTTTCCACTGGCCACTGCGATTGCGCACCAGGGTGTAGGAAACCTTGGTCAAACCCTCTTTACTACGCACTTCCTGCAACACATTGACACGGTTGCCTTTCGGTGCGGTTCCAGGGTTAATCACCTTTACGTCGAGATTGCCGAAAGTAGCAACGCCACGGGCAAAGGTCGCAACCAGGTCACGCCGAAAAGCGCTGGCGAATTTGGCGCGCTGAGCCGGGGTCGCCTGCTTCGCGTAGTTGCCCATCACACCGCGGGCAATGAAATCGAAATCCACCACCGGCTCCAGAACCCGGTCGACGGCGTTGTAGTAACGCTGCGGGTTGGAGCTCAGGTGCTGCCCCTCTGCGCGGATGGTATTCAACAGCTGCCCGGAAACCCCTTCGATCAGGGTATAGGGGTTTTGTGCGGCAGTCGCGAAAGGCGCCACCAGGCACAGCAGCGCGGCAGACATCCACAGACTCGCGGCGCGCACGACACGCATCACTGCGGAGCCAGAACGCTTTCCAGTGCTATCAGTAGAAATAAAGGTAGAAGTGAGTGCACTCACAGGTCATCTCCCATTGGCAATTCGTCCCTTGGATGCCCACAACGTCAAAAAGTGTCATGGGACGCCGAAAATTCACGTTGGGTTACGCAAAAAGGCGGATTATGGATTCGCCCCGGCTCTGCTGCTGACATTAGCGGCGGCAAACTATACCATGGCGGCCCCGCGGACAAGCGGCACTGGGTCACTTTGCCTTGAGGCGCCGCTTTTTGAGCCAATATTGATAGGTTAGCACTTCTGCCAACCAAACAGGCGGCTTCCGCAAAGCTACGCTAGAGACTGCCCCGAGACAGTGAGACAAATGATGGGTAAAGACCTGATTCTCCAGGCGGGACGCCGCACCATATCCATGGAGACTGCCGCGGTGGCGGCACTGGAAGCGCGCGTTGACGACAACTTTCACCGTGCCTGTGAACTTATGTTGGGCTGTAGCGGCCGGGTAATCGTGTCGGGCATGGGCAAATCCGGTCATATTGGCCGAAAAATAGCCGCCACCCTCGCGAGCACCGGTACACCGAGCTTTTTTGTGCACCCGGGAGAGGCTAGCCACGGCGACCTGGGCATGATTACCCGCCACGACGTGGTCATCGCCATATCCAATTCTGGCTCATCGGCGGAAGTACTTACCCTGCTGCCGCTATTGAAGCGACTGGGCATTCCCCTGATCAGCATGACCGGCAAGGCAGACTCCCCCCTGGCACAGTCTGCAGACGTCAATCTCGACATCGCAGTTGAAACCGAGGCTTGCCCACTGAACCTGGCGCCAACATCGTCCACCACCGTCACCCTGGTAATGGGCGATGCCCTGGCGGTGGCACTGCTCGAAGCGCGCGGCTTTACCGCCGAGGATTTCGCCTTCTCCCACCCTGGCGGAGCGCTCGGCCGGCAGCTGCTGCTCAAGGTTGCCGATGTCATGCACGCAGGCGAAGAGCTCCCCCAGGTTTCACCGGACACGCCGCTTTCCAAAGCGCTGCTGGAGATGACCAGCAAGGGCTTCGGTATGACCACCATTGTGGACAGCAGCGGACACCTGATTGGGGTATTCACCGACGGTGACCTGCGCCGGGTGATCGACCAGAAGCTGGAACTGGACGCTGCCACCATGGAACAGGTGATGAGCCGTCGCCCGAAGACGGTGAGTGCGCACACGCTCGCCGCGGAGGCCCTGCGTATTATGGAAGACAACAAAATCACCGCGCTGGTGGTGGAAGACCCGGAACACCACCCCATCGGCCTGCTGCACATGCATGATGTTTTGCGCGCCGGCGTTATCTGACCGCACTGAAGGACGACACCCTTGACCCAACCCACCTCTCAAGCCAGCCAGCAGCAAATTCTCGAGAAGCTGAGCAAGGTGCGCCACCTGATCCTCGACGTCGACGGCGTGCTCACCGATGGCCGCCTGTACTTTGACAATCAGGGCAACGAACAGAAAACCTTCCACACCCTAGATGGGCACGGCATTAAAATGCTGCAGAAATCCGGTGTGGCCGTGGCGATCATTACCGGTCGCCGCAGCTCCCTGGTTGAGAAGCGCGCACACGACCTGGGCATTACCCGCCTGATTCAGGGCCGCGAAGACAAATACACCGCATTCCTGGAGCTGTTCGCCAACGAACCCTACGATCTGGAAAATATCGCCTACGTCGGCGACGATTACCCAGACCTGCAACTGATGACTCGCGTGGGCTGCCCGATCGCAGTACCGGATGCCGCGCATCCGGTGCAGGAGCGCGCACTGTTTGTCACCGAGCGCCGCGGCGGCATGGGCGCGGTAAGGGAAGTATGCGACCGTATCATGCTCGCGCAGGGAACCTTTGAGGCTGCCCTCGCTCCTTATTTAGCAGACGGATAAAAGGAAGAAACAACGGAATGCGCACCTGGCTCCCCCTGGTGATCGTGGTGATCCTCATCTCGGCCGGCCTCTGGTTTACTGAAAGCCCGCCAGAGCAGCTGCTGGGCAAACGCCCCACCCAGCAGGAACACAACCGCGCCGCCGATCTTGTTATTCGCGATGCGCGCACACGCCACTACAACATTGATGGCAACCTGGCCTACGAAGTCGACGCCGAGCGTATTACTTTCTTTCAGTTTGCCCGCCGCGACCGCGCCGACCTCACCGAACCGCGCATGATGTTTTACCAGGACGAGAACACCAAGTGGCGCACCGAGTCCCGCAAGGGTATTGCCTACAACAATGGGCAGCGGGTGGTACTTCAGGGAGATGTCTCGATTTCGGAGTTGCCACAGCCGGGTATTACCCTGCGCACCCCGAAAATCACCCTGAAACCCCGAGAAGAATTCGCCGAAACCGACAAAGTTGTTACCATTACCGATGGCGCCAACGTCACTACCGGCAAAGGCCTGCGGGCAGACCTCAAACAAGACACAGTGAAAATACTCTCCAATGTGGAAAGCCGCTATGAAACTCGCTAATTCCCGCGGACACATTGCCGCACTCGCGCTCACCGTAGCCTGCGCATGGGTGGCCCCACAGGCAATCGCACTGCCCGAAGACCGCCAACAACCCGTGAGCGTTAAATCAGACAACTTTGAGGCTGACCGGAGCAAAAACCTTTCCGTCTATCTGGGCAACGTCATCATACGCCAGGGCACCCTGCAGATTCGCGCCGATCGCGTTGAGCTGCACGGTAACGATAAAGGCGAACTGAGCAAGGTCGTTGCCACCGGCACCCCTGCGCACTTCCAACAGCAGGTCGAGGAAAGCACCAATCCGGTAAAGGCTCGCGCCCAGCGGATCGAATTCCTGGTGGCCAACGATGCCCTGCAACTGACCGGTGAAGCGGTCGTCGACCGCGACGGCAACACCCTGACCGCCGAACGCATCGACTACGACCTAAACAGCGAGCAAATTAAAGCGCGCGGCCAGTCGGAAAAGAAACGCGTCGAGATGATCTGGAAGCCGGAAGCCAAGCCGGCGCAGCAAGGGCAGTAACTCAACGCCCTTACCCCAGTAAAAACCGAGCCTAACAAAATCAAGCAGCGCATTACGCGCTGACAGCGGAATCAAGCAATGCCAACGCTCCAGGCGCTACACCTCGCCAAGCAATACAAAAAGCGCAAAGTTGTCCAGGACGTGTCTGTGAGCGTATCCAGTGGGCAGGTTGTGGGCCTACTTGGCCCCAACGGCGCGGGCAAGACCACCTGTTTCTACATGATTGCGGGCCTGGTTCAGGCAGACGCCGGGCAGGTTTTGATTGATGACGAGGACATTACCGGCCTCTCCATGCACGGCCGCGCCCGCAAGGGTATTGGCTACCTGCCGCAAGAGGCCTCGGTATTCCGCCGCCTGTCGGTACAGGACAACATCATGGCGATCCTGGAGACCCGCAAAGACCTCGACCGCGCACAGCGCAAGGAGCAGCTCGAGTCGCTGCTGGAAGAATTCCATATCACGCATATCCGCGAGAGCCTGGGTATGGCGCTCTCCGGCGGTGAACGCCGCCGGGTGGAAATTGCACGGGCACTGGCAACCAACCCCGCATTCGTACTACTGGACGAGCCCTTTGCCGGTGTTGACCCCATTTCGGTCGCCGATATTCAGCAGATCATTCGCCACCTTCGCGATCGCGATATTGGCGTGCTGATCACCGACCACAACGTGCGGGAGACCCTCGACATTTGCGAGATCGCCTACATCGTCAGCGAAGGCCACATCATCGCCTCCGGCAACCCCCGAGACGTCGCCGACAACAAACGCGTGAAAGATGTGTACCTGGGCCATCAATTTATTATTTGAACCAAAACCGGGAAACCATTCCCTTCGAACACGTGGTTCAGAGAATCACATCACGCCTTTTCACCCCACTCCGCAAGAGGTGACTTTTTCGGCATACTTATTGCTTAACCTGCCCCTTGTCTTCCTACTCGCCCCGCGGTAGTCTGCAGGAAATGAGCCTTAATCCGCCGGTGAAGGAATAAAATTCTTCACGGTGGTGCATCGCCAGATTTTTCTGTCGGCAACCCCCTATGAAGCAGTCACTCCAGTTAAAACTCGGCACACAGCTGACAATGACGCCTCAGCTGCAGCAGGCTATCCGTCTACTGCAACTGTCGACGCTGGACCTCCAGCAGGAAATCCAATCCGCACTGGACAGCAATCCGCTGCTCGAGTCGGATTTTGACGAGCATGCCGGTGAGTCCCACCAGGACCAGAACACCCCCGCCCAACAAGCCGAAGAGCGCACCGAGAGCGCGCCCGAGCCCCAGCCAGAGGCCACCGCCGATGGCGAATGGAACAGCGATATCCCCGATGACCTGCCAGTAGATACCCGCTGGGATGATATTTACTCTGGAGGCAGTAGCAGCGGTTCGGGGGATATGGAGGAGTACGCGCTGGAGCAGCGCAATGCGGCTTCTGAAAGCCTGCAGGATCACTTGCTTTGGCAACTGAACCTGACCCCTCTTACCGATCCCGACAAGCAGATCGGCGAAGCATTAATTGATGCCATCGCGCCAAATGGCTTCCTCGACGCGAGCGTGGATGAGCTGGCGGAATCCCTGGAAGTAGATGCCGACGAGGTCACCGCGGTTCTCAAAACAATTCAGCAGCTTGAGCCCGTTGGCTGTGGCGCCCGCGACCTGCGTGAAAGCCTGATGCTGCAGTTGCGCCAGCTGCCTGAGGAAACACCGTGGCTGGCTCAGGCGCTCACCGTGGTCAGCCAGCATCTCGATTTGCTGGGCAAACGCGATTTTCGCCAACTGAGCCGGCGCACCCGACTCAATGAGGCGCAACTGGGCGAAGTCATGCGCCTGATCCAGACGCTCACACCCTATCCCGGTGAAGCCTTTGGCGGTGAGGAACCACAGTATGTGGTGCCGGACGTCATCGTCACCCGCAAGCAGGATCGCTGGGTAGTGGAGCTCAACCCGGAAACCACGCCCAAGCTGCGCATCAATGACACCTACGCTGCGCTGATCAAGCGAGCCGATAATTCCAGTGACAACAACTACCTGCGCGACAACCTGCAAGAGGCGCGCTGGTTCCTGAAGAGCCTGCAGAGCCGTCACGAGACCCTGCTCAAGGTCGCCAGCAGCATCGTGGAAAAACAGCAGGGCTTCTTCGAACAGGGCCCCGAAGCCATGAAGCCCATGGTGCTGGCGAATATCGCCGAGACCATCGGCATGCACGAATCCACCATCTCGCGGGTGACCACCCAGAAGTACATGCTTACCCCGCGCGGCGTATTCGAGCTCAAGTACTTCTTCTCCAGCCACGTGAGCACCGACTCCGGTGAGGACGCCTCCTCCACCGCCATCCGCGCGCTGATCCGCAAGCTGATCGATGGCGAGCAGCCGCGCAAGCCACTCTCCGACAACAAGATCACCCAGGAACTGGATGCCCAGGGCATCAAGGTCGCGCGACGCACCGTGGCCAAGTACCGGGAATCCATGGGTATCCCCTCCTCCAGCGAGCGCAAGCGACTGGTCTAACCAGCTGGGTCACCGTTTGGCGCTATTTCGCCTGCGCAACCGGCAATTTAACGCCTGGAAAGCAGCATTCGGTACAACCAATAGCTCTCCGCCCAGTGTATCCTTCCATTCTGACGCACTTCCTAGTAGGGTTGCCGCCCTGTGCGGGGGTGCGACAAGATTCGTGTTGTACCCAATAAGGAGAAATTCATGCAGATCATTATCAGTGGTCACCATGTAGACGTTACTCCGGCCATTCGCGATTACTGCCTGACCAAACTGGACAAGCTCTCCCGCCACAACGACCTCGTCAACGATGCGCAGGTCACCCTGTCTGTCGACAAACTCACGCAGAAAGCCGAGGCCCTGGTGCATGTCAACGGCAACAAGGATATTTTTGCCGACTCGGAATCCGACGACATGTACGCAGCGATCGATTCGCTCACGGACAAACTCGACCGACAGCTGCTGAAACACAAAGAGAAGTTACGCAGTCACCGCTAGCCTCAGTACTCAAAGTACCCAAGAGCAACGGCTGACCTGCATCGCTAGATCATCTGTACGTTATGACATTGGAAGCATTACTCTCTCCCCGCCTGAGCCTTTGCCACCTGGCGGGGAGTAGCAAGAAAAAGCTGTTGCTCAATATCGCCCAGGCGATCTCTGAACAGTTTCCCGAGCTGGATGCCGATACGGTATTCAGTCAGCTGGTGGCCCGTGAGCGACTGGGCTCCACCGGCATCGGCGAAGGGGTCGCCATTCCCCACTGCCGCCTGCCTGGCTGCGAAAAACCGATTGGTGTGCTCTGCACCACCTCCCCTGCAGTAGACTTCGACGCCATCGACCGCCAGCCCGTCGACCTGCTGTTTGCGCTGCTCGTTCCCGAAGACTCGGAACAAGAACACCTGGATACCCTGGCGGAGATTGCCGCCCTGTTCAGCGACAGCCGGGTGCGGGAAAAACTGCGCGACGCGACCACCAGCGATGAACTCTACGCGCTGGCCATCAATAGCGCTGCAGCGGCATAAATTTCCACCCCGCTACCGGGGGCGACTGCTTTATACTGGCACGGTTCACCACCGGTCACAGCAAAGCCGGTGCCAGCCAACCAGCAAGGAGCGCGATAGCAATGCGATTGGTCATCATCAGCGGCCGTTCCGGTTCCGGAAAGAGTTCAGCCTTACAGCTGCTTGAAGATGTCGGCTTCAACTGCATCGACAACCTCCCCACCAGCCTGGTACCGGACCTGTTGCGGCGCGTAAGCCAGCAGCCGCCGGATGCAAACACCCAGCTGGCGCTGGGTATCGATGCACGCACCCTCTGGCAAGATGTGGCCCAAGCCCCCAAGATCATTGACGACCTGCGCGCCAATGGCGTGGACTGCGATGTGGTGTATCTGGACGCGCGCTCGCCGGTGCTGGTACAGCGCTTCAGTGAGACCCGTCGCAAGCACCCCCTGAGTGACAGCCACACCCACCTGCTGGAAGCGCTCAATCGCGAGAAAGAGATCCTCGCACCCCTCGCCGCCATGGCCGACCTGGTGATCGACACCAGCAACCTCAGCCTGCACCAGCTCAGGGACCAGATTAAGACCCGTGTGGTGGGCAAGGACTCACCGGGCATGGCCGTGCTGTTCCAGTCCTTTGGCTTCAAGCACGGGGTGCCCGTAGACGCGGACCTGGTGTTTGACTTGCGCTGCCTGCCCAATCCCTACTGGGTGCCCGAATTGCGCGAAAAAACCGGCAAAGACCCGGAAGTCGCCGAGTTTTTACGCTCGCACCAGGAAACCGCGGATATGCAGCGGGATATCACCGCATACCTCGAGCGCTGGCTGCCCTCGTACCAGCAGAGCAACCGCAGCTATACCTCCGTCTCCATTGGTTGCACCGGTGGCAGACACCGCTCCGTGTACATGGTGGAAGCCCTGGCCAAGCACTTCTCCAACACCTTTGAGAACATTCAGGTCCGCCACCGGGAACAACAGAAAAACCGCAACTGACCCCAGTAAGCGACTGACCCCCAGTAAAACGCCCCGCTCGCCGCAGCAAGAACCAGAAGAACAGCGCCCATGCAAAAAAGCCGGATTACCATCATCAACAAGCTCGGACTGCACGCCCGCGCCGCCAGCAAGTTTGCCCAGACCAGTGCCCGTTTTTCCTCCGAAGTAAAGGTGCATTGCCAGGGCAAGGCGGTGGACGGCAAGAGTGTGATGGCGTTGATGTTGCTGGCCGCAGGCAAGGGCATTGAGCTGGAACTAGAAGTGATCGGCCGTGACGAAGACGCCGCCCACGAAGCCATTTGCGCACTAATCAACAACCGCTTTGGTGAGGGCGAGTAAGCGCACGGCCTGACCGCCAATCACGTCGCCAAACCCGACACTCGCGCAGTAGCCCCCATACGCAGGAAACAACGTGGTTAACCCCTCCACCAATACGGACTTTACCTTCCGCGCGCAAAAGCAGCTCGGTGAGCTGTATGCGGCGCTGGATAGCGGCACCGGCCGGGAAGTACAGCAGATGCTGGCATCGCTGTCGCCGCAGAGTATTGCCCAGCTGCTGGAAAGTTCGCCCCCACACATTCGCCAGGTCCTGTGGAAGCTCATCGACCAGGACGTGGAGGGGGAAGTCCTGCAGGAACTCCCCGACGAGGTCCAAAGCCAGATTCTCTCCACCATGGATACCAACAAAATGGTAACCATCATGGAGGGTCTGGACGCCGACGATGTGGCCGACATCCTGCAGCAGTTGCCGGAGAGGGTGATGTCAGAGGTGCTCTCGGCGATGAGCGAGAGCGACCGCAAGCGCGTGGAGGGCGTGCTCGCCTACGACGAGGAAACGGCCGGCGGCCTGATGGACACCGAGATCGTGTCCGTGCGCCCCAACCTCACCCTGGATGTGGTTTTGCGCTACCTGCGCCGGCACGACCAGCTGCCCGAGTCCACGGATAACCTGTTTGTGGTAACCCGCAAAGACCGCTTTATCGGCCTGCTGCCGCTGACCAAGCTGCTGACCACGGACCCATCCGTCACCGTCCGCGAAATCATGCTGACCGATGTGGACCCCATCCCTGCGGATATGCCGGACGATGAGGTTGCGCGGCTATTCACCAAATACGACTGGGTGACCGCACCGGTGGTGGATGCACATAAGCGCCTGCTCGGGCGTATCACCATCGACGACGTGGTGGATGTAATCCGCGAAGATGCGGACCACTCACTGATGAGCCTTGCCGGTCTCGGCGAGGAAGAGGATACCTTTGCCACCGTCGCCCGCACCGCACCGCGACGCGCCATCTGGCTGGGGGTCAACCTGCTCACGGCACTGCTGGCCTCCTGGGTCATCAACCTGTTCCAGGGCACCATCGACAAGGTGGTGGCGCTGGCAGTACTGATGCCCATTGTCGCCAGTATGGGGGGTGTCGCCGGCAGCCAGACACTGACGGTGGTGATCCGCGGTATGGCCCTCGGCCAAATAGGCAAAAGCAACCTGCGCTGGCTATTGTCTAGGGAGTTAGCCAGCGGGGCGCTGAACGCCATCTTGTGGTCCGCGGTCCTCGGAGCCATCACCGCGCTATGGTTTGGGGATCACCGCATTGCCTGGATTATCATTGCGGCCATGGTTATCAACCTGATTACCGCGGCCCTCGCCGGCGCAATTTTGCCAGTGACACTCCGCGCCATGCGCATCGACCCGGCGCTGGCCGGTGGTGTGGCACTGACCACCGTGACCGATGTGGTAGGATTTATGTCCTTCCTCGGTCTCGCTACCCTGTATTTCGCCTGATGCCGCTCCCCCTACGGAGCGCCAAATTTCTTGAGATGTTTTATGCACAATTCCGACGACTTTGACGCCCACGACGAATTTGACGAGGACCTGCCGAAGAGCAAGACCCAGGTCAAACAGGAGATGCATGAACTTCAGGCATTGGGCAAGCAGTTGACCGAGTTGAGCGCTGCCAAATTCGCGGAAGTGCCGATGGATGCAGAGCTCACCGACGCCATCGAAACCATGCACCGCATCAAGTCCCGCGAAGCACGCCGCCGGCAGCTGCAGTTTATTGGCAAGCTAATGCGCAATGCCGACGTAGAAGCCATTCGGGCGGTACTGGAAAAGCACAAGGAGCAGGATCACCAACACCTGCGCTTTGACCGCATGGCGGAAGACTGGCGCCAGCGCCTTTTGGAGCAGGGCAAGGAAGCACAGAGCGCCTTCTTCGACGCCTACCCCGGTGTGGACCACCAACAATTGCGCGCCCTGATTCGCGAATCGAATAAAGAAATCACCAATAAGAAGGCGCCCACCAATCAGCGCAAGCTGTTTCGTTACCTGCGCGATTTCTTTATGCAGAACAGCTGACACTCGATCGCACGCATCCAACGCCAGTACTTATCCACATTCCGCGTGGGCGACACCGCCCGCGCTCAGTAGGGGCGCTCCAGCACGGTCGTCAACTCCTGCGCGACGATTTCGATCACCCGCGGGTTCTGCGGCACCCAGCGGTGCAGGCTGACCGGCACCTGGTAGGTTTTCCCCAGCGGCAGGCGGGAGCTGGTATACGGCACGATGGTGGTATCGTACGGCGTCCAGATCGAGACCGGAGCAGTGCACTCCAGCAGTCCCGAATCGCGGTTCAGGTCACCCAGGAAGTCGCTGCCGATACGTAACTGGCGCCCTCCCTTGTAGGGCAGCAGGTGGGCCCAGGCACTGCCAAAATGCGGGCTGGAGAGGGAAATAAACTTGTGCACCCGGTCCGCACCACCGAGGCGCTGCAGATAATAGCGCGCGACAATTCCCCCCATACTGAACCCCACCAACGCACAGGTTTCTCCCTGCCGGGTAACCTGCTCCACCAGGTCGCGCAGCTGCAGGGCCATGGGTTCCATGCCGCGCCAGCCACTGTTGGTCTTGAGTTTTATATTGTGTGCGGTGAATCCCGCCAGGTTCAGGGCGTGCTGCATCCTGAGCATCGAATTCCCCCGGTCAAAGATGCCCGGAATCAGTATCGCCACGCGACTTTTTCGCACCTTCTCACCACCCACTAGTCAGCCAAGTTACCGCTGTGTATATCGTAAGGTTAGAAGGCGGGTGCGGCGGGCAGAAACAATTCGGGCCCGTGGATTCGCATCCACGGGCCCGAAATTCAAGTTATCGGCGGTAACTGATGACCGGCAAGCGCTGTCAGCCGGCACACGCCTCAGCCACCGGCAGCGGCTTTCCCGGCGCGGCATCTCCCGCGGGTTTTGGCAGCGGCTTGAACAGCACCAGCAGCAGCGGTAACAGGGTCAGGGAGCCCAGCAGCGCTGCAGACATCGCCAGCGCGGTCAGCAGGCCAAAGTAGATCGACGGCACAAACTTCGACAGCGCCAAGATCGAGAAACCGGCAATGATGGTAATGGCGGTATAGAACATGGCCCGGCCGATAGTGGCGTGGCTCCGATGCATGGTCGCCACGTAGTCACCGTCTTTGGCAAATTCCTCGCGGAAGCGGTACAGGTAGTGGATTGCGTGGTCCACACCGATACCCACGGTAATTGCCGCGATGGTAATGGTCATCATATCCAGTGGGATATTCGCCAGCCCCATCCCCCCGAGCACCACACAAGCCGCGAGCATATTCGGCACCAGCGCAATGACTGCCAGCGACAGGGAGCGGAAGAGCACCAGGAACATCAACAGAATCCCGGCAAATACCGCACCCAGGGTGAGGATCTGCGATTTGAACAGGCTCTGCAGCATGTTGTTGTAAAGCACCAGCATGCCGGTCTGACGCACGTTCTCCGGGGCCAGGCCCATTTCCTGTTCGGCAAATGTATAAATACGCTGGATCAGCTCGTCGCGACGCAAGTTGGGGTCCGTCTCCATCACCCGCATGGTGATCCGGGCTTGCTGCTCCTGCGGTGACCAGTAGGGATTAACCAGAACCTGATTAATCTCTTCCGGCAGGGTTTGGCGAGCGATTGCCAGCTCAAAATCATTCAGGCTGCCGTCATTCAGGTCCTGCGCCACCTTATACAGGGTCGCAAGTGACTGCACCTTGCCAATTTCGGGCTGCGCTTCGAGAAAATCGTGTAACTGTTCAATCTGGTTTAAACCGGCAACGGTAAACCAGTAGGCGTCCGGCGCCGTGGCCTCACCCTCGCTGGCAAACGGGTCGTCTGCGGCGAATGGATCCTCGCTGGCAAATGGGTCTTCTGCGGCAAACGGGTCACCGCCTGCTTCCTCAGCGGCCGATTCCTCCCCAGCAGATTCATCCCCGGCTAGCTCATCCCCACCGAAGTCGCTGCCAAAGGGATCCTCTTCCCCCGCAAACGCAGGCGCGGAATCCTCGGGTTTGTTCAACACGATATCCAGGTTAATGGTGCCGCCGAGCCGCTGATCAATCACCAGCATGCCCTGATGGATTTCCGTCGAGTCATCAAAGTAATCGATAAACCGGTTTTCCACTTTCAGGCGGGAAATGCCCACGGCGCTGATGATCGCTGCCAGTACCGCAACGCCCAGTACCACCGCCTTGTGATGCTCCGCGAAGCGGGAGAACACCTGGGTAAACGCGTGTGAATTGTCTTTGCCCAATGCCCCGTCCTGCTTTTTCAGCAGCATCAGACTGGCGGGGATGATCAGGAAGGACAGCACTAATGCCAGGGTTACACCGATGGTCATCATCCAGCCAAAATCAATCACCGGACGAATACCGCTCACCACCAGCGAGATAAACGCAACCATGGTGGTCAGGCCCGTATACAGGCACGGCTTGGCCATAAACGCGACGGTTGCGGAGGCCAGCTGGAAGCGGTCCCACTCCGGGTGCTCGGAAAAATATTCCCGATAGCGCACCGCCAGGTGAATGGTAATCGCCAGCGTGATGATCAACAGCAAGGCGACAAAATTGGCGGAAATAACCGTCATCCGCCAATCCAGCCAGGACAGCAGGCCGAGCATTACCACGGCGGTGGTGACACAGGTAATCAGCGGCAGGATTACCCAGCGCGGCTGACGGAAAATGAGCAACAGCGTCACCACGATAAAAATCAGAATACCTGCGCCGAATACCATCAGGTCGCTCTGAATAAACGCGATCATATCCGAGGTGATCATGGTGAGGCCGCCGAGGAACAGTTCCGCCTGGTCGTCGTAGTGCGTGAGAATTTCGCGCACTTCCTGCACCCGCTCGCGCGCTTGCGCTTCCTGTGCGGTACGGTGCTTCAGGTACTCTGCGGCAACCTCTTCCAGACGCGTGGCCTGCTCCGGATTCAGGCCCTCCGTGTTGCGCAGTCGGCGCAGCGCATCGCGCTCGCGCACAAGGTCCAAGCCTTCCTTGTCGAGTTCAAGATTGAGCATCATGGCGGTAGTCTCGCCATCGGGGCTCAAAATCAACTCTTTGTAAATGGGGCTCTCGAGAAACTCCGTGCGCACCAGGTCGCGATCGACACCCGGGCTAGACAGGGTGCGGATACCATCGGAGACCTCAGAGATCGGCAGCTTGGGGCTATATAGCAAAGGGACATTGAGAATCGACTGTACCGTGGTAACGCCCTGCACCATGGTCAATTCATCTTGCAGGCGGCGCATGGTTGCCAGGGACTCATCGCTAAACAGGTCTCCGTCCTTAAAGCGATAGGTAACAACCAGAAAGTCGCCGGAGTTATAGCGCTCGGAGATCTCGCGGAAGAAATCCAGCGAGTCGTCGGTCTCCAGGGTCAGGGAGTCCGCGGAAGCGTCCAGTTTGAAGCGCGGCAAACCCGCGGCAGCGGCGATAGTGAGCAGTGCCACCAGCGCAAGTACGGTTTTCGGGTGCCCGAGAACCAATTTTTCATACCAGGTCTTTAAGCCCAACAGCATAATTCATTCGCTTTTTTAATCGACGGCGAGGGCCATAAATGCTGGCGCACTCGCGATATTCAAGGTCACCTATCCACGTGGCCCAAGTCGCGTTCAGGAAAAAGTACATCGCGTACTTTCTGTTTCAATTCTTTCGCCCCGGGAAAGCCCCCGTCCCGCTTGCGCTCCCAGATCAATTGCTCACCCACGTGAATCTCAAATACACCGTCGCTGCCGGGTTGCAGCGCCACCTGATCCAGGTCCTCAGAAAAGGTGTACAGAAGTTCCTGGGCCATCCAGGTTGCCCGCAGCATCCAGTTGCACTGTACGCAAAAGTGAATGGTGACCGTCTTTTGCATAGTTCGGCTGCTCACTGGCCCCTACTCACTGGTCGCCCCAGGGAGGCAGCAGGTCCTGTTCGATATGTAGCTGACTCAGAATCCGGGCCACCACAAAATCCACCAGTTCTTCCACCGACTGGGGCCGCTGATAAAAACCCGGGCTCGCGGGCAATATCACCGCGCCCATGCGGGTCAGCTTGAGCATATTCTCCAAGTGCACCTCCGAATACGGCGCCTCGCGCGGCACAATAATCAGTTGCCGACGCTCCTTCAGAGCCACATCGGCGGCCCGCTCAATCAGGTTGTTCGAGGCCCCGCAGGCAATCGCCGACAGGGTGCCACCACTGGCTGGGCAAATAACCAGGCTGGAGGCTGCCCCCGTACCCGATGCCACCGGCGAGAACCAGTCGCGTTTGCTAAACAGGGTCAACTGACCTGGCTCCGCATTGTACAGATCGCTCAAAAAATATTCTGTGCGCTCTTCCTCTTCTGGGAGCGAAATATCGGTTTCGGTATTGATTACGATGCGCGCGGCATCTGAGATCAGTAACCACACACGTACCCGTGCGGCCAGCAGGCACTGCAGCAGGCGCAGGCCATACTGGGCGCCGGACGCACCGGTAATTGCGAGGGTGACAGTTTTGGGGAATGTGGGCTCAGCCAATGGGGTATCCGTTACGCCCCGTGACGAGGCTATCCGCTGGTAGTCTGCGGCCCATACTTGTGCTCAAGCGCACGCAAAAGCCGCTGGTGTACACCGCCAAAGCCACCGTTGCTCATCACAATCACGTGACTGCCGGGACTTGTCAGTTCGAGGACGGATTCTACCGCAGCCTCGATGCTGTGGAGAACCTTCGCCGGCACGGTGGAATGGTGGACCACCTCATCCAGAGACCAGTTCATCCCCTCGGGCTGATACCAGAGCACCAGATCCGCCCCGGCACAGGCGCGCGCCAGTTGATCCCTGTGGTGCCCCTGGCGCATGGTATTTGAGCGCGGTTCGATCAGCGCGATCACGCGCTCCTCGCCGACCTTGGCCCGCAGGCCGTTGAGCGTGGTCTCGATGGCTGTGGGGTGATGGGCAAAATCGTCGTACACCCGAATCCCCTGGATATCCCCCAGGCATTCCATACGGCGTTTCACCCCGGCAAACTTCGCCAGCGCCTCGGCAGCTACCGCAGGCTCCACGCCCACGTGACGCGCCGCGGCCAGTACCGCAAGGCCGTTTTTGACACTGTGCATGCCGGTCTGATCCCACTGCACCGTGGCGACCGTGTTGCCCTCCAGCAGGACATCAAAACAGCTGCCATCGGCGGCAATATTGATCGCACACCAGTCTCCCAGGCGCACACCGCCTTCGCGCTCCACATCGAAGCGCTGAACCTGGCTCCAGCAGCCCTGATCCAGTACCTGGGTGACGGTGTCTTCCTGAGCCGCAACTACCAGACCACTTGCCGGTACGGTGCGCACCAGGTGATGGAACTGCTTCTGGATCGCCGCCAGGTCGTCAAAAATGTCTGCGTGGTCAAATTCGAGGTTATTGATGATCAGGGTGCGCGGGCGATAGTGAACAAACTTGGAGCGCTTGTCGAAAAACGCCGTGTCGTATTCATCGGCTTCTACGACAAAAAACGGCGTGCCACCCAAACGTGCGGACACGTCAAAGTTACTGGGCACGCCTCCAATTAAGAAGCCCGGGTCCATACCCGCGTACTCCAGCACCCAGGCAAGCATACTCGCGGTGGTGGTCTTACCGTGGGTCCCGGAAACCGCCAGCACCCAACGCCCGCCCAGGAAATGATCGCACAGCCACTGGGCACCGGAGGTATAGGGCAGGCCTTTCTCCAGTACCGCCTCGACCGCCGGGTTACCCCGCGACAGCGCATTGCCAATAATCACCAAATCCGGGGTCGGTTCGAGCTGAGCCGGGTCGTAGCCCTCGGTCAGGGCAATGCCTACGCGCTCCAGCTGGGTACTCATCGGGGGGTAAACGTTGGCGTCGGACCCGGTAACCTTGTGCCCTTCGGCCACCGCCAGCTGGGCCAGGCTGCCCATAAAAGTTCCACAGATGCCTAAGATATGAATATGCATGCCAGTAGAAATGCTCTCTCAAAATACGGGTTGCCGCGGGACCCAGGGTTCACACAACCATTGTCGCCGCGTGGGCGAACGGGTGATCGACAGCCATGATCGGCGCGGATTTTGCTTGCTTGGAGTTCAGCGGCAGAGCGCGCTGCAATATGGCCGGATTCGACAATCGGCCAAGCTTATCATGGCCTTTTACCGCAGTATGTGCCGAATGCCCGCAATACCATGCAATTGCTATATGAATACATTAGACTTCGCGCCGCGCGAGGCTGCCAATAGAAGTCGCCCGCCGCCAACACGCCCAGACGTGTACTTTGACGAGAAACTGCAGCCATAGGATAGTCATGTCCAAGAAGAACGCTTTTTATGCGCAATCCGGCGGCGTTACCGCCGTTATTAACGCCTCAGCCTGTGGGGTTATCGAGACCGCCCGCCAGCACAGCGACAAGATCGGCAAGGTCTACGCCGGCCTGAACGGCATTGTCGGTGCCCTCAAAGAAGAGTTGATCGACGTCAGCCAGGAGTCCACCGAGACCATCGCCGCCCTGCGCCATACGCCCTCCGGCGCTTTTGGTTCCTGCCGCTACAAGCTGAAAAGCCTCGAACAAAACCGCGCCGAATACGAGCGCTTGATCGAAGTGTTCAAAGCCCACGACATCGGCTATTTCTTCTATAACGGCGGTGGCGACTCCGCCGATACCTGCCTCAAGATTTCCCAGCTGTCGGAGAAGATGGGGTATCCCATCCAGGCTATCCACATCCCGAAAACCGTGGACAACGATCTGCCGCTTACCGACAACTGCCCCGGTTTTGGCTCGGTGGCCAAGTATGTCGCCGTGTCCACAAAAGAAGCCGCGCTGGACGTCGCCTCCATGTGTGCCACATCCACCAAGGTATTTATCCTCGAAGTGATGGGCCGTCACGCTGGCTGGATTGCCGCCGCCGGCGCCCTGGCCCAGGAACAGCAAGGCGATGCGCCGCACATCATCCTGCTGCCGGAAGTGGCCTTCGATAAAGAAAAGTTTCTCGCCAAGGTACAGCAGACCGTTGCCGACAACGGCTACTGCGTGATCGTCGCCTCCGAGGGTGCCCAATACGCAGATGGCACCTTCCTCGCGGATGCTGGCAGTGTTGATGCCTTCGGCCACAAGCAGCTGGGCGGCGTTGCGCCGACGCTGGCCAAAATGGTCAAAGACGAGCTGGGTCTCAAGTACCACTGGGCACTGGCAGACTACCTGCAGCGCGCAGCACGACACATAGCCTCGGCCACCGACGTCGAGCAGGCCTACGCCGTGGGCAAGGCGGCAGTGGAAGCTGCTGTTGCCGGCAAGAATGCCATCATGCCGACCATTGAGCGCAATGGCAGCTCGGCGGCCGACTATAGCTGGAGCATTGGCGAAGCACCGCTGTCGGAAGTGGCAAATGTCGAGAAGTTCATGCCCAAGGAGTTCATTGCCGAAGATGGCTTTGGCATTACCCGGGCCGGCCGCGATTATCTGGAGCCGCTGATTCAGGGCGAGGACTACCCGCCCTACAAGAATGGCATCCCCCAGTACGCGCGCCTGAACAAAATACTGGTGGATAAGAAACTGCCAGACGGCTTCGACGTCTGATTAACGGTTGCTAACCAGTTAGCATCCGGTTATCAGACATTGAAGCACAAAAAAAGCCCCCGACGGAAAACCATCGGGGGCTTTTTTGTTCGTGCTCATTAGGGGCGTTCGCTAGGAAAGATAGCCGCAAAGGCTATACGTTTAGCAATAAATGCTGACGTTCCCAGGGAGAAATCTCGCGGTGAAATAGACGCATCTCCTGCAACTTAACTGCCGCATACAGCTGACAGAAATCTTCACCCAGCGCCTGACGCACCTCACTGGCATCGGTGAAAATCCGCAGCGCCTCATCAAAAGTACCGGGTATATAGAAACTCGCTTCCTGCTCCTCATCCAACTCGGATGCCGCCGGCGCACTGGGCTCCACACCATTCACCATGCCGAGATAACCACAGACAAGGCTGGCAGCAATCGCTAAATAAGGATTGGCATCCACACCCACTACCCGGTTTTCCAGGCGCCGATCCTGGGCGCCCGAATTGGGGACGCGCAAACCGGTTGCCCGATTATCGTAACCCCAGCCGGTATTGGTCGGCGCACTGGAGTTATCGGCAAGCTCAAAACGCCGGTAGGAGTTCACGTTGGGGGCAATGAACGGCATGATCTCCCGCAGATGCTTTTGGGTACCACCGATAAAATATCGAAACAGATCCGAGGCGCTACCATCTGTACTGGAAAAGACATTCTTGCCACTCTCGATATCCACCACACTCTGGTGAATGTGCATGGCGCTACCGGGCTGGTCGCGCATCGGCTTCGCCATAAAGGTCGCAAACATACCATGCTTCAACGCGGCCTCACGGATGATGCGTTTGAAGTAAAACACCTGATCCGCCAGCAGCAGCGGGTCGCCATGGGGCATATTGAACTCCACCTGCCCCGCACCATCTTCCTGAATCACCGAATCGATATCCAGGCCGGCGGCCTCGGCAAACTCATAAATGGTATCGATGACCGGACCATACTCATCGATCGCCGTCATGGAGTATGACTGCAACGAGGTACCAGAGCGCCCGTTACGGCCAACCGGCGGCTGGATGGGCTCGTTGGGATCGATATTAGGGCGTGTCAGGTAGAACTCGAGTTCTGGCGCCACAACCGGCTGCCAGCCCTTTTCCCGGAACATACCAATGACCCGTTTCAACACATTGCGCGGGGCACAGGGAATCGGGTTGCCATCGAGGTCCTGCAGGTCGTGAATAATCTGCAAGGCCGGCGTCTTTGCCCAGGGCACCGCCATCGCGGTGGACATATCCGGCACCAACGCCATGTCACTTTCTGCCCACTGGTCCTGAATATCCATCTCCACATCCTGACCGGTAATCGTCTGGTAAAAGATGGAAATCGGCAGAAAAATTGGTGCGTCCGGGGAGAACTTGAGCAGAGGCATCGCTTTGCCGCGCGACATACCGTGCAGGTCAGGAACAATGCATTCCACCTCATCCAGGCGGCGGCCATTCAAATAGGCAAGGAAGGCTTCGGGCAGGGCATTCAGCCAGGAATTGGAGTCGGGCTGACTCATACGGGCTCCAGAGGACTAGCCAAGAGATTGAAAAGGAGTGCGCAGTGTAATGGAAACACTTTGTTTGCAAATCTATGCAGGCAAAAAAAACCTTGTGGATAAACCGGCCGGTTTGCCCGCTAGCCGTGTTCCTGTGCCACGCCATATCTGATAGCATCGCGTGCGCAAACCTAAGGGGTGGCGAAAGCCTGAGATGTCGTCAAGTCGCATTGACTTGAACCGCAAACCCTTGAACCTGATCCGGCTAATACCGGCGTAGGAATAGGTAGTCCACAAACTCCCCTCTTCACGTCGCACACCGGGTCTCTCATCGATCAGTCAGAGAGAGCCATGAATTCCAACGTTCGCATCCAGCCCAATATCAAACCGGTCGCCCAGGCTATTGCCGCCGCTATGGCATTCGCCAGCGCTGCGGTGTCTGCAGACAACGCCATCGAGGAAGTCACGGTGACCAGCCAGCTGCGTGAAGCCAGCCAGCTCGACACCCCCACCAGTGTCAGTGTGTTGGATGCAGCCGCCATCGACACCCGCGGTGCCACCAACCTTGAGCAACTGCTGAACCTGGCGCCCAATGTGAACTTCTCAAGCGGCGCCTCCCGTGGTCGGTTCGTGCAGATTCGCGGTATTGGCGAGCGCAGCCAGTTTATCGACCCGGTGAATCCGTCGGTGGGCCTGATCGTGGATGGCATCGACTTTACCGGCCTCGGCCTCGCCGCCAGCACGCTGGACATGCAGCAGGTGGAAATCCTGCGCGGCCCGCAGGGTACCGTTTACGGGGCCAATGCACTGGCCGGCCTGGTGAGCATGACCAGCAATGCACCCAGCGAAGAATACTTCGCCAAGGTATCCGCCGAAGCCGCCCACTACGGCTCCCACACGCTGTCTGCGGTAACCAGTGGCCCACTGTCCGAGCAACTGAGCTACCGCTTTGCAGTACAGAACCAGCAGTCCGACGGCTATGTGGACAACCGCTATCTGGACCGCGCCGACACAAACAATATCGACGAGACGGTTGCCCGCGGCAAGCTGCAGTTTAAAGCCAGCGATAATCTGCAACTGGACTTCACCCTGTTTTATCTGGATGCAGACAACGGTTATGACGCATTCAGCTTCGACAATTCCCGCACCACCCAGTCCGACCAACCTGGCCACGACCGCCAGGAAACCCTCGCGGGCGCGGTGAACCTGCAGTGGGGCGGCAATGACCAGTTCACCGTCCACTCGGTGCTGAGCGCGGCCAACTCCGATACCGAATACGGTTACGACGAAGACTGGTCCTTCGTGGGCTTCCACCCCTGGGAATACAGCTCTACCGATAACTACCTGCGCGATCGCGACAACCTGAGCGCGGATATCCGCCTGGTTTCCACCGAGGCGAGCCGCCTGTTTAACGACAGCACCGGCTGGGTGGCCGGAGTCTATCTGCGAACCGAAGAAGAAGCGCTGCAGCGCAACACCAGCTTTACAAGCCAGTTCGATACCGACAATGCGGCGCTTTATGGGCAGCTCAACACCGCCCTGAGTGCGCGCCTTGAGTTGATTACCGGACTGCGTTTCGAGCAGCGCCGTGCAGATTACAACGATTCTCTTGCGGTGGTCAGTGACGCCAGTGAGGACCTGTGGGGCGGCAATATCACCCTGCAGTTCAACGCCTCCGACGAAGCTATGGTTTACGCGACCCTTTCCCGCGGCTACAAAGCTGGTGGCGTCAACGGCCGAATCATTTCCGCTTCCGCGAGCAATCCCGCCATTGGCAGCGATACCTTCCTGTTCGATACCGAGAGCATGCTGAACTACGAACTCGGGATAAAGGGCGACTGGTTGGAAAGCCGCCTGCAGGCCCAGGTTGCAACTTTCTACCAGGATCGCAGTGACGTCCAGGCCAAACAGTCCATTTTCAACCCGCAAGATTTCTCCTTCGATGACTACCTGGCGAATGCCGCCAGTGGTCACAGTGTCGGTGTTGAAGCAGAGGTGAATTTCCGGGCCAGCGATGCCCTGCAACTGTTCGCTACCTTCGGCTGGCTAAATGCGGAATTTGAAGATTTCATCAGCAGCACCCATGTCGATGCCCGCGATGACTATACCGGCGAAACCACTCTGGTCGACCTCGGTGGCCGCGATCTGGCCCACGCGCCCAACTACCAGTTGTTCACCGGGGCGGAGTACACGCTGACCGACAACCTGAGCGCGCGCGTGGAGCTGGAAGGTAAAGACGACTTTTACTTCTCCAATAGCCACAACGAAAAGTCCACCGCCTACGAACTGGTCAATGCGCGCCTAACCTACCGCGAAGACAACTGGGATCTATCCTTGTGGGGCAGAAACCTGACCGATGAAGTGATTTACACCCGCGGTTTCTACTTCAGCAATCAGTTCGGCAATAACCCGGCGAATGGCTATGCTCCGGAAGCTTACTATCAGCTGGGTGAACCGCGCACTGCCGGCATCTCTGGCAGTTACACCTTCTAAATGGGAGCCTCGCTATGCAACTCTCCGTAGAAATCAGCATGTACCCGCTG
This sequence comes from Microbulbifer agarilyticus S89, assembly GCF_000220505.1. Taxonomy (GTDB): domain Bacteria; phylum Pseudomonadota; class Gammaproteobacteria; order Pseudomonadales; family Cellvibrionaceae; genus Microbulbifer; species Microbulbifer agarilyticus_B. Next base: position 4,061 of record NZ_AFPJ01000034.1, on the reverse strand, counting down.
AAAGATGAATACATTCCGGCCATCAAGGATTTTATCCAGCGCCTGAATGAACACCCGCAACTGCAGGTAATCTCCAATACCATGAGTACCCAGGTATTTGGTGATTACGACGTGGTCATGGATATTCTGAAAGCGGAAATGCGCAAGTCCTGGGAGCAGTTCGGTCGCGCGATCTTCGTGTGCAAATTTATCGACGGCGACCTCAACCCCAATAGCGGGCTCTGACCCATGTTCTCACCGGAGATTCGCGAAGCCATCGCCAGTGCCTACGCCGCCATGTCCCTATGGGAAGTGGCGGCAGTGCTGCTGGCGCTGACCTACTTACTGCTGGCCATGCGGGAAAACATCCTGTGCTGGTATGCGGCGTTTGCCAGCACGGCTATCTACCTGTTCCTGTTCTGGGATGTCAGCCTGTTGATGGAGTCTGCGCTGCAGATCTTTTATCTCGCCATGGCGTTGTACGGCTGGTGGCAATGGCGCCGGCGCCGGCAAGATGGAGAGCGGCTGCATATCCATCGCTGGTCCGCCACCATGCACATCTCAGCGCTCGCCGGGGTTGGCGTACTTACTCTGGTGTTTGGCTACGTACTGGATAACTACACCAGTGCGGCACTGCCCTATCTTGATTCCTTTACCACCTGGGGTGCCGTGGTCACCACTTACATGGTCACCCGCAAGGTGCTGGAAAACTGGCTCTACTGGATCGTGATCGACGGTGCGGCGATCTATCTGTACATCGATCGCGAGATGTACCTCACCGCGCTGCTGTTCGTACTTTACGTGATTCTGGTAATTATCGGCTTTTTCCAGTGGTACACGCTGTATCAGCGGCAGAACAGTAGCCAGGAGCAATTGGCAACCGCATGACCCTGTCTGTCGAACGTCTTATTGCCGATGACTGGCAACGATGGAGCGACACGCCGGCAAAGTTGATCGGTCCGCTGCACGGCGGGCTGACCAACCGCAGCTTTCTGATTGACGCAGGCGATGAAAAACTGGTGCTGCGTATCAACGCACCCAATTCCCTGGCGCTGGACCTCAACCGAGCCGCCGAAGCTGAAGCGTTACGCCAGGCGAGTAGCAAAAAGCTCTGCGCCCCACTTGTGTATATCGATCCGGGTCACCGCTACCTGCTGACCCGCTTTATCCAGGGTGTGCCACTGCAACTGGATCAGACCGATGCCCTCGCCCGCATGTCCCATATGCTGCGCCAGCTACACCAGCTGGCGCCAATTTCTGCACAACTGCACTACGCCCACAAGGCTGACCACTACTGGCAGTCAGTCAACCTGGAGCATACCCACACGCCCATTTGGCAAACGCTACTGGAGCTGCGCGCAAAGATAACGCCCCAGCTAGAGCGCCTCGACTCCGCACAAGGTGCACACTGCCTGTGCCACAACGATCTTCTCCCAGACAACCTGATTGTGGATAACTCTGGCGAGCTGCGTGCCATTGACTGGGAGTATGCAGCCACAGGGGAACCCTATTTTGATCTGGCAACAGTGGTTGAGGGATTCAAGCTGAGTCACCAGCAGCGGCAAACATTACTCACCGAGTACCTGCAGCGGCCCGCAGGGGCAAGCGAACTACAAAAGCTGGATATGTGGCAGAAAGTCTACCGCTACCTGTCGATACTCTGGTACGCCGTGCAGCGGGAACAGGCTTCGGTCCCACCCATCACGGCCGCCGCATTGCAACAGCAAATTCACGATCTCCTGACGGATATCGATTAGCCCCGGCGATCAGCCAAGCTTGCCGCGGCAGGCATTCAGGAAAATACCGCGATAATCCGCCGCCGACAGCGGCAGCGGGTTGCCCAGCGCCGATGGGTCGGCAATCGCCATTGCGGCAATCTCATTGGCAGCGTCTTCACCAATGCCAATTTCCGCCCAGGTATGAGGGATACCGAACTCGCGGCGGAGCAGCAGCACCCAGTCCAGAACGCCGTCAAATCCTGTTTCGGACAGGCCGAGATAACTCGACAGCCGACGCATCGGCTCTTCGATCGCGGATCGGTTGGCCACCAGTACATAGGGCATGAGAATCGCGTTCAGCAATCCGTGATGCTTGTCATACACGGCACCCAGAGGATGCGCCAGCGCGTGCATGGCACCCAGCCCACGCTGGAATGCGGTCGCTCCCATACTCGATGCCGCGAGCATGTGCATACGCGCCTCGAGGTCATTGCCGTTGGCGACTGCACGGGGCAGGTAAATATGGATGAGGCGCATCGCTTCAAGCGCAATACCCTCTGCCATGGGGTGAAAACTACTAGAGCAGAAGGCTTCCAGGTTGTGAGACAGGGCATCCATTCCGGTCGCCGCAGTGATCGGTGCTGGCAGCCCGAGCGTGAGCTCGGGATCCAGCAACACGATTTGTGGCAGCATGCGCGGATGGAAAATGACTTTCTTTCGCTTGGCATCCTGGTCGGTGATAACCGATGAGCGCCCCACTTCCGAGCCCGTGCCAGCCGTGGTGGGCACCGCGATGACCGGCGCCATACCCCGGGTATTCACCTTAAGGTAGTTATCGCCTACATCCTCGAACGTCCAGATCGGGTGGGTCTGCCCAACCATTAATGCAATCGCCTTGCCGGCATCCAGTGCGGACCCGCCGCCAAACGCAATCACGCCATCGCATCCGTGCGCCTTGAATGCGCCCACACCATCCTGGACATTTTCTCCGGTGGGATTACCTTTGATCTCACTGAATACCGCCAGAGGTATCCCATCCACCAGACACTGTTCTACGATCGCTTGCACCATGGGCAGCGCCGCCAGGCCCGGGTCGGTTACCAGCAGCGGTGTCGCCATGCCCAGTTCGCGACACATCTGCGGCAACTCAGTGATGCGCCCGGCACCCACCCGCATCGCGGTGGGATAATTCCAGTTGGAGAAAAAGTCCGAATCAGACATCTCACTATCCGCCTGACAGTTTGAAATTGAAGGACTTCGGCCGTGTGAGGTGCTCGAAGCCGATGCCGGACAGGGTGCACCCGCGACCGGAGTTCTTTACCCCGGTCCACGCCAGTGCCGGGTCCAGGTAATCACATCGATTTAAAAACACTGTGCCGGTGCGCAGTCGGTCACCCAGGCGCAAGGCAACCTGCTCGTCGGCGGAGTAGATCGCCGCGGTCAGTCCATATTCACTGTCGTTCATCAATGCCAGCGCTTCGTCGTCGTCACGCACCGGCACCACCCCCAGAACCGGTCCAAAAGACTCCTCGCTCATCACCCGCATATCGTGGTCCACATTAGTCAATAGCTGCGGTGCCATATAGGCACTGCCGCGGCAGTCCAGTGCAAAATCCCCTTCGTCGATATGCGCATGAGCGCCTTGTGTCACAGCTTCATCAATTTGATCGCGTACGAAATCCGCAGCGCTAGCTCGCACCATTGGCCCCAATGTGGTTTCCGGCTCGTCTGAGCGGCCCAGGCGATAGGCATTGATTTTCTGCACCGCGCGCGCCACGAATTCGTCATACACAGAGTGATGGACATATGCCCGTTCAATCCCGCAACAGGATTGCCCTGAATTAAAAAAGGCTCCATCCACAACAGAGTCCACCGCATACTCGAGGTCGGCATCCGCACGCACGTATGCGGGATCCTTGCCACCAAGTTCCAGCCCCACAGAAAGAAAGCGCCCGGCGGCCGCGCTCTCTACCGCCGCACCGCCCGCCACCGAACCGGTAAAGGCCACATGCTGCACGCTGCCGCGAATAATGATCTGCTCCGCATCCCGGTGGCCGAGATGAAGATATTGAAACACGCCGCCGGGCAGTCCCGCCGCGGTAAATGCCTCAACCAGCCGCTCACTACAGAGTGGCGTCTGCGCGGAGTGCTTGAGGATCACACTGTTGCCCGCAAGTAGCGCTGGCACCACCGCATTGATGGCGGTGAGATAGGGGTAATTCCAGGGCGCGATCACCAGGCTTGTGCCCAACGGCTCGCGACGAATAAACCGCATGTAGCCGTTTTTTTCCGGCAGCGGGATATCCTGCAGCGGACTCCCGTCAGACTCGGCGAGATCCGCCATGTAGAGCGCGCGCTCCACCA
>NZ_AFPJ01000035.1 GCF_000220505.1 Microbulbifer agarilyticus S89 | reverse complement strand
TTTTTTTAGGCCTATTGGCTTTCACGATCTATGTACAGTGGCTATTCGCGTATAGCTCTAACGGTGATTGCCACGCAAGTCCAGCACGGTCTCCTGCAATACCTCGGCATTCGCATGGGTGGCCTCAACCGGCTTTCCCGCCACCACACAGACTCTTGACCAAAAACGCCGGGGCAGGGTGCTGAATGCAAGGCCGCCCTTGTGGCTGAAAAAGCTCCCCCACAAGCCTCGCAGCGCCATAGGGATCACCGGCACCGGGGTTCGTTTCAGTATTTTTTCTATCCCCGCTTTGAACGGCTGCAATTCGCCATTTTGGGTAAGCTGACCTTCGGGAAAAATGCACAGCAAGTCACCCGCCTGTAATCCCTGTTCAATTTCTGCGAATGCTTGTGCATAACCCTCCGGGTCTTGCTGTTTGGAGCAGATGGGAATAGCGCGGCTGGTCTTGAAAATAAAATGCAGCACTGGGATTTGGTAAATGGGCTTGTACATGATAAAGCGGATCGGACGACGCACCGCACCAGCCAGCAGTAGAGCATCCACATAGCTTACATGGTTGCAGGCTATGATGGCCGCGCCTTCTGCCGGAATACGCTCCAGCCCCTGGTGCTTCACCCGGTACATAGTGTGAGACAACAGCCAGATGAGCAGCCGCATGGCGAACTCCGGCACCTTGGTAAATACAAAAATGGCCACCGCCGCATTCATCAGTGCGATGACCAGAAAAAACTGCGGGATTGTTGCCCCCAGTATATTGAGGAAGACGATGCCGAGCAGTGCTGCTACCACCATAAACAGTGCATTGAAGATGTTGTTGAGGGAAATGATACGCGCACGAATACTGGGCTCGGATCGCTCCTGCATCATTGCGTACAGCGGCACGATGAAGAAGCCACCAAAAATGCCGATGAGTGTCAGGTTGACGAGAATCCCCAGCGCGCCGTCACTGGCCCAGAAAGCGGCAACGGTAGTCTCGGCAGGAGGCTGGTAGTTACCGGTGGCAGAAGCCAGCAGCATGCCCACCACCGTCAATCCGGCGGCGCCGATTGGGACCAGGCCGAGCTCAACACGTCCCGCAGACAGGCGCCCACACAGGAGTGACCCGACCGCAACACCAATGGTGAAGCAGCACAGCAGCAGAGTAACCAGCGACTCACTGCCGCCCAGCACATTGCGCGTCAAACTTGGGATTTGCGTCAGATAGGCTGCCCCCAGTAACCAGAACCAGGAAATACCAATGATGGCGTAAAACACCGATGGTGTTTTGACCGCTTCCCGCAGCATATTGCGAGACTGGCTTAGTGGGTTGAAGTTGATTTGCAGTTCCGGAGCAGGCGCGGCTGCGCTGGGAATTGCACGCGATGCGAAGTAGCCGAACCCGGCAGTCGTCAGAATAATAATGGAGATCCACAGCAGCCCGGATTGGCCTGCGCCGGTGTACCCCGCCAACAGGCCGCCCACAATCGTTCCCAGTAAAATGGATACGAAGGTGCCCATTTCCACCAGTGCGTTACCCGAGACGAGTTCTGGCTTCTTCAGGTGTTGCGGCAAGATTGCATATTTGACCGGGCCAAAAAACGCCGACTGCACGCCGAGCGCAAACAGCACTGCGAGGCAGAGAGCATTGTTGCCGCTGTACAAGGCGATAACACCAAAGGTGACGATACCGATTTCCGCGATTTTAATCCGTTGTATCAACACGCTTTTATCGGTCTTGTCCGCAACCTGGCCGGCGGTGGCAGAAAACAGGAAAAAAGGCAGGATAAACAGGCCTGCAGCGAGATTAATTAGGAAGTTGGCTTCCGACGCCGCGAGGCGGAACGCGATCATGACGATGAGCGCATTCTTGAAAACATTGTCGTTGAAGGCACCCAGGAACTGGGTGCAGAAGAAAGGCAAAAAGCGCCGGCTGCGCAATAACTGTGACTGGCTGAGGTGGGCCATGTGGGGCTCCCGCAATCTGGTTTTGCCTAATGGTAAACCATCTGCGAGGCTACTTTTAGCCCACTTATCACGCGCGTGGCCTAGCCCACGCCCTGCGCCATGACCGCATTGGCGACGCGCTGGAAGGCGGCAATATTGGCTCCTCGGTGGTAGTCCTTGTAGCTATCCTCATCGCCGGCATGCTGGATGCATTGCGCGTGAATGTCCTGCATGATTTCCAGTAGCTTGTCGTTCAGTTGCTCCTGGTCCCAGCGTGAGAAAGAAGCGTTTTGCGCCATTTCGAGTCCAGAAAGCGCGACGCCTCCCGCGTTCGATGCTTTTCCCGGTGCGTGCAGGATCTTGTTTTCCTTGAACAGCCGGGTAGCGTCCTCGGTACAGGGCATATTAGCCCCCTCGGCAACAATCTGACAGTGACTGTCGGCGAGCGCTTGTGCGTCATCCGCATCAATTTCATTTTGGGTGGCGCAGGGCAGGGCGACATCGCAGCGCTGTCCCCAGGGTTTTTCATCCTTGAGCCAGTCACCGCCACAATCCGATTGGATGGTCTTGAGTACATCGGTGGTACTGCCGGACTGCTCGATTGCGCGGTCAATCGCCTCGCAGGGAATCCCCTGCTTGCTGAATAGTGTGCCCTGACTGGATGAGAGGGTGACGACTTTCGCTCCCAGGTGGGTCGCTTTTTGTGCCGCGTGTAGCGCTACATTGCCGGCACCGGAAATGGCGATGGATAGCCCATCCAGTTCCTGCTCTCGTTGCGCGAGCATGCAGCGTAGAAAGTAGATAAGGCCGTAACCAGTTGCTTCCATGCGCACATGGCTGCCGCCAAATTCGATGTCTTTGCCGGTGAGTGCGCCGCTGAACGTATTCACCAAACGGCGATAGTGACCAAACAGGTAGCCGATCTCTCTTCGTCCAACGTTAATATCACCCGCGGGCACATCGGTGTTCTCGCCGATGTGTCGGTACAGCTCGTCCATAAATGCTTGGCAAAAACGCATGATTTCGCGTTCCGAGCGACCGGATGGATCGAAATCTGAGCCGCCTTTACCACCGCCGATCGGTAAACCCGTCAGCGCATTTTTGAACGTCTGTTCGAACGCGAGAAACTTCAGAACTGAGACGGTAACCGTACGATGAAAACGTACCCCGCCCTTGTAGGGGCCAATTGCACCGCAGTGCTGCACGCGCCAACCACGGTTAACCTGTACTTCGCCATGGTCGTCTTCCCAGCAGACTCGGAAGGTAATGATCCTGTCGGCCTCACTCAAGCGCTCGAGCACTTTGGCTGCGCGCCAGCCCTGGTGTTCGGTATACATGGGGTAAATGTCGCTCGCCAGTTCGCGCACGGCCTGGTTAAACTCGGGCTCGTGTGGGTTTCGCTGCTGAACCCAGTCGATAAAATCACGTAATCCCGTTGCATTGTTGTCGCTCATTCTGTGCTCCGGCGCTGATGTGGGAGGGGGGGGCCAGTAAATTGCGCATGCGCGTTACTGTAACTGTATACGTGAAACTTGCGGTGCAGGATTTATGGCACAAAAAAAGCCCCGCGCATTGCGGGGCTTTTGTGTGTCAGGCGATGTATGCCGGTAACGGCCAGGGGATCACCAGATCTCTACGCGCTCTTCCTCGGGCAGGTACATACCGTCACCTTCCTGTACGTCAAATGCGCTGTAGAACGCTTCGATGTTCGGTACAACGCCCTGTACGCGGTATTTGGCCGGCGAGTGCGGATCGGTTTTCAGGCGCTCGCTCAGGGCTTCATCGCGCATTTTGCTACGCCATACCTGGGCCCAACCCATGAATACACGCTGATCACCGGTGAAACCATCGATTTCCGGGCCTTCTTCGCCATTCAGGGACATCTTGTAGGCTTTGTAGGCAATACCGAGACCAGACAGATCACCGATGTTTTCACCCAGGGTCAGCTCACCGTTGATGTGCTCGCCTTCAAGTGGCTGGAAGCCCTGATACTGTGCCACCAGCTTACCGGTCAGCTGCTCGAAGTTATCGCGGTCGGAATCGGTCCACCAGTTATTCAGATAGCCCTTGCCGTCAAACTTGGAGCCTTTGTCATCGAAGCCATGGCCAATCTCATGGCCAATGACACCGCCGATACCACCATAATTCACCGCATCGTCCGCGTTCATATTGAAGAACGGAGGCTGCAGGATGGCCGCGGGGAACACAATCTCATTCATCGGCGGGTTGTAGTAAGCGTTCACAGTTTGCGGGCTCATATGCCACTCGCCGCGGTCCAGCGGTTTACCCAGTTTGTTGCGATCGTTCAGGGTGTCGAACAGAGTTGCCCCGATTGCGTTGCCCACCAGGTTGTCTGCCTCGACCTGTAGTTCGCTGTAGTCGCGCCACTTGTCCGGGTAACCGATCTTGGTGGTGAAGTTGGCGAGCTTGGTGAGGGCTTCCTTCTTGGTGTCCTCGCTCATCCAGGTGAGGGATTCGATGGACTCCTTGTAGGCAGCCTTCAGGTTGTCCACCAGCTTGACCATGCGCGCCTTGGCTTCCGGCGGGAAGTATTTTTCGACGTAAAGCTGGCCGACCAGTTCACCCGCAGAGCCGTTTACAAACTGTACCGCGCGCTTCCAGCGTGGCTCCATTTCTTTGGTGCCGCGAATAGTGGTGCCATAGAAGTCGAAGTTGGTCTGGGCAAGTTCACTATGCATGTAAGGTGCAGCTGCAGAGAGCACCTTGAGCTTAAGGTAGCGTTTCCAGGTGTCCAGCTCGGTATCCGCGATGATGGTGTCTACCGCTTGCAGGTACTCGGGCTGGCGAACAATAAATGCATCGGCCTTCTGCAGGTGGGCTTCCTGCAGGTAGCTGTCCCAGTCGAAGGACGGCATCAGTGCTTTCAGCTCAGCCAGGGTTTTCTTGTTGTAGGATTTCACCGGATCGCGGTTTTCTACCCGCGTGCGGTGGTGCTCCGCCAGGCTTTTCTCCAGTGCGTACAGGGATTCCGCATATTGCTCGGCGTTATCCAGACCAGCGATTTCCTGCATCTCTACCAGAAACTCACGATAGGCTTGCTGGAGCTTTTGGCCCTTCTCTGAATCATCGAAGTAGTAGTCGCGATCGGGTAATCCGAGCCCGGCCTGGGAGAGGTAAGTAATGTAATTCTCGACCTGTTTCAGGTCTTGATAAACATAGCCGCCGAAGGGCACGTCGTAACCTACGGTGTCGGCATAAGCGAAGTAGTCACCAAGATCCTTGCGTGACTCGATGGCATCGATCTTGGCCAGTTCGGGCGCAATAGCGCTGATGCCTTTCTTCTCGATGAGCTCTTCATTCATGAAGCTGTTGTACAGGTCACCGATCTGTTTGGCACCCGCACTGTTGGCGTTTTCGCTGGCCTCCATGATCAAGCCTTTTACCTCTTCGGTAGCTTTATCGCGCAGCATGCTGAAACCGCCCCAGCGGGATTTGTCCGCGGGGATTTCGGTGTTCTTGATCCAGTTGCCGTTTACATAGGAGAAGAAATCATCCTGAGGGCGGACGCTGGTATCCATGGCGCTCAGGTCAATACCAGAGCCCAGCGTGGTGCTTGCGGTAGCGCTTTGCTCAGTGGAGGGCTTGGCATCGGCGGCTTCTGTGCTGCCGCTTTCCGGTTTGGCGCAGCCGCCGATGGCGGTAATGGCAGTGGCGATAGCCAGTGGTAAAAGCAGTTTCTTCATAGAGGGCCTTTTGGGCTTTTTATACGTTGGTTCACCGTCCAATGTATGGCGCGGCTAGAGTGTGTGCAGCTTGAATAGTATGTGTGGCGGGGTGGCTGCGGCAAGCGCATGTGCGGTGAATGGTAGCCTTGGGGCGATGGAAGCAAGGGCTGGTGTCGGGCGGCAAATGGGCAAAGAAAAGCCCCAGTTAAGGGGCTTTTGCGCAGGTGTCGAGGTTGTAGCCGGCACTTAGTCCGGGAGACGGAACGTGATCGGTACCGAGAAACGGTATTCTTCCATCTTGAGCTGGGCTGGGGTAGCCGGGTACGGACCTGCGCGCTCCACCGCCTCAAGTGCTTCGCGGTTCAAGCTGGAATAGCGAGATTCCTGGACCGTGGAAACGCTCGTCACATTGCCTCTGCTGTCGATCACCACATTCAGGCGCACGCTGCCTTCCTGGCCGCGATCCTGGGCGCGTTTCGGGTAGCGGATGTGCTTGAAGGTATGGCGCAGCAGCATGGAGTGGTAAATCTGGCGCGCCAGAATCATGTCTGCGGTCAGCGGGGCTTCTTCCTCTTCCTCCAGTTCCTCCTCCTCTGCCGGAGGCGTCGCCGGGCGAGTGGTGGTCGGCTTCAGCGGCTTGGGCTGGGACGATGGCGTAGCGGCAACCTCCGCGGCCTCAGGCTCGGCTCGGGCAGGTGCGGGTTCTTCCGCCGCAGGTTGTTGCGCAGCGGGCACGGCCGGTTTCTGCACCGCTGCGGTACCGATTGCGGCCAGTGTTGGTGGGGGAATATTCGCGGTCAGCTTGGGTTTTACCGCAGGCGCAGGCTTGGCAGCCGTCGCCTTGGATTCTTTTTCCGCTTCCTGCTCATCGAGCATCGCCGCAACCTGGGCCACACGCGCCGCACCTGGCTGTAGGGACTCATACGTCGCGAGTGTCCCGGCATCCACATCGCCGGCAGCCATCAGGCTATCGCGGAACTCGGTAGAAGGCGGTACCGGGCCGATCCAGGCGCGCAGCAGGGTATTGAAGAACTCACGGTCTTCAATCATGCCGAGCATGATGTCATTCAGGGAAACGGAGGTTGTCCCGGTGTCTGGGGCGTAATCGATACTCAGGTGATCGCCGCTCATCAAGCGCCCTTTAAACAGGTTGGCGAAGGTCACCATATTGTTTGCCTGACCCGTGAGTGTGTCACTCGGGTTGTTGATGGCGATACTTTCCATCCACTGGTTGCGCAGGCGCCTTGCGGACAAGCGGTCGGCGATTACGCGAATTTGCAGGCTGCGTGAAACATTGCTGTCGAGCAGGGCGCTGGCATTGTCGGCAAGTTGGTCTGAATAGACCGCAACGAAATAGCGATCTTTGTTGAATTGCTGCTCCAGCGCGAGTCCATTGAGGAGCGAGGCTGCGTTTGCGGTCACGGCCGCAGCGAACAGCAACAGGGAAATGACGATTTTTGTCGATTTCATTGTAATGGTATCTATTATTGGCTTGTGGCCGGATGGGCAGAAACCGGCAGAAAAGCGCTGAGTTCCCGTCCATGTACCCCAAGGAATGCTCACTGCTTCTTTCGCACCCTCCCCCCGAAAGGTACGGCCCGGGAAAGGTAGCTAATTGGGGGTGGTAAAATGCCCCGTAACTACCTTGATTTTCTCCCAGGGTCCACTCAACTCTACTGTAACTGCAATGGAGTTCAACCCTGAAGTGGGTAAAATGTCTCGTTTTTTTAATTTCTCCGTACTCTGGGGCAGACACAGCGTTGTTTGTGCCTAGAATGCGTGTTCTGGTGGTGCACTGTGCATGCGCATATGTACAAACAAGGTGCGCCGTGAAACTCCTGCGAGGCTGGCTCCGGTAGTCGGTCACACCACGCAACATTCAAGACGTTCATGGATTATAAAGCGCTTAGTGATTTTCCCCGCGATGCAGTGGATCGCCTGCTAAATGTCATTCATCTCTTTCGTGATATTCGTGCCACCAGTGAGTGGCAGTACGATGTATTGCTGAAGCGCTCGCGTTTGGTTTCTCTGAACCCCGGGGAGGCGCTGCTGCACAGCGGCGACGTAGATCAGTGGGTGTATTTCCTGGTGCGCGGCGAGTTGCAGGTGCATGTGGATGATGCCGCGGCATCCAGCGGTGAGCGACCACTTGCCGAAATTCGTCCCGGGGAGGTATTTGGTGATTTGTCGATGCTGTTGGCAGAACCCCGTAGTGCGACCATCGTGGGGGCACCGGTCAGTCAGGAAATACAGGTGCTCGCGGTGGATTGCACCCTGTTTGGTGACCTGGAGGACTTTTCCCTGCTACAGCTGCCGACAAAATTGGTGTTCTATCGCAATATGGTGCATTCGCTGCGCTGGAAGCTTGAAGTCTACCGTTCCAAATACCCTATGCACGAGCTGGCCAATAGCCACCGCCGCCTGAAGCTCTATACCGGTCCAAAAAATTGCAAAGAGGAGTTGGTGGCGTTGGCAGATCAGGCGCGGGACCTGGCGCGTATCCTGCTGGATTGGAATGCCGAGTTCGGCAGCGGCCAATTGGCCGCGGAAGAATCGGATATGTCCGACTTCCTCGAATCCATACTCTCCTGACCATTCCCTCCCCCTGTCCATAAAGACAGGGTGAACCCTTTCTCTATTTCCCGCGTACAATGTCCGTTGCGGATCCTGTGTGGATCCATTGCGGATTGAGTGCGTGGGACCGCACGTGGCCGTCTCACAGGCCATGTCGAAACCTGATTAGCTCGATTAGGCCTGGTTAGGTCTGGTTAGGCCTAAAAAGTACCCCGGAGTTGATCAATCTCAGGTACAGCAGGCTGCTCGCCCCTCTAAAATCTCCTGCGGATTTCGTAATACGACAGTTTTGGGCGCTGTTTCGATCAAGAATTGTGCATAAAATCTCCTATCAAATTTAACTTGCAGACAGGAATGCAGTTATGAACTTTCTGTTGGGCTTTTGGCGGCAACGTAACTATCGCATGGCAACCATCGTGGGTGGCCTGGCTGCGCTATGGCTGTTAAGTGGCATCTTGTTCAAGGACGAGAAGCAGGCGCTACTTGAAGCGGAGGTGGCAAAGAGTGCGTCTGCGGTACCGGCGGAGCTTGTGAAAGTCAGCGGGCGTTACATTGAGGCGCAGCCGTACACCACGCGCGTGGTGGTCAATAGCCGTAGCGAGGCCAACCGGAGTGTGCAGCTGAGAGCCGAGCTCGATGGCGTGGTAGCGGGGCTTCCGGTGGACGAGGGGCAGTATGTCGCCAGTGGCGATGTGATCTGTGAGATTGCCGCAGAAGATCGTCCGGAGAAGCTGGCGCGCGCGCGCGCTGCCTTGAAGAAGGCAGAACTGGATTATGCGGGTGCTCAAAAGCTCAAGGGGCGGGGCCTGCAGTCCGGCACGCAAATGGCCCAGCAGGAAGTTGCCCTGGCCAATGCCCGTGCGGACCTGAAACGGGCACAGCTGGATGTGCAAAGTCTGAAGATTCGTGCGCCCTTTGACGGTGTCGTGAACAGTCGCGCGGTGGAGCTGGGGGATTTTGTTCGCCGCGGCGAGGAGTGTGCAACCATTCTCGACCTGACTCCCATGTTGATCGTGGGAGAAGTTTCTGAAACCAAGGTAGGCAGTCTGCAGCTCGGCGCGCCGGCCAACGCACAAATGCAGGGTGGCCAGATTCTCAATGGCCGCCTGCGCTACGTGAGCCAGCAGGCGCATGCCGTGACCCGTGCGTACCGCGTAGAAGTCGCGGTGGCGAATGACGATGGGGCACTGCGCAGCGGCATCAGTGCGCGCTTGGCGCTGCCGACCGGCGAAGTGATGGCCCACAGGATCAATTCCTCCCTGTTAACCCTGGATGACGCGGGCATGCTGGCGGTGAAGGTGCTCGACCCGGACCACCGGGTTGAACTACGCAATGTCCAGCTGGTCAGCGATGAGAGTGACGGTGTTTGGATCACCGGGCTGGCACCGCGCACTCTGTTGGTCACCGTGGGGCAGGAATATGTCAGCGTCGGTGAGCGGGTTGATGTAGAGCTCGAACAGAGCGCCGGTGACTTGCCCGCACCAATTTCCGCTGTTGCCCCTGAAGGTGGCACAGCGGCACCCGCAGAGCAGGCCGCGCAGGCTTCCGGGGAGTCGCTGTAATGAAACTGTTGGACGGGGCGGTTAATCGTTTCCGCAGTAGCATCAGCCTGATGCTGCTTATTGTGATTATGGGGATCGCTGCACGCGGTGCCATGACGGTGGAATCCAGCCCCGAGGTGAACCCGCCCATCGTCATCGTGCAGGTTCGGCATGAGGGAATTTCGCCGGAGGATGGGGTACGCCTGCTGATTCGTCCGTTGGAGCAGGAAATTCGCTCTCTCGAAGGTGTGCAAGATGTTATGGCCACCGCGCGTGAATCGCTGGTCTACCTGGTCATCGAATTTGACTCCGCGCTGGATATCGATCTTGCGGTAGATGATGTGCGCAACGCGGTTGATCGCGCCAAGGCCGAATTGCCGCGGGATGCGGATGAGCCGGTAGTGGAGGAAGCTTCGGCACAGCCATTCCCGACAATAGTCGTTACCCTTGCTAGTGAAGGTGCCAGTGAGCGCGAACTGCTGCGCAGTGCGCAACTGCTGAAGCGCAAAATTGAGAATGTCGCTGAAGTTCTGGGGGCCGATATCAACGGCAACCGCGAGGAAGTTGTTGAGGCGATCATCGACCCGGTGCGGCTCGAGCATTATCAGATTACCAGCGGTGAACTGATTAATGCGGTGCTGGGGAATAACTTGCTGATTCCCGCCGGTGAGATGGATGTCAGCAAGGGCCGCTTCTCGGTCAAAGTGCCGGGGCTGATTGAGTCTGCCAGCGACGTCTACCAGATCCCGCTCAAGCAGTCGGATGATGGGGTGGTGACCCTTGGGCAGGTCACCGATATCCGGCGGACGTTTAAAGACGCTGTTAGTTATACCAGTGTGAACGGGCAGCCGGGACTGTCGATTAATGTGGAAAAGCGCACCGGCGCCAGCTCGGTAGACCTGGCAGATAAGGTGCGCGCAGTGGTGAATGCGGAACGGGAATTCCTGCCGCGCGGGGTAACGGTTGACTTCGTCTTTGATCAGTCCAACTGGGCGCGGGATATGGTGAGCGAAATGGAGGGTAATATCCTCACCGCCATGTTGCTAGTGATGATTATTGTGGTGTCTGCGCTCGGGTTTCGCTCTGGGTTATTAGTGGGGCTGGGGATTCCTTTCTCGTTGTTGTTTGGTTCTATTATCGCTTGGTCGCTCGGCTATTCATTTAATTTCATGGTCATGTTCGGCATGTTGCTGGCCCTCGGCATGCTGATCGATGGCTCAATCGTGATTACCGAATTTGCTGACCGCAAGATGGCCGAAGGGTTGTCTGCGCGTGCGGCCTATTCTATTGCTGTGCGCCGAATGTTCTGGCCGGTGGTGGCCTCAACGGGCACAACCCTCGCCGCGTTTTTGCCGATTATTTTCTGGCCGGGCGTGGTCGGTGACTTTATGCGCTACCTTCCGGTAACGGTTTTTGCCGTGCTGGCGGGATCACTGGTATATGCATTGTTCTTCGCGCCGGTTTTGGGCTCCGTGTTTGGCAAGGGCAATATGGATCCTGCCACCCAGCGTGACCTTAAGCAGCTGGAGCATGGCAATGCGGCCGACCTGGGGGGTGTTACCGGCTTTTATGCCCGCGTGCTGACGCCGGTCGTGCGTCATCCATTGGCATCCTTCGGCGGCACCGTCGCCGTGCTTGTGGGGATCTTTTTCGCCTTTGTGACATTTAATCCCGGCGTGGAGTTTTTCACTGAAACCGAGGAGCAGTACGGCAATGTCGAGGTGCGGGCGCAGGGTAACCTTTCCCTGGAGGAAAAACGTGCGCTGGTTACCCAAGTGGAAGCGGCGGTCATGCAAGTACCCGAAGTTCGGGTTGTATACACTGCGATTGGCTCAAGTGGTATTTCTGGTAATCAGGATAAGGCACCCGACCAGATTGCCAACCTGCTGGTAGAGCTGCAGCCGACAGATCTGCGCGAGCGCAAAAGTCGCGATATCTTTGCCGATATTCGTCAGCGCACCGCAGGATTTGCCGGTATCAAAACCAGCGCCAAGGCGTTTGAAGGCGGCCCTCCGGTAGGTAAGGCGATTGTGCTTGAGTTGCGCAGTCGTGATTACGACAGTCTATTGACGGAAACCTGGCGGCTACATCGTGCTCTGGAGAATGAGTTCGATGGGCTACGGGACATCGTAAATACCGCTCCGCTGCCCGGTATTGAATGGGAAGTGAAGGTCGATCGTGCCAAGGCAGCGATGTATGGAGCGGATCTCACCGGTGTTGGCCGCGCGGTACAGCTGGTAACCAATGGTGTATTGATGGCGCAATACCGCCCGGATGATTCCGATGAGGAAGTGGATATCCGCATCCGCTACCCGGATTACGCTCGCGGCATTACCGCGCTGGACGAACTCAAGGTAAACACACCGGGAGGTGCGGTACCGGTCAGCAGTTTCGTATCCACCGTGGCGGGTCCCAAGGTAGATAAAATCGAGCGTATCGATGGCATTACTCGTATGCAGGTGAAAGCGGATGTGCAGGACGGTGTCTTGGCAGATGATAAGGTGCGCGAGATTCGCCAGTGGCTGGAACAGCATCCGCTCGATGGCAATGTGGAACTGCTCTATCGCGGCGCGGATGAGGAGCAGAGTGAGTCACTAGTGTTTCTGCAGGTTGCTTTCTCCCTGTCCCTGTTCCTGATGTTTATCTTGCTGGTGACCCAGTTCAATAGCTTCTATCAGTCTGCGCTGATTCTCTCGTCGGTGATTATGTCCACTGCCGGCGTGATGCTGGGGCTGACGCTCACCCAGTCGACTTTCAGTGTCATCATGACGGGCGTGGGGATTGTGGCGCTGGCGGGTATTGTGGTGAACAACAATATCGTATTGATTGACACCTACAACTATGTGCGCAAGGCCGATCCGGAGCTGAGTGCCGGTGAGGCGGCGGTCAAGGCTGCCGCACAGCGCCTGCGTCCGGTATTCCTCACTACCGCGACCACGATTCTCGGGTTGTTGCCCCTGGCCCTCGGGGTGAGTGTGGATATGCTTGGCCGCGATATTGTTGTCAACGGCGTAATCGCGTCCTTCTGGGTGAAGCTGGCCAGCGCCATCGTGTATGGGCTGAGCTTCTCTACCTTGCTCACCCTGATCGTGACGCCGGTGATGTTGGCGCTGCCTTCAGCATTACGCGATGTGATAAAGGCGGTGCTGCCTGTGGGTCTCTTGGCCAAGCGTGGCTTGCGCAGCTGATGCAAGGCTGCTGGTGGAGCTTTGTGGTGGTGGCACGCCTGAGTGCCCGCCACCGATAACTTTCTGGCAGACATAAAAAAACCCGGCGGGCCGGGTTTTTTTATGTCTGCCAGAAAGTGTCGATTAGGACTTGGCTTTCGGCGGACGACCGCGGCGAGCGGGAGCCTTTTTGGCGGCAGTTTTCTTGGCTGCTGCTTTCTTGGCTGCTGCTTTCTTGGCTGGGCGGCCTGGCTTCTTGGCAGCAGTCTTCTTGGCTGCTTTTTTGGCCGGACGACCTGGCTTCTTCTTAGCGGTAGCCTTGGTTTTGGCTTTTGCTTTAGCGGTAGCTTTCTTGGCAGCAGCGGTAGCTTTCTTCTTGGCGGCAGCAGCCTTCTTCTTCTCAGCAGCGGCCTTCTTCTTGGCGGCAGCAGCGGCCTTCTTCTTGGCAGCAGCAGCTTTCTTCTTCTCAGCAGCGGCCTTTTTCTTCGCAGCGGCAGCGGCTTTCTTCTTGTCTGCGGCAGCCTTCTTCTTGGCGGCAGCGGCAGCTTTCTTGGCAGCAGCAGCAGCTTTCTTCTTGTCTGCAGCGGCCTTCTTCTTGGCAGCAGCGGCGGCTTTCTTGGCAGCGGCAGCGGCGGCTTTCTTCTCAGCGGCAGCCAGCTTCTTGGTGATTGCCGCTTCTTCCTTGGCTACAGCCTTGGCAACTTTGGTTGCCAGCTTGTTCTCAGCAACAATGGCGGCCAGCTTTGCTTTTGCCACAGCAGCGGTTGCCTTGGCAGCGACAGCGGCCTTTTTGGCAGTTGCAGCGGCAGCTACGGCAGCCTTTACTTGCTTCTGCTGAGCAGCAGATTTTTTCTTGGCACGGGCTGCTTTAACCTTGGCGGCGGCAGCTTGTGCTTTTTTGGCAGCTTTGTCAGCTTCTTTGCCGGCTTTATCGGCTTCTTTCTTTGCGCCAGCTTCTTGGCTACTACGCGCCTTTTCCAGCTGGGTTTTCAAAGAAGCGAGTTCCGCCTCCAGTTTTGCCACGGCGCTTACGCGCGCGGTGGATTTTTTACGTCCGGCCATAAAATATCCCTGTATCTAAATTTAGTATTTAGGTGTTATTTTGGATGAGTGGAATTCATCGCGCTAATTGCAGCTTATTTATATACTTGATTGCAAGTGTTTTAAGGGCGTTTTTACTCTGTAATGAATAAATTTAAGGTTTTTTTACTTTTTTTGCCTTTAGCTGGCTATTGGCATGTGGAATCGGTGCTTCTTTTTCATTAATCGGTAGCACTACAGCCTCGCAAAAACTTGCCTGGGCGGGTGTGATTTTGAATGCACTGGCGTTACCAATTTGGGTTTGGTTCCGTTATTTGTATCCACAAAAATTTCACGGAGATCTGCGAGAAACCAGTGCTTTTCTGGCTGTATTACTCGGCCTGGCACTTGCGCTGCTCGCAGACGGACAGCTCAGCCTGCCCATTTACCTGGTAATTACGAATCTCTTTGTGGTTTTGCTTTATCTCTACCACTTTAGTTCGATTGCACACCCCGCGCTGCCTGGACTAAACGAACCGTTTCCTGAAATAGAGGAGCAAACAGGGAAAGGCTGTCATATCCGGGATATTTGTCGCGAGCGAGCCCTGGACGGGGTCTTCGTGGTGTTTTTGAGGGGGAGTTTTTGCGCGGACAGTCGGGGTCAGTTAGCAAGCTTCCAACACCTTCTGCCTGAGCTGCAAAAGAGAAACATCGGAATATTGCTATTCAGTGCGCAGCCATCGACTTCCTGGGATAAATCGCTCTCGCAGTTGGGAGCAGCGGCGAGGGCCGAACTACAGGTGCATCAACTGGCCGAATCGTCCGAGGTTTACCCGTTATTTGTCGCACGGCAGGGGGCGCCCCTGTTGATGCAACCTTGGCAGTCCGCGGCGGCGCGGCCCAGCGCCTGGCTTGTGGATAGTGAGGGCCTGGTTCTGTGGCGAGAGCTGGCAGGTAACTACCGAACACCACCGGGAGCTGATTCACTGCGTGCGCAATGGTTCCGGCTTGAAGATTGAACGTGTATAGGTCGCAATTGGTAGCAGTGGCGAGGCTGCCCTAATAGTAGACAGCCCAATACTAGCCAGCCCCAATATAAAGAAGGCGTATCGCTCAAAGCGATACGCCTTCTTTATATTGGGTGAACGATATGAATAGGGCGGCCGGCTGCTTCTGGTATTCGGAATTGCCTGCCGCCCAAACGGTTATATCGTTTAAAGGGGGCCGTAAGGCAGGTAACGATTGTCGGTATTGCCGCGTATCCACAAAAGTTGCTCGCGGCTAAGGGGGGCTTTGCGCTGGCGCAGGGATTTCGCCAGCGGAATTACGGGAGATTCTGCGCCACCCTGCCAGTCGAGGTGCGTTTCTGCCAGCGTGAAAAACTGGATGAAGGCCCACAGTTGTTCCGGTGACCAGTTGGCGGCTTCCTCGAGCCACTGTGTTGCTGGCAATCCTGCGAGCCAGCCCGCCGAGCGCAGTGTCTCTGGAAGCTCGGCCAAGTCGGCGTTGCCGTCGGCGAGTGAAACTTCCAGTATCTGCTTGAGCAGGTTGGGGTCGATTTTTTCTCGGGACTGATCATTGGAGGCCTGCTTGGCTGGTTCCCATGCGCCGACGCTCATACATACTCCTCTAGGAAAACTTGCCCGCAATCGGGCACATCGACCGGGGATTATACATGGGGTTAACGGTGCAAGGGGGAAGGGCATAAAGGTGCAGGTGGCAGGGCGTTGGGCAGGGCGTCGGAGCCAAGGTGCAGCTGGCCGCCGGAGCGCAGGATACGCACTGGCGAATCAGCAGAATAGATGCCGGGCGTGGAATTCTGCATAATCCAGCACATGGACAATTTCGACCTGTTGCCTTACCGGATCACCTTTTTGGGTTTCCTTTTAGGAGTCCCATTTAGGTAGGAGTCCCATTTAGGGGTTCCATGTAGAAGTTCCATGCTGGGGAAACGGCAGCCAAGCGCTGGCACAGGAAAACTGACCCGAATTTGGTTAGAAGTCATATGAATACAATCGACAAGCCAATCGCCGCACAAAAGCGCATTGCTCTGGTGGCCCACGACAATCGCAAGCAGGGGCTTATAAAGTGGTGCCAGCGGCACCGAGCCATTCTCGAGCAACATCAGTTACTCGGGACCGGTACCACGGGGACCCAGATTGAGTCGTCCACAGGAATGCAGGTGGAAAAGCTGTTCAGCGGCCCGATGGGCGGCGACCAGCAATTGGGGGCAAAGATTTGCCAGGGCGATGTGGATATCCTGATTTTCTTCTGGGACCCCTTTGAGCCCATGCCCCACGACCCGGATGTGAAGGCATTGCTGCGTATCGCCGCGGTATGGAACATTCCGGTGGCCTGTAATGCGAGCAGTGCCGATATGATGATTCACTCGACCCTGATGTCGCAGAGTTTTGCGCGGGAAGTACCTGACTATCAGGGCTATCTAGCGAGTCGGACCGGTGATTTTGCTGTATAAATTGTGAGCTTTCGGGTATGCTGCCGATTGTAAGTAATTGATTTTTAAGGCTTATGTTGTGGCTGTGCAGGATGCACTTGCATTGCTGGCCATTTCCCGGCAATCTTCCCCACCTGATTAGACCGGTGAATCCGGCGAATTCGAATCAAAAACTGTACGGTGTTTTATGAGTAGACGACGCGGTAAGGCCGTAGAAGAAGAAAAAGCGGATATCGACCTGACGCCCATGTTGGACGTCGTATTCATCATGTTGATCTTCTTCATCGTGACGGCATCCTTCGTAAAAGAGAAGGCGCTGGACGTGAATGTACCTGATCCGGATCAGCAGGTAGAGACTCCGCCGGACCCCGACAAGCAAAACATCCTGATCAGCGTGAACTCCGCTGACGAGATCTGGATGGGGCCCACGCGCGTTGACAGCCGTGCAGTACGTGCGCGTATTGCCCAGCTCTTCGCGGAGAACCCGCAGGCGATCGTTATTATCCGTGCGCACAACAAGTCCAGCGCGGACACTTACGTAACCATCGCCGATGCGGCGAAAGAGGTGAACCCGAACATTCAGGTTTCCCTGGTTCCTTTCGAAGACTGATTTTAATCGTCAGTCTCCTTGCGGGAGACAGCCTCTCGCAGGATCAAAAAAGCCAGCTTTTGCTGGCTTTTTTTGTGTCTGCTAATTGGGCTCTGGTGGCCGGAATGTCCACACAGTCACCGGCGGCCCTGGTCTTGGCCGCCGGTGAGTTGACCGGACTAAAACTCGGAACGAATTGCCCACAAGTCCGGAAATACCGGCTTGAACAGGGTGCTCTGCAGATAGCCCACCCCACTGGAGCCGCCGGTACCCATTTTGCTGCCGATGGTCCGCTCCACCATTTTCACATGGCGATAGCGCCACTGTTGCAGCGAGGTGTCGATATCCACCAGGGCCTCGCAGATATCGCTTACCAGCGGGTCATTGCGATACACATCAATCAGCACCGCTTGTACCGCCGGGGAGGGCTCGGCCACCTGACTGAAGTCCCGGTTTAGTACACTGTCCGGAATGGCGTGCCCCTCGTGGGCGAGAAACTGCAGGAAGGCGTCCCACAGGGTGGGGGCTTCGAGGCGTTTTTGCAGGCGCTGATAGTGTTCGGAGCCCTGCGCATAGTTTTGCAGCTTGCGCGGGTCCTTGGCGCCGTACAGGAACTCCAGCTCGCGGAATTGGTAGGACTGAAAGCCACTGGCGGTGGAGAGTCGGTCGCGAAAAGACATAAACTCCAGGGGCGTAAGCGTCTCCAGGATGTCGACCTGCTGGATCAGCGTGCGATATATGGCATCGACGCGCTTCAGTGTATGCAGCGCACGATTGCGCTCTCCCGCACAAAACAGGCGCACCAGAAAGTCCAGTTCATGCAGTAGCTGCTTGAACCACAATTCGTAGCTCTGGTGGATAACGATAAACAGTAATTCGTCGTGTTCGGGGCCTGCGGAGAGCGGTTGCTGGCATTCCAGCAGCTCGTCGACCTTCAGATAAGAGCTGTAGGTAACGGTCATGTGGGTGGATTCCTTTTGTCGAATAGCCTCATCTGCAATGAATGTAACGGTATTCGCCGGTATATAAATTAAAAGTTGCGTAAAATTGCACCAATTTGGCCGCATTATAAGGTCGATGAGGCAATTATTGGAAAATACATTTCGTGGCTAATAGCTGCGCTTCAGTCGAGCATTGCTTCGACTTAGGTAAGGCAAACTGGTCGAATTGGACCTCGTCTATACGCAATGACTGGCTAAACTAGCGCTAGATCGCCACCAAGATAATGAAACCAAGTAATAGCGGAGCCCCGTAATGCCAAGCCCCTTCGAAAGCCCCTGTGCAGAAATTGACGCCCAGTTAAGCAACCGGGTTCTGGAGATCACGATCAATCGGCCGCAGCGTAAAAATGCGCTAACCAAGGCCATGTACTCCGCTATGGCACAGCTATTGGTGGAAGCGGCCAGCAACCCGGAGGTGCGCGTCGTCATTCTGACAGGTGCCGGTGGCGCCTTTACTAGTGGCAATGACCTGACGGACTTCCTCGATGGCGCGGCCTCCAGCGAGGATTCCCCGGTATTCCAGTTTATGACCGCGCTGTACGAATTCCCCAAGCCGGTTGTTGCCGCGGTCAGTGGGGTGGCGGTGGGCATCGGCACCACGCTGTTGTTGCACTGCGATCTGGCGATCGCGGAAGATCACGCCATGTTCCAGATGCCGTTTGTCAATCTGGGGCTGTGCCCGGAGTATGCCTCCAGCCTGCTGTTGCCGCGTATCATGGGCCACGCCAAGGCTTCAGAGTTACTTTTGCTGGGGAACAAGTTTGATGCCCAGACCGCGGCAAACGTGAATATCTGTAATGAAGTCGTATTCTCCGGTGAGGCGCTGGGGCGCGCGCGGGAGTATGCGCAAGAGCTCGCGAAGAGGGCCCCGGAAGCTGTACGCCTGAGCAAGAAATTGCTGCGTCAGGGTACTTATGAGAGTGGCCTGGCAGTTATTCGCGAAGAAGCGTTGTACTTCCAGCAGCGCCTGCAGTCGGAGGAGTTCCGCGAGGCGGCGACGGCCTTTATGGAAAAGCGGCCGGCGGACTTTTCGCGGTTCGAGTGACACTCTGTTACCAACTTGCTCGCGGTAGGCGTTTCGCCACCGCGGCCGCAGGGTGCCTTGGGCTGTAGAATTAATTTTTTTATTGGCTGCATTATTGCGGCCATTTTTATTCCTTATTTGTATTTTGGGGTATTTTGTTTTGCTGGTCCGTTGTGGGGGTGTTGAGCGGGCACCTGCACGTCCCCGCCAGCCCCTGTGCACCTCCTCTGTGCACCTCCTCTGTGCACATGTCCGCGGGTTACCCGGGCCCGCGATCAGCCGTGATTCTGCGGCCATGAACCGGTAAACTGCTAAGCGATACAGCAGGACTCGCACGTTCCGTAGCGGCTCCTCGGGCCAACTTTCCAGCGCCGAAGAATAATATGGCTGGGAAATGCACTGTCGTGAGGCTTGTTTAGCTCAGCAAGTGATTGAATAACTCCTATAACAGGCAATTTCGGGCTGTCCATGAACGCCACTTTTTCCTCATTTGAGGTTTCCAATGTGTCGATATCGCGCTGGTTAAGGCCGGCCGCGGTTCGGGTTTTTGTCGTGCTGGCGTTGTTACTTCTCATTCCCAATACGGTGCTTGCCCAGATGGTGACGAGCGTCGGGGCCGAAGAAGATGGCAGTCAACGCACCGGGCAGGCACGGGTCTGGCACGACCCGAGCGGGCAAGCAACGCTTGCGGATGCGCTGACGGCGCTGAATTCAGGCCGCTTTTCCCCGCTGGCCGGCGGTGGCTCTACCGGGCTGCAAAAGGGCAGCTACTGGTCTTACTTTGAGCTGCGCAATACCCAGCAGCATGTGCTCCCGCTGCACCTGGAGTACGTGGACCACCAGTTGATCCGTTTACAGGCGTTTGCCAGTGACCAGGCGGCTAGCGACTTCCATGAGCTCGTCGATCTGGCAATGGGGGAACCGTTTGCCCAGCGCCCGGTATTTCACAATCGTTTTGTCGTCCCCGTGGAGTTGCCGCCCGGCGAGACGGTGAGATTTCTGGTGCGCTACGACTCTGAAGAGGCCGGCTTTGTATTCCCCTCGATGCGAATCTGGACCCCGGACGCGCTGAGCAAATCCCACACCGGTGAAACCGCAGTGCTCGCTTTCCTGTTCGGTGGTATTGCACTGATCTCACTGTTTTCCCTGATTGTGGGCGTGACCACAGGGGATTCCAGCTTCTTCGCCTATTTCGTATATGGCATTTCCAAGATCGTGGCTTGGGCCACGATCCTCGGGTTTACGCACCAGTATGTCCTGCAGCAGGACTTCCACTGGAGCTATATGTCTGCCGCCGGTGCAGTCAGTATATTTTGTGGGGTGGTGTTCGATCGCCTGTTCCTGCAAACCCGCCAGTACACCCCGCGTCTCGATTACATCCTTATCTTGATGATGGTAAATGCGGGCATTTTACTGGTTAGCGCCATACTACAAATCAAGACCGTAGCGCTCATCTCAATAACCCTGGCGCTGTTGCTGTACCCGGCCTCCACCGTGATTGCACTGGTGCGCTGGCGCCAGGGTTCCAGTGAAGCGGCAGTATTTGCCGTGGGTTGGACACTGTTACTGGCAGGGCTTTTCTATCAGGCGCTGCGTGACCTCGGTATCGTCGATCACAATCTGGTGAACTACTACTTGCCGCCCTTGAGCTCCTTCGTTGAGATGGTGACGATTATGGCCGCCATGGGGATCAAGTTACGGCGGGTGCGTTTGCAGGCTCTGGAGTCGGAGCGACAGTACCGGCGGCACCTGGAACAATCGAAAGTGAAGCTTGAGGGCCTAGTGCGGGCGCGCACGGAAGAGCTGGAAAAGGCCAAGCAGCTTGCCGAAATGGAGGCGCGGACCGACCCACTTACGGGTATCCGCAACCGCCGGAGCTTCCTCGAGGACGCTGAACTTTGTATCAAGCGGGCTTATCGCGAGGGTGAACCTGCCAGCCTGCTGATGTTTGATATCGATCACTTCAAGTCGATTAACGATGAGCACGGGCACGGCGTGGGCGACGCGGCGCTGCGGGAGTTCAGTGCAGCGATTCAGACCAAAATACGCGAGACGGACGTATTTGGCCGCCTGGGTGGCGAAGAGTTTGCGCTGCTGATTACCGAATCCAGGCCGAACTCCCTGCTTACCGCAGAACGGCTGCGGGACGCCATTGCCGCGATCCGCTTACCGACCGCGGGCGGTCCGGTGATGTTTACCTCGAGTATTGGTGTGGCACATTCTGATAACGACATCTCCGTCGAACAGCTTATGCGACAGGCCGACTTGGCAATGTACCGGGCCAAGCAGCAGGGACGTAACCAAGTAGTGGATTACGCTGCAGCGGACGATGCGGCAGCGGAGCATCCTGCACTGATAAGCGAATCTGCGGAGGTGACCCCGGCCTAGGCGCCCTTGCGCCAGTGCTTTGGTTAAGGCGAAGCGTCCTCGTGCTGCGGTTTGGGCCGTTTCTGCAGGTAGTCACGCACTTGATCCGGGTGGTCGGTAAATAGTCCATCCACTTTGTATTGCTCTACATAAAAGGCAACAAAGTCTTCAAAGCTGCGGAACGTATCGGGGATTTGCTGTCGATCTGCACGGAATGTGTATGGGTGTATCTTGAGCCCCAGGCTGCGTGCATGGGAGAGCAGTGCGCTCTCTGCCCCCTCCTCGTTTGCCAGCATTGGGTACCATGGGCCAATCCCTGCGGCATAACCGGCGATTTTCTCCAGCCCTTGCGGGGTGCGCATCCACTCATAATCGTAGTTCTGCCATTGCCCGGCCCGCTGTACCTGCTTTTCCTCCCACTCGGTTTCTGCGATCAATTGCACCAGGGGAATATCCATATCCATTGCCGGCAGCAGCTCCCGGTGAATACGCTGTAGCTCTTCCGCATCAAAGGATTGCAGGTAGACCTTGCTATCTGGCTTTGTGTAGCCGTACTGCTTGAGCACCTGGAGCACCGTGCGAGAAATATCGCGCCCCTCCTGCGTATGGAAGTACGGTTTCTTGATTTCAGGGTATATACCGGTGTTGTAGCCCAGCGACTGGTTGAGGCCCCGGATAAGCTCCAGTTCCTCAGCAAATGTCGCCAGCTGGAATTGTGAGTGCCACAACGGAAAACGTTTGCCGTATTTTGGTATTTCCTTTCCCAGTATGTTTATGAAAGGCCCGGTGACGCTGAGCTGCTTGAGTTCTGCGAGCGTGAAGTCAATGGTATAGAAATGCCCATCGGCGCGGGCCCTGCTGGGGAATTTTCGGGCGACATCGGTAACCTGGTCCAGGTAAATGTCATGCATTACGATCAGGTGATTGTCTTTACTCAGTACCAGGTCTTGTTCGATATAGTCCGCGCCCATGGCGTAGGCCAGCGTTTTCGCTTCGAGCGTGTGTTCAGGCAGGTATCCAGACGCGCCGCGATGCGCAATAACAATTGGGGTGTTGCGCTCCGCGGCGTGCAGGGTCGGCACGAAGGCGCAGGCAAACGTAATGAAAATGCAATAAAGCAGACGCATGACGGTGCCGCCAGTAGAGGGTTTGCCTAAACATACCCGGACTGGACTGAAATAAAAATGGCGCAACGAGGAAAGGTGGGTTATGAAAAAATTGTGTCAGTGTGAGGTGGGGTAGGGAGCGGACACCTACACCGACACTGACACCGGTGCCCGCCACCTGTAATCCAGATTACTGGACGATTTTGATCCACTCTCCGGGCTGGGGTTCACCACGCGGATAATAACCATTGAGCAGGCGTAATTGCTCTTCCGCGTACTCGCCAATTTCCATGTGGCGGGCCAGCGATTCAAAGGTTGTTTTCTCATTTGCCTGCACGTAGCGGACGCGCTTGATGTCGGGCTTCACCACGTCGGTTTTGCGCAATGGCCGAAAACTACGAATGCTCGTCATAAACAGGTTATCGTATTCTGCCTGTTTCTCTTTATCCTTTGGTTCCTCGGCAATCTTACCCTCCAGGATGTATTGTCGGCTGCCATAGAACAGCACCGCCACACGGTCCGGCGAATCTGCAGTGCGCACCGGCAACTTACCCGTGTGCCCCTCCAGGCGGTACTGGCTGAGCGCTTCATCTTCCTCGAGGCTGCGCACGTCATATACGCCGCGCAATGCCATGTCCGCTGGCTGGTTGCCATCGCGTTTGGCAACCCGGATGGTCATCGTCGCAGAATTATCCGGCGCAGTGCCAACAATGGCACTGCGTTGGTTCTCGACATTCCATCCATCGGGGAACAGGAGCGAGAAACCCAGGCTCTTGTGATTGAATCGGTTCTTTTCACTTTCCTGCGCATTTTGCCCGTAAACCAAGCCGTCGGTGCGCTCCCGGTAGTACTCCACTTTGGTGATTTTCTTGTCTTCCGGCAGTTTGCCGGCGGCCTCCACCACTTCGCGGAGGCGAATGTCATTGCGCGGGTGGGTTGAGAATACGCCATGGTACGTTTGCTGTTTCTTGCCCTCGACCCGGGCACGGCGTCGGGCAAAGGTCTCCTGGTCCTTCAGCAATGCGATTACATTGATCATTGACTGGGGGTCATAACCTGCGTTGTACATGTACTGGGCGCCAAAGCGGTCTGCCTCCAGTTCCATGTCACGGCCATAGCCTTTCACTGCCGCAGTGCTCCACAGGTTCGCCACGTCGCCGACGACACCACTGCCGGTAACCAGCACGGACAGCACCGACGCCACGCCCGCGCCGGTGGCCGCCGTTTTCTGGCGCACCGCATGGCGCGCTGTGATATGCCCAACTTCATGGGCGAGTACTGCCGCCATCTCGGCTTCAGACTGCAGATACGTGAGCAGGCCGCGATTGATGTACACATAACCACCGGGCAGGGCAAAGGCGTTGATGTCCTGGCTGTCGATGATGGTGAAGTAATAGGTCAGGTCTGGACGATCACTAGAGCGGGCAATTTTCTGTCCCACGTATTCCACATAGGCATTCAGAATAGGGTCGTTGTAGATCGGCGTGCTCGCGACCAGTTTCTCGTGCATTTCACGCCCGATCTTTATCTCTTTTTCTTCGGACATCAACACCAGGTCCGGCCGGTTGGTGGCTGGGTTGAACGCGCAGCCCACTGCACTGGCCAGCAGGGCCGCGACCATGATTTTTTTCAAAGTGTGCATGATGATCTCCTCTATTATTCTCTCCGATCCCTAGCTGAGTGATCGCTGTTCGCTAACGACTCGCGGATTGTGGTGGTAACAAGAATTCACGTAGTTGTGCGGCCATGCCCTTGCACGCGTTGTTCTGCACGCGCGCAATCAGTGGGATGGGCACCACGATGGCGGGCATATAGGACGTGCCCTGGGCGTCGGCGCTGATCTTCCCCGACAGTTCCTGGTCGCGGAAGTCCCATACCGACGCTTCGTAATCAGACTCCTTATCCCAGGTGCCAAAGCCGAAACAACCGGCCCCGGCAGTACTGATTGAGCAGCCGATGGAGCCGGCACTGGAGGTGGTTTCCGTTGAACCGTCGATCCACACGATGTATTTCACTCCGTACTGTTCCATGCGGTCGCGCACATCGGGAATATCCATCAGCTTGCTCAGTGACTTGATGTGCATGGGGGCCTTGCGTGGTTCAAACCATGGGTACAGGGCATCCACAAACTGCTGCTCGGGGATCACATTGACCCCTGCCTCCGGGCTGTGCAGGGTGTCGCCGACACAGTCGATCAGGTCGGGCTCGGTTTCGTACTCACTGGAGTGGCGCCTGCCCAGGATCACCACTGAGTCGCCCACCGCCAGCTCACCGGTACTGCGCCGGTATTCATCGATCACCACTGTGGTGCAGCCGCCGCTAGCCAGCGCTGCGGTGGCCAGTAGCAGTGGCGCTACCAAATTACTCAGGGATTTCACCGAACCATCCTCCTTGATAGGGCCTGCCGGTCTGGGGCGGCCCGAATCGAACATCCAGTTTGCGCCGCTGCGCACTACTTCTCGCCAGTCACTTCCTGCATACTCAGTGCGCGCTGCTTGTTCACAATAAAGGCCTGCAGCTCCGGCACCTGGGTAAAACCGGTATAAAGCGTGGCGCCCGCATCGCGCAGCGCTACATTAATCGCCTGAGCCAGCGCGGCCTCTTGCGATTTCAAAAATGCCGTGGGCGTTTTCCCATACGCAGTAATTACCCACTCCGCCACAGAATCGCCACGCTGGTTGTAGGCGTGCATGTCGTACTTGATCCATACCTCGAAAATATTGACGCGGGTTTCTCGTGGCATGGTGAACTGGAGCTCGCGCACCTCGGGCACGATCACCAGGTCCAGACCCTGGGGCAGGTCGCTGGGATACTGGGCGAGGCTGATGGTTTCCCGGAACATTGACCCGAGAACTGTCTCGAAAAGGTTTTTTTGCGCGCGCCCGGTATTGATATTCCATTCGTCGCGGTCATCCCGATTTTCGCTATACGTAAACTGTCGGAAGTCATCACTCAGATATACGCCCACGGTCAGGGGGTGCTGGTTACCCACGGGGGTGGGAAACTGCCCGTCAACCGAGACGGTATGGGCACAGGCAGTGAGTAGCACCGCGGCGAGTACCGCAGTTAGCCTGCCCATTGTGCGAAGTCCATTTAGCCAGATAGTCATTGCGTGCTCCCGGGCGATCCGTGCCCATGGTCAAATTAGTTTCACCGAAAATCGTTGAGTCCCACGAAGGTACCGCCATTGCGGTAGGTGAGCTCTCGCATCAGTGCGGCAAAACGCAGGCCGGTTGTTTGCAGGTGCAGTGGACGCGAAAACTGAATGGGGAAGCCGATGGCATGAATGCGGACCATACGCTGGTCTTCACCCCGCTGTGCATTGACCCGATCCACGGCCATCATGACGTTGCGAATCGACTTGCCGGTGAATTCATCGCCGAGCACGTAGATGCTGATTTTCTTGTTTGGGTCATAGAAGGTTCGGACGGCTTTCTGGATACCTTCCACCGGGCTGGAATTACTGAAGGGATTCCATGCCCGCAAGCGATCAAGCACGGCCTGCCGACGCCCGGGTGTATCGGGTATCCAGCGATTGCGATAATTGGAGAACATGTAATCCCCCATATCGTTCATTACCTGAATGCCCTTTACGTTGGGATATAGATTGAGCGTGTTTACCATCTCTTCAATCATTCGATCCCAGCCGTAATTGAACATGCTGCCGGAGGTGTCGATGATGAACAGGATGTACTCACTATCCACGGGGATACCGCCAATCACATTGTTCTTGCGCTGATAGTTTTCACCCAGCAGACGCTTCATTTCATCGGTCATGCTCTGCAGGGCGATGGTCAGCTCACCTTTCAGCTTGCCTTCCTCTGATTCACTCTCAGTCTTGCGCGCGTAGACTGCTTGCAAGGTTTCCAGTTCGCCCTTCAGCTTGGCAATACGCTTGGTCTCGATGTCCAGCTGCTCTTTCTTGGCATTCAAATCGCGGTTCAAAACGGTGGTTTCGCCGCGGATCTCTGCCAGTTGCTCCTGCAGTTCCTGCACCTGGGCATCCAGATCCAGTTCCGCTTCTTCAAGCACGATGGGCTCCACTGTTTTCGCGATCATAAGCAGCAGGACGATCGCGCCGAATCCACAACAGATAACGTCGAGAAAAGAAATGCTGAACTCTTCTTGCTGTCGCTTGCTACGTCTGCTCATGGCCAGTCCTTAGAGGGTGCGAGGAAAGAGCCCTGGCTGCTCATCGCAAGCTTCCAGAACTCACTGGCGGCAAAGGGGTCACCCTCCATGGGGGCGAGTACCACATTCACCGGAATACTCTTTGGCAACACCTTCACCGCATTGCGGAACAGCTTCCTGCGGTCCTTGCCGGATACGGTGTTACCACGCGGCGCTTTCATACCTTGGGTGGGTAGGCCGTCGGTGATCAGAATGATGTTGTCCGGCAGTGGGGACATATTGTTCACTGCCTGGAAAATACGCTCGAGACTCGTGCCGTTCTGGGGCACCACTTTATCCAGTGCCTTCATTGCCTCGTCGATTTGATCGCGATCGTCGACATTCAGCCAGCGATCTTCGGTACCGACGATTGCAGCCTGGAAACTGGTGTTAAATGTGTAGATTTGGTACTGGCTGTCTTGGGGAAACTGGGCCACCAGCCAGTTGACAGTTTGCTTGGCACGGCGCCACTTTTCTGTATTGCGCTTTACCGAATCCGACATGTTTCGGGTACGGATAACCTTGATCAGCTCATCGGCGAGCATGCTGGCAGAGGAATCCAGCAAAATCAGGATGCGGTCACCGCCCAGGCGCAGGCCGGTGAGATATTGCCGGTCGCCATCGCCGACAAACTTGCGCACATTGTTGCCGAGCTTTTTGTTTTCTTCCTCGAGCTGTTTCTTGGCCTGCTCCAGCTTTTTCAGTTTTTCCTGTAGCCGGGCAATGTCCATCTCGTCGGTAGTGCTGTCGACCTCAGCGAGATTGCCTTTGACCTCTTCGATCTGCTCCATGATCCGCCGTGCCAGGCCCTGTGCCTTGGCAAGCTCGTCACTGGTGGTGTCCAGGGTGTTGCGGGCCAGCACCATGTGCTCTCGACCGAACTGCACCTCTTCTTGGAGCAGGTTTACTTCCGCCGACGGGTCCTGGTTCTCGGCCTCAATATCGTGGTCCGACCCGTGTTTGATGATCAGGAAGATCAACGCCACGGCACCAAAACCACAGGACATGATGTCGAGGAATGACAGGCTAAATGTTGTAAAACGCCGATTTTTACGCGCCATATTGTTCCACGCTGATCGCAGTGATTACGCCGTCGAAGTCCGCTACGCCGATGCGGTCACCGGCGGTAAGGTTCACCGGGGCGGAAATCGATTCGCCGTTTAACATCAAGTCCGCGCCGGCATCCACGCGCAACGCAAGGCGTCCGGCGTGGTTTGTGATGGTGGCCGCGGGGTGGGTAGGTGGCGTAGGGGTGATGTCCAGTTTGCCGTTTTGCCAGCTTACGAATAGTGGCTGTTGCGCGGCGAGGGCGCGGTGGCCATGTAACAGGTGGGTAGCGCCCGCCTCGGCGGCAGCGTTTACCTGCACCGCGATATCGTGGGCTTCTGCCGCACGCAGGCTGGTGATCAGGCGCAGGTTGCCGCTTTCCGAGTGCAGCTCCTGCCAGTGGTTTTCCACCGCCTGTGCCACGGCATTGTGGGGGAGCAGGTGGATACGCTCCGCGAGCTGTGCACCACCAGGGATTTCTGCCCAGCGATGGGATACGAACACCACGCTGTTGGCATCGCCGAGATTGTCGATCATTGCGCGCACCCGCGAGAGGATAGGGGTGCTTGCGTCTTGCAGTTGGCGCAGGCTGACCTTTGCGGTGCGGTCGTCGAGTTCTGCCATGACTTCGCCCTGGCGCATCGCCCGGGCTATCCACTGCGGCAGCAGGTCATACAATTGCTGTTCTGCCTCGGCGGAATGGAAGGGGTCAAAGCGGCACTGCATCACGAAGGCATCGCTGAAGACTCGTGCCCAAGCTTCCTGGAAATGCTGCAGGCCGGAATCGGTGACGGTTTCGGCAATCGCGAGTTCCGCATGCTCATGTACCTCCACGCGGCTCACCAGCGTTTGGTGGCGGTGCAGCTCCACATGCAGGTGGTTACCGCGGGGTGCGCAGCTGCTGATACAGGCAGCTGCGCTGTCAATCAGGGTGACGCTGTTGAACGCGCTTTCCTTGACGACCCCGAGTAACAGGGCGAGCTGTTCATGGGTAAAGTTGCCGGGCACCGCAAGGGCGACTTCATCCGGCAAGTCGCAAAGTTCTGCGATGTGCTTGAGCTGGCAAAACGCGAGATCCGCATGGTGACGGCATCCCGGATTGTTCGATTTTACCGACTCCAGGCTTAGCCGCCGCCAGAACTGATGATTTACTTCGGTGGGGTGACTGCGTGCGCGCATCAACGCAGCAGTACCGGTAATGATTTCACTGCTATTGATAATCGCGACCCCAGGGCTTTCGAGGATTTCATTTGTGCCATCGAAAACACGCAGACCGCAGTCGTTAATTTCCAGTACACCCTTGCTCATGCCAATTCCTGTTTTGCTCTGGGCAGTCAGGTCCGTGACTTGCCAAATCTCTGGTTGACCGGGATTGCCGGTATTGCTCAAACGTTCTCGACGTTGCTTAACTCACCTTGAGGAAGCGGAGTAATTTGTTGTCGCAATAATTTTGGGTATCCAACACCAACCGCTCCTGCATCAACTGCAATTGGTGCGTGAAAAACATAATTACGATACTGATTACCAGTGCCACAAAAGTGGAATTGAAAGCCACACCGAGGCTGACGGTGACGCCGGCAATGTCCCCTTCCACGGCGCGGTGCGCCTGCGCCAGGGCCTCACCAATACCGCGCACGGTACCGATAAATCCGATCGATGGGATAGCCCAGGTAATGTACCGCACCATGGCCAATTCGCTGTCGAGCCTATCCCCCTCGGTCTCACAGACTTCTTTCACTGAGTTGGACACCGCCGCTACATTGCGGGTAGATCCAAAACGCTGCAGCGCGGTGAGCAGTGCCCGGGGGAGCAAAAAATTTCGTTCGTCTTCTGGCAGTGCCTGGATCGGTCGCGAAAGATCGCGCGCATCTTCTGGCAGTATCGGTGTGCCTTCACTGACATTCAGCAGGGCTTCGTCCAGCAGCTTGCGCTCGCGTATGGAGCGGCGGGCTTTGAGACCCATGATGGCCATGGCCCATAGCATCAGGACAAAGCAGGCCTCCTGTTCGTAGTCGCGCATCACAATGTAGAGGGAGCGCTGCTGCGCATAGGTTTCGCCGGCCTCTTCACGCGCCATCTGCTCGGCAATCAAGGCATCCGCATTTGGGCGGATAATCGCAACGTAGATGGCATGAACCAGGATGATGGCCCCGAGCAGGGCAAACAGCTGGAACATAAAATCTGAAGACTTGAATTTCATGAGATTTCCCGCTTCCTTTTGGGGGCCTTCCTTTGGTGATTGGCCCGGTATTGCTATTGTCTGTGCGTGCTCTGCGCACCGCTCCGTCATCGGGACCAGGTGCGATGTTTAGGTCAATTTCAGATGTCCACTGGATACGAAACAGAAAGATCCTCGGAAATCTCTTCCGTTGCTTCGTAGTTGTCTGCGCTTTCTGCGCTTTGTGCTTTGATACGGGTTTTGGCTTTCTTCGGCTTTGGCGCGACTGTGGTGTCCACTGCTGTTTTCGGAGCTGCCGTATTCCCGGACTCGCTGCCTTGTTGTGCATCTTCGCCCGCGCTGCCGGCGGCATCTTGCGCGGCACTCGGCAGGGGGAGCAGGGCGAGCGCGCAGGCAAAAGTTGCTGCCAAAATAAACGCAACTCGGTTCTTGCTCGGGCGTTTCACAAGTAGGGCCTGTGCAACGGCTGCAGAGCTGGGTGGCGATTTAATCTGTTTCATGAGCACTCCGATTACTTGACCCAGCGGGCGACGCGAAAACCAATGTCGTTGCGTGGGTCAGCGCCGTAGTCGCGGTACGAAAGTCGCAGTTCGGTGAGGCCCGCATGCTTCCAGCTGGAACCGCGCACCACGTGATAATCCCCTTCCTGCGCGCCCACCGGATTTTCCTCTCGCTTGAGGGAGAGCCCGGTGCCGATGCTGTACATGTCGTGAATCCACTCGGATACATTGCCGCCCATATCAAACAGGCCAATGTGGTTTGGGCTGTAGCTGGCGACGGGCGCCGTTGCGGGATAGCGGTCGTTGTAAGTGCGCAGCACGGCCGGGACAATTTGCCCTGCGCTACTATCGGCGTAGTTACCAGAGTTTTTTCCGACTGGTAGAGCATCACCCCAGGGGAATTTGCGCATGGCGCCACGCTCAAAGCGCGAGGCCCAGGCCCACTCGGCTTCGGTGGGTAAGCGATAGCCATCGGCGCTGGCATCAAAGCCGGTAACGCGGCCGCCTTCGGTACGGTATACCTGTTTGAGCCCATCGCGTTCGCTGAGCCAGTTGCAGAACAGTGCGGCGTCATTCCAGCTGATATTCACCACCGGCAGCCGGTCGTTATCCAGGCTGACTCCGTTGGCATGGCTGGAGTTGTGCATGCGCTGGTAGCGTCGATATTCTCGATTAGTGACCTCTGTGGTACCGAGGTAGAACGGGCGGGTAAGCGCAACTTTGCGCAAAACTTCATTGGCCCGTCGCCCCTGCTCGCGGCGTGAGGAGCCCATGGTGAATTCCGCCTTCGGACGCATCAGCAGCATCTTGCCGCCTGCGCCATGGGTGATCTCGGTTGGGACATTGCTCCAGCGTGCCTGCTCGCCGGTTAACAACACGGCGCGCACCGACTGTTTCAACTTGTTGGAGGGCACAATGGTGGTCTGGTAATCCTCGTAGCCCGCCTTGCGCACAAGGATGCTGTGACTGCGGGTGGGCAGGGTAAAGGTCTGGCCTGCAACACCGGCGAGCTTGCCATCGATGAACACCTGGGCATCCGCCGGACTGCTGCTAATGGATACCTTGCCGAATACCGCGCTGAGCTCGACATTCATGTCCCGCAGGTCGCCGGCACGCACATCCACCGAGCGTTCAACCGTGCTGTAGCCATCCATAAAGAAGCGCAATTTATGCCGGCTGTTCGATGCGAGATCCAAATCCAGTGGAGTCTGCCCGCGGTATTCTCCGTTCACGGTTACGCTGGCGCCAGCGGGGGTGCTCACAACGCGCAGGGTGCCATCGGCGGCGGACAGATCGACGGTTTGCAGAGTCTGGTCGACACCGGCGGTTACCGGCACGGGAACCTGCACGGTCTTGTATTGTGACAGTGAAATGTCCACCATCCGGTCGCCCTGAACCAGCTCGGCGGTAAGCGGCGTGGTGCCGAGAATTTTTCCCTCTACGCTCACGGTGGCACCGGCAGGGTTACTGGTGATATGTACGTTAGCCCAGGCGGGGCGCAGGTTCGCAGTGAGTATTTGCGTATTGTCGAGGCCCTCGATTTCGAGCTCTTTACTAAACGGCAGGTAGCGTTCGGTGAGAATAGTGATGCGCTTGCGGCCCGCTGGGATCGCGGATGCCAGTCCCGCTTCACTATCGACTTCCGCACCGTTTACCAAAATCCGCACCGGCACATTGGGGTCGGTGACCACCTGCAGGTGCCCGGGCAGACGCTCCAGGTTCACCGCATGACGACTGTTGCGATCGCTGCGCACCTCCACCTCGCCACTTTGTGGCACATAACCCGTGGCGCTCACGGTGTAGTTGTAATGGCCAGGTAACACCAGGTGACCGTCTCCCAGGGGGAGTGCAATGCCACTCACGGTAACCTTGGCATCGCCTGGCTGGGTTTCAAAGATCAGCGAGCGGGCGATCAGCAGGTACACCAGCATCAACGCGCCGGCCAGGAGGCAACTGGCGACGACAATCGCTTTCGGGGACAGCAGGAGTTTCTTACTACCGGAAGATACCGGAGCCGGGGTAAAGCCAATTGGCTGAATGACGGGTGCATCTTCGCTGGACGGCTCACTATCGCGAGCGGATACCGCTTCCTTGGCTGTCATTTATGATTCCCTGTTACTGCGTACTTATTGATTTTTCCGTCGCGGCTGTCGCATTTTTATCCGCATGCAGTTTCGGCGGAGACACCTCTGGACAAGAGACACAAAGCCGCGCATTTCAGCTTAGTCTGCTCTCGTCTGTGCGGCCTGAATCGCCGAATGATTGGCGTAGCTTTGCTTGTTTTGGCGATACCGAGACGACAATTTCGTCCACTGATGGCTTCGTCAAAATAATGAAAAATACGCGTCCGGCTGGTCAGCTTTTCTGGGGTGGCGATGCCGGCGAACAGTGCACACTACGTGAAAAATCGTGTACTTTTTTGATCTGTTCGCCGGGGCAGGGTTTCCTTGTTCAGGAATTATTGGCGCTGTTAATTTTTTCTGCGCATTGGATAGTGACAACCGGTGAGTCGGACTTGGGATCAACCACAAATTCCTGGCGCACATCGCGGTATCCCTGACGCGTACCCACCGCCGTGTAGCGGCCTGGTTTCAATGCGATTTCCCGCTGTGAGAAGTTACCGAGCTTGCCGACGTGGTAAATAGTCACTTGGGTGCTGGCATCAGACTGTAGCACCACGGTAATCGGGATCAGCGCCCGAGTAAGCGCCGTCTCCAGGGATTCAATCTGCTCGGTGATGCGGGCGCCGCTCGCATCGAGTCCACGCGCATCAGCAAGTACCTTGCGCGCATACTGGTTGCGTTTTGCCTGGCTCAGGCTCAATGGGTCGCCCAGTAGCTCTTGCAACTGATCGTCGAGTTCCGCCCGCGCGCTGGCCCGTGCTTTGCCGGTAATGGCTTCCACCAGGCTGCCGTCCGACTCAAGCAGCTTCGTATATTGCTCTGCAGCCTTATGCCAGTGCTCCATTTGTTCGTTTTTCCGGGCGTTGGCAAACAGGCGGTCAATTTTCGCCTGGGCGATACCATTCGCGGCCTGTTGCAGGCCTGCGTCCGGATCTGTCGCGGTTGGCTTCAGTTTCTTGGCCTTGGAAAAAAGTCGTTTGGCCTGTTCAAATTCATTGCGGTCAATCGCCGCGTAACCCGCCGACATGGCCTCACTGTAATCACGCTCGAGAATCGCCGCGTTAACGTCCGGCAGCAGGGCCTTGGCTGGGGCCGTATCGGCATCGAGTGCCAGCGCTTTTTCCAGCTCGGTTTTCGCGAGATCCAGCTTCAGGGTTTCAAACGCCTCCTTGCCGCTGGTGAAGTGTGACCATACCTCCGGCAAAAGGTCTGCACGGGCCTTGCCTTTTTCCCCGCGCGGATGTCCTTCAGAAATGGTGAGGGCCAGGTCAAAGGCTGCGTGCGCGGCCTTGTCGTCGCCAATATCCAGTGCACCATTGCCTTCGGCAAGGTGTTGCTCGATCCGCGCTGGAATACTGTCGCGCAGTTGCTGCATTGCTGCCAATGCCTGGCGGTATTGTTCTAGCGCCTGCATAAACTTCCGCTGGCGGTAGATACCATCGGCTCCTTCTGCCAGGGTGCGCGCTGCGAAGTAGTCCTCCGCCGCCCAGGTTTCTACCCGGCGTTCAAGCAATTCTTCCTGCAATTGGAGAATTTCTTGCAGCACCTGCTGAACGTCCCGGCGCTGTTGCATGATCTCCGCTTCGGTGAAAGGCGACGCTTCAATTTTTGGCTGTGCGGCTGTGGGTGCAGCGGGCGCCTGAGCAGTGGCCGTAATTACCGGTGGGGCGGGTGTGTCGATCATCTGCGGTAGCAACCAGAATACCGCCACCAATCCACCGAGCATACCGCTGCCAATGAGCAAGGGGCCCCATTTCCTGGCATTTTTCTGCCGCAGGTGTCGGGGGTTCTGTTGCTCCGTCGAACCCGAATTAGCGTTGGGAGAATTACCCTCTTCCGTGCCGCCGAAGGAAAACTCTGCGGGCTGGATGTAGGATGGATCTTTTGAATTGGAATCGCGGTGTTGCATGTGAATTCCGCTGTGCTCGCTGTTATTGTCTATTGGTTGGCGGCGAGGATTGACTCGCAACCATGCCCAGTTCGCTTGCCGACTGCGGGTACACGGCAGGGACGTGTACCCGCAGAAAATCCGTCAAATATCCTGCAGGCCACCGGTCTCCGCCCGGTAGATTTCCCGGAGGAGTTCACGCCATTGTTGATACTGGTTTTCCACTGAACCAGACAGGGTCACGGTGCGGTCCTCCAGTTCTACAATTTGTGGCTCCACTTCGGCTTCCATTGAATCACCGAGCTCCTGCAGCGCCTCGATATGCATCTTGGCCTCGGAGCGTCGGTCAAAACCGCTTTTCACCAGATAACCACCACCGGCAACGGCCACATTACCGGCCTGGCTTGCCGCACCACCGCCTGCGCCAGCCGCGGCAATGCCACCAACGATTGCGGCCACACCCATGATGGTGTTGTTGCGCGCTTTACGCTTGAGTTCGCGCATTTGTTTTACTTCTTCAAAACTCATTGCGCGCCACTCCTGGTAGGGCGCCTTCATGGTTTTAACAAAGGTCCCGTAGTAACCCTGAAGTGTGTCGACAAACAGGTAATCCCGTTCGCGAATCTGACGCACACGTTGCAGCATGGGGTCGTTGTCCGCAGGCAGGGACGTCAGCTGATACATGCCATTCTCGTCCTGGACCAGGTAGCGCTGAAATGCACTGGGAGAAAAACTCTGGGCAAATTTAATTTCTGAAATGGTGCGCAGCTCAGCAATGTATTGGTCAGACAGTCCCTGGCGGTACATCAGCATGTCGTTTGAGATGCGGTTGTAGATACCCTGGAACGCATCACCCTCCGTGGGGTGCTTGCGGTCATAGGCGTAATGCGATGCGAGTTCGGTGTACTCCTTGGTAAACCACAGCTGCCCACGGGAGTCGCGTACCGTCACCTCGACCGTGAGGGTCTCTCCGTCGGACTGGACAATAGTGCCTGACACGGTGACGTCGATATTGGTGCGCTCACTTGGGATTACCCGTACCGCACCCCAGCCCTGGCTGGATTGCAATGCGTCAGCCAGGGTGACAGCGATATAACGGGATTCCGCACGGCGGAGTTCAGGAAAAACCAGCTCGTCCTCTTCCGGTTCATCCTCGCGCTCGAGCCCGGCATCAAATTGCACAATACCAACATCCAGGAGCCGGTTTTCTGCAATCGCCTGGTCTTCCACCGTCAGCGGTGTGTAGGCAGTGGTACGTACTTCGGTAGTGGTGCAACCGGTGATGGTCAAAAGACCAAAAGCCAGGCTGCACACGGTGCTGCGTAAATGCGAGAAAAACATAGCGTTACTCTCTCCCTAGTTTCTCCGAACTCTTTCAAGTGGCCCTATGAATGGGTGTTGTTATTTCTGTGATTTTTTGTATTTCCGATACTCTTCCCAGAGTCGCTCGCGCAACTCGGGATCTGTCTCCCGCGTGGCGGCTTCACGGATCTGGCGCGCGACAACATCATCATCGTCTCCGGTAGGTATATCCTCCGGTACCACGGATGGGCTGCCGCCATGATCGTATTCCCCCATGCGCCCTTTGGTGGGGAGGCCGGGGCCGGTTGCCTGGCCACTGGAATTGCTTTGCTCGGGGCCAGAGCCGCCCTCGCCCTGGGCGCCGGGTGAAGGGGGTGCCGGTAACTCTGCTTCGGCAGACTGGATCAAGTCTTCGAGGGATTCCCCTGCCGGGACCTCGTCCTCCACCGCTTCCTCTTCCTGCTCAGAAGCCGGGCGGTTGCGCACATAGTCGCGCTCGCGCAGGATCATGCCGTCGTAACTGGCCATGGTGGATTCGAACTGCCCCTCCAGCTCGGCGACGCGTTCGGCGCTGCTCATCGGCGCTTCATTGGGTGCACTACTGCCACCGGCGGGGCCGCCCGCACTGGTGGACGCACTGGCTTGCTGTGCGCTGCTCGGTCCACCGCTTTGTCCGCCGCTCTGGCCACTCTGGGCGGAAGCCGGGGCACCGCTGGCTGCGCTACTGGGAGAACTGCTGGAGGCGCTGCTGGGTGCGCCAGACGCACTGGCGCTGGCCTGCGCACTGCTGCTTGAGGCACTGCTGCTCGAGGAGCTGCTGGACGAACTGGACGAAGCGCTCGAAGAGCTGCTGCTGGACGCGCTACTGGCAGTCTTTTCTTCCTCAGAAAAGTCGATTTCCTCCGGTGGTTCACCCTCGCTATTGCTGGATGAAGGGTCCGGGGGCATGCGGGATTCTTCCGGGCGCTGATCGGAATCGCTGTACACCGGCGAGGATGGGTTGCGGCTGGCGGTTGGGTCTGCGTCGCTGCTGCTTTGAGCGCTGGAGCGACGCTTGGATTCCTCACCCTGGTCCGATGCAGTGGATGCCTGCTCGCTGGACCGGTCCCCGGACTCGATACTGGGAAACGAAGTGTTTGGTTTTGCCTGGCTGCTGGATGTCGACACGCTGGGACTGCGGCTGCTGCTCGGCGAGCTTGGCGACGGCATGCTGCTGGCCGTGGACGGGCTGGATTGCGAACGGCTGCTCGATGAGCTCGACGACTGCGATTGGGATTGCGACTGTGACTGCGACGGACTCGATGGGCTCGAACTGGACGGCTGCTGTGGCTGAGCTGGCGGCTGCTGCTGTGTTTGTTGATTCTTACAGCCACTGATCACTGCGGCGAGAACCAGTACCGAGGCGAGGGTTTTCCAGCTACGGCCATGGATACCACTATTGGCAGCGTCGAAACGACGGGCGATCGTCCTTGAAGTCATCACTTTCTCCTGATGCGTTCACGGGTCGCAACGACAGCGCTGCGACCCGTGTGTTCCTTGTCTGTTCGACAGCGATAGCGGCCCTAGGTTTAACAGCTGGGCGTGTTTCCATGCCACTTTTGCCTAGTCTGTTTGCTCCGCTCTCACTTACCTCGATACATCAGTCGAACACTGTTTATTTCCTTTCTGCCTGCAGATCCGGTCTGTTCGGGCCGCGGAAAATGCGTAGCCAGTGTGCTAGTCGAAGACAAATCGCTGGACAATGCCTTTTGTTTCCACCGGCTCACCATCTTCGAAACGGGGGCGGAATTTAGCGCGCTTCAGTACATTGCGAACCCGCGAACGGATGCTTACCTTGTCTTCCGGCTGGGCACTGAGAATGCGAATGTTGCGCGCCTTGCCAAAAGCGGTGACGTCGTAAGATACGGTCACATAGGCATTCGCCAGTGCCTCGCGATCCTCATCGAGCAGGGGCAGGCTAGGCAGGGCCGCCGGCCGCCCGAAAATTTCATCGATCTCCTGGTTGGTCGCGCCGTTATCCCAGAGTGCGTGGTAGGCCTCGCCGTAGGTCTTGCGCGCCGAGTGCCACTTGTTGAAGAGCATGTACCAGTCTCCCAATTCCACCTTGGCCTTGGCAGAGGCGGCCGGTGGCGAGGCCGGGTTTTTCTGGTACACATCCATGATCTTGGTGATCGCAGTTTTTCCGGAGCTGAAACTATTCAAGCGATAGTGGTCCAGCTGTGCGCGGCGCTCATTCGACATGTTGCCACCAGCAAACCCGGTGTTGATCACGATGGCTTCTTGTGGCTCGCCGGAGTAAGTCGCCAGATAGTAGTTCGTGGCTTTCAAGCCGCGCAGGGCCTCGACCAGGCGTAAGTCATTCGCGCCAAAATTGTTCGAAATAATGTCCACTGCCAACGCATACAAATTTGTCGCATTAATCAGGTGCTCAAACATGGTTGCACCTTTCTCATCAATGTATGCCTGCAGGTGCCAGCTGCTGAGCTGATTGATGATGGGGAGCATGCGCGGATCGTTTTCCCCATAATTTTTTGCGTGAAGCCAGAACAGGTATTCGTGATTGTCGTTCGCGCCTTCCCATTCATTGAGCGC
The DNA here is from genome assembly GCF_000220505.1 of Microbulbifer agarilyticus S89. Classification (GTDB taxonomy): domain Bacteria; phylum Pseudomonadota; class Gammaproteobacteria; order Pseudomonadales; family Cellvibrionaceae; genus Microbulbifer; species Microbulbifer agarilyticus_B. The sequence continues at coordinate 32,647 of NZ_AFPJ01000035.1, read as the reverse complement.
GATCTGGCTTTCGATGATACGTTCGATCATCGGCACCTGGTTGAGCGAGTAGAGCCCTTCATTCACACGGTTAATCAGCATCGCGCGGCGGAACTGTGAGATGGCTTCGGCATGCGCACCGTGGCGTTGCAATGCATGGCCCAACCCCATCAGCTGTTCATCAATGCCCGCACCATAGGCGCCATGCTCGGCTTCCATGTCCTCGATACGCTGGCGGTAGTCATCGATGGCCACTGACCGGCGAAGTCGCCGCTTAGGTTTCTCCAGTGGTTTTGATGCTGCCTCTATATAAGCCGTAGGTGGAGCCTTGGCATTGTCGAGAGCGGAGTTTTCTTCCGCCACAACAGAGCCACACAGCAGAGCTGAGGCTGTAAACATCAAGCCGATAGCAACTGCGTTGCTGATATCTGTCTGTGTCACGATTGAACCACTTCCATTACATGTTTTGCCTGACCCGAAGAATTTTGTGCAATACAAAATTCGACAAGCTCGATATCCGCGTGGCTACTTCCATCGTTGGCAGTCATGCAAACTTCTGCCGCCGACGACTCCGCGCGGAACTTCTCTCCCTGAAGTGTGGTTCGTGTTCTTTCCTGCCGGTTTCCCGGTGTGTTGTCGATGTCGACACTGGACTTTGGTGTCGCCGGAAAATCTTTTGCCAATCGTTGGCGATGGTTTTCCTTGCGTAGGGCGATAACCGTCCATGTGATTTCAGTATAGCCAAGTAAATTTCGTGCTTTGCCTCTTGGTGTAGGCTCGCGCGCCACTCGACTTTTACCACACAAATTGACGCGCATTGGACACGGCGCGAACTGGCTTTCGTACGCCGGTACCGTTATTTCGGATGTCGATTTTGGCGGTAATCGTCGAGGCAGGTTTTGTCTCGCGCCATGCATCCCATGCGTTGCGGAACCGTAGATAAAATTTGCTAAAAACAGTCTGGCATTGCGCGGCTGGCCGCGAGGCCACATTGAATTATCCCAGTGCCAATATTCGCCGGCATGGTGGAAGCCGGTGACGAAGTGTGTTGTTAGCCGACTGGGGTGGGCTCGGGTGTCAGCAACCAGGGCAGGGTGTCATCACGGTCAGCGCTTTCGCCCGAGGCGGGCTTTGCGCATGTTTGCGGGTTGGCCATCCTAAAGTTTATGTTTTTTGGCTCTTTCTGTTGCTTGATTTGCTGCTCTGTTGGTCTGGGGGTTTGGAATCTGGCCCGTTGCAGCCATAATTCGCAGGATTGACCGCACCAGAATCAGTGGGAGAGCTTTGTGAGCATAAAAATACAACCGGAAGCCATTGCCAGCCTACGTGGTTACGAGGTCCCTGAGCGACTGGGGTTCGGCACCGTGATGGCGCCAGTTATGTTTCGCGCCCGTTATCAGGATGGTCGCTGGAGTGACGGTGAGCTAGTGCCCTACGGACCGCTGGCGCTGGACCCGGCGTCCAAGGTCCTGCATTACGCGCAAACCTGTTTCGAGGGTATGAAAGCCTATCGCTGCGGCGGCGAGATCGGTCTGTTCAGGCCGGAGCGCAACGCGGAACGTATGGTGCACTCCGCCCGACGCCTATGCATGCCATCGGTGCCGGAAGACCTGTTTATGGATGCCGTGCGCACGGTGGTGTCCTACTGCGCAACACTCATCCCGGTGGGAACCGGTGAATCGCTTTATATTCGCCCGTTTTTAATTGGCACACAGCCAGACCTTTCGGTGACGGCCAGCAACGCGTATGAATTTTATGTGATCGCCAGTCCCTCTGAGGCCTATCACTCCGGCAATATGCGTCTTTGGGTTGAGCGGGAAGACAGCCGTGCGGCGGTCGGCGGCACTGGCGACGCCAAGGTGGGCGGGAATTATGCGGCCTCGTTGCTGAGTATCGCGCGTCTCAAGGAGCGTGGTTACGACCAGTCCCTTTGGTTGAATCCGGGCAACCGCCGCACCGTAGACGAACTGTCGGGCATGAATTTCTTTGCAGTGATGGATGGTGCCCTGCACACTCCCGCGCTAAACGGCTCCATTCTGGAAGGTGTAACCCGCGACTCGATGTTGACCCTGGCGCGGGACCTCGGGATCGAAGTGCATGAGCGGGAAATCGATATAGATGACTTGCTCGCGCTGGTCGCCTCGGGCACCTGTAGCGAAGCATTTGCGTGTGGTACTGCAGCGATTGTGAGCCCAATTAGCGAGCTCGGAGACAGTGAAAACCGTTACCGCCTGGCCAGCGCACCAGGCCCCGTGGCGAGCCAATTGCGCGCGGCGCTGCTGGATATTCAGGAGGGGCGTGCAGAAGATCGTTTTGGTTGGATGCAAATGGTGCAAACGGCCAGCTTGTGACGCGTATTTACACTTTGATGTGATGCGCCGGGCGTACGGCTTCACTACGTGGTTGATAATGGCGCCGAAAATTTCGCTTCGAGTGTTTCGGTAGCACTATTCAGGATGCGGTTGTTTCCAAGGGGAACGACCGCATTTTTATTTGCGGGAAATACAGGTGCTCCGTTGACTTGCATGACGGAGGTGTTACAACAACAACGTGCCTGCATTAAACAGGCGCGATGAAATATGCCGGCACGCATGGCGATGGGCAATGTGCCGGGAAAAATAAGAAACTGGAACTGTTGGGAAAGGCCTTTGGCGGTATCCCTCACTTTGATAAGTAGTATCCAGATCAAATTGAGACACAGGAGTCGAATTGCGTCTGTGACTCCCTGAAAGGCTCTCCCCTGCGGCCACAAGCCGTGTGGTTCCTCGTGAGTGAGGAGAATGGGAATGCTGAATCATCTCTACGGCCTGATGGTACAACCGCGCAGGCAGTGGCAGGAAATTGCCGGTTTATCCGAAAAAGGGGTCAACCGTCAGATTCCTTACGTCATTATCCTGGCGCTGGTGCCCGCGCTGTGCTGGTACTTCGGTACGACCGAAATTGGCTGGAACATCGGCGGCAACGGCGAAGTCCGTACGCTAACCAGCAATAGCGCACTTTCTCTGGTGGCCGTGTTCTACGTCACCATGATCCTGGCGGTGGTCGCCGTCGGCTATTTTATTCACTGGATGGCGAAAACCTACGGTGCGAAAACCCACCCCATGAAAGGGATCGTGGTCGCCGGGTTTACGGCGACACCAATTTTTGTTGCCGGCGCGGCAGGCCTGTATCCCATCTTGTGGTTGGATATCCTGGTTGCGACACTGGCGGTGGCTTATGCCGTGTACCTACTGTACGTGGGTATCCCCATCGTGATGAATGTCTCCGAGGAGCGCGGGTTTCTGTTTGCCAGCGCGGTGGTTACCGTGTGCCTGGTAATGGTCGTGGTGGTGATGGTCGGGACGGTGCTCTTCTGGAGCTTTGTTGCCGCCCCTGTGTTCCGCTGATCTGTACGCCTCCCCTGAAGCCCGGATTGTGTATCCGGGCTCTCAGGCCCATTCCCTCCCTCTCGTCTCTCATCTTTCATTTCTCTCCTCTTTCATCTCCCATCTTTCGTCTATCTCTTCTAGACCTGCCGGTCGCAAATCCACTGGTTAAATTGAGACGAAGTTCCATTTCCTGAATTGCCCGCTGGCTGGCGAGCAGATAGTATCCGGGCAAGGGTCTTTGACGTGCTTTGTACCCTGTAATTGGTACAGGCGTACCAATTAAGAATGGAAAGTAAGCTTTGGTCACGAATGGGGTGGGCCTTGCCGGTGCTGCGGTGTGCGCATTATCGCGCGGCAAGGGTTTCGTACCGGAATCCCGTGGGCAACAGATCAATACGAATAAAAATGTTTGGAGAGAATATGAAGACATCGGCTAAGTTTGGCGCGCTCCTGTTGGCAGCACTGGCCACCGCCTGTTCGCAAAAAGAGGAAGCCGGCACTGCCAACACCGCAGCTGCGGATGATGCGGCGCAATTTCAAAAGCAGTTGCTGAAGCAGCTGATCCAAGCGCAGCCTGGTGATGTCATCGAAATCCCGGAAGGGCGCTATGCACTGAACCGCAGCCTGTCACTGAACGTCGACGGCGTTACTATCCGCGGTGCGGGCATGGATAAAACCATTCTTTCCTTTAAAGACCAGATCCAGGGCGCCGAGGGCCTGCTGGTCAACGCCAGTAACTTCACAATTGAAGACCTGGCCATTGAAGACACCATCGGTGATGCGCTGAAGGTAAATGAAGGCAAGAATATTGTTATCCGCGATATTCGCGTTGAGTGGACCAATGGCCCGTCCACCGAAAATGGTGCCTACGGTATCTACCCGGTTCAGACCGAAAATACCCTGGTTGAAGGCACCGTGGCGATCGGCGCATCGGACGCTGGTATTTATGTAGGCCAGAGCCGCAACGTGATCGTGCGCAACAACCGTGCGGAATTCAATGTTGCGGGTATCGAGATTGAAAACACCATTGGCGCGGACGTTTATGACAACGTAGCGACCAATAACACCGGTGGTATCCTGGTTTTCAATATGCCGAACCTGCCACAGCCGGGCCACAGTACCCGTGTTTACAACAATAAGATCTTCAAAAACAACTACGAGAACTTTGGCCATGAGGGTACGCCGGTTGCCGCTATCCCTGCGGGTTCCGGTGTGGTGATCAATTCCAACGACTTCGTGGAAATTTTTAGCAACGAGATCTCCGATAACGACACCGCTAACGTGATCGTCAGCAGTTACTACGCGGCGGGCTACTACAGCGACAAGTCTACCCAGGAGGACTTCGATCCATACCCGGAAGGCATCTATATCTACGACAACACCTTTACCGGTGGCGGTGAGTCCCCGGACGATCTGCAGTTGAAAGCCCTAAAAGTTGCCAAGTTTGGTCTCACCGGCAGCCTCCCGGACGTATTGTGGGATGGTGCCATCGACAAGAACAAGCTGGTGGATGGCAAGCTGCCGGAAAACCTGAAGCTGTGTATCGATAACGGTGAAGCCGGCATTATCAATGTCGACCTTCAGGGTGGCTTCAAAAATATCTCCACCGATATTGCGGCGCACAGCTGCAGCTTGAAGAAACTACCCCAGGTAGTTTTGGATTTTGACAAAGAAAAGGAACCCTCTCAGGATGAGCAACACGCAGCGAATGAGGTAGCCGATGCGTAAGCTGTTTTCATCCAGGTTATTTGGGGGTGCGGTACTGGCCCTCATGCTTGCGGGGTGTGAAGCACCTCGTGAGCAGGTAACAGTACACGAACGTAACGCTGTTCCGGATAACCTGAGCGAGTGGCACCTGGTCGAGGCGATCGACGGTAAGTTGTCATTGAATGATCGGGTTGTACCCTATGACTTGAATACCGCGCTGTTTACCGACTACGCGCACAAGCTGCGCACGGTGTGGATGCCCGAAGGCACCTCTGCAGAATACGGTGAAGCGGAGTTCGACTACCCGGTAGGCACCATCATCAGCAAAACCTTCTACTACCCCCGGGGTGAAGGTGGTGCGGTGGTGCGTACCGACGATCACAGCAATGACTTTGCCGGATCTGGCCTCGACCTCTCCAAGGTACAGCTCGTTGAAACCCGCGTGCTGGTGAAGCGCGCGGATGGCTGGCAAGCGCTGCCATACGTATGGAACGAAGCCCAGACCGATGCCGTACTCGAGATTGCCGGCGACGCCACGCGTATGCAGCTGGTCAGTGAGGACGGTAGCCAGGAAACCTTTACCTACGTGGTGCCAGATGCAAACCAGTGTGCCGGTTGCCATGCGGACAACCACTCACAAAAAGCGGTACGCCCCATTGGCCCGCGTGCCCGTCACCTGAACAAGGACTACGTGTACCGCGAGAGCCCGATTCAGGACGGAGCCCAGAACCAGTTGGTGTACTGGCAGCAAATGGGTTTCCTCACGGGGTTGCCGGAACTGGCGGCAGTGCCGCGCAACGTGAACTACCAAGAGGAAAGCGCCTCTCTGGAAGAGCGCGCACGTTCCTACCTGGATATTAACTGTGGCCACTGCCATAACCCGAGTGGCCCGGCGGACACCTCCGGCCTGATGCTCAATATCGCAGAGCACGATATGCGCCGCCTGGGTGTGTGCAAGCCGCCAGTGGCAGCGGGTACCGGTTCTGGTGATCGTCTGTTTGCGATCGTGCCTGGCAGTCCGTCCGACTCCATCCTCAACTTCCGTGTGGAATCCACCGACCCTGGTGCGATGATGCCGGAATTAGGGCGCAGCCTGGTCCACGAAGAAGGAACCGCGCTGCTGAAAGAGTGGATTGCGTCGATGCCGGGTAATTGCAGCTGAGTGCACCCAGCCGCTAACGCAGTAAACAAAAAAAGGCGACGGTTTTCACCGTCGCCTTTTTTGTTTGTGTCCGCTTTTTGTTTGTGCCTGTTTTTGTCTGTATCCGGTTTTCTTGCGGTGCAATCGTGATCGAAACTAGTGGGCGCTTACGAGATGGTCGGTCGGTGTCGCGATCCACTGGCTGAATTGTGGATACAGGGTGTCGAGCAGTTGCCCGGTTTCCTGTTCGCCCTTGCGCCGCTCGTAGTCCTCAAGTAGTGCCACGTAGGTGCGGAAGCGCGCCTGTATTTTACGCACATAGTCGAAGGGTTCCTGCCCGCGGGCGTATCCATAACGCGCCTTTTCATAATATTTTTTCTCCGACAGCAACAGCATGGCATTCTCCACATTGTCGAACCATACGTTGCGATCCCAGCCTTTTTCCTCCGCCAGATCCTGTGCGTCATAGACGTGGCCAAGGCCTGCATTGTAAGACGCCAGGGTAAACCACATCATGTTTTCCGGGCTAATGCCTTTGTCTTCAAACTTGCGGTGCAGCCACTCGAGGTACTTTAAGCCGGCCCGAACACTGGTCTCCGGGTCGAACAGGTTCTTCTCACCCACCTGCTTGCCGGTGTCGGGCATTACCTGCATCAGGCCTCGTGCACCCACCCAGGACTTGGCCTTGGGATTGAAGGTGCTCTCCTGGTACATTTGTGCCACGATCAAGCGCCAGTCAAAATCGTACTCGTCGGAGTATTTTTTTACATACTCATCGAATGGCGAGATATTGCCCTCGGCATTCAGCTCATTGATCTCTGGGCGTGTCCGTTTCGGTGAGTCAAAGTACTTGTTGTAAAGTATCGCTATTTTCTTTTGTGTCCCCTTGCTATCGAAGAACTTTTCCACCGCTTTGAGTAGTTTCGGGTTGTTCTCTCTTACCATCCATGCGTACACGTTGTCATCGATATGTAAATCGATCAGGGCATCGATGTTCTTGCGCCAGGTATGCTCAAGTTTGACCGACACATGATCGGCTATCGCGAGGTCCCACTCGCCATCGGCGACCTTGTCGATAATTTGCTGGATGTTGAGCTCCTCCGGGGCCAGTTCTATTTTCACCCCCGGTACTTTTTTCTGGAGCTCTAGCGCGATCTCATAGTGGTTCGCCGACTTGCGTACATAAATGGTTCTGCCATCAAGTTCTTCGATACTGTCGATATTGTCGTCATCCTGCCCGACCACGACGACCCGCTCCTTCATGTAGGGGCGGCCAAAGTCCATACCGCTGTTATCGCGGCGTTCGGTGACGGACAGCAGGCTTGCGGCAATGTCTGCCTTGCCGTCTTTCAGAAAGGTCAAAAGGTCTGCATGGGTGGGAGCGACCACGATTTCGAGACGGAGGTCTTCTTTTTTGGCAAAATCCTGGGCAAGTTCAAATTCGAACCCGAGAATGCGACCTTTCCACATATAGTAGGTTCCGGGATGGTTGCGTGTGACAACCCGGATATAGCCTCGCTCGCGGATTTCATCGAGATCAGCCACCGAGCGCTTGACGACACGGGTGAGCATACTGTCGCGCACAAACTTGTTGATTTCCTCAAGCAGTTCCGGGGACTGTTTACGCACTGCCCAGGCCAGTTGCAGTTCCTTGGGAAACACATAGTTGGCCTTTACGTTGTCCTTGAACTGGGTGACCAGGTCGAAGGTCTGCTGTTCAACGATGGTGAGGTCGAGGTTTTCTTCGGCAACATCAACCATTAACTCAACATAGTTTTTCTCGACTACTTCGAGTTTCAGGCCTGGATATTGTTCCAAGAGTTTGCGGGCCAGCGGTTCAAACACGGTCCCCTTGGTGACGCGAATGGTTTTGCCGTCGAAGATCTTCTCGCCATCTTCCCCTTCCTTGGCGTCCGGGACATCGGTACGTGACACCAGTATCAATTGGGTGTCGTCGGTGGGAGTGGAGAAGTTCACGATTTCTTTGCGGGCGTCAGTAATGACCATATTGTTGGCGATGATGTCGCCTTTGCCACTATTAAGCAGCGGCATCAGTTGGTCAAAGTTTTCCGCATACAGAACCACAGGCTCCAGGCCGAGGCCGCGGGCAAACCGTTTCGCCTCCTCCAGCTCGATATCTTGCTGGGTGGCCTCACGGTGGAGCGTATCGACGTTGGAGATATCCACTAGGATGCGCAGTATGCCGCGCTTTTTGATGGCTTCGAGATCGCCGGTTTCCTCATAATTTTTATAGGCGTTAATGGGGTACTCCCCAGAAGTTTCTGGGCGCCAGTTTGCTTCCGGGCGAAGGTCGCCCTTGTCCGCAGGCCTGAGCGGCTCTTCGGCGTCGTCTGGTTGCTGTTGTGCTTGGTCTGCGGCAGCCGTGTCCGCTCCATCTTCGCTACGGTCACTATCATTGTCATTGTCACTGTCACTGTCACTGTCACTGTCACTGGCCGCAGCTTCCGCGCTTTGGCCTTGTTCCGCTGGCGCGACGCTATGCTTCCCGCCCTTGTCCGTTCCACCATCAGCATCGTCCTGGCGGTTGCATGCCGAGGTGAGCAGTAGCAACAACACAGCAAAACAAATCGTTACCGCACGATGCGGGAAATACTTACTCGAAGGGCGGGCAGACAGCAGTTCCATGACCATGCATCTAACACTTCCAATGACGTCTTTATCAGTCTAGCTCGTCCTCAGGGCGTGGCTTGGATGGCGGTCAAATCGGCGGTTGTTGGAGTAGGGTAGCGGTGAGGGGGAAGGTTCTGAGGGCTGGGGAGTTGGGGGCTGGGGAGTTGAGGGCTGGAGAGAGCCGTTTTGCAGGTGACGGCCGCCACCTGCAAATTGCGCGGGAGGGTCAGGATTACGCGAATTGTGGGCGTGCGGTGTGCGCTGCTGCCGCGGTCGCCTGAGCCGGAATAAGGCGCTTCACCATCAAGGAGACCGCGCGTTCGAGCAGCGGTGAGTCCACCGCGATAGCGCCATTCAACACCTGGAATTCCAGGTTCAGGATGGTGCCATATACGATTTGGGCGGCGGCCAGTGGGTCAGTGAGTTGCAGCAACTCAAAGAATTCCACGATGAGATTTTCAATCGACTGGCTGGCCATGCGCACGGCGCGGGTGAGCTGCGGGTTGCGCAGGGCTTCATTCTTAAAGGCCAGCTCAATGATGCGGTTGTCGCGACTGGCTACCTGGGTGCGTATATGGGCAAGCACGAAGCGGGTCAGCTGTTGTGTCAGCTGTCGGCGGCCTTCTGGAGAGTGCAGTTGCTCACTGGGGAGCTGGCGCACGGCAGCGAAGCTTTCCTCCTGCAGCGACCGTGTTTCATCAATATTTTTTTCGACGAAATAGGTGAAGGCGTCACTGATCAGGTCGTTGAGGTCTTTGAAGTAATAGGTGGTTGCAGCGAGAGGGACCTCCGCTTCTTTGGCAACGGCACGATGGCGAATACCACGGATGCCTTCTTTGACGATAAGGCGCAAAGTGCCTTCCAAAATTGCTTTACGGCGTTGGCGGCTATCGGCGCGTTGCGCGCGACGGCCTTGGTAAACCAGTTCAGACTTTCCGTTGTCTAAAGTCATGGTTGTGCGACTTCCTTTGCAATAGGGGGCAAAAAGCTATTGGAAATCAGGTAATGCGTAATCCAGATGAAAATAGCGTGATTAATCAAGAGTGGGCTGCGTTGCCTGTTCACTGTCTCTGGTCCCGGGTTGAGTCGGTCTTATTGTTGTTTATCTTGAGAGTCTAACGAAAAGTACTTCGTTGAATCTACGCTTAGGTTTGACCGCTCAGACGCATATCGGACGTGCGCGCTATTTTAGCGATGAAATATCGCTTGGCTAGCGGCAAATCAATGTTTGTGAAAAAAATCCCATTACCAGTACTTACACTGCTTGTTTGTCGAAGGATGCTTCGGAATGTACTGAATGATACTTCGGAATCTAGCGTAAATTGCCGTTACAACTTGTACTTGTGTACCGCAACAGGAATTAACGTGGAGGTGCAGTCGAGGCCACTCGCATTCATTCGCCGGATCGATAGTCGGATTTCGTTTGGGGAATACACAACAAAAAAGCCGGCGATTTGCCGGCTTTTTTTGTTGTGCCTCCACAGGGGGAATTTTTTATTTTTCGTCGCGCTGTTGTTGCGCAAAAATTATTTCTGGGAAAAATTTTCAGGAAGCTTTCTCGGCAGTCTTCTCGGGCATTTTCTCGGGAGCTTTTTTGAGCGCTTTTTAGGAAATTTTTCCGGTGGTGCGCACCCGCTTGCTGCCACTGACAATTCTGGTGTTGGCTTTTTGGCGACGCTCAATATTTGCATCGATGGCGTTTTTGGCAGCGATCAAAAGGCCGGTAACCAGGAAGGCGCCGGGGGGGAGCACCGCAACCAGGAAGCCGGAATAGTCCTGCCCCAGTATGGGTAGTGTCCAGTTTGCGGCCATGGGGCCGAGCAATAAGTCCATGTCACTGAATAGGGTGCCCTGACCGATAATTTCCCGCACCGCACCAATCACAATCAGTACCGCACTGAAGCCCAGCCCCATCATCAGGCCATCCACCAGTGAGGGCAACACCGGGTTTTTACTGGCGAAGGCATCGGCGCGGCCGAGGATGGCACAGTTGGTCACGATCAGCGGAATAAAAATACCGAGGACCAGGTACAGCTCGTAGGTGAACGCCTTCATCAGCAACTCGGCGCAGGTTACGAAGGTGGCGATGATCATGACCGAGGCGGGCAGGCGTACCGTCTCGGGCATTTGGTGGCGCACCAGTGATACCGCCAGATTGGAGCAGGCCAGTACTGCGGTAGTGGCGAGCCCGAGGCCGATGGCGTTCACCACGGACCCGGTCACAGCCAATAGCGGGCACAGGCCCAGTAGCTGGACCAGCGCGGGGTTGTTTTTCCACAAGCCGTTGTGGGAGATTTCCGAATAATCCGGGGTGGCCATCAGTTTTGCTCTCCCTTGGGTGGCTCTTGCGTATTCTCGGGTTGTTGGACCTCAACCGCACGTTTGGAGACCGGTGCACTGAAAATTGCCTGCTGGTGCTGGGCGACAAAGTCGAGGACCGTACGCACCTGATTTACCACCGCCCGCGGTGTGATAGTAGCGCCGGTAAACTGGTCAAAGGCACCGCCGTCTTTTTCGACCTTCCACTGCTCGCGTGTGGGGTCGCTCAGAGAGCGGCCGCTGAACGACAGGATCCAGTCACTCTTCTTGATTTCGACCTTGTCGCCGAGGCCCGGTGTTTCCGCATGGTTGGTAACCCGTACCCCGGCAATGGTGCCGTCGCGGTTGACCCCAACCAGCATTTGAATGGGGCCGGAATAACCGTCCGGTGCCACGGTGGGAATAATGACGGCATCGATGGTGCCGTCGGTTTCCCGCGCTAAGTTTATGTCTCCCCCTTCTTTCAGCCCGAGCATTGCCCAGTACTGTTTGGGAATGGGGTAGGTGTCCACCAGCAGGTCATTGCTGTGACGCTCAATGGGGATGATTTCCAGCAGCGCCTTGGCGGATGCCTCGCGGATGGCGCGCTCGATAGGCTCTTTGGTGGTGATCTGGGTGATCGCCAGGGTGCCGGCGGTCACCAGAGCGAACAGCGCGAGGACAGCCGCGTTCTTACCGATGGAGCGTTTCAGCATCACTGTTCCTCCAGATCGGTGGCCTTGCGCGCGGCCTTGTGGCCATAGGTGCGGGGCAGGGTGTAGTTATCAATAAACGGTGCGGCGAAGTTCATCAGTAGCACCGCAAATGCCACCGCGTCCGGGTAGGCCCCCCAGGCACGGATTACAAACACCAGGATGCCGACACCGGCACCAAAGATCAGGCGGCCCTTGTTGCTGGTACAGCCGCTCACCGGGTCGGTAATGATAAAGAAGGCTCCGAGCATGGTGGCACCGGAGAACAGGTGCAGCATGGGAGAGCCCTCACTCAGGGAGCTGCCGCCATCGTAGAAGACAATGGAGAGTGCGCTCAGGGTCACCAGCATGGCTACCGGGGCATGCCAGGTGATCAGGCGGCGAAACAGCAGGAACAGGCCGCCCAGCAGGAAGCCGAAGTTGGCCATTTCCCAGCCCAGGCCAGCGACACTGCCTTTACTGAACGTTGGCTCCATTTCGTAGAGCTGGGCGAGGATAGTGGACTCATTGTGGCGCACGATTTCCAGCGGCGTGGCACGGGTGAACCCATCCACATTCATGTTGCCGAAAATCAGCGCAAAGGTTTCACCCAGGTCCGGTGTACCCTGAATCAGTTCAGAAGCACCAACCCAGCGCGTCATTTCCACCGGGAAGCTGATCAGCAGCACTACATAGCCGACCATCGCCGGGTTGAACGGGTTGTAGCCCATACCGCCGTAGAGCTGTTTGGCCAGCAGGATGGCGCTCAGGCTGCCAATCACCGGTACCCACCAGGGGCAGTAGGGCGGCAGGGCGATACCCAATAGCACGGCCGTGAGCAATGCGCTGTTGTCTTTCAGGTAAAAGCCCACGGGACGATTGCGCAGCCGCATCACGGCCGCTTCGGTGAGCCATGCGGTGGCGATACACAGGGCGATATTGAACAGCACACCGGGGCCGAAGTAGACCACCAGTGCCAGCACACCGGGAATGGTCGCAGCGGCCACCGTGGCCATGACCTTCGTGGTGCTCTGGCCGGAGTGGGCGTGGGGAGATGTGATTCGCATCAGGGACATGAGAGTTCTCGTCTTGCGCCCGGCGTTACTCGCCGGAACCCTGCTGGGCCAGCTTTTCCTGTAGCTTGGCCTGCATTTTTTCCAGTGCGGCTTCAAAGGCGCCGGTGTTCGGATCGTCTTCGCTGCGCGCCTTTGTCAGCCGCGCCTCCGCCTTTTCCACGCGTTTTTTCAGTGCCTCGATCTCCGACGCGAGTTTTTCTTCAGGGCTCATGCTGGCACGGGCCGCGGCTGCGGCCTTGGCGCGCTCGATGGCGGCGCCTGCGGCAGAGGAGGAGGCGCTGGCCACGGTCAGCTTGTCCTCGGTGATCGATGGCTCGGTATTTTCACCAGTGGGCTGGCCCTGCTCCTTCTCCGGTGCGGGGGCAGTGGCCTGCAGCTTTTCCGCTTCCGCCAGCTTGTCGCGGGCTTCCTGCAGTTTCAGTTGGGCAGTTTTCAGCTGTGCTTCCAGCTGTGCCTGCTGCGCTGCTTCCGCATCGGCGAGCTTCTGCTGCATGCGCTCCACCCGGTGCTCGGCACTGGTGAGGGTGCGCTGGGCGCGCGCCAGTTGCTGTTCCGGCGTGGCCTGTTTGGCTTTTACCCGCGCGAGTGCCGCGGCGACAACGTCCGACTCCTGCTTGGCGGCCTGGGCCTCGGGGCTGCTGGCGTCCTGTTCGCGCTTTTTACGCGCTTCTTCCGCCGCTTTCTTGCGTGCCAGGCGCTTGGCTTCTTTTTCCTGCTCGGCTTTTTCCAGGCGCAGCTTGCGGTACTCGAAACGCTCGCGGGCGCGGTCCGCTTTTTCTTTTTCTTCGCGGGCAGCGCGGATATCGCCCTTGGCCGCACGGTAGTACTGCACCAGCGGAATGCTGGATGGACATACGTAGGAGCAGGCGCCGCATTCGATACAGTCAAATAGGTTGTAGGCCTGTAGCTTTTCCCGGTCTTCCGCGCGGGCATACCAGTACAGCTGCTGTGGCAGTAGGCTCGCTGGGCAGGCCTCGGCACACAGGCCACAGCGAATGCACGCCTGTGCCGGCGGCGGCGGCGGTAACTCTTTGTCCGTGGGGGCGAGGATACAGTTGGTGGTTTTGACCACCGGTGAGGCTTCGTCCTCGATGGTGTAGCCCATCATTGGGCCGCCAATCACAATGCGCTGCAGCACACTGCGGTCGATGCCATGGTTTTCCAGAATGTGCTGGATAGGCGTGCCAACGGGAACCTCAATATTACGCTGGCGGCTTAGGGACTCGCCCACCACGGTAGTGACACGACTGATGAGTGGCTCACCCAGGGTGATGGCACGGTAAACGGCACGCGCGGTGCCCACGTTCTGGCACACGATGCCAACATTCGCCGGCAGGCCCTCGTTGGGCACTTCGCGCCCGGTGAGGATTTCGATCAGCTGCTTTTCGCCACCGGAGGGGTATTTGGTGGGGAAGGTCACCACATGGAAGCGTGTGCCCTCGGCCGCCCGCTGCATGGCCTTGATCGCCTCGGGCTTGTTGTTCTCGATGCCGATCAGTACCCGTTCTGGCTGCTCCAGCAGGTGAGCAAGTATTTCCACACCCCCGATAATCTCGTCGGCGCGCTCGCGCATCAGCATATCGTCGGCGGTGATATAGGGCTCGCACTCGGTACCATTGATGATCAGGGTGTCTATCTCGGCACCACCGCGCGGGTTCAGTTTTACCGCGGTGGGGAAGCCCGCGCCGCCCATACCGGCGATGCCACATTCGCGAATCTGCTCGAGCAGGTCGTCGACATCGTGGCTCTGGTAGTCCTCCACCGGAGTCAGCGCACACCACTCGTCGCGACCATCGCTGCGGATCTGGATACAGTCCGCCACCATGCCCGAGGCATGGGGTACCGCCATCGGTTCGATCGCAACCACCTTGCCGGACGTAGGCGCGTGTACCGGGCAGCTGACCGGGCCGTCCGCCTCGGCAATCTTCTGCCCTTTCAACACCTCATCGCCCAGCTTCACCAGCGGAATGGCAGTGCCGCCAATATGCTGGTTCAACGGCACAATGAGATCCTCCGCCAGCGGGATGCTGCCGATCGGCTCGCCGGTGGACTGGTGTTTGTTTTCTGGCGGGTGCACACCGCCGTGGAAATCGTTGATCTTTAGTTCACGGGACAGGTCCCGGGCCTTGGAGCTGGCGATCAGGTGCGCTTCCCGGGCCGCGCGGCGCTCGCTGGCGCTCAGTCTTTCATCTGTTTGGCTCATGCTGCACTCCGGTCGTCTCTGTGCAGGTCGGGTCTGTCGCTGGCGATTAGCAGCACTCCGTCTGTGGGTTTGTTCGGATGCCACTGCTGCAGGCTAGATTCCAGCGGCACCATATCGATACAGTCCACGGGGCAGGGCTCTACACACAGGTCGCAGCCGGTGCATTCGTCCACGATCACCGTGTGCATTTGTTTGGCGGCGCCGACAATCGCGTCAACCGGGCAGGCCTGGATGCACTTGGTACAGCCGATACACTCCGCTTCGCGGATAAACGCCACTTTCTTGACGTCTTCGGTGCCGTGCTCGGCATCCAGCGGGGTGGCTTCCACATCCAGCAGGTTGGCCAGCTCGTTGATGGTGGCCTGGCCACCGGGGGGGCATTTGTTGATCGCCTCGCCATTGGCGATGGCTTCGGCGTAGGGGCGGCAACCGGGGTGGCCGCATTGGCCGCACTGGGTTTGCGGTAATAGCGCGTCGATCTGGTCGACAATGGGGTCGCCCTCAACCTTGAAGCGCACCGCGGCGAAGCCCAGCAGGGCGCCAAATACCAGGGCCATGCCGCCAAGGACCAGCAGGGGCGTGGATACTTCAGACAGCCATTCCATAGTCGCCTCCTTACACCAGCCCGCTAAAGCCCATAAAGGCCAGGGACATCAGTCCGGCCGTCATCATGCCGATGGCGGCCCCTTTGAAAGGTTTGGGTACGTCTGCCACCGCGAGGCGCTCACGCATCGCGGAAAACAAAATCAGAACCAGGGAAAAGCCCACCGCAGCGCCGAAGCCATACAGGGTGGACTGCACGAAATTATTTGCCTTGAGGGTGTTTTGCAGGGCGACACCGAGTACCGCACAGTTGGTGGTGATCAGTGGCAGGAAGACGCCGAGTACCCGGTGCAGCAGCGGGCTGGTCTTTTCGATAAACATGCGCGCAAACTGCACCACCACCGCGATCACCAGAATGAAGGATATGGTGCGCAGGTACTCCATCCCGAAGGGTTCGAGTAAGTAGGTGTTTACCAGGTAGGAGCAGATGGCGGCGAGAGTGAGCACAAAGGTGGTGGCACCGGCCATACCAATGGCGGTTTCCAGCTTGTTGGAAACCCCCATAAATGGACACAATCCGAGGAACTGCACCAGCACGTAGTTGTTCACCAGGATGGTGGAGAGCAGGATGACGGTAAATTCGGTCATAGAGGTTCCATTCTGCCCACTGTGCCGGGCCGCGGCGAGCACAAAGGTGAATTCGCTCGGTGGATGCTGCAGGCCAGTGTTACTGGCCAGTAATGCCTGATCTGGGTGCGGTATTATGGGGGAGAGGCTATAGGCGTTCAACTTGCCAAACAATCCGGGAGGCGTGCGCGCGAGTCAACGCAGCTGAGCCTGGAAACCGGCTCCATGTGCTTTTTTGCGCCGACTCGCCGGCTCGATCTGCGCCACGGGTTCAGTCGGGGTCCGCCCTTCGCAGCATATACAAGCGTCCCCAACAGCGTATATATGAGGCTAGCCCTCTAAGCTGACCCCCTAAGTGGTATCAAAAGCGACCGACACGATCATGCAGGCGTATCTACAGCACACCCCGATTATCGACTGGCAACACCCGGACATTCTGGCCCTCGCTGCCGATCTGCAATGTTCCTCGGGGGCCAAATTCGGCACTGCGCGCAACAGTTTTGAGTTCGTACGCGACGAAATTCGCCACAGCGGCGATTTTGCGCTGAACCCGGTTACCTGCCGGGCCTCGGATGTGCTGAGCGCGGGTACGGGATTTTGCTTCGCCAAAAGTCACCTGCTGGCGGCGCTACTGCGGGCCAATGATATTCCCGCCGGCTTCAGTTATCAGCGCCTGCTGCTGGATGAGGGCAGTCGCCGTTTTTGCCTGCACGGCCTGAACAGCGTGTACCTGGAGCGCTATGGCTGGTTTCGGGTAGATGCCCGGGGCAACAAGCCCGGCATCACAACCGAGTTTATCCCGCCGGACGAGCGTTTGGCCTACGTCCCTGCTGCCGACGGCGAATGCGATCTGCCAGAAGTGTATGCGGATCCCTTGCCGCAAGTGCTTCAGCTGCTGCAAAGCCAACACAGCTTTGCGGCCGTGACCGAAAACCTGCCGGACGTTTAAAAAAAGCCGCCGTCGGATTACCCTTAGGCCACCTAACGGAATGCTAACGAGGAGTGATCATGTCGGATACGAGTTACACCCCGCCTGCGGTCTGGAAGTGGGATGCGGAAAGTGGCGGCCAATTCGCCAATATCAATCGTCCTATCGCCGGCGCGACCCATGACAAAGCGCTGCCGGTGGGCAAGCACCCCATGCAGCTTTACTCCCTGGCGACGCCCAACGGGGTAAAAGTCACCATCATGCTCGAGGAGCTGCTGGCGCTCGGGCATGAAGGAGCGGAGTACGACGCACACCTGATCCGTATTACCGAGGGTGAGCAGTTCAGCAGTGGCTTCGTCGATATCAATCCGAACTCCAAGATTCCCGCGCTGGTGGATCACAGCACCAAGCCGCCGATCCGTGTATTCGAATCCGGCTCCATTCTGATGTACCTCGCGGAAAAATTTGGCGCCTTCCTGCCGCATACCCCGGAACAGCGCACCGAAACCCTTAACTGGCTGTTTTGGCAAATGGGCGCAGCGCCTTTCCTTGGGGGTGGTTTTGGCCACTTCTACGCGTACGCGCCGGAAAAATACGAGTACCCGATCAATCGCTACACCATGGAAGTGAAGCGTCAGCTGGATGTGCTCGATCGCCAGTTGGCAGAGCACTCGTTTATTGCCGGTCGAGAGTACACTATTGCGGATATGGCAATCTGGCCCTGGTATGGCGCGGTGCTGAAAAACGAAGCCTATGATGCGGCTGAATTTATTGAGGCGCACACCTATAAAAATGTAAACCGCTGGGTGGAGGAGATTGGAGAGCGCCCGGCAGTGCAGCGCGGCGCTATGGTGAACCGTGCCTGGGGTGATCCCGCCAAGCAATTACATGAACGGCACGATGCCAGTGACTTCGCGTTGCGCACGCAGGACAAGATCGGCGACAGCAGCGAAAACGACAAGGGCTAGGTTCACTAGCCCTAACTGGACCTCACC
This sequence comes from Microbulbifer agarilyticus S89, assembly GCF_000220505.1. Lineage (GTDB taxonomy): Bacteria > Pseudomonadota > Gammaproteobacteria > Pseudomonadales > Cellvibrionaceae > Microbulbifer > Microbulbifer agarilyticus_B. The sequence goes on along the minus strand of NZ_AFPJ01000035.1, from coordinate 14,459 downwards.
GCAAGGGCGGGCATTGGTGACGCCACAACAGCATTACGCGAGTTGCAAAAGCGTGCGCTGCAAGGTTTCTCCAATGTCTGCATTCAATTTCAAATCCAGCAGCGCGTCGGCGCGGGTGCGCCCCAGGGTGAGCGCGGCGATGGGCTTGCCCCGTTCTTTTGCATAACGGCAGAAGCGAAACCCCGAATACACCATTAACGAAGACCCCACCACCAGCAGCGCGTTGCTCGCGCACAATGCATTCATTGCCGTGTCCACGCGTGCCCGCGGAACATTATCCCCAAAGAACACCACATCCGGTTTCAGGATGCCGGCACATTGCGGGCAGTCGGCCACGCGAAAATGACTGAAATCTACTTCCAGATCGGCGTCGCCGTCCGGCGCAGCCTCCGCGGTAAAGTGTCGAAACTCCGGGTTCAGAGCGTAACTGCGATCGTGCACTTCCTGGCGCAGCGCGCGGTAGTCGCACTGCATGCAGCGAATCTCATCGGCGCGCCCATGCAGGTCAATGACCTGTTGGCTACCTGCACGCTGATGCAGGCGGTCAACGTTTTGCGTAATCATTAGCTGGATGTGACCGCGTCGCTCCAGTTCTGCCAGGTGATAGTGTGCACCATTCGGTGTGGAGTTGCGGATGACTGGCCAGCCTATCAATGCGCGGCCCCAGTAGCGTTGCCGTGTGGCTGCGCAGGCCATGAATTCGCGGTGGTCCACCGGCGGCTTGCGCTTCCATTGTCCGTGCTGGTCGCGGTAGTCGGGAATGCCAGAGTCGGTGCTAACCCCGGCACCGGTCAACACGGTCAAGCGCGGGTAGCGCCGAATAAAATCCACCAACTGCTCTGCTGCTTCGGCACTGGGCAATACCGGATCCGCAATATTTTCTTCACCAGTGAGTGACGAGGGGGATAGCGTGCTCAGACTCATGGTTCGAGGCACCTCTTGGATGGCTGTGTACACGGTATTGTACCCAGTCTGCCAACGCTGTGTTGCGCCAGGTGTCGAAAGCCACCGCGTTAAAAATTGCGCAGTGTCAGATACCAGTTGACCAGTGAGCGGGTCGCAGGCTTGTTGTATACCCGCTGAATGATAAAGCCCGCGGCAAACGCGCCGAGCATTGCGAGTGGCAACGGAATCCGGTTTGCCTGGGTTAAGGCCTGGGCCTTCTGTTGCTCCAACAGACTCAGGGCACAATGGCGTTGTTTTTCCAGTGCCTGCCGGCGCTGTTCAATCTGCTTGTTTAAAGAGCGCAGTGACATTTTCGAGCGCCTCTTGAGCTTGCTTGCGGGATTCGTCGAACCCCAGAAGATTTTTCAGACGATTGATCGATAGTAATAGCACCGTCAGGATGATGATCTGGGACAACATAAAAATGCCGAAGCCAATATAAATGGACTGGAAAAAGTAGTAGCCGAGTAACCCCAGTCCCGCGCACAGGCTCACAATCAACGCAATTGCCAGGAAGAACAGGAATAGCAGCATGATGACGATGCGCTTTCCCGCCTGCAGGGTGCGTTGGAACTCCAGCTGTACCAGGCTCGTTAGATTTTCTGCCCAGGCCGAGGCAAGAGTCATGGTAGCTTCAGCCCTGTCACGTAGCGTATTGAATTCGTCGAGAAGTGACTCGGCCTGCGGTGTGTCTACAGCCGCTTGAGGTGATGCACCTTGCGGCTCTTGCGAAGAGGCATTGGGCTCTGGATCGTGATTGGGGTCAGCCGATTGATTCGAGTCGTCATGCTGATTGCCGGGGGCTGCCATCAATCAATTCCTCGATCAGTGTGTGTGATGTCGAGCGGACGTACAATAGTCAGTGATCATTATGCCGCGCAGCATAACCAGTGCCTTTGCATGACATCTGTGCATGAAATAGGCACCGGTTATGCATCTAGAAAATTGTAGGTCACGTAACGTTATTTTAGGATTTTTGCGATCAGCCAGCCGGCAGCGAAGGCACAGCCCACACTGACAAGCGGATGAGCCTTGATCTGATTCTCCGCACGCTCGGCAACGTCGTGCGCGCGCTGCTTGCCCTTCTCCATACCATCGTGGGCACGGGCCTTCACGGTGTCTGCAGTTTCACGAGCACGTGACTTTAAGTGCGAGGCAGTCTCGTGAGCTGCCTCGCCCGCAAGGTTGTAAGCCTGATGCAGCTTGTTGTGACTGGAACCTGAGTTAGGCGCTTTTGCTGTTGCCATGGTGTTACCCTCCGATAGCAATCAAGGTGAGCGCGAAGGTTAATCAGGAATATTCGTGAATCAAACCGGTTATTGCCGAACGGGGCAAAACGGTATTAGCAAGAGGCTGACTAGAGCGACAAAGCATAGCTGGCCAGGGGTGCCTTGTTAAAACAAGAGTTTGATGACTGCAGCGTTTTGTCTGGTGGTGACTCGTGTGGGCTGGATCATTCAATAGATCAATAGATTTTGGGGAGTGGGCGTTCCGGATTCTCCCTAAGGATGCACCGGAACGCTGCAAGGTCATGTTTAGCCTGCACTACTCGGCTGGCTTGCATTGGGGTTTAAGGCCCTGCGAATAACAAATTGCAATTGTTCCTTGTGCGCGCGCGACGCCGGATTGTTACCAGCACTCTTCAACTGCGCATCAATCTGCCGGAGTGAGTAGCGTGCGATTGCTTGCGACTGCTGCTGCCGGGCGCTGTCTTTACTGGCGTTGGCAGTGGCAATCAGGCGATTGATATATTCTCTCTGCAGGTTCTGCCGGAAGGTGTCCACATTGCCGGTTGCATCCGCTGCGAAGATCGCCAGGTTGAGGTCGGCATACAGGTCTGTCATCGAATACTCATTGCCATACAGGCTCGAGTCCTGAACCCGCTTGAGCACCACCGGGTTGAGCAGGTGGTCGAGCACAGACTTTTGAATATTCAGTACCAGGTCATGCACCTTCGGGTCTTCAGTCTTGCCATAAAAGAAGAACCAGCGACGCTGTTGCTGCATTTCTGTAATGAGTTCGGGAGACAGCATCAGGGCGTCAGGAGCAAACACGTATTCTTCAAGCATGGACATTGCGCGTTTTTGCTCGGCAGCGGCCACTGGACGGAATGGATCACTGCTACCTTCCTGGCCAACCATGGCACGATCCACCTTTACTCCGCCGATGTAGCGCGAAACTATCTGGGCGGCACTTGCGTATTGCTGCAGGGCGACGTTTGCCCCATTTACCAGTTCCTGGCGCGACTCTCCTTGCTTGAGCAGGCGCGCTGGCAGGGAATTCAGAATCTTCTGGCTTAGGCGGAACTGGTGCTGTGCATAGCCAATGCCGTCACCACTCATGTCATTGATCATGATGCGCGGATCAATGCCTGCTCCCGGCGCTCGCATATCGTCCGCGTCATTGCCAAATGCCAGGGCCGGGTCGGTGGAACGGGCGAGGATATTGCTGAGACGCTGCGCCTCTTCTGTTGCGTCTACCGCTGCGGGTGAATAGCCATATTCAATGGCCCAGCGGTCGTAAGCCCCGGGTGCAACGTTGTAGAACTGTTCCTGGCTGCCCTCGCTGATGGACAGGTTGGGCGCGGGGTAATCCATCACCGACGCGGTGAGCCCCTGCTTGCGGGTGATATCGCCATCAAAGATCGATGCCAGTGGTTGATACTGGCTGGCAATGAAGTTGTGGTTTAAGCCGAGGGTGTGCCCCACTTCGTGCAAAATCAAAAAGTAGAGGAATTCTTCCGAGAAGCGGCTGGTAGTTGCCTTGTCGGCGCCAAGTGCGGTGAGCGCGGCGGCACCAAATGCGGCTCCTTGATAGATCGGCAAATGTGATTGTGCCATGGGGTGGAAGTGCCCCGCGTCCGCTGCTGGCTGGCCGGCGGGTACGTTATAGATCTCTTCCATGCGCGACCGGTTTTGCATCGCCACCAGTTCCAGCATGATATCCGCACCGAGGATTTGCCCGGTGCGCGGGTCCGCAATACTGGGACCCAAACCGCCAAACAGCGGTTGGGGTGATGCCGTCCAGCGCAACACGTTGTATTGCAGGTCACCTGCATCCCAATCAGCGTCGTCCGGCTGCACTTTTACCTGGATGGCATTCTTGAAGCCAGCCTGCTCAAACGCCAGATTCCAGGCGAGGGTGGCATCACGGATAGTATCGCGGTATTCCAGCGGTGTGGTGTTTTCGATCCACCAGACAATAGGATTAATGGGCTCGGAAATATCGGCCAGCGGGTTTTTCTTGACTAAATGCCAGCGGTTGATGAAATCGCCGTAGGGTGCGGCACTGTCAGAGGTCAATATTTGTTTGAGTGAGGAAAAATACCCGAGGCGTGGATCATCCCGACGGGGCTCAAAATCGTTGTCCGGTGCCTGAATCAGAATATGCCGGATGCTAAACGCGAGACTACGCTCATCCCCCAGTGCATAGTCTTTTATGTTCAAGCCAAATTCTTTCGGTAATACCGGTTCCGGATTGTCATACACATACTCCACCACAACGTCCGTATTTTGCGCATAGTTGTGCAGACTGGTGAAGCGAGTCTTGTCACTATTCAGCTTTCCAAGTGTCAGGCGGGTGCCCGGTTTCTCCTCGGGGTTGGGCGAGGGTTTCAATTGGCGCAACGAATCGTTGAGAAACAGTGAGTCTATGTTGACGAAAACTGCACCACTGGCTGAGTCTTCTGCCTCGATTTTCAGCGCGGCCAGTATCGGGCGGTTCAGGTTTGCGTGGCTGGCGCGGCTAACAGGGTTTTCCTTCTCGTGTACGAAAACCGTATTTTCCTGCCGTACATGGATTTTATCGAAGTGTTTCTCAAAGCGAATAATGCGGGGCTCAAAGTACATTCCCATGGTATGCAGGATATTACTGCCAGGGATTCCATTGCTCACCTGCATATGGTGAATGATATCTTTCCCGATCTGGTCCGGATCAAGCTTTAAATAGACGCTGCCGGTATCCCGATTCTGATACAGCTCGAAAAGCCCGGAGAGCTTTTCACTGTTTTTGGTGATTTCCGCTACTGGCTTGAAATTGGACTTGGCACTTTCCGCTTTTTCTTCTGGTGCACTGCCTCCGCAAGCGCTGACACTCAAGATGAGTAGGGCGAGTGAAATAATTTTCACTATTCGCACTGAAGTCGTCATGGTTCTTATCCTTGTTGCGTAATGGGCTGATATCACAGGTCTGCAAACAGCCTTACCCCTCCCTGGTGACTACGCGAGTAAATCAAATCTTTGATTGGCCTGTCCAGAGCCCAAAAATAGCTAGCGCCTTGTGGTGTGGACATGTAAATGCACTACTGACAGGTAAATTATTTTCGAAGGGTATTTTGGCTGCCACGATTGATTGAAATGGCGACAGGAATAGCGACAAGAATGGTGTTGGAAATAATGATAGAAAGAAAGGTAAAAGAATACTTTGGGCAAAAAACGTAGATGTTTGGTAGGGGAGCCCGCTACTTGGCGCGAAATATACCGCTGCAGCCTGCAACCGCAGCGGTATCTTGCAGCGCTAGCGATCGTCCTTCCAGTCAAGGATGTTCTGCGTCACCCCGTCCAGTAAACGCTGCCGACTTTCACGGCTGATCCACGCATTATGCGGGGTGATGATGAGGTTGGGGATGTCGCCTGCCAGCAATACGTGATCTGCAGGCGGTGGCTCCACACTAATCACATCCAGTGCCGCACCGCCGATCGTGTGATCTTTCAATGCGGCGACAAGGGCCGCTTCATCCACCAGGCCACCGCGAGCGGTGTTAATCAGGAAGGCGGTTTCTTTCATTGCGGACAGAAACTGCTGATTGACCAGCTGATCCGTTTCTTCAGTGAGCGGGCAGTGCAAACTGATCACATCAGATTGCGCAATCAACTCTGCTAGCGGTGTGCGGCCGGCTTTCTTGTCCCCGGTGAACGACTCCGCAATCAACACCTTCATACCGAGCGCCTCGCCCAATCGTGCGACTTTTTGCCCGAGGTCGCCGTAGCCAATAATACCCAGCACTTTGCCGTCGAGTTCGATTACCGGGTAGTCGAGGCGACAGAAAACCGGGGACTCTGCCCAGCGGCCGCTACCCACGTCGCTGTGATATTGGTGCCAGCGGGTGGCGAGGGCCAGAATCAGGGCGAGGGTATGTTGTGCGAGGGAGGTGCCGGTATAACCGGTAACATTTTTTACCGGAATATTGCTGGCAGCCGCCGCATCCAGATCGATATTGTTGGTGCCGGTGGCGCACACACAGATAAGTTTTAAATTCGGTGCCTTTTCGATAAGCGCACGGTCGAGCACTACTTTATTGGTGATCACTACGTCCGCATTGGCAATGCGCTGTGCGGTCTGCTCCGGTGTCGTAGTCTCAAAAAACTCCCACTGGTCCAGCGTGTTTTGCAGCGCTGAAGTATCCAGTTCATCTAGCTTCATGGTCAGGGTATCGAGAAATACACCGCGCATCGTGGGCTCCAAAGTTTAAGGTTTTAAGGTTTCCGGCTGCGTTGTTGGGGGCAGCACTGCGGGTGCGCAGCGCTGGTTGGCAGGGGGGGTACTGTTGGGGGAGATGGTAAACGGTTCAGAACGGTTTGGCGATTTGGGTTTGCTCACGGGTGAGTTGGTGCTGCAGGGCCCGATCAGCTTATTTTACCGTCACTACCAATTCTGCCGAGGGCGCGGGGTGGCCGGCAAAGCGGGCAACGCTGAATGCCAGGCTCGCCAGCAGCAGAACTTCGCCGCCATTACCCGGGGCTGGTCCCAGCAAGCTGGGCGGTATGGCTGCGGTAAAAAACATGATGGTTGCGCCGACGGTCATCCACGGCCACCGGAACTGCCGCCATAAGCCAATACCGACAATAAGCGTGAGCAGTGTGGCGACAATCGAAGGAATGGGAGGGCCATTGCCGGTAACCGGTTGCTGCCCCTCAAAACACAGTTGGGTGGGGTGCAGGTTGGAGGTGTAGCGCAGGGTATCGTCGAAGCAAGCGGGTACCAGCTCCAGACCGATAAGTCCTTCATAGACCCCTAGCAGAATCATCAGCGGAACGAGCAGCCAGATAAACCAGTTCCATTTTGGGCCCCGGGTCCAGCTTAACCCGGCGCACTGCGCGGTTTTGCTTGCAACTACCAACAGTAGTGGCGTGAGCACGGCATGCATGACAAAGCGTGGCCAGCTCAGGCTTTCCAGCAGCGGGCCGATACCGATGGACGCACCGATCGACAGGATGATGTTGTCGTAGGTGAGCGCGGCGCAGACTAGCGCGATCAGTGCCGCACCGGGTGCGCGCCGGGATTTCCACAGCGAGCAGGCCCAGACACACAGGGTGGTATGGCAGAGCGCATAGATAGGAAACATGACTGCGGACATGGTTAGCCTCGAAACGTTTGTCCCATTGCTGAGCGGTAGCATCTGCTCGACAAGGCAGCGTGGTTAGGATGTTACGCCATTGGACGGAGTGGGAGGCTTGCTGGCAAGGACATTTGTCAAAAGCGAAGCGGGCGCTGGTTGAGCAGTAGGTGGGGCAGCGCTACTGCCCCACCACTAGAGGAAAGGAGATAGAGGAAAGGAAAGAGTGGAAAGGGAAAGGGCGCTTACATCACCCGCATACCCGGCTGAGCACCTGCATGGGGCTCCAGAATCCACAGGTCTTTGCCACCCGGGCCCGCCGCCAGCACCATACCTTCGCTGACCCCAAAGCGCATTTTGCGCGGTGCCAGGTTGGCAACCATTACGGTGTGTTTGCCGATCAGGTCTTCCGGGCTGTAGGCGCTCTTGATACCGGCGAATACATTGCGGGTTTCGCCACCCAGGTCCAGTGTCAGGCGCAGTAGTTTGCCGGCACCTTCCACGTGCTCCGCATTGGCGATCAGGGCGATGCGCAGGTCCACCTTGGCAAAGTCGTCAAACTGGATTTCGTCCGCCAGCGGGTCGTCTGCCAGTGGGCCTTTGGCTGCCTCGGTGTTGGATTGAGTTTCGGCCTGCAATTGTGCCAGGGATTCTTTTGCGGCTTCTTGCACGGCTTCCACCTGAGTTTTTTCGATACGCTGCATCAGCGGCTTGAATTTGTTGATGGTGTGCCCGGCCAGCGGTGTGGTTGCGGTGTTCCAGTCCAGTGCCACACCGAGGAACTCCTCGGCTTTCTTCGCGGTTTCCGGCAGTACCGGTGCCAGCCAGCTGATCAGTGCGCGGAACATGTTCACGCCCTGCGAGCAGATCGCCAGTACTTCTTGTTCCTTGCCTTCTTCCTTGGCCAGAGACCAGGGAGCTTTTTCCGCAATCCACGCATTGGCGGCATCCGCCAGCGCCATGATTTCACGGGTGGCACGGCTGTATTCGCGCGCTTCAAAGAAATCGGTAATGCGCGGGGCCGCTTCCACAAACTGGTTCCACAGCGCCGGGTCGGCCAGCTCGCTGGACAGGGCGCCGCCGGACTTGCTGACAAACTTGGCGGTGCGCGAGGCAATGTTTACCACCTTGCCCACGAGGTCCGAGTTCACCTTGGCGATAAAGTCTTCCAGGTTGAGGTCCAGGTCGTCCACACCGGCGGTCAGCTTCGCTGCGAAGTAGTAACGCAGGTATTCCGGGTTCAGGTGGTCGAGGTAGTTGCGCGCATTAATAAAGGTGCCGCGGGACTTCGACATCTTCTTGCCATTGACGGTCAGGAAGCCGTGTACGCACACCTTGGTTGGGGTGCGGAACTGGGCAGAGTCGAGCATGGCCGGCCAGAACAGCGCGTGGAAGTTGACAATGTCCTTGCCGATAAAGTGATACACCTCGGCGGTGCTGTCTTTTTTCCAGTACTCCTGCCAGTCGAGGCCTTTTGCATCGCAGTAGTTTTTCAGGCTCGCCATATAACCGATCGGCGCGTCCAGCCATACGTAAAAGTATTTGCCGGGGGCGTCGGGGATTTCGAAACCGAAGTAGGGCGCATCGCGGGAGATGTCCCACTCCTGCAGGCCTTCATCCAGCCACTCGGACAGTTTGTTCGCCACTTCACTCTGCAGGGTGCCGGAGCGGGTCCACTGTTTCAGAAAGTCGGTAAAAGCCGGCAGGGTAAAGAAGAAGTGCTCGGACTCTTTTTCCACGGGCGTCGCGCCGGAGATGACCGATACTGGGTTGATCAGCTCAGTGGGGCTGTAGGTCGCGCCGCACACTTCACAGTTATCGCCGTACTGGTCTTCGGATTTACAGCGCGGGCAGGTGCCCTTGATGTAGCGGTCCGCCAGGAACAGTTCTTTCTCCGGGTCAAACGCTTGGGTAATGGTGCGTGAGGCAATATGGCCGTTCTCACGCAGGCGCTTGTAGATCATTGCCGACAGTTCGCGGTTCTCGTCGGAGTGGGTGGAGTGGTAGTTGTCCACACCGATCAGGAAGTCGGCGAAATCGCGCTCGTGCTCCGCCTGCATGTTGGCGATGTGTTGTTCCGGGGTGATACCCAGTTGTTCAGCCTTCAGCATGATGGCAGTGCCGTGGGCGTCGTCGGCGCACATATACAGGCACTGGTTGCCGCGGGCGCGCTGGAAGCGGGCCCAGATATCGGTCTGGATGTACTCGAGAATATGACCCAGGTGCAGGGAGCCGTTGGCATACGGCAGGGCACTGGTGACGAGAATGTTTCTTGGCTGATGGTCGGTTTGAGACATCATGGATTCCAAAGGCTGCGAGATTAGTCTGTGTGGATTCTTTGATTGGACGGCCGTGGGCCGGAAAGAGCGCGGAATATAGCAGAAATGGGCCTTGTAAGGCACCTGCCGACGACGCCCGCCGCGCTGTGCGGGACTGACGGGTCTGTACCCAATAGTCTGTACTGAATTCTGTACTGGGGCGTCGCTTGTGTTCACGACAGAGCTTGACCACAATGCCGCCCAAATTCCAGAGCCAGTGAGGATGCTGCCGTGAACGACGACCACCAAGACCATGAAGACTTCTCTCCCGAGGTTACGGAACAGCTCGAGCGGGTAGCGGCAACGATTGGCGCCCTCGAAGATCCGGCCACCGCGCTGCCACTGGATGCCCTGGATGCGGATATTGAGGTGGGTTTTGATGGGGATAACACCATCTTTACTAGTGTGACCCTCGGGTATCCCTGTGCGAGCCAGCAGCAGGTATGGGCGGAGCGTGTGCGCGCGGCCTGCGCGCCGGTCCTTGCAGACGGGCCTCTGGCGGGCAGCACCCTGAACTTTGATCTGCTTTTTGACATTCCGCGTACAGAAGTGGGTGAGGTGCCGGAGCCGCTTAAGGCGGTGAAGCACATTATCGCCGTGGCGTCCGGCAAGGGCGGCGTGGGTAAGTCCACCACCGCGGTGAACCTGGCGCTGGCGCTGGCGGCGGAAGGTGCTGAGGTGGGTTTGCTGGACGCGGATATTTACGGCCCGAGCCTGCCGACAATGCTCGGCACCGAGGGCACACGGCCCGAGGTAAAAGGCGGCAAGTTTTTTGTGCCGGTTCCGGCGCAGGGCCTGCAGACCATGTCACTGGGCTATTTGCTGACCGAGGATACGCCTGCAGTATGGCGTGGCCCAATGGCGAGCGGCGCACTGAACCAGATGTTGACGCAGACGCTGTGGGGCGAGAGCACAGAAGATGGCGAACTGGATTATCTGATTGTGGATATGCCGCCGGGCACCGGCGACATCCAACTCACGCTATCCCAGAAGGTCGTCCTCGCCGGTGCGGTCATCGTCACCACGCCGCAGGACCTGGCGCTGGTAGACGCGATCAAGGGCGTGGAAATGTTCCGCAAGGTGTCGGTGCCGGTTCTCGGTATTGTGGAAAACATGTCCCTGCACACCTGCTCCAAGTGTGGGCACCAGGAGCCTGTGTTTGGCGCCGGTGGCGGCGACAAAATGGCACAGGATTACGGTACGCGCCTGCTCGGGCAGCTGCCACTGGCGATGTCGATCCGCCAGCAGGTAGATGGCGGCAAGCCGACCGTGGCAGCGGAGCCGCAAGGTGCTTTTGCCGACCTGTACAAACAGGTGGCGCGCGCAACGGCGGCACAGGTTTGGCTGGCTGCGGATGGCGACAGTGACGTGCCAGAGATCGACTTGGGCTAGGCTCTTTGCATGCCCGCACGAGCGGGCGCTGGTGGCCCGCGTTATCGTCACGACTCCACGCGCATTGCGGGTTAGCTATGCGCGGCTCTCGGGAGAAAGGTTTTGGGCTTTCATGTTCGCTACGACCAAGCTTCGCGTATTGTTCATCTAAGCTTCTTTGCGCAGGTGGACCTCGCGGAGAAGCAGGCGGCTGCAGGGCAGGTGGCCAAGTCCTACGGCCATCTGCGGCCTCTGTGTGTGCTTGAGGATGTGCGCCGAGCAGAAATTGTGATGACACCGGAAGAGCGTGCGGCATTTGGCGCCTTTGTGGCACACCTGCCCGGCGTGAGTCATGCCCGGGTCGCTGTGCTGCACACCCCAGAGCATAACGCGAACGTTATTATTGACAGTGTGGCGCAGAAAGAGGGGCTGGTGGTACGAGAGTTCGTCACCGAAGCCGCGGCGTTGCATTGGTTCGCGGAGTGCGAGGCCTGAACATGCGTTGGCTCGCCCAGTACCAATCTTGGCAGCGTTGCGTATAAGCAAGGAGCGAGCGGGTATGGTGCAATGCCCAGGATGGTCGCAATGCGATGGCAGATAGCAAACGGAGTGCTACACCATGTCAGTTCAGATCAGGTTGGAGAGCGGCACCCGCGTGGTGCGTTGCTCCCCGCAGGGTGATGTTTCCTTCGACGAAATGGCGAATGCATCCCTGCGGATCTCACAGAAATATGGCCACGTGCGGCCGCTGCGGATCCTGGTTGATGTGCGCTTCGTGCAGGTTCACATGTCAGCAGATGACAATAAACGCTTCGCCCAGTTTGTTGCGCAGCTGCCCGGTTACGGGAGCGCCAAAATCGTCGTTTTGCACCCCCTTTCCCACAACCCCATGTCGGCAACCGATCGCGTGTCGCGTGAAGGCGGGCTGTCGATTTGCCAATGTGTCAGTGAGGGCGAAGCTTACGCCTGGCTCGCCGCGGAGAGTTCCACGCTCAATGCGAGCCACTGAGTTCTCACCGGTGTATCTCTCACCGGTATACCGTGGGGAATAAATCCACAGGCGCTGGTTGTGCACTCAGGCCTTGCGCGCCTGTTCTGCCTGTTGGCGACGCAGCGCTTGCTTGTGCTGCCGGCGGTTTAAGGTCGTAGCCTTGGCATCTTCACCGAGATGGCGCTCACCACGCTGTTTGGCCAGCTGGATCTGCTTCTCACGTTCGCGAAAACGCGACTTGTCAGCGTCTGACACCGTATCGTGGCAGTGCGGGCAGCTGACCCCCTGCTCGAACAATGGAGACTGCATTTCTTCATCGGTGATCGGCATACGGCAGGCGTTGCACTGCTGGTAGGAGCCGCGCTCCAGGTCGTGATTGACGGTGACCCGGTCATCAAAGACAAAGCACTCGCCCTGCCACAGGGTCTCTTCCTTGGGCACGTCTTCCAGGTATTTCAGGATGCCGCCCTGCAGGTGGTACACCTCGTCGAAACCCTGCTCCTTCAGGTATGCGGTGGACTTCTCACAGCGGATACCGCCGGTGCAGAACATCGCTACTTTCTTGTGTCTGCCTGGATCCAGATTTTCCTTCACGTAGTCGGGAAACTCACGAAAGGTGGTGGTGTTCGGGTTCACCGCGTGCTCGAAGGTGCCTACCTGGAATTCATAATCGTTGCGGGTATCGATCAGCACAACGTCCGGGTCGGAAATCAGCGCATTCCAGTCGGCCGGTTTTACATAGGTGCCGACGGTGCGGCGAGGATCGATGCCTTCGACGCCCATGGTGACGATCTCGCGCTTCAGTTTTACCTTGCTGCGCAGGAAGGGCATGTTTTCGGTGTAGGACTCTTTGTAGTCCAGTTCCGCCAGACGGCTATCGGACTTGAGGTAGCTGAGCAAGGTGTCGATGCCGGCACGGCTGCCGGCGACGGTGCCATTGATGCCCTCGTCAGCGAGCAGCAGGGTGCCGCGCACTTCGTTATCGAGCATTACCTTGAGTAGGGGATCGCGCAGGGATTCAAAGTCTTCGAGGCGAACAAACTTGTACAGCGCGCAGACCACAACGGACGCGGAATTGGTCATGGGAGTTTCCTTGTGCAAGCCGGAGCGTAAATCCGGGGCATGGGTAAAAATCGCCGCGTATTTTAACAAGTTTTGCACTGCGCGTCGTACACTTTTTCGACAATGTCGTATCGGGCTTGACCGGGTGTTCAGGAGTTCGCTTTACTGTCTTCCCGAGCATGTCGGTGCCAGTTCCCGCATCCCCCTTTGCCAGCGAGGCTTCCCCCATGGCTGAAGAAGTTACCCCGCAAGATTCTCCCCTGAGCCGCGCGTATAGCGATGGCAACCACACCGTCAGCATCGATATTTATGAAGACGGTGACGGCGGTTGGCTGCTGGAAATCGTTGATGAAAACAACAACACGACGGTGTGGGAAGACGTGTTTGACTCCGATGCCGACGCATTGCAGGAGGCGCTGGACGCATTGAAGGAAGAGGGAGTCGGGGCGTTTATCGGTCCCGCGGAAGAGAGCGGCAGCTGGGAAGCGCCCTGATACCAAAAATACGGTGACCACGTATTGGCGGGGCGTACTGAGAAAGTAACGGCCCCGCGCAGCAGGATTTTCAACACCTGCTATGGTTATACATAGAAGGGAATCGCGACAGTGTAACAGCACTACCCAATCGCGGTGCCGCCAAGGGTCAGCAAGGAAAGTTGCCCTGGCGGCACCAACTGATCGCGGTCTGCAGATGTATAAAGTGTGGTTGCTCTGCATGAAGATATTCCCTCTCTTTCTCCTTGTTTTTCTGTTCGGGTTTTCTCCCGTCATGCCGGCGATGTCCGGCGTCCAGCTAAAAGTGTCCGAGGACCGTGTGATCGATGTGGATCTCGCGGAGGCCAAGCTTATTTCCGAACTGAAAGGCTACGCCATTATCGCCGGACGAACCTGTGTGGACTGCGACGAGAACACAGCCATCTTTCTCGAGCGCATTGCGGTCGCACCGGGCGAGCCAACCGAGGCACGGCGGCCGCGTGATCGAGACGAAGATGACATTCCTGAGCCGGAGCAGTTTGCCGCACGGGCGCCGACGGATGGCTCCGTGGCGCAACAACGTGACCGGTCTCAGGCGGAGCTTGAAGGCAACGAAGATGGTGTGTTGAACCTGGATCTATCCGGCGAGCGCTTCACGTATCCGGGTGTGTACCGCGATTACCTGACCAAAGAGCTGGTGGAAAAAACCCGTATGTTTTACGGCAAGTGCCACGAAGATGGGCCGGCGCTGCTGTGGCTTAGCGAGTACCGCACGGAGCAGGGTTGGGTAAAGGAAGAGTACTTGCTGGTGTTCCGCGATGAAGGCATTGAGCATCGTTACAATCAATCGCACCAGCCAAGCGCCTATTTCATTGAAAACGATGGCTGCAGCGAAGTGCCGGGGATCGATGTCACCACGGAACCGTGAAGCATCCTGACGAACAGCAACAAAAAAAGCCCCGCCA